>CAWGVK010000034.1:0-76902 GCA_963825985.1 uncultured Actinomycetota bacterium | reverse complement strand
TTGACGGCGGTTTCGGACGTTCGGGTTTTCGAGCCAAAATTGCCTCTGACCTGCACAAACAGTGCTTTAACGCCCCCGTCGATTGGCGCCGATAATGGTCTCTGGCGGTCCTGGTGAGGGCAGCGAGGGCAGACGGCCCCGATTTCGGGCCTCGCGGCCCACCTCAGCGCGGCTAGTCTGGGCCCGTGCTGGTGACCGGAGTCGACCCTCAACGCTTGCGCCAGGTGTGCGAGCGCTACGGGGTCGCCTCCCTCGAGGTCTTCGGCTCACATGCGCGAGGAGAAGCGGGACCCGACAGCGACGTCGACCTCCTCTACGTCTTCGAGCCACAGCGCGACTTGGCTTCCGTTTCTTCGATCTCGAGGACGAACTGGCTGAGCTGTTCGGGCGACAGTCGACCTCGTCGCCCGCACGGCGGTCAACGAGCACCTGCGAGAGCAAGTCCTGACCGACGCGCAGCCGCTCTTTGCGGCGTGAGCTCCTGCTGCTGCGCGAGATGCGCGACTCCGCCTCGGCAATCCGCGACTTGCTAGTCGTCAGTGTAGTAGTCGTTGCGTACATCAGGGAGACCATCCATTCCCACCCCCGTGGGGGCCGCTCGTTGTCGCGCTGCTGAGCACTTCCCGGAGTCACTGCACCCGCGGCGTACGGGAAGATCCGTCAAACTCCAGACGAAGATGAGCGCTGAGGTTCGTAGTTAAGTTGGCGTGCATCGCCAGCATGATCGTGAGGATCGCAACAGCTTGGCCGACTCGCGGTCCGTCGTCGGGTGGCGTACCTGTCGTGTAAGCGAGTCTTACTCGTCGACCGCCACGACATGGAAGCTCGGGATCGGCTGGTCAGCACCGACGCTGTGCCCAGTGCCTGTGCGCTCGAACAACTGCCCTTCATGTTCGAAGGTATCTGCTGACTCGGCGCCTCGACCACAAGATTGAAGCCGGCGCCGAGCAAACGGACGTGCTCTGTGTGGTTCATGAGTAGAAGGATCCGCGGAATGTGGACCGTCCGAAAGGGCGGAAGACAATGATCCGGACCCTGGGCGTCAGCAAGCGGCTATGACGCAGGTCGTCGGCGTCACCCGGCTCCGACAATCCAAGTGAGCGAGCGAAGCATTTTCCACAGCCTCTATCCCCTGTTCCAGCCGACGACGCGAAGGTCCCACACGGTGATGAGGCGGGATTCCTCAGCCCGCAGGAGCGACTTGAGCATTGCAGGGTCAGGGGGCGCCTCGACAGCCCGCAGCCAGTGCGAGAACGTCCAGCCGTCGGCGGCCAGTCGAGCCACTTCCGCGTTCACGCGTTGGCGAGTCGTTCCGGCGTGCTTAGGCCGGCCATAGCGTTGCCCTCCGCGAGCGATCCCGCCGGGCAACTGACCCTTGGCGACCATCCACAGGTGGCTGGTCATCCCCACGTAGAAGACGCGCAGTTCACTCGACTGGTTCTGTTGGCCCACGAAGCAGTAGAGGCCAGGCGCGTCGGGGACGGGCCCCAGCGTGTTCCAACCGATCAGACCGCCCTCGGGAACGTCAGCGGCGGGGACGGCTCCAGCTGGTGTTCCACGAAGCCCAACCGCGTCAGGTCCTCCCGCGCCACAGGTGCCCCTGCGACGACGCGTCCGAGTACCGGCCACGCCCGCGGAGACGGCGACACACCGTCCCGGCGGATTGCCCCTGAAGGCGCTGGGGTGTCGCGCCGGCGGCCTTCAGATAGTTGCGGATGACGCCGTCCGGCCCCGGGACGCGACTGATCGCTCCGGCAGCAGCCAGGCCGCGAGCTGCCTGGTTGACCTGCTGATGCGCGACGCCGAGAAGACGAGCAAGTTCGGAGTCCTTCAGCGCCCCGTGCTGCTCGATCAAGCGGAGAATGTCGGACTTGGTCGTCATGACTTCCAGCATGAATGTAAACACCCGGTGCTTGTCCAGCACTCTGTTCGGGGACGCCACCCTTTTGCCCTCCATCAGAGCGATCATGGAGGATGGCTGGCGCAATGTCGCGCCCGTCCATGGCGATGATGGTCAGAGCTGCGTCTCGGTACGACGCAACGCTCGCTGCGGTCTAGGAGCGCTGGCGTCACGCCGTTGGGCCGGCTACGAAGGACTCGGGAGACCGGTCAGGTCTCGATTTGGATCGCTACTGGTACCGGCACCTGGATTCCGAGCTCGGTCGCGATGGGGGTGTAGAGGTCGACCGCTGTCGGCGGTGCGCAGCGACACCACCAGCGATGTACCGGATCGGGAGGTCGGTTCGGTCCTTGCGCCGGTTGTTCTTCCACCAGCCGCCGACCGGGTAGACCGCGATCCGCTGAGGCGGCCAGTTCCGCTCCGGTGCCATGCCACCTCGTCCTGGTGGAGCGAGCCGAGGTGCGCTGTTGGGACCCGACGAACCAGCGATGCGACGCGCGCCGGACGAGGTGGCGCCGTCCTCGGGGACTGGGCATCGCGGTTGACACGATGGACGAACTCGTCGCTGGTCTCTAGAGGGCTTGGAGGTCGAACCGCAGGGCGTGGGAGGCGTAGGTGTAGCGCTGGCGCCAGCCGCGTCGCGAGGCGGACGGCTCGATGAAGTAGGACAGCGTGATCCGCAGCCGGACCTCGTGCGCCGAGGTCCGCGCAGGACGTCGGCCGGCCACGGGAGCTCGTGCAGCCGGAACCGCCGCATGCGCAGGTCGTCGCCCTCGAAGGGCACGAACTGGTCCTGGGTGACCAGTGTGACCGCCGACGCGGCCGAGGTGAGCACCGCCTGCTCGTCCGGAACGCCCCAGCCGTAGCGGCGCAGCAGTTGCAGTCGGTCGGTCTTTCCGGCGGCGCCGTCGATCTCGGCGCGCATGACGGGGTCCACTCGGCGGCGTGGGTGAGCAGGCCGCGGAGGTCTCGGGCCAGTAGTCGGGGTACCGGGCGACGGCCCGCGCCGCCAGTCGCGCGGCCTGGCGGTCGCGGCGCTGGTGGCGTTCGCCGAGGCCAGGGCGAGGTCGTTGGCGATGCCGGTCGATGCGCAGCGAGAGCAGCGGGTGCTTGTCCTCGAAGCCGTCGCCGCCGTCGGTGAGGACGTTGCCGCCCTCCATGCAGATGTCGGGCTTGATCGGCCAGCGGCGCTGGTTGAACAGCAGCGAGGTCCGGCTGTGGGGGAGAGCTCGCCTTCGCCCGCCTGCGGCGTCCACCGCGGTAGCTGGGGTCGTCGGGGATGCCGGTCGAGGTTGGTGTAGGCGCCGACCGTGAGCGGCGTTCCATGCCTGGGCGGGGTCGGCGACTGGGGTGGTGTCGGACTCGGTGCGGTGGTCGGCCTGGTAGCTGTGACGTTGCCGGCGGCGACCAGGATGAGCCGCGCGGAGTCGGGCTCGGGCGCGATGAGGAGCGCGAGTCGTCGCCGTCGCGCACGCTGTCGGTTCCGACGGCAAGCGCGTCAACCGCGGCCGACCACAGCGTCGGCTCGCCGGGTCGGTCCGGTTCGGTGCTGACCGGCAAGCAGAACACCCGGCGTCGGCCGTGCGATGATCTCGGGGAGGGCGACCGCCTCGATGGTGGCCGGCCGTAGTCGCGCGGGTCGTGCTGCGGCTGGTCCGCGTCGGGCAGGATCTTGACCGACTCGAGGCGGTGCTCGAGGGTGACCTGCGCCGTCGAGAGCAGGTGGTCGTCGAGCTGCTGCCGAACAGCGCGAGCCCGGCCATGGAGGTGCCGTGGCCGTGGCGTCGGTCCCGGACTGGCCGACGATGGTGTGCTGGTCCGTGGTCGCGAGGGAACCGCTAAGCAGCACATGGGCCGGTACACGCCGGTGTCGAGGTGGCACACGGCCGGGGCGTGGTCTCCGGCGGGGACCAGCCGCGCCGCCAGGTCGGCGACGTACTCGTCCTGCTCGGTCGCGCGGAGGTCTTCGATGGTGTCGATGAACTCCGGTCGCCGGACCTCGGCGACCGGGACCTGGTGAAGGGCAGGATCTCGAGCTGTGCCCAGGTGGCCTCAACCCACACCACGCGCCGGTCCCGGAAGGTCACCGACCGCGACAGCGATGCGCAGTCGTAGGTGGCGGCGAAACCCGTCGAAGTCGTCCGCGTCGGCCTGGCCGGTGTCAAGCCACAGCTCCCACCAGTGCAGCCCGTGGTGGGCGGTTCGCCATCGGAGGTCCACAGGTCACGCAGGAGGGCGCGGCGGATGTGGGCGATGTTGGCCACCAGCGCCCGGTACCGGGGGTTGCCCTCGGGGTCTCCAGTCGGGTCCTCGGGCGTGGTGAACCGGGTCAGGTAGTCCTCGAAGATCTTGAGGAATTGGGCCCGGTACTCGTCCGCGACCCAGACGGTGGCGCGCTCGGGCTGCGTCGCCGTCGGCGGGCTGGACCGACAGGAGGAGCCACTGCGGCCGGCGGGCGACTTTCGGGCCTGGTTGAGGCGGCTGAGCTGGTCGAGCTGGAGTGGGTACGCGGCGTCCGCGCCTTCGAGCACGATGATGCTGCCGAGCGCGCGGAGCTCGTCGATGTCGACCAACGCGCTGCGCTGGGCGTCGCGTGTCCGCGAGAGACCTGGTCGAGCTCGCCGCGCAGTGCGAGGCCGTGGCTACGGTGCTCGACCGGTCGAATCCTGGCGTTGCCGCCGCCGCCGCGACGTGAACTCCTCGGCGCGGACGCGGCCGGCGACGAAGAGGTGTTCGAGCCGTCCGGGCTCCTCAGGCAAGGCTGGCCGATCGCCGGACTACCAGTGCCGCGACGAGGGCGTCGCGGTCGACCTTGGCATCGCCGCGCATCAGGCTGACCTTGGCGGCCGACTCGGCGGCCTTGACCAGGTCGGCGTGGCTGAGCCCGTCGGTGTACTCGGCGAGCTTGGCGAGGCTGGTCTTGGCGACCAGGGAGCCGAGCCGGCCGCGGATCACCTGACCGCCTGCCGGGAGTCGGGCGGGCGTAGGTGAGCACCAGATCGAAGCGCCGGAACAGGGCCCGGTCCAGGATCGCGCGGTGGTTGGTCGCGGCGATGACCATGACTCTCGGGCTGGCGTCCTCGAGGAAGACCAAGAACGAGTTGAGGATGCGGCGGGCTTCGCCGACGTCGTTGCCCGCTGCGCTCGCCGCCGAGCGCGTCGAACTCGTCGAAGAGGTAGACGCCGCGCGGGTCGTCGACTGCGTCGAACACCAGGCGCAGCTTGCTCGCGGTCTCGCCCATGTACTTGCTCATTAGCGCGTCGAGACGCACGGTGAACAGCGGCAGGGAGAGCTCGTGCGCCAGCACTGAAGCGGTCATCGTCTTGCCGGTGCCGGGCGGCCCTTCGAGAAGCAGGCGGTGCACCGGGGTGAAGCCGTTGTCAAGCAGCCTTTTCGCGTTGCCGCTGCTCGGCGATGACGTGCTTGAGCTGGTCTTGGAGTGAGCGGGGCAGCACCAAGTCGCGCAGGCTGGTACGTGGATGCGACGTGAAGATCAGATCGGCAAGGTCTCCGCGCTGCTGGGGGAGCGTGGTGACGTTCGGACGTGATGTGGCGGCCTCTCGAGAGGCGTCGACAGCCTTTTTGATGTCGCCTGCTAGCACGTGGTGCCCGCGCTTGGCTTCGCGAGCCGCGATTTGCAGGGCGACGGAGTAGAACGTGGAGTCGTCTCCTGAGGCGTGGCTTCGCACCATGGCGGTGATGTGGTCGCCCAGTCCCGCGGCCATGTCCGCTCCTCGCTTGTCTCGTTGGCTGTACCGTTCGCCGGCGTCGCGGTCGGGCACTCCATAGAGCAGGGCGATGTGCCCGAGCCTGTCATCTGCTCGCGTTGATGCCGAGCGGTGGTCCCGCTCAGCCGTCATGCTAGTCGTCTGCACCGACCCTCACAGGTGAAGGCGCGGCCCCGTGTGGTGGCTCACCGGCAGCTCAGCCTGATCTAACGTCCTGTCTACCTGGTCACGACTCCTGGTGCTCGGCCGCGCACCCAGCCGGAGGTCCGCGACGCCTGCTTGAGCTAGTGCGTCTTCATGCACGTCGATCAGCGTCAATCTGGTCGGTGTGCAGCACCCTATCGGCACGCCAGGCGGGCCGGAGGGCGCCATTGAGTTCGGCCTCGCCTGCCGGGAGCCCGGGTCGGCTCGCGGCGTGTTGCCGAGTAGGCCTACCGATCTCGTATGACGACGAACTAGGACGGGCGGTCAGTGCTACGGCGTCGACCCGGGAAGCGCATCGGGTCAGGAGGCGACGACGATGGCGTGGTCGGCCTGGGCCGGGGCCTAGGCCAGACACGCCCAGATGTCCTCGGAGTCAGGTATCGGGTAGTCCGCGAGGATCTCGACCTCGTCGGCGCCGGCGGACGAGCAGAGACAGGACGTCCGAGACCCGCATCCGAGTGCCCGCGCACTACGGGACGACCGTGCACGACCTCGGGATCGATCGAGATGCGGTCCGACAGCGACATCCGACAGCGCACCGAGATCCGCACCCCGACGTCGATCGCATTCGTCCGCGACAACCCGTCAGGCAGCGGCACGCATGCTACGGAGCGCCGTTCGTCTCGATGGCCAGGCCGTTGCGCAGCCCGAGTCGGCCAATCGGGATCGCGGTCGTCCCCCAGCCGGCTTGGTCGTCGACCGGCTGATGGCAACGCCACGTTGCTGACTGCGCGACCACATGATCGGCGGATCGGCGGATCTCAAGGTCTTCGGCGACTGCGCGGAGCGGATGGCGTCCGGCGTGCTCGGGGCACGGCGGCCAGGTCGGGTCGAGTCCGCGACTCCACAGCGCGACCTGCACGACGTCCTCGAGTCCGAACGATGCGGCGTCGACCAGCGCGTCCTCAAGTGAGGAAGCATCGCGATCGCGCTGCCAGGTGAAGACGGTCTGGTTGAAGTCGGTCGCTGCTCCGAGCGGCGCATGAGGGTCTTGACTCGGCGCCAGCTCGGCCAGGTGGATCACGCCGTAGGTCGATGATCCTTCGGCACTGTCATCGTCGAACCAAGGTGCCGGAGCGAAAGCGAGGCGTACCGGCGTCGTCGCGTGAACGTCTCGCATCAGGACCTGCGCCACGGCCTCGAGGTCCTCGGTCACCACGTCACGCTAGCTGCTGTCGGCTCGAGGTCGCTGCTGCTGTTATCACAAGACAGCCGGCCAGGAACGCACAACCCCGATGCTCTACACACCTCTTGCATTGTCGGTCCAGTTCTGACGGGCGTAATCCTCGTCGGCGGCTCGCACCGGACGTAGTCACGGATGCGGTCGAAATCGACGCCGCCCACGTGATCGCCAGGGACACCCTTCGCGCCTTACCTAAGTGACAGGGGCTATCGCCCAAGCACTCTCAAGGAGGCAGCGACATGACGAACAACGCCGAGGGCCACCAGCCGGCACTGTGGGACGTACCCGAGGGACGTGACGGCGGCGGTGCTGCCGCGTCGCCGCGGAGCGCGACGACCACTCGCCGCCCGGCGTCGCCGATGGAGTTCAGCGAGCTCTGGACGATCGAGGAGGTCGCGAACTATCTCGGAGTGCCGAAGCAGACCGTCTACTGCTGGCGCACGTCCGGCTATGGCCCGCAGGGCTTCCGCGTCGGCAAGCACCTGCGATGGAGGGCCGCGACGGTGATCACCTGGACGGTCGAGATGGAACGCCAGCAGTGATCGTCGAGCGGCCGTGTCCCCGGTGTGGCGCCACGATCCACGACGTGTTGCCGCGGCCGGCTGGTCGTCCTCGGCGCTGGTGCTCGCCGCGCTGTCGTCGTGCGGCGTCCGAGGAACGGCGGGCAGCAGCAAACGGCGCCATCGCCGTCGAGTACCTACCGGTGGAGGTCTCGCTCGACGACCACGTGCGCGCCGTCCTCGACTCCCCCGCCGCCTGCCGACGAGTCCTCCGCGACGTCCGGGAACGGGCCGAGGCAGGGCTCCTGCGGGACGCCCGGTGGAACAGCGTGCAGTCCGAGGTCGAGCGCTTCCAGGCCAGGCCCCGGACACACCTGAGGTGGGGAAGCAGGTGAGCCGGCAGGAGGACCTGCAGCGAGCGCGCCGCGACCGAGCAGAGGGCAGGACCGGCCCGGCACGGGCCAGGCGTGACCGGGAGCGCCGGGCGGAGCTGCTGGTCGCCCAGGTCCTCGACGTGCTCGCGCAGCGCGACGTCCTGGTCGAGGAGCTCGACCTCAGAGCAGGGCGGCTGCTCATCGAGATCAAGGCGGTGGGATGGCCGTCGGCACGCGAGACCGCTGCGGCTTGCGGGATCACCGTCCGCGAAGCGGCACGGCTCCGCGACCTCGTGCAGCGGTCGGTACCCACGCCTATCCTGGACGGTTCGACGACGGCGAGCGACGAGGAGTAGGCCATGGCCGAAGGAATCACGCGTCGAGGCGACTCGTGGCGGGCTCGCTACCGCCACCCCGAGACGGGTCGCCAGCACGAGCAGTCCTTCGCCAGGCAGGTCGACGCGGTCCGGTGGCGGCGTCAGCAGCTCGACGCCTTCGACCGGGGCCGGTGGGTGGATCCGCAGGCGGGCAAGGTGTCGTTCCTGCGCTACTTCGAGGCGTGGGAGCAGAACCAGGTCTGGACCGACGGCACCCGCAAGGCCATGGCGCTGGCCGCCCGGTCGGCGACGTTCGGCGACATCGACCTCCGCCAGATCAAGGTGAGCCACGTCGAGGCCTGGGTGAAGTCGATGACGGTCGCCGACGAGCGACCGGCCACGACCGCTGGCGCCCGGCACCATCAAGACCCGGTTCGTCAACGTCCGCACGGTCTTCCGGGCCGCGGTCCGCGACGGGATGATCGCCGTCGACCCGACCGTACGGCGTCCGGCTCCCCCGCCAGCGCAAGCGCGAGGCGGCGATGGAGATCCCGCCGCCCGACGTCGTACGCCGCATCCTCGAGGCCGCCGACCCGACGGTTCCGGGCGTTCGTCGCGCTCTGCGCCTTCGCCGGCCTGCGGCTCGGCGAGGCGGCGGCGCTGAAGTTCGGCGACGTCGACTTCCTGCGCCGGCAGCTCCACGTGCGCCGCCAGGTGCAGCGGCTCGGCGGGGCGAGGTCGAGATCCGGCTGCCGAAGTACGGCTCCGAGCGCACCGTCGCCGTCCCGGACGCGCTGCTGGAGATGCTCGCCGAGCACGTCGCGCCTCGGCCTGGCCAACGACTGGCTGTTCTCCGGCGTCGAGGACGTCCCGCCGCACCAGAACACCGTCGGTCACCGGTGGCGCACGACGCTGAAGCGGGCCGGCGTCGAGGGTGTCCGGCTGCACGACCTGCGGCACTTCTACGCGTCGGGTCTGATCGCTTCCGGTTGTGACGTGGTGGCCGTCCAGCGCGCGCTGGGGCACGCGAAGTCGACGACGACGCTGACGACCTACGCCCACCTGTGGCCCTCCGCGCGAGGACCGCGTCCGGCGAGGCCGCAGCGGCACTGGTTGCAGAAGTCAACCAGTTCTACTGCGGGCACTGTGCGGGCAGATCGAGCCATAAATGGCCTCTGACCTGCGGCTTTACACGTTGAAGCGGAACTCCACGACGTCGCCGTCGGCCATCACGTAGTCCTTGCCCTCCATGCGCACCTTGCCGGCCTCCTTGGCCTTCTGCATGGTGCCGAACTGCATGAGGTCGTCGAAGGAGACGATCTCGGCCTTGATGAAGCCCTTCTGGAAGTCGGTGTGGATGACGCCGGCGGCCTCGGGGGCGGTGGCGCCCTTCTTGACCGTCCAGGCGCGCGACTCCTTGGGGCCGGCGGTCAGGTAGGTCTGCAGGCCGAGGGTGTCGAAGCCGACGCGGGCCAGGGTCTCGAGGCCGGGCTCGTCGACGCCCATCTCGGCGAGCATCTCGCGGGCCTCGTCGTCGTCGCCGAGCTCGACCAGCTCGGACTCGAACTTGGCGTCGAGGAAGATCGCCTCGGCCGGTGCGACCAGGGCCTGCATCCGCGCCTTGAGCTCGTCGTCGGCGAGCTCGTCGGCGTCGCAGTTGAAGACGAAGATGAACGGCTTGGCGGTGAGCAGCGACAGCTCGCGGATCAGGCTCCGGTCGACGGACGTCGAGGTGATCGGCGTCCCGGCCTCGAGGTGACCCAGCGCCTCGCGGGCGGCGTCCAGGTTGGCGGCGACGGCCTTGTTGCCACGTGCCTCCTTCTCCAGCCGCGGGATCGCCTTCTCGACGGTCTGCAGGTCGGCCAGGATCAGCTCGGTCTGGATCGTGGAGATGTCGCTGCCCGGGTTGACCTCGCCGTCGACGTGCGTGACGTCCTCGTCGCGGAAGACGCGGGTGACCTGGCAGATCGCCGACGACTCGCGGATGTGGGCCAGGAACTTGTTGCCGAGCCCCTCCCCCTCCGACGCGCCCTTGACGATGCCGGCGATGTCGACGAACTCGACCGTGGCCGGCAGGATCTTCGCGCTCCCGAAGACCTCCGCGAGCCTGGGCAGGCGGTCGTCGGGGACGCCGACCACGCCGACGTTCGGCTCGATCGTCGCGAACGGGTAGTTGGCCGCGAGCACGTCGTTCTTGGTCAGGGCGTTGAAGAGGGTCGACTTGCCTGCGTTCGGCAGACCGACGATCCCGATGGTGAGAGCCACGGGCGGCGAGTCTACGGAGCCGAGGGGTCGCGGGTCGCATCGCCGCCGCCCGACATCGCCTAGGCTGCCGCCAGGAACACTGCCTCCTCGGCCTGTCCACCGGGACGCCCATGACGACTGACGCTCTGCAGCGCGCGACCGACGACGGCGACGCCGCCGCGGTCGTGGCCGCGTTCGTCAGCCCCGCGCGGCCCGAGGACGACGTGCTGCGCGAGGGCGACATGGGCCGGCTGCGGCGCGCCGCCGACGTCGTGGGCCCGGACGGCGGCACCCTGCCGTCCCCGGTCGCCTGGCGGTTCGGGTTCGCCCTGCACCTGGCCGGCCAGTTCGCGGAGGCCCTGGCCGCCTACGCCCGCGCCGACCTCGCCGACGCCGCGCCCCGCGACATCGCGCTGCTCCACGCCGCCCAGGCCTCGTCGCTGTGGGCCACGGGGCAGGCGGCCGAGAGCCGACGGGCCTCCGACATCGCGCTCGCCGAGGCGACCGCCGCCCGCGACGACCAGGCCCTCGCGGCCGCCTGGGTCAGCCAGGCGCTGGTGCACGCGCTCGAGGGTGACCGCGACACCAACCTGGTGGCCTACGAGAAGGCGCTCGCGGCGGCGGAGCGGGCGGGCGACGTCCTGACCCAGGTGCGGGTCCACAACAACGTCGGGTCGGGCGCCAACGAGGAGGGCCGGTACGTCGAGGCGCTCGGCTACCTCGACCGGGCCGTGAGCCTCGACGACCACGCCCCGCCGACGTTGCGCGCGCTGGGCCTGATCACCCGCTCGGAGTCGCTGCTCGGCCTCGGGCGGATCGAGGAGTGCCTGGCCGAGCTGCGCGTCGCCCGCAACCTCGCCCGCGCCGCGGAGTCGCCGCTGCTCGGCCTGGCCGCGGTCGGCATCGGCGACGCCAACCGGGCCTGCGGCAACGCGACCCAGGCCGCCGCCGCCTACCGCGAGGCGATCCTCGTGGCCGAGCGCAGCACCAACGCCCAGGTGCTCGTGCCCGCGACGGCCGGGCTGGCCCGCGTGCTGGTCGTCGACGACGTCGACGAGGCCCGCGGCCTGGTCAAGCGGGCCCTCGACCAGCCGGCTGCCCTCGGCCAGGTGCACCCGACGCTGGCGGCGGGCTGGGTGAGCCTGGCCACCGGAGACGTGCAGTCGGCCGAGGAGTTCGCGCGGCACGCCGTCCGCGAGGCCGGACGCCGCCACGACGCGCGCGGCCTCGCCGAGGCCCTCGAGCTGCAGTCGATGGTCACCCCCGGCGCGGGCGGCGCCGACCTGCTCGAGGAGGCGGCGACCCTGTGGCGGAGCACCGGCAGCGCGATCGGCCTCGCCACCAATGACGCCCTGCGCGGCCGCCTCGCCGGCGACCTCGTCGCGGAGCAGGCGGCGCGGCGTCGGCTGCGCGCGCTCGGCGTCCGCGACGACGCCACCCGCATCGCCGGCCCGCTGCACGCACTCGGCCACCTCGACCTTCCCCGGGTCGCGATCCGCACGTTGGGGGCGTTCGCCGTCCTCTGCGACGGCGAGCCGGTGCCGGCCTCGGCCTGGCAGTCGCGCAAGTCGCGCGACGCCCTCAAGATCCTGGCCGGACGCCGCGGGCGACCGATCACCCGCGAGGCCCTCGCCGAGCACCTCTGGCCCGACTCCGCGGGCGGCGGCGGCAACCGGCTCTCGGTGGTGCTCTCCACCCTGCGCGGCGTCCTCGACCCGGGCAAGCAGCAGCCCTCCGACCACTACCTGCGGGCCGACCGGGAGTCGGTGCGGCTCGACAGCGAGCACGTCGAGATCGACGCGGCCGTGTTCACCCAGACGGCGGCGTCCGCCCTGCGCGCGATCCGCTCCGGCGACCGCGCCGCCGTCGACGAGCTGGAGCGCGCGGCCGCGATGTACACCGGTCACTACCTCGAGGACGATCCCTACAGCGAGTGGAGCGCCGACGTCCGCGACGAGCTGCTGTCGACCGCCCTCGAGGTCAAGCGACAGCTGGCGCTGGCCCTGATCGCCCGCGGCGAGCGGACCCGCGCCATCCCGTGGCTGGTCGGGCTGATCGCCGACGACCCCCACGACGAACCCGCCCACCACGAGCTGATCACCGCGCTCCACCTCGCCCGCCGCCATGGCGAGGTCCGCCGCGCCTACCGCGCCTACGCGGCGCGGATGCAGGAGATCGGCGCGCCCGTCACGCCGCTCGACGAGCTGATCAGCCCCTAGGGTGGCTGGATGCGGCTGGCCACCTGGAACGTGAACTCCCTGCGTTCCCGCATCGACCGGGTGGAGGCGTTCCTCGAGCGACACGACATCGACGTCCTGGCGCTGCAGGAGACCAAGGCCCGCGACGACCAGCTGCCGCTGATGGGCCTGCAGTCGATGGGGTACGACGTCGCGTCGGCCGGCGTGAACCAGTGGAACGGCGTCGCGATCGTGAGCCGGGTGGGCCTCGACGACGTCGAGGTCGGCTTTCCGGGCATGCCCGGCTGGGGCGACCCGGTGGCGGCCGAGGCGCGCGCGATCGGCGCCACCTGCGGCGGCGTCCGTATCTGGTCGCTCTACGTGCCCAACGGCCGCAAGATCGACGACCCCCACTACGTCTACAAGCTCGACTGGCTGGCTCGCCTCCGCGACGCCGCCCGGCCGTGGCTCGACACGCCGACCGCGCTGGTCGGCGACTGGAACATCGCACCGCACGACGACGACGTGTTCGACATGGCCGCCTACGCCAACGACACCCACGTCACCCCGCCGGAGCGGGCCGCGTTCCAGGCGTTCGTCGACGACGGGTTCGTCGACGTCGTCCGCCCCCACACGCCCGGCCCCGGGGTCTTCACGTACTGGGACTACTACCGGCAGCGGTTCGAGCGCAACCGTGGGATGCGGATCGACTTCGTGCTCGGCTCACCGTCCCTCGCGGCCCGGGTGACCGGCGCGTTGATCGACCGTGACGAGCGGGCCGGCAAGGGCGCGTCCGACCACGCACCGGTGATCGTGGACGTCTCATGACGCGCGACGAACGCGCCCTCATCGACGTCCTCGCCGAGGCGGCCATCGAGATGCCGTGGCCCGAGGCCCAGATCGAGACCTGGCTGCAGGCGTGGGCGCAGCGGGCGGTCGAGGGGCAGGTGTCGGTGGAGGTCGTACCCGCGCCGCGGCCCGACGTCAGCCTGGTCTTCGGCGACCAGCGCTACCTGGTCGCCCGGCGCTCTTTCGGCTCCGAGGAGTTCAGCGACCTCGACAAGCGGCTGCTCGCTGCGCTCACCACCATGGCCACGGCGTCGCGGCACGCCGCCCGCCGCGACGCCCGGCTGCGGCGCCAGGCACTCACCGACGACCTCACCGGTCTGTGGCACCACAGCTACTTCCGCGAGCTGCTCGAGTCGGCGATGGAGACCCGGGTCGGCGAGACCCTCGCGCTGCTCTTCATGGACCTCGACGGCATGAAACGCCTCAACGAGCACCTCGGGCACCTCGACGCCGACGAGGTGCTGCGCGAGATCGGCGTCCGCCTCAGCTCCGACGTGTTCCCGGAGGGCTCGTTCGCGGCCCGGATGGGCGGCGACGAGTTCGCGGCGGTCGTCCGGCACCTCGACGACGGCGAGCACCTCGAGCGGATCCTCGACGAGCTGCGCGCCCGGCTGCGCGCACCGATCCAGGTCGGCGACAACATGGTGTCGATCGAGATGAGCATCGGCGAGGAGATCTCGTTCGCGGGCTCCGACGACCCCGACGTCCTGCTGCGCAACGCCGAGCGCAAGATGCGGCGCAACAAGCAGTCACGGCGTCCCGAGGCGCTGCCGCCGCGCTGGTACGACGACCGCACGGTGCTCCGCGACATGCTCGACCAGGGCAGGGTCGAGGTCGCCTACCAGCCGATCGTCGAGATCGGCACCGGCGCGATCCACGGCTACGAGGCGCTGGTGCGCGGCCGGCACCTGGAGTTCGGGCCCGTCTCGCCGATGATGCTGGTCGGCGCGGCGTCGAAGATGCGGATGCTCGACGAGCTCACCGAGGTGGTGCTCGAGCAGTCGCTCGACACCATGCGCTCGGTGGTCGGAGCGACCGGGCGACCGGTGTCGCTGAGCGTCAACCTCGAGTTCGAGCAGCTGCGGGGCGACAGCCGCCTGCTGCGCTCGCTGCCCGAGCGGATGGCGAGCACCGCCGGCGTCCACCTGGTGCTCGAGATCTCCGAGCGGCACGTCTCGCGCTGGACGTCGCCGCAGCGGGCGATCGCCACCGACCTCGCCGCCGCGGGCATCGGCCTGGCCGTCGATGACTTCGGCACCGGCTACTCCGCCCTCGGGCTGCTCAACAGCTGGGCGTGGGAGTGGGTGAAGATCGACCGCGGCCTGGTCGCCGAGGCCGCCGGCGAGACCGGGCGCACCCTGCTGGGCCACGTCGCGCGGATGCTCGGCGACCTCGACCACACCGCCGTCGCCGAGGGGGTCGAGACCGCCGAGGAGCTCGAGCACGCCCGGGCCATCGGCGTCACCCTGGCCCAGGGGCGGTACTTCGCCCCGCCGGCCTCCTCGGACGCCGTGCTCGCCGCCGTCGCCGCGCTGGGCCTGCACGTGCCGCTGGCCGACTGACGCCGCCTACCCGGAACTGTCGGTGGTCGCCCTCATGCTGGGCGGCATGGACATCTCCACCGCCCTCACCCTCGCCGTCGGCGTGCTGGTCGGCCTCGTCGCCGGTGCTGCGCTGGGGTACGCCGCCGGGGTGCTCCGCCCGCGTCCCGGCCAGGCCCCCGACGAGCGGCTGGGGGCGGCGCTCGACCAGCAGGCCGTCGTCCGCGAGAGCCTCGAGCGGCTGCACGACCAGATGCGCGACCTCGAGCACACCCGGGTGGCGTGGCAGAGCCAGCTGCACGAGCAGGTCACCGACATGCGGTCGTCGACCGAGACGCTGCGGCGCGAGACCCAGTCGCTGTCGACGGCGCTGCGGCGTCCGCAGGTGCGGGGCCGCTGGGGTGAGCTGCACCTGCGGCGCGCGGTCGAGCTGGCCGGCATGGTCGCGCACTGCGACTTCACCGAGCAGGTGCGGCTCGACGACGGCGCCCGCCGTCCCGACGTCGTGGTCAACCTCGCGGGCGGCCGGTCGGTGGTGGTCGACGCGAAGGTGCCGCTCGATGCCTACCTCGACGCCACCGGCTCCGACGACGACGACGTCCGGGCCGCCCACCTGGCCCGGCACGCCCGACAGCTGCGCACCCACGTCGACCAGCTCGCCTCGAAGGGCTACTGGCGCTCGGTGCCCGACTCACCCGAGTTCGTGGTGCTCTTCGTGCCGGCCGAGTCGTTCCTGTCCGCGGCCCTCGAGGCCGACCCGTCGCTGATCGAGCACGCCGCCACCCGCGACGTCGTGCTCGCCACCCCGACCACGCTGATCGCGCTGCTGCGCACGGTCGCCCACGGCTGGCGGCACGAGGCCCTCACCGCCCAGGCCACCGAGATCCACCAGCTGGGCCGCGAGCTGCACGCGCGGCTGCGCACCCTCGGCGGCCACCTCGACCAGGTCGGCCGCTCGCTCAACACCGCCGTCGGGCACTACAACAGCGCCGTCGGGTCGCTCGAGTCGCGGGTGCTGGTGCAGGCGCGCCGCTTCCACGACCTGTCCGTCACGAGCGACGACCTGCCCACGCCGCGGGCCGTCGAGCTGCGGGCGGTCGACCCCTTCGAGACGGTTGCAGAGCAACCTCCTCAGGAACCACGGCGCGCCGACCCGGAGGAGGTGCCACCGCCGCGTAGCGTGGGGATGTGAGCTTGCCAGTCTCCCGCACGCTCTGGGAGGAAGGACGCGAGCCCGGCCGCGAGATGGTCGCGCTCGGGGTGGCCCTCGCCCTGACGGCAGCCGCGCTCGACCTGCTGCTCACCGGGCAGGTCGGCCTGCTGTTCGACCTCGGCTTCGCGGCGCTCTGCGTCGCGCTCGCCCTCGCCGTCCGGCCGCGCGACTTCTTCACCGTCGGCGTGCTGCCGCCACTGCTGATGCTGGCGACGTTCCTGCTGCTCGCGATGTCTCGCTCCGAGGCGATCGCCAAGCCCGGCGACGGGGTGGTCCAGGCGGTCGTGTCCGGCCTGTCGCACCACAGCCTGGGCCTGGTGGTGTCCTACGCGCTGGCGCTGGGCGTGCTGTTCGTGCGCCAGCAGGTCACGCACGTCGCGACGACGACGTCAGCCGAACCGATCCGGGTCGCCGGCTCCCCGCCTGACGACCTCGGGCGAGCCGCTCGACCAGTCGACCACCGTGGTCGGCTCCGACGAGGTGTCGCCTGCCTCGACGACCACGTCGACCTCGTGGTCGAGGTCCTCCTTGATCTCCCACCCCATGGTGCGCGGCTCGGCCTCCCCCGGCAGGATCAGCGAGCTGCTCAGCAGCGGCTCGCCCAGCGCCTCGAGCAGCAGCTGCACCAGCCGGTGGTCGGGGATCCGGACGCCGACGGTGCGCTTCTTCGGGTGCAGCAGGCGTTTCGGCACCTCGGGCATGGCCGGCAGGATGAACGTGTAGGGCCCGGGCGTGGCCGCCCGGATCGCCCGGAACGCCGCATTGTCGACGTGCACCAGCTGACCGAGCTGCGAGAAGTCCTTGCACACGAGCGTGAAGTGGTGCCGGTCGTCGAGCCCGCGGATGCGCAGGATCCGGTCGCGGCCCTCCCGGTTGCCGACCCGCGAACCCAGCGCGTAGCCGGAGTCGGTCGGGTAGGCGATGAGGGCGTCGTCGCGCAGCGCGTCGACGACCTGCTGCACCAGCCGAGGCTGGGGGTTCTCGGGATGGATGTCGACGTACCGGGCCATAGGGTGATCCTCCCAGCATCACAGCGTTTTCCCAGCATGATCATGGTGCTGCACAGTTGAGGGTGCGACGTTCTCTGGTAGCAGCGGATCAATCGAGGAGGAGACGGGTGGCCGACAACCCCGACACCGGTGTCAGGCGACGCGTCGCCTATGTCCTCCCGGTCTACAACGAGGAGGACAACGTCGCGGTCTTCCATGCCGCGCTGGTCGAGGCGACCGATGCCCGACCCGACCTCGAGTTCGAGTTCGTGTACGTCGACGACGGCAGCCGCGACGACTCGCTGGCCCGGCTGCTCAAGCTGCGCGGCGACGACGACCGCGTGACGGTGCTCAGCCTCTCGCGCAACTTCGGCCACCAGATCGCCGTGACCGCCGGCCTCGACGCCTGCGGCCACGCCGACGCGGCGATCGTGATGGACACCGACCTGCAGGACCCGCCCCGGGTGAGCCTGGAGATGCTCGAGATGTGGGAGGGCGGCGTCGACGTCGTCTTCGCCCAGCGGCGCAGCCGGAAGGACTCGTGGTTCAAGCGGGCGACGGCGTGGGGCTTCTACCAGGTGCTCGACCGGATGGCCGACATCGAGATCCCCCGCAACGTCGGCGACTTCCGGCTCATGGACCGCAAGGTGGTCGCCGAGGTCTCGCGCTACCGCGAGCAGGACCGCTTCCTGCGCGGCATCGTGGCCCACGTCGGCTTCCGTCAGGAAGGGCTGCTCTTCGACCGCGACCCCCGCTACGCCGGCGAGACCGGCTACCCGCTGCGCAAGATGCTCAGGTTCGCCGCCAGCGGCATCGTCGGCTTCTCCACCGCTCCGTTGCGCTGGATCTCCCGCCTGGGCTTTGCGATCTCGGGCTTCTCGGTGCTGCTGGCGGTCTACGTCGCCGGCGTCCGCATCTTCGCTCCCGAGGAGTCCGTGCCCGGCTGGGCGTTCCTCGGCGTCGGCATGTTCCTGCTCAGCGGTCTGCAGCTGATCATGATGGGCGTCATCGGCACCTACCTCGGCCGGGTGTACGCCGCCGCGCAGGACCGGCCGCTCTACTCGCTGGCCCTCACCGCGCGCGGCACCCGGGACGGTGCGCCCTGAGGCCGACCCCGTCGGCCACGGTCGTGCGCTTCGCGGGTGTGGGTGTGGTGAACACCCTGCTCGACCTGGGCCTCTTCCTGCTCCTGCACGACCACCTCGGCATCGTGCTGGCCAACTTCGTCTCGACCAGCGCCGGCATGACCTTCAGCTTCGTGGTCAACGGCCTGTTCACGTTCCAGGCCGGCCGGCTCACCCTGCGCCACGCCCTGCTGTTCGTCGCGACCACCGGCCTGGTGATGTGGGCCGTCCAGCCGCTGGTGATCCACGGCCTGCTGTCGGTCGTCGACCCGATCCTGGTGGTCAAGGTGCTCTCCATCGGCGTCTCGTTCGTCGTGAACTTCGCCGCCTACCGGTACGTCGTCTGGCCGGCGACACGTGACCAGGCACGCGTCCCGGACGTGTCCTGACCGTGCTTCGCGGGTGTGCCCCGGGCCCTGTGGGCACGCTGTGTCACTGGTGGCGCACTGGCCACACGAAGCCCTTCGGCCGGACGAAACTGTGGGTTCTCCTACAAAGTTTCGTGCGAGAAGCGTGAGTTTCACCGGTTAACCGGTGAAACTCACACGTCGGCTATTGCACCGTGAGGGCGCTCGGCGACCGACCCCGCAGCAACCGTCAGCGACCGGCAGCCTTCAGGTCGCGGCGCAGCTCCTTGGGCAGCGAGAAGATCAGGCTCTCCTCGGCGGAGTGCACGGCGCGGGCGTCGGGGTAGCCGCGCTCGGCGAGGAAGCCGAGGACGCCGGCGACGAGGTTCTCGGGCACCGACGCGCCGGAGGTCACCGAGACGGTGCGGACGCCGTCGAGCCAGGCCTCGTCGATCTCGGAGACGTCGTCGACGCGGTACGACGCCTTGGCGCCGGCCTCGAGGGCGACCTCGACCAGGCGCACGGAGTTCGACGAGTTGGCCGAGCCGACGACGATGACGAGGTCGGCGTCCGGGGAGATCTCCTTGACCGCGAGCTGGCGGTTCTGGGTGGCGTAGCAGATGTCGTCGCTGGGCGGGTCGATCAGCAGCGGGAACCGCTCGCGGATGGCGGCGACGGTCTCCAGGGTCTCGTCGACCGACAACGTGGTCTGCGACAGCCAGGCCACGCGGGCGGGGTCGCGGACGACGATGCCGGGCACGTCGGCGGGGCTCTGCACGAGCTGGACGTGGTCGGGCGCCTCGCCGGCGGTGCCCTCGACCTCCTCGTGGCCCTCGTGGCCGATCAGCAGGATGTCGAGGTCGTCGGCGGCGAACCGCTTCGCCTCGTGGTGCACCTTGGTGACCAACGGACAGGTGGCGTCGATGGTCTTGAGGCCGCGCTCCTCCGACTGGCGGTGCACCTCGGGTGACACGCCGTGGGCCGAGAACACGACGGTGGCACCCTCGGGCACCTCGGCGATCTCCTCCACGAAGATCGCGCCGCGCGCCTCGAGGTCGGCCACGACGTGCTTGTTGTGCACGATCTGCTTGCGGACGTACACGGGAGACCCGTACAGGTCGAGTGCCTGCTCGACGGTGATCACCGCGCGGTCCACGCCGGCGCAGTAGCCGCGGGGTGCCGCCAGCAGCACGGCGCGCTCGGCGTCCTCGCGGCTGAGGATCTGCGGGGTGCCCAGGTCGGTGCTCATGTTCCGAGTCTACGGACGCCGGCTGGTAGACCTGTAACCGTGAGATACGTCGTCTACGGAGCCGGTGCCGTCGGCGGCGTCATCGGTGCCCGCCTCAGCCTCTCGGGCGCCGAGGTCACCCTGGTGGCCCGAGGCGAGCACCTGGCCCGGATCCGGGCCGACGGGTTGGTGCTCGACACCGGCGAGGGGCGGCGGGTTGCGCGCACCGCCGCAGCCGGTACGTCGGCCGAGGTCCACTGGAGCGACGAGAGCGTCGTCCTGCTGTGCGTGAAGGCCCACCAGACCGATGCGGCGTTACGCGACCTCGCGGCGCACGCCCCCAGCTCGACTCGGATCGTGTGTGCCCAGAACGGCGTTGCCAACGAGGTCCGGACGCTCCGCCTGTTCGAGCACACCCACGCCCTGTGCGTGATGCTCCCCTCGTGGCACGGCGAGCCGGGGCTCGTCGTCGAGAAGTGCGCTCCCACCCCGGGCATCCTCGACCTCGGGCGCTTCCCCTCCGGTCTCGACGAGACGACCGAGGCGGTCGCCGCCGACCTGCGTGCGGCGGGCTTCGAGTCGGTGCCGCGCGCCGACATCGTGGCGTGGAAGTACCGAAAGCTGATCGTCAACGCCGTGGGTGACGTGTCGGCTGTCTTCGGCCGTGACGCGGACGCCGACGACCTGCGCCGCCGGGTCCACGACGAGGCCGAGGCTGTCCTTGCGGCCGCCGGGATCCCCGTGGTCACGGCAGCTGCCGACGACGAGCGTCGAGGCGATGTGCTGCGACTGCGCGACGACGCGTCCGACTTCCCCGGCAACTCCCTGCGGCAGAGCCTGAACCGCGGCCTGGCGTCCGAGATCGACTACCGCGCGGGCGAGATCGTGCTGCTCGGCCGCCTGCACGGCGTCCCGACCCCGGCCAACGAGCTGGTGCGTCGCACCGTCCTCGACGCTCAGTCGGTGCGGACGTAGTAACCGATCGCGAGCACGGTGTCGTCGGCGTCTCCCTCGACGACCTCGAGCGACATGCGCGTACGCGGCGCCACGATCTCGACGAACTCGCCACCGGAACCCCCGCTGAACTCGGTCGGGTACGCGAAGCCGTCGATCCCCTGCTCGACCGTCGCTCCCCCTCCGGTCGCCTCGGCCGCGCCGACCATCAGCACGACGCCTCGACCCGTGGGGGCCTGCCCCAGGAGGGACCCGTCGCGGGTGCGGGCCGGCGAGCTATCGAGCAGGCCCCAGGTGTGGCCTGCCACCTCACGCACGGGTCGGAGGGTGCCTTCCAGGGTGAGCGGATCCTCGTCGAGGGCGTAGAGGGCAGCGGCCAGTCGCAGGTCCGGGTCGTCGACGACCGGTCCGTCGTCACCTCTCGTGACCCAGATCCGCGTCGTGACCTCCTCCCCGGAACGGGTCGACCAGCCCGAAGCGCTACCGGCCGTGCCGTCGACGGGCAGCGGGCTGTCACAGCTGATGCCTCCCACGACTTGCCCGGGCTCACCCACGACCCGGTGATGCACGACCAGGTCGTCGTCCTCCACGCCGGTGCAGGCGTAGTACAGCTGCGTCCCCGGCCCGGTCGCGGTGGCCTCGAGCGTGAGGTCGCCCTGCCCCGGCTCCCCGACCGTGCCGGCGAGCAGCCGCTCGCCGGGCATCTCCTGGCGGAACGTCAAGCCGGCCTCGGTGACGCCCTCGGGACGGTCGTCCCCGAGCGTGTAGACGGCGAGGGCGACGTCGCCGCTCGAGGTTGCCTTCACCACGGCGTCCTCACTGGTGTCGACCACCACCCAGTCGGTGAAGTCGTCCGCCTCGTGCACCAGCGACTGCCCCTGGGCGTCCGTGACCTTCACGGCGTCGTCGTTGCCGGCCGTGCCCCAGGAGACCAGCCGCGGCTCGTCGGAGGCCGGGAGTCGGACCACAGCGCGACCGTCACCGGTCACGGACTCGGCGTACTCGTAGGCGAAGCCGACCGACGTGATCTCACGCGGGATGTCGCGGCCGAAGATCTGCGGCCCGGCCGGCCCCGTCGTCTGCCCGTCGCCCTCGGGCAGGAGCGCGATCCCGCCCACCAGCGCCACGACCGCGGCCGCACCACCGGCGACGGCCACCCGGCGCCGGCGCTTGGCCACCCCGATCCGGTGGTGGACGGCGTTGCGTCGCCCGACGACGTCGTGGTCGACGACGTCACCGGCGTGCCGGTCGAGCGTGCTGCGCAGGTCGTCGAGGCCGTTCATGACTGCTCCTTCGTGGTGCTGGTGCTGTCGTCGGCGAGCGCGGGGTCGATCCGCAGCTTCGCCAGCGCCTTGCTGGTCTGGCTCTTCACGGTGCCGACCGAGCACCCGAGCAGCTCGGCGGTCTGGGTCTCGGTGAGGTCCTCGAAGTACCGGAGGACGACGGCGGCCCGCTGCCGGCGGGGCAGCCGGCCCATCGCGTCCCACAGGTCGCTGCCGGTGTCGACGGCGCCGGTCGCGTCGGGGACGCCGGTGTCCGGCAGCTCGTCGGTCGCGTGCTCACCGTTCCAGCGCCGCCGCCACCACGTGGCGTAGGTGTTGACCAGGATCTTGCGGACGTAGGCCTCAGGGCCTCCGGAGATCCGGCCCCACGCGAACCACGCCTTGGTGAGGGCGGTCTGCAGGAGATCCTCGGCGAGGGCGTGGTCGTGGGTCAGGAGGTAGGCGGTCCGCAGCAACGCTCCCGAACGGGCGGCCACGAAGTCGTCGAAGTCGACCCGTTCGGCTCGCACGCGCAGCCCGCCTCCCGGTGACGTCTCCGAGGACGCCGTCGTGGTGTTCATGTCGAGTAGTACCACTCGACCGGCCCCGACGGTTGCCTCGCCCGCGCCAGGTCAGGTCACGGCGTTGCGCACCACCGTGAGGTCACCGGCCAGCTTGGTGAGCACGATCGCCGCCACGCCCCGTCCCTCACGCACCAGGCCGAGCACGAGGTCCTCGCTGCTGATCTCATCGGCGCCCCGCTCGCGCGACTCCTTCGCCGCGAGCTCGAGCACCTTGTCGGCCCGGGCGGTCAGGCCGAGGTGGTCACCGGCGAACGGGCTCTCGCCGCGACCCACGACCGCGACGGCCTCGCGGCGGGCATCGTCGAGCGTCACGCCGACGCGTGCGAGCACCTCGGCGACGGTGCCCTCGCCGAGGCCGAGGACGCCGAGCAGCAGGTGCTCGGTGCCGACGTAGCGGTGCTGCAGGGCGGCCGCCTCCTCGTGGGCCCGGTGCACCGCGTCGCGCGCGCGGGCGTCGAAGCCGCTCAGCGGCCGGCGTGCGGCGACGACCGGGCGACGTGACGCTGCTGGGCGGCCTGCTTGGTGACCCCGAGGGCCGCGCCGATGTCGGTCCAGGCCACGCCCTCGTCGCGGGCGGCCTCCACGTAGTGCCCGACCAGGGCATCGGCGACGCCGACGAGCTGGGCGGCCCCGGCGGCCGCGAGCTCGACCCGCTGCAGCGCCGTGGCGCCGGTCGTGGCCCGGTCGACCTGGTCGATGAGCTGTTCCGTCGAGATCTCCACCATGCGTCAACCTTGCCTTGACGTTTCGTCCGCGTCAAGATGACCTTGACAAGATGACCTTGACACGTACGCACGAAGGCCCCGCCACCTCGCGGTGACGGGGCCCTCGTGACGACGCGGTGCTACTCGCCGGCCTTGGTGAAGCCGGCCGCGACGGCGGACTCCTCGGTGTCGAACCAGACCTCGGCGGTGGTCTGGGCGTACCACTGACCATCGGGGGTGTGGAACTTCATCGAGCCCTCGTTGCCCTTGATCGGGAAACCCTCGGGAGCCGTGTCGGCGTCCTCGAGCGGCACGTGGGAGCCGTCGTACTTGCCCGACACGCCACCCTCGGTCTCCTCGAAGACCTCCTCGTCGACGCCCTCGACCTCGACGAAGGTCTCGACGTCGGCCTCGTCGGCCTTGGCCTCGACCGGGTCGACCTCGACCTCGACCTCGTCGGCGGGCTTCTCCAGGCTCGGAGCGGGCGCGGCCTTCTCGGGCTTGTCGGCCTTCGAGGACTTCTTGGCGGTGGGCGCCGACTTCGGCTCGTAGGCCTCGGTCACCAGCGCGATCACGGCCATCGGCGCGTTGTCGCCCTTGCGGGGGTTGATCTTGGTGATCCGGGTGTAGCCACCCGGGCGCTCGGCGAAGGTCGGCGCGATCTCGGTGAAGAGCGCATGCACGACCCCCTTGTCGTGGATGGTCTTGAGGACCTCACGACGCTGGTGCAGCGGGTTCTCGCCGTTGTGGGCCTTGACCGCCTTGGTGATCAGCTTCTCGGCGTGCGGACGCAGCGTGCGCGCCTTCGCCTCGGTCGTGGTGATCCGGCCGTGCTCGAACAGGGCGGTGGCCAGGTTCGACAGGATCAGGCGCTGGTGGGCCGGGCTACCGCCGAGGCGGGCACCCTTCTTCGGGGCTGGCATGGTGCTTCTCGATTCTCCCGAGCCGTGTCAGGTACTCGGGTTAGAGGTGACGTGAGGGTGAAGCTGGACGCCGACCCGTCCCTCCATGAGGGACGGGTCAGCGGTGACTCAGTACTGCTCGTCCTCGACGAACGCGTCGTCGTCGTCGTCGCCGTACGCCGCGAGGGCGGCGTGCGGGTCGAAGCCGGGCGCGCTGTCCTTGAGGGACAGGCCCATCTCGACCAGCTTGGCCTTGACCTCGTCGATCGACTTCGCACCGAAGTTGCGGATGTCGAGGAGGTCCTGCTCCGAGCGGCTGATGAGCTCACCCACGGTGTGGATGCCCTCGCGCTTGAGGCAGTTGTAGGAGCGGACGGTGAGCTGCAGGTCCTCGACCGGGAGGGCGAGGTCGGCAGCCAGCTGCTCGTCGACGGGCGAGGGGCCGATGTCGATGCCCTCGGCCTCGACGTTGAGCTCGCGGGCGAGGCCGAAGAGCTCGACCAGCGTCTTGCCGGCCGACGCGATGGCGTCGCGCGGCAGGATCGACGGCTTGGTCTCGACGTCGATGACGAGCTTGTCGAAGTCGGTGCGCTGCTCGACACGGGTGGCCTCGACCTTGTAGGTCACCTTCAGCACGGGGCTGTAGATCGAGTCGACCGGCATCCGACCGATCTCGTTGTCGGCACCCTTGTTCTGGACGGCGGAGACGTAGCCGCGGCCACGCTCGACGACCAGCTCCATCTCCAGCTTGCCCTTGTCGGACAGCGTGGCGATCTTGAGGTCGGGGTTGTGCACCTCGACGCCCGCGGGGGGCGCGATGTCGGCGGCGGTGACGTCACCGGCACCCGACTTGCGCAGGTACATGGTGACCGGCTCGTCGTGCTCGGAGGAGACGACGAGGCTCTTGAGGTTGAGGATGATCTCGGTGACGTCCTCCTTGACGCCCTCGACGGTCGAGAACTCGTGGAGCACCGAGTCGACCTTGATGCTCGTGACCGAGGCGCCGGGGATCGACGACAGCAACGTGCGGCGCAGGGAGTTGCCGAGCGTGTAGCCGAATCCGGGCTCGAGCGGCTCGATGACGAAGCGGCTGCGGAAGTCGCCGACGGTCTCTTCCGAAAGGGTGGGGCGCTGTGCGATGAGCACTGGTTTCTTTCCTTCCCGGGCCGCCCACTATTTGACGACCCAGATCTGCTGGTGGTGACGGAAGGGAGCCGGGGGGCAGCGCCCCCGACCGGTTACTTCTTGGAGTAGTACTCCACGATCAGCTGCTCCTGGATCGGCATGTCGATCTGCGCACGCAGCGGCAGCGAGTGCACGAGCACCCGCATCCGCCCCGGGATCGCCTGCAGCCAGGCCGGCACGATCCGCTCGCCGTGCGTCTCGCGCGCCACGATGAACGGCGTCATCTCCAGCGACTTCTCGCGGACGTCGATGATGTCGTACTGCGTGACCTGGAACGACGGGATGTCGACCTTCTTGCCGTTGACCAGGAAGTGGCCGTGCACGACCAGCTGCCGGGCGTGGCGACGCGACCGGGCGAAGCCGGCTCGGTAGACGACGTTGTCGAGGCGGCACTCCAGCAGCTGGAGGATGTTCTCACCGGTCTTGCCGGATCGACGCGAGGCCTCGACGTAGTAGTTGTGGAACTGGCGCTCCATCACGCCGTAGGTGAAGCGGGCCTTCTGCTTCTCCTGCAGCTGAGTGCGGTACTCGCTCTCCTTGATGCGGGCGCGGCCGTGCTGGCCGGGAGGGTAGGGACGCTTCTCGAACGCAGCGTCGCCACCGACGAGGTCGACACCGAGACGGCGCGACTTCCGGGTCATGGGTCCGGTGTAACGGGCCATGGGTCAGTCTCCTGTTCTGTCTCGGGTCAGACGCGCCGGCGCTTGGGCGGGCGGCATCCGTTGTGGGGAGTGGGCGTGACGTCCTGGATGGTGCCGACCTCGAGGCCGATCGCACCCAGGGAGCGGATCGCGGTCTCGCGCCCGGAGCCGGGGCCCTTGACGAAGACGTCGATCTTCTTCATGCCGTGCTCCATGGCCCGACGGCCGGCGGCCTCGGCGGCCATCTGCGCGGCGTACGGCGTGGACTTGCGCGAGCCCTTGAAGCCGACGGTGCCGGCGGAGGCCCAGGCGATCACTCCCCCGGCGGGGTCGGTGATCGTGACGATCGTGTTGTTGAACGTGCTCTTGATGTGGGCTTCGCCCTGAGCGATGTTCTTCTTCTCCTTGCGGCGGACCTTCTTGGCACCGGCCGCGCGAGCCTTGGGAGGCATCGGTTATCTCCTTATGAACTGGTCTGTGGGTGAGAGGGCAGCAGTGGACTCGCCGTGCGGCGAGGGGTCACTTGGCCTTCTTCCGGCCGGCAACCGTGCGCTTGGGGCCCTTGCGGGTACGCGCGTTGGTCTTGGTGCGCTGCCCCCGGACCGGAAGGCCCTGGCGGTGGCGGCGACCCTGGTAGCTGCCGATCTCGATCTTGCGACGGATGTCGCCCTGGACTTCACGACGGAGGTCGCCCTCGATCTTGAACTCCTGGGACTCGATCTCGTCGCGGAGCTTGACCAGCTCGTCGTCCCCCAGCTGGTGCACCCGCATGTTGGGGTCGACACCGGTGAGCTCGAGGAGCTTCTGGGAGCGGGTACGGCCGATGCCGTAGATGTAGGTGAGCGCGATCTCGATGCGCTTGTCGCGCGGGAGGTCGACGCCGACGAGGCGTGCCATGTGATGGCCTTTCGATTCTGCAGAGGTTTCGTACGTGATGCGTCTGGTCTCGTCGAGTCCAGCTCCGGCCTTCTGCTCCGGAGGTGCTTCAGCCCCTGGTGGGGGACCTAGCTATCACGTTGCTGGTGTTGTTCAGTTGTCAGGTTCTTCGGTGGTCGAGGAGGCCGGTCACGGCCGTCTCGAGACCTCAGCCCTGGCGCTGCTTGTGACGCGGGTTCTCGCAGATCACCATGACGCGGCCGTGGCGACGGATCACCTTGCACTTGTCACAGATCGGCTTGACGCTCGGGTTGACCTTCATGTCAGCCCTTTCTCGTTCGGTCGGCTGCTGCTTACTTGTATCGGTAGACGATGCGGCCTCGTGTGAGGTCGTACGGCGAGAGCTCGACCACCACCCGGTCCTCGGGGAGGATCCGGATGTAGTGCTGTCGCATCTTGCCGCTGATGTGTGCGAGCACCTTGTGGCCGTTGCTGAGCTCGACCCGGAACATCGCATTGGGAAGGGCCTCCACGACGGTGCCCTCCATCTCGATCACGCCTTCTTTCTTCGGCATGTCCTCACAATCTGATCGCTTCGTTGTCTACCGTTCGACCCGGGAACCTCGGCTCCAGGTTGGAGCCGTGGACCTCATGTGGCCGCTTCGAGATGCCTCTTCCCGGGCACAGCGCTGAACACCCTGGTGAGAGTGGTCGCCGCTGGCTCGAGCAGCCGCGAGGCGTCACGAAACAGACCCATGTTGGGCCGACACACCAGTTTAGGTTCTCGGTGGTCGTAAAGACCAATCCAGCCCGAGGAGCCCCTGCTCAGCCCGCCAGCAGGCGCAGTGTGTGGTCGCGGGCGGGCGACGTGGCCGGGTCGGTGCCGACGTAGGCCCCGGCGACCGGGTTCACCATCACCTCGTCGACGGCGTACGTCGCGGCCAGGTCGTCGACCGCCGCGCGGGCCGTCGCCGGGTCGCCGATCACCCAGCGCGTCGCCATGGCGTCGACCAGGTGCTGCTCGTCGGCGGTGAGCACCCGCTTCTCGGCCTCCTCGACCAGCTCCTGGGCGTGGAGGGGGCGGCCGGAACGCAGGGCGAGCATGGTGAGCAGCTGCGGCAGGGCGAGCCGGCGGGCCTCCTGCTCGGTCGCGGCCACCGCCGCGTTGACGGTCAGCAGCGTGCGCGGCTCGGACAGCTCGGGCGACGGCTGGAAGCGGGTGCGGTAGAGGTCGAGGGCCGCGGCGGTGCCCTGGCCGGAGAAGTGGTGGGCGAACACGTAGGGCAGGCCCTTCTCGGCAGCCAGGCGGGCCGAGTAGTCGCTGCTGCCCAGGAGCCACACGGTCGGCACGCTGCTCGCACCCGGGGTGGCGCGCAGCACGTGGGTGCGGCCCTGTAGCTGCAGGCCGACGCCGGCCGGCTCCATCATCGCGAGGACGTCGTCGACGTAGTCCGGGAAGCGGTTGACCGCCTCGTCGCTCACGCCACCCGCGCCGTGGCGCAGCGCCCAGCTGGTGACCTGGTCGGTGCCGGGAGCGCGCCCGATGCCGAGGTCGATGCGTCCGGGGTGGGCGGCCTCGAGGAGCGCGAACTGCTCGGCGACGACCAGCGGTGCGTGGTTGGGCAGCATCACGCCGCCGCTGCCCACGCGGATCCGGGCGGTGGCGCCGGCCACCATGGCGATCAGGACGGGCGGGTTGGTCGCCGCCACGGCCGGCATGTTGTGGTGCTCGGCCAGCCAGTAGCGGCGGTAGCCGAGCTCGTCGGCCGCGCGCGCCAGGTCGAGGGTCGCGCGAAGCGCGTCGCCGGACGTCTGGTCGGAGCGGACGGGCACGAGGTCGAGCACGGAGAGCGCGGTCATCGTGTAGTCAACCAGCGCACGGCGTCCGACATTCCGCGGAAGGACGTCGGGCGCCGGGCACCCCCATGGGCGTGCCCGGCGCCCGTCGTGGTCAGGCGGGGTGACTCAGCGGGTCACGGGGCGACGTAGTCGCTCGAGTCGCCGGTGACGATGACGTAGAACGCCTTGCGGGTGCCCCGGTCGGCCGCGGTGCCGAGGCCCGTGGTCACCGAGCCGTCGCTGAGACGAGGGCTCACCACGAAGCTGGTGGCGTTCTGGGCGCCGGCCGGCGCGCAGTTGGTCGGACCCGAGGGCGGCGTCGTGGGAGCACCCACGTTGCACCGGCTGACGGCGATCTCGCCGGAGAACTCCGGGTTGGCGTCGGCGCCGGGGGCCCGGCCGCTGGTGACGGTGTCGCCGTTCAGGTCGGCGGTGTTCTGCAGCACCACTGAGGCCACGATCCCGTTGTCGGAGAGGTCCTCGTTGGCGTTGAGGTAGACGTTGCCGTTGGCGCGCAGCGAGTTGTTCGGTGCCGGCGGCACCGAGGTGTCGGGCAGCACCGGGTAGCCGGCCACGAGGGTGAAGCCACCGGACTGCGACACGATGGTGCCGTCGGGGCCGATCAGGGCCCAGCGACCGGTACCGTCCTCGCCCTGCGGTCCGACAGGCCCCCGCGGTCCGGACGTCATGGCGCCCGGGGCGAGGTCGACCTTGCGAAGCGACCCGTCCTTGACGTCGCCACTGCGGACGGTGCCGTTGTCAATCTTCGCGGAGGTGACGGCGTCCCTCTCGATATCGCTCGTGCCGATCTTCGCGGCGGCGTAGGAGGTGCCGCCGAGCGCGACCACGAGGGCGGCGACGGAGACGATCATGGGAGCACTGGGACGCGAGAGCTTCGGGATCATGGGACGACCTTCCGGGGCGTGTGACGCGGCCCACTGCGGGCCGTCGCGTGGGTATACGGAGCAGGGCCCTCGAATGACGGGCCGCACCGAATCTTTTTCACGCCGGTGTCGTGGCGACACGACGAAGGGCTCCCGGGCCGCGTGACGCGGCCCGGGAGCCCTTGCTGTGGCAGGTGCTGGATTCGAACCAGCGTAGGCTGTGCCGGCTGATTTACAGTCAGCTCCCTTTGGCCGCTCGGGCAACCTGCCGGGGTGTCACCTGGTGATGTGTGCCCGGCTTGGCCGGGCGGCGACGAGGGACGAGAATAGCGCAGCGTTCTCCCGTTCAGGGAATCGATACCAGCCCCGAGATCAGCAGGACAGGTGGAGCACATGGCCGACTCGTCGTTCGACATCGTGAGCAAGATCGACCGTCAGGAGGTCGACAACGCCCTCGGGCAGACGGCCCGCGAGATCGCGACCAGGTTCGACTTCAAGGGCACCGGCGCGACCATCGAGTGGCAGGGAGACGAGGCCATCGAGATCAGCGCCTCGGCCGACGACCGCGCGACCGCCGTCCTCGACGTCTTCAAGGGCAAGCTGGTCAAGCGCGACGTGAGCCTGAAGGTCCTCGACGCCTCCGAGCCGCGCCAGTCGGGCCAGCAGAGCAAGATCGGCATCGCCCTCAAGGAGGGCATCTCCTCGGAGGACGCCAAGAAGGTCTCGAAGCTGATCCGCGACGAGGGCCCCAAGGGCGTCAAGGCGCAGATCCAGGGTGACGAGCTGCGCATCTCGAGCAAGAAGCGCGACGACCTGCAGGCCGTCCAGGCGCTGGTGAAGGCACAGGACTACGACTTCGCGGTGCAGTTCACCAACTACCGCTGACGCTGGGCCCCCCCCGGTCATCCGTGCTGGTCAGCTGCCGGTCCGGCCCATCCGCACCGGACCGGACGGTACCGAGGGGACGGACGTCGGGGTGATGATCGGCCTCTCGTCGGGGCGTGGGCACCGGTCGGCGTCGCGCCGGACGCCGGCCGACGGGTACGACGCCCGGCGCCGCTCACCGGCTCCCGCTCGCCTGGAGCTCGCGGGCGTTCCGGGCCGCCCACAGGGCGAACCCGAGGATCGCGATGCCGCACAGGATGTCGACCACGACGTGGGTCTGGCGCCACCACACCATGTCGGTGGCGCCGGGGACGGCGTAGTGGCCGAAGCCGATCAGGCCGCTCACGGAGTACCCGGTCAGCGCGAGCGCCGCGCCGGTGACCCGGTCGCGGAACCAGAGCCACACCCCGAGCGCACCGAACGCCGTGAAGACGAACCAGGCCAGACCCACCACGGTCGCGGACGGTGCCGGCAGGTCATCGGGCCCCGGTTGGGGGTAGTCGTCGTAGTTGAAGTAGTTGTCGGTGTAGTGGACCACCGACACCGCGAACGCGACCCCCAGCAGCACGAGCAGGAGCCGGGTGGCGGGCGCCTTGACCATGCCGACAGGCTACGACGGAGGTCGAGCCCGACGAGACCTGGTTTCGTCGGGCTCGACCTCCGAGCAGGTCAGACGGCGACCATGTCGGACACCGTGATCGCGCCCGAGGCGGGCGAGAGCCAGACCCTGCGCCCCTCGGACAGGTCGAGCGACCGGGCGTGCGTGCGGGTCAGGACCACGAGCACCTCGGAGCCGTCGTCGGTCGTCACGGTCAGGCGCACCTCGAAGCCCACGCGCACGTGGCGGGTGACGGTGCCGCCGATCGCGCCCTTGACCAAACCCGGCTCGAGGGTGACGTCGACGTCGTGCGGACGCAGGGAGATGTGTCCGAGCTTGGTGACCTCGCCCAGGAAGCCCATCACGAAGTCGTTGGCCGGCTCGTCGTAGAGCTGGTCGGGCGTGCCGATCTGCTCGACCCGTCCGTCGTTGATGACCACGATCTCGTCGGCGACCTCCATCGCCTCCTCCTGGTCGTGGGTCACGAACACGGTGGTGACGTGCACCTCGTCGTGCAGGCGACGCAGCCAGTCGCGCAGCTCCTTGCGGACCTTCGCGTCGAGCGCGCCGAACGGCTCGTCGAGCAGCAGCACGTTGGGCTCGACGGCGAGGGCGCGCGCCAGGGCGAGCCGCTGGCGCTGGCCCCCCGAGAGCTGGGCGGGCAGCCGGTTCTCGAACTGCGACAGGTGGACGAGCTTGAGCAGCTCGGCCACCTTCTCCTTCACCTCGGCCTTGGGCCGCTTGCGGATCTCGAGGCCGAACGCGACGTTCTTGGCCACGCTCATGTGCTTGAACACGGCGTAGTGCTGGAACACGAAGCCCACGTTGCGCTTCTGCGGGGGGAGATGCGTCGCCTCCTTGCCCGCGATCTGCACCGTCCCGCTGTCGGCGGTCTCGAGCCCGGCGATGATGCGGAGCAGCGTGGACTTGCCTCCACCACTGGGTCCGAGCAGCGCGGTCAGCTGACCGGTCGGCATGGACACGTTGATGTCCTCGAGGGCGACGAAGTCGCCGTAGTGCTTGGTGACTCCACGGACTTCGATGCTCATGACTTGTCCTCTGGCTTGCGAATGAGCGACACGACGACCAGGGCGAGCACGGAGGCCAGCACCAGCACGAATGCGGCGGCGTACGCCGTGGGCTCCTGGTAGTTGTTGTAGCGGTTCTGGATGAGAAGGGTGGCGGTCTCGCCACGGAACTCGGCGCCCGGGCTGACGATCTTGACGGCGCCGAACTCGCCGAGCGACCGGGCCATGCTGAGCACCACCCCGTAGATGACGGCCCACTTGATGCTGGGCAGCGTGATCCGTCGGAAGGTCTGCCACCCGTTGGCACCGAGACTGCTCGCCGCCATCTCGGCGTCGGTGCCGATCTCCTCGAGGACGGGGACGACCTCGCGGATGACGAGCGGGAGGCTGACGAAGGCGGTCGCCATGATCAGGCCGGGCGTGCTGCCGATGATGAAGATGCCCACGCCCTCCAAGGCCTCACCGAACCAGCCCGAGCCGGAGCTGTAGGCCAGCACCAGGGCCAGGCCGACCACCACCGGTGACACCGACATCGGCAGGTCGAGCAGGATCGAGAAGATCCGTCGACCCGGGAACTTGTAGCGCACGATCAGCAGCGAGACACCCACGCCGAACAGAGTGTTGATGACCACGGCCCAGAAGGCCACGGTCAGCGTGAGTCCGAAGGCGTAGGTGACCGTCGGGTCCTGCAGCCGGTCCAGGAAGGCGCTGAGGCCTCCCTGGTCGCTGGGGTCGGCGGGCGAGAACGTCTGCCGAACCACCTCGCTCAGCGGCCACACCACGAGCACGAACAGGTAGGCGATGACGAAGATGCGCAGCGCGAGGGTCACCGGACCCCTGCTGCGTTGGATCTGACGAGTGTCAGCCACGACGCGCCACCCTTCTCGAGATCAGGTCCAGCGCGACGATCACGAGGACGGCGACCAGCAGGAGGAGGACGGCCACGGCCGCGGCACCGGTCTGGTTGTCGCCCTCGAGGAACTTGAGGATCTTCAGCGAGGCGACCTCGGTCTGGTACGGCGTGTTGCCGGAGATCAGGACCAGCGACCCGAACTCGCTGATCGCGCGCGCGAAGCCGAGCGACGCGCCCGCGGTGATCGCCGGGACCAGGCTCGGCAGGATGATCCTGCGGAACGTGGTGAACCGCGAGGCCCCGAGGGAGGCGGCCGCCTCCTCGACGTCCGCATCGAGCTCGATCAGCACCGGCTGCACGGTCCGCACCACGAAGGGCAGCGTCACGAACAGCAGCGCCATGAAGATGCCCTGGCGAGTGTTGACGATGTTGATGCCGACGGGGCTCTGGGGCCCGTAGAGGCTCAGCAGCACCAGGCCGGCCACGATCGTGGGCAGCGCGAAGGGGATGTCGATGACCACGTCGATGGCGCGCTTGCCGAAGAACTGGTCACGCACGAGCACCCAGGCCACGATCGTGCCGAGGACGGCGTTGACCACGGTGACCAGGGCCGCCTCGATGACGGTCAACCGCAGCGCGGCGAAGGTCTGACCATCGGTCAGGGTGCCCCAGAACGGACCCCAGCCGCCTTCGACACTGACGCCCACCACGGCGGCGAGCGGCAGCATCACCAGCACGCTGAACCAGACCAGCGCGACGCCGAGCCCGAGGCTCGACGTGAGCGTCAGGCCGAACAACCCGCCACTGGACCGGCGCTTGCTGCGCGCCGGTCCAGTGGGTGGAACCAGGACCTGGGTCACTGCTTGGTGGCGGCGTCGTACAGCTTGTTGAAGCGGAGGATCTCGCCGTCCTTGCCGAACCACTCGGAATCGACCGTCGACCAGCCGCCGAGGTCGGTGATGGTGCCGAGGGACGGCGGGACGGGGAACGGGTCGCTCGGGTCGTTGGCACCCTCGACCTCGACGCCGGTGACGTCGACGCCGACCGGGCGGAAGCCCTTCTCGACGAAGTCGGTCTGGCCGTCCTCGCTGAGCACGTAGTCGAGCCACGCCTGGGCCTTCGGGCTGGAGTCCTTCAGGATGGCGCCCGGGTTCTCGATGAGGAAGGAGTGCTCCGGCACGATGTAGTCGAGCTTCTCGCCCTCCTGCTTGGCCAGGATCGCCTCGTTCTCGTAGGTGATCAGCACGTTGCCGACACCCTTCTTGAAGGCCTCGGTGGCCTCGCGGCCGCTCGCCGCCCACGTGGTGACGTTGCTGAAGACCTTCGTGAGGAACGCGTCGGCCTCCTGCTCGCTCATGCCCTGCTCGATGGCGTAGGTGTAGAGAGCCATCACGTTCCACTTGGCGGCGCCGGAGCTGGCGGGGTCGGCGGTGATCACCTCGACGTCGTCGCGCACGAGGTCGTCCCAGTTCTGGATACCGAGGGGGTTGCCCTCCTCGACCGCGATCACGGCGATCGAGCTGGAGACGATGCCCCTGTTCTCGCCGGCGTTCCAGTCCTCGGCGACGAGGCCGGCGTCGACGAGCCGGGTCATGTCGGGCTCGAGGGAGAAGTGGACGTAGTCGACGTCCTTGCCGTCGGTGTCGACCACCTTGCGGCTCTGGTCACCCGAGGCACCGTAGGAGCCCGAGACCCGGACGTCCTTCCCCTCGTCGGTCTTGTTGAAGTCCTCCGCGATCGACTTGTTCGCGGCTTCTGGGACCGCGAAGCCCACGATGTTGACCGCTTCCTCGTCGCTGTCTCCACCGGAGGCCGAGCTGCACCCAGTCAAGGCCAGCACCCCGGCGGCCAAGACCGCCGCAACCTTGAAGCTCTTCTTCATCTGAGAACCCTGCTTCCTTCGTCTAGCGCCTGTAGCGCATCTGCTAACTCGACCAGACTAATCAACATATGTAATACACGCGAGTCAGACTCGCGGGAGCGAGATGACTGGTCTGGACCGCAGGCGGGGCCCGACCCCTCCCAAGTGGCGAGCGTCACGCCGCGCGGGGCTTCCAGCAGGCAGGACGGGGCCGGTCCGAGCACAAGGCGGACTATCGTGGAGCACATACCACGACGCCGGACCAGATGTCCGGCACGTGTTCTAGATTTCCGTGGCGCCGCCGGACGATCGGCGGGTCGGCGGTGGCTCTCCGACGAGGACGACGAAGGTGGGACAGGTGTCCAAGCAGGTCAAGCAGCTCGACCGGGTGATCATCCGGTTCGCGGGCGACTCGGGCGACGGGATGCAGCTGACGGGCGACCGCTTCACCCAGGAGTCGGCGGCGTTCGGCAACGACCTGGTGACGCTGCCGAACTTCCCGGCCGAGATCCGCGCGCCCCAGGGCACGCTGCCCGGCGTCTCGTCGTTCCAGGTCCACTTCGCCGACCACGACATCCTCACCGCCGGCGACGCCCCCGACGTCCTGGTCGCGATGAACCCCGCCGCACTCAAGGCCAACGTCGCCGACCTGCCCAAGGGCGCCTCGATCATCGTCGACACCCACGACTTCACCGCCCGCAACCTGGCCAAGGCCGGGTACGACGCCAACCCGCTCGACTCACTGGGCGACGCGAACGACCAGCTGGGCGAGTTCGCCGTCCACACCGTCGACCTGACCGGCATGACCGTGGCCGCGGTCAAGGAGTTCGGGCTCTCGCGCAAGGACGCCGCCCGGGCCAAGAACATGTTCGCCCTGGGGCTGCTGTCGTGGATGTACGGCCGCCCCACCGACTCGACCGAGGCGTTCCTGGCCAAGCGGTTCGCGAAGGTGCCCGACATCCGCGACGCCAACCTGACGGCCTTCAAGGCAGGCTGGAACTTCGGTGAGACCACCGAGACGTTCGTGGTGCAGTACGAGATCAAGCCGGCCCCGATGTCGGCCGGCACCTACCGCAACATCACCGGCAACCTCGCGCTGTCGTACGGCCTGGTCGCCGCGGGCGTGCAGTCGGGCCTCCCGATCTTCCTCGGGTCCTACCCCATCACGCCGGCCTCCGACATCCTCCACGAGCTGAGCAAGCACAAGGCGTTCGGCGTCACCACGTTCCAGGCCGAGGACGAGATCTCCGGCATCGGCTCGGCGATCGGCGCCTCGTTCGGCGGCTCGCTGGGAGTCACCACCACCTCCGGCCCCGGCATCGCGCTCAAGGGCGAGTTCATCGGCCTGGCCGTGATGACCGAGCTGCCCGTGCTCGTCATCAACGTGCAGCGTGGCGGCCCCTCGACCGGCCTGCCGACCAAGACCGAGCAGTCCGACCTCCTGCAGGCGATGTACGGCCGCAACGGCGAGGCCCCGGTGCCGATCGTGGCCCCGCAGTCACCGGGCGACTGCTTCAACGCCGCCGTCGAGGCCGCGCGGATCGCGATCACCTACCGCACCCCGGTGATGCTGCTCTCCGACGGCTACCTCGCCAACGGCTCCGAGCCGTGGCGGATCCCCGAGATCGCCGACCTGCCCGCGATCGACCCGTCGTTCGCCACCGAGCGCAACAAGACGGTGGTGGCCAAGGACGGCTCGGAGAAGGAGGAGTACTGGCCCTACCTGCGCGACGAGAAGACCCTCGCCCGCCCGTGGGCCATCCCCGGCACCCCCGGCCTCGAGCACCGCATCGGTGGGCTCGAGAAGGGCGACGGACACGGCAACATCTCCTACGACCCGGCCAACCACGACCTCATGGTCCGCACCCGCCAGGCCAAGATCGACCGGATCGCCGACTCGCTGCCGCCGCTCCAGGTCGACGACCCGAGCGGCAAGGCCAAGGTGCTGGTGATCGGCTGGGGCTCGACGTACGGCCCGATCGGCGCCGGCTGCCGCCGCGTGCGCAAGGCCGGGTACGACGTCGCGCAGGTGCACCTGCGTCACCTCAACCCGTTCCCGAAGGACCTCGGCGACATCCTGCGCCGCTACGACAAGGTGCTGGTGCCCGAGATGAACCTCGGCCAGCTCTCGCTGCTGCTGCGCGGCAGGTACCTCGTCGACGCGATCGGCTACAACCACGTGCGCGGCCTGCCCCTCAAGGCCGCCGAGCTCGCGGAGGCGATCGGCAACCTGGTCGCCGACGCCGAAGGGATCGACGTGGACCTCACCACACCTCAGGAGGTGCAAGCGTGACCGCCACCAACCTCGGCCTGCCCGAGATGCGCTCGGGCGTCGACCTGGTCCCGACCAACGACCAGACGCAGACCGGCAAGGAGTACACCTCCGACCAGGAGGTCCGCTGGTGCCCCGGGTGCGGCGACTACGCCGTCCTCAAGGCCGTCCAGTCGTTCCTGCCCGACCTCGGCCTGCGCCGCGAGAACATCGTGTTCATCTCCGGCATCGGCTGCTCCTCGCGGTTCCCGTACTACCTGGACACCTACGGCATGCACTCGATCCACGGCCGGGCGCCGTCGATCGCGACCGGCCTGGCCACCGCCCGCGAGGACCTCTCGGTCTGGGTGGTCACCGGCGACGGTGACGCGCTCTCGATCGGCGGCAACCACCTGATCCACGCGCTGCGCCGCAACATCAACATGACCATCCTGCTGTTCAACAACCGGATCTACGGCCTCACCAAGGGCCAGTACTCCCCCACCTCCGAGGCCGGCAAGATCACCAAGTCCACCCCGATGGGCTCGGTCGACCACCCCTTCAACCCGGTCTCGCTCGCCCTCGGCGCCGAGGCGTCGTTCGTGGCCCGCACCATCGACTCCGACCGCAAGCACCTCACCGCGGTGCTCTCGGCCGCCGCCGCGCACCGCGGCACGTCGCTGGTCGAGATCTACCAGAACTGCCCGATCTTCAACGACGGCGCCTTCGACGCCATCAAGGGCAACGACACGAAGGCCGACGCGCTGATCCCGCTCGTGCACGGCGAGCCGATCCGGTTCGGGGTCGACGGCGGCAAGGGTCTCGTGCGCGACAAGCAGTCCGGCGGGGTCAAGGTCGTCGAGGTCGCCGACGTCGGCACGGACGCGATCCTCGTCCACGACGCGTACGCCGACGACCCGTCCACGGCGTTCGCGATCTCGCGGCTCACCGACTCCGGCTACCTCAACCAGTCGCCGATCGGCATCTTCCGCCAGGTCACCCGCCCGACGTACGACGACCAGACCCGCGCCCAGATCAGCGCCGCCCAGGACGCCGCCCCCGGCGAGCCCACGGCGCGCCTCGAGGCCCTCGTCAGCGGCGGCGACACCTGGACGATCGTCTGATCGTCGTCGTCCGGGGCGGCGGTCAGTCCTGGTCGTCGTCCTTCGGGAAGGGCAACCGGCACGGCTCCTCGACGCAGGTGCGCCAGATCGGGCTGGTCGCGTCGCCGATCCGGGCCCGCCACAGATAGCTGCGGTGGGTGGGTGAGGCGGTGATCCGCACCATGTACCTGCCGTTCTTGAGATACCCCCGCTTGTAGAACTTGAAGTTGCAGCGGAACGGCTCCCTGTTGCACCGCTTGGCCATCTGGACGAACACCGGCCCCTGAGCGGGTTCGACGCGCCCGACGAGGAAGAGCTTCCGCTTCCTCTGCCCCGGCTTCTTCCGGATGACGACCCGCGAGGTGATCGTGATCTCCTCCTCGCCTGCCGCCGCGCGGGCCGGCCGGTCAGCGGATCCGGTCGTGCCGGCGCTGTCGGTGGGGACCGCCGACGCCGACGTCGAGGCCGGCACCAGACCGAGCAGGGCGAGAGCGACGAGACCAGAGATGAGGCGAGCAGCTCGCATGGTGTGCCTTTCCTCGGAGGATGGGGACAGACGTTCGATGCGCGTCCTGCCCGGGGGGTGGGCGCGTCAAACTACCCGACGTGACGCAACTCCAGGCGTCGTCCTAGTGTCAGCCCGTGAGTGACACCGTGCGCGGACTCTGGTTCGGCGTCGCCGCCTACGCGATGTGGGGCCTGTTCCCGCTGTACTGGCCGCTGCTCGAGCCCGGTGGCGCGGTGGAGATCCTCGCCCACCGGATCGTGTGGTCGGCGCTCACCATGGGCGTGCTGGTCGTGCTGCTGCGCCGCCGCTCGCACCTGCGCGCGATCCTGGCCGACCGCCGGGTGACGCTGCTGCTGCTGGTCGCGGCGGTGACGATCACGTCGAACTGGACGACGTACATCTACGGCGTCAACAGCGGCCGGGTCGTCGAGACCTCGCTCGGCTACTTCATCAACCCTCTGGTGACGGTGCTGATGGGCGTGCTGATCCTGCGCGAGCGACTGCGCCCGCTGCAGTGGGGCGCTCTCGGCGTCGGGTTCGTCGCCGTGTGCGTGCTGGCGTGGGACTACGGTCGGCCGCCCTGGATCGCCCTGATCCTGGCCTTCTCGTTCGGCACCTACGGGCTGGCCAAGAAGTCCGCGAACGTCGGCGCGGTGGAGAGCCTGACCTTCGAGACCGCCGCCCTCACGCCGCTCGCCCTCGGCTACCTCGTGGTGCTCGCCGTGGCCGGCGGCTCCCACTTCGGCAGCGAGGGCATCGGGCACGCGCTGCTGCTCACCACGACCGGCATCGTCACCGCCATCCCCCTGATCTGCTTCGGCGCGGCCGCGACGCGGGTCTCGATGGTGTCGCTCGGGCTGCTGCAGTACCTCGCGCCCACACTGCAGTTCGGGCTCGGCCTGCTGGTGTTCGACGAGACCATGACCGGTGCCCGGTGGGCGGGCTTCGTGCTGGTGTGGTGCGCGCTCGTGGTCTTCACCTACGAGCTCGTCCGGCACCGCCGCCGCCAGCTCTCGCTGACGGTCGCCACCGCTCTCCGCCGCCTGACGACGAGTCAGCTGGAGCGGACGGCGAGACCGTCGGCGAAGGACTCGAGGGCGGTGCGCACGGGTCCGTCGGGGAGGGCCGTGAGCAGGGCCTTGGCCTCCTGGGCGCGGGCGACGACGTAGGCGCGGGCCTCGTCGAGGGCGGGGTGTCGGCGCAGCAGGTGGAGCGCCTCGGCGTGCAGGACGTCGTCGGTGAGGTCGGCGCGGAGCAGCTCGTGCAGACGGGCGTCGGCCGGGTCGGTGGACGCGAGCGCCATCAGCACCGGCAGGGTCGGCACCCCCTCGCGCAGGTCGGTGCCGGGGGTCTTGCCCGACTCGTGGGAGTCGGAGGCGACGTCGAGGATGTCGTCGGAGAGCTGGAACACCACCCCGACGATCTCGCCGTACGCCGACAGCGCCTCCTCGATCTCCGCGGAGGCGCCGCCGAAGCGGGCGCCGTAGCGGGCCGAGGTGGCGATCAGCGAGCCGGTCTTGCCGCGGAGCACCTCGAGGTAGTGCTGGAGCGGGTCCTCGCCGGGTCCGGGCTCGACGGTCTCGAGGATCTGGCCCTCGACCAGCCGGGTGAACGTCTCGGCCTGGATGCGGACCGCGTCGTCGCCGAGCAGGGCGGTCAGCGCCGACGACCTCGCGAACAGGAAGTCGCCGGTGAGGATGGCGACCAGGTTGTCCCAGCGCGCGTTGGCGGAGTCGGCACCGCGACGCAGCGCGGCCTCGTCCATCACGTCGTCGTGGTACAGCGAGCCCATGTGGGTGATCTCGACGACGCACGCCGCCGTGATCACCTCCTCGGCCTCGGGGTGCGCGCCGGCCTCGGCGGCCAGGACGACCAGCAGAGGGCGGAAACGCTTGCCGCCGGCGGCGAGCAGGTGCTGCGCGGCCTCGGTGACGAACGGCGACGGGCTGGACGCGTGTGAGAAGAGAGCCTCCTCGACGACGTCGAGGCGAGCCTCCAGACGGGCAGCCAGCTCGTCGTCGGGGACAGGAAGGGCGAGCTGGCTCACCTGATGAAGTCTCCCGCATGGGCCACGAGGTCGAGCACCGGCCCCGGGACCAGCCCGAGCACGAGGGTGGCCACGGCACAGACGCCGATGGTCACGCTGGTCAGCGGGGAAGGGACCGTCACCGAGGCGACCTCGTCGTCGGCGTCCGGCTCGGTGAAGAACATCAGCCGGATGTAGCGGATGTAGAAGTACACGGCGATGATGCTCGACGCGATCGCCACCAGCACCACCGGCCAGGCTCCTGCCGACATCGCGACCGTGAACACGGCCCACTTGCCGACGAAGCCCGCGGTGATCGGGATGCCGGCCATCGACAGCAGGAAGAACGCGAACGTGCCGGCCACGATCGGGGAGCGCTTGCCCAGACCCGTCCAGCGCTGGAACGCCGGCGCCTCGCCGTTGGCGTCGCGCACGAGCGTGACGACGGCGAAGGCTCCGACGGTGGCGAAACCGTAGGTGGTCAGGTAGAAGAGCACCGCCTGCAGGGAGGTGACCTGGGAGTCGGCGAGGTCGCTGGCGCTCTGGACGCCGAGGACGCCGGTCAGCAGGAAGCCCGTGTGGGCGACCGACGAGTAGGCCAGCATCCGCTTGACGTCGCTCTGCACGACCGCGAGGACCGCACCGAGGAGCATGGTGAGGATCGCGACGACCCACAGCATCGGCTGCCAGTCCCAGCGGTTGGCGCCGAAGGCCACGTAGTAGAGCCGCAGGATCGCACCGAACGCCGCGATCTTGGTGGCGGCCGACATGAACGCCGTCACCGCGGTCGGGGCGCCCTGGTAGACGTCGGGGGTCCAGGCCTGGAACGGCGCGGCGCCGACCTTGAACAACAGTCCGACCGAGAGCATCGCGATGCCGAGCAGCAGCAGGGTGCGGTTCTCGGTGCCGTTGACGACGGCGGAGTTGATCGCGCCGAAGCTCATCGAGCCGGCGTAGCCGTAGACCAGCGCGACGCCGTACAGGAAGAAGCCGGAGGAGAACGCGCCGAGCAGGAAGTACTTGAGCGCGGCCTCCTGGCTGAGCAGCCGGCGCCGGCGGGCGAGGCCGCAGAGCAGGTAGAGCGGCAGCGACAGCACCTCGAGGGCGACGAACATGGTGAGCAGGTCGCCGGACGCCGGGAACAGCATCATGCCGCCGACGGCGAACATCACCAGGGGGTAGACCTCGGTGTGGGCCAGGCCGCGGGTGAAGGCCTGACGCTCGGCCTCGGTGCCGGGCAGCGCGGCCGCCTGGCCGGCGAACACCGACACGCCGGCCTCGAGCCGGCGCTCGGCGAACAGCGCGACGCCGCCGAGTGCGAAGACCAGGATCAGGCCCCAGAGGTAGACGGTGGGTCCGTCGACGACGACCGACCCCTCGGCACCGACCAGCCCGCGGCCCGCGCCGGTCTCGTCGAGCGCGGTGCCGACCCAGACGGTGGCCGCGAAGGCGCCCACGACGCCGGCGGCGGCGAGCGCGACCTGGACGACGTGGCGTCGCTCGCGCGCCACGAACGCCTCGACGATCACCCCGAGGCAGGCGACGCCGAAGATGACGAACAGCGGGGAGAGCTCGGCGTACTCGATGACGGGCTTGGAGAAGTCCATGTCACTCGCCCTTCTCTGCGTCGGTGCTCGGCGGGACCTTGGGGGCGTCGTCGGTCACGTTGATCCGCTCCATCAGGTCGCCGACGTAGTCGTTGCTGCGGTCGAGCAGCGGCTGCGGGAAGAACCCGAAGAACACCAGGGCGACCATCAGCGGCGCCACCGCGACGACCTCGCGCACGCTCAGGTCGGGCGTGCCCTCGGCGTCGACGGAGGGGCCGGTCATGATCCGCTGGTACATCCAGAGCACGTAGATCGCGGCCAGCACGATGCCGGTCACGGCGAACGCCCCGACCCACCAGGCGTAGTCGAAGGCCGCGAGCAGGACCAGGAACTCCGAGACGAACGGGCTGAGTCCGGGCAGGCCGAGCGTTGCCAGGCCGGCCACGAGCATCAGCCCCGCGAGGACCGGGGTGACCTTCTCGACTCCGCCCATCTCGCTGATCAGCGTCGTGCCGCGGCGGCGGATCAGGTAGCCGGCGACCAGGAACAGCGCCGCCGTGCCGAGTCCGTGGTTGACCATGTAGACGATCGCGCCGGAGCCGCCCTGGCTGCTGAACACGAAGATGCCCAGGGTGATGAACCCGAAGTGGCTCAACGAGGTGAGGCCGATCAGCCGCAGCACGTCGTCCTGGGCGATCGCGACCAGCGCGCCGTAGATGATGGAGATCAGCGCGATCGTCACGACCACGGGGGTGGCCCACTGCGACGCCTCGGGGAAGATGCCGAGGCAGAACCGCAACATGCCGAAGGTGCCGATCTTGTCGAGCACGCAGACCAGCAGCACGCTGGTGCCGGGGGTCGCCTTCTCGGTGGTGTCGGCCAGCCAGGTGTGCAGCGGGAACAGCGGTGCCTTGATCGCGAAGGCGACGAAGAAGCCGATGAACAGCCAGCGGCCGGCCCCGGTGGAGATGTCGAGCTCCTCGAGGTCGCTGAGCAGGTACGACGGGTCGCCCTGCTGGGCGGAGACGACGTACAGACCGATGACCGAGGCCAGGAGGATCAGCCCGCCGGCCAGCTGGAACATGAGGAACTTCATCGCGGCTTGGCCGCGGCCCTCGCGCCCGAAGCCGCCGATGAGGAAGTACGCCGGGATCAGCGTGGCCTCGAACACGACGTAGAAGAGGAACACGTCGGTGGCGAGGAAGACCGCGATCGAGAGCGCCTCGAGCGCCAGCACCCAGCCGTAGAAGGACTTCGGTGCCTCGTCGCCCTCGTGCCAGCCCGCGAGCAGCACGATCGGGACGAGCAGGACGGTCAGGAGCACCAGCAGCAGGCCGAGCCCGTCGACGCCGAGGGCGTAGTGGACGCCGAAGGCCTCGATCCAGTCGACCTGCTCCTTCAGCTGCATGCCGCCGTCGGCGTCGTACATGAGGGCCACGGCGACGCCGAGGCCCAGGGTGCCGGCCGAGACGCCGATGGCGACCGAGCGGCTGACCGCGGCGGGCAGGAACGCGATGGCGAGAGCGCCGACCAGCGGCACCAGGATCAGGGTGGTCAGCATGGGACGGCCACCTCGGAGGCCTCGAGACCGGCGAACCGAACGCTTGGTCGGGGCGGGGTCCCCGCGGCGTTGTTCGACGGAGGAGCGGCGTGGGGTGAAGCGGTGCGGGGGAGGCGAAGAACGTCGTGGGGTGCCACTACAGGTTCACCGCCAGCATGGCGGCGGCGACGAGGACGACGCCGATCAGCACCGACAGGGCGTAGGAGCGGACGTAGCCGGTCTGCACCTTGCGCAGCTGGCCGCCGATCGCCTTGACCGCGGCACCACCGCCCATGAACGTGCCGTCGGCACCAGAGCGGTCGAAGACGAACAGGCCGGACACGAGCCGGCGTCCGGGCTCGACCACGAGACCGTCGTTGATGGCGTCGCCGTACAGGTCGTTGCGCGCCGCCTTGATCACGAAGGACACGTCGGTGGGCGCGGTGCGGGGCACCTCGCGGCGCTGGAACAGCGCGAAGGCCAGCGCGACGCCGCAGGCGACGACGAGCACGGTGATGGCGGTGATCGCCAGGGCCGGGAGGGGCAGGTCGTGGTGCACCTCCGGGCCGGTGACCGGCTCGAGCCAGTGCACGATCCAGTCGTTGAGCAGCAGGAAGCCGCCGAGCACGGAGAGCGCGGCCAGCACGATCAGCGGCACGGTCATGACCTTGGGTGACTCGTGCGGGTGCACGTCCTTCTCCCAGCGGTTGGTGGAGAAGAAGGTCATCAGCATCAGCCGGGTCATGTAGAAGGCGGTGATGCCGGCACCGAGCAGGGCGGCGAGGCCGACCAGCAGGTTGTCGCCCAGGGCGATCTCGATGATCTTGTCCTTCGACCAGAACCCGGAGAAGCCGGGGAACCCGATGATCGCGAGGTAGCCCATCGCGAAGGTCAGGAACGTCACCGGCATCGCCTTGTTGAGGAGTCCGTAGTGGCGCATGTTCACGTCGTCGTCCATGCCGTGCATCACCGAGCCGGCGCCGAGGAACATGTTGGCCTTGAAGAAGCCGTGGGTGAGCAGGTGGAAGATCGCGAAGGCGTAGCCGGCCGGGCCGAGACCGGCGGCGAGCATCATGTAGCCGATCTGGCTCATCGTCGAGCCGGCGAGGGCCTTCTTGATGTCGTCCTTCGCGCACCCGATGATCGCGCCCCACAGGAGCGTGACGACGGCGACGATGACGACACAGGTCTGCGCGTCGGGGGCGTGCTCGAAGATGAAGTTGGAGCGCACGATCAGGTAGACGCCGGCGGTGACCATCGTGGCGGCGTGGATGAGGGCCGAGACCGGGGTCGGGCCCTCCATCGCGTCGAGCAGCCACGACTGCAGGGGCACCTGGGCCGACTTGCCGCAGGCGCCGACGAGCAGCAGGATCCCGAGCGCCGTCATGGTGGCCTCGGACGCCTCACCCGACACCGCGCTGATCTCGGAGAAGCTCGTGGTGCCGAAGGTGACGAAGGCCAGGAAGATGGCCGAGGCCATGCCCATGTCACCGACCCGGTTGATCACGAACGCCTTCTTGGCGGCGGCGGCCGCGGAGTGCTTGTGCTGCCAGAAGCCGATCAGCAGGTACGACGCCAGGCCGACGCCCTCCCAGCCGAGGAACAGTCCGACGTAGTTCTCGGACATGACCAGCATCAGCATCGCGGCGACGAAGAGGTTGAGGTAGCCGAAGAACCGGCGGCGGCGCGGGTCGTGCGCCATGTAGCCGACGGAGTAGACGTGGATCAGCGACCCGACGCCGGTGATCAGCAGCAGGAACAGGCCGGAGAGGGGGTCGAAGAGCAGGTCCATGCCGACGTCGAGGCCGCCGACGTTGATCCAGTCGTAGACGTGCTGGCTGACCTGCCGTTCCTCCTCGCCGCGGTCCATCAGCGCGAAGAACATGACCAGGCTGACCACGAACGAGCCGACCGGCATCGCCACGCCCAGCAGGTGGCCCCACTTGTCGGTGTACCGGCCCCCGAGCAGGAGGATCGCGGCGCCGGCCAGCGGCAGCGCGATCACCAGGAACATCAGGCCGAACACGCCGTCGGCGCTTTCTGGGGCGACCACCGGGATCTCGGCCCCGGTCTCCAAGACGAACATCAGATTGGCAGGCCTTTCAGAACTTCAGCAGGCTCGCGTCGTCGACCGAGGCCGAACGACGGGTGCGGAAGATGGTCATGATGATGGCCAGCCCGACCACGACCTCGGCGGCGGCGACGACCATCACGAAGAACGCAGCCACCTGACCCTCGAGGTTGCCGTGCTGCTTGGCGAAGGCGACGAGCGCGAGGTTGCAGGCGTTGAGCATCAGCTCGACGCACATGAACACCACGATGGCGTTGCGCCGCACGAGGACGCCGACGGCGCCGATCGTGAACAGGATCGAGGAGAGGACGACGTACTCAGTCATCGCTGCCCAACCCCTCCGAACGACCGGGGTCCCCGGGGCGTTGTTCGTCGGAGGAGCGAAGCGAGGGAGACGAAGAACGTCCTGGGGTGGTGACGTCCTCCTCGGTGGAGGCGGCCGCGCCGCTGCGGCCCGTGGTGCCGGGCCGGGCGGTGCCGTCGCCGAGCTGCCGCTTGAGCTCCTCGATGTCGTCGGCGAGGGCCGGCGCCGAGCGCACGGTGCCGCGGGCGGCGAGCACGCGGGAGACCGACGACTCGGCGGCGGTGCCGTCGGGCAGCAGGGCCGGGGTGTCGACGGCGTTGTGGCGGGCGTAGACGCCGGGTGAGGGCAGCGGCCCGAGGTGGGCGCCCTTCTCGGCGTAGTCGCGCACCCGCTTGGCGGCGACGTCGGCCTGGGTCAGCTTGGGGGTGAGCCGCTCGCGGTGGGCGAGCACCATCGCGCCGACGGCGGCGGTGATCAGCAGCGCGCTGGTGACCTCGAAGGCGAACACGTAGCGGGAGAAGATGATGTTGGCGAGCGCGGGGATGTTGCCGCCCGAGTTGGCCTCGTCGAGGTCGGTGGCCGCTCCGAGCGTCAGCTGGCTCAGCCCGATCACCAGGATCAGGCCCAGCAGCAGGCCACCGACCGCCGCGAGCACCCGCTGGCCCTTGATCGTCTCGACCACCGAGTCGGCGGAGTCGACGCCGACCAGCATCAGCACGAAGAGGAACAGCATCAGGATCGCGCCGGTGTAGACGATGATCTGCACCGCGAACAGGAACGGCGCCTCGAGGACGGCGTACAGGACGGCGAGGCTGATCATCACGACCGCCAGCAGGAGGGCCGCGTGCACGGCCTTGCGCACGAACAGCATGCCCAGGGCGGCGAGCACCATGATCGGCGCCAGGATCCAGAAGGTGATCACTTGTCACCGCCGGCGGGTGCGGGCGCGGGGGCGGAGAGGCCGCCGCGGTAGTAGTCGCCCTCGTCGAAGCCGTCGCGCATCGGGTGCGGCGGCTGCTCCATGCCGGGCAGCAGCGGGGCCAGGAGGTCGGACTTCTCGTAGATCAGGTCTGCGCGGTTGTTGTCGGCGAGCTCGTACTCGTTGGTCATCGTGAGCGCCCGGGTGGGGCAGGCCTCGATGCACAGCCCGCACAGGATGCAGCGCAGGTAGTTGATCTGGTAGACGCGGCCGTAGCGCTCGCCGGGGCTGAACCGTTCGCCGTCGGCGGCGTCGCTGTTGGACGCGCCCTCGACGTAGATCGCGTCGGCCGGGCACGCCCAGGCGCACAGCTCGCAGCCGATGCACTTCTCGAGCCCGTCGGGCCAGCGGTTGAGCTGGTGGCGGCCGTGGAACCGGGGAGCGGTCGGCAGCTTCTCGAACGGGTACTGCTCGGTGACCACCTTCCGGAACATGGTGCGGAAGGTGACGCCGAACCCGGCGACCGGGTCGCATGAACTGCTCCTTGAGCGACTTCGTGTCGTCCTTGTCGGGCTTCTTGCCCTGCTTGTCGGGCTTCTTGTCTGGCGCCATCAGGCGTCCTCCCCTGCCACGGTGGACATCTGGGTCGACTTGTCGAACGTGAGGGTGGCGGCCGCGCCCCGCACCGCGCCGCCGTCGGGCATCGGCGGGGTCGGGAAGCCGCCGGGGAGGCGTCGGCGGCGGTGGCCGTCTCGTCGTCCTCCTTCTCGGCGCCGACGAAGAACAGCACCAGCAGGAGGACGAGCACGGCGCCGATCGCGATCCGGATGCCGTCGCCGTCGAACCAGCCCTCGAGCCGGGCGACGCGGAGGGTGGCGACCGCGACGATCCAGGCGAGCGAGATCGGGATCAGCCGCTTCCAGCCGAAGGCCATGAACTGGTCGTAGCGCAGCCGGGGCAGCGAGCCGCGCAGCCAGATGAACAGGAAGATGAAGAACAGCACCTTGCCGAAGAACCACAGGACCGGCCAGTAGCCCTCGTTGGCGCCGGCCCACACCTCGTCGATCCAGAACGGCGCGTGCCAGCCGCCGAGGAAGAGCGTGGTCGCGAGCGCGGAGACCGTGGCCATGTTGATGTACTCGGCGAGGAAGAACAGGGCGAACTTGATCGAGGAGTACTCGGTGTGGAAGCCGCCCACGAGCTCGCCCTCGGCCTCGGGCAGGTCGAACGGCGCGCGGTTGGTCTCGCCGACCATGGCGATCGCGTAGATCACGAACGACGGCGCCAGGATCAGCCCGAACCACAGGTCGTCCTGCGCGGCGACGATCTCGGACGTCGACATCGAGCCGGCGTACAGGAACACCGCGACCAGCGCCAGGCCCATCGCGACCTCGTAGGAGATCATCTGGGCGCTCGACCGCAGGCCGCCGAGCAGGGAGTAGGTGGACCCGCTCGACCAGCCGCCGAGCACGATGCCGTAGATGCCGATCGAGGCGATCGCCATCACGAACAGCACGGCCACGGGCATGTCGGTCAGCTGCAGCGGCGTCCGCTCACCGAAGAAGTTGACCTCGGGGCCGAACGGGATCACCGAGAACGTCACGAACGCCGGGATCACCGCGATGATCGGGGCCAGCACGAAGACCAGCTTGTCGGCGGCCTTCGGCAGGATGTCCTCCTTGAACATCAGCTTGGCGCCGTCGGCCAGCGACTGCAGAAGCCCGAACGGGCCGTGCACGTTGGGGCCGATGCGGTGCTGCATCCGGGCCACGACCCGGCGCTCCCACCAGATGTTGAACAGCGTGAGCAGCACCAGGATCAGGAAGATCAGCAGGACCTTGACCAGGACGACCCACCAGGGGTCCCGGCCGAAGGCCGACAGGTCGTCGGTGGCGAGCACCGAGATCGAGCCGGTCGAGATCATGAGTTGCCTCCGGTGACGGTGACCCGGGAGCCGGGTGAGGCGAGGTCGGTGAGCAGGCCGGCGCCGGTGGAGTTGGCGGGCAGCCACACCACGCCGTCGACGAGGTCGGGGGCGACCTCGGCGGGCAGCGTGATCGAGCCGCGGTCTCCGGTGACGGTGACGGTGGGTCCGACGGCGTCGAAGACACTGGCGCCGACCTTGGCGACCGGCGGCCGGGCGGTGGCGGCGAGGTGCTTGTCGCCGGCCTGCATGGTGCCGTTGTCGAGCAGCTGCTTCCACGACGAGACGACGAGGCCCTTGCCGGCGGCGGCCTTCGTGGCCTTCACCTGCTTCATGGTGGCGCGGGCGCCGTCCCAGGGGCCGAGGTCGGACATCTCCGCGCGGACCTCGGCGACGGTCCGGAAGCCGAGCGGGCTGCCCTGGCCGAGCGCGGCGAGCTCGTCGGCGATGCCGGCGAGGATGCGCAGGTCGGGCAGCGAGGCCGGGTTGCTGAGGACGGCGTCGAAGGGCCGGACCCGGCCCTCCCAGGTGACGAACATGCCGGCCTTGTCGGTGACCGGTGCGATCGGGAACACGACGTCGGCGGCCCGGGTGACGTCGCTGGCGCGCAGGTCGAGGGCGACCACGAACGACGCCTGGGCGATCGCGGCGGTGGTGGCCGCGGGGTCGGTGGTGTCGGCGGGGTCGACGCCGCCGATCACGAGCCCGCCCAGCTCGCCGGCGACGAGCGCGGCCACGATGGCGTCGCCGTCGCGACCGGGCGTCTCGGGCAGCGAGTCGACACCCCAGGTGGTGGCGGCGTCGACGCGAGCGGCGGCGGTGGCGACGGGGCGGCCACCGGGCAGCAGCTGCGGCAGGCAGCCGGCCTCGACGGCGCCGCGGTCGCCGGCCCGGCGCGGCACCCACGCGAGGCGGGCGCCGGACTTGGCGGCGAGGTCGGCGGCGGCCGAGAGCGCGCCGGGCACGGTGGCGAGGCGTTCGCCGACCAGGATGACGCTGGTGACGTCGACCCCGTGGTCGGCGTGGCCGAGCAGCGAGGACAGGGCGGCCGGCTCGTCGCCGGGCTTGGTCGGCAGGAGGGTGCCGTGCATCTTGGTCAGGCCGCGGGTGGTGAACGGCGCGATGGCCAGCACCCGGGTGCGGTGGTGGAGCGCGGCCTTGCGCAGGCGCAGGAAGATCGCACCGGCCTCGTCCTCGGGCTCGAAGCCGGCGAGGACGACGGTGGCGGCGCTCTCGAGGTCGGCGTACGTCACGGCGCCGCCCTCGGGAGCGGTGGCCACGACGTGCGCGGCGAGGAACGCGGCCTCCTCGGCGGAGTGCGGGCGGGCGCGGAAGTCGATGTCGTTGGTGGCGAGCGAGACCCGGGCGAACTTGCTGTAGGCGTAGGCGTCCTCGGCGGTCAGCCGACCGCCGGTGAGCACACCCACTCCCCCGGCCTCGTGCAGGCCGCGGGCCGCGACGGCGAACGCCTCGGGCCAGGACGCGGGACGCAGCGAGCCGTCGTCGTCCCTGACCTGGGGGTAGGTGATCCGGTCAGGCTCGACGGCGTAGGTGAACGCGAAGCGGTCCTTGTCGGTGATCCACTCCTCGTTGACCTCGGGGTCGTTGCCGGCCAGCCGGCGCATCACCTTGCCGCGGCGGTGGTCGACGCGGATGGCGGAGCCGCAGGCGTCGTGCTCGGCGACGGCCGGGCTCGACACGAGGTCGAAGGGACGCGAGCGGAAGCGGTAGGACTCCGACGTCAGCGCACCGACCGGGCAGATCTGGATCGTGTTGCCCGAGAAGTAGGACAGGAACGGCGCGTTCTCGGCGATGCCGACCTGCTGCATGGCGCCGCGCTCGATCATCTCGATGAACGGGTCGCCGGGGATCTCCTCGGCGAAGCGGGTGCAGCGCTGGCACACGATGCAGCGCTCGCGGTCGAGCAGCACCTGTGGGGAGAGGTTGATCGGCTTGGGGAAGGTGCGCTTGACGCCGCCCGCTCCGGAGCCGACGAAGCGTGACTCGCCGCGGCCGTTGCTCATGGCCTGGTTCTGCAGCGGGCACTCGCCGCCCTTGTCGCAGACGGGGCAGTCGAGCGGGTGGTTGATGAGCAGGAACTCCATGACGCCCTGCTGCGCCTTGTCGGCGACCTCGCTGGTCAGCTGGGTGGTGACCACCATGCCCGGCGCGACCGGCAGGGTGCAGGCGGCCTGGGGCTTGGGGAAGCCGCGGCCGTTGCCGGCGTCGGGGACCTCGACCAGGCACTGGCGGCACGCGCCGACCGGCGCGAGCAGGGGGTGGTCGCAGAAGCGCGGGATCTGGACGCCGACCTGCTCGGCGGCGCGGATCACGAGCGTGTCCTTGGGGACGTCGACCTGGATCCCGTCGATCGTCACCGACACGAGGTCGCTCTGCTGGCCGGCCTTCTCGGGGGTGGTCGTCACTTGCTCGCTCCCGTCAGGGATCCGGCCCACGCCGTGGACCTCGCGGCGTCGAAGGGACAGCCGCCGTGGGTGAGGTGGGCGAGGTACTCGTCGCGGAAGTACTGGATCGAGCTCGAGATCGGGCTGGTGGCGCCGTCGCCGAGCGCGCAGAACGAGCGGCCCAGGATGTTCTCGCACTGGTCGAGGAGGAGGTCGAGGTCGGCCTCCGTGCCCTGTCCCCGCTCGAGGGCGGCCAGGGTCTGCACCAGCCACCACGTGCCCTCGCGGCACGGCGTGCACTTGCCGCACGACTCGTGCTTGTAGAACTCGGTCCAGCGCAGGACGGCGCGCACGACGCAGGTGGTCTCGTCGAACAGCTGCAGCGCGCGGGTGCCGAGCATCGAGCCGACGCCCGCGACGCCCTCGAAGTCGAGGGGGATGTCGAGGTGCTCGGCGGTGAGCAGCGGGGTGCTCGAGCCGCCCGGCGTCCAGAACTTGAGCTCGTGGCCGTCGCGCATGCCGCCGGCGAGGTCGATCAGCTGGCGCAGGGTGATGCCGAGCGGTGCTTCGTACTGGCCCGGCGACTTCACGTGGCCCGAGAGCGAGAAGATGCCGAAGCCCTTGGACTTCTCGGTGCCCATCGAGGCGAACCACGCGGCGCCGTGGTCGACGATGCTCGGCACCGACGCGATCGACTCGACGTTGTTGATGACCGTCGGGCAGGCGTAGAGGCCGGCGACGGCCGGGAACGGCGGGCGCAGCCGGGGCTGGCCGCGGCGACCCTCGAGGCCCTCGAGGAGGGCGGTCTCCTCGCCGCAGATGTAGGCGCCGGCTCCGGCGTGGACGACGACGTCGAGGTCGTATCCGGAGCCGTGGATGTTCTTGCCGAGGTGGCCGGCGGCGTACGCCTCGGCGACCGCGGCCTGGACGCGGCGGATCACGTGGAGCACCTCGCCGCGGATGTAGATGAAGGCGTGGTTGGCGCGGATGGCGAACGAGCTGATGATGACGCCCTCGACCAGCGTGTGGGGCGCGGCCATCATCAGCGGGATGTCCTTGCAGGTGCCCGGCTCGGACTCGTCGGCGTTGACCACGAGGTACTTCGGCTTCGGGTTGTCCTGCGGGATGAACGACCACTTCATGCCGGTGGGGAAGCCGGCGCCGCCGCGGCCGCGCAGGCCGGAGTCCTTGACGGCGGTGATGATGTCGGGCGGCGCCATGGCCAGCGCCTTCTTCAGCGCGCCGTAGCCGCCGCGCGACTCGTAGGTCGCGAGGGTCCAGCTGCGCTCGGCGTCCCAGTCGTCGGTGAGGACCGGAGTCAGGGTGTCGGTCACTAGTCCGCTTCCTTCTTCTCGGCGGCGGTCTCGTCGCTCCCGCTCTGCTCCTCGACCGTGGCCGCCTCGGCCACGTCGTCGTCGCTCTCGGCGGCGGCCTGCTGCTTGTCCTTCGGCTCGTCGGGCACGGCCGGCGACGGGTCGCCGACAGCAGCCTCGTCGCCCGGACGGGGCGCCGTCCAGCCCCGGTCGCGGGCGATGCCCAGGCCGACCAGCGACGCCGGTCCGGCGCCGGGGCCCTCGTCGGCGAGTCCGTCGGAGAACCCGGCGAGCACCCGCTCGGCCTCGCGCCAGGTGCAGATCTTCGGCCCCCGCGTGGAGCGGACCTCGCGTCCGGCGCGCAGGTCGTCGACGAGGTCGGTGGCCGAGGCGGGGGTCATGTTGTCCATGAACTCCCAGTTGACCATCATCACCGGGGCGTAGTCGCAGGCCGCGTTGCACTCGACGTGCTCGAGGGTGATGCTGGCCTGGTCTTCGGGGCGTACGTCGGTCGTCTCGTCGTTGCCGACGTCGAGGTGGTCCTTGAGCCGGGCGAAGATCTCGTCGCCGCCCATCACCGCGCACAGCGTGTTGGTGCAGACGCCGACGTGGTAGTCGCCGACCGGACGGCGCTTGTACATCGTGTAGAACGTCGCGACGCCGCTGACGTCGGCGGCGGAGAGGTCGAGGATCTCGGCGCACACCTCGATGCCCTCGGGCGTGATCCGGCCCTCGGACGACTGCACCAGGTGCAGCATCGGCAGCAGGCCGGAGCGCTTCTCGGGGTAGCGGGCGGCGATCTCGACGAGCTCGGCGCGGGTCTCGGTGGAGATGCTCATCTGTCCACACCCCCCATCACGGGGTCGATGGAGGCGATGGCGACGATGACGTCGGCGATCATGCCGCCCTCGCTCATCACGCTCGTGGCCTGGAGGTTGGTGAACGAGGGGTCGCGGAAGTGGGTGCGGAACGGGCGCGTGCCGCCGTCGGAGACGACGTGGGCGCCGAGCTCGCCGCGCGGCGACTCGATCGGCACGTAGGCCTGGCCGGGCGGCACCCGGAAACCCTCCGTGACGAGCTTGAAGTGATGGATCAGGGCCTCCATCGACTCGCCCATGATGGTGCGGATGTGGTCGAGGCTGTTGCCCATGCCGTCGCTGCCGATCGCGAGCTGGCTGGGCCAGGCGATCTTCTTGTCGGCGACCATGATCGGCGCGCCCTCGAGGCCGGCGAGCCGGTCGGCAGCCTGCTCGACGATCTTGAGCGACTCCCACATCTCGTTCAGTCGCACCCGGAAGCGCCCGTAGGCGTCGGCGGTGTCCCAGGTCTGGACGTCGAAGTCGTACTCGTCGTAGCCGCAGTAGGGCTCGGTCTTGCGCAGGTCCCAGGGGTACCCGGTCGCGCGCAGCGGCGGGCCCGACAGGCCCAGCGCCAGACAGCCGTCGAGCTCGAGGTGGCCGACGTCGACCAGCCGGGCCTTGAAGATCGGGTTGGCGTTGCACAGGGCGGCATACTCGGGAAGGCGCTTCTTCATCAGCGCGATGAAGCCGCGGATCTCCTCGAGGGCGCCGGGCGGGAGGTCCTGGGCGACGCCGCCGGGGCGGATGAACGCGTGGTTCATCCGCAGGCCGGTGATCAGCTCGAACAGGTCGAGCACCAGCTCGCGCTCGCGGAAGCCGATGGTCATCACGGTCAGCGCGCCGATCTCCATGCCGCCGGTGGCGATGCAGACCAGGTGCGAGGAGATCCGGTTGAGCTCCATGAGCAGGACCCGCATCACGCTGGCCTTCTCGGGGATGTCGTCCTCGATGTCGAGGAGTCGCTCGACGCCCAGGCTGTAGGTCGCCTCGTTGAAGAACGGCGCCAGGTAGTCCATGCGGGTGACGAACGTCGTGCCCTGCACCCAGGAGCGGAACTCCATGTTCTTCTCGATGCCGGTGTGCAGGTAGCCGATGCCGCACCGGGCCTCGGTGACCGTCTCGCCCTCGATCTCGAGGATCAGCCGCAGGACGCCGTGGGTCGAGGGGTGCTGCGGACCCATGTTGACGACGACGCGCTCCTCGACGCCCTCACCGTCGTGGGCCGCCAGGCCCTCGACGATCTCGTCCCAGTCGCGGCCGCTGACGGTGAAGACCTTGCCCTCGGAGGTCTCGCTGCTGCCGGCGTAGATGTCGTCGGTGGTGCTCATGCCAACTCTCCCAAACGTGACGGGGTCCCCGTGGAGCTGTTCGCCGGAGGAGCGAAGCGGGGGAGGCGGAGAACTTCGTGGGGTGTCATCAGCTGTACGACCTGCGCTGGTCGGGCGGCGGGATGGTGCCGCCCTTGTACTCGACGGGGATGCCGCCGAGGGGGTAGTCCTTGCGCTGCGGGTGTCCCGGCCAGTCGTCAGGCATCAGGATCCGGGTCAACGAGGGGTGGCCGTCGAAGATGATCCCGAACATGTCCCACGTCTCACGCTCGTGCCAGTCGGCGGTCGGGTAGACGGCGACGACCGAGGGGATGTGCGGGTCGCTGTCGGGGGCACTGACCTCGACCCGGACCCGCCGGTTGTGGGTCATGGAGAGCAGGTGGTAGACCGCGTGCAGCTCGGCGCCGGTGTCGTCGGGGTAGTGGACGCCGCTGACGCCCGAGCAGAACTCGAAGCGGAGCCGCGGGTCGTCGCGCAGGTGCCGGGCGGTCGCCAGCAGGTCTTCGCGGCGCACGTGGAAGGTGATCTCGCCGCGGTGGACGACGACCCGGCCGAGCGACGTCGTGGTCTCGAGGGCGTCGGCGACCTCGTCGTACCAGCCACCGAACGGGCGCTGCGCGGCACCGGGGTAGACGATCGGCGCGACCAGGCCGCCGTACCCGCTGGTGTCGCCGGTGCCGGAGACGCCGAACATGCCGGTGCGGGCGCCGACGGTCTGCACCTCGGGATCCGTGGTGGCGGGGGTCTTGCCGGTGGCCTCGTCGGGGCCGGTGGTCTTGTCCTCGTCGCTCATGGCTAGCGGAGCAGTCCCCTCATGTCGGAGGTGGGCAGCGCGGTGAGGGCGGTGACCTCGCGCTCCTCGATCTGGGCCAGGCGGTTGGCGCCGAGCTTGGCGTGCTGCACCTGGTCGTGGAGCTTGAGGATGGCGTCGATCAGCATCTCGGGGCGCGGCGGGCAGCCGGGGAGGTACATGTCGACGGGGACGACGTGGTCGACGCCCTGCACGATCGCGTAGTTGTTGAACATGCCGCCGCTGCTGGCGCAGACCCCCATCGCCAGCACCCACTTGGGCTCGGGCATCTGGTCGTAGATCTGGCGCAGGACCGGGGCCATCTTCTGGCTCACCCGGCCGGCCACGATCATCAGGTCGGCCTGGCGGGGGCTGGCACGGAAGACCTCCATGCCGAAGCGCGCGAGGTCGTACTTCGGGCCGCCCGACGTCATCATCTCGATGGCGCAGCAGGCCAGCCCGAAGGTCGCCGGCCAGAAGCTGGCCTTGCGCATGTAGCCGGCGAGGCCCTCGACGGTGCTGAGCAGGACGCCGCTCGGAAGCTTCTCTTCGATACCCATCGTTGGCTCCTAGCTCAGTCCCACTCGAGGCCGCCGCGGCGCCATACGTAGGCGTAGGCGATGAAGACGGTGGCGATGAAGATGACCATCTCGACCAGGCCGAACACGGCCATGGCGTCGAAGTTCACGGCCCACGGGTAGAGGAAGATGATCTCGATGTCGAAGACGATGAAGAGCATCGCGGTGATGTAGTACTTCACCGGGAAGCGCCCACCGCCGACCGGCTGCGGCGTCGGCTCGATGCCGCACTCGTAGGAGTCGAGCTTGGCCCGGTTGTAACGCCGCGGGCCGACGACGAAGGCGCTGGTGGCGATGGAGCCGATCGCGAAGATGGCTGCCACCAGAGCCAGGACCAGGACGGGGGTGTAGATGTCCATGCCGGCCTTCCCTTCCACGAGTGGATGCGGCGTCCGTGACGGTTTGTGACTTTGTGAACGGAATCACGAGGGGCGCTCGAGCCTCATACTGCCACTCCTCGCGGCTGGCGTCACACCCGGGGGGAGAGCCCCAAAACGGCCTCTGACCTGCGCATTTAACGCACGCGATCGTTGCGTTAATCGGGCACTGCCGGCCCTCGCGGACGACGCGCGCCGGAGGCGCTGCTCGGCGGACACGATCGGTGGCTATCGTGCGCACCTGACACGTCCGTCCAAAGACTTCGGGAGGCCCGGTGGCGACACTCACCGCCGACAAGAAGGTGCTGCACGCCGACCTGACCGGCGACAGTGTGCGCGCCGCCCAGGGCGCGATGGTCGCCTACACCGGCAACGTCACGTTCAAGCACGCCGGCATGGGCGGTGGTGGCGGGTTCCGCGCCGCCGTCCGGCAACGCGTGGCCGGCGAGAGCATCACGCTGATGGAGTGCCAGGGCCAGGGCCGGGTCTTCCTCGCGCAGAACGCCCTCGACGTCACCGTGGTCTCGCTCGACAACGACCGGCTGACCGTCGAGTCCGAGCACATCCTCGCGGTGACCGACGGGCTCAAGCTCGACGTCCAGTTCGCCGGCCTGCGGGGCATGACCAGCGGCCAGGGGCTCGCCACGACGACCGTCACCGGCAACGGGCAGTGCGCGATCATGAGCGACGGCCCGATGATCGGCCTCGCGGTCGCGCCGGGCATGCCGCTGGTGGTCGACCCCGACGCGTACGTCGCGGGCACGGGCAACCTGCAGATGAGCCTGGTCTCGGGTGTCAGCTGGCGCAGCCTGGTGGGTGAGGGCGGTGGCGAGCCGTTCAGCCTGCGGTTCGAGGGCCAGGGCACCGTCTACATCCAGCCCGCGGAGAGGTGAGGCGGCCATGGCGTTCGACCAGGTGAACAAGAAGGTCATCCGGACCGACGTCGCTCCCGGCGGCGAGGTGATCGCCCGACGCGGCGCGATGCTCGGTTACTCGGGCGGCCTCACCTTCCGCCCGATCAGCGCTCCCGGCGGCGTCGGCGGCATGGTCGGCCGGGCGATGTCCGGCGAGAGCGTGGCGATGATGGTCGCCGAGGGACAGGGCAACGCGTTCTACGGCTTCCGCGGCCTCTACGTGACGCTCGTCGAGCTGGCCAACGAGACCCTGACGGTCGAGGCCGACCGGCTGCTCGCCCACCACGCCAACCTGTCGACGTCCGTCGAGATGATCGGCCAGGGCGGCGTCCGCCAGGCCGTGCGCGGCGCCGTGTCGGGCCAGGGACTGTTCACCACCAGGGTGAGCGGCGTCGGGTCGGTGGCCCTGCTCTCGCACGGCGGCACCTTCGAGATCCCGGTCAACGGCGAGACCGTCGGCGTCGACCCGCAGGCCTACGTCGGACACGTCGGCGCCCTCACCGTCGACCTCAAGGCGAGCGTGGGCATCCGCGACGTCGTCGGGCGCGGCTCCGGCGAAGCGCTGCAGCTGCACGTGTCCGGCCACGGCCGGGTCTACATCCAGGCGTCCGAGGAGAAGTTCTGATGATCACCATGAGTGGCGGCTCAGCCGTGCTCGACGCGCAGAGCCTGCCGTCGAACGACAACATCAACAGCTACTCGTTCTGCATCGACCTGAACGGCGAGTGGTTCACGTCCAAGGGCGCGATGATCGCCTACTACGGCAACATCGACTTCTCCGGCGTCGCGGCGTTCGCGTCGCGGGCCGCGTGGGTCGCCTCGCGCTTCTCCTCGCCGCTCTACACGCAGGACTGGATCGTGGCGGCCGGGCAGGGCAAGCTCGTCATCGGCGACCGCGGCAACGACATCAACTCGTACGACCTCGACGTCGGCAACCTGACCATCAAGGCCACCAACCTGCTGGCCTTCGAGACCGGTCTGGAGCTCAAGCAGTCGATCGTCCCGGGCTTCCTCACCCTGATCGGCACCGGCAAGTTCCTGGCCTCGTCGGTCGGGCCGGTGATCTTCGTCGAGCCACCGTTCCGCGCCGACCCCGACGCCCTGCTGGGCTGGGCCGACTGCCCCTCGCCGTCCGTGCACTACGACCACAACTGGATGGCACAGTCGTTCATGGCAGGCATCCAGGGCATGTTCGGTCGCGAGTCGGGTGAGGAACGCCAGTACGACTTCACCGGCGCCGGCACGATCCTGCTGCAGTCCTCCGAGCTGCTGCGCGCCGACGGGGCCCTGCTCCGCCTGATCGAGTCGCAGACCAACCTGCTCGACGCCAACTCCGCCGGCGCGCTGGGGCACAAGCTGGTGGCCCGGTCTCAGCAGCAGTAGCTGGTGCGGCCGCGGGCGGTGCGACCGCGCGCTCACCAGCCCGGGTCTCGCCGGCTCCCGTGTGCACGTGAACCGGGTCACGCAGTTGCCATTGCGCGGTTCATGCAGCCTCACACCAACCCGGGCGCCGCGCATGCGGCGGCGCGGGCGGAGCCCGTGCCGTTGAGCGCGCCGGTAGCCGATCGAGCGAGGCACGCAGTCAAGGACGGTCGAAGGCCGCCAGCTCGCTGGCCGAGCGAAGCGAGGTCCTTGACGGCGAGACTCGATCGGCTACGCGCGCGGCGCCCGGACAGTCAGCCCGGACAGCCGGACCAGGCGACAGTCAGGCAGTGGCGCGGTGCAGCGCGACGACGCCACCCGAGAGGTTGCGCCACTCGGGCGCGCGCCAGCCGGCCTCGGCCAGCAGGTCGGCGAGGCCGGCCTGGTCGGGCCAGGCGCGGATCGACTCGGCGAGGTAGACGTAGGCGTCGGGGGACGACGAGACGGCCCGGGCCACGGGGGGCAGCGCCCTCATGAGGTACTCGACGTACACGGTGCGGAACGGCGTCCACGTGGGGTGGCTGAACTCGCACACGACCAGCCGGCCGCCCGGTCGCGTCACCCGGAGCATCTCGCGCAGCCCGGCGACCGGGTCGACGATGTTGCGCAGGCCGAACGAGATCGTGACCGCGTCGAAGCTGGCGTCGGCGAAGGGCAGCCGGGTGCCGTCGCCCGCGGTGAACGGCAGGTGCGGACGGGCCAGCTTGCCGACGCGCAGCATGCCGAGGGAGAAGTCGCACGGCACGACCCGCGCGCCGCGGTCGTCGAACGGCTGGCTGGAGGTGCCGGTGCCGGCCGCGAGGTCGAGCACCCGCTCGCCGCGCCGGGGGTCGACGGCGTCGATCACCTCGCGTCGCCAGCGCCGGTCCTGTCCGAGGGAGAGGACGTCGTTGGTGACGTCGTAGCGCTTCGCGACCGCGTCGAACATGTGCTGGACGTCGGTCGGTTGCTTGTCGAGATCGGCGCGGGCCACGTGTCGAAGCGTAGGTGTGCGGCGACGGTGGCAACCAAATGCCCCCGATCTGCGTCTCTCAGGGGAAGGATGAACACCATCCCACCTGTCACTCCCGTCACTCCCCTTACAGAGAGCCCGATCATGAACCTCGCCCGTCGCCTGACGCTCACCCTCGTGGTGGCCGCCCTCGTCGCCATCGCCGCCTACGGCGTCGGCTGGTCGCAGCAGGCGAGCGCCACCCACGACTCCGCCGACTCCTCCGACACGTCCGCGCCGTCCGACTCACCCTCCGACTCATCCTCCGACTCGCCCTCCGACTCGCCGTCGACGACCACCGAGCCGGAGCCCTCCGCGACCCCGGACGAGACCGAGGAGCCGGAGCCCGAGCCGAAGCCGACGCCCCCGGCCCTGATGAAGGCCGGCGACGACGGCGACGAGGTGCGCGAGCTGCAGGCTCGGCTGCGCCAGATCGACTGGTTCGAGCAGGACGTGACCGGGTTCTACGGCGACGTGACCGTCGATGCGGTCGAAGGCTTCCAGGCCAAGCGCGGCATCCCGGTGACCGGTGAGGTCGACCGGCGCACGCTGAACCGGCTGCTCTCCATGACCAGCGAGCCGACCGACGCCGAGCTTGCCAACCAGCTGGGCACCAACCCGCCCGGCGCCCTCGACCCGCGCTGCACGACCGGGCGCGCCCTGTGCGTGGACAAGTCCAGCCAGACCCTGCGCTGGGTCGTCGACGGCAAGGTGCTGAAGACGGTCGACGTGCGGTTCGGCTCCGACGAGCTGCCTACCCGTGAGGGCGCGTTCCAGGTCGACTCCAAGAGCCGCGACCACGTGTCGTCGCTCTACGACACCCCGATGCCGTTCGCGATGTTCTTCTCCGACGGCCAGGCCGTGCACTACTCCCCCGACTTCGCAGCCGTCGGCTACGCCGGCGCCTCGCACGGGTGCGTCAACGTGCGCGACTACGACGCCGTCGCCTGGCTCTACGACCAGGTCGAGGTCGGCGACGACGTCATCGTCTACTGGTCGTGAGCCTCCGGTCCCGGCTGACCGTCGCTGACCGCTAGGCGGCCAGACCCTTCAGGAGCGCGACGGCCTGCTCGCCCGGCATGCCCTGGGCGGAGATCTCGAAGGTGCGCTCGCCGGCGCCGAGCTGGCACCGCACGATCTGGGGCACCTGGGCCGGGTCGATCGGCTGTCCCTGCGGCACCTCCTCGCCCCAGTTGACCGAGCACACGGCCCCGTCGATGTCGACCAGCTCGACGCCGGGCCGCTCCACCCCGAGCAGGTCGGCGGCGATCGGCGGCGCGTCGGGCGCGAACAGCCCCGGCGGCGAGTCGAGCACGGTCACGGTCACGAGCGCCGAGCCGTCGGCCGCGGCGTACAGGCGGAACGCCCCCGGGGTGTCGAACAGCGACTCGAGCGTCTCACCGACCGACGCCTCCTGCTTGCGCAGGGCCTCGACGTCGCCGAACGACGTCGTCAGCTCGGGCGGGAGGTCGCCGGTGTCGACCGCGACCAGGCCGCCCTCGAGCTCGTCGGGCAGGTCGATCGGCTCGAGCTCGGGCTCGTCGGTCGCCTCGGCGGTCCCCTCCTGCTGCTCGGGGTCGTCGCCCAGCTCGGGCAGGACGACGGTGAACGCGAAGACCACGCCCAGGAGGATCAGGCCCACGACGGCGGCGAGCAGGGTGGTCCGGGAGGTGTCGCTCATGGGCTCGATCATCGCAGCCGGGTGTGAGGTGACTCTCGCAGCCTGCGGCCCGGTGCCGGGCGGCCACTGAGTACGCTCGCGGAGTGACCCTGGGTGCTCCGGCGGAGGAACGCGACCTGCCGCTCGTCGTCCGCACGACGACCGTCGCCACCGACGCCTTCGACGCGCTCGTCGACCTGCTCCCCGAGCACGAGTCGGTGGCCTGGCTCCGCCGCGGCCAGGGGCTGGTGGGCTGGGGCGTCGCCGCGAGCATGCGCACGGCCGGCTCCACGCGGTTCGCCGACGCCGACAAGTGGTGGTCGGAGACGACCGCGCGCGCCGTCGTCCGCGACGACGTCGACGAGCCGGGCAGCGGTCTCGTCTGCTTCGGCACCCTCGCGTTCGCCGACGAGCCGGGTGACTCCATGCTGGTGGTTCCCGAGGTCGTGGTCGGACGCCGCGGCGACGTCGCGTGGGTGACCACGGTCTCCACCGACGCGATCGGCGTCCACGACGTGCCCCTCGTCGCCGCGGCGGTGCCGCCCGCGCCGCGCAACGTGCGGTTCGCCGACGGCGCCCGCAACGGCGAGGAGTGGATGGGGGTCGTCGCCGACGCCGTGGCGCGGATCAACGCCGGCGACCTCGAGAAGGTCGTGCTCGCGCGCGACCTGGTGGCGACCGCCGACGACACGATCGACGTGCGCTGGCCGCTGCGGCGCCTCACCGAGACCTACCCCACCTGCTGGACCTTCCACGTCGACGGGTTCTTCGGCGCCACCCCCGAGCTGCTGGTGCGCCGCGAACGCGGGCTCGTCACGTCGCGCGTGCTGGCCGGCACCATCCGCCGCACCGGCGACGACGCCCGCGACCTGACCCTGGCCGCCACCCTGGCCCGGTCGTCGAAGGACCTCGAGGAGCACGAGTACGCCGTCCGCTCGGTCGCCGACGCGCTCGAGCCGCACTGCTCGTCGATGAACGTGCCCGAGGCGCCGTTCGTGCTGCACCTCCCGAACGTCATGCACCTGGCCACCGACGTCGCCGGTGTCGTGCACGACGCCGAGACCGTCTCGTCGCTGGCCCTCGCCGCCGCCCTGCACCCCTCCGCCGCCGTCGGCGGCACGCCCACCGCCGTGGCGACCGAGCTGATCGCCGAGATCGAGGGCATGCCGCGCGGCCGCTACGCCGGGCCCGTGGGCTGGATGGACGCCGCCGGCGACGGCGAGTGGGGCATCGCCCTGCGCTCGGCCGAGGTGTCGGGCTCGACCGTGCGCCTGTTCGCGGGCTGCGGCATCGTCGCCGACTCCGACCCCGCCTCCGAGCTCGCCGAGGCCCACGCCAAGTTCGTGCCGGTGCGCGACGCGCTCGAGGGCTGAGCGGCTCGGGCCTACTCGAGGTCTGCGCCGTCGGCGAGCCGGGTGAAGCTCATCGCGTCGGTCAGCGCCAGGTTCTGCATGTGCGCCTCGACCATGCCGAGCGCGACCTCGCTGTAGACCCGGTCGTGGATGGCGAGGTTGCGCGGCGCCCCCACCTCGCGCACGAAGTCGATCGCCTCGCCGACCTTGAGCCACGGCGCCGACACCGGCGCCAGCAGGACGTCGATCGGCACGCCGGGCGGGGTCAGCGCGTCGCCGGGGTGGTAGACGCGCTGGTCGCCCAGCTGGAACAGGTAGCCGGAGTTGTCGAAGCGCGGGTAGTCGGGGTGGATGACGGCGTGCTTCTCGCCCACGACCTGCACGGGGACGCCGACGTCGATGCTGTCGCCGGGCGCGACCACGTGCAGCCGGTCGGCCAGGTCGGGCGCCTCGTCGCGGATCACCGCGGCCACGGCCGCGATCGTGTGGATCTGCGCGGTCGTGGCGCGCAGGTGGTCGGCGTCGTAGTGGTCGGCGTGCTCGTGGGTGACCAGGACGACGTCGGCGCCCTCGACGGCGTCGCGCTCGGTGAACGAGCCGGGGTCGACGACGACGCGGACGCCGGCGTGCTCGATGCGGACGCAGGCATGGCCGAACTTGGTCAGCTTCACCCGGTCACGATACGACCCGGGGCCGCCGCCCCGAGGAGCGTGCCCGCGCCGTCGGTGTGCGGCCGGTCGACGACGTCCGCGACGACGCAGGTGACGTTGTCGCGACCACCGGCGGCCAGGGCCGCGGAGACCAGCAGCTCGGCGGCGTCGTCGGGCGACGCGACGCCGAGCAGGCGGGTGACCAGGTCGTCGTCGACGAGGTCGGTGAGGCCGTCGCTGCACAACAGCACCCGGTCGCCGAGCACCAGCTCGAGCCGGCCGAGGTCGGGCTTCGGCTGCCTCGGCCTCGGCGCCCAGCCAGCGGGTCACCTGGTGGCGGTACGGCGAGTGCCGGGCCTGCTCGGCGGTCAGGTGCCCGGCGTCCACCAGCTGCTGCACGAAGGTGTGGTCGCGGGTCAGCCGGTGCAGCCGGCGTCCGCGCAGCAGGTAGGCGCGGGAGTCACCGAGGTGCACCAGCCCGAAGCGGGCGCCGTCGGTGTGGATCGCGGTCAGCGTGGTGCTCGCGCCGAGGTGGTCCGGGGCGGTGGCGACGTCCGCGCGCAGCTGCTCGGATGCCCGGTCGACGACCGCGCCCAGCAGGGCCAGCGGGTCGGTGTCGGGCCAGTGCGCGCAGAGTCCCGCGGCGATGTGCGCCGCGGTGGACGACGCCACCTCCCCGGCGTTCGAGCCCCCGACGCCGTCGGCGACCAGCACGAGCGACGCGCCGGCGAAGCCGGAGTCCTCGTTGGTGGTGCGCACCAGCCCACGGTGACTGCGGGCCGCGACGTCGAGCTGGAACATGACGAGAGTCTGACGAAACTTCCTGGGCAGGACCCTGGGCGCTTCCTAGGATTCTCCTGTGAACCCGGACCGGCTGCGCGCCGCGACCCCCGCGGACGCCGAGGCGCTCGTCGACCTCCACCTCGCCTGCTGGCGCGACGCCTACCCGGGGCTGCTGTCGGAGGCGACCATCGAGAGCACCTTCGCCGACCGCGACGCCCACGTCGTCAGGCGTCGTGAGCGACTGGCCGATCCCGAGGCGCCGACGTTCGTGGTCGAGGACGCCGGCGCGCTGGTCGCGTTCGCCACCGCCGGCCCGCCGCGGCACGACGACCCGCCCGCCGACCTCGAGCTCTACGCGATCTACGCGCTGGCGTCGACGTGGGGTCAGGGCCTCGGGCACCAGCTGCTCGCGGCCGCCGTCGGCGAGCGGTCGGCGTACCTGTGGGTGCTCGACGGCAACGACCGGGCACAGGCCTTCTACCGCCGCCACGGGTTCGAGCTCGACGGCGCCACCGAGGACCACCCCGAGGGCCGGCACCTGCGGATGGTCAGCCCCGGCCGGGCACCACACCGCCGTTGATCTGGAGGATCTGGCCGGTGGTCCACCCGGCCGCCGGCGACGCGAAGTAGGCGACCAGCTCGGCGACCTCGGCCGGCGTGCCGGGGCGGCCGACCGGGATCGTCGCCGCCCGCTGGGCGATCACCTCGGGGGACGTCGAGGCCCAGAACTCCGTGTCGGGCACCAGGCCCGGAGCCACGGCGTTGACCGTGATGCCGTCGGCGGCGACCTGAGCGGCCAGCCACAGCGACCAGTTGTGGACGGCGGCCTTGGCGGCGCCGTACGAGTTGGCTCCGCGGATGCCGGCGACCGACCCCATGGTGACGATCCGGCCGCCCGGGCGGCGGACGTGCGGCAGCAGGGCCTCGACCAGCAGCACGCAGGTGAGCACGTTGCCGGTGAAGTTGGCCTGCCAGTCGTCGCGGGTGCCCGCCAGGCCGTGCTCGTCGGCGAGGCCCTCGTCGAAGTTGCCTCCGGCGTTGGGGACCACGACGTCGACCGGGCCGCCCGCGGCGATCCGGTCGGCGGCGGCACGCACCTGGTCGACGTCGGCCAGGTCGGCCACGAGGTACGACGCCCGCTCCCCCAGCGAGGCCACCACCTCGGCCAGCACCGACTCGCGTCGCCCGAGCACGACGACCTCGTCGCCGTCGGCCACGAAACGTTCGGCGACGGCCCGGCCGATGCCGGTGCCACCGCCGCTGACCACTACCCGCCTGCTGTCGCTCATGACTTCCATGTTGCCCGATGAGGCACGATCGGATCATGCTCGCCCTCACCGGCTCGACCGGGGCCGTCGGCGGCCTCCTCGCGCCCGCCCTCGCCGACCTCCACCCGCGGCTGGTCGTGCGCGACCCGGGCCGCGCGCCGCAGCTCGGCCTCGACGTGCACGTGGCGACGTACGACGACGCGACGTCCGCGACCTCGGCGCTGGAGGGAGTCTCGGTGCTGTTCATGGTCTCGGCCGCGGAGGCCGAGGACCGGCGCCGCGAGCACCGCACCTTCGTCGAGGCCGCGACCCGGGCCGGGGTGCGGCACATCGTCTACACGTCGTTCGCGGGGGCGGAGGCCGGCGCGACGTTCACGCTCGGCCGCGACCACTTCGACACCGAGAAGGCGATCCACGACAGCGGGATGGCGTTCACCGTCCTGCGCGACAACTTCTACCTCGACGTGCTGCCGCTCTTCGCCGACCGGTCGGGGGTGATCCGCGGCCCGGCGGGTGAGGGCGTGGTGGCGGCGGTCGCGCGCGCCGACGTGGCCGACGTCGCCGCCGCGGTGCTGCGCGACCCGCGGACGCACGCGGGGGCGACGTACACCCTCACGGGCCCGGAGGCCCTGAGTCTCGACGACGTCGCCGCCCGAGCCGGCGCGGCGCTCGGCCGCGAGCTGCGCTACCAGCCCGAGACCCTCGAGGAGGCCTACGCATCGCGCCGGGCGGCGTACCCGGACGTCGCCGAGTGGCAGCTCGACGCCTGGGTGAGCACCTACGTCGCCATCGCCGACGGCTCCTGCGCGGCCGTCACCGACGACGTCCGCCGCCTCTCCGGCCACGCCCCTCGCACCCTCGAGGACGCCCTCGGCGGGGGATAGTCCCGGCTGTTTGGGCCCCTGAATCGCCTGATCGAGGGCCCAAACGGCCGGGACTATCGCCAGGTCACGCCGTCACGTGGTGGACGAAGCACCAGCGCCACTCCTCGCCCTCCTCGGCCGACTGCATGACGGGGTGGGTGGTCTCGTGGAAGTGGGCGGTGGCGTGGCGGTCGGGTGAGGAGTCGCAGCAGCCGACGTACGCGCACGCCAGGCACTGCCGCAAGGCGACCCACCGATGGCCGGCCGCCACGCATTCGGGACAGGTGCCGTCGGTGACGGTCTCGACCGCGGGGTGGGCCTCGAGGTCGGCGCACTCCTCGCCGGGACGCCGGACGGCGGAGGTGCGCAGCTCGGCCCGCTCCTGGGTCGCGATGTCGAGCATCGACTCCTCGACGTCCAGCATGGCCAGCACCTCGGCGACGACCACCGACGGCGTGCTCCCCGACGAGCGGATCTCCAGCACCCGGCGCCGCTCGGCCTCGATCATGGTCAGCCGCAGCCGGCTGTAGCGCTCGCTCGGCGTCTCCTCGTCGGCGGTGGTGCCGAGTCGCTCCCAGGCCGCGAAGTTGCGCTGCTCGATGCGCTGCTTGATCAGGGCGACGACGCCGTGCAGGTCGTCCTCCTCGAGTGACTTGAGCTCCTTGAACCCGGCCTTCGACGCCTGCTGCAGCAGCGTGGCGCGGGCCAGCGCGTCGTCCATCGGGTCGGGTGACGGCACCTTGAGCCGGCGGGCGAGCACCGGGAGGGTCAGCCCCTGGATCAGCAGGGTGCCGGCCACCGACGTGAACGCGATCAGCAGCAGCACCTCCCGGTGCGGTGTCTGCTCGGGAATCACGAAGGCGGCCGCGAGCGTGACCACGCCGCGCATCCCGGCCCAGCCGAGCAGGAACGTGTAGGTCCACGGCACCTGGCGGCCCGTGACAGGGTCGGGACCGGGCCGCACGAGCAGGTACCGCGCCGGGAACACCCAGATCAGCCGCAGCGCGATCACCCCGACCAGCGACAGCCCGCACACGAGGGCGATCCGGGGCTACGCCCGCGACAACTTCGGCCGGGGCTTCTTCGGCGGCTCGGCGATCTCGCTGAGCGACATCCTGGGCAACCAGCAGCTCATCTTCGCCGGCTACGTGAACGGCCGGATCAGCGAAGCCCAGATCCTCGCGGCGTACGCCAACCTGAGCCGCCGGATCAACTGGGCGGTGGGCCTGTCCCAGGATCCGTACTACTTCCTGGAGCCGAGCGAGATCGTCGCCGGGGCGGAACCCGTCGGAGAATGTCTTCGTCACCAACATCCGACGCCTGGTGGTGCGCTCGGCCTTCGGGTCGGCGTACTACCCGCTGAGCCGGTTCCAGCGGATCGAGGCGGGGATGCGCTTCGCCAACGTGGACGACGCGATCCTCAGGATCAACGAGCCCTACAACCCGACCACCGGCTTCGCCACCGACGACCCGTTCCTGGAGACCGACAACCTGCCGGGCGTGACCTACGCCCAGCCGTCCGCCGCCCTGGTGTTCGACAACTCGCTGTTCGGATACGTCGGGCCCGTTCTACGGCCAGCGCTACCGGTTGAGCTGGCGCGCACCGTGGGCGACTGGAGCTTCGCGCAGGTCACCGCCGACTACCGGCGCTACGACCGGATCATCGGCCCGATCGTGTTCGCCAGCCGGCTGCTCTACTTCGGCCGGATCGGCCGCGACGCCCGCGAGTTCCGGATCTACGCCGGCAGCACCGACCTCATCCGCGGCAACACCTCCGGCTCCTACCGCCGGAATGAATGCCTCAATGCCGACGATCCGGGCGCGGAGACCGGATGCTCCGAGCTGGACCGCCTCGTCGGCACCCAGATCGGCGTGGCCTCGGCCGAGCTCCGCTTCCCGATCCTCAACCCGTCCTTCGGCGTCCCGGCCGCCTTCCCGCCGCATCGAGGGCGCCCTCTTCTACGACATCGGCCTGGCCTGGGACAACACCAGCACGCTCCGTTGGGATCGCCGGGCCGGCGACGATCCGGTCCGGGTGCGGACCCCGCTCCGCACTCTCGGGCGTGTCGGTGCGGACCAACCTGTTCGGCTTCGCAATCGCCGGCTGGACTACTCGATTCCGCAGGACCGCCCGCAGGTCAAAGGACTCTGGACCTTCAGCCTGGGGCCGACCTTCTAGGGGCGGGACGGCGGGACGGCGAGAGTCTGGAAGGGCTCGCCCCGAGTAGAGCGAGGGATCGGCTGGGAATCACACGAGCGAGCCTCATGCCGCTCGGGATGACTGCAGCGGATCGGAACCCTCCGCGCCCCGCCCCCGCCCCGCTGCCCCGCCGCCCCCTGCCAACTATGTTTCCCCCGTGAACCTCAGACACGCGATCATCGCCGCCGGGCTCGCCTTCCTGTTGGCGGGGTGCGGCGGCGAGCCCGGATCTGGCGGCCGGAAACCTTCCGGCCGTCGGACGGGGGCCCCGCGTCACCACGGCGCTCCGCCTTCCCGCGCGAGGGAGGCACCGCACGGCTCTATCGGGTGCCCAGCCTCGAGCCCTCGGCCTGGAAGCTGGAGGACAAGCTTCCGCCGCTGCAGCGCACCGTCGGAGCCGACCCGGACCAGGGTTTCGTCTTCCTGCTCGACAAGAAGCGGAACGTGGTCGCGCTCGACCTGGAGACCCGCCGGCTGCGGCCCTCGCTCGAGCAGGTGCGCCAGGCCACCGTCGGCCCGACGGCGCCCTGTACGCGGTGGATACCGGGAAGCCGTCACCCAGATCGTGCGCCGGACCCCGGTCCGCTTCCGTTCCAAGCTCCGAGGGCACGCCCACCGAGCTGCACGGCACCATGGGTGGCATGCTGGTCGCCAGCCTGGCGGCGACCAGCCCCGGCTGGAGGTCCTCGGATCCGACCGGCCTCCGGCGTCCTTCGAGGTGCCGAGGGCCGCGCAGGCGCTGAGCTTCTGGGGCGACCTCGTCGCCGTCGCCGCCGACAGCGCGGTGGTGATCTACGAGACCGAGGGCGACAGTGACGGCGACCGGGACCGCATCGCCATCCCCGTCTCCGGCGGCGCCAAGGCGGTCATGTTCTCACCCTCCGGTCACCGGATCTACGTGGCCCGCGCCTCGGACGGCCTGCTCATCCTCGACCGGGTGAGCGGCGAGCAGCTCGGGAGATCGAGCTGCCCGGGCCCGCCGTCGGACTCGACGGTGACCTCTTCGGCGGATGGGTGCTCGTCCGGCCGGCCTCGGGCGACTCGGCCTGGGTGGTCGACGTCGGCAAGGGCGGCTTCGTCGGCACCGTGGCGGTCGAATGGGACGAGGACCTTCCAGTGGTGGTCTCACCCAACACGCTGCTGACCCGCCGGGGCAAGGATGTCGTGGCCGTGGATCTCGGCGCCGAGGGGTTTCCGGTGCGGGGCAAGGTGGAGGGCGGGGCCGCCGACACCTGGCTCCCGCTCCCTGGCACCCGCCGCAGGAGGAAGGGCGTGCCGGTCAACGCCGACTCCGCCGCTCTCGCCGCGGCGGCCGACTCCGCCAAGGCGGCGTCGGTCTACCTGCAGGTGAGCAGCTCGCAGAACCCGGCCTGGGCGGAAGAGCTGTCCCAGAAGCTGCGGGCGGCCGGGCTGCCCGCGGCGGTGCTCAAGCCGGCGCGCAGCGACGAGGCCTACCGCGTCGTGCTCGGCCCCTACGCCACCCGGGAGCAGGCGGAAGAGACCGGGCGCGGAATCGGCATGCCGTCTTTCGTGGTGACGACGCAGGATCCCCCATCCAAATAGGTCCCGGGCTTCCGGGCTTCGAGTCCACGCTCCACGACAGGAACGCGCTCATGAAGCTCACCAAGCTGGAGCTCGCCGGCTTCAAGTCGTTCGCGGACGACGTCACCCTGACCTTCGAGGAAGGCGTGACCGCGATCGTGGGCCCCAACGGCTGCGGCAAGTCCAACGTGTCCGACGCCGTGCGCTGGGTGCTCGGCGAGCAGTCGCGCCCGGCTCCTCCGCGGCGGAAAGATGGAGGACGTGATCTTCCAGGGCTCGGCGGCGCGGCGGCCGGTGAACGTCACCGAGGTCTCGCTCTTTCTCGACAACAGCGACGGCGATCTGCCCATCGCGTACCGCGAAGTCGTGGTCACCCGCCGGCTCTCCCGCTCGGGCCAGAGCGACTACCTGCTCAACGGCTCGCCGGTCCGGCTTCGCGACATCCAGGACCTGCTCCGCGGCACCGGGCTCGGCAGCGACGCCGGCGTGGTGATCGAGGCGAAGATGATCGACCTCCTGCTCTCCGACCGGGCCGACGAGCGCCGCTCGCTCTTCGAGGAGGCGGCGGGCATCGGGCTCTATCGCGACCGGAAGCACAGCACCGAGCGGCGGCTGGAAGAGACGGCGGTGGACCTCCAGCGGGTCGAAGACCTCATCGCCGAAGTGCAGTCCCAGATCCGGAGCCTCGCCCGCCAGCGCGGCAAGGCCGAGCGCCACGCCAAGCTCACCGAGGAGCGGTTCGCGGTGCAGATCACCCTCGCCCGTCGGCTGCTGGAGCGCCTCGCCCGGCGACGTCGCCGGCATGGAGGCTCGCTTCGCGGAGCTGACGCGAGCTGCTTCCCGCCGCGCGGACCCGGGTGGGCGACGCCGAGCAGCGGCGCGAAGAGGTCTCCCGCGCCCGCTCCGCGGCCGAAGGCCAGCGCGCCGAGATCGCCGCGCCGCCTCGCCGAGCGTGCGGGTCGAGCTCGGCAAGCTGGACGGCGACCTGGCGCTGGCGGCCGAGCGGCTGGCCAATGCGCACGCCCGCCGGGCCCGGGCGGAGGAGGAGCGGGCCCAGGCGCAGCTCGCGGGCCCAGCAGGCCGCCGCCGAGCAGGAGGCCGCCACCGCGGACCGCGGCGCGGCGGGCGGCGAGCACGAGCGGATCAGGGCGGAGCTGGCGGACGGGCGACGCGCGGAGGAGGACGTCGCGGCGGCGCCTGACCGAGCAGCGCGCCGCGGTGCGGGAGCAGGAGCAGGAGCTCCATCAGCAGGCCCAGACCCTCCGCTCGCTGGAAGGCGAGCGGGCGGCGCTGGAAGGCGAGCTGGCCTCGCTCCGCGAGCGGGTCACCCAGGCCGCGTCGCACCGGGCCGACGCTCCAGATCGAGCTCGCCAGCGCCGAGCGCCAGCGCGATCACGCCATCGAGCGCGCCGGCTTCCTGAGCCACGAGGCGAAGCGCGCCGCCGCCGAGGCCGAGCACGCCCGCCACCGGGTGGCGGAGGCCCGCGAGCGGGAGGCGATGCACCGCGCCGACCGCCGCCAGGCCGAGGAAGCGCTGGCCCAGATGACCGCGCGCCGGAACGCGCTGGAGGAGCTGGAGCGCGACCGGGTCGGCCTCGCGCCTGCCGCGGCGGCGCTGCTGGCCGCCCGCGACCGGTTCGACGGCGGCGTGCTCGGCCCGCTCAGCGACTACGTCAGCATCGGCCGGGAGGACGCCGAGCTCGCCGAGCGGCTGCTCGGCGATTGGATGCACGCGGTGCTGGTGCGCGACGGTGCGACCGTTCAGCGCGGTACAGGCGTGGCATGCCGACGCACCAGCCCGGGGCGCTGGTCCTGCTGCCGCTCGATCCCGGGCCCGCAGACCAGCCGGCGGACGCGCTGCCGCTGGACGACCGGCTGCGGGCGGAAGGGCCCGCGCGCGGGCTGGGTGCGCGCCGCGCTCGCCGGCTCGGAGGTGCTCGACCCGTCGGGCCGGGTCCTCCGCAGGGCGAGCGGCGCGATCTTCCTGAGCGGCAGCGCGGCCCCATCGGGCCCGCTCCGCCGCCGGGCGGAGCTCGGCGCCCTGGCGCAGGACGTCGAGCGCGCAGGCGGCGCCGTGGCCGCCGCCGCCGCCGCGCTGCGAGGCAGACCATCGCGAGTCTCGCCGAGCGGGAGCGCGCCCTCGCCGATGCCATGTCGGCCGCCGAGCAGGCTCGCGAAGCCGAGCGGCTGGCGGCCGCCGGCGCGCGAGGACCTCGTCCGCCTGGCCGCGCAACCTGACCCGCGAGTCCGCCGACTCCGAATCGCAGCTCGCCCGCCTCACCGAGCGGCTCGCGCCGGTCCGAGCGGCGGATGACGGAGATCGACGCACGCGCTGGTCGAGGGCGACCTGGCGCCGCGGCCGGCTCGATCAGGATCTCGGCTCCAGCCCGAGCGGTCCTGGCGGAGCTGGAGAGCGAGCAGGAGGCGGCCCGGGAGCAGCGGGTCCATTGGCAGGTGCAGGAGGCGCACGTCGCCGGCGGCCTTCGCTCGGCCGAGGAACGGCTGGCGCGGGCCGCGGCGATGCGCGCCGAGGCGGAGGCGGCGGGACAGGCGCTCGCGGGCGAGCTGGCCCAGCTCGACGCCGACGAGGCGGCGCTCGCTCGGCCAGCAGGGCGAGTGGCGTGAAGCCCGCGCCGAGCGCGAGGTCGCGCTTCACCAGCTGGAGACGCGCCAGCGCGCGACGCCGAGGCGGCGCTGGCCGACGCCGAATCGGCGCTCGCCGCCGCGGAGCGCGAAGTCGTCGAGTCGCGGAGCGACGCTGGAGTCCGGGCAACGAGGAGAGCCACGGGCTCCAGGTCCGCCTCACCGAGGCCGCGGGCACCCGGCGCGGCATCGTCGGAGCGGGTGGAGGCCGAGTGGCACCGCCCCTTCGATCAGCTCATCGAAGGCGCGCCCTGCTCGACCTCGATCTGGAGACGCTCGCAGGCGGAAGTCGGCCCGCATCACCGAGGCACTGGAGGCGATCGGGCCGGTGAACGCCCTCGCGGTGGAGGAGCACGCCGAGGAGGTGAAGCGGCTCCAGTTCCTCACCGCCCAGCGCGACGATCTGGTCGGCGCGCGCCAGTCGCTGATCCAGGCTATCCGGGAGATCGACGGCACGGCCCGCAACATGTTCCTGGAGACCTTCACCGCGGTGCAGGGCAACTTCCTGCGGGTCTTCCAGACCCTCTTCGGCGGCGGCGAGTGCGAGCTGCGGCTGGCCAATCCCGACGACCCGCTGGAGAGCGAGATCGACATCCATGCGGCCCCGCGGGGCAAGCGGACGCAGCGGATCCACCTGCTGTCCTCGGGCGAGCGGACGCTGGTGGCGGTCTCGCTGCTCTTCAGCATCTACCTCACCAAGCCGAGCCCGTTCTGTTTGATGGACGAGGTGGACGCCCCGCTCGACGACGCCAACGTGGGCCGCTTCACCCGGCTGCTCGACGAGTTCAAGAGCGGCACCCAGTTCCTGGTCATTACTCACAATCCGCGGACCATGCAGGCCGCCGACGCCGTCTACGGCGTGACCATGCAGGAGCCCGGGGTGTCCACGATCGTGGGCGTCAAGCTGGGAGAGCGGGAGCACGCCTGCACGGGCAGATGGGTGAGCCTGGCCCGGAGCATCTGCGCAGCAGGTCAGCCGTCAGAGGTGACGAGTCCTGCTGCGCCGCTCGCCATGACGGCCACGGATGCATCGGAGCCGGAACCGGAGACCCTGAATGCTCGTCGTCATGCGCCACGGCGCACCGCAGGAAGACATCGACCGCGTCGTCGCCACCATCGAGGAGATGGGGTACCAGGCGCGGCCGATGCCGGGCAAGCAGCGCACCACGGTCGGACTGGTCGGCAACGACGGCCGGGTGGACGGCTCGCGGCTCGAGGCGCTGCCGGGCGTGCAGGAGATCCTCCACGTCACCAAGCCCTACAAGCAGGTGTCCCGCGAATGGAAAGCCGAGTCGACTGTAGTCCGCTTGCCCGGAGGGCTCAGCATCGGCGGCGACGAAGTCGTGGTCATGGCCGGCCCCTGCTCCGTCGAGAGCGAGCGGCAGATTCTCGACGCGGCCCAGGCGGTGCGTGAGGCCGGGGCGACCGTGCTCCGCGCCGGCGCCTTCAAGCCGCGCAGCTCGCCCTACTCGTTCCAGGGGCTGGGCCGCGCGGGGCTGCGCACTGCTCGCCCGCGCCCGGGACGAGACCGGGCCTCCTGATCGTGACCGAAGCGATGGACGCCGAGGGGCTGGAGCACGTGCTCGAGGTGGCCGACATCGTGCAGATCGGCGCCCGGAACATGCAGAACTACTCGCTGCTCAAGCACGCCGGCCGCGCCAGGAAGCCGATCCTCCTGAAGCGCGGACTCTCCGCTACGATCCAGGAGCTGCTGCTCTCGGCGGAATACATTCTCGCCGAGGGGAATCCCGACGTGATCCTCTGCGAGCGCGGCGTGCGCGGCTTCGATACCGCCACGCGGAATCTCTTCGACCTGAGTGCCGTCCCGGTGGTCCACGGGCTGTCCCACCTCCCGATCGTCGCCGATCCGAGCCACGGGACCGGGCCACCGTGACATGGTGATTCCCATGGCGCGGGCCGCGGTGGCCGCCGGAGCCGACGGCCTCCTCGTGGAGGTGCACCCGACGCCGGACCGCGCGCTCTCCGACGGAGCGCAGAGCCTGTACCCCGAACAGTTCGACCGGCTCATGCGGGAGACCAGGTTGATCGTCGAAGCCATCGGCCGGCGCCTGCCGGAGCCCGCGGGGGCGCGGACATGAACCGCAAACTGCCGGCTATCGCGCTGCTTGCCCTTGCGGCAGCGCCGCTCGTCCCGCCGCGTCGCCGCTCCCGGCCCAGGCCCAGGACGCCCAGTCGATCATCGGTCGATCGTCGCGGGTCTATCGCTCGCTCGCCAGCATGAGCGCCGAATTCGTGCAGGTGATCGACAATCCCGATGATCGACAGCGCGGAGAGCAGGGGCACGCTGGTGCAGGCGGGGCCGGCCAAGCTCGCGATGCGGTTCACCGAGCCGCCGGGCGAGGCGATCGTCATCGACGGCCAGTACGTCTGGGTCTACACACCGAGCACCGTGCCGGGACAGGTCCTCCGGCTGCGTGCACCCAGCGGCGGTCCGGTGTACGGGTACAACCTCCTCGCCTGGTTCCTCGACCGGCCCGCGGAGCGATACCGGGCGCAATATCTCGAGGAGGACAAGTCGGCACCCGGAAGATGGACGTGGTCGAGCTGATTCCGGCCGTGCCCGACCTTCCCTTCGAGCGGGCGGTACTGTGGCTGGATCGGGAAGATGCCCTGCCCCGCCGGCTGGAGATCACCGAGACAGAGCGGAGCGTTGCGGACGTTATCGCTGTCGAAGCTGCGGCTGAATCGTCAGGTTCCCGACGACACCTTCGAGTTTAAGGCGCCGCCGGGCGTGAGGGTAGTGGATCAGTGAGGCTGAGGCGCCGGGGCCCTAGGCCAAGCAGAGCCTGGGGCGAGGTCGTCCCCCGTACCAGCTCCATCGCACGCTGAATCTGCGACGTCGTCCCCTGCCCGGCGGCGCCGTTCCGCGGCGGGCCCGAAGGTATATCGGGCGATCTCGTAGCCCAGCTGCTGGTCCACGATCCGAGTCCCGCCGCCGAACACGCTGTCCGCCATCGCCACGCCTCGGTCCTCAAGTCGCCGCCGCACCTCCTCGCGCATCACGGCCGTCACCTGAAATCCTTCGGTGGAGACCGCGCCGGAGCTTCCGCAGCTCCAGCGCGTACCCGGTCAGAACGTCGCGGAACACCGGGATCTGTCCACCCAACGATCGCGCGAAGAGCGATTCGGTGGCACTGAGCGTATCCGCCCAGCGCAACCATGGGGCACAGGTCGGACATCGACTCCATCCGCCCTCACACCCACACCCATCACTCACTTCTCCGAGACGGAAGTCATGCTTGCTGACGCAGTGTCCAAATTCGCGAATGAAGTGATTGCGCCGAAAGGCGCTGGCAGCGCAGCTGCGCACCGACGGCGACGCCGCCGCCGCGAAGGAGCTGGGCGGGTCGCGCCGGCCCACCACGGCGGCGTGGGCGTTGAACCGGCTCGCCCGGGAGCACCCCGACCTCGTCGACGACCTCATCGAGCGCAGCACCGAGCTGCGGGCCGAGCAGGCTCGGGCCACGACCGCGACCGCCGACGAGCTGCGCCAGGCGAGCGCCAAGCCGGCGCGCCACGCTGAACGGTGCGACCGATGCCGCGGTCGACCTAGCCGGCGCGGTGGCCACGAACCCCGACGCGCACCGTGACAGCTGGATCGCGGCGACGCTCGAGGCCGCCAGCGTCGACGAGACGCTCGGCACCACGCTGCGCCACGGCCGCCTGATCCGCGAGGGCCGCGGGCACCATCGGGTTCCCGGAGTTCGCGCCGCTGAAGGTGGTGCCCGGCGACCGTCCGGCGAAGGAGCAGGGGCGGGGGAAGCGAGCGCGGCC
>CAWGVK010000033.1:0-318938 GCA_963825985.1 uncultured Actinomycetota bacterium | reverse complement strand
CGCCTCGCGAGCGCTGCAGGCTCTCGCGGAGCACCCGCGCGCCGCGCGCGCCGTCGAGCAGGAGGTCGAGCAGGAGTTCGTCCTCGGGGGACGGCGGTCGACCCCGACGGCAGGACCCACGCGCGCTTCGACCGGACCTTCGGCGGGCTGCCGGTCATCGGCGGCGACCTGGTGGTCCACCAGGCGTCCGACGCCGACCTCGGAGAGCGTCAGCCAGACCCTCAAGGCGCCGCTCGACCTGGCGGTGAAGCCCGTCGTCCGCGCCGGCGCGGCGCTCGACAAGACCCTCGCACCGTCGAAGCAGACGCGCGACATCCGCAACCTGCGGGCCGGCAGGGCGCCGTCGCGACTCGTGGTCGACGCCCTGGGCGCGAAGCCGCGCCTGGCCTGGGAGGTCAAGGAGCGTGGGCCGGCAGTCCGACGGGACGCCCAGCCGGCTCGCGACGTACGTCGACGCCCGCACCGGCACGGTGATCCGCCGGGTCGAGGAGCAGTTCCACACCGCCGACGGCCAGGGCCACGTCGCTCTACAGCGGCACCGTCCCGATCTACAGGTGACGCAGAACGGGCAGTACGTTGGCACGCTCACCGACGCCGACCCACGGCAACGCGGCGACCACCGACATGCAGAACAAGGAGGACTCGATCCTCTGCACCCCTGTTCGGCATCGGGTGCAAGCAACGGCGTCGCCCTACAGCAGCCCCGACGCCAGCTTCGGCACGGGCACCAACGCCAACCGTGAGTCGGCCGCGGTCGACGCCCACTACGGCGGCGCGACAACGTACGACTACTTCAAGAACGTGCAGGGCCGCAACGGCATCTTCGGCGACGGCGCCGGCGCACCCAGCCGGGTCCACTACGGCAACGGCTACGTCAACGCCTTCTGGGACGGCTCGAAGATGACGTACGGCGACGGTGACGGCCTCGACGTTCGGGCCCCTGGTCTCCCTCGACGTGGCCGGCCACGAGATGTCGCACGGCGTCACCGAGAACACCTCAGAACCTGACCTACTCCGGCGAGTCCGGCGGCCTGAACGAGGCGACGTCCGACATCTTCGGCACCATGGTGGAGTTCTACGCCGCCAACGCCAACGACCCGGGCGACTACTACATCGGCGAGGAGTTCGACCTGGGCTTCAACGGTGAGGGCTTCCGCCGGATGGACGACCCGACAGCTCGCACGGCTCGTCGTACTCCTGCTACTTCGCGGGCATCGGCGACACCGACGTGCACTACTCCTCGGGTATAGGGCAACCACTTCTTCTACCTGCTCGCCGAGGGCTCGGGCGCCAAGACGATCGGCGACAAAGGCCCACAACTCGCCGACCTGCAACGGCTCGACGGTCTCCGGCATCGGCCGGGCCGACGACCGGGTCTGGTTCCGTGCCCTCCACGCGTATTCACGTCGGGCACGACCTACGCCCAGGCCCGCACCGGCACGCTGAACGCCGCGCGTGACCTGTTCGGCGAGGGCGGCGCCGCCGGTACAGACGCGGTCGCCACCGCGTGGAGCGCCGTGAACGTGGGGTGATCGACGCTCGTCAGGACGAGGGGGCCCGTGCCGGACGGAACCGGTGCGGGCCTACCTCTTCGTCTGTTCCGGCGTGGGGCTCAGAGCAGGCGGGCGAGGGCGGCGACGAGCGAAGGCGCCGAAGACCACGACCAGGAACGGCGCCCGGAGCAGCAGCATCACCACGGCCGCGCCCAGCGCGAGGGCGCGGGCATCGAGGGTTGAGGCCACCGTCGGCGGTGGCCACGACCTGCACGGCCCACCGCCCCGGCCAGCAGCGCGACCGGGATCAGGTCGGCGACCCGCGCCACGACCGGCCGTTCGAGCACCCGCGGCGGCACCGACAGGCCGGCCAGCTTGAGCAGGTAGCAGCCCAGCGCCGCCAAGCAGGATCGCGGCCCAGGTCATGAGGATGGTCCCGGGGTCGGGCCGCCAGGACGCCGGCGAGCAGCGCCACTCCGAGCAGCGACACCAGCACGGGGACGCCGGCAGGCGGTGAACGGCACCACGCCGAGCGCGACGGCGGCGGCCAGCAGGGCGACGACCCGGTGGCAGGGGGCGGCCGAGGCGGGGCCACAGCAGGGCCAGGAACGCCCGCGCACACGGCGGCGTCCAGGCCGGAAGTCGCGGGGGTCGCCGATCGCCCTCGCCCGCCACCGCGCCGACCAGGGTGGCGAGGTTCCAGAGCACGAAGATCGACCCGCCGGTGGTCAGGAAGCCGACGCGGGCCCTCGGGGGTCGTCTCGCGCCCGACCGACATCGCGGTCGACTCGTCGATGAGCAGGTGGGCGGCCCCCGCCCGGCGCCAGCCCCGCCACGCCCAGCAGCGGGGCCAGCCGCAGCCCGTAGAGCGTGTTGCGGGTGCCCGAGGAGCAGGGCGCTCAGCGCGCCCCGACACGGCGACCCGCCCGAGAGCGAGGACGCCGATCATCGCGAACTGCGAGGCGCCGGTAAACACCAGCAACGACAGGGCGCACGTCTGCGCGACGTCCAGCCCGGAGGTCACGCCGACCGCCCCGAACGAGATGCCGTAGGTGCCGGTCGCGACCCCCACCCCGAGGCTGTCGCGGATGATGTCGCGTCGGGTGCTCACGCCAGGGCGGTGTGCAAGCGCACCTGCTTGACGGTGGTCGTGCCGCTGCCGTCGAGGTCGAGCTCGCGGTGCGCGGAGTCGGCGCCCCAGCCGGCGCTGGTGAGGAAGCCGCGGCGGGCGTCGTCGGTGGCGATCGCCCACGTCACCGCTCGGGTGAACCTGTCGGCCTCGAGGGTCTCTGCGCAGGCCTGGAGGAGCCGCGAGCCGTGTCCCTTGCCGAGCTCGCCGGGGTCGACGGTCAGCTCGGCGAGCTCGCCGTCGGAGACCGGGTCGCAGTCGGGGTCGGACGCCGGCGTGGTGACCGCGAAGCCCACGACGCGGTTGCGCTCGAGCGCCACCAGCACCCGGTTGCGCGCGTCGGCCGGCCGCGTCATCGCCGTCCGCCACGTCTCCGCGACCGCGGCCGTGTCGTCGGGCAGGGTGTCGGCGGGCAGGAGCCCGGCGTACAGGTGGCGCCAGCCGCGCACCTGGACGTCGGCGATCGCGGCCGCGTCGTCCGCCCAGGCCACGCGCACGGAGACGTCGGCGGTGGGTCGGGAGTCCATGGCCCGATCATGTCAGCGGGCGAAGGTGCGCTCCCAGTCGGCGGCGGTCTGCCGGTCCCAGTAGCGGGTGAAGCCGCAGCTCCACGCGAAGGGGTGGTCGAGCGGTCCCGTGCTCTCGCGGGCGAGCGACTCACCCGACACCAGCAGCCGCAGGCCGAGCTGGGCGCGGCCCAGGTCGACGGTGACGGTGTCGCCACTGCCGCCGGCGTACCACCGACGCACCTCGAAGGTGGTGCCCACCAGACCGCCCGTGCTGGTGTAGCCGCCACCGTCGCTCACCGACGGACCCGTCGCGACCACCACCCCGTCGAAGGCGAAGGCGCGTTGCCGGAGAGTGGTGGGGGAGTAGTCCTCGACGCACGAGCCGGCCGACGGCTCACGTGCGTCGGGGTAGGGCCGGTGGGCCCAGCGACGGGGTCGGCATCGGGCTCACGGTGGCTGTCGTCGTCGGGGCTGCGGACGACCGGTCGTGGAGGAGATGGTCGGGCATGGTCGATCCCTTCGAGGCCGAGCAGCTTCACGAACGCGTCGTGGGCAACCTCCTCGGTGTCGGCGCGCGACCCGCCCAGCACCGTGAGAAGTCCGACCAGCCGCGGGCAGGCCGTGGCGTAGAGCTCGCCCAGCCCGTCGTCGTCCACGGAGGTCACACGATCCAGCCGGGGTGCCGGGTTCCCGGTGCCGACCGGATTTCTCCTCTCAGTAGTGTCGAGCACATGGAGTTTCGCAACCTAGGAGCGAGTGGCCTGAGGATCTCGGCCATCTCGTACGGCAACTGGCTCACCCACGGCTCCCAGGTCGAGAAGGACGCCGCCTTCGCCTGCGTGCGCGGGCCCTCGACGAGGGCATCACCACCTTCGACACGGCCGACGTCTACGCCGACACCGCCGCCGAGGCCGTGCTCGGCGAGGCGCTCGCCGGCAGCGGCGAGCGGGCCTGGAGATCTTCACGAAGCTCTTCTGGCCGACCGGCCCCGGCCACAACGACCACGGCCTGTCCCGCAAGCACATCCTCGAGGTCGATCGACGGATCGCTGCGCCGCCTCGCACCGACTACGTCGACCTCTACCAGGCGCACCGCTACGACCACGAGACCCCGCTCGAGGAGACGATGGAGGCCTTCGCCGACGTCGTGCGCGCCGGCAAGGCGCTCTACATCGGCGTCTCGGAGTGGCGCGCCGAGGAGATCCGGGCCGCCGCGCTGGCCCGCGAGCTGCACGTGCCGCTGGTCTCCAACCAGCCGCAGTACAACATGCTGTGGCGGGTCATCGAGGCCGAGGTCGTGCCCGCCTGCGAAGAGCTCGGCTCGGCCAGATCGTGTGGTCGCCGATCGCGCAGGGCGTGCTCACCGGCAAGTACCTGCCGGGGCAGCGCGCCGCCCGCGGGCTCGCGGGCCACCGACGAGAAGGGCGGCGCCGACATGATCAAGCGCTGGCTCCAGGACGACGTCTCGAGCGCGGTGCAGCAGCTGCAGCCGATCGCCGACGAGGCCGGGCTTTCGATGGCCCAGCTGGCCGTCGCGTGGACGCTGCAGAACCCCAACGTCTCCACGGCGATCATCGGCGCCTCCCGCCCCGAGCAGGTGACCGAGAACGTCAAGGCCGCCGGCGTGCAGCTCGACGCCGACGTCCTGAAGCCGATCGACGACGTCGTCGGCGACGTCGTCGAGCGCGATCCCGACAAGACCAAGTCGCCGCGGCGCTCCGAGATCTTCTGCTGACGCGACCCGTCGCGATCGAGACGGGTCAGCGTGGGGACTACCAGAGGTCACTCGCGAGGTCTCGGCACGCCGGTTCGACCGCGGCGAGCGAGCTCGCGCGGTCGACGGCTCGCTCGACCACCGTCAGCACTCGCAGGTGAAGGAACGGCCGAGCAAGCTCGGCCTTCCTTCACCTGTAGTGCTGAGGCAGCTCCTGGCCGATCTTGACCTTGGGCTTCGGCATCCGCATGAACTTCATCTGCATCGCGCGGGTCAGGGCGTAGTACGTCGTGCCCTTGAGCGGCTCGTCGGGGAAGCGGATGCCCAGCTGCTTGCGGACCCGGAACCGCAGCAGGGTCAGGTCGACGATGAGCACCAGGAACAGCGGGATGACGAGCGCCGTGAAGAACAGCGAGACGATCATCAGCGGGATCACGATCTCGGCGAACGAGAACCGGGCGTCGACGAAGTCGCGGATGAACCGTCGGACCGGGCCCTTGTCGCGCGCCAGCAGGTAGCGCTCGTCGCCGGCCTTCATGCCCGCGCGCACCTTCTTGCTCGACTCGCCGCGGTTGGCGCGCTGCTTGGCGGCCTGCTCCTTGCGGGTGCGGGGCACCTTGGCCCGCTCGCGGGCGGCGGCCTCGGCCTCCTTGCGGGTCGGCGTCGGCCGGCCCTTGCCGTCGGACTTGGTCAGGGTGACGGCGGCATCGGCGTCGGGGGAGTCGGACTTGTTGCGACGGAACACGGGCTGCCTTCGGGACGGGACAGGGCTGGTCGGGAGATCGTCTGGTGATCACCGTCAGGGTACCCGCGTACCGTCGCGCGTCTTGCCGAGGCGGCATAGGGTGAGCGCATGAGCATGATGAAGCGGATGAGCCTGATCTTCCGGGCCAAGGCCAACAAGGCGCTGGACCGCGCCGAGGACCCTCGCGAGACCCTCGACTACAGCTACCAGCGCCAGCTCGAGCTGCTCTCGAAGGTACGCCGCGGGGTGGCCGACGTCGCCACCAGCCGCAAGCGCATCGAGCTGCAGGTCGCCCAGCTCGAGCAGCAGGCCGGCAAGCTGCAGACCCAGGCCGAGAAGGCCCTGCAGATGGACCGCGAGGACCTCGCCCGCGAGGCGCTGACCCGCAAGTCCGGCGTCTCGGGGCAGATCGCCGACCTGCAGACCCAGCACGCGCAGCTGCAGGGCGAGGAGGAGAAGCTGGTCCTGGCCCAGCAGCGGCTGCAGGCGAAGGTCGAGGCCTTCCGCACCCGCAAGGAGACCATCAAGGCCACCTACACCGCGGCCGAGGCACAGACCCGCATCAACGAGGCCGTCTCCGGCATCGGCGAGGAGATGGGCGACGTCGGCATGGCCATCCAGCGCGCCGAGGACAAGACCGCCACGATGCAGGCCCGGGCCGGCGCCATCGACGAGCTGATCGCCTCCGGCGCCCTCGACGACGTCACCTCGACCGGCCCCAGCGACGACATCTCCCGCGAGCTCGAGTCGATGAGCTCGCAGCTCCGACGTCGAGCTCGAGCTCGCCCGGCTCAAGGGGATCTCCGCCCCCGAGGCGCCCGGCCAGCTCGGCGCCGGCAGCGCCGCCGACCCGCTGTCGAAGGAGACCCAGACCGAGGGCGAGACGCCCCGATGAGCGGGCTGGTGATCCGGATCCTCGGCGAGGGCCAGTACGACGTCGCCGAGACCGCGCTCGACAAGCTCAACGAGCTCGACGCCGCCGTCGAGGCCGCGATCGAGTCCGCCGACGAGGCGACGTTCCGTCCGGCGTTGCTGGCGCTGCTCGACGGCGTCCGCACCGTCGGCGTCGCGCACGACGCCGAGAGCCTCGACGAGTCCGACCTGATCCTCCCGCCCGACGACGCCTCGATCGACGAGGTCCGCGAGCTGCTCGCCGACGACGGACTCATCCCGGGCTGACTCCCGCGGCCCGACTTGGGGCCGCTGGGAGACTGGAGTCATGGCACGCACACGGTTCGTCGGTGACGCGGGGCTGACCGCCCGGATGACGCTGGTCATGTTCCTGCTCGGCGGCCTGTTCGTGGCGCTCGTGGTCGTGCTCGCCCTCGCCGTGGGCGGTGCGATCGGCGTCCTGATCGGCGTGGCCGGCATCGGCTTCGCCGTCTACCAGTGGGCCAGCTCCGACAAGATCGCGATGCGCTCCATGGGCGCGCGCGAGGTGACGCCGCAGGAGGCGCCCGAGCTGCACGGCATGATCGACCGCCTCTGCGCGCTCGCCGACATGCCCAAGCCGCGCGTCGGCATCGCCGACACCCACGTGCCCAACGCCTTCGCCACCGGCCGATCGCCCGACCGTGCGGTCGTGTGCGTGACCACCGGCATCCTGCAGACCCTCACGGCCGAGGAGCTCGAGGGGGTGCTGGCCCACGAGCTGTCGCACGTCGCCCACCGCGACGTCCTGGTGATGACCGTGGCGGCGTCCGCGGGCATCTCCGCCGGCATGCTCACGCAGGGCGCGCAGTACGGCGGCCTCGGGCTCTTCGGCGGGGGACGCCGCGACAGCAACAGCAACGGGCTGCCGGTCTGGCTCATCGTGCTGATCGTCAGCCTGGTCGTGTACGCCGTCAGCTTCGTGCTGCTGCGCCTCCTCTCGCGCTACCGCGAGCTGTCGGCCGACCGGGCCGGTGCCCACCTGACGCTCAAGCCGGCCGCGCTGGCGTCGGCGCTGCAGAAGATCACCGGCGAGATCAACCAGATCCCGCAGCGCGACCTGCGCCAGGTCAGCGCCGCCAGTGCCCTGTGCATCGCGCCGGCCATCCGCGGGGTCAGCCTGCGGACCCTGACCTCGACCCACCCGTCGCTGGAGAAGCGGCTCGCGCAGCTCGCGAAGATCCAGGCCGAGCTCGACCGGCCCCAGGCCTAGAAGGCGTCTGATGGGTTTCCTCGACAACATCCTGGGCCGCTCGAAGCCCAAGCAGGCCAACCTCGACGACCTGTTCCAGGTGCCGAGCGCCGCGGTGACCCTCCAGGCGGCGACCGGCCTGGTGCCCACCGGCGACGGCTCGGTCTGCTACCGCGCGGCCGCGGGGCCGGCGTTCGCCGACACCCAGACCGGCGTGCTCGACCTGCTGCGAAGCATGGACGGCGCGCCGGAGGTCCGGGTCAGCGACGACGGGTTCGGGTTCACCTGGCTGGAGGTCGACCACCCGCCGTACGACCCGGCCGAGGGCGACCTCGGCGCGCTCTGCACCGACCTGCACGCCGTCAACACCACGCTGGAGAGCGCCGGTTTCGGCCCGGCGCTGCTGTGCTCGCTGGTGCCGTTCGCCGACTCCGCCGGCCGCCGGGTCGGCCTCGTCTACCTCTACAAGCAGGGCACGTTCTACCCGTTCGCGCCGGCCGCCGGCGAGGAGCAGCGCCGCGACAACCTGCTCGAGATCCAGGTCCGCGACGCGCTCGCGGGCGACCTGCCGCTCGAGGACGACCTCGCCCGCTGGCTGGCGATCTGGGGCGCACCCGGCCTCTGACGGTGATCAGTCGAGGCAGAACTCGTTGCCCTCGGGATCGGTCATGACGATGAACCCGTGGCTCAGCGGCGGGGCCGGTTCGCTGCGCTCGAGGCGAACCGCGCCCACGGCGACCAGCCGCTCGCACTCGGCCTCGAGCGCCGCCATCCGTTCGTCGCCCTCGAGCCCGGGTGCCGCGCGCACGTCGAGGTGCACCCGGTTCTTCGCCGTCTTGGCCTCGGGCACCTTCTGGAAGAACAGCCGCGGCCCCGTGCCGTCGGGGTCGTGGGCGGCCGAGGCGTCGTTGCGGCGCTCGGGCGGGACGCCGAACGACTCGAGTGCCTCGTCCCAGGTGGCGAAGCCCGGCGGCGGTGCGTCGATCTCGTAGCCGAGCACGGCACACCAGAACGCGCACAGCGCGCCGGGGTCGGCGGCATCGAAGGTCACCTGGATCTCGCGGGTCATCACGTCGTCCTCTCGTGGGTGTGGGTGTAGAGGTCGCGGAGCAGGGAGACCTCGGCGAGGTGGTGGATCACCTCGCGGTTGATGTGGAGCACCAGCGTCGCGTACGACGCCTCCGCGAACGCGCCCTCGGCCGGGCCGACCCGGCGCTGCAGTCCCTCCTCGCCCAGCGACTCGACCCCGGCCTGCCAGGTGGCGTACTCGGCGTCCAGCTGGGCCAGCGCCTCGTCGGCCGTCGCGGCGTACGGGAACGAGGCGTAGTCGGTCGGCTCGCGGCCGAAGTGCGAGGCGTTGCGCATGGCCAGGACGCCGACGATCACGTGCGCGAGGCGCCAGGCGATGGTGGTCACCGGTGGCGGCTCAGGCGCCGGCATCGCGAAGTCGATCGTGGTCGGGCCGTCGTCGTGCAGGCGGATGCTCCAGGAGCCCGGGGCCGGCTCCCAGAGGTACTCCTCGTCGGTGAGGCCGGCCAGCCGCTCGCGCAGCTGGTGGTCCCAGTGGAAGGCGAGCTGTGCTCGCAGGTCTGCGTTCCAGTCGGTCATGGGTGCCAGCCTGTCAGGCAATGCGGACCATTTCGGTCCGCATGGTGTGGCAGTCTGACGACGTGACCGACGGGACGACGGAGCGGGTGCTCCGGGTGCTGACGCTGCTGCAGCGGCGTCCCGTGTGGACCGGACCCGAGCTGGCCGCCGAGCTGGGCGTCACCGACCGCTGCGTACGCCGCGACGTGACCCGGCTCCGGGCGCTGGGCTACCCGGTCAACGCAGCGCCGGGCGCCGGGGGCGGCTACCAGCTCGGCGCCGGGCAGGCGCTGCCGCCGTTGCTCCTCGACGACGACGAGGCGATCGCGACCGCCGTCTCGCTGCGGTGGGCCGCCGGCGGCACGATCGCGGGCGCGAGCGAGGCCGCGCTGCGCACCCTGGCCAAGCTCGACCAGGTGATGCCTCCGCGGCTGCGGGCCGAGGTGAGAGCGCTGCACGGAGCCACCGAGACGCTCAGTGGCGGCGTCGCCGAGGTCGATGCCGACGCGCTGATGACCCTGGCCCGCGCCTGCCGCGACACGGTGCGGGTCCGCTTCGGCTACGCCGCACGCGACGGCGCCCCCAGCGAGCGCACCGTCGAGCCGGTCCGGCTGGTCGCCACCGGCCGGCGGTGGTACCTGATGGCCTTCGACGTCGACCGCGACGACTGGCGCACCTACCGCCTCGACCGGATGGACGACGTGACCGCCACGACGTGGCGCTTCCGGGCCCGCGAGCACCCCGACCCGGCGGCGTACGTGCAGCGGGCCGTGACCGCCGCGCCGTACCGGCACGTCGTCCGGGCGCGGGTCAGCGCCACCGCCGAGCAGGTGCGCGAGCTCGTGCCGCCGCAGGTGGGCGCCGTCGAGCCCGACCCCGATCAGGAGGGGGCCGCGATCCTGGTCACCGGCGCCGACGAGCTCGACTGGATCGCCGTCCATCTCGCCGTGCTGCCCTGGCCGGTCGAGGTGCTCGAGCCCGCGTCGCTGCGCGATGCGGCCGAGCGGCTCGGACGCCGGCTGGCGGAGATGGCACGATGATCTGATGCTGCACTCCCTGTCGGGCCGCGCCGAGAGCGTGATGCAGGCCAGGTTGCTGGCCGTGCTGCGTGACCAGGGTCCGCTCTCGCGGACCGAGCTCGGCGACCGCCTGCAGGTGTCGCGGACCACGATCGGCGCCGAGGTGGGCCGGCTCACCGAGATCGGCCTGGCCCAGGAGACGGGGCCCGCGGAGTCGCGCGGCGGACGCCGGTCGACGATGGTCGAGCTGGCCGACGACATCCGGTTCGTCGGCATCGCCATCGGTGCCACGGGCATCTCGGTCGGCGTCACCGACGGGCGCCTCGACGTCCTGGCAACCGAGAAGGTGGCCTGTGAGATCAGGCTGGGGCCCGACGTCGTGCTGACGACCGCCCTCGACCACGCTCGCCGGCTGCTCGACAAGATCGGTATCGAGCGCCCGATGGGCGTCGGTGTGGGCGTGCCCGGCCCGGTCGACTTCGGGCGCGGCATCTCGGTCGCCCCGCCGCTGATGCCCGGCTGGGACGGCTACCCCGTGCGCGACACGGTTTCGCGCGCGCTGGGCTGTCCGGCCGTTCTCGACAACGACGTGAACGTGATGGCCGTCGGCGAGCAGCACGCGGGCGTCGCCCGCCACGCCCGTGACTTCCTCTTCGTCAAGATCGGTACGGGCATCGGCTGCGGCGTCGTGGTCGACGGCGACCTCTACCGCGGCGTCAACGGCTGCGCCGGCGACATCGGGCACATCCAGGTGCACGGTGACGGCCGGCGGTGCGTGTGCGGCAACGTCGACTGCCTCGAGGCCTACGCCGGGGGAGCGGCACTCGCCCGCGACGCGACCCTGGCCGCCGAGCAGGGTCGGTCCACCGTCCTGGCCGAGCTGCTGGTCGAGCGCGGGCACCTGGGGGCCGAGGACATCGGCACGGCCGTCGCCCGCGGAGACCTGGCGGCCGCGACCCTGCTCCGCGAGAGCGGCCAGCGCGTCGGCCAGGTGGTGGCCGGTCTGGTCTCGTTCTTCAACCCCGGCATGATCGTGATCGGCGGGCGGGTCAGCGGCCTGGGGCACGCGCTGCTCGCGGAGATCCGTGGAACCGCGTACCAGCGCTCGCTGCCGCTGGCCACCGGAAGCCTCCCGATCGTGCTCAGCGAGCTGGTCGACTGCGGCGGCGTCATCGGGGCCTCGCGGCTCGTGAGCTCCGCCGTCTTCGCTCCCGCCGCCCGTTGAGCCGGGGCCCCAACTTCCGCAATTAACTTGCGAAAGTCGTCCACATGGTTGACGGGAATGCCGCTGCGCCTCTACGTTCGATGTGGCCGTCGTCACTCGGCCTTGCAAGCGCAGGCCCGTGGGGGGCGACGGCGGTTCCCTCGCAAGCAACGCAAGGAGTACATCCGTGCAACGACGACTCTCGGGCGTCCTGGCCGCTTTCACCGCCAGCGCGATCGCCCTCTCCTTGTCCGCCGCCGGCGGACTCATCTCACCGGCGCTCGGGCACCCCGGGCACGACGACCCCGGTCACGGCACCAAGACCGGCAGCGCCGGTCACGGCTACCCCTCGCCGCGCACGGCCCACCCGCCGTCCGAGCACGCCGCGGCCAAGGGCAGCAGCCCCGGGTTCCAGAAAGTGACGCTCAACGACCGCCCCGGCGAACCGATGGACCTGGCGGTGCTCCCCAACGGCGACGTGCTCCACACCACCCGGGCGGGAGAGATCTGGCGCAACGACGCCAAGACGGGTGTGAACTCGATCGTCGGTCGCATCAAGGTGTACAACCACGACGAGGAGGGCCTGCAGAGCATCGCCCTCGACCCGAACTTCTCGATGAAGAAGAACAACTGGGTCTACCTCTACTACTCGCCGCCACTGAAGACGCCCAAGGACGACCCCGTCACGGTGTCGATCAACGAGGGTGACGCCCCGGTGACCGGCAAGAAGAAGGCGTTCAAGCCCTACAAGGGACTGATCCGGGTCTCGAAGTTCAAGTACGTCAACGACAAGGTGCGCGTGGGCACCGAGCGCCGCATCCTCAACGTGCCCGTCGACCGCGGCATCTGCTGCCACGTCGGCGGCGACATCGTCTTCGACTCCGACGACAACCTGCTGCTGGCCACCGGCGACGACTCCAACCCGTTCGAGTCCGACGGCTTCGTGCCGCTCGACGAGCGCAAGAACCGCAACCCTGCCTTCGACGCCCAGCGCACCGCTGCGAACACCAACGACCTGCGTGGCAAGATCCTGCGGATCAAGCCGCGTGCGGGAGCCGGGTACACCATCCCCCGGGGCAACCTGTTCCGGCCCGGAACGCCCAAGACCCGTCCGGAGATCTACGCGATGGGTCTGCGCAACCCCTTCCGCATCGAGATCGACCCGCGCACCGACGACCTCTGGGTCGCCGACTACTCGCCCGACGCCAACAAGGCCGACCCGCGACGGGGCCCCTCGGGCCAGGGCAAGTGGGTCGTCATCGACGAGCCGGCGAACTACGGATGGCCGTACTGCGCGACCAGGCGACTGCCCTACAACGACTACAACTTCGCGACGGAGAAGTCGGGCAAGAAGTTCAACTGCAAGAAGCCGGTCAACAAGTCGGTGCACAACACCGGCAAGCGCCGGCTTCCTCCGGTCGAGCAGCCCGAGATCTGGTACTCGTACCCGAAGTCGAAGAGGTTCCCGCTGCTCGGCGAGGGTGGCATCTCGCCGATGGCGGGTCCGGCCTACCAGTTCGATCGCAGCACCAGGACCGACAAGACCCCGGTCGCCTGGCCCAAGCGCTTCGACGGCACGCCGCTGCTCTACGAGTGGAGCCGTGACTGGGTGCGCGGCGTCCACGTGAAGGGCAACAAGGTGCGCCTGGAGAAGGTGATCCCGGGCATCATCACCGACAACCCGATGGACATGGAGTTCGGCCCCGACGGTGCGCTCTACATCCTCGAGTACGGCGACGGCTACTTCGCCGAGAACCCCGACGCCCAGCTGGCGCGGATCGACTTCGTCGGGAAGAAGGGCAACTACAGCCCCAAGCCGAAGGCCTCCGCCACTCCGGCGGCGGGCAAGAAGCCGCTGCGCGTCAAGTTCTCCAGCGCCGGGACCAAGGACCGCAACGGCGACAAGCTGCGCTACCGCTGGGACTTCAACGGCGACGGCAAGTTCGACAGCAGCAAGCGCAACCCGGTCTTCACCTACAAGAAGAACGGGAACTACCGCGCCACGCTCACCGTCTGGGACAAGGGCGGCAAGCACCGCGGACGGCACGCGTCGGCCGACGTCGACGTCTCGGTCGGAAACCAGGCCCCGGTGCTCGAGTTCGTGACGCCGACCGAGGGCGACGCGTTCGAGTTCGGCGACGTCGTCCAGTACGAGGTCACGGTCACCGACGACCAGCCGGTCGACTGCGCAGACGTGACGGTGACCTACATCCTGGGCCACGACAGCCACGGTCACCCGCAGAGCACCGCGACCGGTTGCACCGGTTCGTTGACGACCACCGTCCCCGGTGGTCACGACCCCGGCACCGACGACCTGAGCGGGGTCTTCGTCGCCCAGTACGACGACGGCCGGCTCTCCGGCAGCGCCGAGGTCAGGCTCGAGCCCTCGGGAGGCTGAGCAGGTTCCGAGTTCCCTCCACACCGGCGGCCGGCCCGGACACCGGGCTGGCCGCCGGTCCCGCAGTTCCGAGAAGCACCAGCGAGAGGAAGCACCACATGTGTTATGGATTCGACGGTGAAGCCGCCCTGCGGCAGTCACTCGAGCGTCAGGGCGCCAGCCGTCGGGGGCTGCTCCGCGGCGCAGCCGCAGGTGCCGCGGGCACGGCAGCCCTGGGTGCGCTGAGCACCGCCTCGGCCGAGGCCCATACCGGCAAGGGTCACGACAAGGGCAAGGGCCGCAAGAAGCAGGTGCCCGAGGGCAGGATCAGCATCCAGCTGTACACGCTGCGCGACGCGATGACCGATCCCGCGAGCGTCGACCTGGTGCTGAGCCGGCTGTCGCAGTACGCCTACCCGCGCGTCGAGCGCGCCGGTCTCTACCACTACACGGCGGCGCAGATGAAGCGCCGGCTCGACCAGCTGGGCATCTGGGCGAGCTCCAGCCACGACGGCATCAGCGACACCACGACGGCGCGCAACAAGAAGTTCGACGACGCCAACACCTTCGAGCAGCGCTTCATCGTGGTGCCCTACCTCAACTCCGACAAGCTGAGCGACTGGCAGGCGTGGGCCGAGCAGATGAACATCGAGGCGTACGCCGCCAAGCGGCGCGGGCTCAAGTACGGCTACCACAACCACGCCCACGAGTTCACGATCGACCTCGGCGGCGGCAAGACGCCCTGGGACGTGCTCACCAAGGAGCTCGACCCCCGCCTGGTGCACCTCGAGGCCGACCTCTACTGGGTCTACACCGGCGGCGTGAACCGGGGCGAGTCCGACCCGATCAAGTTCGTCAACGACGTCATCCGCAAGGCGCCCCAGACGGTGCGGCAGTACCACGTCAAGGACCGCTCGGGAGTCCCGGAGGAGAACGGCGACATGTGCGACCTGGGCACCGGCGTCATCGACTTCCCGGCGATCTTCCGCAAGCACGACGTCGAGGAGTACATCGTCGAGAACGACACCCCCGACGTCTCGCCCCTCACCTCCGCGGCCGTCGGCAAGCTCTACCTGGAGCACACGGAGTACTGACCCGGACGGCGCTTGCGCCGCACGCGTCGCGATGGCGGCCGGTGCCCCTCGGGGTGCCGGCCGCCCGGCATGTAACACGTCGTCCACTGCTCTTCAGGACAGTTGCAACCGTCGTGAAGAACAGTGAACAACGTGTTACAACATCTGGGCCGGCGCGCGGAGGGGTCAGTCGCGGTGCGACTTGCCCGGCAGGTCGAGCATCCGCTGGAGCGCGACGAGGGCGTCGCGCTCGGTGTCGGGGTCGACCTCGATCCGGTTCACGACCACGCCCTCGACCAACGACTCCATCGCCCAGACGAAGTGGGGGAGGTCGATCCGGTTCATCGTCGAGCAGTAGCAGACGTTCTTGTCGAGGAACACGATCGTCTTGTCGGGGTGGGCGTTCGCGAGGCGCTGCACGAGGTTGAGCTCGGTGCCGATCGCCCACACCGAGCCGGGCGGCGCCGCCTCGATCGTCTTGATGATGAACTCGGTCGACCCGACCAGGTCGGCGCTGAGGACGACGTCGTGGGGGCACTCCGGGTGCACGAGGATCTGGATGTCGGGCACGGTGGCGCGCAGCTCGTCGACGACCTTGGTCGAGAAGCGGCCGTGCACGGAGCAGTGGCCCTTCCAGAGGATCATCTTCGCGTCGCGCAGCTGCTGCTGGGTGAGTCCGCCGCCGGGCAGGTGGGGGTTCCACACGACGCAGTCGTCGAGGGTGAGCCCCATCTTCAGCACCGCGGTGTTGCGGCCGAGGTGCTGGTCGGGCAGGAAGAGCACCTTGGTGTCGGGTCCCTGCCGCTCGTAGGCCCACTCGAGGGCGACCTCGGCGTTCGACGAGGTGCAGACGATCCCGCCGTTGCGGCCGCAGAACGCCTTGATGTCGGCGCTGGAGTTCATGTAGGTCACCGGCACGACGACGTCCTGGACGCCGGCCTCGGCCATCGCGGCCCACGCCGCCTCGACCTGGGGCAGCCGCGCCATGTCGGCCATCGAGCAGCCGGCGGCGAGGTCGGGCAGCACGACCTGCTGCTCGGGGGCGGTGAGGATGTCGGCCGACTCCGCCATGAAGTGGACGCCGCAGAACACGACGTACTCGGCGTCCGGGCGGCCGGCCGCGTCGCGCGCGAGCTTGAACGAGTCGCCGGTGACGTCGGCGAACTGGATCACCTCGTCGCGCTGGTAGTGGTGGCCGAGCACGAAGACCCGGTCGCCGAGTGCCTCCTTGGCCGCGCGGGCGCGGGCCACGAGGTCGGGGTCGGACGCCGCGGGCAGGTCACCCGGGCACTCGACGCCGCGCTCGGAGGCGCGGTCGGTGCCACGGCCGAGGGGCAGGAGCGGGAGGTCGACGGTCGTCATGTCTCGATCCTAGGTCCGGGTTGACGGGGACGGGTCAACGGGAAGGTGGGCACCGTGCATCCACAGCAACCGTCGTTCGGCCCGATTCGTTCCCCGCGGGGACTGGTCGACGTCTCGGTCTCCGACCACGAGCTGGTGCTCCGCCACCGCGACTCGTGCGCGACCGGGTCGACTCCGACCGGGCCCGGCTCGCGGCGCCTGACGCTGCGCCTGGCCACCACCCGGGGTGAGATGACGCTCCGCTCGCGCGACCGCACCCAGCTCGAGGGCCTCGCCTGGGCGCTGCAGCCGCGCTGAGCTACAGCATCGCGCCGTTGTGGACGTACGGCGCCGGCGGCTGCAGGCCGCGCAGGGCCAGGTACCCCTCCTGGTGGAGGTCGAGCCGCGCCTCCGTCCCGATGTCGATCGCCCAGGAGTTGGCCGCCGTGAGGTGCGAGACCGTCGCCTCGGCCGGGCCGTCGGCGATCACCGTCCACAGCAGCCGGGCGGCGGTCCGGCGGTTGGTGGCGGCCAGGAGGGCCAGACCCCCGCTCGGATAGGTGTAGGCGTACCCGGAGCCCGTCGTGGTGTCGGACACCAGGCAGCGCCACGACGCCAACATGAAGCCGTGGTCGGGGCCGTGCCCGGCGCCGCGGGTGCTCCGGTCGACGGAGTCCATCAGGTCGACGTCGCCCGGCGAGCCCTCCCGCACCTTCGAGATCGCCGGGATCGCGGAGCGGTCGACCGTCCCGCGCAGGAACATCTGCGGATGCATGGTGAACCCGGCCAGCAGGTAGCGACGCACCGCCTTGGGGTCGCTCGACGACGACAGCATCCCGCGCAGGCAGCCCTGGCTGTGGGTCAGCGCCGCGTCGAGCAGCTGCTTGCCGAGCCCGCGGCCCTGCAGGCCCGACCGCACGGCGTACGTCGCCAGGCACCAGGTGCCCTCGCGCCGGATGCTCGTCGCGAACCCGACCATCTCGGCGCCGTCGTCGGCGACCCAGCACCCGCCGGGGTCGGTCGTGAGGAAGTGGCGGGTGCGCGCGATCCAGTTCTCCGTGTGCGCCGGCAGGCGCCCCGCGGGCTCGGGCCCGGACCGGCGCGCCAGGCTGCGGTCGAGCTCGAGGAAGGCGTCGCCCGACAGCCGCTCGGCCGCGCCCACGTCGGCCTCGGTCATCCGCCGGATCGTCACCTCACTCACGTGGTCACCGTAGACAGTCGGCATGATGCGTCGCATGCGAGTACTGGTGGCGCCCGACAAGTTCTCCGGCACGCTCACCGCCGTCGAGGCCGCCGAGGCGATCGCGGAGGGCTGGCGGCGCCGGGCGCCCGACGACGAGCTCGACCTGGCGCCGATGGCCGACGGCGGGCCCGGCTTCGTCGACGTCCTGCACGCAGCCCTCGGAGGCGAGCTGCACGTCGTCACCGTCGAGGCGGTGCATGGCGAGCAGGTGCCGGCGACGGTGCTGCGGGTCGGCGACACGGCGTACGTCGAGAGCTCACAGTCGTGCGGGCTGCACCTGATGCCCGACGGGCGGCGCCGAGTTCGCCACCACGACCGGGGTCGGCGAGCTGGTGCTCGCCGCCGTCGACGGCGGCGCGACCACCGTCGTCGTGGGCCTGGGCGGCTCGGGCACCAACGACGGGGGAGCCGGGCTGCTGGCCACGCTGGGGGCGACGTCCGACGGCATCCTCGACTGCGGGCCGGTCTGCTTCGGCGACCTCTCCACCGTCGACCTGGCGCCGGCGCGGGAGCGGCTGGCCGGGGTCGAGCTGGTCATGGCCTCCGACGTCGACAACCCCCTCACCGGCCTGTTCGGCGCCACCAAGACCTACGGCCCCCAGAAGGGCATCACCGAGGACCGGATCGCCGAGGTCGACGGCTGGCTCGAGCAGCTCGCCGTGGCCACCGACCGCCGACGCTCGCTCGAGAAGGGCGCCGGCGCCGCCGGGGGCCTCGGGTTCGCGCTGCTCTGCCTCGGCGCCCGCCGCGCGCCCGGCATCGAGCTCGTCGTGGACGCCGTCCGCCTCGCCGAACGGGCCCGGGCCGCCGACCTCGTGGTCACCGGAGAGGGCGCCTTCGACTTCTCCAGCCGCTCGGGCAAGGTGCCCTACGGCGTCGCCGAGGTGGCCGCTCAGGCTCTGCGGCCGTGCGTGGCCCTGGCCGGGCAGGTCCTGGTGGGCTCGCGCGAGATGCGGGCGCTGGGGGTGGAGTCGGCGTACTCGATGGTCGAGGCCTACGGCGAGGAGCGCTCGTTGGCCGACGCCGGCCGGCACCCTGGCCGACCTCGCCGAGCGGGTCGCGAGGACCTGGTCACGTTGAGGCAAGGAATACCCGGAGGTGTGACACCATTGAACCGAAGTACCCCATTCGTCTCGCAACGGGAGCCACACACATGACCGAGCAGGTGGACACCACCACGGAGCGCCGCACCGACCAGATCAACCTGAGCTCGGTGGCCGCATCGAAGGTGAAGAGTCTTCTCGAGCAGGAGGGTCGTGACGACCTGCAGCTGCGGATCTCGGTGCAGCCCGGAGGCTGCAGCGGTCTGCGCTACCAGCTCTTCTTCGACGAGCGCACCCTCGACGGCGACGCCGTCACCGACTTCGACGGGGTGTCCGTGGTCGTCGACCGGATGAGCGTCCCGTACCTCAACGGCGCCGAGATCGACTTCGTCGACACCATCGAGAAGCAGGGCTTCACCATCGACAACCCCAACGCGGGCGGTTCCTGCGCGTGCGGCGACTCGTTCCACTGAGCGCCGGCTGACGCTGGCCGGCACTGGCCGACCTCGGACACACGAAAGCCCCCGCCGGACGGCGGGGGCTTTCGCGTGCCCGGAGGCACACCCGGAGATGGCTGGGAGGGTCACTCCAGGTGGAAGTGGAGCGCGCCGGCCAGCCGGGCCGCAGCCTCGCTGATCTCGATGTCGCGCTTGCCCCGCTCTGCCGGCTGCTCGTCGAAGTGCAGGCTGGGCGCCGGCCTCGTCGCCCGGTGTGCCGCCCGCTGCAACCGCAGCTGGGCGCCCGCGGCGCGGCAGTCGGCCTGCATCTCGGCAGGCGTCGAGAGCTCGTCGTAGGGAGAGGCCATTCCTCGACGCTAGGGGCTACTGATGCGTAGTCCTACCGGTACGCATGAGTAGTGTTCCGTGCCATGACCTCCGGGCCCCTGCTGATCGCCGGCTCCATCGCCACCGACCACCTGATGAGCTTCGGCGGCAAGTTCGCCGACTCGCTCGTCGTCGAGCAGCTGGACAAGATCTCGCTGTCGTTCCTCGTCGACGACCTCGAGATCCGACGTGGCGGCGTCGCCGCCAACATGACCTTCGGGCTCGGTTGTCTCGGGCTGCGGCCGGTGCTGGTCGGGGCGGCCGGTGAGGACTTCGCCGACTACCGCTCCTGGCTCGAACGGCACGGGGTCGACTGCTCCGGCGTCCGGATCTCCGACAGCCGTCACACGGCCCGGTTCGTGTGCACCACCGACCCCACCGGCGCCCAGATCGCGTCGTTCTACCCCGGTGCGATGAGCGAGGCCCGGCTGATCGAGCTGGGCCCGATCGTGGCCCGCGTCGGTGCCCCCGGCTACGTGCTGATCGGCGCCGACGACCCCGACGGCATGCTGCGCCACACCGAGGAGTGCCGCCAGCGCGGCTACCCGTTCATCGCCGACCCCAGCCAGCAGCTCGCGTTCAGCGGCGGCGCCCTGATCCGTGACCTCATCGACGGAGCGACGATCCTGTTCTCCAACGAGTACGAGTCGCACATGATCGAGCAGAAGACCGGCTGGTCGGCCGACGAGGTGCTCTCCCGCGTCGGCACCCAGGTGACCACCCTCGGCAAGGACGGCGTCCGGGTGCTGCGCCGCGGCGAGGAGACCATCGAGGTGGCGGCGGCCGCCGACGTCAGCGCGGTCGAGCCGACCGGCGTCGGCGACGCGTTCCGCGCCGGGTTCCTGGCGGCGCTGAGCTGGGGCCTCGACCTCGAGCGCGCCTCGCAGGTCGGCTGCGTGCTGGCGGCGTACGTCGTCGAGACCGTCGGCACCCAGGAGTACACCTTCACCCACGGCGAGTTCGTCGCCCGGGTCGAGCAGTCCTACGGCGACGCGGCGGCCGCCGAGGTCGCAGCCCACCTCTAGGCCTGGCGACGCACCACGTAGCGCGGCGTCCCGTCGTCGGCGGCGTCCTCGCCGACGTACTCCTGCTCCTTCATCCGGCACCAGGCCGGGACGTCGTAGCGCGCGGCCGGGTCGGTCGCGACCACGCCGAGCGTGTCGCCCACGGCGACGTCGGTGATCCGCCGAGCCAGCTCGATGATCGGGGCGGGGCACAGCAGTCCGCGGCAGTCGACCTCGATCATCCGGGGTCCCTGCGGCGTTGTGGGGCGGAGGAGCGCAGCGGGGGAGGCGAAGACGCCGTGGGGTGGTCATGACCGCAGCCCCGCCACGACCTCGGGCAGCACGGCGCAGAACGCATCGATCTCGGCCGCGGTCGTCGTCCGGGTGAGCGAGACCCGCACGTTGCCGTGCGTCAGCGCGCCCATCGCGGCCAGCACGTGGCTGGGCTCGAGCGTCGAGGCGGTGCAGGCCGAGCCGCTGGCCACGCCGAACCCCCGGCGGTCGAGCTCGGTGACCAGGGCCTCGCCGTTGACGTAGAGGCACGAGAACGTCACCAGGTGGGGGAGCCGGTCGACGGGGTCGCCGACCACCTCGGTGTCGGGCACGGCGGCCGCGGCGGCCCGGACCCGGTCGACCAGGGCGTGCTGACGCGCGTTGACCTCGTCGCGCTCGGTGACCACCGCCTGCAGCGCGGCAGCCGCCGCGAGGGCACCGGGCACGTTCTCGAAGCCGGTGCCGCGGTGCTCGGCGCGGTCGTCGGCCGGGAAGGGGTTGGCCCACCGCGACCCGTGCCGCACCAGCAGGACGCCGACGCCCGCCGGACCACCCCACTTGTGGGCCGATCCGGCCACGGCGTCCCAGCGCGACGGCAGGGGGAGCCGGCCCATCGAGGCGCACGCGTCGACGAAGAGGGGGACGTCGTCGGGCAGGTCGTGGCGCTGGACGGTGCCGACCTCGTGGTTGGCCGCCTGGACCGCCGCGACGCAGTCGCCGGCGCAGGCCTCGGCGAGCGCCGAGGCGTCCACCCGGCCGAGCCGGTCGACCGGCACCGACTGTGAGTGCCCGCGCCACCACGACGCGGCGTGCAGGACGGCGGAGTGCTCGACAGCCGTGTGCACGACCGTCGTCCCGCCGTGGGCGAGGCCCAGCAGTCCCCGGTGCACCGCCTCGGTGCCCGAGCCGGTGAAGGTCACCTCGTCGACCCGCACGTCGAGGCACTCGGCGACCACGGCCCGGGCGTTGTCGAGCAGCAGCCGGGCGTTGCGGGCGGCGTGGTGGAGCCGGCGCGGGTCGGCGTTGCCGTGGTCGAGGGCGGCGAGCAGGGTCTCGCGGGCGGCCGGGTGGAGCGGCTCGGACGACGCGCCGTCCAGATAGCCGCCGCCGACGTCCGCTCCCTCGCTCACACGCCGAGATTAGCCACCCACCCGGGGGCGGCGGCGCCGCCTGATCGCGATAGTGTTCTTGATGTTCGTGACCGCCGCAGAGAAGGGCTCGTCCGTGGGTCTGCAGCTCCCCGTGGGTTCGTCTGGTTCCTCTTCCTTCTCGCGCCGTCGGCGCGCGGGTCTGGCCGTGGTGCTGGGGCTCGCGCTCGTCGTTCTCACCGGCTGCGGCTCCGACTCCGAGCTCGAGCGGTTGGCGATGCCCGAGCCCGCCACCGCGGAGGGCGAGCACACCCTCGACCTCTGGCAGGGGGCCTGGATCGCCGCGCTGCTCACCGGCCTCCTGGTCTGGGGCCTCATCTTCTACGCGATCTGGAAGTTCCGTCGCCGCCACGACGACGAGGTGCCGATCCAGACGCGCTACAACCTGCCGCTCGAGATCTTCTACACGATCTTCCCGATCATCATGGTGATCGTCTTCTTCGACCACACGATCCAGACCCAGAACGCCGTGCTCAACACCGAGGATGTCGAGGGTCAGAACGTCGTCTACGTCGTGGGCCAGAAGTGGTCGTGGACCTTCAACTACCCCGACGCCGTCGAGGGCCAGAACGTCTACGAGTCCGGCACCGGCTCCGACATCCCCAAGCTCGTGATCCCGGTCGACGAGACCACGATGTTCAAGCTGCGCAGCCCCGACGTGATCCACGACTTCGGCGTCCCCGGCTTCCTGATCAAGATGGACGTGATGCCGGGCCAGGACAACCAGTACTCGGTCACGCCGAAGACGATCGGCACCTACGCCGGCAAGTGCTACGAGCTGTGCGGCGTCTACCACTCCCGCATGATCTTCACCGTCGAGGTCAAGTCGCAGGCCGACTACGAGGAGTACCTCCAGGGTCAGTACGACGCCGGGTTCTACTCCGACCTGCCCATCTGTGGTGGGCAGTACGCCGACACGCAGGTCGGGCTCGACAAGGAGAACCAGGGGGTCTGCGACGAATGACCACATACGCCGCTCCGTCCACGAGCGCACCGGCCCGCAAGCCGCTGGGCCAGCAGGTCGTGCGCATCCTCACCACCACCGACCACAAGCTGATCGGCAAGCTCTACCTGGTCACGTCGTTCGTGTGGTTCCTGCTCGCCGGCCTGATGGCGATGCTCATCAGGTCCGAGCTGGCCTTCCCGGGCAGCCAGGTCGTCAACGAGGAGCTCTACAACCAGCTCTTCACGATGCACGGCACGATCATGCTGCTGCTCTTCGCGACGCCGCTGTTCTTCGGGTTCGCCAACGTGATCATGCCGCTGCAGATCGGGTCGCCCGACGTGGCGTTCCCGCGCCTCAACATGCTGAGCTACTGGTTCTTCCTCTTCGGCGGGATCATCGCCGGCTCGGGCTTCCTCACGCCTGGCGGCGCGGCGTCGTTCGGCTGGTTCGCCTACACCCCCCTCTCCGACGCGATCAACTCGCCCGGCGTCGGCGGCGACCTGTGGATCATGGGGCTCTGGCTGGCCGGCCTCGGCACCATCCTGGGTGCGGTCAACTTCATCACCACGATCATCTGCATGCGCGCGCCCGGCATGACCATGTTCCGGATGCCGCTGTTCGTGTGGAACACGCTGGTGACCAGCCTGCTCGTGCTGATCGCCTTCCCGGTCCTGGCGGGCGCGCTGCTCTCGCTCGAGGCCGACCGCCAGCTCGGCGCCCACGTCTTCGACACCGCCCACGGCGGCGCGATCCTGTGGCAGCACCTCTTCTGGTTCTTCGGCCACCCCGAGGTCTACATCATCGCGCTGCCGTTCTTCGGCATCGTGACCGAGATCCTGCCGGTGTTCAGCCGCAAGCCGCTCTTCGGCTACGTCACCCTCGTCGGTGCCACCCTCGGCATCGCGATCCTCTCGGTCGCGGTGTGGGCCCACCACATGTTCGTCACCGGGTCGGTCAACCTGCCCTTCTTCTCCGGCATGACGTTCCTGATCGCCGTGCCGACCGGCATCAAGTTCTTCAACTGGATCGGCACGATGTGGGGAGGATCAGTTTCATTCGACACCCCTATGTTGTGGTCGATCGGCTTCCTCACGACGTTCCTCTTCGGTGGCCTGACCGGCATCATCCTGGCCAGCCCCCCGCTCGACTTCCACGTCTCCGACTCGTACTTCGTGGTTGCCCACTTCCACTACGTCGTCTTCGGCACCGTGGTGTTCGCGATGTTCGCCGGCTTCTACTTCTGGTGGCCCAAGATGACCGGGCGGATGCTCGACGAACGCCTCGGCAAGCTGCACTTCTGGCTGCTCTTCATCGGCTTCCACACGACGTTCCTGGTGCAGCACTGGCTCGGCGTCGAGGGCATGCCCCGCCGGATCGCCGACTACCTCGACAGCGACGGCTGGACCACCCTCAACCAGATCTCCACGATCGGGGCGTTCCTGCTCGGCGCCTCGACGCTGCCCTTCCTCTACAACGTCTACATATCGCGCAAGGGGCCCCTGGTCGAGGTCGACGACCCCTGGGGCTGGGGCCGCTCGCTCGAGTGGGCCACGAGCTCTCCGCCGCCGCGTCACAACTTCCACTCGATCCCGCGGATCCGCTCCGAGTCGCCGGCCTTCGACCTGCACCACCCCGAGGTGGCCGCGATCGAGCTCGACGACAACGTCTCGGCACGAGACGGCCAGTTCGCCGACGCCCCTGACATGGACGGCCGCGACACGCTGCTCAAGGAGCGGCTCGACACCGACGCCGAACCCGAGAGCAGGCCCGACGACGGCACCGACAGCGACGGGGGAGACGCACGATGAAGGCCGAGGCCTGGATCTTCGGGATCACCACGGTCTTCCTGGTGCTCGTGACCCCGGGGTACTGGTTCATCACCGATGCCGGCGACAGCGGCGCCGACTGGACCGGCACCTCCGCGCTCACCATGACCGGGCTGCTGACCCTCATGGTCACCCTCTACCTGGGCTTCCACGCCAAGAAGATGGATCCCCGTCCCGAGGACCGCAAGGACGGCGAGATCGCCGACGGCGCGGGCGAGCTGGGGTTCTTCCCGCCGTACTCCTGGTGGCCGCTGTGGTGTGGCCTGACCCTGGCCTTCATGGTCTACGGCGTGGCGGCCAGTGCCTGGTGGATGTTCATCATCGCCGCCGTCCTCGGCGCCGTCGCGCTCAGCGGCCTGGTCTTCGAGTACTACCGCGGCGAGCACGCCCACTGACGCAGGTTCGTCAATAGCGGATTGCGACCGGCCCCCGGTTACCCTGGAGGTGCGGTTTCGGCCGCATTCTGACCGACGAACCACACGCTCATCCCGGGAGTCCGCCCATGTCCGTGCGCCTGACAGCACGCCGCCCCGCCCGCCTCGCCGTCATCGGTCTGGCCGTGGTGACCTGCCTGTCTCTGGTCGCCTGCAGCTCCGACTCCGGCGGCTCCGACGACGGCGACGCCACGAACAGCAGCGACAACAACGCCGTTGACGGTGGCGCGAGCGCCGACGGCGTGGCCGACGCCGAGAAGCCCACCGTCTCGATGAACGTCGACAAGGGTGCCACCGACGTCCCCGTCTCGACGCTGCTCGAGGTTGCGACCCAGGGTGGCGCGCTGACCTCGGTGGCCGTGACCTCCGAGTCCGGCGAGGTCGTCGGCGCGCTCGCCGACGACGGTGCCTCCTGGACCGCCGGCGCCCGCCTCGAGCCGGGCACGACGTACACCGTCAAGGCGGTGGCCGACAACGACGGCGCCACCACCCGGCGCTCGGCGTCCTTCACCACCGCCGACCTCTCCCTCGACCAGCAGACCTATCCCTCGGTGGCGCCGCTGGACGGCGAGACCGTCGGTGTCGGCATGCCGGTCGTGGTCTCCTTCGACCTCCCGGTCACCGACCGGTCGGAGTTCGAGAAGAACATGACCGTCACCGCGAAGCCCGCCCAGGCCGGCTCGTGGCACTGGCTCAGCGACACCCTGGTGCACTGGCGCCCCAAGTCCTACTGGAAGCCGGGCTCCGAGGTGAGTGTCGACGTCGACGTCAACGGGGTCGACGCCGGCAACGGCATCTACGGCCAGGAGGACCGCGAGATCGACTTCGAGATCGGCGACGCGCACATCTACCAGGTCGACGCCCAGACCCACCAGATGAAGGTCTTCGAGAACGGCAAGGTGCTGCGCACGATCCCGATCACCGTCGGCAAGTCCCCCGACTTCACCACCCGCTCCGGGGTGAAGGTGGTCATGGAGAAGTTCGACGCCAAGCGGATGAACTCCGAGACCGTCGGCATCGGCGGCTCCGAGGCCTACGATCTCGACAACGTCCAGTGGGCGATGCGGGTCACCAACTCCGGCGAGTTCATCCACGCCGCTCCGTGGTCGGTCGGCTCCCAGGGCTACGAGAACGTCTCCCACGGCTGCACCGGCATGAGCACCGAGAACGCCGCCTGGCTCTACGCCATGACCCTGCGCGGCGACGTCGTCGAGTACACCGGCACCAACCGCCCGATGACCTTCGACAACGGCTACGGCGACTGGAACACCTCCTTCCAGGAGTACCAGAAGGGCTCGGCCCTCTAAGCTCGCCTCCGCAAGGTCTCCGGGCCCTCGCTCGTGAGCGACCACCGGAGCCCTCGTTGGTCGAGGAGGTTCCGCTAGGAACCGTCACGAGACCAGCCGACGCACTGGACAATCGAGGGTCTCGTGACGGTCGCAGAGCGACCTCCTCGACCACCGGAGCCCTCGTTGGTCGAGGAGGTTCCGCTAGGAACCGTCACGAGACCAGCCGACCCTCCGGGGCCTCGTTGGTCGAGGAGGTTCGGCTAGGAACCGTCACGAGACCAGCCGACGCACTGAACAAGAGGGTCTCGTGACGGTCGCAGAGCGACCTCCTCGACCACCGGAGCCCTCGTTGGTCGAGGAGGTTCCGCTAGGAACCGTCACGAGACCAGCCGACGCACTGAACAAGAGGGTCTCGTGACGGTCGCAGAGCGACCTCCTCGACCACCGAGGACCATCTCGTGACGGTCGCAGAGCGACCTCCTCGACCACCGGAGCCCTCGTTGGTCGAGGAGGTTCCGCTAGGAACCGTCACGAGACCAGCCGACGCACTGAACAAGAGGGTCTCGTGACGGTCGCAGAGCGACCTCCTCGACCACCGGAGCCCTCGTTGGTCGAGGAGGTTCCGCTAGAGAGACCGTCACCGACCACCGGGGCCATCTCGTTGGTCGAGGAGGTTCGGCTAGGAACCGTCACGAGACCGCCGACGCACTGAACAAGAGGGTCTCGTGACGGTCGCAGAGCGACCTCCTCGACCACCGAGGACCATCTCGTGACGGTCGCAGAGCGACCTCCTCGACCGCCGAGACGGGGCCGTGGAGCTACCCGGACCACGAGACAGAGCCACTGAAGCTCCGGACCCGGAGGTCCGGAGCTTCAGTGGGTGGCTCAGTGGTCGCCGCGGAGGGACTCGCCGTCGACGGCGTGGTGGCCGTCGAACTGGTGGCCGTCGGCGGCACGGCCGTCGAGGGCCGCGGTGAGCTCGTGCTCGTGCTCGGCGTGGTGCCGCGCCTTCTCGAGCTCGTCGGCGGTCGGCTTCTGCACGTTGTCGGCGTACATGAGCGTCGACAGCTTCGCGCGGACGCCGTCGAGGCGGCCGCCGGGGGCCGCGACGCCGTTCTCGTCGACCTTGCCGTTGGTCGAGAAGACCTCGTCGCGGTCGCGGGCCGTGAGCCGGTAGGCCTCCGAGCCGCTGATCGGCAGGTGCCGCTCGCTGTAGCCGCCCTCGGCCGAGCGCATGATGATGCCCGTCTCGTAGCCGTGGAGCAGCTTCTCGCGGTCGTGACGCTGCAGCGAGATGCACCACCGCTTGGTGATGATGAAGGCGATCAGCGGACCGATGAACACCGCGGCACGCAGGAAGTACGTGATCTGGTTGATGCTCAGGTGCAGCTTGATCGCGATGATGTCGTTGCCACCCGCGGCCCAGGCGAGGCCGTAGAAGGTCATCAGCGACACCATCAGTGCCGTGCGCGTCGGAGCGTCGCGCGGGCGGTAGAGCAGGTGGTGGTCGCGCTTGTCCTTGGTGATCCAGGCGTCGAGGAACGGCAACAGCATGACGACGAGGAGCAGGACCACCGGAGCGATCAGGATCGGGATCATCACGTTCCACGAGATCGTGAAGCCGAAGATCACCGACTCCCAGCCGGGCATGATCCGCAGCAGGCCGTCGGGCCAGCCCATGTACCAGTCGGGCTGGGAGCCGGCGGTGACCTTGGTCGGGTCGTAGGGGCCGAACTTCCACACCGGGTTGATCGACAGCAGCCCACCCATGACGGCGGTGACGCCGAAGACGATGAAGAAGAAGCCACCGGCCTTGGCGGCGTACACCGGGAGCATCGGGAAGCCGACGACGTTCTGCTCGGTGCGGCCGGGCCCGGGCCACTGGGTGTGCTTGTGGTAGACGAGCAGCAGCATGTGGGCGGCGATCAGGGCCAGCAGCAGGCCGGGGATCAGCAGCACGTGGACGGTGAAGAGGCGCGGGATGATCGACTCGCCGGGGAACTCGCCACCGAAGAGGAAGAACGACATGTACGAGCCGATGACCGGGCTGGCCTTCATGAAGCCGTCGGCGGCGCGGATGCCGGTGCCGGAGAGCAGGTCGTCGGGCAGCGAGTAGCCGGTGAAGCCCTCGAGCGTGCCGAGGAACAGCAGCAGGACGCCGATGACCCAGTTGAGCTCACGCGGCTTGCGGAACGCGCCCGTGAACCACACGCGCATCATGTGGACCATCATCGAGGCGATGAAGATCATCGCGGCCCAGTGGTGCATCTGCCGCATCAGCAGGCCGCCGCGGACGTCGAAGGACAGCTTCAGCGTCGAGGCGTAGGCCTCCGACATCTCGACGCCACGCATCGGGTTGTAGGAGCCCTGGTACTCGACCTCACCCATGCTCGGCGTGTACCAGAGCGTGAGGAAGACACCGCTGAGCAGGAGGACGACGAAGCTCCACAGCGCGATCTCGCCCAACATGAAGGACCAGTGGTCGGGGAAGACCTTGCGCAGGTTCTTCTTCATGGCCGTGCCCAGGCCCAGGCGCTCGTCGGCCCAGTTGGCCACCACGCCGGCCTTGTTCGCCTTCTTGGGCGTGGCCGCGCGCGTGGTGTTGCTGTCGGCGACCTTGCTGGTGTCGATGCTCATCGCTCACGCTCCCAGTAGCTCGGGCCGACGGGTTCGGTGAAGTCTTCCTTGGCGATCAGATAGCCCTCGGAGTCTACGCCGAGGTGCAGCTGTGGCAGCGGTCGGTGGGCGGGGCCGAAGACCACCTTGGCCGAGTCGGCCAGGTCGAAGGTCGACTGGTGGCAGGGGCACAGCACGTGGTGGGTGGTGCGCTCGTACAGCGAGATCGGGCAGCCCACGTGGGTGCAGATCTTCGAGTAGCAGATGACGCCCTCGACGTCCCACTCCTCGCGGCCCTTGCCGCGGGTGATGTCGTCGGGCTCCATCTTGACCACGATCACGGCGCCCTTGGCCTTGGCGATCTGCAGCTCGACGCCCTCGAGCTCGAAGATGCCGTCGGGGACGGCGTTGACGAGGTCGCCGATCTGGAGGTCGCTGGGTCGGATCGGGGTGCCGACGACGTCGCGCACGACACGGACCTCCGGGCGGGTGCCCCACAGCGTGTGCTCGAGACCGGCGCCGGTCTTCTTGTCGGCGACGTCCTTGGGCAGCGGCCCGAGGTCGCGCAGCAGCACCACCACGGGCAGTCCGAGCAGTCCGACCGCGCCGAACAGCGAGTTGCGGATCAGGGGACGCCGGGCGATGCCCGACTCCTCGAGCCCGTCGTTGAGGGCCTGGATCGTCTCGGTGCGGTCGGCGTCGGAGGAGCGCGCCGGGTGGCGCATCTCGACGATCTCGTGGTCGGCCATCAGCTTGCGGGCCCACTGGATGATGCCGACGCCGATGAGGATCAGCGCCAGGCCGAGGAACATGCCCAGGGCCAGGTTGGACGTGCCGAGACCACCGAAGGTGTTCCAGTTGTCGCCGATGTCGAAGACGAAGTAGGAGACGAGGAACAGCACCGTGCACACGGCCGAGAGCAGGAAGAGCAAGGACACCTGGCGCTCGGCGCGCTTGGCGGCGCCCTCGTCGACGTCGGTGGGACGCCACGTGTGCGCGGGCAGTCCGGGGTTGGCGATCGGCTCCTCCGGGACGGCGGGCAGGTGCTCGTCGTGCCCGTCGTGGGACGCGTCGTGCTTCTCGAGGTCGGTCACGTGGATGCTCCCGTCTCAGGGGTGCCCGTCGGCGCGCCGGCTGGGGACGGCTTGGGCTTCTTGGTGCGCGTGGTGTGGGCCGCGATCCAGATCGCGAACCCGACCAGACCGCCGATCCCCACCAGCCAGGCGAACAGCCCCTCGCTGACCGGGCCGAGCCCGCCGAGGCTGAAACCGCCGTACCCGGGGGTCTCGTCGCTGGCCTCGAGGTAGGCGATCACGTCGCGCTTCTCCTCCGGGGTCAGGTTGCCGTCGGAGAACGACGGCATCTGCTGGGGTCCGGTGAGCAGGGCCTCGTAGATGTACTTCGGCTCGACGCCGCGCAGGGTCGGTGCCTGGCCGCCGCGCGGCATGGCGCCGCCCTGGCCGTCGAAGTTGTGGCAGGCCGTGCAGTTGGTCAGGAAGATCTGGCCGCCGCGGCTGATGGCGGCGTCGCGCTCCTCCTCGGTGAGGTCGGCGGGCAGCGTGAGGGCCTCCTCGGACGGGATGGCGGGGCCGCTGCCGAGCGAGGCGACGTACGCCGCGAGCTGGCGGGTCTCCTCCTCGTCGAACACGGGCGGCTTGCGCTCGGCCTGCTGGCCGGGCTGGGCCAGCGGCATCCGGCCGGTGCCGACCTGGAAGTCGACCGACGCCGCGCCGACGTCGGTGAGGGCGGGTCCGATCTGGTCGCCGTCCTGGGTGAGCACACCCTCGCCGTTCTGGCCGTGGCAGAAGGCGCAGCCGGCCAGGAACAGCTCGCGGCCCTTGGCGATGTCCTCGTCGGTCGTGCTCGTCTCGTCGGCCTGGGCGCCGGGGGAGAGCAGCGAGTAGGCCCCACCGGTGAGCAGCAGGGCGAACAGGAGCACCGCGAGGCCGGCCAGGGGCCCCCGGCGGTGCCGGGAGAGTCGACCGGCGGAGCGGTTCAGGAAGCGCACGTGTCAGTCCCTACTTGATGAGGTAGATCGTGGCGAACAGGCCGATCCAGACGACGTCGACGAAGTGCCAGTAGTAGGACACGACGATGGCGCTCACGGCTTGCTCGTGGGTGAACTTGCGGGCCAGGTAGGTGCGCCCGAGGACGAACAGGAAGGCGATCAGGCCTCCGGTCACGTGGATGCCGTGGAAGCCGGTGGTCAGGTAGAACATCGTGCCGTAGGCGGAGGCCGGGATGGTGATCCCCTCGTGCACGAGCTCGGCGTACTCGAGGGCCTGACCGCCGATGAAGATCGCGCCCATGACGTAGGTGAGGACGAACCACTCGCGCAGGCCCCACTTGCGGAAGTCGAGCAGCCCACCGCTGCGGCCCACCTGACCGCGCTCGGCGGCGAACACTCCGAGCTGGCAGGTCAGCGACGACAGCACCAGGATCGTGGTGTTGGCGGCGGCGAACGGCACGTTGAGCGCCTCGGTGTTCTCGGTCCACAGGTCGGAGCTCACCGAGCGGATCGTGAAGTACGACGCGAACAGCGCGGCGAAGAACATCAGCTCGCTGGAGAGCCAGATGATCGTGCCGACCGCGACCATGCTCGGGCGGTCGTGGTGCCCGTGCAGGCGGGAGGCCGGGATGGAAGCAGTTGTCGCCACGGGCTCATTATGACGTGACGGGGACCCGAGGGCACCCCACCCCCCCGGTGAGGGATCGACCTACAGTGTGACCCGTGTGGGATGTCTCGTCCGTGGTCGTGCTGAGCGCCTCCGACGTGCTTCCGCGGCCGTCGTTCGGAGCCTTCTTCACGGAGTGGTCACTGGCCCCGCTGCCCCTCGTGGTGACCGTCTGGGCGGGGGGTCTCTACCTGCTCGGAGTGGCCGCTCTGCGCCGGCGCGGGGACCGGTGGCCGGTGGGCCGGACGCTGGCGTTCGTCGGGCTCGGACTGGGCGCGTTCTACGTCGCCACGTCGTCCGGGCTGGCGGCGTACGACACGACGCTGCTGAGCGTCCACATGGTGCAGCACATGGTGCTGTCGATGATCGTGCCGCTCGCCCTGGCCCTGGGCGCGCCGGTCACGCTGGCCCTGCGCACCCTGCCCGCGCGGCCGCGCCGGTGGCTGCTCGCGCTGCTGCACTCGAGGCTCGCACGGGTGCTGTCGTTCCCGCCGCTGGCCTTCGGCCTGTACGTCGTCTCGCCCTGGGCGCTGTACTTCTCCGGCTGGTACCGCGCCTCGCTCGAGTCGGTCTACGTCCACGAGCTGATGCACGTGCACCTGGTGGTGGTCGGCGCGCTGTTCTTCTGGCCGCTGGTGGGTGCCGACCCGGTGCCCGGCCGCGTCGGCTACCCGTTCCGCGTGGCGCTGGCGGCCCTGACGCTGCCGTTCCACGCCTTCCTGGGCGTCACGATCATGGGGCAGTCGACCCTGATCGGCGGCGACTGGTACCCCTCGCTCGCGGCCGGACCGATGGGGGCCTGGCTGCCCGACCCCGCCGCCGACCAGAACCTCGCCGGCGGTCTGCTGTGGGCCTCCGGCGACCTGGTCGGGCTGTCGTTCTTCGTCGTCCTCTTCGTGCAGTGGGTGCGTTCCTCGCAGCGCGAGGCGAAGCGGGAGGACCGGCGGCTCGACCTGCTGGAGGCCCGCAACCGGTCGCCTCGATAGCATGGCGCGCGTGACCGACGCCTCGCGCCCGCCCCGTCTCAAGGTGCTCGTCTACAGCGACGACTCGAACACCCGCCAGCAGGTGATCCTCGCGCTCGGACGGCGTCCGCACCCCGACCTGCCCGAGCTCGAGTACGTCGAGGTCGCCACCGAGCCGGTCGTCGTGCAGAACATGGACTCCGGGCAGATCGCGCTCGCCATCCTCGACGGCGAGGCCACGCCCGCCGGCGGGATGGGCATCGCCAAGCAGATGAAGGACGAGATCTACCAGTGCCCGCCGCTGCTGGTGCTCACCGGTCGCCCCCAGGACGCCTGGCTCGCCACCTGGTCGCGGGCCGATGCGGCGGTGCCGCACCCGCTCGACCCGATCCAGCTCGCCGAGTCGGTCATCGGGCTGCTGCGCGCCCGCGTGCCCGCGAAGAGCTGAGGAACGAGCCATGGGTCTCGACACGCCGCTCGCGAGCTCGTTACTCGCTCGCGCGGCTGCTCGACCTCCCGGCGTGATCCGCCGCGTCGCAGGCTCGGCGGCGGCGCCGTGACCTGGCCCGAGGTCCTGGGTGCGCTCGTCGCCCGTCGTGACCTGACCGTCGACCAGGCCGCCTGGGCGATGGGGGAGATCCTCGCCGGTGAGGCGACGCCCGCGCAGATCGCCGGCTTCGCGGTGGCCCTGCGCGCCAAGGGCGAGACCAGCGAGGAGCTCAGCGGGCTGGCCGACGCGATGTACGCGCGCCGGGTCCCGATCTCCGTCGAGGGCCGGCTCCTGGACGTCGTCGGCACCGGCGCCGACCGCTCGAACTCGGTGAACATCTCGACCATGGCCGCCATCGTCGCGGCCGGCGCCGGGGCGACCGTGGTCAAGCACGGCAACCGGTCGGCGTCGTCGATGGCGGGCAGCGCCGACGTCCTCGAACAGCTCGGCATCCGGCTCGACCTGCCCACCGACGTCGTCGCCCGGGTCGCGGTCGAGGCGGGCATCACCTTCTGTTTCGCCGCCGCCTTCAACCCCGCGATGCGGCACACGGCGGTGCCGCGGCGTGAGCTCGGCATCGGTACGACGTTCAACTTCCTCGGCCCGCTCGCCAACCCGGCCCGCCCGGCCGCGCAGGCGATCGGCTGCGCCGACCTGCGGATGGCCCCCGTGATGGCCGGCGTGTTCGCCGCCCGCGGCGCCGACGCCTGGGTCTTCCGCGGCGACGACGGACTCGACGAGCTCACGACCACCACGACCTCGCGGGTGTGGGTGGTCTCAGGTGGCGAGGTCACGAGCGTCGTCGTCGACCCTGCCGCCTACGGGTTCGCACCCGCCACGACCGCAGACCTGCGCGGCGGCGACGCCGCCCACAACGCCGAGGTCGTGCGCCGGATGCTCGCCGGCGACGCCGGGCCGGTGCGCGACGCCGTCGTCCTCAACGCGGGCGCCGCCCTGGCCGTGCACGCAGCCTCCGGCGACCCGGTCGAGGTGGCGCTGGCCGCCGGTGTCGAGCGCGCCATCGCCGCGATCGACTCCGGCTCTGCTCAGGCCACGCTCGACCGCTGGGTCGCCGCGGCCAGCGCTACCGCTTCGTGACGGTCAGCCTCGCCGTGCGCGTCGACGCGTTCACCTGGGTGGACCCGCTGTAGACCGCCTTGATGGTGTGCTTGCCGGCCTTGAGCTTGGGCAGCTTGTAGGCCGCGGTGCCGCTGCTGCTCACCCTGACCGTCACCAGCTTGCGGCTGCCGTCGTACAGGGTGACCGTGCCGCCCGGGTTCGACAGGCCCGAGACCGACACCCGCACCGTCGCCGTCACCCGCTTCTTGGCGGTCGTCTTCGTGGCGCTGAGCGAGAGGGTCGTGGCCGAGGCCATCTTGGCGATGGTGCGCGCGCGGGCGAGGCACTACCGTCCGAGTAGCCGGTCGCGGTCGCGGTGACCACGACGTGGATCCGGCGGGCGGCGTCGGCGGCGACCGGGGTGTAGGTCGACCGGGTGGCGCCCGTGACCGCTGTGCCGTTGCGGAACCACTGGTACGTGAAGCGGGGAGACGACGGCTCCACGTGCCGGGTCGGCCGTGAGCTGCAGCCCACCAGCGGCGTGCCGGTGACGGCCGGAGCGGCCGTCGCGATGCTTCCCCGGCGCTCGCACGGTCACCGCCTCGCTCGACGCGGTCCCGTCGGCCAGGCGCCCTTCGTGGCGATCTCGACCACGTGGATCGTGTGGTCGACGTCCGCGAGCGACGAGCGTGTACGTCGCGGCGCTGGCACCGGTGATCGCGTCGTCGTCTCGGTACCACTGGCAGGTGTAGGCCGCGTCTGGGGGACCAGGTGCCCTTCGTGACGGACAGCTTGTCGCCGACCTTCACCGCGGTGCTGGGACTGATCCTGGGGCGTGCGGTGGCGATCGGCGCGTCACCGGCCTCCGGGGTGACGGTGTCGCTCGGCGCGGCACCCGGCGACCGACCCGTGGCTGCTTGGCGGTCTCGACCACGTGGATCAGGTGGTCGACGTCCGCCGCGACGAGCTTGTACGTCGGGTCTTCGGCTTGGCCGCAGATCGGGGCCCCGTCTCGGTACCACTGGTACCTGAGGGTCGGGGTGCCCGGCCACGTGCCGGGCGACACCGCGGCGTCTCGGGGAACTTGGCCATCACCGGTGATCGAGGGTCGGGTTACGTCGCCACCAGCGCGTCACCCATCACCGCCACGATGGTGTCGCTGGTCGACGTGGCGCTCTTGTAGCCGGCCAGCGCGCCGGTGGCGCGGACGGTGATGTGACTTGCCGAGGTCAGCGGGCATGACCGTGTAGGTCGCGCCGGTGGCGCCGGTGATCCTGACTGCCGCGCTAGCCACTGGTACGTCGTCGTCTCGGCCACCGGGTCGAAGGTCGGCGCGGCGACGCCGCAGCTCGCTGCCGACCCTGCCGCTTCCGGAGATCGTGACCGGGGTAGCGACGGCGGGCGGGTCGACCACGACGAACGTCGCGCCACGGCGAGGCGCCGAGGTCCTTGCCAGTGGCGTCCAGCGCCGTCACGCGCCATTGGGCGGTGCCGGCCGGCATCGCGGTGCGTCGGCGCCCACGCCGTGCCCGTGTCGGCACGGTCTCGGCGACTGTTGGTCGTCGACCCGGGCTTGCGACGCTCGAACTGTAGCTGGTAGCGCGGGGGTCGGGCTGCCAGCTGAGAGCAGGGCGCCCGTGGGCGGACCACTCACTCGGCGGCCGGGGCGGCGAGGGACGGCGGGAAACCTTCCATGCGGAAGGTGCGCAGTCGCGACCACTCGCCGGTGCGGCCGGCTTGGCGTCGACCCGGCGGACCCGCCAGGTGTAGGGCCGGTGCGAGACCGGGAACGGGTCCGAGGCGCCCACGAGGCGTGTTCGTGTTGTCGTGACCGCGCGCGTTGCCGGCGGAGTAGATCTCGATTCGTACGTCTTGGCGAAGGCGAGCGGCGCCCAGCTGAGCGTGTAGTCCGGCGCCGAGCGCTGCGCCGTTCGCGGGGTCAGCAGGTCGGGCGCGGGGAGCGCTTTCGAACCGGCGGGTCGCTCCATACGGTCTGGTTGCCGGTGCCGTCGATGCCCGCACCCGCCAGTAGACGGGCCCTCGGGTAGGTGGTGGTCGACGAGGTGAACGTGTCTGGTCGACGGTCTTCGTCTCGATCTTCGAGGAGAAGTTCGGGGTCGTCGACGTCTGGACGGTGTAGGTCTTGGCCTCGGTCGCGGCCGGGGTGCGGACGTCGAGCCGGTGTCAAGCGCCGGGGGCGCCAGCGCGTCGAGCTGGAGCCCCACTCGAGGGTGACCTCGTCGGCGACCGAGACGTCGGCCGGCCGGCCCCGCAGCACGGGTGCGACGGACTTTTGGCGAATGAGTGCTGGGCAGGGCGAGTCGCTGCGCAGTGTCGTGCTCGCACGGGCAGACCCAGAAGTAAGCCGACCTGCCTGGCTGTCGGGAACGTCGTGGTCGACGGTGTCACATCGGCTGGGTCACGTGGTGCTACTGAAGTCCGGGCCCGGTTGGTGAGCTCGGGGTCGTTGGCGAGGGTCAGCTTGTACGACGTGGCACCGGGCACCGGGTCCCAGGTGAGCACCGGGGTCTGGCGCAGGTCGTCGCACGGTCGGGGATCCTGGCAGGCACAGGCGTCCACGGTGCCGCCGATCCCGGAGGCGCGGCGCCGCCTTCATGGAGGCGGCCTGTCCCGTGACCGTGGCGCTGGTGAGCGGTGGCCGGTGGTGGCCGGTCGGCGGGTCGTAGTGTGAAGGCGACGCGTCCTGGGGCGGAACACGGTCGGTACCGCCGGAGATGCCCCCTCGTCGATGGCACGTGCCAGCCCGTAGTCGCCGGCCTCCTCGGGCACGCATGCCCGACGCCGGCCAGCGTGGTGTGGACCGTGGTGAAGTGCGACTCCTCCCGGTCCGGTGTCGTCGTACAGACAGACGATGTACTTGCTGGCCCGTTCGACCGGGTCCACTCGTAGAAGAACGGCGTGTCCGCAGCCGGCGCCCGTTCGGGTGACCGGCTCGGGCTGGTCGGGCCAGGCGCGCGGAACCGCAAGGGGGTGTCCGGCCACGGGGCCGCCTTGCCGCTGGCGTCGACCGGGCGGACCTGCCAGTAGTACTCGTCGTTCTTCAGGGTCGTCGGCGGCGACTAGCGCGTGCGGCGACACCCGGAGTTCCGCGGGTCGACCGTGAGGAATCCGTGTCGGTGCTCGATCCGCAGCTCGTAGGTCGCCGCACCGGTCCTCGGCTCCCAGTCGAGGACGACATCGGTAGAAGACTCGCCGGGTCGAACTTGTCGGCGGCTTGGTCCGGATTGCGTGTGACCGGCGAGGCCGTCGACGTGGTAGGGCCGGCCGGCGACCAGTCGGTGCGTAGCCGGTGCTCGAGCTCGGCCCGACCCGCCAGTAGTAGCTGCCGACCTTTGGTACCCGATGAGGTAGGCGGCGGTGGTCTTCTGCTTGCGCGCGACGAAGTGCGGGGTCGTAGTCGAGACGGGGTCCGGGCCGTCCTGGACCGTGTAGTTGTCGCTCCGGCGACCGGCTCCCAGGTGAACGCGGGCGCCTCCGGGGCTGAAGTCGTTCGGCGGCGGGCGCACCATGGTCGGGGCGGCCTGGCGCCGGGGTGAAGATGCCGTCCGTCCACTCCCCAGTCGCGCTCCCTTCGCGCGCACCCGCCACCACATCGTCACTGGGCATCTCGACCGCGGGACGTACCGCACGTTGATGGTCGAGACGATGACCCGAGCGGGTCGGCTGAACTCCGCCATCCGCGACACCTCCACGTCGTACCCGGTCGCGGCGGTGACCCGCTCCCAGGACAACACAGGGATGGCGGCGTCACTGGCGCGGAGCGAGGAAGGCGAGTCGATGGCGTACGCCGTCCCGGGCGCGGAGACGGTCACCAGTCCCGCGGCCACCACCAGTCCGGCGATCAGGGTGGCGAGGCGGGCAGGGGTGCGGCTGCGGAGCATGCGAGAGGTCTCCCGGGTCGACGACAACCCGCCGGTGCGGGCGCATCGGTACCTTCGGCCGGGCGGCCACCCGACTTGAGACCTGGCTCGCTACCGGTCAGAGGTCGAGCACGAACTCGCTGCCGTTGGGGAGGGGTCAACAACTTCAGACCCGCGCCACTAGTCCAGACCGAGCGAGAACGCCGACTCGAGGTCGTGCCGGGAGTAGGCGCGGAAAGCGATGTGGGTCTCGGTCTCGCGGACGCCGGTGACCTTGTTGACCTGGTCGGCGATGACGGCGGCGACGTCGTCGTGGTGACGCACCCGCACCATCGCGATCAGGTCGATCTGGCCGGTCACGGAGTAGACCTCGGTGACGCCGTCGAGGGCGGCGATCGCCTCGGCGACCTCCGGGATCCGGTCGACCTCGGCCTTCACGAACACGATGGCGGTGATCATGAGGACAGACTAGATGCGAACGGGGCGGCCTCGGGCGCGTTGTGGCGGGCGAGCTGGCGGGTGGCCCCGGAGACGGGGCAGGTCCACTCGCCGTCGATGTCGACCAGGCGGACGTCGGGGGCCTCGAGCCAGCGCAGCACCTTCTCGGTCTCCTCGGCGGTCGCGGCCGGCACCGGTCCGAAGGTGCCGGACGGCGTCAGCACCGTCTCGGCCATCGTCTGCAGCTGGTCGACGAAGGCGTGGGCGTCGGCTCCCGACGGGATCACGCCGGCCGCCGCGAGCCGTCCGTACCGGATGACGTGGACCGCCCAGCGGCCGTCGTCCTCGCGCCGGGTGGCGACCACCTCGCGACAGTGGGTGAGGGAGGTGAGGCGCTGGGTGCGGGCCGCGGCGCGCACGAACGCCGCGAGCCGGTCGCGGTGCACGCCGGCCTCCTCGAAGCGCTCGTCGGCGGCAAGCGCGGCCATCCGGGCGTTGACGACCTCGACGACGTCGTCGGGACGCCGCAGCAGCGTCTCGCGCAGCTGGCGGACGACGGCGGCGTAGGTGTGCTCGTCGACGCTGCCGTCACACGGGGAGAGGCAGCGGCCCATCTCGGCGAGCACGCAGGCGCTGCGCGACGGCGCGCGCCCCATCCGGTCGGAGCACTGACGCACCGGGAAGGTGTCGTGGAGGGCGGCCAGGCACTTCTCGGCGGTGGCCCGCGACGAGAACGGCCCGAGGTAGTCGGCGTCGTCGTCGAGCACCTTCTTCACCAGCGACAGCCGCGGCCAGGCCTCGCGGGTGAGCTTGACGAAGGTGACCTTCTCGGGGAACTTCGAGCGTCGGTTGTAGGACGGCTTGTGCTCGGCGATCAGCCGCAGCTCGCGGACCTCGGCCTCGAGCGGCGTGGCGCACTCGATGGCCGTGACCTCGGCCGCGAGCCGCACCATCTCGCCCATCCGCGAGCGCGTCTCGGAGGCGGTGAAGTAGGACCGGACGCGGGTGCGGACGTCGCGCGAGGTGCCGACGTAGAGCACCCGGTCACGCTCGTCCTTGAACAGGTAGACGCCGGGGGAGTGGGGCAGGCCGTCGGCGAGGTGTCGCTTCTTGCGCTGGGCCGAGGTGACGCGCGAGGAGAAGGTCTGCAGCTCCTCGAGCGTGTGCACGCCCTGCGGCCCGACCCGCTCCATCAGCCCGTGGAGCACGTCGACGGTCGCGCGGGCGTCGGAGAGGGCGCGGTGGTTGGGCGTCGTGCCCGACCGGAACACCCGCGCCAGCGACGACAGCTTGCAGTTGGGTGCGTCGTCGCGGGTGATCACGCGGCGGGCGAGGACGGCGGTGTCGACCACCTCGAACGCCGGCCAGGGGCGCTGCTGCTGCTGGGCGAAGTGGCGCAGGAAGCCGACGTCGAACGGCGCGTTGTGGGCGACCAGCACACAGCCGGCCGCGAACTCGAGGAACGACGGCAGGACGGACTCGATCGAGGGCGCGCCGGCCACCATCGAGTTGCTGATGCCGGTGAGGACGGCGATGAACGCCGGGATCTCGGTGTGGGGGTCGACCAGGGTCTGGAACTCGCCGAGCACCTCGCCGCCGCGGACCTTGACCGCGCCGATCTCGGTGATCATCGAGCCCGCCTGGGCCGACCCGCCGGTGGTCTCGAGGTCGACGACGCAGAAGGTGATGTCACGCAGCGGGCGGCCCAGCTCGTCGAAGCTGCGCTGGGCCTCCCAGCGCGACGTGCCCGCTGCCGTCATGGTCATGTCACCGCACGGTAGGCGCGGCCACCGACATTCCCCGGGAGGACGCGCTGGGTCTCGTGACGGCCGTGGCCGGCCTCCTCGACCTGCGACGGTGGGGGTGGGTCTCGTGACGGCCGTGGCCGGCCTCCTCGACCTGCGGCGGTGGGGGTGGGTCTCGTGACGGCCGTGGCCGGCCTCCTCGACCTGCGACGGTGGGGGTGGGTCTCGTGACGGCCGTGGCCGGCCTCCTCGACCTGCGACGGTGGGTGGGTCTCGTGGCGGCCGTGGCCGGCCTCCTCGACCTGCGGGGGTGGGGGTGGGTCTCGTGACGGCCGTGGCCGGCCTCCTCGACCTGCGGGGGTGGCGGTGGGTCTCGTGACGGCCGTGGCCGGCCTCCTCGACCTGCGGGGGTGGGGGTGGGTCTCGTGACGGCCGTGGCCGGCCTCCTCGACCTGCGACGGTGGGGTGGGTCTCGTGACGGCCGTGGCCGGCCTCCTCGACCTGCGACGGTGACGGCCGTGGCCGGCCTCCTCGACCTGCGACGGTGGGGTGGGTCTCGTGACGGCCGTGGCCGGCCTCCTCGACCTGCGGGGGTGGGGGTGGGTCTGGTGGCGGTCGTGGCCGGCCTCCTCGACCTGCGAGACCAGGATCCGGAGGTCGAGGAGGCGCGCCGGCGCCGTCACGAGACCCGCCGCGAGGTGGACTGTCAGTGGGTCCTGTCAGCCTTCGAGACATGACCACACGAATCGACTGCGACACCTGCCTGGTGCGGGGGCTCGCGTGCCACGACTGCGTGGTGACCGTGCTGCTCGGTCCGCCGCCCGAGCTGGCCGAGCTGACCATCGACGACGACGAGCGCCGCGCGCTCGACGTCCTCGCCGACAGTGGGCTGGTGCCGCCGCTGCGGCTCGTCCGGCCGGTGAGCGGGCCGGAGGTGGAGTCGGCGTGAGGAAACGACCTCGTGGGGCTGGTGTGACGTGTGTGACACGACCCGCCACGAATCGGACGGACATTTGGACGGCGCTTCCCGAGACCACTACGGTGACTGCTCAGGCGCTCGTGCCAGTGGGTCCACCAGGGTCCGCTCGAGTGCCGCGCTGAGTCCGACACCACCTCGTGTGGTGCCGGAGCCGGGGAACCAACTCTTCTGGGGTGAATCTCCCGCGAGGCGGACGGTGCAGTCGAAGTCGGGCGGCCGGACGAGGAGCGGGCGTAGGGCAAGTCGTGCCCGAATCCGTCAGCTCACCCGGTAGGCGTACGACACGCAAAGGAAACATCCGCTTTGACCAGCCCCCGGGTGCGCCTCGCCTCCGTGGTCTCGGGACTCGCGCTCGCCGCGACCCTCGGACTCGTCCCCAGCTCTCCGGCCCAGGCCGAGCCCGACATCGACGACGTCCAGTCGCGGGTCGACACGCTCTACCACGAGGCCGAGCAGGCGCAGGAGCGCTACCACGACGCCAAGATCGAGCTCGACCAGCTCAAGGTTGACCTCGACGCGCTCAAGAGCGACGAGCAGCGGGCGGCCACGTCGCTCGACGCCGTCCGCAGCGACGCCCGCGAGGCCATCCTGCGCCAGTACGGCGGCACCCAGCTCGGTGCGGTCGGCGAGGTCGTGGCGGCCGGTGACCCGGGCGCGTTCCTCGAGCAGATGTCGACGATGTCGTCGTACCAGGGTGTCCAGCAGGGTCTCTTCGACGACTACGAGACCGGGCTCGAGGCGCTCGACATCCGGCACGACGCGTTCGCGAACCGGATCAAGCAGGTGGCCAGCGTCGAGCAGGAGCTCGCCGACGAGAAGGCCACCATCGACGACAAGCTCGCCGACGCCGAGTCGCTGCTCGACCGGCTCAAGGAGGAGGAGCGCGAGGCGATCTTGTCGCGTGGCTCCACGCGCGTCCCGTCCGACGTGCCGGCCTCCGGCCGCGCCGGCGCAGCGGTCTCCTACGCGATGGCCCAGGTGGGCGACTCCTACGTCTACGGTGCCGCCGGCCCGAGCGCCTTCGACTGCTCCGGCCTGACCATGATGGCCTGGGCGCAGGCCGGTGTGGGGCTCCCGCACTCCTCGGGCGCGCAGTACAGCTCCGGCGCCAAGGTCGCGGCCTCGGCCCTCCAGCCCGGCGACCTGGTCTTCTACTACAGCCCGATCAGCCACGTCGGCATGTACATCGGCAACGGCATGATCGTGCACGCGGCCAACCCCGGCTCGGGCGTGACCACGGCCGACCTGTACTCCATGCCGTACGTCGGCGCCGTCCGTCCCGGCTGATGGACCACCGCTGACCGACGACCACCGCGCAAGGACCGGCCGATCCCCCTGGGGGGTGGCCGGTCCTTCGCTGTTGCTGCTCGTCGTCGTCGTTGTCGTCGCGGTCGTCACGTGGAGGCTGGTCAGCACCGACGACGAGTCGGACGAGCCCTACCGCGCGCCCACACCGACCGGGACGCCGGCTGGCGTCGAGGCCGGGGGAGCCGCCCAGGCCCTCCAGCAGCTGGCTCGGGCGGTCACCGAGGGCGACCGCGGCGCCGCGAGCGCCCTGGCCGCGCCCGACGACGAGGGCTCCGCCACCCGGCTCGGTGACGTCGTCGACGGCGCCACCGCCGCCCGCCTGAGCGACGTGACCTTCCGCTACGTCGACGAGGAGGGTGGCGTGGCGGCCGACGGCACCTGGCCCGCCGCTGTCGACGTGACCTGGCAGTACGCCGGCTTCGACCGGACGCCGTCGACCGCCGAGGTGCAGGTGCGCTTCCGCGCCGGTTCCGGCGACGGCGGCGTCACCATCGCCGGGCTGGGCGGCGGGTCGCTGCAGACGCCGGTGTGGCTGAGCGGTCCGCTGCAGGTCAGCCGCAGCCGCGACCTCCTCGTGGTCGTGGCCGGCGGGCAGGACGCCGAGCCGTACGTCCGGCTGGCCGAGGCCGCCGTCCCCGACGTCGCCGACGTGGTCACCACGTGGCGGCCCCGGCTCGTGGTCGAGGTACCGAGCGACGGCGCCGCCCTCGAGGCCGCCCTGGGGGTCGAACCCGGCTACTACGGGCAGATCGCGGCGGTCACCGGCTCGGGCGAGGCCACGATCACCGCCGAGTCGCCGATCCACGTGTTCGTCAACCCCGACGTGTTCGACGGGCTGGGGCGGGTCGGCCAGGAGGTCGTGCTGGCCCACGAGGCCACGCACGTGGCCACCGACGCGCCGCTGAGCGAGGCGCCGACGTGGCTGGTCGAGGGCTTCGCCGACTACGTCGCGCTGCGCGACACCACGCTGCCGCTGAGCAGGACCGCGGGCCAGATCGAGGACCGGGTACGCCGCGAGGGGCCGCCCGACGCGCTCCCCGGTGCCGACGAGTTCGACACCCGCGGACCGCACCTCGGCGCGGTCTACGAGGCGTCCTGGCTGGTGTGCGTGACCCTGGCCGACCGGGGCACCGACGCCGCGCTCGAGCGCTTCTACACCGCCGTCAGCGACGGTGCTGCAGTCGCCGACGAGCTCGACCGTCGGTTCGACTGGACCGAGGCCGACCTGGTCGAGGCGTGGCAGGCGCGGTTGGCAGAGTTGCCGCGTGAGCGTTCCTGAGCGGCGGGTCGCCGTCGGCACGTTGATCGCCGGGGCGGTGGCCTTCGTGGTGGTCGCGGCGGTGCTGGTGCCGTGGGACGCCGTGCCCGGCGGCCCGGTCACGCCGGTGCCGGCCGGCGCGGTGTTCACGCCCGAGCAGGTCGCGCGTGCCGAGGACTTCTCCCGCTGGGCCCGCGTCTGGAGCTGGATCTCGCTGGCGGTCTCGCTCGCCGTCGCCTGCTGGTTCGCGTTCACACCACGCGGACGCCGGCTGGTCGAGCGCCTGCCCGGGCCGTGGTGGGCGCAGGTGCCGCTGGCGGTGGCGGCGCTGACGCTCGTGGGCCGTCTCGTGACGCTGCCGTGCGGGGTGGCCCTGCACCGGCTCCGGCTCGACTACGGGCTCTCGCGACAGCGCTGGACGTCGTACGCCGCTGACCTGGTCCGCACCGAGGCGGTCGCGATCGTGCTGACGTCGGTGGCCGCGCTCGTGCTCGTGGGGTGTGCGAGGCGCTGGGTGCGGGCCTGGCCGGCGGTCGTCGGCGGGCTGCTGGCGGCGCTGGTGGTGCTGGGGTCGTTCGTGTACCCCGTGGTCGTCGAGCCGGTCTTCAACGACTTCGAGTCGCTGCCCGCGGGGCCGCTGCGCAGCGACATCCTCGTCCTGGCCGAGCAGCAGGGAGTCACCGTCGACGACGTGCTGGTGGCCGACGCGTCACGCCGGACGACGTCGCTGAACGCCTACGTGTCGGGGTTCGGCGGCACCCGACGGGTCGTCGTCTACGACAACCTCGTCGAGTCGCTGGGCCGCGAGGAGGCGTTGTCGGTGGTCGCCCACGAGCTCGCGCACGCCCGGCGCCGCGACGTGGTGACCGGCACGGTGCTCGGAGCGGCGGGCTCGCTGTTCGGGGCGGGGCTGCTGGCGGTGGGGCTGGGCGCGCTGCGCCGGCGCGGCCATCCCGCGGCCGGCGAGGCGGCCGTCGTCCCGCTGGTGCTCGCGCTGGCGGCGATCGCGTCGCTCGCGAGCGCCCCGGTGACCAACACGGTCAGCCGGCAGCTGGAGTCCCGGGCCGACGTCGACGCCGTCCGCACCACCGTGGATGTCGACGCATTCGTCGCGACGCAGCGTCAGCTGGCGCTGCGGTCGCTGGCCGACCCGACTCCGCCGGCGTTGGCGCAGCTGTGGTTCGGCAGCCACCCGGACGTGCTCACCCGGATCGCGATCGCGCGGCGGGTCGGAGACGAGCAGTGAGCGACCTGACTGACGTCAGTCGTCGTCGCAGTCGGTGTCGGCGATCGCCGTCGTCGACCCGGTTGCAGGTGTCCTGGAACATGTCGATGACGTTGCCACCCAGGAGCAGATGACGAGCACGATCACGGCGGCGATCGCCCGCGATGAGCAGGCCGTACTCGACGGCGGAAGCTCCCCGCTCACCCCGGGCAGCGGTTCTTCAAGCGCACCCTCATGCACGGGTCCCGGCGTGCAGTCGCCGTTGGTCGTCGTTGCCGTCGAGGTTGTTGCAGGTGTCCTGGAAGGCGTCCCTGATGTTGTCGCCGAGGGCGAAGACGACCAGGACGACGATGGCGGCGATGCCGGCCACGAGTAGTCCGTACTCGACGGCCGAGGCACCACGCTCGTCCATGCGCGCCCTGCGGGCGGCCACGACGATGCGCAGATAGGTCGAACATGAGGGGCTCCTTGGTGGTCGATGGGCCGGTCTACCCGAGAACGCCACGGCAGGCCCATACGCAGACCAGTGTGGCTCAGGACGGAGGCCGGCAGATCGGCGGAACGTACGAACCTCTCTAGTCATTTATGACTACACGGCTGTCCGTTCGGACTAGGTGATCAGCGTCAGCGCGCGCTGGGCTGGATGCTCGACAGCAGCCCGATCCGCATCGCCGTGACCAGCGCCTGCGCCCGGTTGGCGGCCCCGAGCTTCTGGTAGATGCGGGCGATGTGCGACTTGGCCGTCGACTCGCTCAGGTAGAGCTTCTCGCCGATCGCGGCCGCGCCGAGGCCGTCGGCGAGCAGCAGCAGGACGTCGTGCTCGCGCTCGGTCAGGCTGGTCGACTCGCCCGAGGCGCGCCGCATCATCGCGCCCACGAGACCGGCGCACACGAAGGCACGGGGCGAGACGAACGCGTGCCGGGCCGCCTTGACGACCTCCGACGACGGCGCGTCCTTGCCGACGAAGCCGGAGGCGCCGGCCTGCATGGCCGCGAAGATCTGGTCGTCGCCCGAGTGCATGGTGAGCACGATCAGGCCGGTCTCCTGGCTCGACTGGCGGATGGTGCGCACGATGTCGAGCCCGGTGCCGTCCTGCAGCTGCAGGTCGGCGACCACGACGTCGGGCTTGAGCTCGTCGTAGGCCGTGATGGCCTCGGCGACCGAGCCGGCCGTGGCGACGACGTCCATGTCGTCCTCGAGGTCGATCACGCTGCCGAGGCCCTCGCGGATCAGCTCGTGGTCGTCGACGAGGAGGAGTCGGATCGGGGTGTCGCTCATGGTGCCACTCTCTCAGCGTTGTGGGGATGTCGGGAAAGGTCAGGTCGAGCTGGAGATCCGCACGGCGACCCGGAGACCGCCTGTCGGTTGGTCGTCGATGGAGAGCTCGGCGCCCACCAGGCGTGCCCGCTCGCGCATGATCTTGAGCCCGTGCGAGTCGCTGCGGGCCTGCTGCAGGCCGCGGCCGTCGTCGGAGACCGTGATCAGGACGTCGGGAGCATAGACCTGGCAGTGCACCTCGATGCTGCTGCACTGCGCGTGCTTGACGGCGTTGTTCATCGCCTCCTGGGTGATGCGGAACAGCTCGGCCTCGACCTCGGGGCGCAGCCGGGTCGCCTGCTCGTCGAGCGTGACCTGGATCGGGATCCGCGACGACTCGCTGAGGTGCCGGGCGACGGTCCCGATGGCGGTGCCCAGGCTCTGGGCCTCGCCGATGCTGGTGCGCAGGCTCAGCACCGACTGCCGCACCTCGGCCACGATCGCGGTGATCCGCTCGCGCAGGGTCGCGAGCTGCTTGGCCTGCTTGTCGGACGCCGGCCGCGCGGCCAGGGCGTCGACGAGGTAGCCGAGCGAGGCGATGTCCTGGGCGACGCCGTCGTGCATCTCGCGGGCCAGCCGCTTGCGGACGTCGGCCGAGGCCGAGTCGCGGAAGTCGGAGAACAGCACCGCGGTGTCGAGCTGGACCGACTTGGCCCGCAGCTCGTCGCGCAGCCGGCCGATGGTGCGCTCGACCTCCGCGGTGTCGAGTCCGGCGGCCGTCGACACGACGCCGCCCAGGATCGCCGACTCGCCCACGGGGAAGGCGAACGCGTGGTCGCGGACGACCGGCGCGGCGCTGGCCCAGGACTCTCCGGCGAGCTCCTCGGCCGCTCCGAGGGTGTGCTGCGAGTCGTGGCTCCGGGCCGCGAGGGGCACCAGCACCTCGCCCCGCGGCGCGTACAGGGCCAGGCTCTCGGTGGGGATGGCGTCGCCGACGTCGCCGAGCACCGAGCCGGCCAGCGAGACGACGTCGAGACCGGAGCTGAGGTCGTCGGAGAGGTCGAGCAGCTGCCGGAGCAGGCGCTGCGCGTCGCGGTACGGCGCGAGCTCGTCGGTCTCGGCGGTGACCGTCGCGTGCACGAAGCTGCCGATCATGCCGAGGCCCAGCCCGGCCATGGCCCAGGTGAAGGTCGCGAAGCTCTGCTCGTCCGTCAGTGACCACTCCTCCGCGAGGAGGGCGAAGGTCACGACGGTGACCAGCTCGGCGCTGAGGGCCAGGAGCGCGCCTCGGAGTCCCCGCAGGACGGCGCCCACGAACGGCGGCAGGACCAGCGCGAGCAGGATCGCCTCGGACGACCCGAGGGTCAGGCCGCAGATGACCCCGATGGCCGCGCCCTCGGCGATCGGCGACATCGGCGTCAGCTCGGGCCGGCGTTCGGCGACGCTGGCTACCAGCCACACCGCACCGACCGCGGCCAGCGCGATCAGGGCGGCCCGGTCGCGGTACCAGAGCACGGGGGCGCCGAGGGCCAGGAGCGTGAACAGCCGGGACCCGACGGTGATCCGCAGCGCTTGGTAGTTCGGCACCGCCCTCACCCGAAGTTGTCCATGAGAGCGATCGCGGCCGGGCCCATCACCGTGATGAAGAGGCACGGGAGGATGCAGAAGATCAGGGGGAAGGTGATCTTCACCGGCACCTGCTGGGCCTTCTCCTCCGCCCGCTGCCGCCGCCGCACCCGCATCTCGTTTGCCTGGACTCGCAGCACCTGGCCGATCGGGATGCCGAAGGCGTCGGCCTGCACCATCGCGGTGACGAACGAGCGGACGTCGGTGACGCTGGTGCGCTCGGCCATCGAGCGCAGCGCTGCCGACCGGGTCTGCCCGATCTGCATCTCGCGCAGCATCCGGGAGAACTCCTCGGCGAGCGGGCCGGTCGTGTGCCTCGCGACCTGCTGGCAGGCGGCGTCGAAGCCGAGCCCGGACTCAACGCTGATGGTGAGCAGGTCGATCGCGTCGGGCAGCTCGCGCTCGAGCCGTTCGGCCCGGGCGTACGCGGACTGGTAGAGGTAGAGGTTGGGCAGGAAGAAGCCGAGCAGCAGACCGCCACCGATGAGCAGGACCGCGAGTGCGGGTCCGGCCTTGGTGGCCACGGCCAGGCTGATCCCGACGGCAAGGAGGGCCAGGGCCCCGATCACCTTCACCGACACGACCCGGTCGTAGTTCCAGTCGCGGGGGTTGCCGGCGAGATCGAGGCGGCGTCGCAGCCGCTCGGCGGAGCCGGAGCCCGACAGCCGGCGGCCCACCGCGAGGGCGCGCTGCTGCAGCGGTTCGAGGACCCGCTCGGCGAAGGTGCGGTCGTCGTCGTTGGCCGCAGTCTCCTTGCTGGCCGTCACCGTGGTGAGGAGCTCGACGGACCGGTCGACCCCTCGCGAGGTGTGCCTCGCGTCGACCGCCAGGAACGCGAGGACGATCGCACCTGCCACGAGCGCCATGCCCAGCACGAAGAAGGCCATCTCAGACCTCCACCCGGATCAGCCGGCTCATCCACACGATGCCGACCGCCAGCCACACCGCGCCGCCCAGCAGCATGATGATGCCGCGCAGGTCGGTGAAAAGGGGTTCGACGTACGACGGCTGCGCGACGACGAGGTAGAGCAGGAAGGCCGGCGGCAGCGCGCCCAGGACGATGGCCGACAGCTTGCCCTCGGCCGCGAGGGCCGAGACCTGGCGCCGGATGTACTCGCGTTCGCGCATGGTCGTCGAGACGGTGGTGAGGAGCTCGGCCAGGTTGCCACCGACCTGCCGCTGGATCCGGATCGCCATCACCACCCAGCGGAAGTCACGGCTGGCGAAGCGCTCGGCGACTCCCTCGAGGGCGTCGTCGAGCGCGATGCCGAGCCGGATCTCGACCAGGACCCGCCGGAACTCGGTGGACACCGGGTCGGCGCCCTCACGGACGATGGTGTCGACCGCCTGCAGCAGCGAGAGCCCGGCCGAGAGAGACCCCGACATCAGCTGCAGCGTCTCGGGCAGGGCCGCCTCGAACTTGCGCCGCCGGCGGGACTGGCGCACTCCGAGGTAGACCCAGGGCAGGACGACCCCGAGGATCAGGAACAGCAGCCCGACCGCCGGCGCGCCGCGCCCGAGCAGGAGGCCGACGGCGAGCGCGCCGAGCGCGATGGCGCAGTGGAGGAGCAGCCACTCCGACGGCTTGAGGGCACTGCCGGCCGCGGACAGCCGGCCCGAGATCCTCTCGTCGAGCCCGCGGTTGCGGCGCAGCACGCCCTCGATGGCCTCGGTCGCCTGGGCCAGTGCGGGCTGGTCCTGGGCGGGTCGGCGCCGCTCCGCCCAGGACGCTCGAGGTGTAGCTGGAGATCCGCGCCGCCGGCGTCCGGGGCAACGCCTGCCCGGAGGGCACGAACGAGACCATCGCAAGCATCAGCGCCGACGCCGAGCAGACCGACGGCGGCGTACATGGCCCAGGTCGGCAGCAGCCCGTCCTCGGCCTGGTCGGGCAAGGGCAGGGAGCGGGCGGTGCGCTCGACGCGCCGGGCACGTACAGGGCGTTCGCGACAACGTCGCCGGTGGCGGAGGGCAACGTGACCGTGACATCGACGGGCTCGGCCAGCACGTCGTCGGGGGCCGCGACGGTCACCGCGACCTGCCGCCCCAGGCCCTCCGCGATCTCGCCGAACCTGTCGGCGAGCTCGGCCTGGGTGCCGTTGACGACCTGGCCGCTGTCGCCGGCGATCGTCTCGAGCGCCGCGAGGGCCTTGCCACGCTGGTCGAGCCCCACCACGTTGACCGGCACGCCGGAGTCGGACAGAACCTCGGTGACGTCGTCGAGCAGGGTGCCGTTGTCGCCGGTGTCTGCTCCGTCGGAGAGCACGAGGATGTTGCGCAGGCCGTCGTCGCCGGCGAGCTCGACCGAGGCGAGCGACGCCGTCGTACAGCAGCGTTCGCCGGTCGAGCTCGAGGTTGTCGACGACCTCCTGAGCCGCGCTGCGCTCCTGGGTGGGGGGGAAGGTGGTGATCGTGCTGTTGAAGCTCACGATCCCGACGTACACGTCGTCGGGGACGACGTCGAGGAACAGGTCGGCGGCGGCCTTGGCGGCCTCGAACTTCGGCCCGCTCATCGAGTTGCTGGTGTCGATGGCCAGAATCGTCGTTCGCCGCACGGTGCTGTTGCCGGCACCGAACGGCTCCGCGACCGGGACGTCGTAGTCGATGCCGCCGACCGTCGCGGTGACGCCGTCGAGGTCGACCTCCGTGCCCTCGGGAACCTCGACCGACACCGCCAGCCCCGACGCGTCGCGGGCGAAGCCGACGATCCCGTCGCCTCTCGGCGGCGTGTGCGGCTGCCCGCTCCTAGGACGGCCACCAGCGCCAGGAGCGCGGACAGGACCGCCGGCAGCGCCCAGCGAGGCTGGGTCACCCCCGCTCCCCGAGCAAGCATGTGCGGGTCGATGGTGACGTTGGCGTACGACATCTTCTCGAGGAACGTCGGGCGGTGCCCGGTCGAGCGGATCCGCCCGAGCGTGCGGCCCTCGACGTCGAAGCCGGCGGTGTTGTCGAAGACGAAGATGTCGTGCAGGGCGATGCTCCTCGCCCTCCATGCCGCTCGACCTCGGTGATGTGCGTGACCCGGCGGGAGCCGTCCTTGAAGCGGGCCTGGTGGACGATCAGGTCGACGGCGGCGGCGACCTGCTCGCGGACCGCGCGGATCGGCAGGTCCATGCCCGCCATCAGCACCATCGTCTCCAGGCGCGAGAGCGTGTCGCGGGCGCTGTTGGCGTGCAGGGTGCAGATCGAGCCGTCGTGACCGGTGTTCATCGCCTGCAGCATGTCGAGCGCGGAGGCGTCGCGGACCTCGCCGACGATGATCCGGTCGGGACGCATGCGCAGGCTGTTGCGCACCAGGTCGCGGATCGAGACCGCCCCCTTGCCCTCGATGTTGGCCGGGCGGGACTCGAGGCGGACGACGTGCTCCTGGTTGAGCTGCAGCTCGGCGGCGTCCTCGATGGTGACGATCCGCTCGTCGTCGGGGATGAACGACGACAGCACGTTGAGCGTGGTCGTCTTGCCGGCGCCGGTGCCGCCGGAGACCACGATGTTGAGGCGGCCACGCACGCAGGCCTCGAGGAAGTCGGCCGTCTGCGGGGTGAGCGTGCCGACGTTGACCAGGTCGTTGATCGGCGAGCGGGTCGGCGGCGAACTTGCGGATGGTGAGGGCCGAGCCGTCGATCGACAGCGGTGGGACCACGGCGTTGACGCGGCTGCCGTCGGGCAGCCGGGCGTCGACCATCGGGCTCGACTCGTCGACCCGGCGGCCGATGCGCGAGACGATCTTGTCGATGATGCGGCGCAGGTGGGCCTCGTCGGCGAACTGGGTGTCGGCGCGCACCAGGCGCCCGGCGCGCTCGAGCGAGATCGCGCCGGAGCCGTTGACCATGACCTCGGAGACGTCGGGGTCGCGCAGGTACGGCTCGATCGGCCCGTAGCCGAGGATGTCGTCGGAGATCTCCTGCGTGACCCGGGTGCGTTCGCTGGTGCTCAGCGGCCGGTCCTGCGCGCCGAGCACCTCGGCGAGGACGCCGCGCACTCGCTGGTCGAGGTCGCCCTGGTCCATGTCGGCGTCGTAGAGGTGCGGACCGAGCTGGCGCATGAGCTCGACGTGGACGCTGCTCTTGAGCTCGTCGAGCCGGTCGGCCCGACCCGTTCCCGTGGCCCGGCGAGCAGCGGCGCCCGGCGTCGCGCGATGGGTCGGAGGGGACGACTTGTCGAGGAGTGGGTGGCGGCACGTCGGAGAGGTCGGCCGGGTCGCCGGCGCCGTTGCTGTCGGGCGGGTCCGACGCCTCGGCCTCAGCCTCGCGCCGAGCGGCGGCCAGCCGCTCCGACAGGCTGCCGCTCACGCCCGCGATCCCTTGCTGCGCCGGAACAGCCCGCGCCGCTTCCCGGCCTGGGAGCCGACGGTCTCGCCGTTGATCCGCGACGGTGGAGCCACCGGCAGTCCGGTCAGGGCGGACGCCAGCTGTCTGATGGCGACACTGGACGCGTGCCGCGGGTCGCCGGTCACGATGGGGGTGCCGGCGTTGGTGGCGGCGGCGATGGCGACCGACGTGCCGACCTGGGTCGTGACCGGCATGTCGAGGATCGCTCGACACCTTGGCGCTGTCGATGCCGACCGCGTCGTCGGCGCGGTTGAGCAGCAGGTGACGGTGGCCCCGGGCGATGTTGAGCACGTCGAGCGTCTCGAGGGCGACCTTGACGTTCTTCAGGGTCGGGACGTCGAGCGTGGCCACGACGACGCACTCGTCGGTCTCCTCGAGGGCGGTCAGGATCTGCTCGTCGAACGCCGGTGCGGTGTCGACGACGACGAAGTCGAAGCCCTCCCTGAGCGTTCGCAGGATCGCGAGACACCAGCACCGGCGTCACCCGCTCGCGGACGTCGGGGTGCAGGGGGGCGGCCAGCACCATCAGCGACTCCTGGTGGCGGGTCAGGAGCGCCTCCAGCGTGGGCAGGTCGAGCAGGTCCTCGGAGCCGATGGCCTGCTCGATCGAGTGCGTCGGGAGCAGCTGCAGGGTGATGGCGACGTCGCCGAAGGCGAGGTCGAGGTCGACCAGGCAGACCTTGCGGGCGCCGCTCTCGGTGAGGGCGAGCGCGAGGTTGACCGCCATCGTGGTCTTGCCGACGCCCCCCTTAGGCGAGAAGACGGTGACGACCTTGCCGAGATGGCGGGCCCCGGCCGGGCCGCGCAGGGCCTCGGAGAGCTGGTAGGCCTGGCGGACGGCGGCCTCGAAGGCGGCGGCGTCGCCGAGCTGGACGACGTCACGCGCGCCGGCCTTCATCGACCGGGCGAGGAGCGCGGTGTCGAGGGTCGACGACGACCAGCACCACGCTCACCGTGGGCCGGGTGACCCGCAGCTGCTCGCAGACCGCCAGCCGAGTCGTCGATGGCGAGGCCGGGGCCGAGCACCACGACGTACTCGTCAGGATGCTGGTCGAGCCAGCCCAGCATGCGGTCGGGGGACGTCACGGCGTGTGATCCGGCCGGCAGCATCGGCAGCAGGGACGAGACGATGGGCTCGTGGGGTTCGACGAGGACGGGCATGGTCGATCACCCCGTCGCGTCGGGGGTGTCGACGGCGTCGCGGTCGTTGCGTCAGCGCCGAAGGCGAGGGTGAAGCGCGAGTCGTTGGTGATGCCAGCAGGCCTTCTGGCCTCCTCGCGGTCGACCGCGACGGTCAGCAGGCTGGTCGCCGAGTCCTCCAGCGGTCTGGCCGCCGGAGTCGGTCGTGCCGTCCTGGTCGACCGTCGCGGAGCCGACGCCGAGGACGAGCAGCCCTCGTCCAGCAGAGGGCGCTTCAGGTGCCGGCGTCGCCGCTCCTGCCCGGTCGGCACAGGCACCACGACTAGGAGCCCGGCTGCCCGTAGCCGGCCGACCCGGCCGGTGTCGCTGGGCTCGAGGACGATGGCGAGCTTGCCCTGGGGGTCGGCGGGCGGCACGCGCCTCGTGCTCTCGAGCCGAACTTGCTGGTCCACGAGCTGCTCACCCGGGAGATCGGGTGAGCGGCGACCTGCCGGTCGAGGTCTCGTTGTCGTCAGCGGCGTAGCCGTTGAGCAGCTGCGCCGCGGCACCTCGGCCACGTCGAGCTTGCCGTCGTTCGCCGTCCTCGATCGACTCGCCGGGGTTGATCACGTCGGCGCCACCACGACCTCGACCGTGTCGAGCTGGTCGGCGGCGCGGTCCTCGGCGTCCTGGACGTAGAGCAGCACCAGCCCGGCGCCCACCACGGCCATCAGCACCGCGGCCACCAGCAGCACCTTGCGTCGATCCACTACGCGCCCACCCTCTCGCCGCGGGCATCGTGCGTCCCGCGCTCATCCGTCCCCCGGCGCTCACTGTAATGCCCCGGCTCCCGTTTCCCGGTGCGCGACGTACCCGCGGCGGGGTCCGAAGATGCAGGCGTCTCAGCGGGTGTCCGAGGTTGCTCAGGGGTACAGGGCGGCGATCTCGTCCTTGCACTCGCGCAGCACGACGTTGCGGCGCAGCTTGAGGCTGGGCGTGAGATCGCCGTCCTCCTCGGTCCAGTCGCGGGGGAGGATCGTGAACTTCCGGATCGCCTCCGCCTTCGACACCGCGGTGTTGGCGTCGTCGACGGCCTTCTGGATCTCCGCGCGCAGGTCGGGGTCGTCGACCAGGTCGGCCAGGTCACCCGACCTTGCCCTGCGCCTCGAGCCACAGGGGCAGCGACTCCGGGTCGAGGGTGACCAGGGCGGCGATGAACGGCTGGCCGTCGCCGACGACCAGCGCCTGGCTGACCAGTGCGTGGGCACGCATCCGGTCCTCGAGGACGGCGGGCGCGACGTTCTTGCCGCCGGCGGTCACCAGGATCTCCTTCTTGCGCCCGGTGATCCGCACGAAGCCCTCGTCGTCGACCTCGCCGACGTCGCCGGTGTGGAACCAGCCGTCGGCCTCGAGCGCCTCGGACGTCGCCTGGTCGTCGTGCCAGTAGCCGCTGAAGACCTGGCCGCCCTTGAACAGCAGCTCGCCGTCGTCGGCCACCCGGACCGCGGTGCCGGGGAGCGGCCGGCCGACGGTGCCGACCTTCTGCGCGTCGGGCAGGTTCACGGTCAGGGCGGCGGTGGTCTCGGTGAGCCCGTAGCCCTCGAGCACCGTCAGGCCGATGCCGCGGTAGAAGTGGCCCAGCCGCTCGCCGAGCGGGGCGCCGCCGGAGACGGCGTACACGCACGCCCCACCCAGGGCCTCGCGCAGCTTGCCGTAGACCAGCCGGTCGTAGACGGCGTGCCGGGCCCGCACGCCCCACGGCGTCCGGCCCTTGTCCTGGGCCCGCGACCACGCGATGGCCGTCTCGGCGGCCTTGTCGAAGATGGTGCCGCGCCCGTCTGCGGTGGCGCGCTGCGAGGCGGTGTTGAACACCTTCTCGAAGACCCGGGGGACGGCGAGCACGAACGTCGGGCGGAACTCCTGCAGGGTCGCCACCAGGCTCTTCACGTCGGCGCTGTGCCCCAGCCGGACCCGCGTCCTGATCGCGCCGATCTGGATGACCCGCGCGAACACGTGCGCCAGCGGCAGGAACAGCAGCGTGGAGGGCTGTCCGGCGCCCTCGCCCTCGTCGTCGCCGGTGGCGGTCGGCCGGAACAGGGCGTCGAGCTCGTGGACGGCGACCCCCAGCTCGGTGAGGAAGTTGCCGTGCGTCAGCGTGCAGCCCTTGGGACGCCCGGTGGTGCCCGAGGTGTAGATGAGCGTGGCCACGTCGGCCGGCTGGGCCGCCGTCCGCCGCTTCTCGAGGTCGTCGTCGGAGATGTCGTCGCCGAGGCTGGTGAGGATGTCGACCGCGTTGATGTCGATGGTCCACACGTGGTGGAGGTCGTCGAGGTCGCGGCGGAGCCCCGAGACCCGGGCCAGGTGGTCGGCGCCCTCGGCCACGACGGCGGCGGCCCCGGAGTCGCGCAGGATCCACTCGATCTGCTCGGACGACGACGTCTCGTAGACCGGCACCGTGACGGCGCCGGCGAACCAGATCGCGTAGTCGAACAGTGTCCACTCGTAGCGGGTCCGGGAGATCAGGGCGATCCGGTCGCCGGGCTCGAGACCGGCCGCGACCAGGCCCTTGGCGACCGCGGAGACCTCGGCGAGGAACTCGGAGGCGGTGACGTCGTGCCACGAGGCGTCGGCTCCCGACCCGACCCGGCGCGACAGCACGACCGCGTCGGGGGCCTCGTCGGCGTTGCGGACGACGTCGTCGGTCAGGTTGCCCGCCGTGGGGAGGTCGACGTTCAGCGGTGTCGAGAACTCACGCACGGATGGCACGCTACCGCCGCGCACCGGGGTGCGGTCCATCCGGTAGCCTCCAGCGAGCCCACAAGAGAGACCGAGAGGTGCACCGATGGCCGAGCAGACCACCTCCTCGATCGTGGTCGACGCCCCGCCCGCCGCGGTCATGGACGTCATCGCCGACTTCGCGGCGTACCCGATCTGGGCCAAGGGCGTGAAGGTCGCCGAGGTGCGCTCGTCGTACGCCGGGGAGCAGCAGGACCGCGCCCGCGAGGTGTTCTTCACCCTCGACGTGGCGCCGGTCAAGGACGAGTACACCCTGGCCTACGTGTGGGACGACGACCGCCAGGTCACCTGGACCCTCGCGCAGGGCAAGATGCTCAAGGCACTCGACGGCGCCTACGTGCTGCGCGACCTCGGCACCGGCTCCACCGAGGTGACCTACCGCCTCGCCCTCGACGTGTCGATCCCGATGATCGGGATGATCAAGCGCAAGGGCGAGAAGATCCTCATCGACACCGCGTTGAAGGGTCTCAAGCAGCGCGTCGAGTCGCTCTGAGCCCGGGCTCACCTCCCGGCGTGCGCATCATCCTGTTCACCGGCAAGGGTGGCGTCGGCAAGTCCACCGTCGCCGCCGGCACCGCCGCGCTCGCAGCCGCCGCCGGCCACCGCACCCTCGTGCTGTCGACCGACGCCGCCCACTCCCTCGGTGACGCGTTCGGCACTCCCGTCGGCTCGGAGCCGACCGAGGTCACCCCGGGGCTGTTCGTGCAGCAGGTCGACGCGCAGCTGCGCTTCGAGCAGTCGTGGGCCGACGTCCAGGGCTACCTGCTCTCGGTGCTCGACGTGGCCGGTGTCGACCCCGTCGCGGCCGAGGAGCTCACCGTCATCCCGGGCGCCGAGGAGGTGCTGGCGCTGCTCGAGCTGCGCCTGCACGCGCTCTCCGACGAGTGGGACGTCATCGTCGTCGACTGCGCCCCCACCGCCGAGACGCTGCGGCTGCTGGCGCTGCCCGAGGCGCTGGGCTGGTACATGCAGCGGGTCTTCCCGACCCAGCAGCGCGTGATGAAGGCGCTGCGCCCGGTGCTGAGCCGGGCGGCCGGCGTCCCGATGCCCGGCGGCTCGGTCTTCGACGCGATCGAACGGCTGCACGGCGAGCTGGGCGAGGTGCACGCCCTGCTGTCGGGACCCAGCGCCAGCGTGCGGATCGTGCTGACGCCCGAGACCGTCGTCCTCGCCGAGGCTCGTCGCAGCTACACCAGCCTGTCGCTGTTCGGCTACCGCGTCGACGGCGTCGTGGCCAACCGGATCTTCCCCGCCGAGGACGCCGACGACTGGCGCGCCCGCTGGGTGCTTGCGCAGGACGCCGTCCTCGCCGACGTCGACGAGTCGTTCGCCGGGCTGCCGATCTGGCGCGCGGAGTACCGCGCCGTCGAGCCGGTGGGCGTGGCGGCTCTCGGCGAGCTCGCCGCCGACCTGTACGGCGACGACGACCCGCTCGCCGCGCCGACCGGCGACGGGCCGTTCCGCGTCACCCGCACCGGCGCGGGCGCCGTCCTGCACCTGGCCCTGCCGTTCGTCACACGCACCGAGGTCGGTCTCGCCCGGCACCACGACGAGCTGGTCGTGACCGTGGGGTCGTATCGTCGCCTTCTCACGCTGCCGGCGGGCCTGGCGCGACTTCGGGTCGCCGGCGCCAGGGTGATCGACGGCGAGCTGCGGGTGCGCTTCCAGGAGCCGGCCGACGAGCAGGCCCGGACTCACGCCACGACAGGAGACACGAGGTGACCGACCCACGAGACGGCGACGCGGCCGCTCACGAGCCGGGGGAGCGGGGCGAGGTGGGCAGCGTGGCCGACGAGGCCGCCAAGCTGCTCGGCGCCCTGTCCGGGTGGGCGCGCGACCGCGACCTCGACGAGACCCTGAGCGGCTTCGCCGACCACGCCACCGCCGCGGCGTCGGCCGTCGACGAGCACCTCGACACGGGTGCCGCCGAGTGCGCCTACTGCCCGATCTGCCGGACCGTGCACGTCGTCCGCCTGGCCAGCCCCGAGGTCAGGGCCCACCTCGCGTCGGCGGCGTCGTCGTTGCTGCAGGCCGCGGCCGGCGTCCTCGCCACCTTGCCGCAACCGGGCTCTGCCGCCGGCGCATCGGGCACACCGGGCTCCGGGTCGGAGTTCGAGAAGATCGACCTCGACGGAGACGATTCATGAGCACCCCCACCCGGACCGGACTGACCTGCGGCGTCGACGTCGGCGGCACCAAGATCGCCGGCGCCGTCGTCGACGAGCAGGGCACGGTGCTCGACGAGCACCGGGTCGTCTCGCCCGCTGCCGACGCGGACGCCGTCGAGGACGCCATCGCCGAGCTGGTGCTCGAGCTCGCCGGCCGGCACGAGCTCACGGCGGTCGGGATCGGAGCCGCCGGCTTCGTGAGCTCCGACCGCACGGTGGTCATGTTCGCCCCCAACGTCGCCTGGCGCGACGAGGACCTCGGTCGCGAGATCCACGACCGCGTCGACCTGCCGGTCGTCGTCGAGAACGACGCCAACGCGGCCGCGTGGGGCGAGTTCACGTTCGGCGCCGCCGCCGACGTCGACGACATGCTCATGGTCACGGTCGGCACTGGAGTGGGTGGTGGGCTGGTGCTCGACGGCTCCCTCTACCGCGGTGGTTTCGGGGCGGCAGCCGAGATCGGGCACCTGCGGGTCGTGCCCGGCGGCCGGCTGTGCGGCTGCGGCAACCTCGGCTGCCTGGAGCAGTACGCCAGCGGGTCGGCGCTGGTCGAGCAGACCCGCGCCCAGGCGCTGACCCCCGAGGGGACCGCGCTGCTCGAGCGGGCGGGCGGCGACGTCCTGCGCATCGACGGGCCGCTGATCACGACGGCCGCCCGCGACGGCGACGCCTTCGCGGTCGCCCAGATCGCCGAGGTCGGGCGCTGGCTCGGCGAGGCGATCGCGACGCTGACCGCCGTGCTCGACCCGGGCGCGGTCGTCATCGGCGGTGGCGTCAGCGAGGCAGGCGAGCCTGCTGCTCGACCCCACGCGGGCAGCGTTCGAGTCCGAGCTGACCGGCCGCGGGCACCGCCCGATGCTCGACATCCGCACCGCCTCGCTGGGCAACCAGGCCGGCGTCATCGGTGCCGCCGACCTGGCCCGCCGCTGATCATGGTCCTCTACATCGGCGTCGACGTGGGTGGCACCAAGGTGCTGGCCGGTGAGGTCACGCGCACCGGCGCCGTCGTCCGGACAGCCCGTGCGCAGCACCCCCGGACGCCGGGTGAGCGTGGCGTCGGTCGAGGACGCGCTCACCGCCGCGGTGCTCGACGTCGCCGGCGGACGCCGGATCGCGGGCGTCGGGCTGGCGGCCGCCGGCTTCGTCGACGCCGCCGGGGAACGGGTGATGTTCGCCCCTCACCTGCCCTGGGCCGGCGAGGACGTGCGCGAGCGGCTCACCCTGCGGTGGGGCGCACCGGTCGCGCTCGACAACGACGCCAACTGCGCGGCCGTCGCCGAGAACGCGTTCGGCGCGGCCCGGGGTGCGACGTCGGCGATCGTGGTCACCCTCGGCACCGGCATCGGCGGCGCGATCCTGCTCGGTGGGGCCGTGGTGCGCGGCTCGCAGGGCATGGCCGGCGAGTTCGGCCACATGCAGGTGGTGCCCGACGGCCGCCGGTGCGAGTGCGGGATGGCCGGCTGCTGGGAGCAGTACTGCTCGGGCAACGCCCTGGTGCGGTTCGCGAAGTCCAGGCTGGGAGCCGAGCCGACCGTGCTCTCCGAGCTGTGCGGTGGCGATCCCGACCAGCTGACCGGCCCGATGGTCACCGCGGCCGCCGAGGCGGGAGACCTCGTGGCCCGCCAGGCGTTCGCGTCGGTCGGCACCTGGCTGGGCGTCGGGCTGGGCGGCGTGGCCTCGGCGTTCGACCCGGAGGTCATCGTCGTCGGCGGCGGGGTGTCGGCGGCCGGCGACCGGCTTCTCGACCCGGCCCGTGCCGCCCTCGCCCGGGCCCTGGTGGGGGCCGGCCACCGCCGCGCGCCCGAGATCCTGGAGGCCCGGATGGGCCCGGAGTCGGGGCTGATCGGCGCCGCGCTGCTCGCCCGGGCGGCGCGCTGGGCCGGCTCGGCACGCTCGGCCCGGGCCGCCCGCACGACGCGGATGACGCTGGCGGGCGACTACCGGCAGCGCGTCACAGGACCGCGCCGTCGTCCCCGGGGTCGCGGGGCTCGCGGGGCATCTTGATCACCAGGTACAGGAAGCCGCCCACGAAACCCGCCACCAGCGCGTAGGCGAGCAGCACCGGGATGTCGATGGCGAGGACCAGGCAGACCAGGAGCACGGCGGGTGAGCCGAAGACCCCCGCCCAGGCCAGCATCCGGTCGGTCGTGGTGGTCGGCAGGGGAGGCGGCGGGGGCGGGACGAACCGGTCGGTGGTCCAGTCGGAGTCGGGGTAGGCGTCGTCCCAGTCCGGTTCGTCGAGCGCGCTCGGCTCAGCGCTCGGCCCAGCGACCGGCTCCGGCTCCCGCGTCGCCTCGTCGGGCTCGAGCTCGGGCCGGTCGCCGTAGTTGTCGACGATCGCGCGCCAGACGTCTTCGTCGTCCTTGGCCACGTGTCGAGGGTAGATCAGGGCGGGGCACGGCCGGTGGTCGAGGAGGTCGCCCGGCGACCCGCTCGGTGGTCGAGGAGGTCGCTCTGCGACCCGCTCGGTGGTCGAGGAGGTCGCTCTGCGACCCGCTCGGTGGTCGAGGAGGTCGCTCTGCGACCGTCACGAGACCCGACTGTCGGTGGTGGGGTGGTCTCGTGACGGTTCCTAGCGGAACCTCCTCGACCAACGACGTGGGTGGTCTCGTGACGGTTCCTAGCGGAACCTCCTCGACCTGCGGGTGCCTCGGTGGTTCGTAACAGGTTCGCTTGCGCGACCAACGACGCGGTGGTCTCGTGACGGTCCTCTAGCGGAACCTCCTCGACCAACGACGGTGGGGTGGTCTCGTGACGGTTCCTAGCGGAACCTCCTCGACCAACGACGTGGGGGGTCTCGTGACGGTTCCTAGCGGAACCTCCTCGACCTGCGGTGCCTCGGTGGTCGAGGAGGTCGCTCTGCGACCGTCACGAGACCTGGGTGACCCGCGCGACGAACGCGGCCGTCTGCTCGAAGACCGTCGGCGCGTCGTTGTCGAGGGTCGCCACGTGGAAGCTGTCGGGCAGCGCGACCTCGGTGACGTCGGTGGAGGAGACGCCGTCGAGGATGATCGGCTGCGACGCGTCGTCGACGATGTGGTCGACGGCCGAGCGCAGGTAGAGCAGTGGGCTGGTCACCCGCGGCAGGTCGGCGACGAGCATCGGCCAGGCCTGCACGAAGGAGTGGATCGCCTTGAGCGGGGTGCGGTCGTAACCGTGCTCGCGGGTGTCGGGCTTCTTGATGTCGCTGGCGATGCCGGGGAACGACGCGACGACGTGCTTGAGCACGGGCAGCAGCTTGAGGTCGAGGCGCTTGCTGGCCAGGGCCGGGTTGACCAGGGCGAGGCCGGCGACCCGGTCGGGGTGCTCCTCGGCCACCCGCAGCGCCAGCGCCCCACCCATCGAGAGCCCGCCGACCACGACGGCGTCGTGGTCGAGGCAGAGCCGGTCGAAGGTGCGGGTGATCTCGCCGTACCAGTCGTCCCAGCGGTGCGCGTTGAGGTTCTGCCAGGTCGTGCCGTGCCCGGGCAGCCGCGGGACGGCGACGCCGTACCCGAGGTCGGCCAGGTGCTGGCCCCACGGCCGGATCGAGTACGGCGACCCGGTGAACCCGTGGCTCAGCAGCACCCCGACCCGGCGTCCACCGGTGAGCTCGGGGCGCGCCTCGGCCGACAGCGGCTCGTGCAACGGGTCGACCTGAGACGTCATGGCGGCGATCATGCCGCACCCGCGCGGCGAGGCACTAAGGTGCGAATGTCCGTGCGTCTTCGCGTCTCGGGAAAGGGTGGTGCGGTGTTCTACTGGTTCCTCAAGTGGATCGCCCTGGGGCCGGTGCTCCGGGTGGTCTTCCGGCCGCACACCGAGGGCGGCGAGCACATCCCCGACGAGGGGCCGGCGATCCTGGCCAGCAACCACCTGTCGTACGCCGACTGGCTGTTCATGCCGTTGACGCTGTCGCGGCGGGTGACGTTCGTGGCCAAGGCCGAGTACTTCACGACGCCGGGCATCAAGGGCTGGCTGCAGAAGCAGTTCTTCTCCGGGGCCGGTCAGGTGCCGATCGACCGCTCGGGCGCCGACGCCGCGTCCGGCGCGCTGCTGTCGGCCAAGAAGGTGCTCGGCGAGGGTGGGCTGTTCGGCATCTACCCCGAGGGCACCCGGTCGCACGACGGCCGGCTCTACCGCGGCAAGACCGGCGTGGCGCGGCTGGCGCTCGAGACCGGCGTCCCGGTGATCCCGACGGCGGTCGTGGGCACCGACGTGGTGGCGCCGCCGGGCAAGACCTTCGGCTCGTTCACCCGGCCCGTCGTCCGCTTCGGCAAGCCGCTCGACTTCTCGCGCTACTCCGGACTCGAGAACGACCGTTACATCTTGCGCGCCATCACCGACGAGATCATGTACGAGATCATGCGGCTCTCCGGCCAGGAGTACGTCGACAAGTACGCCGGCGTCGCCAAGGAGGAGTCCAAGAAGGCCGAGGCCGAGGCGAAGGCCGAGACGGCCGACGAGCAGAAGCGGGCGTCCTGAGCTCCGCCCACCCAGTCCGGGCCGCGCTGGCCGTCGAGGACCGGCTGTTCCGGGCCGTCGGCGTCGTCCGGCTCGTCGTCCTGGTCAACGCGGTCGGGCTGGCTCTCTACCGCGGCGTCGACAACTACGACCACCCGACCGGCGGCTACGTCCTGCGTCGGCGTGATGGTCGCCTGGACGGCGTTCGCCACCTGGGCCTACGCCGACCCCGGCCGGCGCGGGGTCCTGCTCCTGGTCGCCGACCTCGCCGTCACGCTGGCGCTGCTGGGGCTGACCCCGGTGGTCAAGGGGCCGTGGTTCAACGCCACGGTGCCCGGCTTCTGGGTGATGGCCGCGCTGCTCGCGTGGGCGGTGCGGTTCCGGGCGCCCGGCGGGCTCGTCGCCGGTGTGCTGATCGGCGGCGCCGACCTGCTGCTGCGCGACGAGCTCAACCAGACCAACTACGGCAACTTCTTCCTGCTCATGATCGGCGGCCCGATCGTCGGTTTCATGTGCGGCTCGCTGCAGCAGATGGCGGCCGAGCGCGACGAGGCGCAGCGCTTCGCGGCCGCCGCGGCCGAGCGGGCGCGGCTGGCGCGCGTCGTCCACGACGGCGTCCTGCAGGTGCTGGCGCTGGTGCAGCGCAAGGGCGCCGAGATCGGAGGCGAGGGCGCCGAGCTCGGGCGGCTCGCCGGTGAGCAGGAGTCGGCGCTGCGCACGCTGATCCGCTCGCAGGACGCCGTCACCTCGGGCGTCTCCGACGGCGTCCTCGACCTCGCGTCGCAGCTGGGCCGGCTGAGCCTGCGACCGGGGGTCGACGTGGTGGTGCCCGGCGGACCGGTGTGCTGCCGGCCGACGTGGCGGCCGAGCTGGTCGCCGTGGTCGCCGCCTGCCTCGACAACGTGGCGGTGCACGTCGGTGAGGGGGCGCCGGCGTGGGTGCTGCTCGAGTCGTTCGGCGACCGGGTCGAGGTGTCGGTGCGCGACGACGGCTCCGGCATCCCCGAGGGTCGGCTCGAGGAGGCCTCGTCGCAGGGTCGGCTCGGCGTGACCGGGTCGATCCGCGGCCGGATCGCCGACCTCGGCGGCACCGCGACCCTGACCACGGGGTCGTTCGGCACGGAGTGGGAGGTCTCGTGCGCCGTGCCCCGACTGACCATCCACAGCGACCCATCCGTTCGCCGGCCGACGACCCGACCCCGGGCGCCGCTTCCGCGGGCGGCTCGGCGGCGCCGTCACGTTGTGGACGGCGGGTGAGGGGCCGGCCCGGGCCGGGCTGACGGTGAGCTCGCTGATGCTCGCGAACGGCGAGCCGCCGCGGCTGCTCGCCCTGGTCGACCCCGACTCCGACCTCGCCGACGTCGTGGCCGACACCGGCCGGGCCGTCGTCCACCTGCTCTCGTGGCACCACCGCGACCTGGCCGACGCCTTCGCCGGGGTCTCGCCGGCGCCGGGCGGACCGTTCCGGATGACGACGTTCGAGCCGACGCCGGCCGGTCCTCGTCTCGCCGACGCCGCCGCCTGGGCGTCGGTGACCGTCGAGTCGACCGCCGAGGTCGGCTGGTCGCTGCTGCTCACCTGCACGGTCGGCGACGTCGTGGCGGGCGACGACGACCGGCCGTTGCTGCACCGGCGGGGCCGGTATCTCGCGCCCGCCGGGTGACTGAGTCGTCCTAGGGTCGAGCGCCATGAGCGAGCAGCCGATCCGCGTCATGGTCGTCGACGACCACCCGATGTGGCGCGACGCCGTCGAGCGCGACCTGCAGGCCGCGGGGCTGGACGTGGTGGCCGTCGCGGCCGACGGCGACCAGGCGCTGGCACGGTTCCCGGCGGCCCGGCCGCAGGTCGTCGTCCTCGACCTGCAGATCCCGGGGCCGAACGGCGTCGAGGTGACCGCGAAGGTGCTCCAGCAGGACCCGAGCGCGAGGGTGCTGATCCTGTCGGCGTCCGGCGAGCAGCACGACGTGCTCGAGGCGGTGAAGGCGGGCGCGACCGGCTACCTGATCAAGTCGGCGTCGCGCGACGAGCTGCTGGACGCCGTCCGCCGGGTGGCGCGGGGTGACTCGGTGTTCACGCCCGGGCTGGCCGGGCTGGTGCTGGGTGAGTTCCGGCGGATGTCGGACCCGGCGGGCGACACGTCGATCGTGGGCCACCCCGAGCTGACCGACCGCGAGACCGAGGTGCTCAAGATGGTCGCGAAGGGCATGTCCTACAAGCAGATCGCCGAGCGCCTGGTGATCGCGCACCGCACCGTGCAGAACCACGTGCAGAACACGCTGCGCAAGCTGCAGATGCACAACCGGGTCGAGCTGACCCGCTACGCCATCGAGCGCGGCCTCGACACCGACGACGAGGAAGCGACCACGTAGCGCTCAGTCACCGCGGGCCGGGTGCGGCCGGCCGCCGGCGGGGGAGGCGTCGACCAGGTCGTGCTGGACGTCCCAGTCGCGGCGCATCCGGGCCTCCTGGGCGACCTGGTAGCGGCGTCCGAGCCGGGCGCGCCAGGGCAGCGTGAAGGCGAGCCGGTCGAGCAGCCGGTTGACGGCGCCGAGGACCGGCCCGACGCGGCGGACGACGCCGGTGAGCCGGGTGCGGGGGACGGCCAGCTCGTCGGCGACCTGGTCGCCGAGGAACAGCCGCTCGAGTCCGTGCACCACCGTCGGCGCCCACCGGTGCAGCGGCCTCGGCGAGAGCGCCTCGATCTCGGGCACCAGGAACTCGGTGTTGATGCCGGCCACCAGCGCCCGGCAGAAGTCGTCGACCGGCGGGCGGGTGAGCAGGTAGATCTCCTCCAGCCGCTCCTGCTCGGCGCGGTTCGTCGGCAGCAGGGACTCATCGACGCCGAGCAGGTGGCCGAGGTAGCGCCACCGGGCGTAGGACGCGGCCTCCTCGTGCGGCAGGTACGGCGCCCCGATCATCCGCATGCTCCGCAGCGGGATCAGGGCGAACTCGACGAGCGTGTAGGCCAGGTAGGCCTGGCTGATCGGCTCGCCCCACGCGTCGGCGTCCCAGGCCGGACGCCGGCGCAGGTCGGCCCGCACCAGGGCGTGGATGACCCGCACCCGCACGGTCTGCTCGAAGCCGTCGGAGTACCGGTCGAGCCCGCCCTCGCGGTTGACGGCGAGGAGCCAGCCGCCGACCTCGATCGTGCGGGCGCCGGCGTTCTCGACGTAGCGGCCGGTCATCTCCAGGGGTCGGGAGGCGACCGAGTTGGCGTAGCCGCTCACCAGGGACGCGGCGCCGAGCACGATGCCGGCCTGGCGCGTGTAGCGGGTCACGAATCGGCTGTCGCGGTCGATGCGGGCGGTGTCGACCCACGGCGGGACGTCGTCGAGCGCGGCGAAGAGCGCACGCAGCGACGTCGGGGCGTCGGCGACGGCGTCGATGCCGTCGCGGCAGGCGGTGCGCAGCATCCGCATCGCCCGCCCGTGCCCGAGGGTGCCGACGTCGGCGACGAAGGCGTCGGCCAGCGGGTCGCCGTCCGACATCGCGTCGAGGTAGGTCTGCGCGAACGGGCCGAAGCGCCTGAGAGCCTCGTCGTGGCGACGGACGCTGGTGGGGACCATGCTCCGAGCCTAAAGTGAGCAGTCCTCATCTTCTATTCACTTCTGGTGGACCACGTGGCGCAGCGACAGCGGGCCAGGCCGACGCAGGACCGGGCGGCGCAGACCAGGCAGGCGTTGCTCGACGCGACGCTGACGCTGCTCGAGAAGGACGGCTACGACCGGCTCTCGACGACCGCGATCGCGCGGGAGACGCACGTCAGCAGCGGCACGTTCTACCGGTACTTCGACGACAAGGCCGCGATCCTGGCGGTGCTGCGCGACGAGGCGGTGCGCGCGATCAGCGACGACCTGATGGTCAGCGTGGTCGGGGCGCTCGAGCTCGACCTGGAGGCCGCGCTGCGCGAGGTCGTGGAGACGCTGGTCGGCGGGTTCGAGCGGCACCGCGCCGTCGTCCTCGCGCTGGTCAACCAGATGCCGGCCGGCCACAACGCCAACGTGCTGCCCGAGATCGAGGCCGACCTGCACCAGCTCGCCTCCGTGCTGCCGCGCCGCCACTTCCCGTCGCTCGCGCCGGAGCGGCTCGAGGCCGTCGTGTTCCTCACGATGGGCGTGCTGGTCTCGACGTGCCTGCGGATCGCGCTGCAGCGACCGGCCGGCGTCGACCGCACCGAGCTGGTCGACCTCGCGGTCGCGATGCTCGTCGGTGGCCTATCTTCGGCGTCGTGACGACAGCGGCCTACCTCACCCGGCTCGGGCTGGAACCCGACCTCCCGCCCACCCTCGAGACGCTGGTGGCCGTGCACCGCGCGCACGTGCAGCAGGTGCCGTACGAGAACCTCGAGATCATGCTCGGCCGCCCGCCCTCGGTGCTGCCGGCCGACTCGCTCGCCCGGGTGGCGGCCACCGGCCGGGCCGGCTACTGCTTCCACCAGAACGGCGCGCTCGAGACCGCGCTGGTGTCGCTCGGGTACGCCGTCGAGCGCCGGCACGGCCACGTGTGGACGTCGGCCGAACGGCGGCACGCCACCGACCTCAACCACCTGGTGCTGAAGGTCTCGGGGCTGCCGACCACCGACAACCCCGGTGGCGAGTGGTGGCCCGACGTCGGCCTCGGCGAGGGGTTCCTCGAGCCGGTGCCGCTGGTCGTCGGCAGCTTCTCCGACGGGCCGCTCGCGTTCTCGGTCGACGAGGTGCGCGCCGACGGCTGGTGCTTCACCAACGACCCGACCGGGTCGTTCACGGGCATGGAGGCGCGGTCCCTGCCGGTCGACGGCGACGTGGTCGCCGGGGCGCACGCCACCTTGTCGACCCCGCCCGAGGGCGTGTTCACGCGGGTGCTCGTCGTCCAGCGCCGCGACCCGCTCGGCTCCGACACGGTGCGCTGCTGCGTCGCGACCCGGATCGACGCCGACGGTCGGCACACCACCGACCTGACGACGTACGACGACTGGCGGGCCGCCCTCGACGCGATCGGGCTCCCGCTCGCCGACGTCGACGAGGCCGAGCTGCGCGGCCTGTTCGACCGGATGCTGGAGTCGCACCGCGACTGGGACGAGGCGGGCCGGCCGTGACCTTCCGGGCCGCCACGGCCGCCGACGTCGCCGCCCTCGCGCGGCTGGAGGAGGCGGCGAACGTGGTGGCGCTGGCCCACGTGTTCTCCGACCACACGTTCCCGCTGGCCGAGGTCGAGGAGCGCTGGCGCGCGGTGGTCACCGACCCGCAGGTGACGGTGGAGGTGGTCGACGGGGACGGTCGCCTCGACTGCTACGTGGCGTACGACGCCACCACGCTGCGGCACCTCGCCGTGCATCCCGCGCGGTGGGGCGCGGGCTTGGCGCGGGTGGCCGTGGAGCGGGTGGTCGCCGCGATCCGGGCCGGTGGAGGGCGGCCGCGGCTGTGGTGCCTGGCCGAGAACCATCGCGCGCTCGGGCTCTACGCCCATCTCGGCTGGACCGAGTCCGGCGTCGAGCAGCGCGCCGAGTGGCCGCCGTACCCGGTCGAGCGAGAGCTGGTGCTGGCAGGATCGACGCCGTGACCGACGCGACGGACCTGCTCGAGATCGCCGACGAGCTCTACGCGTTGCCGCTGGGCGACTTCACCCCGGCGCGCGACGCGAAGGCCAAGGAGCTCAAGGGCACCGACCTGGCGCCCGCGGTCAAGGCCCTGAAGAAGCCGTCGCTCGCGGCGTGGGTGGTCAACCACTTCGCGCGCCGCGAGGGCGCCCAGGTCGAGCAGGTGCTCTCCGTCGGCGCGGCCCTGCGCGAGGCCCAGGCCGGCATGTCGGGCGAGGAGCTGCGGGCCCTGACCCGGCAGCGCCGCCAGCTGACGGCCGCGATCACCCAGCAGGCGCGCTCGCTCGCCTCCGAGGAGGGGGTCAAGGTCACCCAGGCCGTCGCCGACCAGGTGGAGGCCACCCTCACCGCGGCGATGGTGTCCGAGCCGTGCGGCGAGGCGGTCCGCAGCGGGCTGCTGGTCGCAGCGCTGACGACGACCGGTGTCGACGACGTCGACGCGACCGCCGCCGTGGCCGTCCCGGAGGCGCTCGGCTTCACCGCGACCTCACGGTCGCCGGAGCCGGCCGCGCGACCCGACCTGCACGTCGTCCCCGACCCCGAGAAGGACTCCAAGGCGCTCGTCGCCGCCCAGGAGCGCCTCGACGAGGCGCAGGAGGCGGTGGACCTCGCCCAGGAGTCGTACGACGACGCCGTCGCCGACGTCGACCAGCTGCGCGCCCGCCAGCTGCAGATCGAGGCCGAGATCGACGAGCTGAAACGCAAGATCGCCGCCCTGGAGGAGACCTACGACGAGGTCGACGACGAGCTGGGTGACGCCGAGCAGGTCCGCGACGAGGCCCACTCCTCCCTCGAGGAGCTGTCCACCGACCGAGACGCCGCTCAGGCGGTGGTCGACAAGTTGGGGTAGTCCCGGCCTTTTGGGCCCCGATTCCGGTCTCGGAGGGGCCCAAACAGCCGGGACTATCGCGGTGGTGGCTCAGTCGGTGGACGCGCGGACGATGGCGAGGATGCGTTGGTCGATCCAGGCGAGGTCGGCGGCGACGCGCATCTCGTAGTTCTCGGTGCCGACCCAGGTGGTGAAGTCGGGCTGGCCCTGGGTGCGGGCGAACTCCTCGAGCTCGGCGCGCAGGTCGTCGTCGACACTCACCTTCTCGTCGTCGGTCGAGGCGACGAGGTAGAGGTCGTTGAGGTCGAGCAACCGGCCGAGCTCGTCGACCGGCGCGGCGTGGTCGTCGACGCGGAGGTCGACCTCGATGTCGTCGCCGCCCTCGTAGCCGGCCCCGTCGCGGACGACGAGCAGCGCGGCCGACTGGCGACCGCGCTTGTCGCCGCCGGCGGCGTCGCCCGCGGCGAGGGCGTCGAGCAGCCGACGGCCGAACGACGCCTCGCCGCCGGCGTCCCAGGCGATCCGCATCGCCTCGACGACGTCCTCGCCGGCCAGGCAGTTGCCCTGGATGGCGTAGCCGTCGCCGGTCAGCCCGCCGGCCCAGTCGATGCAGGCACTCCCGGTGTGCGAGGCCGCGCCGCCGTCGACGTCGACGAGTCCGACCTGGCGGTGGTCGCGGCCGTCGTCCTCCTCGAGCAGCCGCTGCAGCGCGACCGCGGCCGTGGCGCCCTCGTCGAGGTGCGAGAGGGCCAGGCCCTTGTAGGCCACGTTGGCGTGGGCCTGGGTCGCGAGCGCGCCGACCTCGGCCACCGCCGCCGGCACCACCGAGCCGACCGCGAGGAACTTGGAGGCGACCGCCACGCCCCACGCCTCTCCGTCGTCGGACCTGGCCACGATCGAGAACGTCATGCGCGCGAGGATAGTGCGGTCCGAATCTCACTTGCCCTCAACCCGGCTTGAAGTCGCACAATGACCGGGTGCTCGCCCGCCTCGGCTTCCCGCCCATCGGACGTCACCGCTCGTTCGTCTCGGCCCTCGCCATCGACGCGCTCGGGGGTGGCATCTGGATGCCCCTGTCGATGCTCTACTTCCTGCGCCAGACCGACCTGAGCCTGGTGCAGCTCGGCGTCGTGATGACGGTCGCCAACCTGGCGGTCACCCCGCTGGTGCCGGTGGTCGGGCAGCTCGTCGACTGGCTCGGGCCCAAGACCGTGATGCAGGTCGGCAACGTGTTGCAGGGCGCGATGTTCCTGCTCTACCCGCTGGCCGACTCGATGGTCGTCGTGGGCACGGTCGTCGGCGTCGCGGCGCTGGGCCGCACGATGTTCTGGGGGTCGAACGGCCCGCTGGTCACGCAGATCGCGCCACCCGGCGAGCGCGAGATCTGGTTCGGGTTCGTGCAGGCGCTGCGCAACGCCGGGTACGGCGTGGGCGGACTGCTCGCGAGCCTGGCCCTCACCATCGGGTCGAGCGCGGCGTACGACGCGGTGGTGCTGGCCAACGGGGCGTCGTACTTCCTGGCCTTCGCGCTGATGACGGGCGTGACCGCCGGCGGCCGCCCGGCCGCCCGTCCCACGCGGGTCGGAGGCGGGTTCGGCGTGGTGCTGCGCGACCGCGGCTACCGGCTGCTCGTGGTGACGATCTTCCTGTACGCCCTCACCGAGATGACGCTCAACATCACGATGCCGGTCTACTTCGCCGACCTGCTGGGGCTGCCGGGCTGGGTGCCGGGCATCGTCTTCGTGGTCAACACGGTCATGATCGGGCTCGGGCAGGGCCTGGTGGTGCGCTCGATGACCGGCGCCGTCCGCTACCGGGTGGTGCTCACGGCGATCTGCTTCACGGCGTCCTCGTTCGTGATGATGCTCGCCGCCGACGCGCTCACCGTCGGCCTCGCGACCGCGGTCGTGCTCACGGCCGCCGTGGTCTACACGGTCGGTGAGATGGTGGCCGGGCCGGTGCTCGGCGCGCTGTCGGCGGAGGCCGCGCCCGACGCGCACCGCGGCACCTACATGTCGGTGGTGCAGCTCGGCTGGAACGTCTCCGGCGCCGTCGCCCCCTTGCTGTATGCCGCCCTGCTGGCCCAGGGGGCCCTGGCCGCCTGGGCCGGGCCGCTGGCGCTGTGCGGGGTGTGGGCGCTGTGCGTGCTCCGGCTGCCGCGCGTGCTGCCGCGTGCGTCGACCCGGGTCACCAACGCCGCCGAGCCGAGCGAGACCCCCGCCGCCACCTGAGGGTTGCCGGGCGGGCGACCAGGGCATCCTGGCGTCGTGCTCAACGACATCGCCTGGCCGACCCGGCTGCTCATGTTCGGCTTCGGCGCCGCGATCGGCGTGATGTTCGGAGGTCTCCTCGTCGACGTCGACAGCGACGCCAACGCCTACCTGCTCTTCGCCGGCCTGGCCGTCGAGCTGGTCGTGGTCCTGGTGTGGCCGGTCGGGCTCGCGCGGGCCGAGCGCCGCTTCCGGCGCACCGTCGTCGCCGCCACCGGAGAGATCGCATCGGGCGCCGTCCAACCGGTGCCGGCGATCGGACGCGTCGTACGACGGCGCCTGGTCAAGCGCGACTCGTACCTGCCGGGGCGCGGCTCCGCCCCGGGCCCGTCGGCGCTGACGGTGCTCACCGTCGTCGGCGACGGACCGGCGCGCCGGGTCGCGGCCCTGGTGCCGGCCCAGATGGGGCTGGCCATGCGCAAGGTGCCGGCCGCGCTGCTCGTGCATCCGCACCAGCGCGACGTCGCCGTCGTCGACGACCGGATCACCCCGCAGCAGGTGGCCGCGATCGGGGCCGACCCGCGCTGGGGTGCCGAGCCGCTGCCCACCGACCGCACGGTGGTCGGCGGCTACCTGGCGCTGCTGGCCGCGGTCGCGGTCGGGATCGCCGCCGGCGTGGGCGTGTCCGCCCTGCTGGTCACGTGGTGGTGACCCTCGCCACCTGACCGACGTCCGTGGTTAGGTTGGACGCTGGATATGAACGATCCAAGTCAGCACCAGGGCCACCACAGGAGGACGGGTTCATGCGGGTCGGAGTACTCACCGGGGGAGGCGACTGTCCCGGGCTCAACGCCGTCATCCGAGCGGTCGTGCGCAAGGGCGTCCAGGAGCACGGGTTCGAGTTCGTGGGCTACCGCGACGGCTGGAAGGGCCCGCTCGAGGGGCTGACCATGCCGCTGGGTGTGGCCCAGTGCCGCGGCATCCTGCCGCGCGGTGGCACCATCCTCGGCTCCTCGCGCACCAACCCCTTCAAGCTCGACCGCGGCGTCGAGCAGATCACCGAGAACCTCGCCACCGCGGGCGTCGACGCGCTGGTGGCGATCGGCGGGGAGGACACGCTCGGTGTCGCCACCAAGCTCGCCGACCTCGGCGTCCAGGTGGTCGGCGTCCCGAAGACGATCGACAACGACCTCTCCGGCACCGACTTCACCTTCGGCTTCGACACCGCGGTCAACATCGCCACCGAGGCCATCGACCGGCTGCACACCACGGCCGAGTCGCACCACCGGGTGCTCGTGGTCGAGGTGATGGGCCGCCACGCCGGCTGGATCGCGCTGCACTCCGGCATCGCCGGCGGCGCCAGCACCGTGCTGATCCCCGAGCAGCCCTTCGACATCGAGAAGGTGTGCGCCCACGTCGAGACCCGGTTCGAGACCCAGTACTCGCCGATCATCGTGGTCTCCGAGGGCGCGGTGCCCGTCGACGGTGGAGACATGACGCTGATCTCGGGGGAGAAGGACGCCTTCGGCCACGTCCGCCTCGGCGGCATCGGCGACCGGCTCGCCAGCGAGATCGAGCACCGCACCGGCAAGGAGGCGCGCGCCGTCGTGCTCGGTCACATCCAGCGCGGCGGCACGCCCACGGCGTTCGACCGGTGGCTCGCGACCCGGTTCGGGCTGCAGGCTGCTGACGCCGTCGCCGAGGGCGACTTCGGCATGATGATGGCGCTGCGCGGCACCCGCATCGAGCGGGTACCGCTCGCCGAGGGCACCAAGGAGCTGAAGCTGGTCAGCCCCGAGGAGTACGCCGAGGCGCAGGTCTTCTTCGGCTGATCCCGGTCAGTGCTCGGCGGCGGCCAGGTCGAGGTCGGCGGGCGTGAGCCACCAGACCAGGGCCGACACCGCCAGGAGCAGCAGGCCCGAGGCCAGGCCGAAGACCGCGAACGAGTGCTCGAAGGCCTCGACGGCCGTACCGGCGACCGGGGTGCCGAGGGCGCCGGCCAGCGACTCGCGGGCGGCGTCCGTGGCGCCCGACGGCAGGCCGTCGCGGTAGACCCACGCGGCCAGGCTGCCCAGGACCGCCACGCCGAGCACGCCGCCGATCTCGTACGACGACTCCTCGATCGCCGCGGCACTGCCCGCCTTGTCGGCCGGCGCGCCGGCCATGATCACGGCGGAGCCGACGGCCAGGGACGCCGTGCCCAGGCCGACCAGGGTGAGGCTGAGCGCCACCGAGACGTACGGCAGGGGCTGGGGCAGCACGAAGAGGAGCAGCAGCCCGACGCCGGCGACCGCCAGCCCGCCGGCGATCACCGTGCGGGCGCCGACCCGTGCAGCCACCCCCGGGGCGAGCGGCGAGCCGATGATGCCGCCGACCGCCATCGGCAGCAGCGCCGCGCCGGACTGCAGCGGCGACCAGCCGTGCACCAGCTGCAGCCACTGCGAGCCGAGCAGGAGCAGCGCCACCATCGCGATGCTGGTCGTGAGCGCGGCGAGCACGCCGGCGGTGAAGGCCCGCTGCCCGAACAGGCGCACCTCGAGCATGGGGTCGGGCTGAGTCAGGCAGCGGCGTACGAACGTCGTCAGCAGCACCGCGCCCGCCGCGAGCACGGCGACCGAGGTGACGGTCAGGCCGTGCTTGCCGAGCTCCTTGACGCCGTACACGAGCGCGGCCATGCCGCCGAAGGACAGCAGGACGCCGGCCGCGTCGAGGCGTCCGGGGCGCTCGGAGCGGCTCTCGGGGAGCAGCAGGAAGCCGGCCACGATCGCGACCACCATCACCGGCACGTTGAACAGGAACGCCGCGTGCCAGCTGAACGCCTCGAGCAGGGCACCGCCGACGATCGGCCCGACGGCGCCACCGACCGCGGCCATGGCGCCCCAGATGCCGAGCGCGGTGGCCCGCTCGCGCGGGTCGGTGAACAGGGTGCGGATCAGCGACAGGGTGGTCGGCATGATCATCGCGCCACCGACGCCGAGCAGGGCGCGGACGGCGATGACGTCACCGGGGGAGTCGGCGACCAGGACGAGCAGGGAGGCGACGCCGAAGACGGCGAAGCCCGACAGCAGCATCCGCTTGCGGCCCCACCGGTCACCGAGCGCGGCGATCGGCACGAGCAGGCCCGCCAGCACCAGGGCGTAGGCGTCGACGATCCAGAGCTGGCTGACGGCCGAGGGCCGCAGGTCGGCGGTGAGCTCGGGCAGCGCGACGTTGAGGATCGTCATGTCCATCACGACCACGAGCAGGCTCGCGGCCAGGACGGCGAGTCCGGCCCAGCGGCGCGCCTCGGCGGGCGGAGCGGGCGTGGGCAGCAGCGTGCTCATCGCGCGCCACCGCCGTCGAAGAACGTCGAGAGCACCATGGCGTCGAGGTCGCGGCGGGCCACGTCGCCGCTGCGGACGGCCTCGCGGGCGGCGACGAGCAGGCCGTAGACGGCGTGGCTCAGCCAGCGGGCGGGCACGTCGCCGCGCAGCACGCCGGCCGCCTGGGCTGCGGCGTACAGCTCGACCTCACGCTCGACGAGCTCGTCGGAGCGGGCGAGCAGGTCGTCGGCGCTGGTGAGGTAGGAGTCGGTGAGGGCGAACCCGAAGTCGTCGGAGTCGTCGAGGAAGCGGGCGAGGAGGTCACGGAGGCAGGCGGCGATCTGCTCGGGGTCGCCGGCCGCGGCCGCACCGCCGACATCGGCCGCGTCGAGGCTCGACTCCCACCGGTCGAGCGAGCGGGTCCCGAGCTCGTGGAGCAGGTCGTCGCGTGAGGCGAAGTGGCGGTGCAGGGTGGCTCGGCCGACGCCGGCGGCCGAGGCGATCACCGCCATCGACGCGCGGGGGTCGACGTTGAGATGACGCTGGGCGGAGGCCAGGATCTCGTCGCGGGTAGCCATGAGACGACTCTGTTTCACATGAGACAATATTGTCTCAAGTGAACCACGGGTCTCTCGCGTGGGCAAACTCGCCGGGGCAACGTGTGCTGACAAGGCACTTCCGCGGGTGTTGGGTGTGGGGAAGGTCCCGACCACAGCGGAGGTGTCCCGGGGATGACCACGAACCTCGACAAGCCCGGCGGCGACCCCGCCGACGTCAACGGCCCCGAGACACCCGACCTGAAGCGGGTGATGGGGCCCAAGCTCCTCCTGCTGTTCATCGTCGGTGACATCCTCGGCGCCGGCATCTACGCCGTCACCGGCAAGCTCGCCGGCCAGGTCGGAGGCATCGCCTGGCTGCCGTTCCTGGTCGCCTTCGCGGTGGCGACGCTGACGGCGTTCTCGTACCTCGAGCTGGTGACGAAGTACCCGCAGGCCGCCGGCGCCGCGCTCTACACGCACAAGGCGTTCGGCATCCACTTCATCACGTTCATCGTGGCGTTCACCGTGGTCTGCTCCGGCATCACCAGCGCCTCGACGTCGTCGGGCCTGCTCGCGTCGAACCTGTTGATCGGCGTCGAGGAGCTCATCCCGGGCACGCCGACGGGCGACACGGCGACGCTGATCGTGGCCCTGTGCTTCATGCTCCTCCTGGCCGCGATCAACCTGCGCGGCGTGGGCGAGAGCGTGAAGTTCAACGTGATCCTGACGATCATCGAGATGACGGCCCTGGCCATCGTGATCGTCATCGGCTTCCTGGTCGTGGCCCGTGGCGACGGCAACCTCGACGCGATCACGGTCTTCGACAGTCCCGACGACAAGGGCCTGTTCATGGCCGTCACCGTCGCCACGGCGATCGCGTTCTTCGCGATGGTCGGGTTCGAGGACTCCGTCAACATGGCCGAGGAGATCAAGGAGCCCGAGAAGATCTTCCCGAAGGTGATGCTCACCGGTCTCGGCATCGCGGTGCTCATCTACATGCTCGTGGCCATCTCGGTCGTGGCCGTGGTGCCGGCCGGCCAGATCGCCGAGCCGATCGACCCGGAGGCCGGCGTCCTGCTCGATGTGGTGCGCATCGGCGCCCCCGACATCCCGATCGACAAGCTCTTCCCGTTCCTCACCGTCTTCGCGGTCGCCAACACCGCCCTGATCAACATGCTGATGGCCAGCCGGCTGATCTACGGCATGGCGAACCAGGACGTGCTGCCCCGCCAGCTCGGCCGGGTCTCACCGAAGAGCCGCGCGCCGTACGTCGCCATCGCGTTCACCACCCTGCTGGCGTTCGGCCTGATCATCTACGTGCGCACCCAGTCGGAGAGCACCGTGGTGGGCGCGCTGTCGGGCACCACGTCGCTGCTGCTGCTCGCGGTGTTCACCGTGGTCAACATCTGCTGCCTGGTGCTGCGCCGCGACCCGCGCGGACGGTTCCGGGCACCCACGGCCGTGCCGATCATCGGGGCGATCGCGTGCGCCTACCTGCTCGGCCCGTGGGCCCGGCTCGAGGCCGACATGGTGCAGTACAAGATCGCCGCCGGGCTGCTCGGCATCGGTATCGTGCTCTGGGCGCTGACCTGGTTGACCAACCGCGGCGTGCGCGGACAGAAGACCGGGTTCCGCGACGTCGAGAAGCTCGACGGCTGAGCGACGGACCGACCCCGGACTGACCACGGGGAGACCCGCGTCACTGCGTAGGCTGGAGGGCGTGGCTCTTCCCGACCTGCCGTCACTCCCGGCGCTGCACGCCCTGCACCCGGCCCAGCAACCGTCGTACCCCGACCGCGCCGTCGTCGACGACACCGTCGCCCGGCTGAGCACGCTGCGACCGCTGGTCTTCGCCGCCGAGTGCGACGAGCTGACCGAGAAGCTCGCCGACGTGGCGCGCGGCGAGGCCTTCCTGCTGCAGGGCGGCGACTGCGCCGAGACGTTCGCCGGGGTCACCGCCGACAACACCCGCAACAAGCTGCGGGTGCTGCTGCAGATGGCGGTCGTGCTCACCTACGCCGCGTCCGTGCCGGTCGTCAAGCTCGGCCGGCTCGCCGGGCAGTACGCAAAGCCGCGCTCCTCCGACCTCGAGACGCGTGTGGTCGACGGGCAGAACGTCACGCTGGCGGCGTACCGCGGGGACGCCGTCAACGGCTACGACTTCACCCCCGAGTCGCGCGTGCCCGACCCGCGGCGCCTGCTCGAGGTGCACCGGACCTCGGCCGCCACGCTGAGCATGATCCGCGCCTTCATCGCCGGTGGGTACGCCGACCTGCGCCAGGTGCACACGTGGAACACCGACTTCGTCGCCTCGTCGTCGGCCGGTCAGCGCTACGAGGCGATGGCCCACGAGATCGACCGGGCGATGGCGTTCATGGAGGCGATCGGCGCCGACCCCGACGAGTTCCACCGCGTCGACTTCCACATCTCGCACGAGGCGCTGGTGCTCGAGTACGAGCACGCGATGACGCGCATCGACTCACGCACCCAGGCGCCGTACGACCTCTCGGGGCACTTCGTGTGGATCGGCGAGCGCACCCGCCAGCTCGACGGCGCCCATGTCGAGCTGCTGAGCCACGTGCGCAACCCGATCGGCGTCAAGCTCGGCCCCACCACCACCCCGGACGACGCGATCGCGCTCGCCGCGCGGCTCAACCCCGACAACACCGCCGGCCGGCTCACCTTCGTGACCCGCTTCGGTGCCGGCAGGATCCGCGAGGGCCTGCCGAACCTGGTCGAGAAGGTCACCGCCGCCGGGCTCAACGTCGCTTGGGTCTGCGACCCGATGCACGGCAACACCTTCGAGGCCAGCTCGGGCTACAAGACCCGCCGCTTCGACGACGTGATCGAGGAGGTGCAGGGCTTCTTCGACGTCCACCACCAGCTCGGCACCTGGCCCGGCGGCGTCCACGTCGAGCTCACCGGCGACGACGTCACCGAGTGCGTCGGCGGTGGCGAGGAGCTGCTCGAGGCCGACCTCGGCGACCGCTACGAGTCGGTCTGCGACCCCCGCCTGAACCGCGTGCAGTCCCTCGAGCTGGCCTTCCTCGTCGCCGAGATGCTCCGCCGCAGCCGTTGATCGACCTCCGCAGTGACACCCTGACCCGCCCGACCGAGTCGATGCGGGCGGCGATGGCGCACGCCGAGGTCGGCGACGACGTGTACGGCGAGGACCCCACCGTCGGCCGGCTCGAGGAGCGGGTGGCGGGGCTCTTCGGGCACGAGGCGGCGCTGTTCATGCCGACCGGGTCGATGTCGAACGTGCTCGCCGTGCGCTCGCTCGTGCAACCCGGTCAGGAGGTGCTCTGCGAGTCGTCGGCGCACATCGCGCGGGCCGAGCTCGGGGCCCACGGCGCCTACAGCGGCGTCACCATGCGCACCTGGACGCACCCGCGCGGCCACGTCGACCTCGACGCCGTGAGGTCGCTGCACGCCCCCGACATGGGGCCGTTCTTCGTGCGCACCAGCGCGATCTCGGTGGAGAACACCCACAACTTCGCGGGCGGCACGGTGCTGCCGCTCGACCTGCTCCGCGACCTGCGCGAGTTCGCGACGGGGGTGGGCGCCGGCGTCCATCTCGACGGCGCGCGGATCTGGAACGCCCACGTCGCCACCGGCACCCCGCTGGTCGAGTACGGCGCGGTCGCCGACGTGCTGTCGGTGTGCCTGTCGAAGGGGCTCGGCGCCCCGGTCGGCTCGGTGCTGGTGGGCTCGCGCGACACCGTCGATGAGGCCCGTGTGTGGCGCAAGCGGATGGGCGGCGGCATGCGCCAGGTCGGCATCCTCGCCGCGGCCGGTCTGCACGCGCTCGACCACCACGTCGAGCGGCTGGCCGACGACCACGCGCACGCACGGCTGCTGGCCGAGGCCTGCGGTGCCGACCCGGAGACCGTGGAGACCAACATCGTCGTCGTCCACCGGCCCGACGCCGCGGAGTACGTCGAGCGCGCGGGCGCCGCAGGAGTCCGGGTGGCGATGGTCGGACCGACCACGGTCCGCATGGTCACCCACCTCGACGTGACCCGCGCCGACGCCGAGGCGGCGGCGCGGATCCTCGGCGCCCTCTAGACCGGCACCGGGTGCGCCAGGCGCGCCGCGGCCAGGGCGCGGGTCCACCAGTGCAGCTCGTCGAGGGTGGCGTCGAGGGCGGCCTCGACGTCAGTGGGCGGCACGAACCCGCCGCCGCCGTCGACGTGCCGCCACGGGGCGACCAGCGCGACCGCGTTGCGGGTGGTCGTCGCGCGGACCTCCGGGAACACCTGGCGCAGCTGCTCCACCGCGCGGATGCCGCCCGAGGAGGCGCCGTACGACACGAACGCCACCGGCTTGCGCGCCCACTCGGCGTGGTGGGCGTCGATGGCCGTCTTCAGCGACCCCGGGAAGCTGTGGTTGTACTCCGGCACGAGGACGACGAAGGCGTCGGCGTAGGCGAGCCGCGACGCGATCGGCGACCCGGTGTCCGCCGCGAGGTCGACCACGACGAGATCGACCCAGGAGCAGGCGGCCAGTCGCTTCTCCAGCCACGGCACGAGGGCGTCGGCGAACCGGCCGGGGCGCGTGGAGGCGACGAGGAGGGCGACGGACAGCCGGTCGGTGGTCATGCCCTGACGGTAAGAGTTCAAGGATGCTTGAGGTCAAGACCTCACAGCGGGGCGCCGACCAGGGCAACGTCGCTGATCGCGGTGTAGTCGCGACCGCTCGGACCGCGACCCGGCCGGGTGACCGCGACGATCCGCGCCTCGACGGTCTCGGTGACGACGTCGACGTCGATCGTCTGCACCGAGCGGCTCTCGCCGAGGGTCTGCTCCACCACGGTGCCGTCGGCGAACTCCCACTCGACCGCGATGATCCGGCGGTTGGCGGCGTACCCGTCGTAGCCGGGGTCACGCTTCGCGTAGCCGTTGACGAGCCCCACCTCGCTCAGCCGGGTGGGTTCGGCGAGGTCGAAGCTGACGACGGTGCCGGTGCCGTCACCCGGCATCCGCCAGGCAGTGTCGGGCTGACCGTCGAGCATGTTGGTCGCGTCGTACCGCACGGCGTTGCCGTCGACGTCGCGACCGGGCTTGGCCGTGACCGGCACGCTGGCGGACGCCCCGCGGGCGACGTCACGGGGCTCGCCCGGCTCGGGCTCCTCCGACGGCGACTCGCTCGGGCTCGACGGCGTCCCGCTCGGGGCGGACGACGAGCCGTCGCCGGCGCCCGGGGCGTTGGGCGGCGGGTCGGTGGCCTCACCCGGGTCGTCGCTGCCGCCCACGAGCAGGAACACGCCGGTCGCGGCCACCAGCACCAGTGCGGCGGCGACCAGCAGCCAGGGCAGGAACCCGCGGCGGGCCCGGTGGGAGTGCGTCGTGGCCGCCGCGGACTCCCACGCCGGCGGCTGGGCGGCGAGCTGGGTCGAGTCGGACGGGCCGGGCGCCGGCTCGTCGGCGTACAGCGGATACCGCACCTTCGGTGGCGACCCGTACACCGGCGGGGGAGCCGTCGGCGCCGGCCCCCACGGTGACTCGCTGGGCGGGCGGGTCGCGTCGGCGACGGCCGGTCGCTCCGCCGTCGAGACCTGCGGCTCGTCGGGGGACTCCGCGGGGACCTCGGTCGGCACGGCCTCGCCCCGCGGGTGCCCGCAGTTCACGCAGAACCTGCCGACGCCCAACGAGTGCCCACAGCGCGCGCACTGGTCCATCTGCTCGGTCCCTTCCCGAAGGTCTGGTTCGGACGTCACCCTAGATGAGCCCCCGTCAGCCGCGGTCCGCCCTTTCGTGTGCGCCGACCCGCCCGACCATCTCCGGCAGGCGGCGCACGGCCTGGGCCAGCTGGCGCAGCTCGGTGCCGAGCAGCGCCTGCGGGCCGTCGCACAGCGCCGTCTCGGGGTCGGGGTGGACGTCGACGATGATGCCGTCGGCGCCGACGGCGATCGCCGCCCGCGACAGGGGTACGACGAGGTCCTTGCGACCGGCGGCGTGCGAGGGGTCGACGATGATGGGCAGGTGGCTGGTGGCCTGCACGACGGGGACCGCCGAGATGTCGAGGGTGTTGCGCGTCGACGGCTCGAAGGTGCGGATGCCGCGCTCGCACAGGACGACGTCGAGGTTGCCGCGCTGGCAGATGTACTCCGCCGCCATCAGCCACTCCTCGATCGTCGAGTTCATGCCGCGCTTGAGCAGCACCGGCTTGCCGGAGTCACCGGCGGCCTGCAGCAGCCCGAAGTTGGCCATGTTGCGGGTGCCGATCTGCAGCATGTCGGCGTGCTCGGCCACGACCGGCACGTCGCGTGAGTCGACCACCTCGGTGACCACCGGCATGCCGGTGGCCTCGCGGACGTCGGCCAGGATCTCCAGGCCCTTCACGCCCAGCCCCTGGAAGGCGTACGGCGACGTGCGCGGCTTGTACGCCCCGCCGCGCAGGATCGTGGCGCCGGCCGACTGCGCCATCCGCGCCGACTCGAGCGTCTGCTCGGCGGTCTCGACGGCGCACGGGCCGGCCATGAACGTGAACGTCTCGGGGCCGATCGGCACCCGCTGCCCGGGACGCCCGACCCAGACCGTCGACCGCTCGGTGTGGTGCTGGCGGCTGACGAGCTTGTAGGGGTCGGAGATCCGGTGCACGTCGGCGACACCCTTGAGGGTGCGCAGGTTCAGGTGGTGGAAGGACTCGAGGTCCCCGACCAGGCCGATGATGGTGCGGACGACGCCCTTGCTGACGAAGGCCTCACCGCCGACTCCCTCGACCTTCTCGACGACGTGCGCGACGTCCTCGTCGGTGGCGTCCGGTGACATGACGACGACCATGGTGATTCCTCGGTTTCTCTGTGTCGGAGCACCGGCCTCGGCCCCGACATGACAAACGCCCCGGGCCTGCGGCCGGGGCGTTGGTGGGTGCGGGCGCGTCTAGGGACGTGCCTGCACGGGAGCTCCCGGCAGGTGTCCGAAGAAATAGGTGTGCGCCACGGGGCCGACTCTAGCGGCGGTACCGGCAGGGGACCGAAATGGTGCCGCGATGCGGACGAGTGCCCCTAGGCACTCTCCCGGAGGGTCGAGGCCCGCGCGCGGCGCACGACCGCCAGCGAGGTGCTGACGGCGACGACGAGGAGCGCCGCCGCGACGGCAAGGGCGAAGAGCACCAGCCGCGCGACGTCGGGGTCGGGCAGCACCCGCGGGGTGACCACCTCGTCGACCAGGCCGAGCGTCAGCGACGGCAGCAGCACCGCGAGGGCCAGCGCGCCGGCGGCCAGGCCGGCGACCACGGCGGCGCCGAGGACGACGAAGGACTCCCACCACGAGGCGGCCGCGACGGTGCGCCGGGTCACCCCGACGACGCGCAGGGACGCGGCGTCGCGACGGCGCGCCGGCATCTGCACCGCGCTGCTGACCACCAGGCCGCCCAACGCCATCAGAAGCAGTGCGGCGGCGACCACGAGGTAGAGCCGCAGCGCCTGGGCGTAGGCGCTGGTGTCGAGGGCGCGCCGGGTCTCCGCGGCGCCGACGGTGCTGGTCAGTCCCGCCGCGCTCAGCCCGTCGACGACCGAGCGGGGCGCGTCGTCCCGGACGAGCACCGTGGTGCCCACGAGGGGCGCGGGCGGGTTGTAGCGGGCGACGAAGGACGGCAGGTCGAACAGGACGCCGGCCGGCCCGGCGTACGGGACGCTCTCGGCCCGGCTCACCACCGTCACGGCCACCTCCTCCTGGGCGAGCTCGATCGTCGTGGCGCTGTCGCCGGTGCCGACACCGGCGATCATCGCGAGCGGGTTGCTGACGACGCCGGGCACCAGGTCGGCGTCCGGCTCGATCACCAGGACGTCGCCGTCGGTCCGGGCGGGGGTGGGCGGCGTGGCGTCGTCGGTGGGCTTCGTCGTCCAGTCCGGCGAGGCCAGTCCGGGCGAGGCCGCCGTGCCGTCGACGGTCAGGGCGGAGACCCGCGTCGTGTCGTCGGCGTCCTCGACGGAGATCGCCTGCACCGCGCAGCCCGACCCGCACAGGTCGGTCCGGGTCTGCTGGGTGCTCGTGCCCGCCGGGAACGGGCCGACGCGCAGCGTGCGGATGCCGTCGACGGTGCGGACGTCGAGGGCCACGCTCGCCCCGGCCGCGGGCGCGTCGACCGTCAGGCCGACCTGCGATCCGGCGATCTCCAGCAACGGTGGGTGCGGGGTCAGCAGGGTCGCGGCCTCGGCCGCGCCGGCGCCGTCGAGCCACTGGGGGGACCAGGCGCCGACCCGCCCCAGTCGGGAGGCGTCGAGCAGCACGACCGGGTCGGCCTCGGGGGCGACGACCTGCCCCGCCGCCATCAACCACCGACCGTCGGGGTCGAGCCGGTGGGTCAGCTGCAGCGTCTCGTCGAGCAGGAGCGGCGAGTCGTAGACCTGGTCGGCGGGCGCGGTCGTGTCCGCGACGCTGGCGCGCCATCCGACCGCCACGCTGTCGACACCGACCGCGAAGACCGAGACCGCGATCGCGGCTGCGACCGGCAGGATCACCAGCGTGCCCTGCGAACGGCGGGCGACGGCCCGGGCCGCCACGAACACCGAGAGCGGGCGTTCGGCGCCGCGCCCCGTCCACCAGGTCGCCGCCGCAGCGACGACCCGGGTGGTGATCAGCCCGGCGGCGATCGCCGTGGCCACCGGCAGCAGCAGGTCGGCCAGGCCCAGCCCGTCGTCGTCGGCGCCGAGCCGGGTGAGTGGCAGCGCGGCGGCCAGGAGCACCACCACCAGCTCGACGAGGAGCACGGCGCGCGGGCTGCGGCCGGGGCGACGCAGGCCGGTCAGCCGGGAGCCGAGCGTCTCGCGCATGCCCTGCCCGACGGCCAGGGCCGAGACGCCCGCCATCGCCGCGGCGACGAGGAGCGCGCCGACGACGGAGCCGGTCGGCAGGGCCACCTCGAGGCCGGGACGCAGCCAGGCGCGCGCCAGCACTCCGGTGGCGGTGTACCCGCCGACCAGGCCGAGTGGCAGGCTCAGGAGCACCAGGAACCACGGTTCGCTCAGCCCCAGCACCCACGACCGCCGCGACCCGACGCCGCGCAGGGCCGCCAGGGCCAGCTCCGACCCGCGCAGGTCGGCCGCGGCGACCTGCAGCCGCAGGATCATGGCGAGCGCGATCAGGACCAGCGCCACCACGGCCGGCGTGACCGCGGCGCGGGCGGCCTCGCGCTGCTGGCGCACGTCGGCCAGCACGTTGCCCAGGTCGTTGACCTCGGCGTTGCCGATCACCACGCCGCCGTCGATCTCGGACGTCGCGCTCCGCAGTCGTTCGGCGGTGGCGACGAGGTCGTCGAACTCGGCGTCGCTGACCTGGTCGGGCACGTCGAGGCGACTCTCGAGCTGCACGCTCCAGAACCGCGGTGGCAGCTGTGCCATCTGCTCGTTCGCGATGACGTAGGGAGCTGGCACGTACCTCCCGATCGGCCCCGCGGGCCGGCTGGCGAACCGGGTCGGCACCAGGAAGTCGTCGGACGTCTCGGGGGTCGAGTAGACGCCGACGATCTCGGGCGTGCCCAGGAACGGCAGGGCGATCGTGTCGCCGATCGTGTCGGCACCCAGGTCGTCCTCGTTGACCAGGATCTCCCCGGGGCGCTCGGGGCAGCGGCCGTCGACCTCGAGCGCGGTGCACACGTCGTCGCGCGCCAGGTAGGTCACGTCGGCGCTGTCGGTCTCGCGGAAGAACGGCACGGTCGTGACGGTGACGTCGGGCGATGCGTAGGCCGCCGGGCTGAGGCGTTCGACCTCCGCGACGCCGGCCGCCACGAGGGCGTCGAGGTCGACCGGCCTCCTCGACCTGGCCTCCCAGGTGAGGGCGGTGAGGGCCGGAGCGGAGTCGTCGATGCGGGTGAGGGTGTAGCTGCCGGTCGCCGCCTGCTGGAACATCGGGCCGACCACGGCGCCGGAGACGGCCAGCACCATCATCGCCAGGCTCGCCACCGACAGCAGTCCGCGCGAGCGGAGGCCGCGGAGCACGGTGGCCAGCGTGGTCATCCGACCCCCTCGGCGGGCGCGTCGGCGATCAGGGCGACCGGGGTGCTGTGGCGCCCGACGCCGACCCGCACCAGCACGGCGCCGGCGACGACCAGCAGCGCCACCAGGAGGGCCGCGCCCACGACCACGAGCGGCGAGGCCGTGGAGCCGAACGGCAGCCGGGTGGACCCGGCCGGCACCAACCCGGACGCGTCGACCACGGTGGCGGCGGCGACCCAGCCGCCGACCGCGGTCGCCAGCGTCACGACCGCGGCAAGCAGGGTCGTCTCGACCAGCCCGGCGCGCCGCAGCTCGTGTGCGGGGACGCCGACCAGCCGCAGCGCCGCCCGCTCGCGTCGACCCGCCCGCACCCGCCGACGTCGTCCGCTCGCGACGACGAGCAGACCCAGCAGCAGGCCGGCGCCGGCGACCACCCGGCGGATGCGGTCCTCGGCGAGGTCGCGACCGCCGAGCACGGACGACGACGGCTGCACCCGCTGGGGGGCCTCGGCTCCGGCCTCGCTGAGGCCGGCCAGCACGTCGTCCGGGGTGTCGGCGCGGGCCAGGACGACGTTGCTGACGTCGGCCACCGAGCCGCGTGCGCCGGCGAGGGCCACCGGCAGGTCGCCGAGCAGGCCGGCTCCCTCGACCAGCGGCAGGCCCGGTCGTGAGCCGACCGACCTCACGGGTCGGGTCGAACCGCCGATCTCGGCGATGGCGGGCTCGCCGTCGGGGTAGACGGGGTCGCCGGCGGTGACCATCGGCGCCGGCGCGACGGCGTCCACGGGCACCAGGGCCTCTCCGTCGGGGAGCGTGAGGGCCCCGGGGCCTGGGGCCGTGCCCGCGGGGCCGACCCACCGCTCGCTGGCGAGAAGGTCGGTCTCGCCGAGGCGGAGCTCGGTGACCTCGACGGCCGCGGACGCGGAGAGGCCGATCACGACGCACGCCTCGGCGCAGTCGGGGACCGCCAGGCTCGCGGTGGCACCGGCGGCGACGTCGAGCGCGGCGTTCGCGACGAAGCCCTCGTCGCCGACGTACTCGAGGGTGACGGTCACCGGACGACGGCTCGGGACACGGGTACCCGCTCCGACCCGCAGGCTGTCGCCGGTGACCGTGCGTACCGCCGCGGCGTCGCGCAGGGCGGCGATCCGGGGGACGAGGTCGGCGGAGGTGGGGGCGAGGAAGTCGCCCGCGACCCGGTCGAAGCGGGCCAGGTCGAGCCAGGCGATGCGTTGCTCGGCGTCGGCGCCGTCGTCGAGGACGGCGGCCGCCATCAGCCACCGCCCGTCGGGGTCGAGTCGCTGGGTCAGCAGCAGGGTGGAGAGCGAGCCCGCGTCGGGCAGTGCGATCCGGAGCGGTGCGCCCTGCCGCAGCCGCGCCGAGTCGTCGGCCCAGTCGCTGGTGGCGGTGACCGCGCCCGCCGCGGCGGCGACCACGACACCGGCCGCGACCACCGCGCGCAGGCGCCCGGCGTGCTCGGTGCCCAGGGCCCGGCGCAGGCCGAGCAGGACACCGGTCGACCGGGTCGCGGCGGCCTGCCCGGCCTGCGTCATCGCGGCCCGCAGCGCCCACACGACGACCTGGCCGGCGGAGATGCCGATCAGCGCCGACCCGGCGAGTACCAGGGACCCCCCGTCGTCGGCACCTGCGTCGGCCCCCGACTGGTAGACAGCCAGCAGCGCGGCGACCAGCACACCGACGCCGCCGACCAGGCCGGCGAACGAGGCGGCCGCGCCCGGCCCGCCCCAGGTGCAGCGGCGGACGGCGGTGGCGAGCGGCTCGCGCACCACCAGCCACGCGCAGCCGGCGGCCACGAGTGCGGCGCCGGCCGTGACCAGCCCGGCGGCGGCCAGGCCGGACCCGCCGACCCGGTTCGAGACGTCCCACGGTCCGTGCAGCAGTCGCACCGCGACCGCCCCGGCCGCCACTCCCACCACGCCCCCGGCCGCGACCGAGGCGACGGACGCACCGGCGACCAGGCCGACGAGCCGGACGCCGTGCGCGCCCCTGACCCGCACCAGCGCCAGCTCGGTGCGCCGGCGTCGCGCCAGCTCGAGCGCGGGCACCGGCACCACGACCAGGGCGAGCAGCAGCAGCGGCGTCGACGTGGCCGAGCGGGCGTCGTCCGCGCCCGCTGCGGCCACGCTCGCGGTGAGCACGGCGGCGGCCACCACGACGGCGACGACGACCGCGAGCAGCACGACGGGGCCGCCGTGGGCGCGGACGGCTCGGAGGGTCCGCATCCCGGGGCTAGCGGACCCGGCGGCCGACCAACCGCCCGTCGGCCATCCGGTGGTGGTGGTCGCAGACCTCGGCGACCTCGGGGTCGTGGGTGGCGACCACGACGACGGCCCCGCGGTCGGCCTCGGCGCGCAGGAGGCGCATCACCTGACCCCGGGTCGTCGCGTCGAGCTCGCTGGTGGGCTCGTCGGCCAGCAGCACCGGGGCGTGCACGACCAGGGCACGTGCGATCGCGACCCGCTGCAGCTGCCCGCCCGAGAGCTCCTCGACCTGCCGGCCTCCGAGGTCACCGATGTGGAGCTCGCTCAGCGCGGCCTCGGCGCTCGCGTCGGCCTCGCCGGCCCTGACGCCCCGCGCGCGCAGCGCCACCGACACGTTCTCGCGCGCCGAGAGGATCGGCACCAAGCCGTAGACCTGCAGCACGAACGCGATGTCCGGCCCCGGGTCGCCGGTGCCGCGCCAGGTCGGCGCGCCGTCGTACGTCGCGGTGCCCGACGTGGGCTCGAGCAGCCCGCCGGCGATCGAGAGCAGCGTGGTCTTGCCGGAGCCGCTCGAGCCCGACAGGGCCGTCATCCGGCCGGGCTCGAAGGTGAGGTCGATGTCGGACAGCAGTGCGCGGCCGGCCACGAAGCCGACCCCCGAGAGCGCGATCACCGATCGCCCTCCCCGGTGGGTCCCTCGCGCGTGATCACGAGCCGGTCGTCGTCGCCGGGTTCGGGTGGCTCGATGCGGACCAGGGTGCCGGCCGGCCAGAGCTCGACCAGCTCGGTCGGCAGGTGCAGCAGGCCCTCCTCGCCGAGGACGGCGTACTCCGAGCCCGAGCGGCCCTCCGCCCCGATCCGGCCGCCCTTCATGGTGATCGTGCGCGGGAAGGTCGCCGCGACCTCGGCCTGGTGGGTGACGACGACGAGCGTGGTGCCGAGGTCGGTGCCGACCTGGTGCAACAGGGCGACCACGGCCTCGCGGTCGTCGTGGCCCAGGGCGCTGGTCGGCTCGTCGGCCAGCAGCAGCTGCGGACCCGTCGCCACGGCGCAGGCCAGCGCGAGGCGCTGGCGTTGGCCGCCCGACATGCTCGAGACCACCTGGTCGCGCTGCTCGGCCAGGCCGACGAGCTCGAGCAGCTCGGCCGGCGGCGGCAGGTCGCGCCGGACGGCGGCGTCGGTGCCGAGGCGGGCGAAGGAGACGTTCTGCCGGGCGGTGGCGTAGGGCAGCAGGTTGCGGGTGGCGCCCTGCAGCATCGTGCTGACCAGCCGCGACCGGACGCGCGTCAGGCGGCGCTCGCTGAGCCGCGAGATCTCGACGTCGCCGAGGAACACCCGGCCGGCCGACGGACGCTGGATGCCGCCCAGGAGCGTGAGCAGGGTCGACTTGCCGCAGCCGGACGGGCCGAGGAACGCCACCCGCTCGCCGGCGCCGATCGTCAGGTCGATGCCCCGCAGCGCCACGACGTCGTGCCCGGCGAAGGTGCGGTAGAGGTGGACGACGCCCTCGCAGCGGACCTCGACACCGCGCTCGCGGGCCGGCGAGCCCCCGACGTCCCACGGCTGGTCGAGGTCGATGGCGGCGGGCACCGCGTCATCTGATCCCGGCGACCCCACCCGCCACAAGCGGCCCGGACGGTTGTTACCCGCTCGTGACTCGTGCTCAGGCCACGAAGAGCGTGATCGTGCTGCCGATCGGCACCATCTCGCCGGCCGGCGGATCGGTGTCGACCACGAAGCCGAGCCCGAAGGAGCCTTCGGCGTCCTTGACCTCGACGTCGAAGCCGGCGTCCCGCATGGTCTGGGTCGCCGCGTCGACACCGGCGAAGTTGACCCCGGGCACCTCGACCAGCTCGGGCCCCTTCGACACGACGAGCGAGACCACGTCGTTGCGGAAGAGGCGGCCCTCGGCGGGACTCTGGGAGATCACGACGTCGTCGGGAACCGTGGCGTCGAACCTCTCCTCGACCACCTCGGCGACCAGACCGCGCCGCTCGATGGCCTCGGTCGCCTCGTCGATGGTGTCGCCCACCCAGCTGCGGACCTTGATCGGCTCGCGACCCCGGCTGATGACGAGGTCGACGGAGTCACCCGGCTCGAGCTCGGTGCCGGCCGGCGGGACGCTGGTCAGGACCTCGCCCTCGGGGACCTTCTCCGAGTAGCGCGGCACGCTCTTTCCGAACTCGAGCTGGCGCTCGAGCAGGGCGTCCTGGGCGGCGTCCTCGTCGAGGCCGCGCACCTTGGGCACGAGCAGCTGGCCCAGGGAGAGGGTCAGGGTGACGGTGTCGCCCGGCAGCACGCGGGCGCCGCCGCCGGGGTCGGCGTCGACCACGGTGCCCGCGGGCAGGTCGGCGTCGTAGACCGGGTCGGCGTAGGCCACCTCGAGGTCGGCGCCCTCGAGCGCCTCCACGGCGCTGGCCTGGTCCTGGCCGACCACGGTGGGGCTGGCCGTGTACCGCGCCCAGCCGTACCAGAAGGCGCCGCCGCCGAGGACCAGCGCGATGACGAGGAGGAGCGCCAGGAGCAGCGGGCCGCGTCGTGAGCGGCGGGCCGTCGGGGGCTTCGGTTGCCTCGTGGGCGGGGTGGGCCGGGCCTCCCGGCGTACCGGCGGGGGCGGGGGAGGCGGTGCCAGGACCGGCAGGGCGGTCGTGGGCTCGTGGTCGGCTGCGACGTCGTCCCACTGGGCGTCGTCCTGGGCGTCGTCCACGACGCGGTCAGCGCCGACGTACGGCGACAGGTCGAGGGTCAGCTCGGGGTCGTCGCGGACGCCGTCGGCCAGCGCCTGGGACACCCGGTGAAGCTGGTGCAGCAGGACGCCGGCGTCGGCCGGCCGCAGCCCGCGGTCGCGGGCGGTCGCCCGGGCGACCAGCGCGTCGACGTACTCGGGCAGGTCGGGCACCCGCTCGGAGGGCGGGGGCACGTCGTGGTGCACGTGGCGGTAGGCGACCTGGATCGGGCTCTCGCCCTCGTGCGGTTTCGCGCCGGTGAGCAGCTCGTAGAGCACGACGCCGGCGGCGTACACGTCGGCGCGCTCGTCGGACGTGCCGTCGGTGACCAGCTCGGGCGCGAGGTAGGAGACGGTGCCGATCAGGATGCCCTGCGTGGCGGTGTGCTGGGTGTCGGCGCTGATCGCCTTGGCCAGCCCGAAGTCGGCGACCTTGACCCGGCCGTCATCGCTGATCAGGACGTTCTCGGGCTTGACGTCGCGGTGCACCAGGCCGGCACGGTGGGCCGAGGCGAGGGCCGACAGCACAGGCTCCATCAGCGCGAGCGCGCGGGCCGGGGCCATCGGGCTCTCCTTGGCGATGGTGTCGCGCAGGGTGTGGCCGGTGACGAGCTCCATCGCGAGGAAGATCGTGCCGTCGTCGTCACCCTGGTCGTAGACGGCCACGACGTTGGGGTGCGAGAGCCGGGCGGCGGCGCGGGCCTCGCGCACGAACCGGGCCGCGAAGTCGTGCTCGTCGCCGCTGTCGGAGAGGTCGGCGTGCATGATCTTGACCGCGACCGTGCGGTCGAGACGGACGTCGAGGGCCTCGTAGACGCTGGCCATGCCGCCGCGGGCGATCCGCGGGCCGAGGCGGTACCTGCCGTCGAGCAGGCGCCCGCGCAGCGCCTCCGCACCGGGCGGGAAGCCGGCAGCGTGTGGCTCCACGTCGACCCTCCTGCTCCGGACGGGGAAGGGTCCGGAGGTCGCCCATCCTACGTTCGGCGGTGTGGTGACGCGGGCCACCCGCGGCGGCCCGGCGCGCCGCAGGGGGTGGGAGCACCCGTGGGAGCATGGCGCCATGACCAGTCCGATGAACTCTGAACCCAGCCTCGCCGAGGCGGATCTGGCCGCCCTGGTGACCGACTGGATCGACTGGGCCGAGGCCGCCCGCCGGCTCGAGGTCACCGTCGCGAAGGTGCGCACGATGATCCGCGACCACGAGCTCGCCGCCGCCGTACCCACGCCCGGGGCGGGTCAGCAGGTGCCGGCCGACCTGATCCAGGACGGCCTGCCCGTCAAGGGGCTGCGGGGGCTGCTCACGGTGATGCACGACAACCGGTTCGACGACCGCGAGTGCATCGCGTGGCTCTTCCTCGACCAGGACTTCCCGGGCCGGGCCATCGACGCGTTGCGCGAGAACCGGGGCACCGAGGTGAAGCGGCGCGCCCAGGCCCTGGCGTTCTAGCGCTTGCCTGCCGATGGTGATCTCGCGGGTTCCGCCGCCCCAGGACGGGTCGAAGCCGCGCACGTCGAGCCTGCTGGCGATCATCCTGGTCGTCGGGCTGGCGCTCGGCATCTGGCTGCTCAACGGGCGCGAGCCCGGCACGTCGACCGGGGCACCCGAGCCCGACGAGGGCTCGGGCCTGCCGGTGGTCGCCCTGGCCGACCTCCCCGCCGAGGCCGCCGACACCCTGGACCTGATCGACGCGGGTGGGCCCTACCCGGAGGACGAGGACGGCGCGACGTTCCGCAACGACGAGGGGCTGCTGCCCGACCGCGAACGCGGCTACTACGAGGAGTTCACCGTGCCCACACCCGGCTCCGACGACCGCGGCGCCCGCCGGATCATCACCGGCGCCGAGGGCGAGCTGTTCTGGACCGACGACCACTACGCATCGTTCGCCAGGATCGCGAGATGAGCACCCCATGAACACCCCACGGCGTTCTTCGCCTCCCCCGCTTCGCTCCGCCGCCGAACAACGCCGCGGGGACCCCGCATGAGCCTGGCTGCGGTGCTGGGGGGCCGCGTCGCGCCGGGTGCCTACCGGTGGCGTTCGGCCTACGACGTCGCCGACGCGCGGCACACGGTCGAGCAGGCCGGGTGGCGCTTCGCCTACGTCGACGGGGTGCAGGTCGAGTCGGTGCCCGAGCTGCACGGCGCCCTCGCCGAGGCGCTCGGCTTCCCCGACTACTACGGCCGCAACCTCGACGCCCTGCACGACTGCCTGCGCGACGTCCCCGCCGAGACGGTGCTGCTGTGGGACGCCTGGGCCCCGATCGCCCGCGCCGAGCCGCGCGTGTTCCTCACCGCCGTCGAGCTGCTCGGCGAGCGGATCACGGTGCTCCTCCGCGGCGACGGCCCCGAGACCGACCTGCCCGAGCTCGGCTGACGTCCGGCTCTCGGTGGTCGAGGAGGGCCGCTGTCCGTTCTCGGTGGTCGAGGAGGGCCGCTGTCCGTTCTCGGTGGTCGAGGAGGTCGCTGTCCGTTCTCGGTGGTCGAGGAGGTCGCTCTGCGACCGTCACGAGACCCGGTGTCGGTGGCGGTCTCGTGACGGTTCCTAGCGGAATCTCCTCGACCTGCGAGTTCGGTGGTCGAGGTGGTCGCTCTGCGACCGTCTCGAGACCTGGTGTCGGTGGTGGTCTCGTGACGGTTCCTAGCGGAACCTCCTCGACCTGCGAGTGCGGTGGTTGAGGAGGTCGCTCTGCGACCGTCTCGAGACCCTTTGTCGGTGGTCGAGGAAGGTCGCTGTCCGTTCTCGGTGGTCGAGGAGGTCGCTCTGCGACCGTCACGAGACCCCTTGTCGGTGGTGGTCTCGTGACGGTTCCTAGCGGAACCTCCTCGACCTGCGAGTGCGGTGGTCGAGGAGGTCGCTCTGCGACCGTCTCGAGACCCGTTGTCGGTGGTCGAGGAAGGTTGCTGTCCGTTCTCGGTGGTCGAGGAGGTCGCTCTGCGACCGTCTCGAGACCTGGTTGTCGGTGGTGGTCTCGTGACGGTTCCTGGCGGAACCTCCTCGACCTGCGAGTTCGGTGGTCGAGGAGGTCGCTCTGCGACCGTCTCGAGACCCGGTGTCGGTGGTGGTCTCGTGACGGTTCCTAGCGGAACCTCCTCGACCTGCGAGTTCGGTGGTTGAGGAGGTCGCTCTGCGACCGTCACGAGACCTGGTTGTCGGTGGTCGAGGAAGGTTGCTGTCCGTTCTCGGTGGTCGAGGAGGTCGCTCTGCGACCGTCACGAGACCCGGAGCTACACGACGCGCTGGGTGACGGTCGCGGCCAGGCCGCGCAGGACGTCGCGGGCATGGGCGTCGAGGGGCGCGTCGTCGAGGGCGGCGACGGCGTGGGTGGCGAGCTCGGCGATGACGGCCTCGACCTGGGCGTGGGCGCCGCTGGCGTCGATGATCGCGCGCAGCCGGGTGACGTCGTCCGGGGTCAGGGGTGAGCCGAGGGAGCGGTCGAGCAGGGCGGCGTCGTCGGCCGGGGCGGCGTCGAGGGTGAGCGCGACCAGCACGGTGCGCTTGCCCTCGACCAGGTCGTCGCCGGCCGGCTTGCCCGTGGTGGCGGGGTCGCCGAAGACACCGAGCAGGTCGTCGCGCAGCTGGAAGGCCTCGCCCAGCGGCAGTCCGAACGCCGACAGCGCGGCGAGCGTGTCGCGGTCCGCGCCGGCCAGGGCGGCACCGACGTGGAGGGGCCGCTCGATCGAGTACTTCGCCGACTTGTAGCGCAGCACCGTCATCGCCGCGTCGACGTCGGCGCGCCCACGCGCCTGCACCGAGACGTCGAGGAACTGGCCGCTGATCACCTCGGCGCGGCAGAGGTCGAAGACCTCCAGCGCCGGGCCCACCCGCTCCCAGCCGAACCCGCAGCGCCGCAGCAGCTCGTCGGCCCAGCCCTGCAGGAGGTCGCCGAGCAGGATCGCCGCGGCGGCGCCGTACTGCTCCGGGTCGCCGCGCCATCCGGCGGCGCGGTGCTCACGCTCGAAGGCCCGGTGCGTCGCGGGCCGGCCGCGGCGGGTGTCGGAGGCGTCCATCAGGTCGTCGTGGGCCAGGGCACTCGCGTGCAGCAGCTCGAGGGACCCGCACGCCCGCATCAGGGCAGTGGTGTGGGAAGGATCACCCGGCCCGGGCTCGACGGCCCGAAATCCCCAGTGGCAGAAGGCGGCCCGGAACTTCTTGCCACCGGCGACCGCGGTGCGGGCCGCAGCCACCAACCGTGCGGCGTCGGGGCCCAGTGGAGTGAGCATCTCGGCCTGCTCGTCGAGGAAGGCGGAGAGCTCGGTGTCGACGTCGGAACGGAAGCCACCGTCGTCCCATCCGCCGTCGTCGACCACGGTTCCCGAGCGTAGTGACCCTAGGGTGTCCCCATGCCGATGGGTCCAGGACGCAGTGTGGTCGAGCTGATCAACGGGGGTCAGCGCTCGATCTCCTTCGAGTTCTTCCCGCCTCGTGACGAAGCGGGAGCAGCGCAGCTGTGGAAGGCGATCCAGGACCTGGAGCCGTTCGCACCGACGTTCGTCTCGGTCACGTACGGCGCCGGCGGCTCCACCCGCGACAAGACCGTCGAGATCACCGGCCGGATCGCCCGCGAGACCTCGCTGACCCCGATGGCACACCTCACCTGTGTCGGACACACGCGCGCCGAGCTCGAGGCCATCCTCGACTCGTACGTCGCCGCCGGCGTCCGGCACCTGATGGCCCTGCGCGGCGACCCGGAGGACGGCCCGAGCGCCCCGTGGACGCCGACCGAAGGCGGCCTCACCTACGCCTCCGACCTCGTCGAGCTCGCCCGCTCGCGCGGCGACTTCCGGATCGGCGTCGCGGCCTTCCCGGAGGGCCACCCCTCGGCCGAGTCGCGCGACCACGACGCCGACGTCCTGGTGGCGAAGGCCAAGGCGGGGGCGGAGTTCGCGGTGACCCAGATGTTCTTCAGCGCCCAGGACTACTTCGACCTCGTCGCCCGGGTGCGCGACCGTGGCGTCGACATGCCGATCCTGCCGGGCATCATGCCGATCCTCAACGTCAAGGCCCTGCAGCGGCAGGGCGAGCTGATCGGCGCTGCTGTGCCCGACGCCCTGGTGAAGCGGATCTCGCAGCACACCGAGCCGGCCGACATCCGCGCCGAGGGCATCGCGGTGTCCGCCGAGCTGTGCGAGGAGCTGCTCGCGGGCGGCGCTCCCGGCCTGCACTTCTACACGCTCAACCGGTCGAAGGCGACGCTCGAGATCTTCGAGCGGCTCCGGATCAGGGCCTGATGCTGGCGTCTCGCAGCGTCACCACCACCGGCCACGGCAGCGTCGCGCTGCCACGGACGTCGGCGGTGCTGCGGGTCGCGGCCACCCACCGCGCCGACGGCCTGGTGGTGGCGCTCGAGGGCGCCGAGTCGGCCCGGGCCGCGATCGTGGACGTCGCCCGGCAACACCTCGAGGCGTCGGCGATCGCCACGCAGAGCCTCGACGTGTGGCCGGGGCACGACGACGTCGGGCAGCGCGCCGGCTTCGACGCCCGGCACACCCTCGCGCTGCGCTGCCCCGACCTCGCCGTCGCCGGAGCCCTCGTGCAGGCCCTGGCCGAGGAGGTGGGCGACCGCCTGGTCGTCGACGGCGTGAACCTCGCCGCCGTCCCGACCGACGACGACCTGCGCACCGCCCGCGAGCGGGCCTTCGCCGACGCCCGGGCCCGGGCCGAACATCTCGCCGGCCTGTCGGGAGCGTCCCTCGGCACGGTGCTGTCGGTCTCGGAGGGCGGCGGTGGCGCGGCCCGGGACTCGGACGTGCGCTTCCTCGAGGCGAAGGCCGATGCCGGCTTCGAGGGTGGCCAGGAGGACGTCGCGGTCGTCGTGACCGTCACGTGGGACCTGGTCTGAGGGCTCAGGCCGGCCCGATGGCGCTCGCCACCAGGGCCGCTGACAGCCCGACGTAGGCGAGGCCGGCGCCGGGGGTGGCGTGCGCGCCGGCGGCGTACACGCCCGCGACTGGGGTGGTCGGGCCTAGCCGCTGCCGCACGGTGCCTCGGCCCTGCCACAGGACGCCGTGCGGCGAGCCGCCCCAGTCCTGCACGGTCTCGCGGGGGCTCCGGTCTACCCGCGTGACGACCCGGTCGCGGACGTCGAGCTTGGCCCGCGCGAGCACCCGCAGCAGGTCCTCCGACAGCCGACCGCGGCCGTGCACCGTCCACGCCGTGTGGCCCTCCGGTGCCGCACCGCCCGGCCGGATCACCACCATCGGGTTGCCGTGGACCACCGTCTCGTGGGCCACGTCGAGCCCGCCCGCCAGTCCCAGGTGGGCGATCACGGGCGGCAGCGCGGGCATGGTGCGCTCGACGTACGGCGCCAGCGCCGGCAGCCGGCGCGGGTCGACGGCACACACCACGACGTCGGCGTCGACCCGGCCCATGGCGGTGGTCACGGCCACCACGCGACCGTCGCGGACGACCAGGTCGGAGGCCTCGTTGTCGAGCAGCACCGTCACGCCCCGGAGCTCGAGCCGCTCGGCGAGCAGGTCGCGCAGCCGGTGCATCCCGCCGGGCACCGTCCAGGCGCCGAAGCACTGCTCGAGGTAGGTCGTCAGCCCGGCCCAGACCGGCACGTTGCGCAGGTCGTGACCGTCGGCGACGAACGGGTGGCCCGCCACGCTCACGGGCCGGTCGTCGCGGAAGGTCTTGCGGAGCCGCTTGTGGAGCGTCTCGCGGCTGTCGAGGAGCGCGGAGACCTCGCGCGGCAGCCGGTCGGGGGTCCACGGCTCCTCGAAGTAGTGGCGTCGCAGCACCTCCCAGACCTCGGCGTACGAGGCCACGTGGTCGTCCCAGACCCGGCCGAGCCCGCGCCCGAGCTCCTCGAACGCGTCCACCTGGGCCCGCCGCGAACCGCCGGGAAGGCGGAGCACCGAGTGGTCCTCGAAGCGGTGCTCCCGGACCACCTCGAGCGGATGGAGGTCGCTGCCCAGCTCGGCCTCCAGGGGGCGGCCGCTCTTGCGGAACAGGTCGCGGACGACGGCCGGCACCAGCATCGAGGTCGGCCCCGCGTCCCACGTGAACCCGTCGGCGGAGACCGTCGTCAGGGCGCCGCCGAGGCTGCCGGAGGCCTCGACCAGCGCGACCTCGTGGCCGAGCTTGGCCAACCGGGCCGCGGTGGCGAGCCCGCCGTACCCCCCGCCGACCACCACCACCCGTGACATGCCGGTGACCCTAGTGGGGTGCTCGGTGGTCTCGTGACGGTTGCCAGGGCAACCTCCTCGACCGGCGAGAGTCGGTGGTCGAGGAGGCCGGTCGCCGCCGTCCCTGTTCGGTGGTCGAGGAGGCCGGCCACGCCGCCGTCCCTGTTCGGTGGTCGAGGAGGCCGGCCACGGCCGTCCCTGTTCGGTGGTCGAGGAGGCCGGCCACGGCCGTCACGAGACTCAACGCAGGTCGGGGGCCGCCTGCAACGCGCCGAACCCCGTGCCGTACTCCTCGTCGAGGAACGCCAGCAGCGCGACGTTGAGCGGCGCGAGCCGTTGCCCGGGGCCCAGCAGCGGGCAGGGGTCGAGCCGGGCGAAGAACCCGATCGGGGTGTCGGCGGCGACCAGCGTGGTGCCGGTCTCGGTCGCGGCCCGCGAGAACCGGACGCCGTCCCAGGCCAGGGGATACGTGTACGTGCCGCCGATCGACGTGCCTTGGCCGACGGCGGACGGACGGCCGGTGCGCTCGGCGTCCATCGACGTCACCAGGCTCTCGACGTCGGCCACCGTGACGCCGGGGTCGAGGCCCGTGACGAGATTGGCCTGCAACAGCGAGAAGAACCGGCGGTCGACCGCGGAGAGGGTGGTGAGCCCGGCCGACATCCGGGTGTTCAGCTCGGTGGGCAGGAACCCGTCGGCGGTGAGCACGCCGTCGATGCCGAACGCCCCGCGGTAGTCGTGGTGCGCGGCCAGGTGGGCGCCGACCCGCCTCGCGGCCGCGCGCATCGCCTCGCGGTCGGCCTCGGGTGGGTCCCACCACGTGGAGAGTCCGCCGTAGACGAACCTGCGCCGCTCCGGCTGACGCAGGATGGCGAGCTCGACCGGCCGGAACGACGCGGTGCCGTCGGGCAGCACGATCCCGTGGATCGAGCACGGGACGCCGTCGAGGAACGGCATCACCCGCACGCGGTCGCAGCGGGGGGCGAAGAACGCGAACGCTGCTGCCTGGTCGTCGGCGTCGACCACCCACCGCACGAAGTTGCCACCGCCGTTCAGGCCGCCGCGGGCGTCGCCGCTCCACACGACCCCGAGCGGGCCGGCGAGCTCGCTGCTGGCCGCGGCCAGGGCCCCCCGGTCGGCCTCGACGATGCGGTACGGCGCGGCGGTGACCCCGGACGCCTCCCAGACCTGGTCGGCGAGCATCTTGTCCTCGAGCGCGAGGTACGACGCGGGGCGGCCGCCGGTGACCTGGCGCCCGAGCAGCGGCTCGTCGGTGGTGACGAACGGCGGGGTGTGCCACACCGCGCGTCGCTCGGGGTCGAAGGCCTCGATCGCGGCGACAACGGGCGGCGGCAGGGTGCGGGCGACCCGGTCGAGCAGCCGCACCTCCTCGGTCATCGACGCGGTCGGTGGCAGCTCGATCTCCACCACCGTGCAGGCAGACTCGTCGGGCACCGGCCCGGCGCCGCGTCCGGTCGAGACGACCAGGACCGGGCAGCCCAGGGCAGCGAACCCCTCCACGAAGGGCGCGTAGGCCGCGAGCATGCCGGGACCGATGATCACCGGCCGGCCGGCGTACAACCCGGAGAGCCGTGCGACGACACCGGCCCGGGTCTCGTCGTCGTTCAGGTCCACGGCTGCCCAGGTTTCGAGGCACCGGCCGCGGCGGGTCCGCGTCCGAGGTCGCGGCGTTGTCGGAACCGGCGCCAGCCACGACGGATCACCTTCGCGGCCAGGTAGAGGATCCCCAGGCCGATGACGAGCAGCACCGCGGCGATGACCGCGGCCGCCTCCGGGTGGGAGATCGCGAACCAGACCAGGCCGAGGACGACGAAGTCCTCGACGACGCTGGCGGTGATGTTGGTGACCGGCTCGGGCGAGGAGTTGATCGCCAGCCGGCTGCCCGCCTTGATGAGGTGGGAGACCAGCGCGGTGCCACCGCCGACGGTGGCGGAGACGGCCTGCTCGACCGAGTCGGCGTCGCCGGCCAGCAGCAGGCCGATCACGGCGCCGGCCGTGGGCCGGATGACGGTGGAGACGGCGTCCCACGTCGAGTCGATGTAGGGCACCTTGTCGGCCACGAACTCCATCGCGTACATGAACCCCGCCCCCGCCAGCACCTCCCAGCGGCCGAGGACGTCGGGCACCTGGTCGAGCCCGCCGACCCGGTCACTCACGCCGAGCACCAGCACGACGAGGTAGGCGTTGACGCCGCTGGCCCAGCCGCTCGAGAACGCCAGCGCCAGAGAGTCCATCAGGCGACCTCGACCACGGTGGCCGCGGTGAGGGTCGCCAGCTCGTCGTACGTCGTCGAGAACACGGCGGCGGGGTGCCCGGCCGCGGCCCACACGACCGGGTGTCGCGCGAGCCAGGGGTCGAGGTAGGTGGCGACGGGTGCGGGGTGCGCGATCGGGGAGACCCCGCCGATCACCTGGCCGGTGTGCTCGCGCACGAACTCGGGCGTCGCCCGCCTCAGCCGCTCCACCCCGATGGCCGCGGCGACCTTGGCGGTGTCGACCCGGTGGGCGCCGGAGGTGAGGATCAGGACCGGCGCGCCGCCGGCGTCGAAGAGCAGGCTGTTGGCGATCGCGCCGGGCTCGCAGCCCAGCGCCTCGGCCGCGAGTACGGCGGTGTGGACCGAGTCAGGCAGAATGACGATCTCGCCGGTCCCGCCGAGGCGGGCGTGCTCGTCGCGGAAACGGGCCACCATCGGGTGCTCGCTCGACATCTCGCTCGACTTTCCACTCGACATGGGGCGACCCTAGTGCGGCGCGAGTGGCCGTTCACGACAGTTTTCACGACAGCTTTCACGACAGCTTTCACGACAGCATTTCGACGGGAGACAGACCGATGGTGCAGCGACCGACGTCGGTCATCCGCGCGGTGCAGCTGATCCTGCTGCTCGTGGCGATCGCGCTGGTGGTCAGCGTGCTGGCCGTCGTGTTCGACGACGACCTGGTCGCGGCCTGGGCCGACTCCACGGGGGTCTCCGCCGACGACACGCGCGTGCCGCCGTCGTTCGCGCCGGTCGTGGTGGTCCTGCTGGTGACCGTCGCGAGCCTGGCGCTGGTGCTGATGTCGTTCCTCCTCGGAGGGCACAACTGGGCACGCCACTGCCTGGCGGCCACGTTCGTCCTGGTCGCGATCGCGACCCTGTCCGGCCTGCGCACCGAGCCGCCCATGGTCTTCGCCGTCTTCGCCGCCGTCTCGCTGGTGCTCGACGTGCTGATCGTCGTGTGCCTCTACCGACCCGCCACCTCGACCTACGTGGCACCGCCCCAGCGCGGCGTCGAGGCCCACCGCTAGCACCCGGAGGTCGAGGAGGTCGCTCTGCGACGGTCGCCCTCGGTGGTCGAGGAGGTCGCTCTGCGACCGTCACCCTCGGTGGTCGAGGAGGTCGCTCTGCGACCGTCACCCTCGGTGGTCGAGGAGGTCGCTCTGCGACCGTCGCCCTCGGTGGTCGAGGAGGTCGCTCTGCGACCGTCACCCTCGGTGGTCGAGGAGGTCGCTCTGCGACCGTCACGAGACCCGTCGCTGCTCGGGTGGTCTCGTGACGGTTCCTAGCGGAACCTCCTCGACCTGCGAGGGGTTCCTAGCGGAACCTCCTCGACCTGCGAGGGGGTCCTGGCAGAACCTCCTCGACCTGCGAGGGGTTGACGCACTGTCGGCGGTGCGGTGTACCGTTCGGAGTGTTCGAACACCTGTTCGATCAACTCCCGGTGGGGCCGACCTCGACCCCCGGCCCCGCCGGGCTCAGTCCTGAGGAGGCCGGTCATGAGGCGCTACGACGATCCCGTGGAGGTCCGGCGTGGGGGAGCCGGCGGAGACGAGCCCGAGCAGTTCCTGTGGCGCGGCCGGCTCTGGAAGGTGCGGGCGGTGCTGGCGCGGTGGGTCGAGACCGGCGCCTGGTGGCAGTCAGAGGGAGTCCGGGCGGCCATCGGCACCGACGAGCCTGCCGAGGCCAGTGGGTCCGCCGAACCCACGGGTCAGGTGGTCGTGCTCGGCGATCTCCTGGGCGAGCGTGAGCTGTGGCGGGTCCTGGCCGGTCGCGGGGGACTGGAGAGCGACGGGGTCTTCGACCTGTCCTTCGACTGGTCCGACGGGCACTGGCAGCTGGTCGGGTGCGTGGACTGATGATGCTCCCCGCGACGACCCACTCCTACCTGATCCGCTCCGCCGAGTCCCTGGCCGAGGCGGCCGCCGCCACCGAGTCACCGACCCGCTACGCCTGCGCCCACGTGGCCGCGCTCCGGGCGGCGGCCGCGCTGCTCGCGGCCCGGGCCCGCCCGGCGCCGGCGCGCCGCCGTCCGCAGAAGAACGCGTGGGTGCTGCTCGCCGAGGTCGCGCCCGAGCTGGGGGAGTGGGCCTCGTTCTTCGCGGCCGGTGCCGGCAAGCGCGCCGCGGCCGAGGCCGGCTCGACCCGCGCCGTCACCGAGCGTGAGGCCGACGACCTGGTCCGTGATGCCGACCGGTTCCTCGCCGTCGTCGAGCAGGCGCTGGGCCTGGTGCCGCACGCCCCGCCGCACGAGCACCTGGTCCGCCACGTCTCCTGAGCCTCGGTGGTCGAGGAGGTTCCGCTAGGAACCGTGACGAAGACAAGGGTTATCCCGTCCGGACCGTGGTGCACGCGGCCGCCAAGGTCGGGTCATGCCTCTCGGGTTCCGCCGCGTCCATGCGGCGCAGCGTCCTCCTCGTCCTCCTCTTGTCGGCGTCCCCGGTGCCGCCGCCGCGCCGGCCCCAGGCCGCGACCGTCTCGGTCGCCTCGGCGCGGGGCACCCAGAACGGCTCGACCGCCACCGTGCGCGGGTACGTCGTCGGCCAGCCCACCTCGTCGACCACCGTGGTACCAGCGGCTTCCCCAACGACTACGCCCTCGCGCTCGCCGACGCCCCGGGCGCCACCGACCCCGCGCAGATGCTCTACGTGCAGATCCCCAGCGCCTTCCGCTCCGCCTGGGGGCTCAAGACCAACCCGGGGCTGCTGGGTCGGCAGATCGACGTCACCGGCACGTTGTCGGCGTACTTCTCGCGGCCCGGCCTGACGTCGAGCTCGGCGTTCGCGTTCGCCGGAGGCGCCGACCCCGATCCCGACCCTGACCCGGACGTCCCGCCGACCGGCGGCACCGACGAGTACGACGACACCTACTGGCGAACCGCGATCGGCAAGACCGGGCCGGCGCTCGAGGCGGCGCTGCACACGATCATCTCCACCGACGTCACCCGGCTCTCCTACGACGGGGTGTGGGACGCGCTCAAGGTCACCGACCAGCGACCCCGCCAACCCGGCAACGTGATCGCTGCTCTACCAGGGCTCTCGATGGCGAAGAGTCCAACAACGGCGGCGGCGCCGACCAGTGGAACCGCGAGCACGTGTGGGCCAAGTCCCACGGCGACTTCGGCACCGCCACCGGCCCCGGCACCGACCTCCACCACCTGCGCCCCGAGCGACGTCACCGTCAACTCCGACCGGGGCAACCTCGACTTCGACGAGGGCGGCACCGCAGAACGCCGAGGCGCCCGGCAACTACGCCGACGCGACTCCTGGGAGCCACGAGACGCCGTCAAGGGCGACGTGGCCCGGATGATCCTCTACATGTCGGTGCGCTACGAGGGCGACGACGGCTTCCCCGACCTCGAGGCGAACGACGTGGTCGCCAACGGCAGCGCGCCGCTGCACGGCCGGCTCTCGGTGCTGCTGCAGTGGAACGCCCAGGACCCGCCCGACGCCGCTCGAGCTGCGCCGCAACGACGTCATCTACGACGACCTACCAGGACAACCGGAACCCGTTCATCGACCACCCCGAGTGGGCCGACGCGATCTGGTGACGCGAACCCTCGGTGGCCGAATCCCGCGCGGCGGGGGTCAGACGTTGGAATCCTGTTCGAACATGTGTTCGAACAGATTTCGGCCCACGATTCGTCGACACCTTCGACAGCCGTCAGGGGGTGCCGTGCCGCGACCCCTTCGTCCATCTCCACGTGGCGTCGGGCTACTCCCTGCAGTACGGCGCCTCGCACCCGCACACGCTGGTCGAGCGGGCGGCCGAGCAGGAGATGGACACCCTCGCCCTCACCGACCGCGACGGCACCTACGGCGCGGTGAAGTTCGCCAAGGCGTGCCTGCGGGCCGGCATCCGCCCGGTCCTCGGGGTCGACCTCGCCTACCGGGCCCGGCCACCTGCTCCGGCGGCGACCGGCGCCCGGAGCCCCGTCCGCGGCGGCGCCTACCGCGACCTGCCGCCCGACCGCGGCGGGCTGCCCCGGGCGACCGTTCCTGGCCAGCGCCGACATCCGGCGGCGGGCCGGGCGGGTGGGCGGCGCTGTGCCGGCTGGTCTCGGCGACCCACCTCGCCGGCGAGCGGGGCAGCCCCGGTCGGCCGACCCACCTGCTCGCGGCGCCCCACCTCGCGCCGCGGCGACGTCGCTGGTGCTGCTCGGCCCCGGCTCCGAGCTCGGGCGCGCCGGCCACCCGGCGCCGCGACGACCTCGCCCTGCGACGCGCTGGCGCCCTGGCGCGAGCTGGTGCCGCGCCCGAGAACCTCTTCGTCGAGCTGGTCTCCCACCGGCTCGCCGGCCCGGCAGCGACGGCGGCGTCCCGGCACCTCCGCAGCACGCCGCCCGGATGGCCGGCGTCGCCCGCCGGGCCGGGCTGGGCGTCGGTCCTCACCAACGCGGTCCGCTACGCCGACCGGCTCGACGCCCCGACCGTCGACGTCCTCGACGCCGCCCGCCGGCTGGTCGCCCTCGACCGGCGCCACGTCGACCGCGGCAACGCCGAGGGCTTCCTCAAGTCCGGCAAGCAGATGCACGAGATCGCCGAGGAGATCTGCCGGCTGGCCGGCGGCCTGCCGGCGACACCGAGCGCGAGGCCCGCCAGCTGCTGGCCCGAGACCCGCACCTCGCCGACCGGTGCGCCCTCGACCCGCGCGCCGACCTCGGGCTCGGCGAGGTGCACTTCCCGGAGTTCGAGCCCTCTCGACCGCCGAACGGTGACGCCGACGTCCTGCTCCGCGCCCGCTGCGAGGGCGCGATCGGCGACCGCTACGGCTCGGCCCACGTCAGCGGATCTGGAAGCGCCTCGACGACGAGCTCGAGCTGATCCGCGGGCTCGGCTACGCGTCGTACTTCCTCACCGTCGGCGACGTCACCGACCTGATCCGCGAGATGGGGGTGCGCTGCGCGGCCCGCGGCTCCGGGCGCCGGGCAGCCTGGTCAACTACCTGCTCGGCGTCTCGGGGGTCGACCCGCTCCGGCACGGCCTGCTCATGGAGCGCTTCCTCTCACCGCTGCGCCAGGCCCTGCCCGACATCGACGTCGACGTCGAGTCCGCGCGCCGGCTCGAGGTCTACGAGGCGATCCTCGACAAGTACGGCGGCGAGCGCTGCGTCTGCGTCTCGATGATGGACACCTACCGGGTCCGCCACGCCGTCCGCGACGTCGGCGCGCGCGCTCGGCATGCCGCCCGGCGAGACCGACGCCATCGCCAAGGCGTTCCCCCACATCCGGGCCCGCGACGCCCGGGTCGCGCTGCGCGAGCTGCCCGAGCTGCGTGCCAGCGGGTCTGAGCGGAGCGAGCGGCCTCGACCTGTTCTTCCGGCTGGTCGAGCGGCTCGACGGACTGCCCCGCCACATCGCCGTGCACCCGTGCGGGGTGCTGCTCTCCGACGCCACCCTGCTCGACCGCACCCCGGTCGAGGCGAGCTACGCCGGGTTCCCGATGAGCCAGTTCGACAAGGACGACGTCGAGGACCTCGGGCTGCTCAAGCTCGACGTGCTCGGCATCCGGATGCAGTCCTCGATGGCCCACGCGGTCGCCGAGATCCAGCGGGTCGACGGCGTCGAGATCGACCTCGACGACGAGGCCCAGGTGCCCTTCGACGACCCCGACACCTACGCCATGATCTCCTCCGGCCAAGACCCTCGGCGTCTTCCAGATCGAGTCGCCCGGCCAGCGCGAGCTGGTCGGCAAGTCCGGCATCGAGAGCTTCGAGCGAGATCATCACCGACATCTCGCTGTTCCGGCCCGGGCCGGTCAAGAGCGACATGATCACGCCCTACCTCGACGTCAAGCAGGGCTGGAAGACCGCCGTTCTACCTCCACGACGACCTGCGCCCGATCCTCGAGGACGACCCACGGCGTGGTGGTCTTCCACGAGCAGGTGATCGAGATGATCGCCGTGCTTCGCCGGCATCACCTACGCCGAGGCCGACGAGAAGCGGCGCGCGCTCGGCGACAGTCGACGGCATGGCGCAGACCAAGCTCTGGTTCCACCCGCGGCCCTGGGCCGGGGCTACCCGCTGGCCGGTTCGTCGAGCAGGTCTGGAAGGTGCTCGAGGCGTTCGCGTCGTTCGGCTTCTGCAAGGCCCACGCCGCGGCGTTCGCGCTGCCGACCTACCAGTCGGCCTGGCTCAAGACCCACTGGCCGGCCCACTTCCTGGCCGGCGTGCTCACCCACGACCCCGGCATGTACCCCAAGCGGCTGATCCTCGACGACGCCCGCCGCCTCGGCATCGCCGTGCTCGGCCTCGACGTCAACGCCCAGCGGCAAGGAGTACGTCGTGGAGCGGTCCCCCCGGAGGTCGAGGAGGCGCGCCAGCGCCGTCACGAGCCCCCAGCCCTCCCGACCTCACTACGGCATCCGGCTCTCGCTGGCGGAGGTCAAGGGCATCACCGAGGCCGAGGTCGACCGGATCGTCGCCGCCCGCCCCTACGCCTCGCTCACCGACTTCTGGCACCGCGCCCAGGTCTCCCGGCCGATCTCGAGCGGCTGGTGCTGGCCGGCGGCGTTCGACCGGGTCTACGGCCTCGACACCCGCGACGGGCTCTCACCCCGCGGCCGGGTCACCCGCCGCGACCTGCTGCTCCAGGTCGCCGAGCTCGAGCGGTACGGCAAGGCGGTCGACAGGGCCGGCCGCGGCCGCGGGCTGGCCTCGCGCCGGGTCGCCCGGAAGCGCAGACCGCCGGCCACCAGCCCGGCCGACGTCCGCGTCGACGACGCCGCGCACCGCAACAGCACCGACCCGCAGGCCCGCGACCGGGCGCCGACGCACACCGAGGGGCCCGAACGCCATCCGCTCGGCCGAGCAGGGCGTGTGGGCCAAGGCCGCCGCCCAGTCGCCGGCGACCGGACGCGGCGCCGGTCGAGTCGGTCCAGCTGGCCCTCGACCTCGGCGACGGCCCCGGCGAGGGCCCCGGAGCTGGCCAGCGGCCTGCCCGAGATGAGCGCCGCGGAGCGATGGAGGCCGAGCTGGAGATCCTCGGGCTCGACGTCAGCCGCCACGTCGTCGACGCCTACGCCCCTTCCTCGACGCGCTCGGCGTCACCCGCAGCCGCGACCTGCTGCCGCGGCGGAGCAAGGCGAGCTGCTGGTCGCCGGGGTCAAGGTCGCCACCCAGACCCCGCCGATCCGCATCCGGCCGCCGGGTCGTCTTCCTCACCCTCGACGACGCCACCGGACCGGTCGACGCCACCTTCTTCGAGGACGCCCAGGGTCCCTACGCCCAGACCGTCTTCGGCTCCTGGCTGCTGGTCGTGCGCGGCGAGCTGCGCCGTACCGGCCACCGCGGCGTCTCCCTGCGCGCCACCGGCGCCTGGGAGCTCTCCGACCTGCACGGCCAGTGGCGGCGCGAGGGCCTCGAGGCCGTCCTCGACCGGATCGCCGCCGCACCCCGCCCCGGCCGCCGCGACACCCAGCAGCCGGAGACCCGGCGAGTGCTGGTGCACACCAGCGGGTTCCAGATGTCTCCCTACTCCGACATCAAGCCCGCCGGCGACGATCACCAAGAACGTCGCCCGCAAGCTCTGGCACCGCAGCCCGGGGAGCCCGGGATGAAACCCCTAGGGTTGGCACCATGTCAGTCGAGCGAACGCCGAGCGCCGCAGCGCCGCCCGCACCGCGGTGGTGTGGGACGTGCTCGACCCCGTCCTCGAGGGCGCGAGCAGACCGCTCGACGTCGTCGACATCGGCGGCGGCACCGGCACCTCCGCGGTCCGGGTGGCCGGGCTCGGTCACCGGGTCCAGGTCGTCGACCCCAGCCCCGACGCACTGGCCGCGCTCGCACGCCGGGCCCGCGAGGCCGGCGCGGAGGTCGAGGGGCAGCCAGGGCGACCTGTCCGACCTGCTCGCCCTGGTCGGACCCGACAGCGCCGACCTCGTGCTCTGCCACGGCGTCCTCGAGGTCGTCGACGACCCGGCCGCCGCCCTGGCCGCGATCCGCGACGTGCTGCGCCCCGGCGGCCACCTGTCCCTGCTCCTGGCCCAGCGGCACGCCGCGGTCGTCGCCCGCGCGATGGCCGGCCACTTCGCCCAGGCCAAGACGCTGCTCGAGCAGCCCGACCACCACGGCGGCACCGGCCGGGCCGGCCGCCGGTTCACCCACGACGAGGCCGCCGGCCTGCTCGCCGCCGCCGGGTTCGAGGTCGCGTCGACCCACGGCGTCCGGGTCTTCGCCGACCTGGTGCCCGGCTCGCTGCTCGACCTCGAGCCCGGTGCCACCGCCGCCCTCGTCGACCTCGAGCGCGCCGTCGCCGCCCGCCCCGAGTACCTCCCCCTCGCGACCCAGGTGCACCTGCTCGCCCGCTGACCCCCTCCGCTGGTCGCAGGATGGCGCGATGACCGCCACCCCGATCCTGCACGTCGACATGGACGCCTTCTACGCGAGCGTCCTGCTGCGCGACCGGCCCGAGCTGCGTGACCAGCCCGTCATCGTCGGCGGTGGCTACCGCGGCGTCGTCCTCGCGGCCAACTACCCCGCCCGCCAGTACGGCGTCCGCTCGGCGATGACCGCCACCCGCGCCCGCCGGCTGTGCCCGCAGGCGGTGGTCCTGCAGCCCGACTACGACACCTTCACCACCGTGTCGACGGCGGTGCTCGAGGTCTTCCGGCGGGTCACCCCGCTGGTGGAGGCGATCTCCCTCGACGAGGCGTTCCTCGACGTCCGCGGGTCGGCGCGCCGGCTCGGCTCGCCGGTCGAGATCGCCGAGTGGCTGCGCGCCACCATCCACGACGAGCAGGGCATCACCTGCTCGGTCGGGGTGGCCGCGTCCATCTCGGTGGCCAAGCTCGCCAGCCGCCGCGCCAAGCCCGACGGCCTGCTGGTGGTGCCTCCCGACGAGATCACCTCGTTCCTGCACCCCCTCGACGTCGGTGAGCTGTACGGCGTGGGGGAGAAGACCCAGGCGATGCTGCACCGGCTCGGGCTGGTGACGGTCGGCGACGTCGCCCACACGCCGGTCCGCACCCTGCAGCGGGCGGTCGGCCAGCACCTCGGCGGCCACCTCCACGACCTGGCGTGGGGCGCCGACCGGCGCGAGATCACCCCGCGCGCCGCACCCGTCTTCGGTCACGGCGAACGGGGCGAACGGTCGGGCTCGGTCCACGACCCCGACAAGTCCATGGGCGCCCAGGAGACCTTCGGCCGCGACACCGACGACCGTGCGGCGGTGCTGCGCGAGGTGCTCAAGCTGACCGCCAAGGTGACGGCGCGGCTGCGCACCGCCGAGGTCGCCGGGCCGCACCGTGACGATCACGGTGCGGTTCGCCGACTTCACCACGATCACCCGCAGCCGCACCCTGCCGGAGGCCACCGACGTCACCCAGGAGGTCTACGCCGTCGCCGTCGGCCTCTACGACGCCCTCGGTCTGCAGCGCGCGCGGGTCCGGTTGGTCGGCGTCCGGGTCGAGGGGCTGCTGCCGCGCGGGCGCGTACAACGCCAAGGGGTGCTGGGGGAGCGCGACCACGGCTGGTCCGACGCCGACCGCGCGGTCGACCGCGCCGTACGCCGTTTCGGCTCGGCGGCGGTCCGGCCGGCCAGCCTGCTCCACTGAGTGTGGAGAGAAAATCCGGATCCTGCCTACCGTGATGGCGACCACCTGCCTAGAATTGGTCCACACGCGACTCGTGCCCACTCTGGAGGACCCGGTGCCACTCTCCGAAGAGGAGTTGAAACTGCTCGAGCAGATGGAGCGTGCCCTCGTCGAGGAGGACCCGAAGTTCGCTTCCACCCTGCGGGGCACGGCGTTCCGGCACAGCGCCCGTCGCCGCGCGATCGTGGCGGGTTTCGTCTTCGCGTCGGCATCGCGCTGCTCTTCGTCGGCGTCCTGACCGAGTGGTACGTCGGCATCGCCGGCTTCGTGCTCATGCTGGGCTCGGCCACCATCGGCCTCGGCGCGATCCGCCACCGCCAGGCCGCCGCCTCCGACCCCCGCGGCACCGAGCACCCGTCGTCGGGGCTCACCTCGATCGACGGCGGCCGCCGCACCCGTCGCCAGCGCACCCGCTCCTCGGCGTCCTTCATGGAGCGGATGGACGCCCGCTGGCGTCGGCGCCGCGACAACGGCGGGTTCTGAGAGCTCAGAGCCAGCCGCGCTGCTCGGCCACCCGGACCGCCTCCAGCCGGCTGCGGGTGCCGGTCTTGCCGATCGCCTCCGACAGGTAGTTGCGCACCGTGCTCGGCGACAGGTGCAGCCGGGTCCCGAGCTCGGCGATGGTGCCGCCCTCGCGGGCGGCCAGCAGCACCTCGCGCTCCCGTGCCGACAGGGGACTGGTGCCGAGCCGGACCGCCTCGGTCGCCAGGGCGCCGTCGACGACCACCTCGCCGGCCAGCACCCGCCGGATGACGGCTGCCAGCGCGTCGACCGGCCCGTCCTTGACGACGAAGGCGCGCACCCCCGAGGCCAGGGCGCGGTTGACGTAGCCGGGCCGGCCGAACGTCGTCAGCATCACGACGGCGCAGCCGGGCAGCGCCCGCCGCAACGGCTCGACGACGTCGAGGCCGCTGAGGCCGGGCATCTCGATGTCGAGCAGCGCCACGTCGGGACGGTGCTCGAGGGCGGCCGCGACCACGTCGTCCCCGCTGGCCACCGCCGCCACCACCTCGAGGTCGGGCTCGAGACCGAGCAGCTGGACCAGGGCGTCGCGCATCATGCCCTCGTCCTCGGCCACCAGCAGCCGGGTCATGCCCCGCCCACCGCCAGCGGGACGACGGCCAGCAGCCGCCACCCGTCGTCGTCGGACCGGACCTCGAGCCGGCCGCCGACCTCGGTGACCCGACGGCGCAGCCCGTCGAGCCCCGAGCCGCCCGACGGCGGGGCCGACGGGTCGGCGCGCCGGCCGTCGTCGCACACCTCCACCCGCGCCGCGGCGTCGGCGGTGACGACGCGCACCTCGACGTGCCGGACGCCGACGCCGTGCCGCACCACGTTCGTGACCCCCTCGCGCACGACCCAGGCCAGCGCCTCGTCGACCGGCTCGGGCACCAGGGCGGGCGCGCCGGACACGGCGGCGTCGACGCCGGCCGCCTCGAGTGTTCCCTTGGCCCGCGCGAGCTCCGAGACCAGCGACGTGCGCCGCTCGCCCTGCACCGACTCCCGCACCTCCAGCAGTGCCCGGCGACCGATCTCCTCGAGGTCCCGGGCGTGCCCGGCGGCGACCTCAGGGTGGACGTCGACCAGCCGGCGTACCGCCTCCGCCTTCACCACCACCAGCGACAGCGTGTGGCCCAGCAGGTCGTGCAGGTCCCGCGACATCCGGTCGCGCTCGCGGGACACGGCCGCGCGGGCGAGCTCCTCGCGGGTGCACCGGAGCTCGTCGATGGTCCGGAGCAGCACCACCAGCACGACGGTCGACCCACCCGACAGCGCGACGGTGAGCGCCACGGCCCAGACGCCGCCGCTCCCGTCTCCGCCCAGGGCCCCGGCGACGGAGGCAAGCGCGGTGGTCGCGGCGACGCCCACGAGGGCCACCTCGGCGGACACCCCGCCACGGCGGCTGAGGGAACCGACCGCGATGGCCAGCAGCAGCCACGCGTTGCGCCAGGCATCACCGAGCTCGACGGCCGCCACGACGCCGAGCCCGGTCAGCACGAGCAGGGCGGCGCCGGTCAGCCACCAGCGGCCGGAGCCCCGCGAGCTCGGGGCCACGACGGCCGTCCCGCCCGCGAGCACCGCCACGACCAGACCGGCCCACCGCAGCCCACCGCCACCGTCGACGGCGTCGACCAGCAGCGGCAGCAGCAGGAGGGCCGCGACACCCGCAGCGGGCACCGCGATCTGACTGGGGAGCGCGCGGCCACGCTCGCGAGGATCCACCCCGAGCACGCTACGCCGACGTCACTCGGCGCAGGCCGGTGACCACGACCGCGCCGGTCAGGAGGTGCAGGCCGACCAGCACCATCGCGGTGGTCGCCGTCTCGGCCTGCGCCAGCGGCGAGAGGAGCGAGAGCGCCAGCACCGCCAGGGCGCCGATGGTCCACCACCGGCGGCCGCGCGCGGTGACGCGCAGCGCCAGCCGGAGCAGCAGCACGCCGGCGAGGCCGGAGACGAGCGCGCCGGCGACGACGGCGCCCACCCCGACCTCGTGGGTGGACCCGCCGGTCGCGACCTCGAGGTCGGCGCCGGCGGCTCGCGCAGCCGTCCAGAGCAGCACGTCGGCGAGCGCGGCCAGGCACGGAACGGCGAGAGCGGCCGCCCATGCGAGTGGTCGGCTCGGGGCCTCGGGAGTGACAGCAGGGTTCGGGTCGGTCGTCGGTGTCTTCATGGAGACGAACCTAGGAACTGGCTCGGGCGCCGATCAGGCCGCGACGTCCTGCGTTCCTCAGGACGTTCGTCCTACTCGTCAGATGTGCTCGACGACGCCGCCGACGCTCTCCGACTCGCGCTCGTCGCGGTCGGCGTCCAGCGGCGCGTCCACCGGACGCCGCTGGGCGACGGAGCGCGGCAGCCACACCGCGCTACGCCGGACCCGCGGGGTCACCCCGGCCGCCAGCGCCTCGCAACACAGCAGGACGTCGTCGCGGAGCGCTCCCTGCTCGGCGGTGTGACGCCGGGAGTAGCGCAGTCGCTCGACCTGGTCGACGACCCGGTCCAGGGCGGCCACGGCTTCGGGCGCCTGCTCGGGACCGGTCGGCGGGCGTTCGTAGAAGGTCTCGTGCTCGGCCGGTCCGCCGATCCGTCCGAAGTGCTGGACGACCAGGTCTCGCGTCTCCTGCGGCGATCGCCGTTCGGGCCAGACGAGTCGGAGGTCGACGAGGGTCGCGCGCAGCTCTTCCCACACCGCCTCGGGGCCGCCGGCCAGCCGGCGGGTCCGCTGGCGCTCCCTCAGGGTGCGGGGCAGCCACACCAGCACCACGACGAGGGCGACGAGGACCAGCCCGATCAGCAGGCGGACCCAGGGGAAGCCGCCGTCGGAGTCGGCGGACCCACCGGCGCTGTCGGCCGCCCCGGCGGTGGGCTCGGGCCGCGGCTCGATGGGGTCGGGGCCACCGGTCTGGGTGGGCCGGGTCTGGGTCGAGGTGGGGTTGTCGGTCGGGACGTTCGCGTCGACCGGGAGCAGGCTGTACCCGGGCACCAGGTTGCCGACGCGGTCGGCCGGCGTCGGGTCGAACTGCACCCATCCGGCGCCGGGGAAGTACAGCTCCACCCAGGCATGCAGGTCGCGGGCGCTGTAGACCCACGTCCCGAGGTTCTGCGGGTCCTCGTCGGGCTTCAGGAAGCCGACGGCCACCCGGGAGGGGATGTCCAGCGCGCGCGCCATCACGGCCATCGCCGCGGCGAACTGCTCGCAGTAGCCGACCCGGCCCTCGTCCTCGTCGAGGAACGCCTCGAGCTCGTCGACCCCGATCTGCTGGGGATCGGCCCGCTCCAGGCTGTACTCGAAGCCGCCCGTGGTGCGGAACCACTGCTGCAGGGCGATCGCCTTGGCGAACGACGTCGGCGCGCCGCCGGTCACCTCGTTCGCCAGCTGTCGGACGGCGGTGGAGAACCCGTCGGGCAGCTCGGTGAGCTCGTCGTCGACGTCGGAGGCGTTCGCGTCGAGGAGCAGCAGCTCCTCGTTGTTGTAGGCGAGCTCCTCGCCGGTCATCTGGTAGCTCTGGCCGGCCGTCGTGAGGTCGTCGTCGCTGGAGAGGAAGTCCATCGTGGAGTCGTCGAAGCGCCAGTCGCCGTCGGCGACGATCCGCGAGAGGGGAGCCATCGTCGGCAGCCACAGGGACTTGAACTCGTCCGCGATCTCGACGTCGTAGTCGTAGGTCCTGCCGACGGGAGCGATCGTGTCGTCGACTCCCTCGAGCGGAGGCAGGTCGCCCTGGGCCAGGTTGTCGGTCGGGACCTGGCGGTCGCCGTTGCTCCACTCGTTGTCGGTGAACCGGTTGAGCACCGAGATCCGCAGGTGGTCGGGCATCGGGTCGTCGGTCGTGACGCGGATCAGGTCGATGTCCTCGCCCTGCACGAGGTCACGGCGCAGGTCGACCAGCGGGTTGGCGATCTCGATGTCGCCGTCGCCGCCCGGGCCGTTGCCGAGGTCGAAGACCGAGAGGCTGAACGTCGGGATCGCGAGCGGCACCAGGATGGCGGTCGCCGTCGCGACCGAGCCGACCGCGATCGCGCTTCCGCGGACCGCGTCGCTGAGGCGGCGCACCGGTTCGCCCGCGCCGTCGAGGGAGCGGCCCCAGCGGCTGAGGTGCTCCTCCTCCTGCAGGTAGAGCATGACCAGGAAGCCGGATGCGGTCATCGCGAAGACCCACCACGACAGCCCACCGCCGAGCAGGCTCACCGGCACGCTGTAGACGGTCAGCAGCGGCAGCCCGGCCAGCGGCACCCGCCGCAGGGTGCCGGCGCACAGGTCGACCAGCAGCATCGCGGCCAGGCCACCGACCACGAGCAGCGGCTGCACCGAGATGGTGTCGGTCGTCGGGACCGGCGAGGCGTAGGTGTTCGCGGCGTCGACCGCGGCGTCGAGGCCCGACCAGAACTCGCCGTTGGGATAGGGGCGTCCGACGAGGTAGAGGCACGTCATCGCGGTGCCGAGGACGACCTGACCGAGGAAGACCAGGACGCCGGGGGCCCGCCGCCACCGGCCGAAGGCCCCGGTGACGGCGATGGTGGCGCCGACCAGGATCAGCGCCCAGCTGACGCGGACCGACAGCTCGGTGAAGCCGCGCCACGACAGCATGGCCGCCCACGTGGTGGCGGCGGTGGCGACCGAGAAGCGCAGGTGCGCGCCGAGGGCGGCGCGGTCGCGGTGCCGGTGGGCGCTCATCCGGGGTCCCCGGGGCGTTGTTCGGCGGAGGAGCGCAGCGGGGGAGGCGAAGAACGCCCTGGGGTGTTCATGCGGGGTCCCCTGGGGTGTTCATGCGGGGTCCTCTGGGGTGTTCACGACAGCACCGCCGAGGCGGCCGGGTTGCTGCGGTCGGCGACGCCCTGGGGCCCGCTGCTGCCGCGGGCCGCCGTGCGTCCGAGGTCCTCCCACACCGACTCGAGCCGGTCGCGGGGGCCCAGCCGCACCGCCCGCCACCCGGCGCGGGCCAGGAACGTGGCCGCGCCGCCGCTGGCGGCGTTCGGTCCGGTCCACGCGTCGACGTCGAGTGCGAGCGCCATCGCGACGGCCGTGTGGTGCACGATCCGGCGCAGCCCGGGCAGGTCGCCCTGGTCGACGGCGCCGAGCACCGCCACGGTCAGCCCGCCGTGGGCCTGCTCACCCATCCACGAGGTGTCGAGCCGGTCGCGCGGGTCGAGCTGGACGACGGCGAGTGCCTCGAGCAGCGGGCGCACGTTGAGGTCGGCGTCGCGGGCGTGCCACTGGACGGCGTTCTCCTCGCCCGAGGCGGTGACCAGCCGGACCTGGTAGCCGCGGTGGCTCAGGTGCACGGCGATGGACGCCGCCGCCGACACGGCGGCCTCGAGGGAGGAGGCGATGCCCTGGCCGCGGTGGGCCAGCAGCCGGTTGTCGATCAGGATGGTGGCCCGGGACTGCCACGGCTGCTCCTCGCGGCGCACCATCAGCTCGCCGGTGCGCGCCGAGCTGCGCCAGTGCACGCGACGCAGGTCGTCGCCCTGGCGGTACTCGCGCACCGTGACGTCCTCGGCCGATCCCATGGCGAAGGCGCGCGGCCGGTTGTCGCCCGAGCCGGTCCAGCCGCCACCGAGCGGGATCGCGGGCAGCGGCACGGTGCGGGGCGTGACGACCAGCGGCACCGTCATCCGGAACGCCCGGCCCAGCTCGACGAGGCCGAACGCGTCGCCGACGCGCACCGTCATGGGGCCGATCTCGAAGCGGCCGCGGACGTCGGAGCGCACCTGGTAGGTGACCTGGCGGCGCCAGCCGTGGCCGATGCCGTCGAGCACGAACCGGGGCCGGGTGCCGAGCACGTAGGGCACGTGGTCCTCGAGCAGCAGCACGCCGCTCGGCGTCCGGCCCTCGTTGGTCAGGGCCAGGTTGACCCGCGCCGGCTGCCCGGCGGTCACCAGCTGCGGGGTGACGGTGCGGATCAGGGCCAGGCGGTAGCGCGAGCGTCCGATGAACAGGGCCGTCGCCACGGGCAGGGCGACCACGAGCACGCCGACGCGGGTGAGGGCGGGCTGGCCGAGCAGCACCGCGCACACGACGGCGGTGATGCCGGCGGCCAGGAACGCCCGCCCGCGGACGGTGAGACCGGCGAACGCCTCACGCACGATGCTGCGGGTTCGGCACCGGGACGCCGGCGAGGATCGCGTCGAGGATGGAGGCCGTGGAGCGGCCCCCCATCGCCGCCTCCACGCTGAGCAGCAACCGGTGTGCCAGCACGGGGCGGGCCAGCAGCTGGACGTCGTCGGGCAGTACGTAGTCGCGGCCGTGGACGGCCGCATGGGCCTTGGCCGCGCGCACCAGGTGGAGCGTGGCGCGTGGCGAGGCGCCGAGCGTGAGGTCGTCGGTGCGCCGGGTGGCGTTGGTGAGGGCGACGACGTACTGCTGGATCGCTGGGGAGACGAAGACCTGCCCGACGATGCCGCACAGCTTGCGGATCTCTCCGGCGTCGGTGACGGCCTCGAGGTCGTCGAGCGGCCGCTTGTCGGTGTGGGTGTTCAGCATCGCGATCTCGGCCGCCTCGACGGGGTAGCCGACCGACACCCGCGCCATGAACCGGTCGCGCTGGGCCTCGGGAAGGGCGTAGGTGCCCTCCATCTCGATGGGGTTCTGGGTCGCGATCACCATGAACGGCGAGTCGAGCTGGTAGGTGTTGTTGTCGACGGTGACCTGGCGCTCCTCCATGCACTCCAGGAGCGCCGACTGCGTCTTGGGGGAGGCGCGGTTGATCTCGTCGCCGACCACGATGTTGGCGAAGACGCCACCGGGGCGGAACTCGAACTCGCGGGTGTTCTGGTTGAACACCGAGACGCCGGTGACGTCGGAGGGCAGCAGGTCGGGCGTGAACTGGATCCGGCGCACGGAGCAGTCGATGCTGCGGGCCAGCGCCTTGCTGAGCATCGTCTTGCCCACGCCCGGGACGTCCTCGATGAGCAGGTGACCCTCGGCGAGGAGGACCACGATCGTCGAGTTCACGACGTCGGGCTTGCCCTCGATCACCTTCTCGATGTTGTGCCGTACCCGGGCCACCACCCGGGCCAGGGTCTCCAAGTCAGCCGAGTCGGCCGAGTCGGCCGCTCCCGCCGTCGCTGTCTCCACGTCCAGGTCCTTCCGTGCTCCCGTGATTCGCCCCGCTGTTGCGCCGGTCTGCTGTCCGGGGCCGTCGGGCCTCTCGCCGCGAGTCCCACCGTAGGGCGTGCGCGCAACTTACGCGGTCCCTCGGTCGCTCTTCCGACTCCCTGGATCACGTTTTGGTTGCACCTCCGACGCTCCCGGCTCCTCCGGTCCCGGGACACCGTCGGACGCCGGCGGCGGCACCTCGGGAGGACTGGGGGAGGGAAAGGGAGCGAATGTGATTGACGGTGGGGCAAAGTGGCGTACTGTGGGGGAAAGTGGAGCAAGACGCCGGTGACGTGGAGCTCTGAGGGCTGAGGTGGCTGAGCTGGCCGAGATGGGAGGTGCCCGATGCGGTTCATGGGCACCTACCGACCGAAGCTCGACGAGAAGGGACGCCTCTTCCTGCCGGCGAAGTTCAGGGACCGACTGGCCGCAGGGGGTTGTGGTGACGCAGGGACAGGAGAAGTGCCTGGTCGTGTGGCCCCCCGACGTCTTCGACCTCGAGGCCGACCGGGCGGCCGAGAAGTCGCCCTCACCAACAAGGCAGGCGCGCGGCTACCAGCGCATCTTCTTCTCGGGCGGCGACGAGGTCGTGCCCGACAAGCAGGGCCGCGTCTCCATCTCGGCCGGCCTGCGTGAGTACGCCGCCCTCGAGTAAGGAGGTCGTCGTGATCGGCGTCCGAGCAACCGCCTCGAGATCTGGAACCCCGTCGCCTGGGACGAGTACCAGGCCGCCCGAGGTCCAACGCTTCGCCGACCTCGACGAGGCCGAGTAGCACCCAGCACGCAGCAGCACCACCACAACAGCACACCGGATCCGCAGGACGAGGTCTCTGGCCCGCTTCCTTCCCGTCGCCGTCTGGGGCACCTTCCCCGGCTCCAGAAGGCGACGTTCCCCATGAGGGAGGAAGCGGGCAAGGGACCTGGCCCGGCGGATCCACAGCACCAGCACCGCATCCAGCAGTCCAGCCACATCACCTGGGGTCGAATCCATGAGCAGCACACCCGTCATCCGCGCCGAGGTGGTGACGCCGGACCAGCGCCGGGTCCGCCACCAGGCCCGGGACGCCGCGGTGCTCATGTCGTTCTCCCTCGCGATGTCGCTCGGGGTCACCCTCGTGCTCCTGCTCCTCACGGGCCTGGGGCGCTGACGTGGCCGCCACGCACGACCCGGTGCTGCTCGACCGGGTCGTGGCTCTGCTGATGCCGGCCCTCGACCGCGAGGGCGCCGTCCTGGTCGACGCCACCCTCGGTCTCGGCGGCCACTCGGAGGCCGTGCTCGCCCGCTGCGAGCTGGCCCGGGTCGTCGGCATCGACCGCGACCCCGACGCCCTGGCCCTCGCCGGCGAGCGGCTGGCGCCGTACGGCGACCGGTTCACCGGCGTCCACGCCGTCTACGACGAGATCCCCGAGGTGATCAGCGGGCTGGGCCTCTCCGAGGTCGACGGCGTCCTGTTCGACCTCGGGGTGTCGTCGATGCAGCTCGACGTGCCCGACCGCGGCTTCGCCTACAGCGTCGACGCACCCCTCGACATGCGGATGGACGGCTCCGGCCGGTCGGGGGGTCCCACGGCCGCCGACGTGCTGAACACCTACTCGGCCGCCGAGCTCACCCGGGTGCTCCGCGACTACGGCGAGGAGAAGTTCGCGCGCAAGATCGCCGGCGCCATCGTGCGCCGCCGCGAGACCCACCCCGTTCACGTCGTCGGCCGCCCTCGTCGAGCTCCTGTACGCCGAGATCCCGGCGCCCGCGCGCCGGACCGGCGGGCACCCCGCGAAGCGCACCTTCCAGGCCCTGCGGATGGAGGTCAACGACGAGCTCGCCGTGCTGCGGCGGGCCCTGCCCGCGGCCATCGACGCCATCGCCGTCGGGGGCCGGGTCGTGGTCGAGGCCTACCACTCGCTGGAGGACCGCCTGGTCAAGCAGGCGTTCACGCCGCCACCCGCAGCGAGGTGCCGCTGGACCTGCCGTTCGTGCCCGAGGGCAGCGAGCCGGCCCTGCGCCTGGTCACCCGCGGTGCCGAGAAGGCCGGCGCCGCCGAGACCGCCGCCAACCCTCGCGCCGCGTCCGTGCGGCTGCGCGCCCTCGAACGAGTCACCCGCCCTGGCAAGCCGACAACGGGAGCCGCCTGATGAGCAGCACGTCACCCCTGCGCCGCTCCGCGACCACGCACGCCGCGCGTGCCGGAGCCGCGGTCGGCCGGGCCCGCCTGGCCGTCGTCCCCCGGTTGCGCAGTCGCGCCCCGCGGGTGCCGTTCGTGACCCTGGTCAGCCTGCTGCTGCTCGGCGGTGTCGTCGGGCTGCTGCTGTTCAACACCTCGATGCAGCAGGCGTCGTTCACCGCCGCGCGGCTGGAGGACCAGGCCGCCAACCTCAACGCCCGTCAGGAGGCCCTCGTCATGGAGCTCGACGAGCTGCGCAACCCCCAACGGCTGGCCCAGCAGGCCTGCGCGCTCGGGATGGTGGTCGGCCCGACGGCCGCCTTCATCGACCTCGGCAGCGGCAAGGTCAGCGGCAAGCCGACGGCGGCGGTCGCGGCGCCGTGCACGATCGAGCCGCCGGCCCCGAAGCGACCGGCCGGCCCGAGCCGGTCCGGCCGGTAGGGGCGGCGCGGCGTGACCCCGACCCCAGCAGCTGCGCCGGCGCCCCGGGCGCCGCAACGCCGCTGCGCGGCTCCTCGACGTTCCGCCTGCGCGTGGGGTTCGTCTTCATCGCCATGGTGCTGTCGCTGTTCGGCGCGCGGCTGGTGCAGCTGCAGGGCATCGACCCGCGCCAGTACGCCGCCATGGCGGCCGCCGAGGGCTCGGTCAGCGTCGTGCTGCCGGCCGAGCGCGGCGACATCCTCGACCGCAACGGCCAGCCGCTCGCCGACTCCGTCGACGGGCTGATGGTCGTCGCCGACCCGTCGCTGACCTCCGAGTCGGCGCCCGAGCTGGCGACGTTCCTGTCCAAGCGCCTCGACGTCGACTACTTCGAGACCCTCGAACGGCTCCGCGCCACCGGCAGCCGTTTCCAGTACGTCGCGCGCCAGGTGCCTGCCTCGCACGCCACCACGGTGGTCGAGGAGGCCCTCGCGAAGGGCTTCAAGGGGCTCGAGACGCGCAAGGACCCGGTGCGCAGCTACCCGGCCCGCGACATCGCCGCCAACCTGGTCGGCTTCCTCGGCACCCCGAAGAAGGACGGGTCGGCCCGGCCGTTGGCCGGTCTGGAGGACGCCTTCGACCAGTACCTCGCCGGCCACGACGGCGAGGCGCGCTACCAGGTCGGCGCCAGCGGCAGCCGGATCCCGCTGGGCAACAACACCGTCGACGCAGCCCGCGACGGCCAGGACCTCACGACCACCATCGACCGCGACCTGCAGTGGTACACCCAGCAGGTCCTGGCCGACACGGTCGACGGCGCCGGGGGCGACTCCGGGTACGCCGTGGTGATGGACACGCGTACCGGCGAGGTGCTGGCGCTGGCCGACTACCCGACGTACGACGCCTCCGAGCCCGAGAAGTCGCCCAGCAGCAACTACAGCTCGCGGGCGCTGACCGACGTCTACGAGCCCGGCTCGGTCGAGAAGGTGCTGACCGTGGCCGGCCTGATCGACGCCGGCAAGGTGAACAGCCGGACCGAGTTCGAGGTGCCCGGCGTCCTCGACCGCCAGGACCGTCCGATCCACGACCACTTCGAGCACGGGCTGATCCGGCTGACCCTTGCCGGGATCATCGCCAAGTCGTCGAACATCGGCACCGTGATGGCCGCCGACGAGTACGACCGCGGCGAGCTGCGCTCCTACCTGGCGGACTTCGGCCTGGGCCAGCGCACCGACGTCGGCATCGGCGGCGAGACGAAGGGCCTGCTGCCCGACGACAGCATGTGGACCAGCCAGACCGCCGACCGGATCGCGTTCGGTCAGTCGCTGTCGGTCAACGCGCTGCAGATGACCGCGGCGGTGAACGCGATCGCCAACGGCGGCGTCCGCGTCGACCCGAGCCTGGTGCGCGGCACGGCGACCCTCGACGACGGCCGCAAGGTCGGCACCGGCGCCGCCAAGACCCGCCGGGTCGTCAGCGAGGACGCCGCCCGCCAGACGATGCTGATGATGGAGCGGGTGCTCGACCCCGACGAGGGAGTCGCGGAGGTCGCCGCCGTGCCCGGCTACCGCGTCGCCGGCAAGACGGGCACCGCCCAGCGGGTCGGCGAGGACGGCACCTACGACGGCACCTTCACGGTGTCGTTCGCCGGGTTCGCGCCTGCCGACGACCCCCGTTTCACGATCTACGTCGTCGTCCAGAACCCCCGCAACGGCGGCGGTGGCGGCTCGGTGGCCGGCCCGGCGTTCTCGAAGCTGATGGGCTACACGCTGCGTCGCTACGGCGTCGAGCCCACCGGAACCCGACCCTCGCGGCTCCCCGTCGAGTGGTGATGGGCGAGAATCCCCGCCAGTGTCCACAGAATCTGGTCGGCAGACCCGCCCTCACCAGCTGATCGCCACCTCGCTCGACGACGTCGCGCGGTGGCTGGTCGGCGACGGCCGCGACGTCCGGGTCCCGGCCACGGGGCGCACGGTCGAGATCACCGGCATCACGCTCTCCTCCCAGCGGGTCGAGCCCGGCGACCTCTACGCCGCGCTTCCCGGCAGCCGGGTGCACGGCATCGAGTTCGCGGCCGCGGCCGTGGCCTCGGGCGCCGTCGCCGTGCTCACCGACGAGACGGGAGCCGCGGCCGCCCCCGACGGCGTGCCGCTCGTGGTCGTCGACCGGCCCCGCGCCGTGCTCGGCCTGCTCGCCGCCCGCGTGTACGGCGAGCCCGCGGCGGCGATGGCGATGATCGGCGTCACCGGCACCCAGGGCAAGACCACCACGACCCGGCTCGCCGAGGCCGGCCTGCAGGGGTCGGGCACCACCGCCGCCGTCGTCGGCACGGTCGGCACCCGGATCGCGGGCGAGGACGTCAAGACCTCGCTGACCACGCCCGAGGCGCCCGACCTGCACGGGCTCTTCGCGGTGATGCGTGAGCGGGGCGTCGCCGTGTGCGCGATGGAGGTCTCCAGCCACGCCCTGGTGATGGGCCGCGTCGACGGTGTCGTCTTCGACGTCGCGGTCTTCCTCAACCTCGGCCGCGACCACCTCGACTTCCACACCGACGTCGAGGACTACTACCGCGCCAAGGCCTCGCTGTTCACCCCCGGGCGGGCGCGGCTCGCGCTGGTCAACCTCGACGACGAGCACGGACGACGGCTGGCCGCCGAGACCACGATCCCGGTGCGCACGTTCGCCCTGCACGACCCGGCCGCCGACTGGCGTGCGGTCGACCTGACGGTGGAGCGCGAGGGGTCGCGGTTCACGATCGAGGGTCCCGACGGCGTACGGGTGCCGGCCGGCGTCCCGTTGCCGGGCGACTTCAACGTCGCCAACACCCTCGCCGCGGTGGCCGGGGCCGCCGAGGCCGGCTTCGACCCGGCGGCCGTCGCGGCGGCCATCGGTGCCTCCGACGGTGTGCCCGGACGGCTCGAGCGGGTCGAGGCCGGACAGGACTTCCTCGTCGTCGTCGACTACGCCCACAAGCCCGACGCCGTGGAGGCCGCCATCTCGACCCTGCGCCCGCTCGCCGAGGCCGGGGCGGCCGCGTCGTCGTCGTCCTCGGCGCCGGCGGCGACCGCGACCCCGGCAAGCGCCCGATCATGGCCGGCATCGCCGCCCGGCTGGCCGACCTGCTCGTCGTCACCGACGACAACCCGCGCACCGAGGACCCCGCCGCCATCCGCGCCGCGATGCTGGCCGGCGTCGACGCCGCCGACACCGCCAAGGTGAGCGAGGTCGGTGACCGCCGAGCGGCCATCGAGCACGCCCTCGGCCTGGCGCGTGCCGGCGACGTGGTCCTGATCGCCGGCAAGGGGCACGAGACCGGGCAGGAGGTCACGGGCGTCGTCCACGACTTCGACGACCGCGTGGTCGCGCGCGAGGTGCTCGCGCGGTGATCGAGCTGAGGCTGGCCGAGATCGCCCGGATCACCGGGGGCAGTGCTCCACGGCGACGACGTGCTCGTCGACGGCGCGGCGTACGTCGACACCCGCGCTCCTGTTGCCGGCGGCCTGTACGTCGCGATCGTGGGCGAGCGGGTCGACGGGCACGACTACGCCCGCGGCGCGCACGCCGTGCTCGGCAGCCGCCCGACTCCCGCGCCCACCGTCGTCGTCGCCGACCCCACCGTCGCCGTGGGTCGGCTCGCGCGCCACGTCGTCGACACCCTGGCGCGGCCGGTGACCGCCCTGACCGGGTCGCAGGGCAAGACGAGCACCAAGGACCTGCTCGCGCACGTGCTCGCCGCAGGCCCAGGGGGAGTGGTCGCCACGGCGAGCAACAACAACAACGAGCTGGGCGTCCCCCTCACCGTGCTCGCGCGCCGACCGCACCACCGAGCACCTCGTCGTCGAGATGGGCGCCCGCGGCGTGGGTCATCTCGCCTACCTCTGCGAGCTCGCGCCGCCGACGTACGCCGCGGTGCTCAACGTCGGCACCGCCCACGTGGGCGAGTTCGGGAGCGTCGGGGCCATCGCCGCGGCCAAGGGCGAGATCGTCGAGGCGCTGCCGACGTCGGGCACCGCCGTCCTGAACGCCGACGACCCGCTGGTGGCCGCGATGGCCTCCCGTACCGGCGCGCGGGTGCTCACGTTCGGCCGCGAGGCCGACGTCCGCTGGCGTGACCTCGTCTCCGACGAACGGGGACGGGCCCGCTTCGACCTCGGACACGACGGCGCGTGGGTCCCGGTCGCGCTCCGGGTCACCGGCGCCCACCAGGTGCCCAACGCGGCCGCGGCCGCGGCCCTCGCCCTCGCCGCCGGGCTGCCGCTCGACCTGGTCGCCGAGCGGCTCGGCACCGCCGAGGCCGCCTCGCGCTGGCGGATGGAGGTGCGCGAGCGCGACGACGGCCTGCTCGTCGTCAACGACGCCTACAACGCCAACCCCGACTCGACGGTGGCGGCGCTCGAGACGCTCGAGACGCTCGGGCGTCGGCGCCGCACCATCGCCGTCCTCGGCGAGATGGCCGAGCTGGGTGCCGAGCACGAGGCGGGCCACCGGCGGGTCGGTGCGGCGGCCGCTGCCCACGGCGTCGACGTCGTGGTTCTCGTCGGTCCGGCGGTCGGCGGCATCGCCGACGGCTTCGGGTCGGCCGGTGAGGTGGTCCGCACGGCGGGGCGTGACGAAGCGCTGGCCTGGGTGCGTAAGAATGCGAGCGCCGAGGACGTCGTCCTGGTCAAGGCCTCACGGGCAGCCGCCCTGGAGTCGATCGCCGAGCAGCTGCTGGAAGGGAGCCCTCACCCACCATGAGAGCGATCCTCCTCGGTGGCGGCATCGCGCTGCTCATCTCGCTGCTCGGCACGCGGGTGGCGATCAAGCAGTTCACGCGGCTCGGCTACGGCCAGGAGATCCGCGACGACGGGCCGACGAGCCACCACACCAAGCGCGGCACGCCCACCATGGGTGGGGTCGTCATCATCGGCGCCACCGTCGCGGCGTACTTCGCGGCCAAGCTGATCACGATGAGCACGCCCTCGGCATCGGCCCTGCTGCTGCTCTACCTCTTCGTCGGCATGGGGCTGGTGGGCTTCCTCGACGACTTCATCAAGATCTCCAAGCAGCGCAGCCTCGGCCTGCGCAGCAAGGCCAAGATGGTCGGGCAGACCGTCATCGCGGTCTCCTTCGGCGCGCTCGCGCTCTCGCCGTGGCTCGAGGGAGACTCCGGCCGCACGCCCGCCAGCACCAAGGTCTCCTTCCTGCGCGAGATCGAGTGGCTGGCGCTGCCGGCGATCCTGGCCGTCCTCCTGATCTGGCTGATCGTGACCGGCACCAGCAACGCGGTGAACCTCGCCGACGGGCTCGACGGGCTCGCGACCGGCGCCAGCGTGATGGTCTTCGGCGCCTACATGCTGGTGAACATCTGGCAGAGCAGCCAGTCGTGCGAGAACAGCCCCGGCTCGCAGTGCTACGACGTCCGCGACCCGCTCGACCTCGCGATCATCGCCGCCGCGATCACCGGGGCGTGCTTCGGCTTCCTGTGGTGGAACGCCTCGCCGGCCGCCATCTTCATGGGCGACACCGGCTCCCTCGCCCTCGGCGCCGCCCTGGCCGGGTTCGCGATCCTCACCCGCACCGAGCTGCTGCTGCTGATCCTCGGCGGCCTGTTCGTGGTGATCACGCTCTCAGTCATGGTGCAGGTCAGCGTCTTCAAGGTCAGCCGCGCCAGCGGTCTGTTCCGCTCCGTCTTCCGCGTCCAGGCCGGCCACCGGGTCTTCCGGATCGCCCCCCTGCACCACCACTTCGAGCAGCTGGGCTGGGAGCAGGTCACGGTCGTGATCCGGTTCTGGATCATCACCGGCCTCTTCGTCGCCACCGGCCTCGGCGTCTTCTACGCCGAGTGGGTCGCCCGGCTGTGAGCTCCCCGGACGTCGGCGCCCTCGACCGCCAGACACCCTGGGACGGCGTCCGGGCGGTCGTCGCGGGATTCGGCGTGTCCGGGTTCGCGGCCGCCGACAACCTCACCCACCTCGGGGCCTCGGTCACCGCGCTGGCCGACCGGGCGACCGCCGCCCAGCTCGAGAAGGCCGAGCTGCTCGAGGTGCTCGGTGCCCGCGTCGACATCCACGAGGGCGCCACGCAGACGCTGCCCGACGACGCCGACCTCCTCGTCACCTCGCCCGGCTTCCGGCCCGACGCGCCGCTGCTCGCCCAGGCCCACGCGCGCGGCGTCCCGGTCTGGGGCGAGGTCGAGCTGGCCTGGCGGCTGCGCGCCCCCGGCCCGACCGGCGAGCCCGCGCCGTGGCTGTGCGTCACCGGCACCAACGGCAAGACCACCACCGTGCAGATGCTCGACTCGATCCTGCGCGCCGCCGGCCTGCGCAGCGTGGCCGCCGGCAACGTCGGCCTCCCGATCGTCGAGGCCGTGATGGACCCCGCGCCGTACGACGTCTTCGCGGTCGAGCTGTCGAGCTTCCAGCTGCACTACACCGACTCGATGAGCGCCCAGGCCGCGGCCGTGCTCAACCTCGCCGAGGACCACCTCGACTGGTACGACGGCTCCTGGGTCGACGGCGACGGCATGCGGCAGTACGCCGCCGACAAGGGCCGGATCTACCAGCGGGCCCAGCGCGCCTGCGTCTACAACGTCGCCGACCCGGCCACCGAGGCGCTCGTGCGCGAGGCCGACGTCGTCGAGGGGGCGCGCGCCGTCGGGTTCACCCTCGGCATGCCCGGCGTCGGCATGCTCGGCCTGGTCGAGGACCTCCTCGTCGACCGCGCCTTCATCGAGGAGCGCGCCACCAGCGCCGCCGAGCTGTGCACCCTCGCCGACCTGGCACCGACGGGCGGCGAGCCGGCCCCCCACGTGGTGGCCAACGCCCTCGCGGCCGCGGCGCTGGCCCGCGCGAACGGCGTCAGCCGGGCCGCGGTGGGGGAGGGTCTGCGGGACTTCCGTCTCGACGGCCACCGGATCGCGGTCGTCGCCACTCACGACGGCGTCACCTGGATCGACGACTCGAAGGCCACCAACCCGCACGCCGCCCAGTCCTCGCTGCAGGCCTACGACCCTGTCGTCTGGGTCGCGGGCGGCCTGGCGAAGGGTGCCGCCTTCGACGAGCTGGTCCGCTCGGTGCGGTCGCGGCTGCGCGCCGCCGTCCTCATCGGACGCGACCGCGCCGTCATCGCCGAGGCGCTTTCGCGACACGCACCCGATGTGCGGGTGATCCAGATCGACGGCGGAGACACTGGAGCCGTAGACGGCGGACCGGCCCTGATGCGGCGCGTCGTCGAGGCGGCCGCCGACCTGGCCGTCCCCGGCGACGCGGTGCTCCTGGCGCCGGGCTGTGCCTCCCAGGACCAGTTCACCGACTACGCCGCCCGGGGTGACGCGTTCGCCGCGGCAGTGAGAGACAGGACGACGTAGACCCCAGGACGGAGGCACCGGGTGAGCACCCCACGAAGCTGCAGGCTCCCTCCGCTCCGCTCCTGCCGCCTGCACTTCCGCGGGGACCCCGCATGAGCACCCCACGAAACTGCAGGCTCCCTCCGCTCCGCTCCTCCCGCCTGCACTTCCGCGGGGACCCCGCATGAGCACGGCCAACCCTGAGCGCCCCCTCCGGATCCCCGTCCTGCGCCGCAGTGCCACCCGCCCCACCAGCCGCCCCTTCAAGCGCGCGACGAGCCGGCCGGCGTCCTGGACCTCCACGCTGCGCGAGGCGCTCGACCGGCCGCTGACCACCTACTACCTCCTGCTCGGCGCCGCCGGGCTGCTGCTCACCATCGGCCTGGTCATGGTGCTCAGCGCCTCCAGCGTCTTCTCCTTCCGCGCCACCGGCGACTCGTACACGATCGTGCGCCGCCAGCTGCTGTGGGTGGTGGTCGGGCTGCCGTGCGCGTACGTCGCCAGCCGGGTCTCGCACCGCTGGGTCCGCCGGCTGGCCTACCCGGCGTTCTCGATCTCGCTGGTGCTCCTGCTGCTCACCGCGTTCATGGGCGTCGAGCGCAACGGCAACACCAACTGGCTGGCGCTCGGCCCGCTGGTGATCCAGCCCTCCGAGATCGCCAAGCTGTCGCTGGTCGTGTGGGCCGCCCACATCTACGCCAACAAGGAGCGCCGGCTGCGCAGCCTGCACCAGATCATGGTGCCGGTCGTGCCCGGCCTGCTGCTGGCGACCGGCCTGGTGATCGTCGGCCGTGACCTCGGCACCGCCCTGATCCTGTTCGCGATCCTGATCGGGATGCTGTGGGTGGTCGGCGCCCCGGCCCGGCTGTTCGTGATGTCGAGCCTGCTGATCGGCGTCCTGGCGCTGGCCCTGGCCGCCACCGACACCGAGCGGCTGGCCCGGATCACCACGTTCGTCGACCCGTTCCAGGACTTCCACGGCACCGGCTGGCAACCCGCCCACGGCCTGTACGCCATGTCGTCGGGCGGGCTGTTCGGCCAGGGCATCGGCGCCAGCCAGCAGAAGTGGGGCGCGCTGCCCGAGGCCCACACCGACTTCATCTTCGCCGTGCTCGGTGAAGAGCTCGGCCTGGTCGGCACGCTCCTGGTGGTCGCGCTGTTCCTCACGATCGCCTTCTCCGCGCTGCGCATCGCCCGTCGCACCGACGACCCGTTCGTCCGTTACTGCTCGTTCGGCATCGTGGTCTGGCTGATCGGTCAGATGATCATCAACGTCGGCATGGTGCTCGCCCTGCTCCCCGTCATCGGCATCCCGCTGCCGCTCGTCTCGTACGGCGGCTCCAGCCTGCTCCCGACGCTGGCCGCCCTGGGCCTGCTCGTCGGCTTCGCCCGGCGTGAGCCCGCTGCCGCCCGCGCGCTGGCGCAACGCCGGAAGGTCCGGTCGGCGGGGCTGTCGGCCCGCCGGTAGTTTCAGACCATCATGCGCGTCCTTCTCGCCGGCGGCGGCACCGCCGGCCACACCTCGCCCCTGCTCGCCACCGCCGACGCCCTGCGCCGGCTCGACCCCGACGTCGCGATCACCTGCCTCGGCACACCCCGCGGGCTCGAGACCCGGGTCGTGCCCGAGGCCGGCTACCCGCTCGAGCTGATCGCCCCGGTACCGCTGCCGCGCAAGCCCAACGCCGACCTCTTCCGCGTCCCCGGCCGGCTGCGGGGCGCCGTCAACGAGACCCTGGCGATCATCGACCGGATCCGCCCCGACGTCGTCGTCGGCTACGGCGGCTACGTCTCCATGCCGGCCTACGTCGCGGCCCGCCGGCGCAAGCTGCCGCTCGTCGTCCACGAGCAGAACACCGTGCCCGGCCTGGCCAACAAGGCCGGCGCCCGCGTCGCCACCCGGGTCGCCGTGAGCTTCCCCGACACCAAGCTCCCGAAGGCCGAGTACGTCGGCCTCCCGATCCGCCGGATGATCTCCCAGCTCGACCGCCCCGCCCTGCACGCCGAGGCGCTCGCCTTCTTCGGCCTCGACGCCGACCGCCCCACGCTGGTCGTCACCGGCGGCTCGCAGGGCGCCCGCCGGCTCAACCAGTCGGTGGCCGGCGCCGCCCGCGCGCTCGCCGACGCCGGCGTCCAGGTGCTGCACGTGGTCGGCCCCAAGGGTGAGGCGAACCCCGAGCAGACCGACGTGCCCTACGTCGTCGAGCGCTACGTCGACCGGATGGACCTCGCCCTCGCGGCCGCCGACCTCATGCTCTGCCGGGCCGGCGCCAACAGCGTCACCGAGGCCGCCGCCACCGGCATCCCCGCGATCTTCGTGCCGCTGCCGCACGGCAACGGCGAGCAGGTGCGCAACGCCGCGCCCGTCGTCGAGGCCGGGGGAGCGCTGCTGGTCGACGACGCCGACCTCACTGCCGACTGGGTCGCGGCCACCGTGTCGGCCCTGGCCACCGACCCCGCCCGGCTCGCGGCGATGAGCGCGGCGGCGTCCGGGCTGATCCCGCGCGACGGTGACGACAAGCTCGCCGCGATCATCCGCGAGACCGCCGAGGAGGCGTCGCGTTGAGGGTGCCGGTACCTGACGTGATCCAGCCCGTCCAGGCGCTCGGCCGCGTCCACTTCGTCGGCATCGGCGGCGCCGGACTGTCCGGCATCGCGCGGATCATGCTCGCCCGCGGGGTCGCCGTCAGCGGCAGCGACGGCACCGACTCGCCCACCCTCGCCGCCCTGCGCGACCTCGGCGCCCGCGTGCACCTCGGCCACGACGCCGCCCACGTGACGGGCGTCGACACGGTCGTGGTCTCCACCGCCGTCCACGACGACAACCCCGAGTACGTCGAGGCCGGGCGGCAGGGGCTCACCGTGCTGCCCCGCTCCGCCGCCCTGGCCTCGGTCATGGCCGGACGCCGCGTCGTCGCCGTCGCCGGCACCCACGGCAAGACCACCACCACGTCGCTGCTCACCGTCGCGCTCCAGGCGGCCGGTGCCGACCCGACCTACGCCATCGGCGGCGACCTGTCCGCCACCGGTGTCAACGCCGCCGAGGGCTCCGGCGACCTGTTCGTCGCCGAGGCCGACGAGAGCGACGGCGCCTTCCTCGTCTACGAGCCGCACATCGCCGTGGTCACCAACGTCGACGCCGACCACCTCGACGAGTGGGGCACCGAGGAGGCCTACCGGGCCGCCTTCGACCGGTTCGCCGACCGGCTTCCCCACGACGGCGTCCTGGTCTGCGGCATCGACGACCCCGGCGGGCTCGAGCTCGCCCTCGACCAGCGCGCCGCCGGACGCCACGTGGTCACGGTGTCGGCCCGGGGTGATGCCGACGTCGGCCCCGACGTCCTCGACGGCGTCGAGCTCTGGGCGCCCGGCGACCACTACGTCATCGACGCGCTGCTGGCCGTCGCGGCCGGCGAGGTGCTTGGCCACGCGCGCGCCGACCTGGTGGCCGGCGTCGCCTCCTACACCGGCACCCGGCGCCGGATGGAGCACAAGGGCGAGGCCGGCGGCGTCCGGGTCTACGACAGCTATGCCCACCACCCCACCGAGATCGTGGGCGACCTGCAGTCGGCCCGGCTGCTCGCGGGCGAGGGACGCCTGGTGGTCGCCTTCCAGCCCCACCTGGTGTCGCGCACCCGGATCTTCGGCGCGGCGATGGGCCGGGCGCTCGGGGCCGCCGACGAGGTCGTCGTGCTCGACCTCTACCTGGCCCGCGAGGAGCCCGACCCGGCCGTCACCGCCGCGTTGGTCGCCGACGCCGTCCCCCTCCCGCCCGAGCGGGTCGCGCAGGTCGCCCTCGACGACGCGGCCGCTGAGCTGGTCGCCCGCGCCCGACCCGGCGACCTGGTCCTCACCCTCGGCGCCGGCACCGTCACCCGCGTCGGTCCCGACGCGCTCGCGCTGCTGGCCGGACGCGATGGCTAGGCGACCGTTCCGCCGTGCCCGGCCCACCGCGGAGGAGCGCAGCAGACGCCGTTTCGCGCGCCGGCAGCGGGCGCGACGCTGGCTGACGTGGCGCTACGTCGTGGCGGCCGTCGTCCTGCTCGCCCTCGTCGGCGGTGGGGTGTACGCCGTCTACTTCTCCTCCGCGCTGTCGGTGCAGGGTGTCGATGTCGTCGGCACCCGCACGCTCAGCGACGACGACGTGCGCGAGACCGCCGACGTGCCGACCGGCGGGCCCCTGGCCACCGTCGACCTGGTCGCCATCCAGCGCCGCGTCGCCTCCCTGGCGGTCGTGCGCAACGTCGAGGTGTCGCGGCAGTGGCCGCACGACGTCCTGATCGAGATCGAGGAGCGCGAGCCGGTCGCGGTGGTCGACCGCGGCGGCCAGCTCCGCGCCGTCGACGCCGAGGGCGCGGTGTTCGGCTCCTACCGGCGCGCGCCGGCCGACCTGCCCCGCATCGTGCCGGCCGGCGCCTCCGACACCGACGCCCTGCGCGAGGCCGCCACCGTCGTGGCGGCCCTGCCCGACGACGTCGCCGTCCTCGTCGACCACCTCGAGCTGCGCAGCATCGACCAGATCGACCTCGAGCTGCGCGACGGTCGGCTGGTGCGCTGGGGGAGCGCCGACTCCTCCGAGCAGAAGGGCGAGGTCCTCCTCGCCCTGCTCGACCAGCGCGCCAAGGTCTACGACGTGAGCGTCCCCGGCGCCCCGACCACCTCCGACGAAGCCCCGTCTAGCTGACGGGTCGGCGCGTGCGCGGCGTGTCTGCGCCGGATCGGACGTCGTCGTCCCTACTGTCGTGACCACGACGAGGTTGACATAACTATAACCCTCAGGTTGAGGGTCACAGTTGGACGACACGCCGGACACCTTCCCCAGGCATGGCCCGCACGTCCCCCGCACGACACACAGACTTTCGAGAGGTGAAGCCATCGTGGCTGCAGCACAGAACTACCTGGCCATCATCAAGGTCGTGGGCATCGGCGGTGGAGGTGTCAACGCCGTCAACCGGATGATCGAGGTCGGCCTCAAGGGGGTCGAGTTCATCGCGATCAACACCGATGCCCAGGCCCTGCTCATGAGCGACGCCGACGTCAAGCTCGACATCGGCCGCGAGCTCACCCGCGGCCTCGGCGCCGGCGCCAACCCCGAGGTCGGCGGCCAGGCCGCCGAAGACCACTCCGACGAGATCGAAGAGGTCATCAAGGGCGCCGACATGGTGTTCGTGACGGCCGGCGAGGGCGGCGGCACCGGCACCGGCGGCGCGCCCGTCGTCGCCCGGATCGCCCGCTCGCTCGGCGCGCTGACGATCGGTGTCGTCACCCGACCGTTCGCCTTCGAGGGCCGCCGGCGCGCCGGCTCGGCCGACGAGGGCATCGCGCAGCTGCGCGAAGAGGTCGACACCCTCATCGTCATCCCCAACGACCGGCTGCTCTCGATCAGCGACCGCAACGTCTCGGTGCTCGACGCGTTCAAGCAGGCCGACCAGGTGCTGCTGCAGGGTGTCTCCGGCATCACCGACCTGATCACCACGCCCGGCCTGATCAACCTCGACTTCGCCGACGTGAAGTCGGTGATGGCCAACGCCGGCTCGGCCCTGATGGGCATCGGCTCGGCCCGCGGCGAGGACCGCGCCGTCGCCGCCGCCGAGATGGCCGTCTCCAGTCCGCTGCTCGAGGCCTCGATCGACGGCGCCCACGGCGTCCTGCTCTCGATCGCCGGCGGCTCCGACCTCGGCCTGTTCGAGATCAACACCGCCGCGGCGCTGGTCGCCGACGCCGTCCACCCCGAGGCCAACATCATCTTCGGCGCCACCATCGACGACGCCCTCGGCGACGAGGTCCGGGTCACGGTGATCGCGGCCGGCTTCGACGGCGGCACGCCCAAGCGTCGCGAGGAGGGGTCCTCGCTGCGCGGGCACACGGCCCCGCAGCGCACGCAGGAGGAGGTCAAGGCGGCCGTCGCCAGCCGGCGTCCGGAGCGCGACGAGTCCCGCGAGCAGGCGCCCGTGACGGCCCCGGCCTCGCAGTCCCCGGCCCCCTCGCCCAAGCCGGCCGGCCAGGTCGTCTTCGACGACGACGACCTCGACATCCCCGACTTCCTCAAGTAGGGCCTCCCGGACAGGACTGGCGCTGTACTTCTTCCGCACCACTCTCGGCCCCGTCGAGCTGGCCTTCACCGACCGGCACGGCGGGGTCAGCGGCGTCCCGTTCGACTCGCTCAACCTCGCCTTCCACGAGGACGGCGACCGCACGGCCACCGCACGCAACCTGGCCCTGCTCGTCGAGGACTTCGCCCCCGGCTGCGGTCCCGACGCGGTGAGCGACCTGAGCCAGGTGCACGGCGCCGACGTCGTCCGAGCCGTCCCGGGCGCGCCGCGCGAGAAGGCCGACGGCATCGTGACCGACCAGCCCGACGTCGTCCTGCTCGTCCGTGCCGCCGACTGCGTGCCCGTGCTCTTCGCCGACCCCGAGGCCGGTGTCGTCGGTGCCGCCCACGCCGGGCGTCCGGGCGTCGCGGTCGGCGTCGTCCCGCAGACGGTCGCGGCGCTGCGCGACCTCGGCGCCCGCGACCTCACGGCCTGGGTCGGGCCGCACGTGTGCGGCGCCTGCTACGAGGTGCCGGTCGAGATGCAGGCCGAGGTGGCCGCTCTCGTGCCCGCGACGCTGGCCACGACGTCATGGGGCACGCCGTCGCTCGACCTCGGCGCCGGCGTCCGTGCCCAGCTCGAGGAGGCCGGGGTCGACGTCGTCGACGTCTCCCGGTGCACCCGCGAGTCGCCCGACCTCTACTCCTACCGCCGCGACGGAGCCGGCTCCGGCCGCCTGGCCGGCGTGATCAGGGTGCAACGTGACTGACCGCAGCGACGAGATCGCCGGCCGGCTCGCCGATGTACGACGTCGGATCGACGGCGCGTGCGGCGAGGCCGCCCGCGACCCGGCCGAGGTGACGCTGGTCGTCGTCACCAAGTTCTTCCCGGCCAGCGACGTGCAGGTCCTGGCCGACCTCGGTGTCACCCACGTCGGCGAGAACCGCCACCAGGAAGCCCAGGCCAAGGCCGCCGAGTGTGCCGACCTCGACCTCGTGTGGCACTTCGTCGGCGGGCTCCAGAGCAACAAGGCGGCCGCGGTCGCCTCCTACGCCGACGTCGTCGAGTCGGTCGACCGAGCCAAGCTCGTGACCGGCCTCCAACGCGGAGCGCACGACCGGTCCCACCCCGTCGACGTCCTGCTCCAGGTCAGCCTCGACCCCCCGGACCCGACGAGTGACGCGGGTCGCAGCGGCGCCGACCCCACGGCGCTCGACGCCCTCGCAGCCGAGGTCGAGGCCACCACGATGCTGCGGCTGCGTGGGCTGATGGCCGTGGCCCCACTGGGGGAGGACCCCGCCACGGCGTTCGACCGCCTCGCCGCCGTGCGCGCCGAGTTCGTCGGAGCGCACCCCCACGCCGACCTGCTCTCGGCCGGCATGAGCGCCGACCTCGAGGCCGCCGTCCTTCGCGGCGCGACACACGTGCGGATCGGGTCCGCGGTCCTCGGTTCGAGGCCCTCGGTCCAGTAATGTCCCGAGCAGAGAGCTTGTGCCCCGACATCGCGTCGGAGCCTGCCCCCAACGAAGAGATGAGTGGAGTGTCATGAGCGGTGCGATGCGCAGGATCGGTGAGTACCTCGGCCTGCTCGAGGACACCGGCCGCTACGACGAGTACGACGGTCAGTACGACGGTCAGCACGACGGGTCCGACCACCAGACCCAGGAGACCGCCCCGGTGCAGTCGTCGCGTGCCCAGCGCCGTGACGAGTCCCGCGAGACCCGCAAGGAGACGCGTCCGGCGCCGGTCGCCGACCTCTCCGAGCGCCGCCGCAGCGCCCCGACCCCGGTCCCCGTGCAGAACTCGGTCGCCGAGCTGTCGGTGATCACCACGCTGCACCCGCGCACCTACAACGAGGCCCGCACGGTCGGTGAGAACTTCCGCGAGGGCACGCCGGTGATCATGAACCTCACCGAGATGGACGACAACGACGCCAAGCGCCTCGTCGACTTCGCCGCGGGGCTGGTCTTTGCCACGCGTGGCACCATCGAGCGCATCACCAACAAGGTCTTCCTGCTCTCACCGCCCAACGTCTCGGTCGCTGCCGAGGACAAGCAACGCATCGCCGAGGGCGGCGGTTTCTTCAACCAGAGCTAGGGTTGCCGCTCACCACCCGATCCCCGAAGGCAGGACCGCACCACTTTGAACGTCGTCGGACAGATCGTCTACGCGATCCTCGGGGTGTTCATCGGGTGCATGTGGATCCGGTTCATCGTCGACTGGGTCCAGGTGTTCGCGCGCTCGTGGAGCCCGCACGGTGTCCTGCTCGTCGTCCTCGAGATCGTCTACTCGATCACCGACCCGCCGATCAAGGCGCTGCGCAAGGTGATCCCGCCGCTGCGGATCGGCAACTTCGCCCTCGACCTCAGCTTCCTCATCGTCTTCATCAGCGCCTACGTGCTGTTCACGCTGACCGGGAACTACCTGACCTGACCGGTCAGGAATCTCCCTGCCACGGGGGCCGTGCCCTGTCACATCTGCCCCAGAGCAAGCGCTAAGGTGCTGGGAACAGAACCATGCAACAACCGATACGCACCACTGACCAAGAATTGGGTGAAGTCATGCCACTGACGCCTGAGGACGTGAGTAACAAGCGTTTTACTCCCGTCCGGCTCCGTGAGGGCTACGACATGGGCGAGGTCGACCAGTTCCTCGACGAGGTGGAGGCGGAGCTCGCCAGGCTCACCAACGAGAACAACGACCTGCGCTCCAAGCTGTCGGCGGCTCAGTCGGGGGCACCTACCTCCGCGCCGATGCCGACGCCGACCCCCGAGCCGGCGCCGATCGCCTTCGAGAAGGCGCCCGAGCCGGCGCCCGTCACCGCTCCGGTGCCGGTGCCCGCCGCCGCGCCGGTCGCGGCACCGCCGGCCGAGGTCAAGACGCTGCGCGTCGAGACCGTCCCCGAGGCCTCCAACGCGGCTGCCCGGCTCCTCGAGATCGCCACGCGCAACGCCGACGAGCTCGTCGACGACGCCAAGAACGAGGCCGACAAGATCATCGGTGAGGCCCGCACCAAGGCCGAGCGCCTCGACCAAGAGTCGAAGGGCAAGGCCGACCGGGTCGAGTCCGACGCCCGCACCCGCGCGCAGATGCTCGACGCCGAGACCGCCGAGCGTCGTACCCAGCTCTTCGGCGACCTCGAGAAGGAGCGCGACAAGCTCAGCGTCGAGGTCGAGAACCTGCGTTCGTTCGAGCGCGAGTACCGCTCCCGCCTCAAGAGCTACTTCTCCCAGCAGCTGGAGGCCCTGGCCGGCTCCGGCGACGCCGAGGTCCCGCCCGACGAGGCTCCGGCGCCCAAGCGGCTGCGTTCGATCCTCGGGGAGGAGGAGGGCTGACCAGCCCTCTCCCCACCTGAGTCGCCAGACGTCGAGCGGTCACCCCCAGGGGTGGCCGCTCGAACTTTGTGCCCCCGGCACCCGTGTGGCTGATTGAGCCATCCGGGGGCAGCCGATACCGTTCGTGCCGCCCGTGGCACACCGCAGTGGCCCACGGACCCGAGGAAGGCCTGGCTCCGATGGTTCGCAGCACCCCCCGCAAGGTGGCTCAGGCCGTGCGCAAGGCCGTGACCCGGACGCCGAAGGCCGCGCCCGCGAAGAAGGCGGCGACGAAGGCGACGAAGAAGGCGGCACCGGCCAAGACGACCGCCGCGCCAGTGAAGAAGGCGGCCGCAGCGAAGAAGGCCCCGGCCAAGAAGGCGGCGCCGGCCAAGAAGGCGGCCCCTGCCAAGAAGGCGGCGGCCAAGACGACCGCGCCCGCCAAGAAGGCAGCAGCTCCCGGGAAGAAGGCCGCGCCGGCCAAGAAGGCCGCGGCGAAGAAGACCGCACCTGCCAAGAAGGCGCCCGCCAAGAAGGCTGCGCCCGCCAAGAAGGCTGCACCCGCCAAGAAGGCTGCGCCTACGAAGAAGGCTGCGGCTCCGGCCAAGAAGGCTGCGCCCGCGAAGAAGGCTGCGGCTCCGGCCAAGAAGGACGCGCCCGCGAAGAAGGCTGCGGCTCCGGCCAAGAAGGCCGCGCCGGCGAAGAAGGCTGCGGCTCCGGCCAAGAAGGCCGCGCCGGCGAAGAAGACCGCCAAGAAGGCCCCCGGGGCGAAGAAGGCCCCGGTGAGCTCGCTCGTCGTCCAGAAGGGCGAGTCCGCCTGGACCAAGGCCGAGCTCAAGGAGGTCCTCGACGAGCTGCACGAGCAGCAGACCCACAGCACCGAGATCGTGGAGGGCATGGAGGCCGAGCTGACGGGCCTGCTGCGCGACTCCGGTGACGGAGCGGGGCAGGACCAGGCCGACATGGGCGCCTCGAGCTTCGAGCGCGACCACGAGCTGACCGTCCTGAGCAACGAGCGCGACAAGCTGGCCCAGATCGAGCGGGCTCTGGCGCGCATCGACGACGGCACCTACGGCGTCTGTGAGTCGTGCGGCAACCCCATCGGGAAGATGAGGTTGATGGCCTTTCCCCGTGCGACACTCTGTATGACATGCAAGCAGCGCGAGGAACGCCGGTAGCCGACCGAGCACCAGGCTCCCTGCGCCCGCGACTCCTGTTCGCGGCGGTGGCGCTCGCGGCGTACGCCGTCGACATCGTCACCAAGATCATCGCCGTCGACCGGCTCGACGGCCGCCCCGACGTGCAGGTCTTCGGCGAGCTGCTCCAGCTCAACCTGGTGCGCAACCCCGGTGCGGCGTTCAGCGCCGGCGTCGGCTTCACCCCGATCATCAGCGTCGTCGCCATCGTGGCGTCGCTGGTCGTGCTCTGGTACGCCCGCCGGCTCGGCAGCCCCGTGTGGGCGGTGGCCCTCGGGTTCCTCATGGCGGGGGTCACCGGCAACCTCACCGACCGGCTGCTGCGTGACCCGTCGCCGTTCCACGGGCACGTGATCGACTTCCTCGAGCTGCCGAACTGGCCGGTCTTCAACGTCGCCGACATCTGCATCAACGTCGCCGCCGGCCTGGTCATCATCCAGGCGCTGCGCGGGGTGCGGATCGACGGCAGCCGCGACGTGCGCGGTGTCGAGACCGACGACCCGGACGATGTCGACGACGTCGACGACGTCGACATCGACGTCGAGCCCCGTCCCCAGGAGCGCACCGAATGATCACCCCTGGGAACCCTGAATGAGCCAGGCCGACTACCGCAGCCTCCCCGTGCCCGACGGGCTGGCGGGCGAGCGGGTCGACTCCGCGATGGCGCAGATGTTCGGGCTGTCGCGCACCCGCGCCGCCGAGCTGATCTCGCGCGGCCTGGTGCAGGTCGACGGTGCCGGGGTCAGCAAGAGCGACCGGGTGATGCCCGGCGTCCAGCTCGACGTGACGATCCCGGTCGAGGTCGACAACCTCCTGGTGCGTCCCGAGGTGGTGGAGGGCATCGGGATCATCCACGACGACGACGCGATCGTCGTGATCGACAAGCCGGTCGGCGTCGCCGTCCACCCGTCGCCGGGCTGGTCGGGCCCGACCGTCGTGGGGCACCTGGCCGGTGCCGGGTTCCGCATCGCCACCTCCGGTGCGTCCGAGCGCCAGGGCATCGTGCAGCGGCTCGATGTCGGCACGTCGGGCGTGATGGTCATCTGCAAGTCCGAGCACGCCTACTCGGTGCTCAAGAACGCCTTCCGCGACCGCACCGTCGACAAGACGTACCACGCGCTGGTGCAGGGCCATCCCGACCCGCACGAGGGCACCATCGACGCGCCGATCGCGCGGCACCCGGGAGCCGACTACAAGTTCGCCGTCCTCGACGGCGGGCGCGCGAGCGTCACCCACTACGAGACGCTCGAGGCGCACCGGTTCGCGAGCCTGCTCGAGGTGCACCTCGAGACCGGCCGCACCCACCAGATCCGGGTGCACATGTCGGCCCTCAAGCACCCCTGCGTCGGCGACCTCACCTACGGCGCCGACCCCACGCTCGCCAAGCGGTTCGGCGTGACCCGGCAGTGGCTGCACGCGGTCAAGCTCGGCTTCGAGCACCCCGAGACCGGTGCCTTCGTCGAGTACGAGTCGCCCTACCCTGCCGACCTCGCGCGCTCGCTGGACGTCATCCGTGACGCCGACTGACCCCGAGGGGGTCCTGCTCCGTCCGGCGACGCCCGACGACGCCGTCGCGGTGGCCGACGCGAACCTCGCGTCCCGCCACGCCGCAAGTCGTGCCGGGGCGATGCCGCCGAGCATCCACGAGGACCACGAGGCCTACCCATGGGTGGCTGGGCTGCTGGAGCACGACGAGGTCTGGGTGGCCGAGGTCGAGGGCCGGGTGGTCGCCTACCTGCGGATGACTCCCACCTGGCTCGACGACCTGTACGTCGTCCCGGACCACGCCGGCCGCGGCATCGGCTCGATGCTGCTCGACCTCGCGAAGGCCCGTCGTCCGGCCGGCTTCTCGCTGTGGGTCTTCGAGATGAACACCCCCGCCCGCGCCTTCTACCTGCGCCACGGCCTCGTCGAGCGCGAGCACACCGACGGCAGCACCAACGAGGAGCGCAGTCCCGACCTCCGGATGAGCTGGCCCTGACGGCTCGGCTGACTGTCGGCGGTTCCTGCCACCATGGTCGGAGCCGGTGACGTAGGCTGGCGGCCTTCCCCCAGAAGGTCGCTCGGTGCGTCGCCAGCACCCGCCCGAGGCCCCTGCAGCATGCCCGAACACGACCCGACGAGGACGCGTTTCACCGATGTCGACCGGCTCCCACGACCCCTTCGTCCACCTGCACGTGCACACCGAGTACTCCATGCTCGACGGCGCGGCCCGGCTAGGGGCGTTGGCCGACCGGGCCGCCGAGCTGGGTCAGCCGGCGGTCGCGATGACCGACCACGGCAACGTGTTCGGCGCCTACGAGTTCTACAAGAAGGCGAAGGCCGCGGGGGTCAAGCCGATCATCGGCATCGAGGCCTACATGGCCCCCAACATCAGCCGGTTCGAGCGCAAGCGGGTCAACTTCTACGGCGGCGGTCCCGACGACGTCTCCTCGCGCGGCGCCTACACCCACATGACGCTGCTCTCCGAGACCACCGAGGGCATGCACAACCTGTTCCGGCTCTCCACCGGAGCCTGGCGCGACGGCTTCTTCCAGCACCCGCGTGCCGACCGCGAGCTGCTCGCGCAGCACGGCAAGGGCCTGATCGGCACCACCGGCTGCCCGTCGGGTGAGATCCAGGTCCACCTGCGCCACGGCCAGTACGACGCCGCCCGCCAGGCGGCCGCCGACTTCCAGGACATCCTCGGCCGGGAGAACTACTTCCTCGAGCTCATGGACCACGGTCTCGACATCGAGAACCGCGTCCGCGACGGCCTGCTCCGGCTGGCCCAGGACCTCAAGATCCCGCTGCTGGCCACCAACGACTCCCACTACGTGATGCGCGAGGACGCGCCGTCACAGGAGCACCTGCTCTGCATCAACTCGGGCTCCACGATGGACATCCCGGCCGGCGACGGCCCGGGCCAGCGGTTCGCGTTCTCCGGCGACGGCTACTACCTCAAGTCCGCCGAGGAGATGCGGGCCATCTGGGTCGACAAGTACGACCTGCGCGAGGCCTGCGACAACACGCTGCTCATCGCCGAGCGTTGCGAGGTCTCCTTCACCGAGGGCAACGGCACCTTCATGCCGCGCTTCCCCTGCCCGGAGGGGGAGAACGAGGACTCCTGGCTGGTCAAGGAGGTCGAGAAGGGCCTGCAGTACCGCTACCCGGGCGGCATCTCCGACGACGTCCGCCAGCGAGCCGACTTCGAGGTCGGCGTCATCACCCAGATGGGGTTCCCCGGCTACTTCCTGGTCGTCGCCGACTTCATCAACTGGGCCAAGCAGCAGGGCATCCGGGTCGGCCCCGGCCGCGGCTCCGGTGCCGGCTCGATGGTGGCCTACGCGATGCGCATCACCGACCTCGACCCGTTGGTGCACGGCCTGCTCTTCGAGCGCTTCCTCAATCCCGAGCGCATCTCGATGCCCGACTTCGACATCGACTTCGACGAGCGCCGGCGCGGCGAGGTGATCCGCTACGTCACCGACAAGTACGGCGACGACCGGGTCTCGATGATCGTCACCTACGGCACCATCAAGGCCAAGCAGGCCGTCAAGGACTCCAGCCGGATCCTGGCCTACCCCTTCGCGATGGGCGACCGGATCACCAAGGCGATGCCGGCCTCGGTGATGGGCAAGGACGTCCCGCTCAAGGACATCTTCGATCCCGAGCACAAGCGCTACGGCGAGGGCGGCGAGTTCCGGGCGCTCTACGACGGCGACAACGACGTGAAGAAGGTCGTCGACACCGCCATCGGCATCGAGGGCCTCAAGCGCCAGTGGGGCGTGCACGCGGCCGGCGTCATCATGTCGAGCGAGCCCCTGCTCGACATCATCCCGATGCTCAAGCGGCCCGCCGACGGCGCGATGATCACGCAGTTCGACTACCCGACGTGCGAGAGCCTCGGGCTGATCAAGATGGACTTCCTGGGGCTGCGCAACCTCACCGTCCTCGACGACGCCCTGAAGAACATCGAGGCCAACCGTGGCGAGACCGTCGTCCTCGAAGACCTCGAGCTCACCGACGAGGCGACCTACCGGCTGCTGCAGCGTGGCGACACCCTCGGGGTCTTCCAGCTCGACGGTGGCCCGATGCGGGCGCTGCTGCGCTCGATGAAGCCCGACTGCTTCGCCGACATCTCGGCGGTCGGTGCGCTCTACCGGCCGGGCCCGATGGGCGCCGACTCCCACAACCGCTACGCCCGCCGCAAGACCGGCCGCGAGGCCGTCGAGCCGATCCACCCCGAGCTCGCCGAGGCGCTCGAGTTCGTGCTCGACGAGACCTACGGGCTGCTCGTCTACCAGGAGCAGGTCCTCAAGATCGCCCAGCAGCTGGCCGGCTACACGCTCGGTGCGGCCGACCTGCTGCGCAAGGCGATGGGCAAGAAGAAGAAGGAGATCCTCGACGCCGAGTTCCCGCTGTTCGAGGCGGGCATGAAGGCCAACGGGTTCAGCCCGGCGGCGGTCAAGGCGCTGTGGGACGTCCTGGTCCCGTTCTCCGACTACGCCTTCAACAAGGCCCACTCGGCGGCGTACGGCATGGTGTCGTACTGGACGGCGTACCTGAAGGCCAACTACCCCGCCGAGTACATGGCCGCGCTCCTGACGTCGACCAAGGACGACAAGGACAAGTCCGCGATCTACCTCAACGAGTGCCGCCGGATGAAGATCCAGGTCCTGCCACCCGACGTCAACGAGTCGGCCGCCGACTTCACGCCGGTCGGTCGCGACGTCCGCTTCGGGCTCACCGCCGTGCGCAACGTCGGCGCCAACGTCGTCGACGGCATCGTCGCCGGCCGCACCGAGAAGGGCCGCTACCTCGACTTCAACGACTTCATGAGCAAGGTGCCGGCGCTCGTGTGCAACAAGCGGGTCATCGAGTCGCTGGTCAAGGCCGGTGCGTTCGACGAGATGAAGCTCAAGCGGCGGGCCCTGGTGACCATCCACGAGACCGCGGTCGACCAGTACGTCGACATCAAGCGCAACGAGGCGATCGGCCAGGACTCCCTGTTCGCCGGCCTCGACGACACCGAGGAGGGCGGCGGCTTCGGCATCGACGTGACCGTGCCCGACATCGACGAGTGGGACAAGATGACCCTGCTCGGCCACGAGCGCGACATGCTCGGCCTCTACGTCTCCGACCACCCCCTGCTGGGTCTCGAGCACGTCCTCGGCAACGGCACCGACTGCACCATCGGTCAGCTGATGCTCGACGAGGAGCGCGCCGACGGCAGCACGGTCACCATCAGCGGGCTGATCACCTCGGTGCAGCGCAAGATCACCAAGCGCGGCGACGCCTGGGCGATGATCACGGTCGAAGACCTCGACGGCGCGATCGACGTCCTGCTGTTCCCCAGCGCCTACCAGCTGGCCAGCCCCCTCCTCGCCGAGGACGCCATCGTCCTGGTCAAGGGCCGGATCTCGCGGAGCAAGGACCAACCCGAGATCCACGGCCAGGAGATCAGCGTCCCCGACCTGTCCACCGGCCCCGGCGGCCCGACCGGCCCGGTCACCATCAGCCTGCCCTCGACCCGGTGCACGGCGCCGGTCATCGAGCAGCTCAAGGACGTCCTCGGCACCCACCCCGGGCTCACCGAGGTGCGGCTCAAGCTGCTCTCGCGCGAGTCGACCAAGGTGATGCGGCTCGACGACCGGCTCCGGGTCGCGCCGACCCCCGCCCTGTTCGCCGACTTGAAGCAGCTCCTCGGACCGGGTTGTCTGGTGCCGTGACTGGCGAGAGCACCACCGACGTCCCGGCCGGTGCCGCGCCTCCCGCGTCCCCAGCCCCCCGACGGCGTCCCTTCCCCCTGCGCGGTGCCCTCGTGGAGGCCGCCCTGGTGGTGGCGGTGTTCGCGGCCGTCGGTGCGGCCGCCGGCTGGCTGTGGTTCCGGGTGTGGGACCCGCCGCAGGGCACGGTGGTCGAGGGCACGTGGGGCTACGACAACTTCCGCGAGCTGGGCGCCGTGTTCTCGGCCACCGGCCTGTACGTCGTCATCGGCGTGCTCAGCGGGGTGCTCCTCGGCGTGCTGGCGGCGCTGCTGTGCCGCCGCTCCGAGCTGGTCACCCTGGTCGCGGTCGCCGCGGGCAGCGTGCTGGCCGGCTTCCTCTGCTACCAGGTCGGTCTCCACTTCAGCCCCCCCGACCCCAACACCCTGGCCGCCGGTCTGGCCGACGGCGAGCAGCTGCCGGCAAGGCTCGAGGTGCCCGGCAAGAGCCCCTACGTCGCCTGGCCGCTGGGTGCGCTGCTCGGTCTCACGGTCGTCTACTTCCTCACCACCGGTGTCAGCGCCGGGATCGGCCAGGAGACTCGGGAGGCCCGGCGCCGGGAGAGCGACGATCCCGCAGGGTTGAGCCGGAACCAGATCGGGTAGATCCGCGTCTACGACACATAAGCCGCTCGCAACGCTGATACTGGAGGCCGTCCCGACTCCCAGCCGACGCAGCGGCGTCGACCACGCGCCCTACGCCTGAAAGCGGGTTACTGCCATGTCCAGCAACCTCCCTCCCTCCGGCACCCCCCTCCGGACCCCCGTCCGGTCCTCCGTCCGAGCCCACCGCTGGCCCCTGGGGTCCGGTCTCGAGCGGCCCGACGCAGCCGCGGTCCGGGCAGCAGTTCGGGCCTCCGTCCGGCCCGCCCCCGCCGCCTGAGTTCCTCGAGAGCGGCGCTGGCGGCCGGATGCCGCCGTCCGGCCGGCCCGGCAGGAGCCGGCGCAAGGCGGTGCTCGTGGGTGGCGGTGCGATCGGCCTGGCCGCCCTGGGCGCCGGAGCCTTCGCCGTCTACAGCGCCTACTTCGCCACCGGGCCGCAGCCGGCCGAGGTCCTGCCCGCCAGCACCGTCGGCTACGTCAGCATCGACCTCGACCCCAGCGGCAAGCAGAAGCTGGAAGCCCTCGAGGCGCTGGAGAAGTTCCCGGCCTTCAAGGAGAACGTCGACCTCGACAGCGACGACGACCTGCGCCAGAAGCTCTTCGAGATGGCGCAGGACGACGAGTTCTGCACCGACATCGACTTCAAGGACGACATCGAGCCGTGGCTGGGCGACCGGTTCGGCTTCGCCGCGGTCGACCTCGGCAAGGAGAACGACGACGGCGTGGCCGAGCCCACGCCCGTCGGCGTGATCCAGATCGACGACGCAGACAAGGCCGAGGAGGGTCTCGAGGCGCTGCGCGGGTGCGCTGAGAACCCGGTGAGTGGCGGCACCGTGTACGACGAGGGCTCCGGCTCCTCCTCGGGAGGCGACAGCAGCACCGCCGAGGAGAGCGCGTACCAGCCCGACCCCGGCACCGGAGAGGACGACACTCCCGACGACGACACCTCCAGCGAGGACACCTTCGGCTGGTCGATCCAGGATGACTGGGTGGTGATCGCCGAGACCGACGACCTCGCCGAGGAGGTCACCGAGGCCGCCGCCGAGAACCCGCTGTCCGACGACGAGGACTTCGAGAAGTGGACCGACGCCGCGGGTGACCCCGGCATCCTGACCGCCTACGCGGCTCCCGAGGCCGGCACGTACTTCGCCGACGTCTTCGAGTCCTCGGTGGGTGGCGTCGACTACGCCTGCAGCGCCAGCCCGGAGATCGCACCCGCTCCGGAGCCCGGCACCGAGGTCGAGCCCGACTACGGCGTCGACGACTACGACGCCCACGTCTGCGACGACGAGCACGACGAGCCGAGCGCCGAGAGCGACGCGGTGAAGAAGGTCTTCGAGGACTTCGACGGCGCCGCGCTCACCGTGCGCTTCGAAGACGGCGGCCTCGAGGTCGAGACGGCGTCCAGCGTCGACTACCTGGGCCTCGACAAGATCTACGGCTCCGACCGCGGCGACGACGTCGTCGCGACCCTGCCGGAGGACACCGCGGTCGCCTTCGGTGTCGGGTTCGAGCAGGGCTGGTTCGACGACGTGACCGCCTACGTCGACGAGCTCAGCGGGGGCGAGTTCGACCTCGAGGAGGGTCTGGCCATGATCGAGGAGGAGACCGGCCTGAGCCTGCCGGAGGACGCCGAGACCCTGGCCGGCGAGTCCGCCGCGATCGCCCTGGGTGGCGACTTCGACGTCGAGGCCTTCGAGAGCGACGACCCGTCCGGACTGCCGCTCGGCGTCAAGATCAAGGGTGACCCCGACGAGATCTCGAAGGTCATCGACAAGCTGCTCGCCGAGGCCGACGCCCCGCCCGAGGTCAAGGACGAGTTCGGCTACGAGACCGACGACGGCTACGTCGTCGCCGGCTTCTCCCCGGAGTTCACCGAGCGGCTGCTCGAGGACGGCGAGCTGGGTGACAGCGACGTCTACCAGGACGTCGTCAAGGAGTCCGAGGACGCCGCCGCGGTGCTGTTCATCAACTTCGACGCCGGCGACTGGCTGACCCGGGTCTCGGAGGGCGACCCCGAGGTGCAGGAGAACCTCGAGCCGCTCAGCGCCCTGGGCATGTCGGCGTGGACCGACGACGACGGGATCTCCCACAGCGTCATCCGGGTCACGACCGACTGACGCTCGCTCGGTGGTCGAGGAGGCGCCAGCGCCGTCACGAGACCCGGTGGTCGAGGAGGCGCGCCAGCGCCGTCACGAGACCCACTCCCGGCCGATCTGGGCCGTGGTCGCTCCGGTGACCGCGACCAGGTCGGCCGGGGTGATCTCGAGGTCGAGCCCGCGGCGACCGCCCGAGACGAGCACGGTCGGGTGGTCGAGCGCGGAGACGTCGACCACGGTCGGGTGGCGCCGCTTCTGCCCGATGGGGGAGATGCCGCCCACGACGTACCCCGTGGCCCGCTCGGCGTCGCCCGGGTCGGCCATCTGCGCCTTGCGACCGCCAACGGCCCGGGCCAGGGCCTTGAGGTCGAGCTGGCCGCTGACCGGCACCACGGCCACCGCCAGGGCGCCGTCGACGGTGGCGAGGAGGGTCTTGAACACCCGGGCCGGCTCGACGCCGAGGGCCGTCGCGGCCTCGAGCCCGAACGACTCGGCGCGCGGGTCGTGGTCGTACTCGCGCACGGTGAAGTCGACGCCGGCACGGGTCAGCGCGACCGTGGCCGGCGTCCCGCCGCTGCCCTTCCTGGCCATCGAGGTGCCCGGCTAGTTGGGCGACCAGCGGGTGCGCGCGACCTCGGTGGCCGGCAGCGACGGGATCACGTTCATGGCCCGCAGCTCGGAGCGCAGCAGGTCGGTGACGAGCACCAGCCGCTCCTCGGCGTCGTCGGCCTCGAGCAGGGCCTGCCGGTCCTGCAGGGGGAGCGGAGCGCAGGCCGCCAGCGTCCACGAGAGGTAGGTCGCGTCGCGCGGCAGCGAGCCCTCGTAGGGGTCGGCGCGGATCTCGGCCAGGGCCTGGCGGTACGCCGTGAACGTGGCGCGGGCCCGCTCCAGCACCTCCTCGCCGACCGACGCCTCGGGCTCGGTCCGCTCGACGACGTGACCCACCGGGAACAACCCGGTGGTGTCGAGCCGGTCGAGCTGGATCCGGCCGAGGCCGACGGCGACGACGTCGAAGGTGCCGTCGGGGTGCGACTCGACCTCGGTGAGCACGGCCTTGCACCCGACGCGGAACAGCGACTGGGCGCCGTGGTCGCCCACCTCGTAGCCCTCGCGGATGCCGACCGACCCGAAGACCCGCTCGGCGGGGTCCTCGATCCGCAGCAGGTGGTGCACCAGCGCGCGGTAGCGGTCCTCGAAGACCGTCAGGGGCACGCTCAGGCCGGGAAACAGCACCGAGTTCAGGGGGAACATCGGGAGCGACTCGGTCACCTGGCCAACCTATGCCACGAGGGCGTCGTGCCCACGGGTACGCCGCGACCGGGCCGTGTCCGGCAAGTCAAGGCGGCGCCCGCGCCGCCCGGGCCCGAGGTCCGGCGCTGACCAGACCGGACGGACCGTCCGAGCGGTTCTCACCGCACGGCGGCCGGTCGCTCGTCCGCGCGCGGCGAACCTAGACTGGCGCCATGATCCGCCGCATCGACCTCCGGGGCGCAGGCCCCGTCGACTACCGCGCCGCCGTCCCGCGCGCGGACTTCGACGTCGAGGCGGCGATCCCGGCGGTGCATGCGATCTGCGAGGCGGTCCGCGTGCGCGGGCTCGACGCGATCCTGGAGTACAACGCGCAGTTCGACGGCGGCACCGCCGACGACGACATCCGGGTGCCGAGCGCCACGATCTCCGCGGCGCTCGAGCGGCTCGACCCGCAGGTCCGGGCCGGGCTCGAGGAGTCGATCCGTCGGCTCCGCGCGACCTGCGCCCACGAGCTCGAGAGCGATGCCGTCACCGAGCTCGGGCCCGGCGCCACGGTCACCCATCGCAAGGTGCCGGTCGACCGGGTCGGTCTGTACGTGCCGGGCGGGCTGGCTCCGCTCGTGTCGAGCGTGCTGATGAACGTCGTCCCGGCGCAGACCGCCGGTGTGGGCTCGATCGCGCTGGCCAGCCCGCCGCAGAGGGACCACGGCGGCCTGCCGCACCCGACGATCCTGGCGGCGTGCGCGCTGCTCGGCGTCGACGAGGTGTACGCCGTCGGCGGCGCCCAGGCGATCGCGATGTTCGCCTACGGCACCGGTCCCTGCCGCCGCGTCGACCTGGTCACCGGTCCGGGCAACATCTACGTCGTCACCGCCAAGCGGATCCTCAAGGGCCTGGTCGGCATCGACTCCGAGGCCGGCCCCACCGAGATCATGGTCCTCGCCGACGACACCGCCCAGGCCGCCCACGTCGCGGCCGACCTGGTCAGCCAGGCCGAGCACGACCCCCTGGCCGGAGCGGTGCTGGTGACGCCGTCCGAGCGGCTGGCCGACGAGGTCGACGTCGAGCTCGACAAGCAGGTCTACGCCACCAAGCACACCGAGCGGATCCGCACGGCCTTGACCGGCCGGCAGTCGGGCACCGTGCTCGTCGACGATCTCGAGCAGGGTCTCGACGTCGTCAACGCCTACGCAGCCGAGCACCTCGAGATCCAGACCGCGGACGCCGCCGCCTGGGCCGCACGGGTGCGCAACGCGGGCGCGATCTTCGTGGGCCCCCACGCCCCGGTCAGCCTCGGCGACTACTGCGCCGGCTCCAACCACGTGCTGCCCACCGGCGGCTGCGCCTGCCACTCCTCGGGCCTGTCGGTGCGGGCGTTCCTCAAGTCGGTCCACGTCGTCGACTACTCCCGCGAGGCGCTGGCCGAGGTGGCCGACCACGTCGTGACCCTCGCCGAGGCCGAGGACCTGCCCGGTCACGGCGCCGCCGTCCGGGTGCGGTTCTCATGACCTTCCCTCCCCTCCGGGAGGAGCTGCGCGGCATCGAGCCGTACGGCGCCCCCCAGCTGGACGTGCCTGTCCAGCTCAACGTCAACGAGAACCCCTACCCGCCGTCGGCGGCCGTCGTGGCCGACGTGGCGACGTCGGTCGCCCAGGCGACGACGACCCTCAACCGGTACCCCGACCGCGAGTTCACCGAGCTGCGGGAGGCGCTGGCCGCCTACCTCGGCCACGGCGTCGCTGCGTCGCAGGTGTGGGCGGCCAACGGCTCCAACGAGGTGATGCTGCAGCTGCTGCAGGCCTTCGGCGGACCGGGCCGGACGGCGGTGAGCTTCGCCCCGACGTACTCGATGTACCCCGAGTACGCCCGCGACACCAACACCCGCTGGGTGACCGGGCGCCGCGAGACCGACTTCAGCCTCGACCTCGACGCCGCCCGTGCGGTGGTCGAGGCCGAGCGGCCGTCGGTGGTGCTGCTGCCCTCGCCGAACAACCCCACCGGCACCGCGCTGCCGCCCGAGGCGGTCGGTGCCCTGTGCGCGGCCGTCGGCGAGTCGGGGGTGCTGGTGGTCGACGAGGCGTACGGCGAGTTCCGGCGCGCCGGCACCCCGAGCGCGCTCGAGCTGCTGCCGACCCACCGCAACCTCGTGGTCACCCGCACCATGAGCAAGGCGTTCGCGCTGGCCGGCGCGCGGCTCGGGTACCTGGCCGCGGCGCCCGAGATCTGTGACGCCATCCGCGTCGTCCGGCTGCCCTACCACCTCTCGGCGGTGACGCAGGCGGTCGCGCTGGCGGCGCTGCGGCACGCCCCCGAGCTGCTCGGCCGCGTCGACGACCTGCGCGCCGAGCGCGACCAGACCGTCACCTGGCTGCGCGAGCAGGGGCTCGAGGTCGCCGACTCCGACGCCAACTTCGTGCTCTTCGGCCGCTTCGCCGACCGGCACGCGGTCTGGCAGAACCTCCTCGATCAGGGCGTCCTGATCCGCGAGACTGGGCCCGACGGCTGGCTGCGCGTCTCGGTCGGCACCACCGAGGAGATGACGTCGTTCAAGGAAGCCCTCACCCGGGCGATCAAGGAGATCTCATGAGCAGGACCGCACGCGTCGAACGACAGACCAGCGAGTCGAAGGTGATCGTCGAGGTCGACCTCGACGGCTCCGGCCGCCACGACGTCTCCACCGGGGTCGGCTTCTACGACCACATGCTCACCGCCTTCGCCCGGCACGCCCTGGTCGACCTGACCGTGCAGACCGAGGGCGACGTGCACATCGACGCCCACCACACCGTCGAGGACACCGCGATCGCGCTCGGCCAGGCCCTGCGCCAGGCGCTGGGCGACAAGGTGGGCATCCGCCGGTTCGGCGACGCGACCGTGCCGCTCGACGAGGCGCTGGTGCAGGCCGTCGTCGACGTGTCGGGGCGCCCGTACTGCGTGCACACCGGCGAGCCGGAGGGCCAGCAGTACGTCCAGCTCGGCGGCACCACGCCGGCGTACCTCGGCTCCCTGACGCAGCACGTGTTCGAGTCGGTGGCCTTCCACGGCCACTTCGCGCTGCACGTGCGGGTGCTGGCCGGCCGCGAGCCGCACCACATCGTCGAGACGCAGTTCAAGGCGTTCGCCCGGGCCTTCCGTGACGCGGTGGCGCTGGACCCCCGTGAGACGGGCATCCCCTCGACGAAGGGCCAGCTCTGAGCCCCGACGTCGTCGTCCTCGACTACGGCTCGGGCAACCTCCGCTCGGCCGTGCGCGCCCTCGAGCGCGCCGGGGCCGACGTCACCCTGACCGGCGACTTCCAGACCGCGCTGGACGCCGACGGGCTGGTCGTGCCCGGGGTCGGCGCGTTCGCCGCGTGCATGGCCGGCCTGACCGCGATCAAGGGCGAGCGGATCATCGGACGCCGGCTCGCGGGCGGCCGCCCGGTGCTGGGCATCTGCGTCGGCATGCAGGTGCTGTTCGAGCGCGGGGTCGAGCACGGCGTCGAGACCGACGGCTGCGACGAGTGGCCGGGCGTCGTCGAGCGGCTGCAGGCCCCGGTGGTGCCGCACATGGGGTGGAACACCGTCGACGTCCCGGCCGGCTCCGGGCTGTTCGCGGGCATCGAGGGGGAGCGGTTCTACTTCGTGCACTCCTACGGCGTGCGCGAGTGGACGCTCGAGACCAACGACCGCACCCGGGCGCCGCTCGTGACGTGGGCCGAGCACGGTGGCGACCGGTTCGTGGCGGCGGTCGAGAACGGGCCGCTGACCGCGACGCAGTTCCACCCCGAGAAGTCGGGCGACGCCGGCGCCGCGCTGCTGCGCAACTGGGTCGCGGGGCTGTGAGTCGATGAGCAAGGAACGGGCGCGGCGACGCGAGGAGCGCGAGCGCGCCGTCGCGGCCGCTGCCGCGGAACGCGCCGCCGAGGCCGAGCGGCAGGCTCGTCGCGAGGCTCGCCGGTCGTCACTGACGCGGTGGCTGCCGCGGACGTCGTCCGGTCAGAGCGGCACCCTTGCGGCCCGCAAGCGCCAGCAGAAGGGCCTCGTCGTGGCCTTCGTGGTCGCCGTCAACGTGCTCGTCTGGCTCGGCACCGACGCCTGGCCGCTGCGAGCCCTGGTGCTCCTGCTCAGCGTCCTGGTCACCCCCATCGTCGCGTCCCTCGTCTCCCGGAAGTGAATGACATGACCCACCTCCAGCTGCTGCCCGCCGTCGACATCACCGAGGGCCGGGCGGTGCAGCTCACGCAGGGTGTGGCCGGCTCCGAGCGCGCCTACGGCGACCCGGTGGCGGCCGCGCGGCGCTGGCAGGACGCCGGCGCGGAGTGGCTGCACCTCGTCGACCTCGACGCGGCGTTCGGCCGCGGCAGCAACCGCGAGCTGCAGGCCGAGATCGTGGGCGCGCTCGACATCGACGTCGAGATGAGCGGTGGCATCCGCGACGACGACTCGCTCGCCGCGGCCCTGGCCACGGGGTGCCGACGGGTCAACATCGGCACCGCCGCCCTCGAGCAGCCCGAGTGGTGTGCGCGCGTGATCGCCGAGCACGGCGACCGGGTCGCGATCGGTCTCGACGTCCGTGGCCGGACGCTCGCGGCGCGGGGCTGGACCCGCGAGGGCGGTGACCTGTACGACGTCCTGGCCCGCCTCGACGCCGAGGGGTGTGCGCGCTACGTCGTCACCGACGTCAACAAGGACGGCATGCTGCAGGGCCCCAACCTGCAGCTGCTCCGCGACGTCTGCGCCGCCACCGACCGCCCGGTGATCGCCTCCGGCGGCGTCACCACGCTGGCCGACATCGAGGCGCTGATGGGACTGGTGGACGACGGGGTCGAGGGCGCGATCGCCGGCACCGCTCTCTACGAGGGCCGCTTCACGCTCGAGGACGCCCTGGCCCTCACCCGGGGCACGTCGGCATGACGCTCGCCGTCCGCGTCATCCCGTGTCTCGACGTCGACGCCGGCCGTGTCGTCAAGGGCATCAACTTCCTCGACCTGCGCGACGCCGGCGACCCGGTCGAGCTGGCCCGCACCTATGACGCCGAGGGCGCCGACGAGCTGACCTTCCTCGACATCTCCGCCTCGCACGAGGGTCGGGCCACGACCATGGAGATCGTCTCGCGCACCGCCGAGGAGGTCTTCATCCCGCTGACCGTCGGCGGGGGAGTGTCGTCGGTCGCCGACGTCGACCGGCTCCTGCGCGCCGGCGCCGACAAGGTCGCGGTCAACACCGCAGCCATCCACCGTCCGGAGCTGGTCGCCGAGATCGCCGACCGCTTCGGCAACCAGGTGCTGGTGCTCTCGGTCGACGCCCGCCGCGCGGCCGGCACCGACACGGGCTTCGAGGTCACCACCCACGGCGGCCGGAAGTCGGCCGGCCTCGACGCGGTGGCCTGGGCCGCGCGCGCCGCCGAGCTCGGTGCCGGCGAGATCCTGCTCAACGCGATGGACGCCGACGGCACCCAGGACGGCTTCGACCTCGACCTGATCCGCCTGGTCCGCGCCGAGGTCTCGATCCCGGTGATCGCCTCCGGCGGGGCCGGCACCGTCGACCACTTCGCCCCGGCCGTCGACGCCGGCGCCGACGCCGTCCTGGCTGCCACCGTCTTCCACTTCGGCACCCTGCGGATCGGCGACGTCAAGGACGCCCTCGGCGCCGCCGGGCACGCCGTGCGCTGACCCGCGCGACTCGGCGCCGTGACGAAACTCCGGCTTCTGTCACGAAACTTCGTGCAAGAACCGCGAGTTTCACCGGTTAACCGGTGAAACTCACACCCCTTGACCTCAACCGCACCCGAAGTGGTCGACTGGCAGCCGCACCGGGCTTCGACGTGGGAATAGCCTGCAAGGGCAGCCGGTTGCCGCACACCGTCCACCCAGGCCGACGACGCACAGGAGATCCGTGTCCGACCCCAGCAGTCAGGTCGAGCAGCTCGGGCGCGGGTCGACCCGCGCCGGGTTCGGCGTGCTCTGGGTCGCGATCAAGCGTGAGCCGTGGATCTTCACCCTCTCGACCATCGGCAGCCTGCTGTTCGGTGCGCTGACCGTGGCCGACGCGTGGGTGCTGGGCTGGTCGACCGACCACGTCGTGCTGCCGGCGTTCGACGACGGCGAGATCGGCACCGACATGCTGCTGGCCGTGCTCGCCCTCTTCGTGGGCGTCGCGATCCTGCGCGCGGTCGGCATCGTGGCCCGCCGGCTCGGCGCCGGCATCATGCAGTACCGCATGCAGGCCAGCACCCGCCGCGCGGTCACCCGCCGCTACCTCGCGCTGCCGATGGAGTGGCACCAGAAGCACCCCACCGGTGAGCTGCTGTCCAACGCCAACTCCGACGTCGAGGCCGCCTGGGGGCCGATCGCGCCGCTGCCGATGGCGGTCGGCACGGTCGCGATGATGGTGATCGCGGTGGCCCAGATGTTCGTCGCCGACGCCGTGCTGGCCCTGGTCGGGCTGCTCGTGTTCCCGGCGGTGATCGCCACCAACATCGTCTACCAGAACCTCGCCCAGGGCTGGGCCACCCGGGCCCAGGAGCTGCGGGCCGAGGTCAGCGAGATCGCCCACGAGTCCTTCGACGGCGCCATGGTCGTCAAGACGCTGGGCCGCGAGCCCGAGGAGACCGCGCGCTTCGCCCGCAAGGCGCAGGAGCTGCGCGACGTCAACATCCGGGTCGGCCGGATCCGCGCGGCGTTCGACCCCACCCTGGCCGCGCTGCCCAACATCGGCGTGCTGATCGTGCTGGCGGTCGGCGTCTCCCGGGTCATGAACGGCGACACCGACCCCGGCGACGTCGTGACCGTGGCCTACCTGCTCACCATCGTGTCGTTCCCGATCCGGTCGATCGGCTGGCTGCTCGGCGAGTTCCCGCGCAGCGTCGTGGGCTACCGCCGGGTCGACGCCGTCCTGCGCACCCGCGGTGAGATGCCGTACGGCGACGCGTCGGCGCCGCCCGCCACCGGCGGCGCCCGGCTCGAGGTAGCCGACCTCGGCTACTCCTACGTCGCCGACCAGCGGCTGCTCGACCAGCTGTCGTTCGTGGTCGAGCCCGGCCGCACGGTCGCCCTGGTCGGCGCGACCGCGTCGGGCAAGAGCACCCTGACCACCCTGCTCACCCGCCTGGTCGACCCCGACCGTGGCGCCGTGCTCGTCGACGGCACCGACGTGCGCGACCTGGCGCGTGGTGAGCTGGCCGGCGTCGTCTCGATCGTGCCGCAGACGGCGTTCCTGTTCGACGACACCGTGCGCGGCAACGTCACCCTCGGCGCCGACGTCAGCGACGACGACGTCTGGGCCGCCCTGCGCACCGCTCAGGCCGACGGCTTCGTCGCCGCTCTGCCCGACGGGCTCTCCGCCCGCCTCGGCGAGCGCGGCACGTCGCTCTCGGGCGGGCAGCGCCAGCGCCTGTCCCTGGCCCGGGCCCTGGTCCGTCGGCCGCGGCTGCTGATCCTCGACGACGCCACCTCCGCGGTCGACCCCGAGGTCGAGGCCCGGATCCTCGCCGGCCTGCGCGAGGGCGACCACGACAGCACGCTGGTCGTCGTCGCCTACCGCAAGGCCACCATCGGACTCGCCGACGAGGTGCTCCACCTCGAGGGCGGCCGGATCGCCGCCCGCGGCACCCACGACGAGCTGCTGGCGTCGTCGCCGTCGTACGCGCGGCTGGTCAACGCCTACGAGCACGAGCACGACGCCGACCTTCACGAGGAGGTGAGCGCGACGTGAGCACCAGCGAGGCTCCGGTCGACCGCAAGGCGTCGACCTCCGGCACCACCATGGACACCGGCGAGCAGATGGGCGCGATGCAGACCATCCGTCGCGGCGTCCACTACTCGCCCGAGCTCACCCACGGCATCCGCGGCACCCTCGCCCTGGCCGTGCTCGCCTCGGTCGGGCAGGTGATCGTGCCGATCGCCGTCCAGCAGACCCTCGACCGCGGGCTGAACGGCCCCGACGGACCCGACGTCTCGTTCACCGTGCTGATGGGTGTCGCGGCCGGGCTGGCCGTCGTGCTCACCAGCGTCGCGTCGTTCGCCATGACCACCCGGCTCTTCCGCGTCTCCGAGCACGGCCTCGCCACCCTGCGCATCAAGGCGTTCCGCCACGTGCACGACCTGCCGCTGCTCACGCAGAACTCCGAGCGTCGCGGCGCGCTCGTCTCGAGGGTCACCAGCGACGTCGACCAGGTCAGCCAGTTCCTGGTGTTCGGCGGGCTGCTGTTCGTCATCAGCATCGGCCAGGTGCTGATCGCCACGATCGTGATGGTCTTCTACTCCTGGCCGCTGGCGATCGTGGTGTGGGTCTGCTTCGCCCCGCTGTTCCTGTCGCTGCGGTTCTTCCAGCGCAAGCTGTCGGAGGCCTACGGCCTGGTCCGCCGCCAGGTCGGCTCGATGCTGTCGGCGATCTCCGAGCCGGTGGTCGGCGCGGCCGTCGTCCGGTCGTACGCCGTCGAGGCCCGCACCCAGGCCCGGATCGACGAGGCGGTCGCCATCCACCAGCGGGCCAGCACCCGTGCCCAGGGCTTCACCGCCGTCTCGTTCTCCCTCGGCGGGCTCTCGGCGGGGCTGGCCAACGCCGGCGTCCTCATCGTCGGCATCTGGCTCGGCTTCGCCGACCGGATCACCGCCGGCGAGGTGATCGCGTTCGCGTTCCTGGTGACCCTCTTCGTCGGACCCGTCCAGATGGGCACCCAGATCCTCACCGACGCCCAGAACGCCATCGCCGGCTGGCGCCGCGTGATCGGCATCCTCGACACCCCCGCCGACCTGGTCGACCCCGGCCCCGAGGGTCACGTGCTGCCCCGGGGCCCGATCGACGTCCGTTTCGACGACGTCGAGTTCGCCTACCCGGGCGGCCCCCCGGTGCTGCGTGACGTCACCCTCGACATCGAGGCCGGACGCCGGGTCGCGATCGTCGGCGAGACCGGCTCGGGCAAGTCGACGTTCGCCAAGCTGCTCACCCGGCTGATGGATCCCAGCAGCGGCTCGGTCCTGCTCGACGGCATCGACGTGCGCGACATCCCGCAGACCTCCCTGCGCTCCAGCGTCGTGCTGGTGCCGCAGGAGGGCTTCCTCTTCGACGACACCCTCGCCGCCAACGTGCGCTACGGAAGGCTCGACGCCACCGAGGCCGACATCACCGCCAGCGCCGACGAGCTCGGCCTCGGCGACTGGTTGGCCGGGCTGCCGGCGGGCCTCGACACCCGGGTGGGCCAGCGCGGCGAGTCGCTGTCGGCGGGGGAGACGCAGCTGGTCGCCCTGCTGCGCGCCCACCTCGCCGACCCCGACCTGCTGGTGCTCGACGAGGCCACCAGCGCCGTCGACCCCCAGCTCGAGATGCGGATCGGCCGCGCCCTCGAACGCCTGATGAACGGCCGCACCAGCGTCACCATCGCCCACCGCCTCTCCACCGCCGAGAACGCCGACGAGGTCGTGGTGGTCGACCAGGGCCGGATCGTCCAGCGCGGCCCCCACCGCGAGCTCGTCTCCCAGGAGGGCACGGTCTACGCCGGCCTGCACGCCAGCTGGGTGTCGCAGCAGGGCCGCTGACGTGGAGCTGACGTGGTGAGGCCGGGAGGTCATCCGGGTTGGTCGCTCCGGCAGCCGCCCCGTATGACGTCCCCGGGCGCGCAGCGGGACGTCATCCGAGCTGGTCACCCCAGCAACCACCCCGTATGACGCACCGGACGACCGGCAATACTGGAGCGGTGACCTCGCTGGACCCCGCCATCGCCGCCCGACTCAAGCGCGCCACTGACAGCTCAGACAGCTCGGGGCGCGGACTGGTGGCGGCGATCGCGCAGCAGCACGACACCGGCGAGGTGCTGATGATGGGATGGATGGACGACGAGGCGCTGCACCGGACCCTGACGAGCGGTCGTGCGACGTACTGGAGCCGCTCGCGCCAGGAGTACTGGACCAAGGGCGACACCTCCGGGCACGTGCAGCACGTCAAGGAGGTCCGCCTCGACTGCGACGGCGACACGCTGCTGGTCCGCGTCGACCAGGTCGGTGCGGCGTGCCACACGGGCGCGCGCACCTGCTTCGACGACGGGCTGCTGGGTGGCTGACCGGGCTGACGGGGCTCGCCGGTTCGGCGCGGTCGTCGTGGGCGGCCTGGCGGCCGGCACGGCGGCCGCCGTGGTCGGCAACCAGCCGTGGGTGAGCGTCGAGGCCAGCCAGCCGGGTTCGGGCGACGCCGCGTTCGCCGCGGCGCTCTCGGGCGTCGCCGACGCGAGCGCCCCACCGGTCACCGCGACCGCGCTGGTGCTGCTCGCCTCGTGGGGCGTCGTCCTGGTCACCCGCGGCGGGTTCCGGAGGGCCGTCGCCTGGCTGGGCCTGGTCGCGGCGCTGGGAGTGCTCGGGTTCGCGGTGGCGGCCTGGATCGTGGCGCCCGACACGGTCGTCGAGCAGCTGCCGTCGCTCGAGATCGAGACCACCCACACGGCGTGGTCGTACGTCGGCATCCTGGCCGGGGTCGCGGCGGTGCTGACGTCGCTGCTCGCCGTCCGCGGGGTCGCCGGCTGGCCCGAGATGGGCCGGCGCTACGACGCCCCCGCCGACGGGGCCTCGGCAGCGCCGTCGACGCCGGTGGAGGAGCAGAGCAGCCTCGACGTCTGGAAGGCGCTGGACGAGGGCCGCGACCCGACCGACGCGACCGACCCGACCGACGCGTCCGAGCGCGATGACCACTAGGATTCCGCTCAGATCCACACGTCACGCGAGGAGCTCCGCATGTCTGACAACCACGGCAACACCCCGGCCGCCTGGACCGCCGTCGCGGTCGCCCTGGTCGGGTTCGTCGTCGGTGGCGCGGGCCTCATGCTCGACCCGATCAACTACCCCGTCTTCTGGGTGGGCGTCGGGCTCAACGTGGTCGCCGGCATCATCTTCGTCGTGATGGCGAAGATGGGGTTGCACGAGTCGAGCCACTGACGGCCGTGACCGACGTGATGGCCGACGGGCTGATCGCCGAGCGGACGACGCCGCGTCGGCGCGTCCTGTGGCCCGCGGTCACCATCGCCGGTCTCGGCGCCGCCACGGTCGCTCTGGCCCTGCGCGACCCGCACGTCAGTGGTTCGTGGGGCCTGTGCCCGAGCGCGGCCCTGGGCTTCGACTGCCCCGGCTGCGGCGGTCTGCGCGCGGTCAACGACCTCACCCACGGCCGCTTCCTCGACGCCGCGTCGAGCAACTTCTTCTTCGTCGCGCTGCTGCCGGTCGCGCTGTTCCTCCTCGGCCGGTGGGCGCTGGACGCGTGGCGCGGAACCGAGCGGCCGTCGTCCGCGCTCACCACCCCGCTGCTCGTGGTCGGGGTGGTGGCGCTGGTGCTGTTCACCGTGCTGCGCAACCTGCCGACGTTCGGCTGGTTGGCAGCCTGACGACGGCAGCCTGACGACCGGGCTCAGTCGAGGTCGTTGTAGTAGTCGAAGTTGATGACGTCGGCGAGGACCAGGGCGTTGATCACGACCGCGACCACGAGGGTGACGATCCCGATGATCAGCCCGGCAGTGGCCATGCCGCCGCCCTTCTTGGCGCCGCCCGACTTGGCCACCTCGTTCCTACCCAGGAACCCGGTGATGATCGCGGCGATCGAGAAGACGAAGCACCCGCACCCCGGCACGCTGATGATGCCCAGGACCAGGGCGACGATCGACAGCACGGAGGTGGACTGCTGCGGCTGGCCGCCGTAGGGCCCGGGAGCGCCGTACGGGTTCTCTGGAGGTTGTGAGTAGCTCATGGCACGCCTTTCCGTAGGTGTCCGGGGTCGCGACCAGACCCTAACGCCCTGCGTGCCAGACTTTGTGAGTTCGCACCGCAGGCCGATCAGCAGGGAGCGTGTTGCATGTCCGTGCTCGACGACATCGTCGACGGCGTCCGACTCGACCTCGCCCGGCGCGAGTCCCAGACCCCGCTCGCCGACCTCCGGGCCGCGCTCGCCGGCGCCCCTGCGCCGCGCGACCCGATGGCCCACTTCCGCGGCGCCGGCTCCAGCGTGATCGCCGAGGTGAAGCGCCGCAGCCCGAGCAAGGGCGACCTCGCCACCATCGCCGACCCGGCCGCCCTCGCGGCCGAGTACGCCGCCGGCGGGGCCGCCGCGATCAGCGTGCTCACCGAGGAGCGCCGCTTCGGGGGCAGCCTCGCCGACCTGCTCGCCGTGCGCGCCGCCGTCGACGTGCCGGTGCTGCGCAAGGACTTCATCGTCGAGAGCTACCAGCTGGTCGAGGCGCGCGCGGCCGGCGCCGACCTGGCGCTGCTCATCGTCGCCGCCCTCGACGACGACACGCTGCGGCGCCTGCACGACGAGGCGCGTGAGCTGGGTCTGACCGTCCTGGTCGAGGTGCACGACGAGGCCGAGGCCGAGCGGGCCGTGGCCCTCGGCGCCGAGCTGGTCGGCGTCAACGCCCGCAACCTCAAGACGCTCGCCGTCGACGCCGAGACCTTCGGCCGGCTCGCCCCCCAGTTCCCCGACGGACACGTGCTGGTCGCCGAGTCGGGCATCTCCGGCCCACCCGACGTCGAGCGGTTCGTGCGTGAAGGGGCCCGCGTCGTCCTCGTGGGCGAGGCCCTGGTCAAGGACGGCGCCCCGCGGGCGGCCGTCGCCGCGATGACAGGAGTGACACCGTGAGCAGCACCTTCGACGCCGACGAGCTGGGCTGGTTCGGTGACTTCGGTGGCCGGTTCATGCCCGAGGCGCTGGTCGCGGCGCTCGACGAGCTCGACACCGCCTGGCAGAAGGCGCTGGTCGACCCGACGTTCGGGCACGAGTTCGACGCCCTGCTGCAGAACTACGCCGGCGTCCCGAGCATGCTCTACGAAGCCCACCGGCTCTCCGAGCACGCCGGCGCCCGGATCCTGCTCAAGCGCGAGGACCTCAACCACACCGGCGCCCACAAGATCCGCAACGTGCTCGGCCAGGCGCTGCTCACCAAGCGGATGGGCAAGAGGCGGGTCATCGCCGAGACCGGCGCGGGCCAGCACGGCGTCGCCTCGGCCACGGCGGCGGCGTACCTCGGTCTCGACTGCACGGTCTACATGGGCGAGGTCGACACCGAGCGCCAGGCGCTCAACGTCGCCCGCATGCAGCTGCTCGGCGCCGAGGTGATCACGGTGACCAGCGGCTCGCGCACCCTCAAGGACGCCATCAACGAGGCCCTGCGCGACTGGGTCGCGTCGGTCGACCACACCGCCTACCTGTTCGGCACCGCTGCCGGGCCGCACCCGTTCCCGAGCCTGGTGCTCTCGTTCGTGCGCGGCATCGGCGACGAGGCCCGCCGCCAGTGCCTCGACCTCACCGGCCGGCTCCCCGACGCCATCGCCGCCTGCGTCGGCGGCGGGTCGAACGCGATCGGGCTCTTCGCGGGGTTCCTCGACGACCCCGAGGTCGCGGTCTACGGCTACGAGCCCGGCGGCGACGGCGTGGAGACCGGCCGGCACGCCGCCACGATCCACGCCGGCGAGGTCGGCGTCCTGCACGGCGCGCGCACCTACGTCCTGCAGGACGACGACGGCCAGACCCTCGAGTCGCACTCCATCTCCGCCGGCCTCGACTACCCGGGCGTCGGCCCCCAGCACGCCCACCTCGCCGCGACCGGACGGGCGACGTACCTGCCGGTCACCGACGCCGAGGCGATGTCGGCGATGGCGCTGCTCGCCCGGACCGAGGGGATCATCCCGGCCATCGAGTCGGCCCACGCCGTCGCCGGTGCCGTCGAGCTCGCGAAGGAGCGCCCGGGCCAGACCCTCCTGGTCAACCTGTCGGGCCGCGGCGACAAGGACATGGGCACGGCCCTCGACTACTTCGGCCTCGGCCAAGCCGCACCGGTCGCCGACCCCCAGGACGCCACGGAGGAGCAGCAGTGAGCGTCTCCACCGCCTTCGAGAAGGCGCGCGCCGACGACCGCGCAGCGCTCGTGGGCTACCTGCCCGCCGGGTTCCCCGACGTGGCCGGCGGCATCGACGCCCTGCGCGCCATGGTCGACGCCGGCTGCGACGTGATCGAGGTCGGCCTGCCGTACTCGGACCCGGTGATGGACGGACCCACGGTCCAGGCCGCCGCCCAGCAGGCGATCGAGCGCGGCTTCCGCACCACCGACGTGCTGCGCACCGTCGAGGCCGTCGCCGCCACCGGCACCCCGACGGTCGTGATGACCTACTGGAACCCCGTCGAGCGCTACGGCGTCGAGCGGTTCGCCGCCGACCTGGCCGCCGCGGGGGGAGCCGGGCTGATCACTCCCGACATCACCCCCGACTTCGCGCCCGAGTGGATCGCCGCCGCCGACGCGCGCGACCTCGACAAGATCTTCCTGGTCGCGCCGTCCTCGACCGACGAGCGGATCGCGATGACCACCGCCGCCTGCCGCGGCTTCGTGTACGCCACCGCGGTGATGGGCGTGACCGGCACCCGCACCACCACCTCCGACCTGGCGGCCCCGCTGGTCGCACGCACCCGGGCGATGACCGACCTGCCGGTGGGCGTCGGCCTCGGCGTCAGCAACGGCGACCAGGCCGCCGAGGTCGCGTCGTACGCCGACGCCGTCATCGTCGGCTCGGCGTTCGTCCGCGCCCTCCTCGACCACCCCGACGACCGGGCCGCGGGGCTGCGCGCGCTCGCGGTCCTCACCGCCGACCTCGCCGACGGGGTACGCCGTGCGCCGTAGCCTGCTGGCGGCCCTCGCGGTCCTGCTGCTGGTGCTCGCCGGGTGCGGTGACGACGAGGTCGGGCCGTTCTCGGGCCAGGTGCTCGAGAACCCCTACGACGTGCCGACCACCGAGCTCACCGACACCGACGGGCAGCCCTACTCGTTGGCCGCCGACACCGACAAGCGGCTCACGATGGTCTTCTTCGGCTACGTCAACTGCGTCGACGTCTGCCCCTCCGTGCTCAGCCACCTCGCCTCGGCCCTGACCCGGCTCGACGACGCAGACCGTGACGACGTCGACGTCGTCATGGTCACCAGCGACCCCGACACCGACACCCGGGAGTCCATCCGCGACTTCCTCGACGGGTACGACGAGTCGTTCATCGGCCTGACCAGCGACTTCGGCACCATCGAGGCGGTCGGCCGTGAGCTCGCGGTCGGCATCGACCGGCAGGACCCCGGCGGCCACACCACCCAGGTGATGGGCATCGACAACACCGACCAGGCCCCGGTCTACTGGAGCGCCGACACCAGCCCGGCGCAGTTCGCCGACGACATCCACACGCTCCTCGAGGACTCCTGACGTGACCCTGCCCCTGTCCGTGCTCTCCATCCCGAGCCCCGCCGACGGCGTCTGGGACATCGGGCCGCTGCCGGTCCGCGGCTACGCGCTGTGCATCATCGCCGGCATCATCGCCGCGATCTGGATCGGCGAGCGCCGCTGGGTGGCGCGCGGGGGCCGACCCGGCGACATCCAGGACCTCGCGGTGTGGGCGGTGCCGTTCGGCCTCGTCGGCGGCCGGCTCTACCACGTCGCCACCGACTGGGAGCGGTACTTCGGTGCCGACGAGAACCCGGTCACGGCCCTCTACATCTGGCGCGGTGGGCTCGGCATCTGGGGCGCGGTCGCCCTCGGGGCCGTCGGTGCCTGGATCTGGGCGCGCCGCAAGGGCGTGCGGTTCCTGCCGGTGCTCGACGTGCTCGGGCCCGGCGTCCTCGTCGCCCAGGCGCTCGGACGGTGGGGCAACTGGTTCAACCAGGAGCTCTACGGCAAACCCACCGACCTGCCGTGGGGTCTCGAGATCGACCCGCAGTTCCGCGTCGACGGCTACCAGGACGTCGAGACGTTCCACCCCACCTACCTCTACGAGTTCTTCTGGAACCTCGGCATCTTCGGTCTGCTGCTGTGGGCCGAGCGGCGCTTCAAGCTCGGCTTCGGTCGCGTGTTCGCGCTCTACGTCATGGGCTACACGCTGGGCCGGGGCTGGATCGAGTACCTGCGCATCGACGACGTGCAGCTCGACGACGTGCTCGGCCTGCGCTTCAACGTGTGGACGTCGATCGTGCTGTTCGTGGCCGCGGCGGCGTACTTCGTGTGGAGCTCGCGGCGCCACCCGGGGCGCGAGGAGTCCGTCTACCGCGAGGGCCGCGAGCCGCAGCCCGACGTCGACGCCACGGACGCCGACGACAGCGACCCGGACGCCGCCGACGAGACCTCCGACGAGCCCGCCGAGGCACCGGACGACGAGCCGGCCGAACCCGAACGTCCATGAGTGTCCACGTACGCCCCGAGGCGAGCCGCCCGGCGTAACCCGGTGGTAATCTCGGCTCGTCCTGAGGAGCTCGCTCTGCGAGCGTCACGAACGGACCTCCGCCGCGTGGGCCAACGTCGTCCCCTGCGACCCACACGTACCGCACGACGGGAGTAACACCAGTGCCCTATCAGCACGCGTTCCCCCCGCCCCAAGGGCTCTACGACCCCGCACACGAGCACGACGCCTGCGGCGTCGCCTTCGTGGCCACCCTCACCGGGGAGGCCTCGCACGACATCGTCGCGAAGGCGCTCACCGCACTGCGCAACCTCGACCACCGCGGCGCAGCGGGTGCCGAGGTCAACTCGGGCGACGGCGCCGGCATCCTGCTCCAGGTGCCCGACGCGTTCCTGCGCGACGTCACCGCCGAGGTCGGCATCGAGCTGCCGGCGCCCTCGTCGTACGCCGTGGGCACCGCGTTCCTGCCCGGTGACGCCGACGACGTCGCCAAGACCCGCAAGCGGATCGAGGAGCTCGCCACCGAGGAGGGCCTCACCGTCCTCGGCTGGCGCGAGGTGCCCACCGACCCCTCGGCGCTGGGCAGCATGGCGCTGTCGGTGATGCCGGTGTTCAGCCAGCTCTTCGTGGCGGCCAGCGGCCAGCGGCTGACCGGGATGGCGCTGGAGCGGCGGGCGTTCTGCCTGCGCAAGCGCGCCGAGCACGACACCGACGTGTACTTCCCGTCGCTGTCGTCGCGCACCCTTGCCTACAAGGGGATGCTCACCACCGACCAGCTCGACCACTTCTTCCCCGACCTCGTCGACGAGCGGATCGCCTCCGCGCTGGCCGTCGTGCACTCGCGGTTCTCGACCAACACGTTCCCGAGCTGGCCGCTGTCGCACCCGTTCCGGTTCATCGCCCACAACGGCGAGATCAACACCGTGATGGGCAACCGCAACTGGATGCGGGCCCGCGAGGCGCTGCTGTCCTCCGACCTGATCCCGGGCGACCTCGAGCGGATCTTCCCGATCTGCACGCCGGGCGCGTCCGACTCGGCGTCGTTCGACGAGGTGCTCGAGCTGCTCCACCTGGCCGGGCGATCGCTGCCGCACGCGGTGCTGATGATGATCCCGGAGGCGTGGGAGAACCACACCGAGATGGACCAGAAGCGGCGCGAGTTCTACTCGTTCCACTCCTCGATGATGGAGCCGTGGGACGGCCCGGCGTGCGTCGTCTTCACCGACGGCTCCCAGATCGGCGCGGTGCTCGACCGCAACGGGCTGCGGCCCTCGCGCTACTGGGTCACCGACGACGGCCTCGTCGTCCTGGCCTCCGAGGTCGGCGTCCTCGACCTCGACCCGGCCACCATCGTCCGCAAGGGCCGGCTGCAGCCGGGCCGGATGTTCCTCGTCGACACCGACGAGCACCGCATCATCGAGGACGAGGAGCTCAAGACCGAGCTGGCCTCCGAGAACCCGTACGGCGAGTGGCTGCACGCGGGGCTCATCCACCTCGACGACATCCCCGAACGCGAGCACATCGTGCACACGCACGCCTCGGTCACCCGCCGCCAGCAGATCTTCGGCTACACCGAGGAGGAGCTGCGGGTGCTGCTGACGCCGATGGCGAACACCGGTGGCGAGGCGCTCGGCTCGATGGGCACCGACACCCCCATCGCGGCCCTGAGCGACAAGCCGCGGCTGCTGTTCGACTACTTCAGCCAGCTCTTCGCGCAGGTCACCAACCCGCCGCTCGACGCGATCCGCGAAGAGCTCGTCACCTCCCTCAACGGCACGATCGGCCCGGAGGCCAACCTGCTCGAGCCGCAGCCGGCGTCGTGTCGCCAGGTGGTGCTGCCGTTCCCGGTGATCTCCAACGACGACCTGGCCAAGATCCGCCACATCAACCGCGACGGCGACATGCCGGGCTTCATCACCCACGTCGCCCGCGGCCTCTACGAGGTCGCCGGCGACGGTCGCGCGATGGCCGACCGGATCGACGAGATCTGCGCCGAGGTCAGCCAGGCGATCGCCGAGGGGGCGCGGATCATCGTGCTCTCCGACCGGCACTCCGACGCCGACCTGGCGCCGATCCCGTCGCTGCTGCTCACCGGCGCGGTCCACCACCACCTGGTGCGCGAGAAGACCCGCACCCAGGTGGGCCTGCTGGTCGAGGCCGGCGACGTCCGCGAGGTGCACCACGTGGCGCTCCTCGTCGGGTACGGCGCCGCGGCGGTCAACCCCTACCTCGCCATGGAGTCGGTCGAGGACCTCGCGCGTGAGGGCTACTACGTCAAGGCCGAGCCCGAGAAGGCCGTCGCCCAGCTGATCAAGGCGCTCGGCAAGGGTGTGCTCAAGGTGATGTCGAAGATGGGCGTCTCCACGGTCGCCTCCTACACCGGCGCCCAGATCTTCGAGGCCGTCGGCCTCTCGCAGTCGGTCGTCGACCGCTACTTCACCGGGACGACGTCCAAGCTCGGCGGCATCGAGCTCGACACGATCGCCGAGGAGGTCGCGCGTCGCCACGCGACGGCGTACCCGCGCGGCGGCGTGCTGCCCGGCCACCGCGAGCTCGAGGTCGGCGGCGAGTACCAGTGGCGCCGCGACGGCGAGCCGCACCTGTTCAACCCCCAGACCGTCTTCCGGCTCCAGCACTCCACCCGCACGCAGCGCTACGACATCTTCAAGCAGTACACGCAGGCCGTCGACGAGCAGTCGACCGCGCTGATGACGCTGCGCGGGCTGTTCCGGTTCAAGGGCTCCCACGTCACCGGCCGCGACCCGATCCCGATCGAGGACGTCGAACCGGTCAGCGACATCGTCAAGCGGTTCTCCACCGGCGCCATGTCGTACGGCTCGATCTCGATGGAGGCCCACGAGACGCTGGCGATCGCCATGAACCGGCTGGGCGGCAAGTCCAACACCGGCGAGGGCGGCGAGGACGCCGAGCGGCTCTACGACCCCGAGCGGCGCAGCTCGATCAAGCAGGTCGCCTCGGGCCGCTTCGGCGTGACGTCGGAGTACCTCACCAACGCCGACGACATCCAGATCAAGATGGCGCAGGGCGCCAAGCCCGGCGAGGGCGGGCAGCTGCCCGGCCACAAGGTCTACCCGTGGATCGCGAAGACGCGGCACTCCACGCCGGGCGTCGGCCTGATCAGCCCGCCGCCGCACCACGACATCTACTCGATCGAGGACCTCGCCCAGCTCATCCACGACCTCAAGAACGCCAACCCCGGCGCCCGGGTCCACGTGAAGCTGGTCGCGAGGTCGGGGTCGGCACGGTCGCGGCGGGGGTGTCGAAGGCGCACGCCGACGTCGTCCTGATCTCCGGCCACGACGGCGGCACCGGCGCCTCGCCGCTGACCTCGCTCAAGCACGCCGGCGGACCGTGGGAGCTCGGCCTGGCCGAGACCCAGCAGACGCTGCTGCTCAACGGGCTGCGCGACCGGATCGTCGTCCAGACCGACGGCCAGCTCAAGACCGGCCGCGACGTCGTCATCGCCGCGCTGCTCGGCGCCGAGGAGTACGGCTTCGCCACCGCGCCGCTGGTGGTCTCGGGCTGCATCCTGATGCGGGTCTGCCACCTCGACACCTGCCCGGTCGGCGTCGCGACCCAGAACCCCGTGCTGCGCGAGCGCTACACCGGCAAGGCCGAGTACGTCGTGACGTTCTTCGAGTACGTCGCCCAGGAGGTCCGCGAGATCCTCGCCGAGCTCGGCTACCGCTCGCTCGACGAGGCGATCGGCCAGGTCGAGCTCGCTCGACATGGCCGAGGCGGTCGACCACTGGAAGGCTGCCGGGCTCGACCTGACGCCGATCCTGCACGAGGTCGACGCCAGCCACTTCCACGACCAGGACCGGCGCTGCACCCACGACGCAGGACCACGGCCTCGACAAGTCGCTCGACGTCACCGAGCTGGTGCCGCTGGCCGAGGCCGCCCTGGAGCGCGGTGAGCCGGTGCGGGCGCAGGTCGCCGATCCGCAACGTCAACCGCACCGTCGGCACGATCCTCGGACACGAGGTCACCAAGCGGTACGGCGGCGAGGGGCTGCCCGAGGGCACCATCGACATCACGTTCACCGGCTCGGCCGGCCAGTCGTTCGGCGCGTTCCTGCCCCGGGGGATCACCCTGCGGCTCGAGGGCGACGCCAACGACTACGTCGGCAAGGGCCTCTCCGGCGGCCGGATCGTCATCCGGCCCGACCGGGCGGCGACGTTCGAGGCGCGACGAGCAGATCATCGCCGGCAACACGATCGCCTACGGCGCGACGTCCGGGCAGATCTTCCTGCGCGGCGGGGTGGGGGAGCGGTTCTGCGTGCGCAACTCCGGCGCCTGGCTGGTCGCCGAGGGCGTGGGCGACCACGGCTGCGAGTACATGACCGGCGGGCGCGTCGTCGTCCTCGGCACGACCGGCCGCAACTTCGCCGCCGGCATGTCCGGCGGCTGCGCCTTCGTGCTCGACCTCGACGACTTCCGGGTCAACCCGGAGCTGGTCGAGCTCGGCCGGTCGAGGGCGAGGCGGCCGAGGAGCTCGAGGAGCTGGTGCGCTCGGCACGCCGAGGAGACCGGCTCGGAGGTCGCCGCGGAGCTGCTGGCCGACTGGGACGACCGCGCTGGCCCGGTTCACCGAGGTGATGCCGCGCGACTACCAGCGGGTGCTCGAGGCCAAGGCCGAAGGCCGAGGCCGAGGGCCTCGACGAGGACGAGGCCGCGACCACGGATGATGGAGGCGCTCCATGGCTGACCCGAAGGGGTTCCTCAAGCACGGGCGCGAGGTCGCGACCGCCGGCCGGTCGAGGAGCGGGTCAGGACTGGAACGAGGTCTACCCGGGCAGCGCCGGCCGGCCCTGCTGCCGATCATCACCGAGCAGGCCGGCCGCTGCATGGACTGCGGCATCCCGTTCTGCCACCAGGGCTGCCCGCTCGGCAACATCATCCCCGAGTGGAACGACCTGGTCTGGCGCGACGACTGGGAGGGCGCGATCGAGCGGCTGCACGCGACCAACAACTTCCCGGAGTTCACCGGCCGGCTGTGCCCGGCGCCGTGCGAGACCGTCGTGCGTGCTCGGCATCAACCAGGACCCGGTCACCATCAAGAACGTCGAGGTCGCGATCATCGACCGGGCCTGGGAGTCCGGGCTGCGTCCGGCCGCAGCCGCCGGAGTGGCTCTCGGGCCGCACCGTCGCGGTGGTCGGCTCCGGACCCGCCGGCCTGGCCGCCGCCCAGCAGCTGACCCGGGCCGGCCACACGGTCGCCGTCTACGAGCGGGCCGACAAGATCGGCGGGCTGCTGCGCTACGGCATCCCCGAGTTCAAGATGGAGAAGAAGCACCTCGACCGGCGGCTCGAGCAGATGCGCCGCGAGGGCACCGTCTTCCGGGCCGGCGTCGACGTCGGCGTCGACGACCTGCACCGGCGAGCGGCTGCGCGACCGGTACGACGCCGTCGTGCTCGCCATGGGTGCCACCGAGGCCCGCGACCTGCCGGTGCACCGGCCGCGAGCTCGGCGGCATCCACCAGGCGATGGAGTTCCTGCCGCAGTCGAACCGGGCCTCGCTCGGCGAGCGACGGTCGAGGACCAGATCCTCGCCGCCGGCAAGCACGTCGTCATCATCGGCGGCGGCGACACCGGCGCCGACTGCCTCGGCACCGTCCACCCGCCAGGGCGCGGCGTCCATCACGCAGCTCGAGATCATGCCCGAGCCGCCCGAGGTCGCGCCCCGCGGGCCAGCCGTGGCCGACGTACCCGATGATCTTCCGGGTCTCCTCGGCCCACGAGGAGGCGCGGCGACCGCGTCTACGCCGTCTCGACCCAGGAGTTCCTCGGCGACGACGACGGCAGCGTGCGCGCGCTGCGGCTGGTCGAGGTGGTCGTTCGAGGGCGGCAAGCTGACCGAGATCGAGGGCACCGAGCGCGAGATCCCGGCCGAGCTGGTGCTGTTCGCGATGGGCTTCACCGGTCCGGAGCAGGCCGGCCTGGTCGAGCAGCTCGGCGTCGACCTCGACGAGCGCGGCAACGTCGCGCGCGACGACGCCTACGCAGCCATCGGTCCAGGGCGTCTTCGTCGCCGGCGACGCCGGCCGCGGCCAGTCGCTGATCGTCTGGGCGATCGCCGAGGGCCGCGCGGCCGCCGCCGCGGTCGACGAGTACCTCACCGGCTCCACCAACCTGCCGGTCCCGATCCCGCCGACCGAGCGACCTCTCGTCGTCGACCGCTCGACCCGCGGTCACTGTACCGTCGCGACGGTCAACGGTACTCGCGTCTGTTGGATCGATCCAATGCGCGCTAGGGTGGCGGCCGTGCGTAGAGCAAAGATCGTCTGCACCCTCGGCCCCGCGACCACGCAGCCCGGAGCACGATCCGCGAGCTCGTCGACGCCGGCATGGACGTCGCCCGGCTCAACATGAGCCACGGCAGCCACGCCGACCACGAGCGAGCCTACCGCCTGGTGCGGGAGGCGGCCGACGAGTCCGGGCCACGGGGTCGGCGATCTTCGCCGACCTGCAGGGGCCCAAGATCCGGCTGGACGACGTTCGCCGACGGCCCCGGTCGGCTCGACCGCGGGCCAGCGTTCGACGATCACCACCCGCGACGTCCCGGGCGACGCCGACGTCTGCGGGACGACGTACGACGGGCTCCCCGGCGACGTGACGGCCGGCGACCCGATCCTGATCGACGACGGCAAGATCCGGCTGCGGGTCAACCGAGGTCGGCGGCAACGACGTCGTACACCGAGGTGGTCGTCGGCGGGCCGGTGAGCAACAACAAGGGCATCAACCTGCCGGGCGTGGCGGTCTGCGTGCCCGCGCTGTCGGAGAAGGACATCGAGGACCTGCGCTTCGCGCTGCAGCCTCAGCGTCGACTTCATCGCGCTGTCGTTCGTGCGCGTCGGCCAAGGACGCCGACGACGTCCGCGAGATCATGCGCGAGGAGGGCGTGATGCTGCCCGTCATCGCCAAGATCGAGAAGCCGCAGGCCATCGACAACCTCGACGAGGTGGTCAAGGCGTTCGACGCGTTCATGGTGGCCCGCGGCGACCTGGGCGTCGAGTGCCCGCTCGAGGACGTGCCCGTTCCTCCAGAAGCGGGTGATCGAGAAGGCGCGCCGCAACGCCAAGCCGGTGATCGTCGCCACCCAGATGCTCGAGTCGATGATCACCAACCCGGCGCCGACCCGCGCCGAGGCGTCCGACGTCGCCAACGCCGTCCTCGACGGCGCCGACGCGGTGATGCTCTCCGGCGAGACCAGCGTGGGGGACTACCCGATCGAGACCGTCGAGACCATGGCGCGGATCATCCCGCCGACCGAGGACCACGCTGACTGCCGAGCGGATGGCCGCCATCGACTGGCACCCACACACCCGCGGCGGCGTCATCGCCAAGGCCGCCGCCGAGGTCGCCGACCGGATCGGCGCGAAGTACCTCGTCGCCTTCACCCAGTAGCGGCGACTCCGCCCGGCGCCTGCCCGCGCTACCGCGGCCCGATCCCGGTGCTGGCGTTCACCCCCGAGGCCGGGTGCGCTCGCAGCTGCCGCTGACGCTGGGGCGTCGAGACCTTCAAGACCGCGAGCGTCGAGCACACCGACGAGATGGTGCGCCAGGTCGACGAGCAGCTGCTCGAGATCGGCCGCGTCGAGGAGGGCGACCTCGTCGTCATCATCGCCGGCAGCCCGCCCGGCATCCCCGGCTCGACCAACGCCCTGCGCATCCACCGGATGGGCGACGCGATCAACGAGGTCGCGCCGGCGTACCGCCGGGCGCCGTAGCGGTCACTCTGCCCGTCAGCTCTTGGGGCCGATCAGCGCGTCGAGCCGGGCGACCGCCTCGCGACGCGAGACGCTGATGCAGTTCCAGTTGCTCTGCCGCCACGCGATGTCGACCAGGTCGAGCGCCCAGCAGCACAGCTCGCGGATGTCGCCGCGACGTTGGTGAACTGCCAGCGCGGGTACTCGTAGCGCTTGATCTCGCCGGCCACGGGTCGGGTCGCCCAGTTGCGGACCCGGCGACCCGTCGGAGTGGAACAGCCCGCGCAGGAACGCTCCGGGGTGTGCCTCGACGATCTCCCGCTGCCAGTCCTCGAGCACGATCGGCCGCTGGTGCTTGCGGCCGGGACCGTGCTGGGGGAAGAGGCACGGCCAGTGCTTCCAGTGCATCTGCACCACGATCGCGCCGGGAGCCCTGACCTGGGAATCCGGCCACCTGGGCGAACCAGACGCAAGCACGCGCGCAACCTCGTCGATGACGCGCGGCTGGGAGGCATCGCAGCAGACACGAAGAGCGAAGTACCTCGGGGCAGCCGAGATGCAGCCGTCGCCGAGGTAGAAGCCGAGCAGGGCAGCGTAGGCGGGACCGTCGAGTGCTGTGTCGCCGCAGCGAGGGCACTCCCCATGGCCAACCCGTCGATCGCCGGTCTCGTGCAGCCGCGCAGCACCGACCGACTCACTCCGAGTCGACGGCTGATCTCCGACCACGTGTGCCCACCAGCGCGTAGGGCGCTGCGTCCTCACGGACTGGTCGGGGTACATGCGTCCACTGTCTGCGTCACCACTGACAACGGCGTTCGGACGGTGCCCCGAGTGGGATTCGAACCCACACTGAATGGTGTTTGAGACCATCGCCTCTGCCGTTGGGCTATCGGGGCCGACGCGGCCGAAACACTAGCCGATTACTGCCGTTCGGCCCGCCTTGCCTGAAGTCGATCAAGTCACTACAGTTTGGCCGAAGGCAGGATGACGTCGGGAGAGCGCAGCATGTGGAAGCCGTGGACGGCCGTGGCCTCTGGGCCGCCGCCAGCAACGAGCAGGCGGTCACCAACGCCCGGGTGGCGACCACGGCGTGTGCCGCCCGCCGGGTCGAGCGGTCGGACGTCGCACTCTTCCTCGCCGAGCTGGCCGAGGCCCGTCCCGCCGCCCGTCCAGCCGTCCGCGAGGGCCGGCACCCGGCCTGAGGGGAGTCGGCTCCCGATAGACTGCGCGGGTGACCGAACCCGCGCCGCCTGCCTCCACCCCCGCCCGCACGGTCGTGATCGCCGAGGACGAGACCCTGATCCGGATGGATCTCGCCGAGATGCTCACCGACGAGGGCTACGCGGTGGTCGGGCAGGCCGGCGACGGGGCGAAGGCCGTCGAGCTGGCCACCGAGCTGCGCCCCGACCTGGTCATCCTCGACGTCAAGATGCCGGTCCTCGACGGGATCGCGGCCGCCGAGACGATCGCCGAGCAGCGGATCGCACCGGTCGTCATCCTGACGGCGTTCTCGCAGCGCGACCTGGTCGAGCGCGCCCGCGACGCCGGCGCGATGGCCTACCTCGTGAAGCCGTTCACGCAGTCCGACCTGGTGCCGGCCATCGAGATGGCGGTCTCCCGGTTCGCCGAGGTGGCCCACCTCGAGGCGGAGGTCAGCGACCTCACCGAGCGCCTCGAGACCCGCAAGGCCGTCGACCGGGCCAAGGGCATCCTCCAGGAGCAGCTCGCCCTGTCCGAGCCGGAGGCCTTCCGCTGGATCCAGAAGACCGCGATGGACCTGCGGCTCTCGATGCGCCAGGTGGCGGACGGCGTCGTGGCCCACGGACCCGGTCTCGCCGCCCCGTGACCCCCCGCAGGCCCGTTCAGGTCACGAATCGGCAACGACACCTCTGATCGCGCCAACTTCTGTCGCTCACGCCTGATTGAGCGTTACTTTGCAGCCTGCATGTACCAGTTCCGGACTCGCCTGTCCGGAGTTGCCTAGTGAGCCGGAGGCCGCATGATCCGCCCAACCACCACCCGTCGTCCTGCCCGTCGGGTCGCTGTCGCGCTCGCCGCGGCCGCGCTCGTCCTCACCGCCTGCGGTGACGACGGCGACGACGGCGAGAACGCCGAAGAGCCCGAGGACAACGAGTCGTCGTCGAGCGCACCCGAGCCGAAGGGTGACGGCACCCTGACCTTCGGGTCGCTGCTGCCGCAGACGGGCGACCTGGCCTTCCTCGGGCCGCCCGAGTTCGCCGGCGTCGACCTGGCCATCGAAGACATCAACGCCGCTGGCGGCGTGCTCGGCAAGGACGTCGTGGGGGTCAAGGCCGACTCCGGCGACGGCACCCCCGACATCGCCGGTGCCGAGGTCGACAAGCTCCTGAGCGCCAACGCCGACGTCATCGTCGGGGCCGCGGCCTCCGGTGTGTCGGTCAGCGTGATCGACAAGATCACCGGCGCAGGCGTCGTCCACTTCTCGCCGGCCAACACGGCGGCGGGCTTCGACACCTACGACGACAACGGTCTCTACTTCCGCACGGCGCCGTCCGACATCCTCCAGGGCGAGATCCTCGCCAACCTGGTCGTCGAGGACGGCAACGAGAACGTCGCCATCATGGGTCGTCAGGACTTCTACGGCGAGGGCCTCGCCGAGCGCACCCAGGAGGTCCTGGAGGAGAAGGGCGCGACGGTCAGCGACTTCACCCTCTACGCCGCCGACGCGCAGAACTTCACCGCCGAGGTCAACAAGATCGCGGCGTCGAAGCCCGACGCGATCGTGCTCGTCTCCTTCAACGAGACGACCAAGATCATCCCGCAGCTGATCGCCAAGGGGATCGGCCCGCAGGACGTCCAGATCTACTTCGTCGACGGCAACCTGGCCGACTACTCCGACGAGAACTTCGACCTCACCGGCGTCAAGGGCACCGCACCCGGTGCCGCTGAGCCGGACGCCGAGTTCGAGGCTCGCCTCAAGGAGGACCCGACGGTCAAGGACCTCACCTACGGCGCCGAGAGCTACGACGCCGTGGTCATCTCGGCGCTCGCGGCGATCTCCGCCGGCGACGACTCGGGCGAGGCCATCGGCTCGGAGATCGTCAACGTCACGCGCGACGGCACCGAGTGCGCCTCGTTCGAGGAGTGCGCCCCGCTGGCCGAGGAGGGCGAGGACATCGACTACACCGGCAAGAGCGGTCCGACCGACATGACCGACTCGGGCAGCCTGATCGCCGGCAGCTACGGCATCAACGTGTACGACGGCAACACCTACGCCCGCGAGGACACCGTCTCCGGCGTGGTGCCGGAGACCAGCTGATCGCCTCGCAGCACCCGTAGCACGACGAAGGGCCCGGCCGATACGGCCGGGCCCTTCGTCGTGCTCGCACGAACTCGAGCGTCAGGTCTTGGCCAGGGTGCCGAGGTAGAGCTCGACCACCTTGGGGTCGTTCGCCAGCTCGGCACCCGTGCCCGAGTAGGCGTTGCGGCCCTGGTCGAGCACGTAGCCACGGTCGCAGATCTGCAGGCAGCGCTTGGCGTTCTGCTCCACCATCACCACCGAGACGCCGGCCCGGTTGATCCGCCGGGTCTGGACGAAGACCTCGTCCTGCAGCACGGGGGAGAGGCCGGCCGACGGCTCGTCGAGGAGCAGCACCGAGGGCTCCATCATCAGTGCCCGACCCATCGCCACCATCTGGCGCTCACCACCCGACAGGGAGCCGGCGCGCTGCGAGCGGCGGTCGAGCAGCGCGGGGAACAGCTCGCCCACGAACTCGAAGCGCTTCCGGAACGACTTGGGCCGCTGGTAGACGCCCATCTCCAGGTTCTCCTGGATGGTCAGCGACGGGAACACGTTGCTCGACTGCGGGACGAAGCCGATGCCCTTGGCCACCAGGGTGTCGGCGCGTTCGTTGGTGATCTCCTGGCCCTTCAGGTGCACCTTGCCGGAGCCGATCTTGACCAGCCCGAACAGCGCCTTGAGGAGCGTCGACTTGCCCGCACCGTTGGGGCCGATGATCCCGACCAGCTCGTTCTCGGCGCAGTAGAGGTCGGCGCCGTTGAGGATGTTGACGCCAGGCAGGTAGCCGGCGATCAGCTCGTCGGCACGCAGGACGGCGTTGTCGGCGCCCCGCAGGTGGGCCTCGCGGACGGCGTCGGCTCCGGCCGCGTCGGACGCCGGCGTCTTCGCCAGCGGGTCGGCGCCCGGCTCGGGGCGGCGATAGGTCTCGTCAGCCACGGGTGTCTCCCTCGGTGGGGGCCGTACCGGCCCCCTGGTCTGCCGGCTCGTCACCGGTGTGCTCGGCGGCGATCTCGGCCTCGGCGGCGGCGAGGATCTCCTGCTCGGCCTCGAACGTGAGCTCCTGGTCGTGGTGGGCGCCGAGGTAGGCGTCGATGACGCGCTGGTCGCCCATCACGCTGTCGGGTGGCCCCTCGGCGATCACCTTGCCCTGGGCCATCACGATCACCCAGTCGGAGATGTCGCGCACCATGTCCATGTCGTGCTCGACGAAGAGCACGGTGCGGCCCTCGTCGCGCAGCGACTTCACGTGCCCGAGCAGCGACTGCTTGAGCGCGGGGTTCACGCCGGCCATCGGCTCGTCGAGCATGACCAGCTCGGGGTCGGCCATCAGCGCGCGAGCCATCTCGAGCAGCTTGCGCTGACCGCCGGACAGCGACCCGGCGAAGTCCTCTCGCTTCTTGATCAGCAGGAAGCGGCCGAGCAGGTCGTCGGCCCGTTCGGTGTTGGCCTTCTCCTCGTCGCGCCAGAAGAAGGGGAACATCGCCTTCCAGATGCTCTCGCCGCTCTGCTGCGACGCCCCGACCCGCATGTTCTCGATCACCGTGAGCTTCGCCAGCACCTTCGTCAGCTGGAAGGTGCGGATCATGCCCAGCCGGGCCACCCGCGACGCCGACACCCTGGTCAGGCTCTTGCCGTTGAACGACCACTGACCCTCGTCGGGCTCGTCGAAGCAGGTGAGCAGGTTGAAGAACGTGGTCTTGCCGGCGCCGTTCGGGCCGATCAGCGCGGTGATCAGACCGCGCTGGATCTCCACGTGCTCGACGTCGACGGCGGTCAGGCCGCCGAAGGTGCGCTTGATGTTGGACGCGACCAGGATCGGGTCGGGCTTCTTCGAGCCAGGCTCGTGCTCGACGTCGGCCAGGACGTTCGCACCCGACCTGACCGTCGTCCCGGTCGTGCCGGAGTCCTTCGACAGCGATGGTGCTCCATTGTCAGCGGACATCGATCGCCAGCTCCCTTCGATCCCCGAAGATCCCTTGTGGTCGGAAGATCATCAACAGCATCAGCCCCAGTCCGAGGAAGATGAAACGCATCAGGCTGGCCTGGGTCTGGGTCATGATCCAGTCCGGGATGAGAGGGTCGTCGCCGCTGGTCGCCTGGCTGAAGAAGATGCCGAGGGCCGAGATCAGGAACCAGAAGATGATCGCCCCGACCACGGGCCCGAAGACGCGGGCCGCGCCGCCGATGAGCAGCACGGTGTAGGCGAAGAAGGTGACGTCGGTGGCGAAGAACGACGGCCCGATCGAGGCCGACCGCAGCGCGGTCATGATTCCGGCGAGGGCGCCGAACATGCCGCCGATCACCAGCGACTGCATCTTGAAGGCGTAGACGTTCTTGCCGAGCGAGCGGACGGCGTCCTCGTCCTCGCGGATCGACTTCAGGACCCGGCCCCAGGGGCTGCGCATGAGCAGCCAGACGACGACGCAGCACAGCGCGACCAGGATCCAGCCGACGGTCATCACCCAGAAGTCGAAGGCGCTCCAGCCCACGACGCCCGGGATCTCGATCCGCCCGGAGTACGGGTTGAGGTCACGGAACGGCGCGATGAACCCGGTGACGCCGTCCTGGCCGCCGAAGGTCTCCGAGAAGCTGGCGGCGCTGATCGTCTGCCGGATCACCTCCGCAGCCGCGATCGTGACGATGGCCAGGTAGTCGGCCCGCAGGCGCAGCGTGGGGACACCCAGCAGCAGCGCCAGGAGCACGGTCATCACCGCCGCCAGGGGAAGACCCAGCCAGAGGTTGAGGTCCCAGATGGTCGAGAGCGACACGAAGGAGTAGCCGGCGACCATCATGAAGCCGGCCTGCCCGAAGTTGAGCAGCCCGGTGTAGCCGAAGTGCACGTTGAGGCCGATGGCGGCCAGGCAGTAGATGATCGCGGTGGGTCCCAGCGCCTGCGCGAGGGAGAGGCTCAGGAGATTTCCGAAGTCCATGTCGATATCCCTTCTCAGCCGATCCTCTGCGCCCGACCGAGGAGGCCCTGGGGCCTGATCAGCAGGACGACGATGAGCACGAGCAGCGCGCCCACGAACTTGAACTCGGCCGGCACGAACAGCGTCGACAGCTCGGTGAACAGTCCGATGATGAAGGCACCGACGATCGCACCCGAGATGGTGCCGAGTCCTCCGAGCACGACCGCCGCGAACACGAGCAGCAGCAGCTTGAATCCGAGCTGGTAGTCGAAGCCCTGGGTGAGACCGAGCAGCGCACCGGCCAGACCGGCCAGGGCCGCGCCGCCGATCCACACCACGTTGATCACCCGCTCGACGTTGATGCCGGTGGCCGAGGCCAACCCGGGGTTGTCGGAGACGGCACGCGTGGCCTTGCCGATCCTCGTGTACTGCAGCAGGCAGACGGTCGTGACCAGCACCACGACCCCGACGATCGTGACCAGGAGCTCCTTGGGAGTCAGCAGGATCTGCCCGATCTCCCACGGCTGCACGGCGGAGTACTGCGAGTAGTTCTGGCTCTGGGCGCCGGCGAAGTACTGGTAGATGTTGCGCAGGAAGATCGAGAGGCCGATGCTCACGATCATCATCGCGACCAGGCCGCTGCCCCGGCGTCGCAACGGCCGCCACAGGGCGGCGTCGTTGAGCCAGCCGAAGGCCGCGGAGACCACGAAGGCGGCCACCACGCCGACGATGACGGTGACGTTGGCCCCTCCGATCTCGATGGCGCCGGGGAGACGGTCGACGGCGAAGGCCACGAGTGCGCCGAAGGTGATCAGCTCGCCGTGCGCGAAGTTCGTGAGCCCGGTGGTGCCGAAGATCATCGACAGGCCGAGTGCGCCCATCGCGAGCAGCACGGAGAAGACGATGCCGCCGATCGTGAGCTGGAGCGCCTCGGTGAGCTTGCCCGTGCCGGCGGGGCCGGCGGCCCCGATCGGGAACGTGACGGACTGGTCGGTGTCGAGGTTGACCGAGATCGTGCGCTCGGTGACCTCGGGCTTGGTGTCGTCGGGGAGCGTGTCCTCGTCGAGCTTGACCGTGAAGTCCTTGCCCAGGTTGTCGATGGCCGTGCCCGGCAGGTCGATCACGAACGTGCCGTCGGGTCCCGACACCCCGTCGCCGACGACCTCACCGGCGTCGTCCTCGACGGTGACCGAGACGCCCTCGACCGGGGCCTGCGGTGACTCGCGTCGGTCGCAGATCCGGCCGAGGATCGAGATCGTGTCGTCGTCCGTCGGCTCAGCCAGGGCGCAGCTCGCCTCGTCGGTGGCGGGTGGAGGTGACGCTGACGCCGAGGTGGTCGACGCGAGTACAGCCAGAGTTGCCAGGAGCGCCAGGACGAGCGCACCTAGGGCGACTCCGAGCTTGGGGGCTCGAATGTGCATTTCCCTCCGTTCCGACGCCAGAACGGCGTGGTCGTGGCAGGACAATAGCGAGTGGTCCGCCTCACAGGTGAATGGACGCTCGTATTTCCTTGATTGGTGGTGCATCCACGGGTGACTGGGGCGGCCCTGTCGGAGACCGGTGTCGTGAGCGTAGTGTTCGCTGTCGACCCTGAGGCTGGTGGGCGGGAAGCAGGTGGTGGTCGTGAGTCGGTCCCTGGTGACGTTGCGTGCGGCCGAGCCCGCCGATGCCGAGTTCCTGGCCCTGTTGTGGGCCGACGCGCTGCGGCGTGCCGACCATCACGAGCAGGTCGTCGACGTCGAGCAGGTGATCAAGACCGCGTGCGCATCGCCCGAGGAGCGTCTCGTGATCGCCGAGTACGACGGCCAGCCGGCCGGCGCCGTCCTGTTGCGCATCCAGACCGTCACCCCGCTCAACCTCGAGCTGGCCGTGCAGATGCTCGCGCCGCACGTCGCCCCCGAGTTCAGGAGGCACGGTGTCGGTCGGACCCTGATGGAGTGTGCCGTGGCCTTCGCGGAGGAGTCCGGCATCCCGCAGATCACCGTGGGCGTCGGCTCGGGCTCGCGTGACGCCAACCGCTTCATGGCCCGGCTCGCGCTCGGACCGCTCGCGACCTTCCGGTCGGCGCCGACCAGCGCCGTCCGGGCCCGCCTGACGGCGCAGCGCCCGGCCGCGACGACGTCCAGCAGCGGTCGTCACCTGACCCGGGTGCTGGCCGCGCGCCGCTCGATGCGCCGCGCGCAGCACCCGACCTCGACGTCCGGCTGACCACTCTCCCGTCGACTCCGACGGCCCGCCGTTCCCGGGCCCCGCGCTGTCGGTGGGGGCGGCTAGGGTCGGGCGCGTGACCGAGGCACCCACCGACACCTCAGGCCGTCCGCGCCTGCTCCTGCTCGACGGCCACTCGCTGGCCTACCGGGCGTTCTTCGCGTTGCCGGTCGAGAACTTCTCGACCACCACCGGACAGCACACCAACGCCGTCTTCGGGTTCACCTCGATGCTGATCAACATGCTCCGCGACGAGCAGCCCACCCACATCGCGGTCGCCTTCGACGTCTCCCGGCAGACCTTCCGGCTCGAGGAGTACCCCGAGTACAAGGCGAAGCGCAACAAGACCCCGGGTGAGTTCAGCAGCCAGCTGCCGCTGATCGAAGAGGTACTCGACGCCCTGCGCATCCCCTACCTGAAGGCGCCCGGCTACGAGGCCGACGACATCATCGCCACGCTGACCACCCAGGCGCTCGCCGAGGGCATGGAGGTGCTGATCCTCTCCGGCGACCGCGACGCGATGCAGCTGGTCACTCCCGACTCCACCTTGCTGTACCCGATGCGCGGCGTGTCCGAGATGGCGCGGATGACGCCGGAGGCCGTCGAGACGAAGTACGGCGTGCCGCCGCACCAGTACCCCGAGCTCGCTGCCATCGTCGGTGAGACCTCCGACAACCTGCCCGGCGTGCCGGGTGTGGGCCCGGGGTTCGCCGCCCGGTGGATCAAGCAGTACGGCGACCTCGACGGCGTCATCGCGCACGCCGACCAGGTCACGGGCAAGAAGGGCGACGCCCTGCGCGAGCACCTCGGTGACGTGATCCGCAACCGGCGGCTCAACGCCCTGATCCGTGACCTCGCCCTCGACCTGGGCCCGACCGACCTGCTTCGGCAGGCGTGGGACCGGCACGAGGTGCACACCCTCTTCGACGGCCTGGAGTTCCGGGTGCTGCGCAACCGTCTGTTCGAGGAGGTCGACTCCGTCGAGGAGCTCGACGAGAGCGGCTTCGAGCTCGAGGGGCAGGCGCTCGCCGCCGACACGGTCGCCGCCTGGCTCGCCGAGCTCGAGGGCGAGCGGGTCGGCGTCCACGTGCGCGGCGCGTGGGGGGCCGGCACCGGGCGGGTCGACGGCATCGGCCTGGCGACGGCGTCCGGACGCTCGGCGTACCTCGACGTCGAGACGCTCAGCCAGGCCGACGACGGTGCCCTGGCCGGCTGGTTGGCCGACGCCGAGAAGCCGAAGGTCTTCCACGACGCGAAGGGGCCCGAGCTGGCCCTGGCCGCCCAGGGCTGGCCGCTGGCCGGGGTCGTCAGCGACACCGCGCTGGCGGCGTACCTCGTGCGGCCCGACCAGCGCTCCTACGACCTGGCCGACCTCACCGTCCGCTACCTCAAGCGCGAGCTGAAGCAGGAGCGCGCCGAGTCCGACCAGGACGCCCTCTTCGACGACGGCGACGCGGCCGCCGACGTCGCCGCGGCCGCGATGCTGCACGCCCGCGCCGTGCTCGACCTCGCCGAGGCGCTCGACGTCGAGCTCGAGGAGCGCGGGGGAGCGAGCCTGCTCGCGCAGGTCGAGCTGCCGCTGGTGCACCTGCTGGCCCGGCTCGAGCAAGACGGCATCGCCGTCGACGTCGACCACCTCGAGTCGTTGCAGAGCGAGTTCGACGCCGAGGTGCGGCGCGCGGCCGAGGGCGCGTACGCCGCCATCGGCAAGGAGATCAACCTCGGCTCGCCCAAGCAGCTGCAGGTGGTGCTCTTCGACGAGCTCGGCATGCCGAAGACCAAGCGCACCAAGACCGGCTACACCACCGACGCCGACGCGCTCCAGGCGCTCAGCATCAAGAGCCCGCACCCGTTCCTCGAGCACCTGCTGCGCCACCGCGACGTGATCCGGCTGCGCCAGACCATCGAGGGTCTGCTCAAGACGGTCGCCGACGACGGCCGGATCCACACGACGTTCAACCAGACCATCGCTGCGACCGGGCGCCTCTCCAGCACCGAGCCCAACCTGCAGAACATCCCGATCCGCACCGAGGAGGGCCGCCGGATCCGCGAGGGCTTCGTCGTCGGCCCCGGCCAGGAGTGCCTGCTCACGGCCGACTACAGCCAGATCGAGATGCGGATCATGGCCCACCTCTCCGAGGACGCCCTCCTCATCGAGGCCTTCCGGTCCGGCCGCGACTTCCACTCGATCACCGCCGCCCGGGTCTTCGACGTGCCCGCCGAAGACGTCACCGTCGAGATGCGCGCCAAGATCAAGGCGATGAACTACGGCCTCGCCTACGGCCTGTCCGCCTTCGGGCTCGGCCAGCAGCTCGGCATCGAGCCGGCCGAGGCCCGCGGCCTGATGGACGAGTACTTCGAGACCTTCGGCGGCATCCGCGACTACCTCCAGGGCGTCGTCGTCCAGGCCCGCAAGGACGACTACACCGAGACCATCATGGGCCGGCGCCGCTACCTGCCCGACCTCAACAGCGACAACCGCCAGCGCCGCGAGATGGCCGAGCGGATGGCGCTCAACGCCCCCATCCAGGGCTCCGCCGCCGACCTGATCAAGGTCGCCATGCTGCACACCCAGGCCGCCCTCGACGCCGCCGGCCTCCGCTCCCGGATGCTCCTCCAGGTGCACGACGAGCTCGTCTTCGAGGTCGCCCCCGGCGAGTCCGACGCCCTCGAGGCCCTGGTCCGCGAGCAGATGGCCGGCGCCGCCGAGCTCACCGTCCCCCTCGACGTCTCCGTCGGCACCGGCCGCAGCTGGCACGAGGCGGCTCACTGACTCGGGGCGCGCGAGCGCAGCGAGCGTGCCCTCGTCGATGGTGGTCGAGCAAGGAACGCGACCGAGCCTGCGAGGTCGCGACCGACGCGTCGAGACCTCGCGAGGTCGACGGCTACTCGACCATGGACGATCGGCCGTCCCCGCGCAGTTGCAAGGCGGTGGCCAGCATAAGCAGGCCGATCAGCACGGCGTCCACGATCAGCACGGTCAGCACGAGTCCCGTGACGCCCTCAGCGAAGAGTCCGACGACGACGAGCGTGGCCAGGCCGATCCAGAGCATCACGGTCTCGCGAGTGCCCCGCCGGGCCAGCATCGAGTACACGACGATCTGCAACGAGGCCAGGAGGATGCCGATGATCCCGAACAGCCAGAGCTGGTCCTGGATCTCGTCGTACTCCGACCCGCCGACGAACACGGTGGCCAGGTCACTCAACAGGAAGCAGCCGAGGGTGGCCGTGGCGCCCAGCGCCACCGTCACCAGCAGGCCGCCGAGCACGGCCCGGCGTCGCGACTCGGCCGTGGACATCGACGGGAACAGGAGCACGACGACGAACTGGGGCAGGAACAGCACCGCCTTGGTGACGATCAGTCCACCCGCGTAGAGGCCGGCGTCGTGCGAGTCGAGCACGTTGCGCGCGATCACGATGTCAACGTTCGAGATCGCGAAGAAGGCGAGCAGCGCGACCGAGCTCGTCCAGGCCTCCTTGGCCACGACGGTGGCGCCGTGACTCCGCGAGGGGGCGGACGCTGGCCGAGGTCGGCGCAACGCGCGGTATCCGACGGCGACCGGCACCCACATCGCGAGCAGGACTCCGAGCATCGCGCTGGTCTCGGACGGCGAGATGAGGATGCACACGGTGCCCACGACCAACCGTGAGACGCCCATCGACAGGTAGACGAGGGCCAGTGGCGAGCCAGCGCCGCTCGCCCTGCAGGATCCCGCTCTGACCACCCATCACGGTGAGCGGCACCGCCGTCAGCGCGAGGAGGACGGCGGGGAGGATGCTGTCGAGTCTCAGCACCAACCACACAAGGGGGGATGCCATGAGCATCACCGCACCGAGCCCGAACGCGGCCCGGTAGGTCACCGCGAGCATCGTGGTCTCGATCTCCGCGACATCGCCCGGCTCGGCGGAGATCCGGCGAGCTGCGGTGGCCTGCAGACCGAGCTGCACGACCGCTAGGACCATGAGCAGCGCCATCAGGCCGGCGACGGCGCCGTAGTCGACGGGCCCGAGCACCCGGGCCGAGACCATCTGGAAGCCGTACGTGGCCACATTCATGACCGCCATCGCGATGGCGATGCCTGCCGCACCACGGAGGAAGCCGCCGCTGCCCTGCCGGAGCGCAGGGTCGGTGGTCGTGGTCACCGAGCGAGTCTAGGTGACCGGTCAGTAGGGGTCGTGAGGATCGGTGTGACCGAGCAGCGCCGCCGCCGGTCGCAGGCGCAGGCGGAGCAGCACCTTGACGACCAGGTTGCGCACCCACCAGGGCACGGGTGTGAGAGAGCGGAGACGGTCGGCGACTCGTGGTCGGCCGACCACGAGCGTGACCAGTGAGCCGGTGCGTCCGGCGTACCTCAGGTTCCCCGAGGTCGTCAGGACTCGCAGGAGGCCCAACGTGACGCCGAGCGACGAGTAGGCGTCGTGCACCAGCACCAGTCCGCCGGGCACCACGTGCCGGTGCCAGCCGAGGTCGGCCACCACTGACCAGTAGTCGTGCTTCCCGTCGACGTAGACGAGCCCGACCCGCTGCTGCCACCCGGCGAGGACGTCGGCGCTGCTCGCCACGCGCAGGTCGACCCGGTGCTCGACGCCGGCGGCGGCCAGGTTGTTGCGGAAGGCGCTCTCGGTGTCGGCGCGCCCGTAGCGCCAGTCGGCGGGGAACGGGTCGACTGCGGTCAACCGCGAGCCATCCAGCAGGCCTGCCGCGAGCACGATGGCCGAACGTCCCAGGTGCGAGCCGATCTCAACCACCCCGACGCCGGCGGGTACGGCGCTGGCCGCGTCGTGCAGCACCCGCGCCTGGTCCCGGGTCAACCATCCCGGCACGCGGTCGGCACGGGCGAAGACCTCCGCGAAGCCGGCCCTAGGATCTGCGGCGTGGGTCACCGGGCGAGTCTAGGAGCGCGCCCGCCCTGGCGAGAGGTGGTGGTTCACGCTTGGCCGCTCCTGCTCGGCATCGCGCTGTGCTGGCCGCTCCTGACGCAGCGCGGACACCCGTTGGCCCGCGACCTGGTCTTCGTGCCGCGTCAGCCGCTCACCGACGCCTCGATCGGTCTGGGGTCCGGGGCGCCGAGGGCCGTGCCCCTCGACGCCGTGGTGGCGTTGCTCGACCAGATCGTCGACGGCGGGGTGTTGTCGCGAATCGGACTCCCTCTCCTGCTTGCCGTCGCCGGCTGGGGCGTCATCCGCCTGGTACCCGACCTTGGGTTTACCGGTCGTCTCGTGGCGGGCGGCTTCGCGGTCTGGAACCCGTTCACGGTCGAGCGGATGGTGCTCGGCCAGTGGGCCCTCCTGGCGGGGTACGCCGCCCTGCCATGGTTGGTGGCCTCAGCTGCGCGCTACCGACGCGAGGGCCGCGTCGGCGACCTCGGCGCCACGGCGGCGTGGCTCGGACTGGCCTCGTTGACGCCGACTGGCGGCCTTCTCGGAGTGGCGGCAGTTCTGGCCGGAGGCATCGGCCGGACGAGGCGTGCCGGTGAGCTACTCGCTCTGGGAGTCCTTCTTCAGCTGCCGTGGGTGTTGCCCTCCGTCCTCGGGTCAGCCGCGGCTCGTTCTGACCCGCGGGGAGTGGGAGCGTTCTCGGCTGGGGACGACGGCCCCGGAGGCGTCATCACCGCGGTGCTCGGGCTCGGAGGCATCTGGGATGCCCGCAGCGTCCCTCCCACCCGCGAGACATGGTGGGCGACCCTGACGGCAGTCGTGGTCGTGGCGAGCGTGGTGCTCGCCTGGCGAGTGCTGCCCTCGGCCCTGGTGGTGGGCCGGACGCGCCTGGTTGCCCTGGCCGGCGGTGGCCTGCTCCTTGCCCTGCTCCCGAGCATCGGAATCGGGGAGAGCTTGGTGCGTGCGCTGGTCGAGTCGGTACCAGGGGCCGGGCTCCTACGGGACAGTCAGAAGTTCGTCGCCCCGCTGGCGGTGCTCGCGGCCGTGGCGGCAGCTGTGATCGCCCACACGGCCGTTCGTGCGGCTTCGAGGTACGGCGTCGAGGCCGCGCTGTCAGTGGCGCTGCTCGCCGTCCCCCTGCCTGTCGTCCTCCTGCCGGACGGGGCGACGACCGTGTGGCGCACCGTCGATCCGGTGACGTACCCATCGGGCCTCGAGGCGGTCGACGCGCTCCTCGACGATGCTGGTGCCGGCGACGTCGCAACTCTGCCCTGGCGTTCCTATCGCGGGTTCGCGTGGGGCAACGGTGAGACCAGTTCTGACCCTGCCGTTCGCTGGTTCGACCGCACAGTGCTGGTCTCCGACGACCTCCAGGTGGGCAGCCAACTCGTCCGCGGGGAGGACTTGCGGGCCAGGGCGCTGGGGGCGAGCCTCGCACAGCGACCGGTGGTCGACGCGCTTGCCGAGAACGGGGTCGCCTGGGCGCTGGTCTATCGTGACGACCCGGCCTACTCCGACCTCGACCTCCTGGGACTCGACGAGGTGTACGCCGACGACGACCTCGCTCTGTATCGCGTGCCTGGCGTGCCGGACGTTGCTGGAGGTGACCCCCCAGGCGCCGCGACGCACGCCGTGGTCGTGTGCGTCGACCTGCTCGCGCTGGTGACCGTGATGGTCGGTTTCATCTTCGCGATGCGACGCGTGCGGAAGCGCGTACCCGGCATGTCACGGTGATAGTGTCCGGCCAAAGGACGAGGGAGAACTGCTGTGCCTGTGCTGCTCAAGATTCTGCTGCCGATGATCGCCGGGGCGCTCGCCGGTTCCGCGGCGATGGTGGGCCTGGTCTACTCACAGACCCAGGAGCCGGACTCCAACCCGGCCAGCGAGCAGATCCTCACCTACGGCGACCAGACCTGATCCGAGCGACGCGCTCGAGCACTCCCTGCACCACGTCAGCAGTCGCTGACCAGTCAAGCTTCGCCGCGCGTGCGGCGGCCTGGGCCCCGAGAGTGGTGCGCAGTTCCTCATCGGCCACGAGTCGACGGGTCTGCGCCACCAGGTCGTTCCGGTCGGCGGCCAACAGCCCAGTGACACCGTCGACCACTGCCTCGGTGACGCCACCCGCATGGCGGTAGGCCACGGTCGGCGTGCCCTGGACGGCTGCTTCGAGCACGGCGAGACCCCACCCCTCCTTGACCGACGGCAGCAGCATCACCCACGCGGAGGCGAGCAGACGATCGCGCTCGTCGTCGTTGACGTGGCCGTGGAGCGTGACGCGATCGCCCAGTCCACGCGCAATGAGGTCACTTTCGAGCTCTGGTCGCCACCAGCCATCGCCGATCACGTCGAGGTGCAGTTCTGGATACTCCCGGGCTAGGGCGGCCACCACGGCGAACGCGTGCTCGATCTGCTTGTGCGGCACGAGCCGGGCGAGCACGGCGAGCCGGGGCGACGGCGAGCGCGGACACGGTAGCGGTGTGGTCGCGACCCCGTTGCGGGCAACCCAGATCGATCGCGCATCCACGCCCATGCGCACGAGGTCGGCTCGTGAGGACTCCGACACCGTCACGAACGGGACTCGCCGATAGAGGAGCGGAGTCACCCGCCCCTCGATGAACCACCCGACGCGGCCCCAGAAGCCCGGGTAGATGATCCGCCACTGGCGCTCGTGCACGTGGTGCACGAGCGCAACGACGCCGCGGCGACGTACGAGCGGTGTGGCGAACGGCAGCCCGTTGATGACGTCGACCACCACGTCGACCCGCCTTCGGTGGCGCAGCAGCCACCACAGGCCGCCCGGGTAGACGGTGAGCCGGCCGCCGACGCGGACCACACTGACCCCGTCCAACGCCTCGGCGGCCGGGGCGTCGCCGTGTCGCGCGCACAGCATCGTGACCGTGTGGCCGCGGGAGACCAGCGCACGGGCCACCTGTTCGACAAAGACTTCCGAGCCGCCCCCGTCGGGGTGGGTGGAGTCTCGCCAGGTGAGGAAGGCGACGTCCATCCGGGAGACGGCGGAACCCGGAGGGCCCGCGTCAATCGCGGCGGGCGAGGCGGTAGAGGAACTGGTAGCCGAACATGGTCGGCCACAGACGGGTGGCGGCCCGGTCTGCGACAGCGATTCGATCGGCGACCCGGGCGGCGGTGGTGTCCTCACCGGCGCCTCGCACGAGAACGTCGAACGGCGAACCGACCGTCGTCCGTTCGATGATCCGCAGATCGCACTGCTCGACGAGGGTCTCGAAGCTGCGCCGGGTGAAGAACCGGACGTGGCCGTGGTCGAGCGGTCCCCGCTGGTCGTAGTCGAAGCGCCCCGCGGCGACGCGCGCCCGCGGGTACCAGTGAGCGAAGTTCGGCACCGACACGAACACCTCGCCGTCGTCGGCGAGGCGGGTGGCCAGGTCGCTGAGCAGCGCTTGCGGGTCGATGACGTGCTCGAGGATGTCGCCCGCGACGACCACACGGAAGTCGTGACCAGCCACGTCCGGCAGACCGGCGTTGAGGTCGGCCTCGACGAACTGGTCGACCCGGTCCGCCACGCCCTCGTGCTTGACCAGGTCGACGCCGGTCACTGAGTGTCCTTGGGCCCGGGTCAGGGCCGCGAACTGGCCGTCGGAGCAGCCGATGTCGAGGACTCGGGCGGCCGGTCGGACCGCGGCCAACCAACGCAGCAGCACTCCGTGGGAAGAGTGCTCGGACGGCTTGAGCTCGTAGGCATCGAGGTCGACGCCGGTGGTCTGCTGGCCGAAGCCCATCCGGCGCAGCCGGAAACGGAGCACGTCGGAGGTGACGTCCTTGGCGTACCTGATGCCGTTCACGTAACAGATCTCGTCTCCGTAGTACGTCGGGATCGGCACCTCGACGATCCGCTTGCCCTGCTCGTGGAGGCCCAGGATGATCTCGGTGTCGAAGTCGAAGTCGTCGCTGTACGAGCCGAGGTCGAGATCGGCGAGTGCGTCGACCCGGTAGGCCCGGTAGCCGCTGTGCCACTCGGTCAGGTCGAGGTCGGCGAGGCGATTCTGGAGGCGCGTGAGCACCTTGTTGCCGACGTACTTGTACAGCGGCATACCACCGGCGCGGGCGTGCCCCGGGTGCATCATCCGCGAGCCGAAGACCGCGTCCGCCTCGCCGCTGGCCAGGGGCAGGACGAGGTCTTCGATGTGCTCGGGGGCGTACTGCCCGTCGCCGTGCAGGAGCACCACGATGTCGAGACCGTGCTCGATCGCCCAGGCGTAGCCCGCCTTCTGGTTGCCGCCGTAGCCGAGGTTCTCCTCGTGGCGCATCACCGTCAAGGGCAGCGCCGACCCGCTCGCGAAGGCCTGGCCCACGGCGTAGGTGTCGTCCGAGCTCGCGTCGTCGGCCACCAGCACGTGCTCGACGTTCTCGGCGAACGACGCAGGCAGCCTCGACAAGGTCTGGGCGCAGTGTCCCTGCTGCGTTGTAGGCCACCACCAGGACGCCCACGCGTGGTGCGCCCGAGGGCGTCGTCGCGGCGCCGGACCGGGGGATGACCACGGGGACGGCGCCGCCGTCGTCGCGTCGTATCTGCCCACGAGCGTGCACGTGCGTCATGTGTTCTCCCTCGGGCTCTCGTCGGTCGCCAGGTGCGACAGCCTCCCTTGGAGAGAGCCTCCGGAGGAGCACTGTAATCGCCCGAGGGCGCGAATGCGGTGCGTGGCATAGTTTCGCCATGCTCGAGAACCAGTTCGTCGACCTCGCAGGCCTCGAGGCCGACATCGACGCCAAGGCGGCGTCCTACAGGGCAGCCCAGCCCTTCCCCCACATCGTCCTCGACGACGTCCTGACGCCAGAGGCTTTCGACAAGGTCGCCGGGGAGTTCCCAGGGATTCGCGACGAGTTCTGGAAGGGCTACCTCCACGTCAACGAGACGAAGTACTCCAACACCGAGCCCGAGACGTGGGGGCCGACGCTGCACGACGTGGCGAAAGAGTTCTGCTCGCCTGCGTTTGTCGCGTACCTACAGCGACTCACTGGCATTGACGACCTTCTGCCCGACTGGAGCATGGACGGCGGTGGCCTGCACCAGACCCTGCAGGGCGGACACCTCAACATCCACGCCGACTTCACCACCCACCACAGCCACGAGAACTGGGCGCGGCGGGTCAACATCCTGCTCTACCTCAACACCGAGTGGCTCGACGAGTGGGGCGGCAAGCTCGAGCTCTGGGACCCTGACATGACGGCCTGCCAGGCGCGGGTCACGCCGGCTGGCAACCGGATGCTCGTCTTCACCACAGCGTTCGACACCTTCCACGGCCACCCTGACGGCCTGACGTGCCCGCCCGACGTGGCCCGTCGGTCGATGGCTCTGTACTACTTCACCGAGGAGGAGCGCGCAGTCCGTCGGGCCACCAACTACCAGGCGCGCCCTGACGAGAGCGTCGCGAAGAAGGTCGCCATCGGCGCCGACCGGGTGGCGCTCGACTTCTACGACCGGGCCAAGCGTCGACTCGGTATCTCTGACGAGCGGGTGAGCCGGATTCTCACGAAGGTCCACGGGCTGCGTCGCCGCAAGACCTGAGCAAGCTCACGACCGGTCGCGGATCTCTTGGCACAGGGTCGGGGCCAGACCGGTGGACGTCTCGATGCGCAGGCCGGCGGCGGCGAGCGCGGTCCGGTCGTGATCGGCCTCCCGCACCTCGACGGGTGCCGCGTTGCCGTCGCCGTCTACCTCGAACGCGCGCAGGTACGCGAGGTGTCCACCTGGATCAGACGTGACGTCGGCGTAGCTGAGCTCGGTAAGCACGCGTACTCCGACCCGCACCTGATAGGGGGGCAGGAGGTCGACCCACTGCCCGGAGAAGGTGTCGTCCCCGGTCACGATCTGAAGCCGGAACCGGCCTCGCTCGGTGACCTGGAGCCAGACCTCGTTGACGGTGTCGGTGGCCGACTCGAACAGCTTGACCCTGGCGTACTCGAGATCTGGTCCCAAGGTGGCGGTCACCAGGAGCCCGCGTCGCTCCACGAGTGTCCAAGGCGTGCCCTGGTCGCCGGTGTTGAGGAACAGCGCGTCGCAGTCTCCCTGGATCCACAGGTCGTCCGTACTGCCCTCGTCGCGGTCAGGGGCTCCGCGCGACTCGGTCACCAAGGAGTCCTGAGCGGCGGGGGACAGGCGTTGCTGGAGTGCCAGGTAGGAGTCGAGTTCTGTGCCTCGCGTCGTGGTGGCGACCGCGGCGTACCCCAGCAGAAGGTTGGCGGTGATGCCGAACACCGTCGCGCCGACCGTGAGCGCGAGGAAGGCACTCCGGATCGGGACGGACCGCCTCTGGAGAGATCGTGTCACCATCACGGTGCCGATCGCGCCACCCACGATCAGGGCAGGTACGAACTCCGCCGTGTAGCGCGTGGCGAAGTAGCCGTACGCCATCACGCCGCCAGTCATGAGGACCCCGGCCACCAATGGCACCCGAAGCAGGCGACGACCCTGGCTGACACCTGGCCGGAAGATCGCCCCGGTGGCGACGACTGTCATAACCAGCAGCCACGGCATCAACGCGGTGACGCTCGCGGTGCGGTAGCTCTGGTCGATGACCACACCGTCGACTGGCGCAACCGGCTCGGCGGGAAGGGTGATCCATGGGAAGTAGTCGACGAACCGGAGCCCGTCTGGTCGGAAGTACGCAGAGAGGGCCGTCGGGAAGAACTGAGGACCCATGATGGTGCCGCCGTTGGCGGCAAGGGCGTCACGCCGCTGGTCACTGATACTGGTGAAGCGCTGGTCCTCCAGCGGGAAGGCAAACGGGTGGCGAAACTTGAGCCAGTTGACGGCCGCGCCAATCAGCAGGGCCGCCACGGCGACAAGCACCACCCGGGCTCCCCAGCGCCGCTTCTCGCCCCCGAGCCGGCCGCTCCACAGCCAGCAACCCACCGCAACACCGGCGAGACACACGGCCCAGCCGCCGGTGGCTCGGGTCAGGATCATCGCGGTCGCGAAGGCGAACAGCCACCCGATCGACGCCCTGGTGGGGTCGACCAAGGTACGCAGCATCCAGTACATCGCACCCACGGTCAGGGCAATCGACCACGCGTACACCTCGTGGTACGCCCACGGCAGCGACGCCACGAAGGTCAGGGATGTCCCGCCTGCGGCGAGCGCAAGGAAGGCACCGGCCGATACGGCCTCGAAGGTGGTCACGAGCTCGCCGGGACGCACCAGGTCGCGCACGAGCCAGAACAATCGTGGAAGCATCAGCGCGAGCACCACGAACGCCAGACCCATCGAGAGGACGGTCAGTCGTCCGTCGAACTCACGCGTCGTGAGGAGAACGGGCAGGCGCACGATCGCCGGCCAGGGCCCGAAGTACGTGTACTCCGAACCCCGCTGCACGAACCCCTCGATGCCCAGACTTCCTGTCGGAACCGAGAGATGGCCGTCGAGGAATGCGCGTCCCTGGGTGTCGAAGAAGGTAGAGGCGAAACCGAAGCTGTTTGCCTGGCGGCCGAGGTCGCTGCCGTAGTCGAGCAGCGAGGCGACGTAGGCAGTGCCTCCGACCACGAGACCCCACGCAGTGGCGCGACGTCGGCGCCGACGCGATCGCGCCTCGTCGGTGTCGACAGGATGCACATCGGGGCCCGGTCTCTGGTGAGGCTCGGGCGTGACGTGGGAGCTCCGGGCAGCAGCAGTCAATGCGAGCCCGGCGGGTGTCGGGCTCGTCGGCGACGAGGTCACTGCTGGGCCTCGTCGCGGAAGACCATGGGATCGGAACGGGCCGGTTCGCTCGGGTCGGACGCCGGCGCGGATGTTGCTCCAGGGGTCGCTTTACTCGTCGGACGCCTCCACCACGCAGCATCGAGCACGTGCTGCACGCGGCGCTCTACGTAGACGTGGGCGAGAACGGCGAGCAGTGCCGTCGCGGCAACGGCCAGCATCGTCTTGGGGATCCAGTCCATCTCCTGGTTCCGTGTGGATACGTACCAGAAGACGGGGTAGTGCCACAGGTACAGACCCAGGGAGTACTTCCCGAGCGTGACGGCGGAGCGGTTTTCCAAGGCCAGTCGGATGAATCCCGGCGGAGCGGCCAGGGTGCAGCCGATGACGAAGGCCATCAGGTTCAGGTCGAGGAGGATGCCGCCGAGCCCGAAGTACCAGCCGAGGTCGGACGAGATCGTGAACGTGACCGGCAGGGCCACGGCGCTGAACGCCGCGACCGTGCGAAAGTTGACCTGATCGGCGAGCGGTCTCAGATAGCGCAGGCACGCGGCGGCGAGCGCGCCCGCCACAGCGGCGTCGCCGCGGGCCCAGGTGCGCAGGGCGACGCCAGCGGGCTCCACGTCGTATGCGTGATGGCGCCACCACCACATCAGCACGAGTATCCCGGCGAGCCATGCAATCCGGCGCACCGGGTGATGACGGAGCAGCCAGAGCAAGAGCAGCACGACGACCAGCATCTGGAGGTCGACCGACAGGTACCAGAGGTGACCCAGGTCGGGGCGGGCGACGTCGGAGTGGTCGTGGAGATACCAGTTCCACGTGAAAGTCGCGATGTGGAGCAACGACCTCGGAGTGTTCTCCCCCTCATACGAGGTGGAGTCGAGCGTCGTGACCACGACGACGAGCAGTAACAATGCGTAGGTCTGCCCCCCTAGTCGAATCAGGCGGCGGAGCAGGATCCGCCCGGCGGGCGGGGCGGCATCGCGATCAATCCGATCGAGGATCGCGCTCGTCAGCAGGAAGAAGCCGACGGCGAGAAACACCGACACGGCGGCGTTGCCACTCGTGAACCAGACCCTCGACCATGTTCGTGCGTACAAGTCTTGGGTCGGCCATAGGATCCACCCGTGAGAGAGAACGACGAGCACGATCGCGTAACCGCGGACTCCGTCCAGGGTCCGGTTGCGCCGCGTCGGCGTCGTTCCGTCCCTGCCTTCCATGGCGCGCACTCTATGCGAGGGCCCGGGTCCTCGTGGACTTCCCTCGACGACGTTCGCCCCCGCCGTCACCGGGCAGTCCAGGACGCCGGCCGCCGGCATTGTTCGTGACCACGTCTCCCACGGAGACGGCGGACTCGCCGACCGCTCCTGCCCCAGCCCAGCCAGCCGGTCGGGTCGCAACCCTCGACGGTCTCCGTGGGCTCGTGATCGTCTCCGTCGCCATCAACCACGCAACGGGCAAGCTCTGGCCGCGTGGGCAGGTCTACGACGTGCCCATCGTGAATGGGCTTCTGGGTGGCGGCGCGGTCTCTGTCTTCTTCGTGGTCGGGGCCTTCATCGTCACCATGGGCCTCTTGCGCGACCTCGAGCGAGGCACGCTCGATCCGATGCGCTTCTACCTGCGCCGGATCGTGCGGCTCGGCGCCCAGCTGGTGCTGCTGTGTGGCGCAGTCGCGCTGGTCCTGCGCATCGAGGGTGGTCCCACTTATGACGGACGCGTGGTCGTCCACAACGTCATGCACGTGCTCACCTACACGTACAACGTCTTCGGTAGGCAGGACTTCTTCGAGGTCGAGGGTGAGTTCGGCCATCTGTGGTACCTCAGCGTCCAGCAGCAGTGCTATCTGGTCCTCCCGCTCGTGCTCGCGCTGCTCGGACGCCGACGGCTGACCCTCATGGCGTTGCTGACGGTGCTGATCGCGCTCACCTACCAGCACCGGCAGGACGTGCTCGGCGACGGCAGCGGGTGGATCTTTGCTTCGACCCTCACCACGACGCGCGCCGACGGCCTGATCTGGGGCGTGGTGGTGGCCCTGGCGATACCGTTCGTGGCCCGGTGGCGCTGGCCGACGATCCTCTGGATATCGCTGGTCGCCCTGCTCGCGCTCAAGCTGGTGTTGCCGATGCTGGGCGACTTCGCGTTCCTGGGCCCGTGGAGTCTCGCCTTCACACTGGTCGCCGGTGTCACCGTCGCGGCCGTGTGGCAGACGGACCAGCCCACTCGAGCCGCTCGGTTCCTCTCCTGGGGTCCGCTGACGCAGATGGGTCGGGCGTCACTGACGATCTTCATCTGGCACCTGCCGGTCTTCATCGTGGTCGCCCGCCACACGACGTCCTGGCACTGGACAGCGAGGACGCTTCTCGCCTTGGCCATCGTCACGGTGGTGGTGGTGCTGATGGAGCGCTTCGTCGAGCAGCGGGTCCGCCACCTGTTGGCGACCCGCTCGGTCTTCCGAATGCGCCCCGGGCGACAGGCGGCGCCGTGAGGCGCTGGCCGCTGCATAGCCCCAGGCTGATTCTGGGACTGCAGGCCGTGGCCACCGTCTTGTACGTGCTCGGTCAGCTCGGGCAGTTCCTGCCGCAGCCCGATCTCGACCTGGTCCGACCCTTCGACAGCCTGGTGCGCTCGGGAAACGAGGCCGTCAGCGTGATTCTGGCAACCGTCGGCTTCGTGTTGACGCGCCGGCTTCTCGAGGAGCGCGCCCGCGGATGGAGAGCCCCCGTTCCCGCGGCGACCGCCATACTCGGAGTGGTCGTGATGCTCCTGGCCATGGTGTGCCTGGCGGCCCTGGTGGTCTTTGCCGTTGACGACTCCGACACCACGTCTCGCTCGGTGACCTGGACCTCGATCCGCCATGTGATGACCTTCGACTGGAACTTCTATCTCTCGGAGAGGCCGCTGTCGTCGCGGCCCGATCTTTCGGCCCTCTGGCTCTTCGCCGTGCTCGTGCAGCTCGGCGCGGCCGCGCTGGCGCTGGTGGTGGTACTCGGAACCCGGCCCGTGCTCTTCGCGGTGGCGTGCGGCGCCATCGTGGTGGCCTCGGTGCTCTGGCTGGCCGTCACCGGTGACGACCTGGGCTGGTACCGCTCCTCGCTGAGCACAGTCGGTCGAGCCGACGAGTTCGCTTTGGGGATGCTCGCCGCCAGTGTCTCCCGGCGAATTCGGTTGGCGCCCGAGACCGCGGCGTCCATCGGCGGAGGAACGGCACTGTGTCTCCTCGGCAGCGTGCTCGCATCCTCGTTCCTCGGTTCGGGCGACGCCCAGGACTGGCTGGTCGTCGTCGGTCTCCTGGCCGCCCTGTACTGTCTCGCCGCCGACCAGAACCCGGCGGCGGTCTCGTCGTTCGCCCAGTGGTCGCTCCCGCGACGGCTGGTCCCGGCCGCCGCAGCCTGGTTCGTCGTGGTCGCATGGGCGCCCATCGTCATCCGCACCGCGGCACGCCGCGGTGCTGAGGAGCACGCCTGGTTCGTCGCATTGGGGGCGACGTTGATCCTCGCCGTGCTCACGCGCGCCACCGTCGCGGTCGCTGCGGGGGCGTCCCGTGTCGCCGGCCGTCTATCGCGCGGCAGCCGCGAACGACTCTGGAGGGGGGCGGGCAAGCCGGGCGCGTGAGCGAGGACCCCTTCGCGGTTTCGTTGGCCTCTCGAGTCCCCGTGCGCCTGGGAGATCGACCGGAATGTCGCCACACCAGGTCACGTGAACGGCGCGATTCGCTGCTATGTTGCCCCGGTCACATGACACTTTGGGAGGGTGCCGTAGTGCGCAGGAAGCTGGGCTTTGCCCTGGGATTTGTCGGAGCGTTCCTCGTGGTGGTGGCCATCTTGTGCCAGACCTACGCCTCCGGGAGTCTGAAGAAGACTCCGATCGACAGCAACACGGTGACCAGCCTGGAAGGCACCGCCGAAACCGGTGGAGACACAGGTGAAGAGTTTCCCGTCAAGGTGACGAGCACGACCAAGTCTGACTCTGCGAAGTCCGACGGTGACGTTGCCGTCTTCGTCACGTCGCAGTGCGTGGTCCGAGCCGACGGCGATGAGGTCCCCGACTGCGTCTCGAGCGACGACCCGGAGAACCGACTCATCTCGGCGTCGACCGACAGCTTCGCCACCGATCGGAAGACCGGGCTGGCCGTCAACGACCCCGAGTATCTTCCCGCCGACGCGGTGCCCCACGAGGGACTTGTCAACAAGTGGCCGTTCGACGCCGAGAAGAAGACCTACGACTACTGGAACGGCACCGTCGGGTCTCAGGTCGATGCCACCTATGACCGCACCGAGGACCTCGACGGGCTCGAGACGTACGTCTATCTGACGGTCGTCGAGGACATCCCGGTCGAGATCGCCGAAGGCCTCAACGGCACGTTCAACTCGACGACCGAGATCTTCGTCGACCCGGTCACCGGCAGCATCGTCAACCAGGTCGGCACGCAGGAACGAGTTGACGACTCGGGAAACCTCGTGCTCAGCATCGACGCCGCGTTCACCGATGACGAGGTCGCCGAGAAGGTCGAGGAGGCCAAGGACAACGGCAGCAAGCTGGCCCTGATCACCACGACGGTCCCCCTGATCGGCTACATCGTCGGGATCCCGGCCCTGCTCGTCGGCATCGCGTTGCTCCTGCTCGGTCGCAACCGCGCCGGCACACGTCGCGCGCAGACCGAGCCGGCCCATAACCCGACGCCGACCGCTGGCGTCAGCTGAGACGAGCCGCGTCCGAGTCACCCCGCCAGGTCGGCGCCGACGATCGCCGTCCCCGGTGTGACCCGGCCGCGGGTGCCGGACCAGCCACCCCACACGCGGTCGTGGTCGTCGGGCCACTCGGGCTCGAGGAGGGTGGTGATCGCGAAGCCGGCGCCGGCGAGCAGCGCGACCCAGTCGCCGAGGGTGCGGTGGTGCTCGACGTACGACACCTCGCCGGTCTCGTCGTCGACCTCGACGTAGGGGCGGCGGTCCCAGTACGACTGGCTGGCGACCAGGCCGGCCTCGTCGGGGTCGTCGGGGAACATCCAGCGGGTGGGGTGGGTGATCGAGAAGGCGAAGCGGCCGCCGGGGCGCAGCACCCGGGCGGTCTCGGCGACGGCGACGCCGATGTCGCCGACGAACTGCAGGGCGCCGAAGCTCGAGAACACCACGTCGAAGGAGCCGTCGGCGAAGGGGAGCGCGGTGGCGGTGCCGAGCACCGAGGGGACGACGACGCCGGACTCGAGGTCGATGCGGCGTGAGTGCTGCAGCTGGCGGTAGGACAGGTCGAGCCCGACCGCGCGGCCACCCTGGGCGCGCACCCAGCGCGAGCACTGGCCGGCGCCCGAGCCGACCTCGAGGACGTCGCGGCCGGTGACGTCGCCGAGGACGCCGGCCTCGGCCTCGGTCAGACCCTCGGGACCCCACACGAACCCGACGTCGCCCAGGAACGCGCCGTGGGTGGCCTGGTACTCGTCGGCGTACCGGTCCCAGTCGGGACCGTTGGCGCGCCGCGACTCGGCCTCGGTGACGGCGCGCCGCTCGGGGCTGACGGGCTGCATCGGCGGGTGGTGCCGGGAGTCGGGGGCCAGCGGGTCCGGCATGGTCACCACTGGAGCCTAGGGCTGCTGCACCGCCCACGGCTGCGTGCTCGCGATCGCGTCACGTCGGTCGCGCCGCCGTACGCCCACCGAGGCGGTGGCGAGCACGGCCCCGGACAGGAGGAACGACGCGCCGAAGAGGGCGAAGGTCAGCTGGCCGCCGGCCTCGTCGGTTCCGGTGCACGTCTCGATCGTGGGGCTGCCGGCGGAGCCCGGGGGGAGGGTGGTGCACCGGGAGTCGGTCTCGGTGTCGTAGTCCCCGTCGAGGCCGCTCAGGCAGAGGAACAGGAACGCGGCAGCCAGGAGGAAGCAGAGGCCGCTCAGGAGAGCGAGGAAGATCTTCATGCCTTCAGTCTCGCGTGACCGCCCCGCGCCAAGCGCCAACGCCGCACCTACAGGTCGTAGGCCGTGGTGTGACGTGGCTGGTAGACCTGCATCTCGCCGGCGCCGGGCACCTGCAGCATCGTCACCAGGCCGTAGCCGTGGTCGGTGACGGGGCCGGAGAACGTGGCGCCCTTCGCGGTCAGCTCGGCCACCGTCTGCTCGATGTCGTCGCACATCAGCGACACCTCGTGGTGCAGTCCGCGGCCCTGCTCGGGCATGGTCGGGTGCACCCCGAGCTCGCTGGGGCCGGTGCCGAAGATCAGCCAGCCGGGGTCGGGGCCGCCGGCGTCGACGTTCGGCCACCCGAGCACGTCGCGGAAGAAGGCACGAGCGGCCTCCGGGTCGTCGGCGTACACGAGGGTGTGGACGGCGGTGATCATCTGCCCACGTTACGTTCCTCTGGTGGACTTCGCATCGCTGAACCCCCTGGCCGGGGGTTGGTCTGGGGAGACGTTCGTGGCCGAGGTCGGTGGCGAGCGGCAGGTGGTGCGCATCCACGCCCGCAACCCCGCCCGCGCCGAGGTGGACGCCGCTCTGCTGCGGCTGGTCCGTGGCCTGCTGCCGGTGGCCGACGTGCTCGAGGTGCGGCCCCCGGTCGGCGAGATGCCGGCGCTGCTGATCACGTCGTACCTGCCGGGGGAGCGGGGTGACCTCGTCGTCCCGACGCTCGACGACGCCGGGCTGGCCAGGCTGGGCCGCCACGTGGGTGAGCTGCTCGGCACGCTGGGCGGGATGCCGACGACGGGCGTCGGCGACTTCAGCGGTGCCGACCTGCACATCGAGCCGTGGCACCTGCCCGACGGGCTGGCCGGCTTCGCCGACGAGCACGCCCCGCTGCACTGGTCGGCCGAGGAGCGCCACGACCTGCTCGCGCTGGCCGACGAGGCGCAGGTGCTGCTCGACACGGTCGGCCGCACCTGCCTGGTGCACAGCGACCTCAACCCCAAGAACCTGCTGGTCGACCCCGACACGCTCGAGATCACCGGCCTGCTCGACTGGGAGTACGCCCACGCCGGGCACCCGTTCACCGACCTGGGCAACGTGCTGCGCTTCGAGCGGCAGCCGGCGTACGTCGCGGCCGTCCTGTCGGCCTACGAGGAGGCCCGGGGCACCGCTGCGGACGAGGCCCTGGCGCTCGCGCGCGCCGCCGACCTGTGGGCCCTGGTCGACCTGGCCGGACGCCGCGGGCAGAACCCCGTGGCCGACCGGGCCCACGATCTGCTCCTCGGCATGGTGACGTCGGGCACCCTCAGTTGGACGCCACCAACGCCGCGAGCGTAAACTCAGAACTTGCGCCAGAGGTCTGCCGTCGTCCCATACGGAGCGGATCGCGGCTCGCTATCACGCCCGGTCTCACGGGCAGCTCTCCATCGGTAGTGAAACCGGACTTCGGGCGCGTCCACACGACTTCTGCCCACCCTGAGGATCACATCCCCTTATGACAAGCACCATCTCCATTCTCCCGGACTACGACGCGCCCCAGGTGGCGATCAACGACATCGGGTCCGAAGAGGACTTCCTGGCCGCTATCGACCTCACGATCAAGTACTTCAACGATGGCGACATCGTCGAGGGCACGATCGTCAAGGTCGACCGCGACGAGGTCCTGCTCGACATCGGCTACAAGACCGAGGGCGTCATCCCCTCGCGCGAGCTGTCCATCAAGCACGACGTCGACCCGTCCGAGGTCGTCTCGGTCGGCGACAAGGTCGAGGCCCTCGTCCTCCAGAAGGAGGACAAGGAGGGCCGGCTGATCCTGTCCAAGAAGCGCGCCCAGTACGAGCGCGCCTGGGGCACGATCGAGCAGGTCAAGGAAGAGGACGGCGTCGTCGAGGGCACCGTCATCGAGGTCGTCAAGGGCGGCCTGATCCTCGACATCGGCCTGCGTGGCTTCCTGCCCGCGTCCCTCGTCGAGATGCGCCGCGTGCGCGACCTGCAGCCGTACGTCGGCCAGACGCTCGAGGCGAAGATCATCGAGCTCGACAAGAACCGCAACAACGTGGTCCTGTCGCGCCGTGCCTGGCTCGAGCAGACCCAGTCCGAGGTTCGCCACGGCTTCCTGACCCAGCTCCAGAAGGGCCAGATCCGCAAGGGTGTCGTCTCCTCGATCGTCAACTTCGGTGCGTTCGTCGACCTCGGCGGCGTCGACGGTCTGGTGCACGTCTCCGAGCTCTCGTGGAAGCACATCGACCACCCGAGCGAGGTCGTCACCGTGGGCGACGAGGTCACCGTCGAGGTGCTCGACGTCGACATGGACCGCGAGCGCGTCTCGCTGTCGCTGAAGGCGACCCAGGAAGACCCCTGGCAGCACTTCGCCCGCACCCACCAGATCGGTCAGATCGTGCCCGGCAAGGTCACCAAGCTGGTGCCCTTCGGCTCGTTCGTCCGCGTCGAGGAGGGCATCGAGGGCCTGGTGCACATCTCCGAGCTGGCCGAGCGCCACGTGGAGATCCCCGAGCAGGTCGTCCAGGTCAACGACGACGTCATGGTCAAGATCATCGACATCGACCTCGAGCGGCGCCGGATCTCGCTGTCGCTCAAGCAGGCCAACGAGACCGCGACCGCGGCCGACGTCGAGGAGTTCGACCCCACGCTGTACGGCATGGCGGCGACCTACGACGAGCAGGGCAACTACGTCTACCCCGACGGCTTCGACTCCGAGACCGGCGAGTGGCTCGAGGGCTTCGACGACCAGCGCGCGGTGTGGGAGGAGCAGTACGCCAAGGCGCACGCTCGCTGGGAGGCCCACGTCAAGCAGCAGGCCGACGCCAAGCAGGCCGACGCCGAGGCCGGCGAGGCCACGTCGTACTCCTCGGCCACCGGTGGTGACGACGAGACCGCCACCGAGACCGACGGCGGTTCGCTGGCTTCCGACGAGGCCCTGCAGGCGCTTCGCGAGAAGCTCACGGGCGGTAGTGCCTGACCTGCCAGGTCAGCGCTGAACGACGACGAAGGCCCGGTCCCCTCAGGGGGACCGGGCCTTCGTGCGTGCGGTGGGCGGGTGGGGTGTGGCCGCCTCACACGGAGCGCTGGGACGGCGGGGCGAACGTCGGGTCGACGAAGTGCGAACGGGGCGGGCGGGCGGGCCCGTCGTGGAGGACGGAGCGGACGGCGGCGACCAGGACCGCGACACTGATGATGGCCAGGAACCAGAAAGTGATCATGGCACTTATTCTGCGCCCGGCGCGATCCTGCCACCAGTGGCAGTAATGCCGGTGTGCATCGATTTTCTGCCAGAAGTCCGCTACGCTCTCCACCATGAAGACCGTGGCCGTCGTCGTGCAGGACGGAGCGGAGCCGTTCGGGCTCGGCTCCCTCGTCGAGGTGTGGGGCGAGCCCTACCATCCCGATGACGACAACCCGGTCTTCGACTTCCGCGTGTGCACCCCGCGCCCCGGACGGGTGAAGGGACGTTCCGGCTTCGACCTGCACGTCGACCTCGGGCTCGAGGCCACCGAGGACGCCGACCTGGTCTGCTTCTCCCCCAAGTACGGGTACCTCGACTTCGACCCGGCCGTCCAAGACGTCGCCACCGCGGCCCACGACCGCGGCGCGATCGTCTACGCCCACTGCAGCGCGGCGTTCATGCTCGCCGAGGCCGGCCTGCTCGACGGCAAGGAGTGCACCACCCACTGGCGCTACACCGACCGGATGGCGAAGCGGTACCCGAAGGCGATCGTGCGGCCCGACGTGCTCTACGTCCAGGCCGGCAACGTGCTCACCGGTGCCGGCAGTGCGGCCGGCATCGACGCCTCGCTGCACCTGATGCGCCAGACCTTCGGCGCCCGGGTGGCGGCGTCCACGGCCCGCCGGATCGTCGTCCCGCCCCACCGTGACGGCGGCCAGGCCCAGTTCATCACCCGCCAGGTCGTCGACTACCAGGCCGAGACGCTCGGCGCCGTCCTGACCTGGGCGCAGGAGAACCTGGCCGAGGCCCTCGACGTCGACACGCTGGCCCGCCAGGCCCACATGTCGCCGCGCACCTTCGCCCGCCGCTTCCGCGACGAGACCGGCACCACCCCCCACTCGTGGGTCACCTCCCAGCGCCTGCAGCTCGCCGAGGAGATGCTCGAGCGCACCGAGAACTCCGTCGACCAGATCGCCGCCGCCGTCGGCTTCGGCAACGCCGCCACCCTGCGCCACCACTTCACCCGGGTCCGCGGGGTCAGCCCGAAGGCCTACCGGCGCCAGTTCGCGTGCTGACAGGGCGCCCAGCCACCGCGCGCCGCGGACGAGCGCGTCGTCAACGCAACTGGTCGCGCCGGACCTTGCCGGTCAGCGTGCGCGGCAGCTCGTCGACGAACACCCAGGTCTTGGGGCGCTTCGGGGGCGCCAGCCGCTCTCGTGCGTACGCCGCCAGGTCGGCCTCGGCGGCGTCGCCGACCACGGCCGCGCAGACCCGCTGGCCCCAGTCGGGGTCGTCGACGGCGTACACCGCGACGTCGGCGACGCCGGGGTGCTCGCCGAGCACCTGCTCGACCTCGAGCGGGTAGACGTTCACGCCGCCGCTGATGATGAGGTCGTCGCGGCGGCCGTCGAGGTAGAGGTAGCCGTCGGGGTCGAGCCGGCCGAGGTCGCCGACGGTGAACCGGTCGCCGCGCCAGGCGGCCGCGGTCTTGTCGGGGTCGCCGTAGTAGGAGAACCGCGCGTACGACGGCACCCGGCACCAGATGGTGCCGTCGTCGTCGAGGGCGAGCTCGCGTCCCGGCCTGGCCCGGCCGACGGTGCCGGGGCGGTCGAGCCACTCCTCGCTGCGGCACGCGGTGAACTGACCCTCGGTGGAGCCGTAGAACTCCCAGGTCGAGCCGTCGGGGAACAGCTCGATCAGCCGCCGCTTCACCGCGGTGGGGCACGGTGCACCGGCGTGGGCCACGAGCCGGAAGCTCGACAGGTCGGGCACACCCACCTCGGCCCAGTGGGCGAACAGCCGCTGCAGGTGGGTGGGCACGCAGAACATCGACGTCGGCCGCTCGGAGGCGATCGCGGCGGTCACCTCGGCCGGGTCGAACCGACCGGGCAGCACGACGCGGCCGCCGGTGAGCGTCGTCCCGAGGGCGAAGCGGAGCGGTGCCGAGTGGTAGGGCGGGCTGAGCACGAGGTTGACGTCGTCGGCCGCGAAGCCCCACAGCTCACGCTCCTCGGCCACCAGCGCCGCGGCGTCCGCGTCGCAGAGCAGGCCACTCCACACGCCCTTCGGCGTGCCGGTGGTGCCGCTCGTGCAGTGCATCGGGCGGGCGCGCGGCAGGCCGCGGTCGGACGTCGTCACCTCGGCCAGCCGCTCGGCGGTGGTGACGACGACGTCCGGCTCGAGCGGCGCGAGGATCCGCTCGCGCTCACTCGCGGTCAGCCGGGGGTCGAGCGGGATCGGCACCACGCCGCGGGCCAGCAGCGACCACACGGCGTCGAGGTAGGCCGACGACGGCGGCACGAGGAGCGCCACCCTCGACCCTTCGCGCAACACCACGTGCCGACTCTAGAAGAGGGTGCGTACCACCGCGTGCTGGGGGAACTGGCTCGCACCGAACGACGACTTGAGGTCGCCCTTGCCCTTGCCGAGCACCAGGCGCCGGTTGCCGCCGAGGTACGACAGCTCGACGATCCGACGGGTGCAGTCGTAGTAGAGGCCCCGCTTGTCGGCGGCCCCGGCGTAGTCGGCGCCCCACGACAGCCAGCGCGACGTGCCGGCGTGCATGCTCAGCAGGCCGACAGCGCTCAGCACGCCGCGGTCGCGGTAGGCCACGGCCTGCAACGCGGGGTCGGCCGCAGCCACGTCGAGCCAACGTTCGGGTGCCGGCCGGTTCATCAGCGGATGACGTCGCGGGTTGTGCTTGCTGAAGTTGGCGTCGAGCAGCGGCGCCACCTCCTCACCCTTGGCGATCTCGGCGAGCGGGCCCTGGGTGATGTCGAGGTCGGCGTCCTCGCCCAGCCGCCGTCGGAGCCGCCGCAGATCCTGGCGGCGCGACTTGCTCAGCGACGCCAGCCACGCCTCCGGGTCGGCGTGGTCGAGCTCGACCACGCCGAGGGCCAGGGTGGTCTGCCGGACCAGGCGGCGGCCGGGCAGCGCGTCCTCGTCGAACACCTGTCGCCACAGCAGGGCCGGCAGCCGGACCCCCAGCCGGCGCCGGAGCGCCCGCACCAGCGAGGGCAGAGCGTCGGCCGAGCCGGGCTCGGACCAGAAGGCCTGCTCGGAACCCGAGTGCGGGTGGTGCACGTGGCCGACGCCGCCCGCAGCCACGACCCGCTCCAGCAGGACGCCGGCACGCAGCTCGCCGTCCTCGAGCGCCACCGCCAGCCACACCCGGTTGCGGGTCTCCTCCTCCATCGTCGACAGCGCCTCGACCCGCCACAGCGGACCGCGCGCGGCCGCCAGCCGGGCGGCGAGGACGGCGTCGTCGCGCAGCTCGGCCAGGCCGAGCACGCGGACGTCGTACCGCTCGCGGGTCACGACGCGATCGTCGACGGCTCGCGGTCGGCTGCCGGCTCGGGCTCGGGCTGGGCCTTGCCGCGGCGGCCTGGCACCGGCGCGAAGAGCACCACCGCGGCGAGCACGAAGTGGGCCGCGATGAAGGCGATCGCCTCGTTCTGGCTGGCGACGTGGCCCAGGCGGACCGTGATGTGCTCGGCCCACTCCCAGCGGTCGGGGATGTCGGTGCCGCGCCACACCTGGAACATGAGGTCCTCGATTCCGGAGAGCATCACCAGGAGCGAGGCGTACGCCGCCCGGCGGACCTGCCCGCCGGTGGCGCCGCCGAGTCGCAGCGCGAAGACCATCGCCAGGATGACGAACGGCATCAGGACCCGCATGATCCCGTAGAAGCGGTCGAAGTCCTCGTCGACGAACGCGCCGAACATGAGCGGCGCGAAGCCGCCCATCGCGGCCAGGAACATCGCCGTCACGAACAGCGCCGGCACGAACCACAGCTTCGCCCAGGCCCGCGGGAACCTCGCCACCGACTCGGCGGCCAGCACGAACGGCACCAGCGCGAACAGGAACGACCCGAGGTTCTCGACGTCGTTGGAGACCCAGTGGTGCACCACGTAGGCCACCACGGCGGCGGCGACACCCAGGCCCACACACACGATTCCTTGCTTCTTCATCTCGCCATCAGCTCCTTGGAAAGTTCATCACTGGCAATCTCGAACGTGACTGCGCGAGCAGCGCTCTTGGCGCGTTGCCTCGCGTCGTGCGGGGTCGGACCGGTGGCGAGGACGTAGCCGAGCTGGTCGGCCAGGCAGTCACCGCCTTCGACCCGGTCGCCCTGGTGGGCGCCGACGCGGACCCGGGCGACCCCGGGCAGCGCCTCTGCTGCGGCGACCCCGCGGACGTCGGTCACGCGACCGACGACGTCGGGGAAGATGATCCGGCCCACCGCCGCGGTCGGACGCCGCCGGCGTCCGAGATCCAACGGCAGGCCGACACTGGCGCGAACGGCGTTCTCGACCGTGTGCACGCCGTGGCTGAGTCGGACCAGCTCGCCGAGCGGGTCGCCGCCCACCCGGGCGCCGATCTCGACGAGCCGGACGGTGCCGGACCCGTCGTACACGAGGTCGAGCATCATCGGGCCGCGACGGTAGTCGAGCTCGCGGCACAGCGCGTCGACGAGGTCGTAGACCTGGTCGGTGGCCGACCCGGGCACTTCGGCGGGCAGCGCGTGCTCGGTGGTGATCGCACGAGGGGCGGCGGTGATCGTGCGGCCGCTGAGAGCGAGGAACACCGCCCGGGAGTCGTCGACGATGCACTCCGCGCTGAGGTGCTGGCCGACCAGCTCCTCCTCGACGATCACCCGCCCGGAGTAGGAGAACTCGGCGGCGGTCGCGATCGCTACGGCCAGGTCGTCGTCCGCACCGCATCGCGCCACGCCCCGGCTGCTCTGGGCGTCGACGGGCTTCACGACGACCGGGACGCCGAGCCGCTCGGCCTCGAGCTCGAGCTGCGCCCCGGGCGCGCCGCTGACCCAGCGGCAGGTGGGCAGGCCGAGCCGGTCGCTGACCTGGCGCAGGTACGTCTTGTCGTGCGAGGCCCGCACGGTCGCGGCCGAAAGGCCGCAGGGGAGGCCGAGGCGACGCGAGAGCCGGCGTTGGGCGTCGAGCGCCACGTCGGACGCCGGCGCCACGACGCCCCGCAGGTCGTCGCGTCCGCTCAGCGCCTCGTGGATGGCGTCGACGTCGCGGGTGCTGATCAGCAGGCGCTCGTCGGCGAGCCCGAGCGCCGGAGCGTCGGGTCGCATGTCAACGGCGATGGTGCGCAGGCCCATCCGTCGGGCGGCGCGATAGGTCTCGAAGACGCCGATCGCGGCGCCGAGTACCACCACGCTCCCGCGTTCGCGGGAACGGGCGCGGAGTCGTCGCCCGCCGTTCACGAGGCCACCCCGGCCGGAGCCGGAGCCGGCGCCGGCATCGGCACCGGTGTCGCGGACGTCGTCGGGATCGACGGTGTGGCCGGCGCGGCACTCGCGGCCGGGACGCCCACCGGCGACGGAACCGGGGTCGCCGTCGGCAGCACCGCCGTGACCTGGAAGGTGTCGGCGGGCAGCACCGCGATGCTGGCCTCGCGGACGTAGAACTGTCGTGGTCGCGCCTGGCCGGCCGCCAGCACCCCCAGGCAGCGCACCTCCACCGCGATCACGAACAGGGCGACGCCCACGAGGACGACGATGCCTCCCTCCATCACCACCGACGGCAGGGTCCGCGTGATGTGGAGCAGGCCGAGCACCACCGAGATCGCAGCGGCCCACATCGCCACGATGGTCGCGAACGCCGCCGGACGCCGGGAGAAGCCGAACCACAGGTCGAGCGCGTGCGCGGCGAGGTGGAAGAAGCGCACCCGGGCAGGGCCGTCGGTGCGCGGCCGGTGATCGACCGGGACGGTGGTGTGGCGGTCGGTGAGCTTCGGCAGCGTGGCCAGGAAGTAGGGGCTGCCGAGCCGCAGCTCGACCACGGCGCGGGCGACCTCGGTGCGCACCAGGCGGAAGCAGGTGGCGCGCGGCGGCAGCTCGATACCGAGCATGCGGCGCGCCACCAGCTGGTTGACGCCCGAGCCGACACGGCGGACCAGGGGGTCATGGCGCTCGGCCCGGACGCCGAACACGGCGTCCATGCCCTCGGAGGCGGCCACGAGGCGCCGGATCTCGCGCGGCGGGAACTGGCCGTCGGCGTCGAGGTGCACGAGCCACGGCATGCGGGCGTAGAGGTAGCCCGCCGAGAAGGCGGCCTCGACCCCGAAGTTCCTCGTGAACGAGAGGTACTGGATGCGCGGGTCGGCCGCCGCCCGGCGGCGCAGCACGTCGAGGGTGCCGTCGACGCTGCCGTCGTCGACGCAGATCACCTCGAGGTCGACGTCCGCGAGCTCGGCCAGCAGCTCGTCGAGCAGGGCGTCGAGCCCGTCGGCCTCGTTGAAGCACGGGATCACCACGCTGAGGCCGGCCCTGAGCGGGTCACCGGGGTCGGGCCGGTCGGGTTCGCGGGCACCGTCGCGAGAGCGGCTCGCGGTCTCGGCCGGTCGGTTCGACAACGTCGTTTCCCTCATGTCAGTTCTCCCCGAGTCGTGCATGGACACGGCGCGCGGGTGGGCGCCGAAGCAGGAGGCGCAACGCGACGGCGTTGCACAGCTGGGCCGTCACGAGAGCGGCCATCGCGGCCAACGCGCCCCACCGCTCGGTGGCGAGCAGGAGCACGACCGCGGCGGCGGCCAGGCCGCAGGCGGACGCCGCGACGTTGCCGGGCAACCACCGGCTGCGCGCGTTCTCGACCAGGTTGGCAGCGACCGTGCGCTGGGTGAACACGACGATCTCGCCGGCGGTCAGCAGCGCGAGCGTCGTCCACCACGGCGCGCCGAGCGCGTGGGCGGCGACGGCGACGGCGGCGGTGAGCACCCCGGCGGTGACGGCACGGTCGAGGATCCGGCGGGCATCGGCCTCACCGGCGGCGGCGCCCGCGCCGCGAAGGCGCAGCGAGATGTCGGGCTGGTGCAGCCGCACCAGGAAGCCAACGGTCGCCCCGAACACGCCGGCGATGGTCACCGCCACGTAGTACCGGGTGGCCTCCACCTCGGGAGCGAACGCGGCGATCGCCCAGAAGCCGGCGCTGACCCCCGCGATCGAGAGCACCTCGGGCAGGCTGAGCACGAGCAGCGAACGGCGGATCGGGGCCGCGGCGGCCCCGCGGCGGGGGCCGCGGAACCGGGCCCGCGGCACGGAGGCGAGGCTGACCAGGGCGATCAGCAGCAGCCCGGCAAGACAGGTGACGATCCAGGTCACCGGGTCGAGGTCCGCAGCGATGGTGGTGCCCGTGGCCACCAGCACCCAGGCACCGCCCGAGGCGAACATCACCACATCGGCCGTCACGTGGTGTGCCAGGCGGTGGACCGCGGCCACGGTCTGGAACAGGGCGCCGGTGAGGCCCCACACCACGCCCCACAGCAGCAGGGCCGGGCCGTGGTCGGTGACCGTGGAGGTCGTCGCCGCGACGAGCGCCACCGCGAGCGGGACTCCGACGACCAGCAGCGACGAGCGGACCACCTGGCCGGCCAGTCGGGGGAGTCGCGGCACCTGCTTGAGCAGGGTCTTCTCCGAGCCGGCGAGGAGCAGGGTCAGCCACCCGAAGCTGCCGATGGCAGCGACCGTCGAGCCGAGCTGCTGCGGCGTCCAGGTGGCTGCGAGCAGGAGCGGCGCCGCCATCCAGAGGCCACGGAAGCCCGCTCGACCCAGGATGAGCATGCCGATCGAGCGCCGCGACGGCGTGTAGGCGCGGGCCGCGTGGGCAACCGGGGCACGAACCGCCGGCGCTGTGGGGTGGAGGGTCATGTCGACTCAGCCGAGGAACGGGCGCGTGACGCCCACGAACGACAGGGGGGTGACCTCGAAGCCCATGCTGACCTTGTCGTCGACGAAGCCACGCCCCGACGAGAGGGTCTCGGCGCCGGCCGCGATGGCGTGCTGGGCGTAGCGCTGGAAGTGGTCGAAGTAGAGGTGGGGGACGCCGCCGTCGCGCGGGTGGACCATCGCCCAGTACGAGCCCCACGGGTGTCGGGGGTGCTCGAGCAGGGTGCCCACCGCCACCAGTCGGTCGTCGACGTGATAGCTGATCGTGCGGACGTCGTCGCGCGCCATCAGCGCGCGGAAGTACTCCGCCGGCATGTGCGGACGGGGGTCGACGCGCAGCGGAGCGTTGCGCTCGATCATGGAGACGAGCAGGTCGGCAACCGCCTGCGGGTCGACGTCGGTACGTCCGTTGCCGAACTCGACCCGGGCCTGGTCCTCGATCATCGGGGCCAGTCGGCGCAGCGACTTGCGCCGCTTCTTGCTGAGGTTGGCCAGCCACTCCTCGAACGTCGGTGGCAGCGGCATCACGGTGCCCTGCCCCTGGGCCCGGGTCGTGACCGCGCCGGTCCGGCGCAGGTCCGGCATGCCCTCATCGGTGACGTTGCGGTAGGAGATCCCGACCAGCCGGTGCCGGCCGAGGCTCTGGATCATCCCGCGCTCGAACTCGCGCATCACGTCGCGCCGTTGCGCGGCGGTGAGGTCGTGGCGCAGCGCCCACGACGGCTCGTGGCCCTGGCCGGGCATCCGCATGTCGACGAGCACCGGCTCGACCCGTGAGGGTGCGTGCTGCGGACGCACGCCGCGGTAGCTACCGACGAACATCGCGACGACGTCGTCGCGGTGGCGCACGGTCGCGGTGAACGTGGGACACCACGGTGTCGGCGAGAGGGCGGTCAGCTGGAGCAGGTCGTGGTCCCACAGGGCGACCAGGTGCTCGTCACGGACGAAGTCGGTCCAGCCCGGCTGGTCGTTGTCGTCGCCGGCGAACGTGACGTGGGTGGTCAGGGCTCGCCTGGTACCTCGCACCAACAGCATCGAGTGGCTCCCGAGACTGGCGCGCAGGACCGGAGCACGGGCCGAGCACGAGCGGTTGTCGTGTGACCTGGATTACCCTATGCGCGGTCCGACAAACGTCAATCCTTCGGCGACATCGGGTTGTCGGCGGACTTTCTGCGGTTCACGTCAGGCCGAGGTCGGCGGCCAGCTGGTCGACGACGGTCGTGAAGTGCACGTCGTAGTCGAGGATCCCGCGGTGCATGTGGCCGAACAGCTCGAGCGACACGTGGCCGAACAGCGCGGCCCAGGCGGTGAGCCCGCGCACGGCGTACGCCGGTGACAGGGCCGGTTCGACGAAGGCCACCACCGGCGCCACCGCGGCCTTCTCGGCGGCGGAGACGCGGGTGGGGCCGGCGGTCGGCGTCCGACCCGCGACCTGGGCGTCGCGGAGCAGCGCGAGCAGCGTGAACGTGACCCGGGTCGCGGGCGCGACGGTGTCGTCAGGGGCGGCGTACCCGGGGACCGGGCTGCCGTAGGTGAGGGCGTACTGGTGCGGGTGTGCCCTGGCCCAGTCGTGCAGGGCGTGGCACAGGGCTCGCCAGCGGCCCCGCAGGTCGCCACGCCGCACCGCTGCGTCGGCGCTCTCGACCGCCTCGCCCAGCTCGTCGTAGGCCTCGACGATGAGCGCGGTCAGGAGCGCGTCACGGCTGGGGAAGTAGCGGTAGACCGCCGACGACGCCATGCCGAGGTCGCGCGCGACGGCGCGCACCGAGAGCGCGGCGGGGCCGATCTCGGCGAGCTGACCGGTGGCGCTGTCGAGGATCGCGCGGGTGAGCTCGGCGCGAGCGGTGGCACGTGCGGTGCGGGGTGCGGGAGGCATGAGATCAATGCTCTCGCAGAACGAGAGCGGTGGCAACAAACGAGAGCAGTGCTCTTGCTATTGGTTCGAGACCGTGTCACTGTTGTCGAAACGAGAGCAGTGCTCGCATCACCAACGGTTCAAGGAGTGAAGACATGAGCAAGCAGGTAGTGGTCGGCGCCGGCCCGGTGGGCCTGGCGACCGTCAAGGAGCTGGTGACGCAGGGGCACGACGAGGTGCTCCTCGTCAGCCGCTCGGGCGCGGGGGAGCAGCTTCCCGGCGTGCGCCGGGTGGCGCTCGACGTGAGCGACGCCGACGCGCTCGCGGCGCTGGCCGAGGGTGCCGATGCGCTCTACAACTGCGTCAACCCGCCGTCGTACGACGTGTGGTCGACGTGGTGGCCTCCGGTCGCCGAGGCGTTCCTGTCGGCCGCCGAGCGGTCGGGAGCGGTGCTCGTGACCGCGTCGTGCCTCTACGGCTACGGGCCCACCGAGGCGCCGATGGTGGAGGGCCAGCCCGACCGGGCGACCGGTGTCAAGGGCCGGCTGCGCGCCCAGATGTGGGCCGACGCGCTGGCCGCCCACGAGGCGGGACGGCTCCGCGCCGTCGAGGTGCGCGGCTCCGACTACGTCGGACCGGGGGTCACCAACGCCCACGTGCCGATGGTCACCCCCCGTGCCCTGAAGGGCAGGGCGGTCCGGGTCTTCGGGCGCCCCGACGCGGTGCACACGTTCACCGACGTCCGCGACATGGCCCGCGCGATGGTCGTCGTGGCCGGCCGCCCCGAGACCCACGGGAGGGTCTGGCACGCGCCGTCCAACCCCGCCGTCACCCAGGCCCGGGCGGTCGCGGACATCTGCCGCGCGGCGGGTCGTGAACCGGTCGCCGTGCGGGCCTGGCCGAAGGCGATGCTCGGCCTCGGCGGCGCTCGTGGTGCCGACCCTGCGCGAGCTGCGCGAGACCGTCTACCAGTTCGAGCGCCCCTACGAGATGGACTCCACGCTCACCCAGCGCGACCTCGGCCTGGCTCCCACCCCCTGGGCCGAGGTCTGCCGGGCCACCGCAGCCACCGTCGCAGACGACCGAGTCGGCGCAGGGGCCTGACTCTCACGCCCACTCTGTGCCAGGCAGGGGTTGACAGGGGCGCCGGGGCGGGTGGAGGTTTGGGCTAGCCCAATGGTCTAACTCGGAGATCTCCTGTGCGCCTCTCAGCCCGTCTCGTCGTCCCCGGTCTTGCCCTCGGTCTTGCCGTCACCGGCGTCCTGGCCCCAGCACCTCCCGCCGTCACCGCCGTCACCGACGGCCCGTCCGGCGTCGAGCAGGAACGCGCGGCGTGCGCGCCCGACGAGGCGAGGCCGAAGCGGCAGCTGCGCGCCGACTGGATCGCCACCGTGGTCAACATCGACTGGCCGTCGGCGCCCGGGCTCAGCCCCGCGCAGCAGAAGCGCGAGCTGGTGGCGCTCTACGACCAGGCGGTCGACCGCGGGCTCAACGCGGTGGTCGTGCAGGTGCGGCCGACGGCCGACACGTTCTGGCCGAGCGCCTTCGAGCCGTGGTCGCGCTACCTGACCGGCACGCCGGGCCAGGGGCCCGGCTACGACCCGATGAAGTACGCCGTGCGGCAGGCGCACGCCCGCAACCTCGAGTTCCACGCCTGGTTCAACCCCTACCGGGTCTCGATGGACACCGACCGCACCAAGCTCGCACCCGGCAGCCCGGCCGCGCAGCACCCCGACTGGGTGATCGAGTACGGCGGCAAGCTCTACTACGACCCGGGCCTCCCGCAGGTCCGCGAGCTGACGACCGACGTGATCCTCGAGGCCACCCGCCGCTACGACGTCGACGGCGTCCACTTCGACGACTACTTCTACCCCTACCCGGTCGCGGGCCAGGACTTCGCCGACGACGCGACCTTCGCGGCCCACGGCGGCGACTTCCCCGACACCCCGGAGGGCCGGGCCGACTGGCGCCGCGACAACACCGACAAGCTGATCGAGGGCCTCGACCGGCGCATCCACCGGGCCAAGCCCTGGGTGCTGTTCGGGGTCAGCCCGTTCGCCGTGTGGCGCAACGCGGCGACCGACCCGGAGGGCTCCGCCACCACGGCCGGCGCCGAGACCTACGACGACCTCTACGCCGACACCCGCCGCTGGGTGCGCGAGGAGTGGCTCGACTACGTCGCGCCGCAGGTCTACTGGAACATCGGGTTCGCCCCGGCCGACTACGGCGTCCTGGTGCCGTGGTGGTCGGAGCAGGTCGCCGGCACCGACGTGCAGCTCTACGTCGGCCAGGCCACCTACAAGGTCGGCGTCGAGCCGGCGCAGGACCCCGCCTGGCTCGACCCGCAGGAGATGAACCGCCACCTCACCTTCAACCGCGACTACCCCGAGGTCGACGGCGACATCTACTTCTCCGCGGTCCAGGTGCGCGCCAACCGGCTCGGACACATGGACCTCGTGCAGGCCGAGCACTACACCCGCCCGGCGCTGCTGCCGGTGACCGAGGGCGTGCCCGGTCGCCGTCCCGACGCCGTGCGCCGGCTCGACGCCGACCGGCGCGGGGTCGACGTCCTGCTCCGGTGGCGAGGTGACGCGGAGCGGTACGCCGTCTACGCCGTGCCCGGACGCCGTGTCGGCGCCTGCGACCTCGACGACGCCCGCCACCTCGTCGGCGTCGTCAACGGCACCACCTGGGTCGACCAGCGGGCCCCGCGCCGCGCCACGACGTACGTCGTCACCGCCCTCGACCGCGCCCACCGCGAGAGCCGACCCGTCGCCGCCACCGTCCGCGGCCGTCGATGACCACACTCCAGCGCCCGGAGGGCTCCAAGCAGGTCCAGGTCCGCGCCGAGCTCGACGCCCGGCTGGCCCGCCTGAGCCCCGGTGACCTGCTGCCGGCCGAGCGGGCGCTCGCCCAGGAGCTCGGCGTCGCCCGGATGACGCTGCGCCGCGCGCTCGACCGGCTCGTCGCCGACGGCCGCCTGGTGCGGCGGCCCGGCTCGGGGACGTTCGTCTCGGGCAGCGGTGTCCCGAAGGTGTCGCAGCGCCTGGCGGCCTCGTCGTTCTCCGCCGACATGCGGGCCCGTGGGCTGCGCCCCGACAGCCACACCGTCACCTCCCGGGTCGCGCCGGCCGGCGCGATGCTGTCCGCGATCCTCGACGTCGCCCCGCAGACCGACGTGCTCCACGTGCGCCGGCTGCGTCTCGCGGACGACGTCCCGATGGCGCTCGAGGACCTCCACGTGCCGCTCACCGTGGCGCCCGGGCTCACCGGCGCCGACCTCGAGGGCGCGTCGTTCTACGACCTGCTCGCCACCCGCTTCGACAACCCGGTGGCCTCGGGCACCCAGACCGTCGAGCCCGCGCTGGCCCAGGCCGACGAGGCCGGCCTGCTCGGCGTCATCACCGGTGACCCGGTCTTCCTGTTCGAACGCACCTCGCGGGTGCACGACGGTCGCGTGGCCGAGTTCGTGCGCTCGATCTACCGCGGCGACCGCTACCGGATCGTCGTCGACATCTTCCCGCCGGCATGAGGCTGCTCGGGGATCACTCACACCACACGGAAAGAGGACGCACGATGAGGCAGAGACGAGTCGCAGTCGCGGTGGCCGCCCTGGGCCTGGTGGTGGCCGGCTGCGCCGGTGGCACCGGTGACGACGACGAGGCGGAGATCAGCAAGCCGACCGAGGAGATCGACCAGATCGACGGCACCGGCAAGACCCTCGACCTCTGGATCATGGAGGGCACCAACCCCGACGCGAAGCCCTTCTTCGACGACCTGAGCGCCGACTTCCAGGAGCAGACCGGCGCCGAGCTCAACGTGCAGTTCGTGCCGTGGGCCGACGCCCACGACAAGTTCGTGAAGTCGATCGCGGGCGGCACCACGCCCGACGTGGCCGAGGTGGGCACCACCTGGACCCCCGAGTTCGCCGACGCCGGCGCCCTGGTCGACCTCACCGACGCCGTCTCGCAGGCCGGTCTCGACGGCGACCTCGTCGCCGGGCTGCAGGAGGCCGGCACCGTCGACGGCGGCCTGTACGGCATGCCGTGGTACTCCGGCGTCCGCTCGGTCGTCTACCGCACCGACGTCTTCGAGGAGGCCGGCGTCGAGCCGCCCACCACCTGGGACGAGCTGGTCGAGGTGGGCGACAAGATCAAGGCCTCCAACCCCGACCTGGTGACCTTCCCGGTCGCGGGCGACAGCGAGTACGGCGTCTACCCGTTCATCTGGGGCAACGGCGGCGAGCTCGCCGCCGAGGACGGCGGCTCGTGGACCAGCCAGATCGACTCCCCGGAGGCTCAGGAGGGCATCGAGTACTACACCGACCTGGCGCTCGAGCACGGTTTCTCCACCCCGGCGGCGACCACGTGGGACGAGGCCGACCTGTCCGACGCCTTCGCCCGCGAGGACGTCGCGATGATGATCTCCGGCAGCTGGACGCCGGCCGCGCTGGTCGAGGCCAACCCCGAGCTCGAGGGCAAGATCGGTGCCTTCCCGATCCCCGGGCCCGACGGTGGGCTGTCGCCCTCGTTCCTGGGTGGCTCGCACCTCGACGTCTTCAACAACACCGAGGACCCCGACCTGGCCTTCGCCCTGGTGCGGCTGATGAGCACCGGAGAGTTCGCCGAGAAGTGGGGGGAGCAGACCGGCTACTTCCCGGGCACCAACGCGTCGGTCGATGCGGTGAAGGCCGAGGGTGACCCGCTCGTCACGCCGTTCGCCCAGCAGGTCTCCGAGGCCGGCAAGAGCGTCCCGGTCACGCCGCTCTACGGCCAGATCCAGGGCAAGAAGACGGTCTCGGCGATGCTGCAGACGATCCTGTCCGGCGACGGCTCGGTCGCCGACGCCTCGTCGGCCGCGGCCGACGAGATGGACGAGATCTTCAAGCGAGGCGAGCTGAAGCGATGACCCACCACGCAGCAGCCCGACCTGCGCAAGCAGGAAGGGACGCCGACCACCCCTGCCCCGTCTCGGGGAGGCGGGGGTGGTCGGCTGACCCCGGGCTGGCTGCCGTGGTTGCTGCAGGCGCCCGCCCTGCTGGTGCTGGGGGCCCTGCTGATCTACCCGCTGATCTGGGTGGTCAGCCTGGCCTTCCAGGACTTCGGCCTGCGCGAGCTGCGCGAGGGCGGGTTCTACTGGAGCGGCTTCGACAACTTCCGCGAGATCCTCACCGACCCGCTGCTGTGGCAGACCGCCCTGCCCAACACGGCGGTGTTCGCGGTGGTGTGCGTCGTCCTGACCGTGGTCGTCGGCACGCTGGTGGCGATGCTGCTGCTGCGCCTGGGCCCGTGGGGGCGCGGCATCCTGACGACCGCGATCATGATGGCCTGGGCGATGCCGGCCGTGAGCGGCACCTACGTGTGGGTCTACGTCTTCGACACCAGCGACGGCGTCGTGATGCGGCTGCTCTCCGGCATCGGGCTGGTCGACCCCGACACCACCAACTGGTTCACCGACCGCCTGGCCTTCTACGGCATCGCCACCCTCAACGTCGTCCACCACGGGTTCCCGTTCGTGGCGATCACGGTGCTGGCCGGCCTGCTCACCGTGCCCCGGGAGGTGCTGGAGTCGGCCGAGATGGACGGCGCCGGCGCCTGGCGCCGCTTCTGGCACGTCACCTACCCGCTGATGAAGCCGATCTTCGCGGTGGTGGTCGTGCTGTCGACGATCTGGGACTTCAAGGTCTTCACCCAGATCTACCTGATGCCCGGCGGCAGCGGCACCAACCGCGACGTGCTCAACCTCGGCACCTGGTCCTACCTCGAGGGGATCTCGCAGAACCGGTACGGGTACGGCGCTGCGGTCGCCGTCGTCCTCACCCTGCTGCTGCTGGCGATCACGTCGGTCTACCTGCGCACCCTCTTTCGTCAGGACGAGCTATGAACACCCCACGACGTTCTTACTCCCCGCTCCGCTCGCACCCGAGCTGCCCACCAAGCCGGCCAAGCCCCGCCGGCGGCTGCGCGGCCGGATCGGCAACGGCGTCGGCTTCGCCGCCGTCCTGCTGTTCAGCATCTTCCCGGCGCTGATCATGGTGTCCACGGCGTTCGACAGCCGCGCCAACGACGGCTCCCGCGCGCTGCTGCCGACCGAGGCGTCGTTCTCGAACTTCACCTTCGTGCTCGGCGAGGGCGGCTTCGGCCGGTTCCTGCTCAACTCGCTGCTCGTCGGTCTCGGCACCGTCGTGGTCAGCGGCCTGCTCGCGCTGCTCGCGGCGGTCGGTGTGGCGCGGTTCCAGTTCAAGTTCCGGACGACGGTGCTGGTGCTCGTGCTGGTGATCCAGATGGTGCCGCTCGAGGCGCTGGTGATCCCGCTGTTCATCCAGGCCAGCTCGCTCGAGCAGCTCAACAGCCTGATCGCGCTCACCGTCGTGTACGTCGCGTTCTCGCTGCCGTTCGCGATCTGGATGCTGCGCGGCTTCGTGGCCGCGATCCCGAAGGAGCTCGAGGAGGCGGCCTACCTCGACGGCGCGTCGTGGCCCCGGATGTTCTGGTCGGTGCTGTTCCCGCTCGTCGCCCCCGGGCTGGTCGCCACGAGCGTCTTCTCGTTCATCACCGCGTGGAACGAGTTCGTGTTCGCGATCACGTTCCTCGACGACAAGGACAAGTACACCGTCGCCGCCGGGCTGCGGCAGTTCTTCACGCTGTACGGCACCGACTGGGGATCGGTGATGGCCGGCTCGACCCTGATCACGGTGCCGGTGATGATCTTCTTCGTGCTGGTGCAGCGCCGGCTGTCGGAGGGCCTGATCGCCGGAGCAGTGAAGGGCTAGAGATGTCCGACCCCACGCTCCGCCGCCTCGCGGCGTCGGTCGTCCTGCCCGGCTTCGTGGGGACCACCCCACCCGACTGGCTGCGCCGGATGCTGGACGACGGCCTGGCCGGCGTCTGCCTGTTCGGCCAGAACGTCGCGGACGCCGAGCAGGTGCGGGCCCTGACCGCGGCCCTGCACGACGCGCGCCCCGGCGTCCTGGTCACCGCCGACGAGGAGGGCGGCTCGGTCACCCGCCTCGACGCCGCCACCGGCTCACCCTGGCCCGGCCACGCGGCGCTGGGCGCCCTCGACGACGTGGCGACCACCGAGGACGTCGCCAGCGGGATCGGCGCCCGCGCCCGGGCACTCGGCGTCGACGTCGTCCTCGGGCCGGTCGTCGACGTGCACTCCGAGCCCGACAACCCGGTGATCGGCGAGCGTTCCTTCGGCTCCGACCCGGTGCTCGTGGGTCGCCACGCCGTGGCGTTCGTGCGCGGCCTGCACGCCGGGGGAGTGGCGGCCTGCGCCAAGCACTACCCGGGGCACGGCGCCACCCGTACCGACTCCCACCTCACCCTGCCCGAGCTCGACGTCGACGAGGCCACCTACCGCGCCCGGGACCTCGCGCCGTTCGCGGCGGCGGTGGCCGGCGGCGTCGACTGCGTGATGACGGCCCACGTCGTCGTGCGCAGCCTCGACGACCAGCCCGCAACGATGAGCGCGCCCCTGCTGCGGCTGCTGCGCGACGAGCTCGGGTTCACCGGTGTCGTGGTCAGCGACGCCCTCGACATGCGCGCGATCGCCGACCGGGTCGGCCGGGCCCCGGGCGCCGTGCGCGCTCTGGTCGCCGGGGTCGACCTGGTGTGCATCGGCAACCCGGTCTTCCCCGACCCGTACGCCGACGCCGACGCCGCCGAGGAGGTCGTCGCCGCGGTGGCCTCCGGCGTGCCCGGCGACCGGCTCGAGGAGGCCGCGGCTCGCATCGCCGCGCTCGCGAGCCGGCCGGCCGGAGCACCACTCGACGACGGCGCCGCTCTCGCCCTCGGTGCCGACGCCGCCACCCGGGCGCTCACGGTCACCGGCGACGTCCGGGTCGGCCCCGACGCGGTGCTGCTGCTCACCCCGCCCGAGACGTCGTACGCCGCCGGGCGTCGCCGCTCGGCGCTGGCCGGGCTGGTGGGCCCCGACAGCATGGTCGAGGTGGCGGACGCCGACGACGCCGCCGCTCGGGCGGGCACCGCCCTCGAGGTCGTCGTGGTCGTGGAGGGCCGCACCGGGCCCGGCACCCGCAAGGTGGTCGACGCGGTGCTGGCCGCGCGACCCGACGCCGTCGTCGTGCACATCGGCCCGGCCGACCCCGGAAGGCAGGCGGCTCGGATGCTGGTCACCCACACCGGCGGACGGGCGGCCGCCGTCGCCGTGCGCGACGCCCTCGGACTGGAGGGATCACGATGATCGTCGGGGTCGACCTCGGCAAGACCGGCTGCCGGGCCCGCAGCGCCGACGCCGCCGACGGAGCGCCCGTGGAGGGGCCGGGCGCGCCGGGGCTGGCCGAGACCGGCGGTGTCGACGCCGCGGTCGCGGCGGTGGGGGTGGTCGTCGCGCAGGTGGGCGTCCCGACCGCCCTGTGTGTGGGCGCGGCCGGTGCCGGGGCCGCACCCGACGCGGCCCGTCGCCTCGCGCACGAGCTCGCCCGGCGCTATCCGGGCGCCCGGGTCGCGGTCACCTCCGACTCGGTCGCCTCCCACGCCGGCGCGCTCGCCGGCCGGCCCGGCAGCGTGCTCGCGGTCGGCACCGGCACGGTCGCCCTCGCGGTCACGGCCTCGGGCCGGCGTACGCAGCTCGACGGGTGGGGCCCGTGGCTCGGCGACGACGGCGGCGGCGCGTGGATCGGCCGTGAGGCGCTGCGTGGTGTGCTGCTGGCCCGCGAGGGGCGCGGCCCCGCGACGTCGCTGACCGGCGCCGCCGAGCAGCGGTACGGCGACCTCGCGGCGTTGCCTGCCACGCTCGCCGCCGGCGCGACCGCCCGGGCCACCGCGGCGTTCGCGCCCGACGTGGTCGCGGCGGCCGACGCCGGCGACACGCTGGCCCGCGACGTGCTCGACCGGGCCGTCTCCTGGTGGGCCGAGCTGGCCGCCGCGGCGGTCGCGGCCGCAGGGGAGCCGACGCTCGCCGTGGTCGGCGGCCTCGCCGACGTGCTGCACCCCACCTGGCCGGCCGGGGTGACACCGGTCGCCGCCGCCGGCACCGCGCTCGAGGGCGCGCTGCTGCTGGCCGGCCGCACCGACCTGCCTCACGAGGCGGCCGTCGTCCGGGTCACCGGCGCCGGCACCGCCACCGACGTCGACCTGCTCGCCACCGAGCAGGTGCGACCCGACCTGGCCGACCTCGACGCGCGCACCCCCGACGACCTGGTCGGGGTCCTGCTCGCCGCCGAGGCCACGGTGCCGGCCGCGCTCGCGGCCGCGCGGCCGGCCCTGGCCCGCGCCGTCGAGCTCGCCAGCCGCGCCCTCGACGGCGGCGGGCGGATCGTCTACGTCGGCGCCGGCACGCCCGGGCGGCTGGGGGCCACCGACGCCGCCGAGTGCCCGCCCACCTTCGGCGTCGACCCCGACCGGGTGGTGGCGGTGTGCGCCGGCGGCGACGAGGCGGCGACCACGGCCGTCGAGGGCGCCGAGGACGACGCCGACGCCGGCCGCACCGACCTCGCCGCGCTCGACGTCGACGCGCGCGACGTCGTGGTGGGCATCACCGCGTCGGGCCGCACGCCGTACGTGCTGGCGGCGCTCGCCCACGCCCGCGACGTCGGCGCCGCCACGGTCGCGGTGGTCAACAACCCCGCCAGCGAGGCGGCCGCGACGGCCGACGTCGCGGTCGAGCTGCTCACCGGCGCCGAGGTGCTGGGCGGCTCGACCCGGCTCAAGGCAGGGTCGGCGCAGAAGGTGGCCCTCAACGTCATCTCGACCGGTGCGATGGTCGGGTCCGGACACACCTACGGTGCTTGGATGGTCGATGTCATGGCCTCCAACGAGAAGCTGCGCCGCCGCGCCCGGCGGATCCTGCGCGAAGCCACCGGCGTCACCGACGACGTCGCGCTGGCCGCGCTCGACGACGCCGACGGGCGCACCAAGACCGCGCTGGTCGCGCTGCTCGGCGACGTCGACGCCGCGACCGCCGACCGGCTGCTCGACGTGCACGGCGGGCGCGCCCGGCTCGCCCTCGCCGCCCTGACCGCGCACGAGGACGCGTCGTGATCGTGCTGTCCGTCGCCTCGGGCACCTCGGCCGACGGCCTCGACGTCGGCGTCGTCGACCTGGTGCTCGGCGACGACGGTGCGCTCGACGCCCACATCATCGACACCTGGACGACGCCCTGGCCCGACGGCGTCCGCGAGCAGGCGCTGGCCGTGCTGCCGCCCGCCGCCAGCACCGCGCGCGACCTGGCCGCGCTCGACACCGCCGTCGGGCAGGCGGTCGCCGGCGCCGCCCTCGCCGCCATGGCCCGCGTCGACGTCCGTCCCGAGCTGGTCGTGTCGCCCGGTCAGACCGCGCACCACGAGGTCGTCGCCGACCGCTGCCTCGGCACCCTGCAGGTCGGGCAGCCGGCCTGGGTCGCCGAGGCCACCGGCCTCCCCGTCGTCTCCGACCTGCGGGCCCGCGACGTCGCCGCCGGCGGACACGGCTCACCACTCGCCGGCGTCCTCGACGCGCTGTGGCTGGGCGGCACGGGCGCCGTGCGCGTCGCGCTCAACCTCGGCGGCATCGCCAACGTGACCGTCGTCGACGACGGCGTGACCGCCTGGGACACCGGCCCGGCCAACTGCCTGCTCGACGTCGTGGCCGCCCGCGCCACCGGGGCGTCGTACGACGTCGAGGGAGCGCTCGCCGCCAGCGGCCGGGTCGACGAGGCGCTGCTCGCGCGCCTGCTCGACCACCCCTACTTCGCGCTGGGGACGCCGAAGTCGACCGGGCGCGAGACGTTCTCGGCGGCGTTCCTCGACGAGAGGCTGGCAGAGCAGACCTGGCCCGACGTCGCCGCCACCCTCGTCGAGCTCACCGCCGTCACCGTCGCGGACGCCGTCGCCGACCTCGGGCCGACCGAGGTCGTCGCCTCCGGGGGCGGCACCGCCAACCCGGTGCTGATGGCCGCGATCCAGCGCCGGCTCGGCGGCGTCCCCCTCGTGACCAGTGACGTGTACGGCCTGCCGGCGAGCGGCAAGGAGGCGGTGCTGTGGGCGCTGCTGGGGTTCCTGACCTGGCACGGCGTCCCGGTGTCGACCGGCGCGCACCCGGCGCGGCTGCTGGGCAGCATCACCCCGGGCGCGACCGCGCTCGTGCTGCCGCCGCCGGCGATCGCGGCACCCACCCGGCTACGCCTGCGCGCGCCCGACCCCGCACGATGAACCGACTCGGCGTCTCGGCGGCGCTGGTCGACGGCGTCCTGCTCGCGGGCGACGTCGAGGTGGTCGACGACGTCGTCACCCGCGTCGGGCTGCCCGCGACGCCTGGCGGTCGGGTCGCGGCCCCCGGCCTGGTCGACCTGCAGGTCAACGGCTTCGACGGCGTCGACGTGATGACCGCCGACGCCGACGGCCTGCGCCACGTCTCGCGCGCCCTGGCCGCCCACGGGGTCACGTCGTGGCTGCCCACCCTGATCACCGCCCCCACCGGCGACACCGACCGGGCTCTGGCAACGCTGGCCGGTCATGCCGACGGGGACGACGCAGCGCGGCTGCTGGGCGTGCACCTCGAGGGTCCGTTCCTCAGCCCGCGCCGGCTCGGCACCCACCCGCGCGAGCACCGCCGCGACCCCGGAGCCGACCAGCTGCGCGCCTGGCGCCGCGCCGGCCCCGTCGTCGCGGTCACCCTTGCGCCCGAGCTGCCGGACGCCGTCGCGCTGGTGCGTGAGCTGGCCCGCGACGGCGTCCTGGTCTCGCTCGGCCACTCCGACGCGACCGCGGCGCAGGCCCACGCAGCCTTCGACGCCGGCGCCGCGGCCGTCACCCACGTGTTCAACGCGATGAGCCCGCTGCGCCACCGCGAGCCCGGACTGCCCGGGGCCGCCCTGGCCCGGCCGGACGTCACCGTGCAGCTCGTCGTCGACGGCCACCACCTCGCCGACGACGTCGTCCGGCTGGTCTTCGCGGCGGCCCGGGGCCGCACCGTCCTGGTCACCGACGCCACCGCCGCGTCGGCACGCGCCGACGGCGACTACGCGCTGGCCGGCGTCGACGTGCGGGTGCGGTCGGGTGCGGTGCGCAACGCGGCCGGCGACCTCGCCGGCAGTGCCCTCACGCTCGACGCCGCCGTCCGCAACTCCCACGCCCTCGGCGTCGACCTCGCCGAGGTGCTGAGCGCGGCCACGGAGGCTCCCGCCCGCCTGCTCCGGCGCCCGGACGTCGGCCGGCTGCACCCCGGGGCCCGTGCCGACGTCGTCGTCCTCGAACCCGACCTGGCCCTGAGCGCAGTCCTCGTCGGCGGGCGGCACCTCCAGCCGGTGACCTGACGTCGGGAACTCCGTCGGTCGAGCGGACATGACCTGACATGAGCCCACCGGAGGACACCATGACCGAGATGTCGGAGGCAGAGCTTGCGAGCCGGCTGCTCGCGGGCGACGCCGACGCGATCGCGTCGCTCTTCGACCGTCACGCCGACCGCATCTACCACCACTGCTTCCGCCTCACCGCCGACCGCGCCGATGCCGAGGACGCCACGGCCACCACGTTCCTCGAGGTGTGGCGACACCGGCAGCGCGTGCACGTGCACGACGGGTCCGCCCTGCCCTGGCTGTACGGCGTCGCCACCAACGTGTGCCGCAACCTCACCCGCGGCCGCCGGCGGCACCTGCGCGCGGTCGGTCGGCTCCCGGTGGCAGGCGACGTGCCCGACCACGCCGACGCGGTCACCGACCGGCTCGACACCGAGGCCCGGATGCGCACCGTGCTCGACGCCGTCGCCGCCCTGCCGCAGCGCGAGCGCGACGTCCTCGCCCTCGTGGCCTGGTCGGGCCTCAGCTACGACGAGGCGGCCACCGCGCTCGACATCCCCGTCGGCACCGTGCGCTCCCGCCTCTCCCGCGCGCGCAAGCGCCTCTCGCCCCACGACCAGCCCGAAGGACTCACCTCATGAACGACGACCTCACCCCGCCCCCCGACCAGCCCCTCGACGACGCCGCCCGCGCCCGGATGCGTGAGCGGGTGGTGTCCGGCCTCGACACCGGCGAGGCGCGTCGCAGATGGCTGGTGCCCGTCGCCGCGGCCGCCGCGGTCATGGTGCTCGCCGGCGTCACCGGCTACGTCGCGCTCCGGCCCGACGACACCACCGACTCGCAGCTGACCCCGACCGGTCGGGGCACCGGCGGTCCCGACACGCCGTCCGAGCCGCCGTCCGAGCCGCCGGCCGACTCCCCGTCCGAGCTCGCCAGCGAGCCGCCCAGCTCCGACGACCCGCTGCCCGACGGATCGCCGGAGGAGGATTCGAGCACGTGTGTCCAGGAGGTGCCAGGCGTGCTCCCCGGAGCCGAGGAGATCGCCTCGACGGCAGACCCGACGGGTGCCACGACCTTCTACGTCGCCGGCAACCGCTACACGCTGTGCGACACCCACGGCGGACGCGCGACCGTGCACCACCCGAAGCCGCTGGCCGGGGGCGGCGACCGCAACCCGTACGAGATCAGCACCGTCTTCGACGACGACGGGCGCGCCGTCTTCGCGGCCGCGGGGCCGGTCCCTGACGGCGCCGACGACTTCGGTGTCAGCTACCGGTTCGCCGACGGCCACGTCGAGGACGCCGCCATCATCGGCGCCGGGGTCGACGAGGCCGACGGGGGCTGGTGGGTGATGGTGTACGCCGCCCCCGACGGCGACGCCGCGAGCGCCGACCCGATCGTGGTCGACGTCCGGGGTGCCGACGGCAGCGGCCCCCTCGACGAGCCGCTCGACACCTGCGCCCAGGCCAACCACGGCTGCTGACCCGACGCCGATTAGGCTCGCCGGGTGCGAGTGGGACTCACCGGGGGCGTGGCGTCGGGCAAGAGCACCGTCTCGGCGATCCTCGCCGAGCTGGGCGCCGTGGTCATCGACGCCGACCAGCTGGCCCGGGAGGTCGTCGCGAAGGGCACCCCCGGTCTCGAGCAGGTGGTCGCCGCGTTCGGTCCCGAGCTGCTCACCGCCGACGGCGACCTCGACCGTGCCGCGATGGGGGCGATCGTCTTCCACGACGACGAGAAGCGGAAGCTGCTCGAGGGCATCGTGCACCCGCTGGTCTTCGAGCGGTACGCCGAGCTCGAGGCCGCCGCGGACACCGACGACGTCGTCGTCCACGACATCCCCCTGCTGGCCGAGTCGGGTCGCGCCGAGGGCTTCGACGCGGTGATCGTGGTCGACGCGCCGCACGAGGTGCAGGTCGACCGGATGCTGCGCGAGCGCGGCTGGACGCGCGCGGACGCCGAGGCGCGGATCGCCGCCCAGGCCACCCGCGAGCAACGGCTCGCGATCGCCACCCACGTCGTCGACAACACCGGTGACCTCGAGGCGCTCCGCGCGCGCGTCGCGGAGGTGTACGAGCAGCTGACCGCGCTCACCGACTCGTGAGCCGACGCGCGGGCCAGGTGCTCGTGGTGGTCGGGATCGTGGTGCTGGCGGTCAACCTGCGGCCGGCCGCGGTCAGCGTCGGCCCGGTGCTCGACGAGATCCGGGCCGGTCTGGGGATGTCGGGCACCGCGGCCGGCGTCCTCACCTCGCTGCCCGTGGTCGCGTTCGCCGGGTTCGGCGCGCTGGCGCCGCGGCTGGCCGCCCTGCTCGGACCGCACCGGGTCACGGTCCTCGCTCTCGCCGCGGTCGTGGTCGGCCTGCTCGGCCGCAGCCTGGCCGACAGCGTGCCGCTGTTCCTGGCGCTGTCGTTGCTGGCCCTGGCGGGCATGGCCACCGGCAACGTCGTGATGCCCTCGCTGGTCAAGCTGCACTTCCCCGACCGGATCGGGCGGCTCACGGCCGTCTACTCCACCGCGCTGGCGATCGGTCTCACCTCCGCCTCCGTCGTGACCGTCCCGGTGGCCGACGCCGCCGGTGGCGCCGACGGCTGGCGGACGGGCCTGGGCGTGTGGGCGGCGGTGGCGGTGATCGCGCTGGTGCCGTGGCTGGGCCTGGTCGGCCGTGACCGTGGACGCCGCGGCCGGGAGGAGCCTCTCCGGATCGCGTTCGCCCAGGTCGCCCGGACCCGGCTCGGCTGGCTGATGGCGGGCTTCTTCGCGCTCCAGTCGCTGCAGGCCTACTCGATCTTCGGCTGGTTCCCCGCCGTCTACCGCGACGCCGGCTTCTCGGGCAGCACCGCCGGCCTGCTGCTCGGGGTGGTCACCGGCGTCAGCATCCCGCTGTCGTTCGTGGTGCCGTCGCTGGCCGGCCGGATGGGCGACGTCCGGCCGCTCGTGTGGGTGCTGGGGCTCTGCTACCCGGTGGGCTACGTCGGCCTGGTGCTCGCGCCTCGCGGCGGGGCGGTGCTGTGGGCGGTCATCGTCGGCGTGGGCACCTGCACGTTCCCGCTCGTTCTCACCCTGATCGGGCTGCGGGCCCGGACGCCGGAGGGCACCGCGTCGCTCTCGGCGTTCACCCAGTCGGTCGGCTACCTCGGGGCGGCCGCCGGTCCGTTCGCCTTCGGGCTGCTGCACGACCTCAGCGGCGGCTGGACGCTCTCGCTGCTCGTCCTGGCCTCGGTGGCGGTGCCGCTGATCGCGTGCGGCCTGGCGGTGGGCCGACCGCGCTCCCTCGAGGACGAGCTCGCATAGGCTCCCGGGCCAGCCCGACCAGGCCGAGCTCGGGAGGACCGATGAACGACGCCCGAACCCCGTGGTCGAGATCTTTCCCACGTTCGCCTTCCCCGACGGGCAGCCCAGAAGTCGAGGCTCGAGGAGCCACCCGACTCCTTCGGGCCCACCTGGTGGCGCAGGGAGTACGTCGTCACCGACGGCGCGCTCACCGATCCTGACCTCGACGTGAGCAGCTTCGACCTGGTCCGGGTCAGCGAGTCAGCGGTCGACTCCGCGAAGGAGGTCGAGCCGGCCTGGCCGGAGGACACCTGCGCCCAGGTCGACCACGACTGCTGAGGATCTGCCCGGGACACCGAGCCAGGCGGGCGGTCGGCTACGAACTACCTGCCCACCGCGTCCACGTCCAGGAGTCATCGCCATGCATGAGCTGGAAGAGAACGAGCCCGTCCGCGCCGTCGGCGGCAAGCATCTCCTGTCCCGCGAGGCGCTCGCCGCGATCTCGGGCGCCAGCGCCGAGGACGTGACCCACGGCCATCGCCGAGGCAACGGCGTGCGGATCCACGGCATCTACGTCGTGGTCGTGTCGATCACCGCCCTGGTGGTGCTGATCGCGTTCATCGCGATCGCCAGCGCCACGATGTGAGCCGAGCTGTCGCGACGGCAGCTCAGAGCGCCCGCGTCATGAAGAGGCTCAGCGGGTCGGGACGGTAGCCGCCGAACGGCGGGCACTCCACGAACCCGTGCCGAAGGTAGAGCCGGTGCGCCGGCTCGAAGAACGGCTCGCTGCCGGTCTCGAGGCTCACCCGGGTGAACCCGGCCGCACGCGCCTCGGCGAGCGCGTGCTCGAGCAGCCGGGCCGCGATGCCCTCACCGACCCGGTGTGGCGCGGTGCGCATCGACTTCAGCTCGGCGTGCCCCTCGTCGATCCGGGCGAGGGCGGCGCAGCCGACGACCTCGCCCCCGTCGTACGCCGACCAGAACCGCACGCCGGGCGCCCGCAGTCCTGCGAGGTCGAGCGCGTGCGTCGACTCCGGTGGCCCCATCGCCCGCAGCTGCCCCACGTGTGCCTCGAGGAACGCCACGATCTCCGGGCTGGTCAGGTCGTCGGACGCGATGCGCACGGTCAGCAGCGTAGTGAGGGAACCGGCAGGTCCCGGTTCCGCGTCACACCCGCATGCGCTCACGTCCCGCCATCGTGCTCCTCGCCCTGCTCGGCATGTTCGTCACCGCGTGCGGAGGGGGTGAGGATCCCTCGCCCGCGCAGGCGGAGACCGGCGGTTGGATCGACGACGAGCCCGCGTGGGACGACGAGGGGTCGGCGTCCGCCGAGCGCGGCGGCATGGACTACGGGGCCACCGCCCCCGACGCGGCGCCGACCGAGCCCCCGCCGCCCGACCGAGGCAAGCAAGGCGGTGCGCTGAGCGCGGGGAGCGTCGACGACAACGCCGACTACGCGGCGTACCTGCAGTACCTCCGGCGGATCGACGGACTCGGCCTGCGGCTGCGGCCGTTCGACGCCCGCGGCCGGATCGTGGTCACGGTCGCCGGCGCCGACGGCCGCCCCGCCGCGGGCGAGACCGTGACCGTCGTGTCGGGCTCCGAGGAGGTCGCCACGCTGCGCACCACCGCCGACGGGACGGCGCGGTTCCTGCCCGGCATCTTCGGCCAGCCGGTGGACGGCGCGTTCACGGTGCGGGCCGGAGACGACTCCGCCGAGGCCGACGCCGGCAGCGCCGTCGAGCTCACCGTCGACCGCCCCGGTGGCGCCGACGCCGCGGTGCCCCTCGACGTGCTGTTCCTCCTCGACGCCACCGGGTCGATGGGCGACGAGATCGACCAGCTGAAGACCTCGATCGACTCGGTCGCGGCGCGGGTCGCGGCGCTCGAGGGGTCACCCGACGTCCGGTTCGGCATGACTCTCTACCGCGACCGGGGCGACGCGTTCGTCACCTCCACCTACGACTTCACCGATGACGTCGAGGAGTTCCGCGCCGCACTGGCGAAGGTGCAGGCCGGCGGCGGAGGGGACTATCCCGAGGCACTCGAGGAGGGACTGGCCGAGGCGCTCGGCAAGCCGAGCTGGCGCCCGGCCGGCGAGGCGGTGCAGCTGGTCTTCCTCGTGGCCGACGCGCCGCCCCAGACCAAGCGGGACCTCCAGGTGACCTACCCCGACGCGGTCCGCGACGCCGTCTCGCGGGGGATCAAGATCTTCCCGGTGGCGTCGTCGGAGAGCGACGACCTCGCCGAGGGCGTGTTCCGCCAGCTCGCCCAGGCCACCGGCGCCCGGTTCGTCTTCCTCAGCTACGGCGCCGGCGGCGCCGCCACGGGCAAGAACACCGACATCGACAAGGCCGACTACGAGGAGCTCGCCCTCGACGACCTCGTCGTCCGGCTCACCGCCGAGGAGATCGCCGCCCTGACCGGCGACACCGACGTCGTCCCCGACCCCACCGTGCCACCGGAGACGACCGAGACGACCCCGCCGGGGCAGTAGTTCTGGGGTGGTTGCTCAGCTCAGTCTCGGCCCCCATGAATACCCGGTGGACCGGGTATTCATGGGGTTCTCGGGTGTTGCAACGCCCCCGAACCCCATGAACACCCGGTGAACCGGGTATTCATGCAGCGACGGCACCACCCGGCGAAATGACCGAGAGCCCCCGCCCTCAGGGGCAGAGGCTCTCGGGAGTTCGGGCTGGGCGGTCAGGCCGCGAGGTCGGGGTCGCCCAGGCGCCGGAGCTTCTGCAGGGCCTCCCGCTCCAGCTGACGGACCCGCTCGGCGGAGATGCCGTGCTTGGTGCCGATGTCGGCGAGCTTGTGCTGACGGCCGTCGACCAGGCCGTAGCGCGACCGGATGATGTCGGCGGCGCGGTCGTCGAGCTGACCGACCAGGCTGTTGAGCCGGTCGCGGGACTCGGTGTCGAGCACCGTCAGGTCGGGGGACGGCGACGTCTCCTGGGCCATCAGGTCGCCCAGCGAGGTGTCGCCGTCCTCGTCGACGGGTGTGTCGAGGCTGACGTGCTCGCGGCCCCAGGCCATCAGGTCGAGCACGCGGTCGACGTCCATGCCGAGCTCGACGGCGATCTCGGACGGGTCGGGGTCGCGGCCCAGCTGGCGCTCCAGGGTGCGGCGGGCGCCGCCGACCTGGTTGAGCTCCTCGACGACGTGCACGGGCAGCCGGACGACGCGAGCCTGCTGGGCGATGCCGCGGGTGATCGCCTGGCGCACCCACCAGGTGGCGTACGTCGAGAACTTGTAGCCCTTGGTGTAGTCGAACTTCTCGACCGCCCGGATCAGGCCGGTGTTGCCCTCCTGGATCAGGTCGAGCATCGGCATCTGCGCGCGGCCGTACTTGCGGGCGATCGAGACGACCAGCCGCAGGTTGGCGTTGATGAAGGTCTTGACGGCCTGGCGGCCCTCCTCGGCGAGCCACTCGAGCTCGTCCTCGGTGGCCCGCATCGGGGCGCCGCCCTTCTTGCGGCCGACCCGGCCCTCCTTGAGGAGTGCCTCGGCCATCAGGCCGGCCTCGATGGTCTTGGAGAGCTCGACCTCCATGGCTGCGTCGAGCAGGGGGTTGCGGGCGATCTCGTCGAGGTACAGTCCGACGCTGTCGCGGCCCTCGATCTCACGAGTGGCCGTTGCGGTCCTGGTTGCCATGGGACCCTCCTTCGTTCGTCGGTCGACCTTGCGACCTCGTAGTACCCAACGTTGCGGGTGGTGGGAGGATTCCCACATCACCCCGAAGGCTTCTACGAGGCCTTCGTCAACAAGGACGTCCCGGATGGCGCCGAGAGTTGCCGCCGGACGGAGATCTCAGGGACTTCTCAGGGCTCCGCCCTGGGCCTCAGGTGAGCCCCATCACGTCGAGGGTCCACGCGAGCGTGAACGCGCGGTCCTTCCACGCCTGGTAGCGGCCCGAGACCCCACCGTGACCGGCCGCCATCTCGGTGCGCAGCAGCACGTCCGGGTCGACTGCCTCGGCCCGCAGCCGGGCCACCCACTTGGCGGGCTCGACGTAGAGCACACGGGTGTCGTTGAACGACGTCTCGGCGAGGATCCGCGGGTAGCGCTGGGCGCCGACGTTGTCGTAGGGCGAGTACGCCGCGATCGTGTCGTACGCCGCCGGGTCGGCCTCCGGGTTGCCCCACTCCTCGTACTCGGTGACCGTCAGCGGCAGCGACGCGTCGAGCATCGAGGTGAGCGCGTCGACGAACGGCACCCCGGCGACCAGGCCCGCGAACACCTCGGGAGCCTGGTTGGCGACCGCCCCGATCAGCAGCCCGCCGGCGCTGGCGCCCTCGCCGACCAGCCGGTCGTGGGTGGTCCAGCCGGCGTCGACCAGGTGCCGGGCGCAGGCGACGAAGTCGGAGAAGGTGTTCTGCTTGTGCTCGAGCTTGCCGGCGTCGTACCAGCGCCGCCCCATCTCGCCGCCGCCACGCACGTGGGCGATCGCGAACGCCGCCCCGCGGTCGAGCAGGGACAGCCGGGCGATCGAGAACGCCGGGTCGTACGACATCTCGTAGGCGCCGTAGGCGTAGAGGTGCAGCGGCACCGGCCTGCCCTCGGTGCGCGCGTCGCGGCGGCACACCACGGAGATCGGCACCTGCTCGCCGTCGTCGGCGGTCGCCCAGAGCCGGTGCTCCTCGTAGTCGGCCGGGTCGTAGTCGCCGAGCACCGGTCGCCCGCTTGAGCAGGGTCCGCTCGCGGGTGCGGACGTCGTAGTCGTAGACCGACGAGGGGATCGCCATCGTCACGTAGCCCAGGCGCACCGTCGGCTGGTCGAAGCGCGGGTTGCTGCCCGAGCCGACGGTGTAGACCTCCTCGTCGAACTCCACGAGGTAGTCGTCGGTGACGCCGTCGTCGTCGAGCTCGAGGATCCGCAGCTGGGTGAGCCCGTCGCTGCGCTGGTGGACGACGAGGTGGGTGGCGAACGCGTCGACGTCCTCGAGCCGGGTGGCGGGGTCGTGCGCGATCAGCGCCGCCCACTCCTCGACGGGCGTCGGCACGGCGGGCGTGATGCCGAGCTCGAAGTCGGGGCCGGAGGCGTTGTGCATCACCAGGAAACGGTCCTCGCCGCCGATCACCGCGTGCTCGAGGGAGTACTCGACGCCGTCGCGGCGCGGGGCGAAGCAGCGGAAGCCGAGCTCGGGCGCGTCGGCGTCGAGCACGTGGTACTCGCTGGTGGTCTTCGAGCCGGCGGCGATCACCAGGTAGCGGTCGGTGCGGGTGCGACCGCAGCCGACCCAGAAGCGGCCGTCCTGCCTCGTGGTAGACGAGCTCGTCGTGCGTCCTGGGTGGTGCCGAGGCGGTGCCGCCAGATCTTGTCGGCGCGCCAGGAGTCGTCGACGGTCGTGTAGTAGAGGTTCTCGCCGGCCCGGTCCCACGTGGCGCCGCCGAGGGTGCCCACGATCTCGTCGGCGAGCAGGTCGCCGGTCGCGAGGTCCTTGACCCGGATCGTGTACCGCTCGTCGCCGACGACGTCGGTGGCGTAGGCGAGCAGGCGGCTGTCGGGGCTGATGCTCGACCCGCCGAGGGAGAAGAACTCGTGGCCGGTGGCGAGCTGGTCGAGGTCGAGCAGCACCTCCTCGCCGGGCAGGGCGGGCTGGTCGGGGTCGGCGTCCTCGGCGGGCTGCGGCGGCGTCCAGTCGTCGGGGCCGCGCACGGGCACCCGGCAGGAGGCGCCGTACTCCCGGCCCTCGAAGGAGCGGCCGTAGTACCAGTGCTCGCGCACCCGGGTCGGGACCGACAGGTCGGTCTCGCGGGTGCGGGCCTTGATCTCGGCGTAGATCTGCTCGCGCAGCCCGGCCAGGTGGGCGGTGCGCTCCTGGGTGTAGGCGTTCTCGGCCTCGAGGTGGGCCACGACCTCGGGGGACTCCTTGTCGCGCAGCCACTCGTAGTCGTCGACGCGCACGTGGCCGTGGTGCTCGCTGGTGACCGGACGACGTTCGGCCACCGGGGGCGCGACGGGGGAATTGCTCATGTCGCAGACGGTAACCACGTGGCAGAGTCGCCGCGTGCCCGACCTCTCGCTCCACCACGACCCCGACCGCAGCACCGACGGTCTGGTGCGCCGCCTGCAGCACCGCCGCCTCCTGCACGAGCACGCCGAGCTGGGCGCCGCACTCGTCGCCGCCCAGACCATGGTCGACCGAGCGGCCGACCGCTCGCGGCTGCTCGAGGTGCGCGACGGCGACGAGCACGTGGGGGAGGTGTGGCTGGTCACCGACGGCGAGGAACGCGGGGTCGTCGACCTCACCCTGACCCACGCCGACCGGGCCGCGACCACCCGCAAACTGGTCGAGGAGCTGGCGGCCGCCGAGGGCGCGGTCCGGCTCACCGTCACGGTCTCGCCCGGCGACTTGGTCGCGGTGGCCTTCGCGGAGGGCGGTGGCTTCACCCGCACGGCGACCCAGATGCGGCTCGACCTCGCTCACCAGCTGCCGGCCGAGGACGTCGTCGTCCTCGAGCCGATGGACGACGCGACGTACGCCGCGTGGGAGGCCGTCGAGGTGGAGAGCTACGCCGCGGAGCGCGAGCAGGCCGGGGAGAGTCCCGAGCGCGCGCGCCAGGTGTCGGAGGAGCAGCACGCCGAGCTGCTGCCCGACGGCTTGGCCACCGCGGACCACCACTTCTTCGTCGGGCAGGTCGAGGGCGAGACCGTGGGGTCGCTGTGGGTGGGCACCCAGAGGCCGATGGCCTTCGTCTACGACGTCGTCGTCGACGAGGCGCACCGCCGCAAGGGCTACGGGGCCGGCCTGATGCGGGCCGGAGCGCTGTGGGCGCAGGAGCGTGGCGCCCACGCCATCGGGCTCAACGTCTTCGGTCACAACGACGGCGCCCGAGCGCTCTACGACAGGCTCGGCTACCAGGTCACCGAGGAGTTCCTCGGCAAGCCGCTGGGCGCATGAGGGCGGTCGACCTCAACGCCGACCTCGGCGAGGAGGTCACCGACGACGCCACGCTGCTCACGGTCGTGACGAGCGCCAACGTGGCGTGCGGCTACCACGCGGGCAGCGCCGCGATCATGCGGGCGGTCTGCGACCAGGCGGTCGAGCGCGGCGTCTCGGTCGGTGCCCAGGTCTCGTACGCCGACCGACCCAACTTCGGCCGGGTCGCCGTCGACGTCGCCTACGAGATCCTGCGCGAGCAGGTGTCCCACCAGGTCGGCGTCCTGTCCGAGATCGCCTCCGCTGCCGGCACGGCCGTGCGCTACCTCAAGCCGCACGGCGCGCTGTACCACCGGGTGCTCGACGACGACGAGCAGGCGGCCGCGGTGCTGGCCGGCTCCGGAGCGCTGCCGGTGCTGGGCATGCCCGGTGCCCTGCTCGACCAGGCCGCCGGCCTCGGGCGGCTGGTGCTGCTGGAGGGCTTCCCCGACCGCGGGTACGACGACGCCGGCCGGCTGCTGCCGCGCGACCGGCCCGGCGCCGTCCTCGACGACAGCTCCGTGATCGCCGCGCGCGCCGTCGAGCTGGCGGCGTCGGTCGACTCGGTGTGCGTGCACGGCGACACCCCCGGCGCCGTCGAGCACGCCCGTGCCTGCCGGGTGGCGCTCGAGGACGCCGGCTGGTCGCTGCGAGGGCTGTGAGTCAGGAGGCGGCCGACTCGGCCACCTCGGCGACGTACGACGTGATCGCCACGACGGCGCCGTCCTCGAAGTCGAAGGTGTCCTGCGACTCGACGACGCAGGTGCCGGTGAGGTCGACGTAGCGGGTGACCGTGTGCACGACGACGCTGTCGTCCTCGACGTGCGTCTCGAGGTAGACGAGGTCGACGATGCTGTGGGCCAGGTCGCCGAGGAGGCCCTCGCAGGCGTCGACGGCGGCGTCGCGGCCGATCCGCGGCTCGCCGCCGTTGGTGAACCACCGCACGTCGGCGGCGAGGTGGTCGTAGGTGTCGGCGAACCGGTGGGTCGCGAAGGCCTCGGCGACCTCGCTGCGGCCGTCAGCAGTGGTGGTGGTCATGGTGGTGAGACCCCGCGACACGCCGGGACTCATCGGCGCAGACGGGAGCGGTGTCGGTCAGGGTGGGGCCATGCGCAAGATTCTCGGGACTGCCGTCGTGCTCGCCTCCGCCCTCGCCTCGCTCGCCGCCACGGCCGCGGCGCCGTCCCCCGCCGGCGCCGAGCGACCACAGTGGCGATGGCAGGACAGGTCGGTCGACACCGACCAGCAGCTGCGCGCCCTCGACGCCGTCGACGACCGGACGGCGTGGGTCGGCGGCAGCGAGGGTGGCGTGTGGCGCACCACCGACGGCGGCCGCACCTGGCGCGACGTCAGCCCGCCGGCCGCCGACGGGCTGCTCTTCCGCGACATCGAGGCGGCCGACGCCCGCACCGCGCTCGCGATGACCATCGGCGAGGGCCGCGCGAGCCGGATCTACCGCACCACCGACGCCGGCCGCACGTGGAAGCGGGTCTTCGTCAACCGCGACCCGGCCGCGTTCTACGACTGCATGGCGATGTGGCCGGGCGACCGCCGCGGGCTGGCCATGAGCGACCCCGTCAACGGCAGGTTCCGGATCATCTCCACCCGCGACGGCGGACGGACCTGGCGGCAGCTGCCGGCTCGGGGCATGCCATCGGCCGAGGGTGAGTTCGGGTTCGCGGCCAGTGGCACCTGCCTGGTCACGGCGGGCAGGAAGCAGGCCTACCTCGCCTCGGGCGGCAGCGCCGCCCGGGTGTTCTTCACGCGGGACCGCGGTCGCCACTGGAAGGCCGTCGACTCCACCCTGCCGGCGTCCGAGGCCGGCGGTGTGTTCTCGCTGTCGTTCCGGACGCCCCGGATCGGGATCGCGGTCGGCGGCGACTTCGAGGCCGAGGACGACGGTGTCGACCGCGCCGCCACCACCCGCGACGCCGGGCGCCGGTGGCGCAACGCCGACGACCTGGGCGGCTACCGCTCGGGCGTCGACTTCTGGCGGGCGAGGTCGGCGGTCGCCGTCGGCCCGAGCGGCACCGACATCTCGCGCGACAACGGCCGCACCTGGACGACGTTCAGCTCCCAGGGCTTCGACAGCGTCCAGTGCGTCGTCGGGACGTGCTGGGCCTCGGGCGCCGAGGGCGTCGTCGCGCGCCTCGTCCGGCGTTAGGGCCAGGGCCGGTCGCCTGTCCACAGGCCAGCTCCGGATCTGTGGACGAGGGGCCGATGTTGTGGATGAACGGCCCCTGTCTGTGGAGGGTCCTGTGCGACCAGAGGAATGTGGAACGACTTTGCGAGAAACCCTTGCGGAGCTGGTTCCGGGCCACGTAGAACTCTCCCTACCAAAGCCGAAGCGGCCCGCAAGGGAAGCGGAGGCGGCGGGGATCGAACAGTGAAGAAGACTCACACTTCGGGGCAACTCGAGGCGTCAAGCCGGTGATGGTGCGACGGGGTCGGACGGGCTGATCGGTCGCTCGGAGATCACCACTCGGGCGAGATCGTGCAGGCACGAAGATCCACACTTCGGGGCAACTCGAGGCGTCGGCCCGGTGACGGGGACGGCGGGGTCGGAGCGTCTGCGCGGTGGTCCGGATGTCACCTCAACCGGGCGAGACCAGGCACGAGCGAAGACCCACACCACGAGGCAACTCGCGGCGTCGGACCGGTGACGGGAACGGCGGGGTCGGAGAGCGGGTCAGGTCGTCCGGACGTCACGCTGCCGGACAATCCGAGGGCCTCCTGATGCTCATACCATCAAGAGGCCCTCACCCTTTTTGATCGGTGGGTCGAGATCTCTCCAACCCTGCAGGCAAGAGGCAGCCCCCGGCAACCACCGGGCAGTCGACCAGGTGGTGAACACTGGCCCCATGCAGCTCCTCCCCGTCGGCCCCACGGCGCTGCTCGCCGAGGTCGCCGACGCCGGCGAGGCGTGCGCCCTGGCCGCGTTCGCCCGCGACGCCGGGGTGAGGGCGACCGAGGTGGTGCCGGCGGCGCGCACGGTCCTCTTCGACGGCGTCGACGACCACGAGGCCCTGGCCCGCCTCCTCGAGCGGTGGAGGCCGTCGAGCCCGGTGCCGCCGGGCCCGCTGGTCGAGATCGCGACGACGTACGACGGCGACGATCTCGACGACGTCGCCGACCGCTGGGGCACCGACCGCGCGGGCGTGGCGCAGCGGCACGGCTCGATCGAGTTCGTGGCGGCCTTCTGCGGCTTCGCGCCGGGCTTCTCCTACCTGTCCGGGCTGCCCGCCGACCTCGCGGTGCCGCGGCTCGACTCGCCTCGTGCGCGGGTGCCGGCCGGGGCCGTGGCCCTGGCGGGGGAGTGGTGCGGCGTCTACCCGACGGCGTCGCCCGGAGGCTGGCGGATCATCGGCCGCACCGACGCCGTGCTGTGGGACGCCGACCGCGACCGGCCGGCGCTGCTCGCACCCGGGACCCGGGTCAGGTTCGTCGCACAGTGACCTGGACGGTGCTCGAGACCGGAGGCCTGGTCACGGTGCAGGACGCCGGCCGCCCGGGGCTGGCCCACCTCGGCGTACCGCGGGCGGGCTGGCTCGACCCGCCGGCGGCACGGCTGGCCAACCGCCTGGTCGGCAACGAGCAGGGCGCCGCCGTCCTCGAGGTCACGCTGGGCGGCCTGCGGCTGCGCGCCGAGGCCGCCGGGTGGGTGGCCGTGACGGGGGCGGGCTGCGCGGTGACCGTCGACGGGGTGGCCCGCGGTCACGGTCGCGCCGAGCGGGTGGCGGCCGGCGCCGAGCTGCGGCTCGGCCCGGCCGTGACCGGCGTCCGGTCGTACCTGGCCCTGGCCGGCGGCCTCACCGTCGAGCCGGTGCTGGGGTCGCGCTCGACCGACACCCTCGCGTGGGTCGGGCCGCCGCGGGTCGCCGACGGGACGCAGCTGCCGGTCGGTCGTCCCGGCACGCCCGCCGCTGTCGACGTGGTGGCGCCGACCCGGCGCGGCCCGCTGCGGGTCGACCCCGGCCCGCGCGCCGACTGGTTCGCCGACGGGGTGCTCGAGCGGCTGTGCGCGACGTCGTACGTCGTCGGCGACGAGTCCAACCGGGTCGGGCTGCGGCTGCGCGGCGAGCCCCTGGAGCGGACCCGCGACGGAGAGCTGCCCAGCGAGGGTCTGGTGCTCGGTGCCGTGCAGGTGCCGCCCGACGGGCAGCCCGTGGTGTTCCTGGCCGACCATCCCGCGACCGGCGGCTACCCGGTCGTCGCCGTCGTCCGGCCCGACGACCTGGCGCTCTGCGCCCAGCTGCGGCCGGGCGACCCGGTCAGTTTCGCGCCCCGCGACCGAGCTCGCTCGGGCGCGACGAGGGCGGGAGATTGAGGCGACCGGTCTCGAAATCTAGACGCGCAGGATGAGCTCGACCGACGCCTCGACCGGCTCGAAGCCCATCAGCTCGTTGATCGCGACCATCCAGTCGTTGGTCTCGCCGTTCTGGGTGACGACGCGGCGCATCTCCGGGTGCGCCTCCTGGACGGCGCGCAGGTTGGCCACCTTGACGGCCAGCCCGAGCCGCTTGCCGCGGTGCTCGCGGTGCACGAACGTGCCCCACTGGGAGACGTCGGTGCGACCGCCCTCGGGGGGCACCGACAGGGTCGACTGCGCGGCGACCGTGCCGTCGGGTGCGATCGCCACCGTCTCGTAGATCCGGCGACCGGCCTTGAGCAGTGACGCCCGGTTCTCCGCGAACCGCTCGGGCGTCATCACCTCCTCCTCCCACACGGCCTCACCGGTGGGCGCGTCGACGGCGAGCTGGCCGAGCAGCACGCACAGCGACGGCACCAGCTCGTCGGGCACGTGGTTGAGGAACGTCTCGACGCGGTAGCCGTCATGCCTCTCGGCCGCCTGGGCCGCCCAGGCGTCGAGGTCGCGGACGGGAACGGGGAGCTCGAGGTGCCGCACGATCTCGACGTTGGAGAGCGAGAAGTCGGCCTCCTCGGCGAAGCGGCGGTTGCGGTGGGTGGTGACCTCGTCGAAGGGCAGCTTGGTCTCGGCCAGCAGCTCGGTGCGTCCCTCCTGCCGCGCGAGGTCGACGACGTGCTCGAGCATCCGGCGGCCCAGCCCGCGGCCCTGCTCCGGCGGGTCGACGCAGATGCCGAGCCAGCACTTGTCGGTGTTGTCGAGCAGCGGGAGGAACAGCACGGCACCGGCGACCATCCGCCCGTCCTCGTAGCCGCCCAGCAGAATCTGCTTCTCACCGGGGTCGGCGCTGCGCCAGGCCGCTGACATCTCCTGCCACGACCAGTGGGGCAGGTCCTCGCGGCCCACCAGCATGGCGCGCTTCTCGACGTCGTACGACGCGCGCAGCGCCATGTCGCTCGCGACGTCGACCGGGGTGATCTCCACGGGGCGAGGCTACGGCGTCACGGCGTCCTCGGTCACCGGATTATCGGGGGCCCAGGGGTGCAGGGCGGGTTCGTCGACGGCGTACGACCGCACCGGGCCGGGCGGCGTCCGCGCCGTCTCGAAGCGCACCGTCACCACCCCGCGGCCCGAGCCCCACACCCAGCCGCGGCCCATCTCGTCGTGCTCGACGTCCTGCCCGGGGGAGTACGTCGCCCGGCGGGCGCGCATCCCGGCCTCCGCCTCGGAGACGAGCTCCGCGGGCTCCGGCTCCTCATCGGATCCGCCGTCCTCGCCGGACTCGCCGAACAGGTCGTCCTGGATCCAGTCGGCCAGCCCGGAGACCCCGACGCCCAGGAGCCGGACGCCGCCGGAGGTGTCGAGGTCGGCCAGCAGGCTGCGGGCCAGGCGGGCGATCGTGGCGGCGCGGTCGGTGGGCCCGGAGAGCGTGGAGGAGCGGTTCAGCGTGGTGAAGTCGTGCAGCCGCACCTTGATCGTGACGGTGCGTCCCGACAGGCCGTGCTTGCGCAGCCGGGTCGCGACCTCGCCCGCCTGGCGGGTGAGCAGCCCCTCCATCAGCCGGCGGTCGGTGAGGTCGGTCTCGTAGGTGCCCTCGACGCTGACCGACTTGGCCTCCCGCTCGGGCACGACCGGCCGGTCGTCGAGGGCGCGGGAGTAGGCGTACAGGCCGGCTCCGTGGGCCTTGCCGACCAGTCGCACGAGCTCGTCGAGGGTGACCGTCTCGAGCTCGGCGACGGTGTGGATGCCGGCCCGGCGCAGGCGCTCGGACGTCGCCGGGCCGACGCCGGGGATGACCGTCACGTGCATCGGCCGCAGGAGCTCCTGCTCGGTGCCGGGCGCGACGACGACCAGCCCGTCGGGCTTGTCGAGGTCGCTGGCCACCTTGGCGATGAACTTCGACGTGCCGAGCCCCACCGACGCCGTCAGGCCGCCGGTCACCTCGGCGACCCGGGCCCTCAGCTGCTCGGCGAACGCCGACACCGTCGCCACCTCGAGGTCGGGCAGCCCGGCCTGCTCGAGGTCGACGAAGGCCTCGTCGAGCGAGAGCGGCTCCACCAGGGGCGACGTCGCGCGCAGCAGCGTCATCACGGCCAGGCTGGCCTCGCGGTAGGCGTGGAACCGGCCGGTGAGGAACGCGGCGTGCGCGCACCGTGAGCGGGCCTCGCGCGTCGACATGGCCGAGCGGACGCCGTACTTGCGGGCCTCGTACGACGCCGTGGCCACGACACCGCGGCCCCCGACGCCGCCGACCACGACCGGCTTGCCCCGCAGGGAGGGCTTGTCGCGCTGCTCGACGGAGGCGAAGAAGGCGTCGAGGTCGAGGTGGAGGACCGACGCCTGCTTCCGCACGTGGTCACGGTAGCCACCGGGACCCCTGAAACAGCCACGAGTCGTCCACAGGGCAGGTCTCGGGACCCGTCGTCCACAGGTGCCGGGACCGATGGGGTCGGCTGTCGGTGGCCGCGGGGAGGTTCGCGGCATGACCTACCACCACCACCCCGTCCACCGCACCCACCCGGCTGACCGCCCGCAGCCCCGAAGACCTGCTGGCCGTCGCGCCCGTCGTCCTCGGGTTCTGGCCGGCCGACTCCGTCGTCATGCTCACCTTCGGTGCCGAGCATCCGTTCCACGCCCGCGTCGACCTGCCCGACGACGTGGCCGCCATGCCCGAGCTGGCCGCGATGCTGTGCGACCCGGCCGCCCACCACCGCGTCGACCGGGTGGTCCTGCTGCTCTACGCCGACGACGAGGCACTCGCCGAGGCGGCCTGGCACGCGCTGCGGGCCGCGTTCGACGCGCACCGGATCGCGGTGGTCGAGGCGCTGCGCGTGGGCAGGACCGGTGGTTCCCGCTGCTCGGGGGCGACCCGGGCGCGCGGGAGGTCGGGGTGGGCTTCGACCCGGAGCAGGTCGCGGCACACCCGTTCCTGACCCAGGCGGTCCTCGACGGCCGGGTGACCCACGGCTCCCGCGACGACCTCGCCGCCACCCTCGAGCCGTCGCCGACGGGGGTTGCCGCGGTCGCGTCGCTGGTGGCCTCGCGGCCACCACCCGACCCGTCCGACGCCTCCGCGGTGCTGGCCGAGGGCACGTGGGCCCAGGGCCTGGTCGTGCGGCACATCGAGGCGGTGGGCACGGCCTCCGACGTCGAGGCGGCCCGGCTGCTGGTCGCGATGCGGTCGCTGCGGGTCCGCGACGCCGCCTGGTCGGCGATCACCCGGGCCCGGTCGCGAGCGGCCGTCGGGTTCTTCACCGACCTCGTGCGACGCGCGCCGGGCGACCTGCTCCCTGCGGCGGCCGCGCTGCTCGCCTGGTCGGCGTGGCAGGCCGGCGACGGCGCGCTCGCCTGGTGCGCCATCGACCGTGCCCACGACGTCGACCCCGACTACGGGCTCTCCGGGTTGGTCGCCGAGGCGCTCGAGCGGGCGGTGCCGCCCTCGGTCTGCGACGACGGATTCGACTGGAAGGAGGGTCTCGACACGGCCTGAAGGGTCTATGTTCCCCCCATGGGCGAAGAGGTCGATCTCCAGGAGTTCACCCCGGCCGACCGCACGCGGCACCGCGAGAAGGTACGGCGTTGCCTCGACGTCTTCGCCCGGATGCTGCGCGAGGCGGCGTTCGACACCGACGACCCGATGACCGGGCTCGAGATGGAGCTGAACCTGGTCGACGACACCGGCGACCCGGCGCTCAAGAACGCCGAGGCGCTGGCGGCGATCGCCGACCCCGACTTCCAGACCGAGCTGGGGCAGTTCAACATCGAGATCAACGTGCCGCCGGCCAAGCTGCGCAAGGGTGGCCTCGAGACCTTCGAGGCCAACCTGCGGCGCAGCCTCAACGACGCCGAGGAGAAGTCGGCGGCCGTGGGGGCCCACCTGGTGATGATCGGCGTCCTGCCCACCCTCGCCGAGGGGCACATGGGCATGCACAGCATCAGCGCCAACCCGCGCTACAAGCTGCTGAGCGAGCAGATCCTGCACGCGCGCGGCGAGGACCTGACGATCTCGATCGCCGGCACCACCCCGGCCGCGTCGGGAGGTGCCGCCGAGCGGCTCGACACGACGTCCGACTCGATCGTCCCCGAGGCCGCGTGCACCAGCACCCAGCTGCACGTGCAGACCTCGCCCGACCAGTTCGCGTCGTACTGGAACGCCTCGCAGGCGATCTCCGCCATCCAGCTGGCCGTCGGCGCCAACTCGCCGTACCTGCTGGGCAAGCAGCTGTGGCGCGAGACACGGATCCCGCTGTTCGAGCAGGCCACCGACACCCGCAGCGAGGAGCTGAAGGCACAGGGAGTGCGGCCGCGGGTGTGGTTCGGTGAGCGCTGGGTGACCTCGGTCTTCGACCTGTTCGAGGAGAACGTCCGGTACTTCTCGGCGCTGCTGCCGATCACCGACGACGAGGACCCGCTCGCGGTGCTCGAGGACGGCGGCACCCCGACCCTGTCGGAGCTGCGCCTGCACAACGGCACCATCTACCGGTGGAACCGGCCGGTCTACGACATCAGCGGCGGCGTCCCGCACCTACGGGTCGAGAACCGGGTGCTCGCCGCCGGCCCGACCGTGGCCGACACGATGGCCAACGCGGCGTTCTACTTCGGCCTGGTGCGGACCCTGGCCGAGAGCGAGCGGCCGCTGTGGTCGCAGATGTCCTTCAGCGCGGCCGAGGAGAACTTCCACGTCGCGGCCCAGCACGGCATCGACGCGCAGGTGTACTGGCCGGGCGTGGGACAGGTGCGGGCCACCGAGCTGGTGCTGCGCCGGCTGCTCCCGCTGGCGCACGAGGGACTGGCGTCGTGGGGAGTCGACGGCACCACCGCCGACCGGCTGCTCGGCATCATCGAGCAGCGCTGCCTGGCCGGCACCAACGGGGCGGAGTGGTTCGTCCGGGCGATGGAGGAGCGCGGCTCGCAGGACCGCTTCGACGCGCTGCGCGCCACCCTGCTCGAGTACCGCGAGCGGATGCACACCAACGAGCCGGTCCACACCTGGTAGCGAACGGGATCATCACCCGCGGAGTCACACGCCGGTGGGGTTGCCTGTGGGGCACGTGCTCGACCACCGTCGGGCCGCCGCCGACTCCCACGGCCCCAGGAGGCCCTCATGTCCGACTTCCCACCCGTTGCGCACGTCGCGGTGACCGTGACCGACCTCGAACGCAGCACCCGCTGGTACACCGAGCTGTTCCGGTCGCAGCCCGTGCTCGACGAGGACACCGGTTCGTTCCACCACGCCGTGTTCGCCCTCGACGGAGGTCAGCTCTTCGGGCTGCACGTCCACCCCGAGGGTGGTGACGACCGCTTCCACGAGCTGCGTACCGGCCTCGACCACGTCGCCTTCTCTGCTCCCGACCGGGCCGGCCTGGAGCGGTGGGTGACGCGCCTTGACGACCTGGGCATCGCCCACGGCGGCATCGTGGACGCCCACTACGGGTCGGGGCTCTCGTTCCGCGACCCCGACGGCATCGCCCTCGAGTTGTTCGCGCCGCCCGCCTGACCCTCGCGACGTTGCCCGCGACGCCGCTGGGGACCGCCCACCAGCAGCAGGGCCCGCCCGAGGTGGCCGTCCATGCCTCTCTTCGCCGCATCGGCGACCGCGCGGCTGGCGATTGCCTCGGCGCGGGCCCGGTCTCCGGAGGCGTGAGCGGTCTCGGCCTCGGCCACGAGGATGTCCACGTCGAGCCACGCGTAGGAGTCCGTGACGCGTCGCGACAGCGCGCCGGCGTTCGTGAGCCAGGCCAGCGCCTCGGCGTACTCCGCCTCGGCGAGGTGGGTCATCCCGATCACCTTGGCCGAGACGCCTTCCCAGCAGGGGTCCTCGAGCTGACGGGCCAGGGCGAACGCCGCCTCTGCCTCGCCCCGCACCACGCGCGGGTCGACCCCACCGGACAGTCGCGCCTGGGCGAGCCAGGCCTCGGGCCAGGGACGGAACGCCGTCCACTGCTCGCGTCGGGCGAGTTCGAGCGAGTCCGTGGCCCAGTCCATGGCGTCGTCGAGTCGGCCCTGGAGCACGAGGGTGCGCGCCCCCAGCCCCCGGCTCCACACCTCTCGCCGCGCGGACCCGGCGCTGCGGCTGAGCTCCACCGCCTCGGCGAACCGAGCGGCGCCGGCCTCGAGCCGTCCCCAGTCGCTGAGGTTCATGGCGTCGATGCCCGCGATGGCCGCGAGGAGCGCAGGCTCGTTCTCAGCCATCTCACGGGCCCGGCCCAGGGAGCGGACGGCACTCTCGCGGCGGCCGGCCAGCACGTCGACGTAGGCGAGCTCGGTCAAGGCCTTCGCGGATGTCGCCTGCGCTCCCACCGACGATGCGAGCTCGGCGGCCCGGTCGAGGACCATCGACCCCTCGTCGTCGTACCCGCGGATCGCGTGCACCAGGGCGGTCCCGAGCTCGGTGAGGCATCGGCTGAGCAGCTCCCGGTCTCCGGCGCGCTCGGCGGCTCCCGAGGCTCCGCGCAGGCACTCGATGCCCGCGTCGGGCGCTCCGGCCGACAGGGCGGCCAGACCGGCGTCGAGCAACGCGTTCGCACTGGCGCGGGGTGCCACGGCCGGCACCGGTGCGCTCGCTCGCGGCCGGGCCGCGGCGTGAACGGCCGGGCTCGGCAGGGCGCCGAGCTCGCGGCTCAGCATCGCGGCGCTGGCGTCGGCCTGCTCGAGGGCCGCCTGGGTGTCACCGCTGGCCGCGAGGGCCTGGATGAGCATGATGTGCGAGCCCTCCTCGAAGGGGGCACGTCGCACCATCGCGCCCCCGAGCGCGACAGCGCGGTCGGACTCGCGGCCCGACAGGGCCCGCAGTGCCGCCTGGCGCAGGACCGAGAGCACCTCCCCGTCGACCCGTTGCCGCTCCACGAGGAGCCAGGCCTCGAAGCCCGGCGACGCCGCGACATCGATCCCCTCGAGGAAGTCGCCCTCGGGGATCTCCGTCGGCACCTGGCCCGAGGCCAGGTCGACGACGTCGACCGTCACCTCGCCGCCCAGCCGGAGCTCGACCGGGTTGCCCTGCAGCGTCAGGCCCCCGATCCGGCGGCGCAGCTCGGCCATCGACCAGCGCAGGGCGGACAGCGGGTCGTCCGCCTCGCTGAACAGCTCGTCGACGAGAACCTGTCGTGAGACGGGTTGCGACGACCTCACCAGCCGCCCCAGCAGGGCCCAGCTCTTGCGGCCCCGGGGGCCGGCCACGGCCACGCCGTCAATCTCGAGTCGCGGCCTTCCGACGAGGCGAATCCGCACCACGCCGTCAACCTACTCGCGCGAGCGTCGCGTTGGAGCGCTCCAGGCGCTCCAGCAGGCGAGCGCGATCCTCCACCTCGAGACCATGCACGAGGGCCCCGTGCACGACGCCGAAGGCACGCAGCCGAGCCACCTCCGAGCCCTCCCAGTCGACGAGAGCGGCGGCAGCACCAGGCGCGAGCCCGGCGGCGGCAGCTGAGAGAGCGAGCAGCGCCGCGGCCTCGGCCCGGGTGCCGTGCTCGACGAGCCGGCCGGCCACCCGGCACAGCATCTGGTGCAGATCCATGCCCGCAGGATCGCGCGTGCGCGTGTGACGGGGCAGGTGACGACGGGTCGCCCGTCAGCCGCCTGGGTGGCCGGCGCGCCGCGGCTGGCCTCCCGGCCGGAGCCGCGTCCACGTGCGCCCGACGCCGGTGCTCGGCTCGCGCCAGCAGCGCCGGTTGACCACCACCATCGGCAGGACGACGTCCAGCTCGCCGGCCGCGCTGCGGGTCGCGGCCAGCCAGGCCAGGTCGACGTCCTGCACGTCGAGCTCGCCGCGCCGGGTCAGCCACACCAGCGGAGCCGGGCCGGGGCGCCGGGCGCGCCGCACCATCGCCTCGATCGCGTCGGTGCGCAGGGCGTGGTCGAGGCGCTGGTCGCCGAGCTCGAGCGTTGCCTGCACCAGGCCTGGGACGCCGACGTGCACGGTCGGCGGGAACACGCGGCGCTGCTCGTGGGCGGCGTGGTCGAGGACGGCGCGCCGCAGCAGGGCCAGCAGGGCGCGCGGCACCGGTTCGGTGATCGCGCTGCGCGGCGGCGCCGGGGCCAGGTCCATGTCCCGAGCCTGCCCCACGGGGCCGCCACCCGGAGGCCCCCTCCACAGGCCACGCCCGTTCGGGTCAGTGACCGGACCCCTCGGCAGGGGTAACCTGCCGACATGTCGACCGTGGTCGTGGGATATGTGCCGAAACCGGAGGGCGAGGCTGCCCTCGACAAGGCGATCGAGGAGGCTCGGCTGCGCGGCTCCGAGCTGATCGTCGTCCACTCCCGTCGCGACCGCGACGAGGAGCCCGACCTCACCGGGGCTCGCGCCAAGCTGGACCAGTCGGGCATCAAGTACGACGTCCGGGTCCTGGTGCGTGGTTTCGAGGCAGCCGAGGACCTGGCCAGCGTCGCCGAGGCCAGCGACGCCGAGCTGATCGTGATCGGCCTGCGCCGACGGACGCCGGTCGGCAAGCTGATCCTCGGGTCCAACGCCCAGCGGGTGCTGCTCGACGCGCACTGCCCCGTGCTCGCCGTCAAGGCCTGATCGCCCACCAGGCGCCGGCCGGTACCGATGGAGCGCACCTTCCCGCACGGCGTCACCTCCTGGGTCGACACCGTGCAGCCCGACGTCGACGCCGCCCTCGAGTTCTACGGCGCCCTGTTCGGCTGGACCTTCACCGAGGCGATGCCGCCCGACGCGCCCGGCCGCTACGTGATCGCGGCCCTCGAGGGCCGCGATGCCGCCGCGATCGGCGGGCCGGGCTCCGGGTCGGCCGCCTGGAGCACCTACGTCGCCGTCGACGACTGCGACGCCACCACCGAGCGGCTGACCGGGCTCGGCGCCACGCTGGCCGACCCGCCGGCCGACGCCGGACCGGGCGGACGGACCTCGACCCTCACCGACCCGGAGGGCGCCGAGATCCGGCTGTGGCAGGCACGCCGCCGGCTGGGCGTGCAGGTGGCCAACGAGCCCGGTGCCTGGAACTTCAGCGACCTGCACACCGCCGACGCCCCCGCGGCCGCGCGGGTTCTACACCGCCGCGTTCGGATGGCGCGTCGTCGACCTGGGCTTCGGCACCGCGATCCAGGTGCCCGGGTACGGCGACCACCTCGAGGCCACGGTCGACCCCGACATCCGGAGCCGGCAGGGGAGCGCCCCGGAGGGGTTCGAGGACGTGATCGGGGGAGTCGTGCCGGTCGAGGAGGGCGAGTCGCCGCACTGGCACGTCACCTTCACGGTCGCCGACCGCGACGACTCCGTCGCGAGCGTCGAGCGGCTCGGGGGGTCCGTGCTGTCGTCGTACGAGAACGAGTGGGTGCGCGCGGCCGTCGTCCGCGACCCCCAGGGCGCCGATTTCACCGTCAGCCAGTTCGCCCCCGCCGACTGGGACTGAGGGTGACGCTCGACCACGGCGATGAGTCCGGGCCCCTCCCCAGGTCCCACCTCCGAGAGGCAGGATGAGACCCATGGCGATCCACATCACCGGCGACGAGACGGCCGACCAGATCCTCACCGACAGCAGCTTCGCGCTCCTCGCGGGGATGATGCTCGACCAGCAGTATCCGATGGAGCATGCCTTCCGCGGGCCGGCGAAGGTCACCGGCCGCTTCGGCACCTTCGACCCGCAGCGCATCGCGGCGGCCGACCCGGAGGAGTTCACCGCCCTGTGCTCGGTGCCCCCGGCGATCCACCGGTTCCCGGGCTCGATGTCGGCGCGGCTGCAGGAGCTCGCGCGCATCGTCGTCGACCAGTACGACGGCCGCACCGAACGCATCTGGACCGAGGCCGCCGACGGCAAGGACCTCGCGAAGCGGATCCAGGCGCTGCCCGGCTTCGGTGCCCAGAAGGCGAAGATCTTCGTGGCTCTGCTGGCCAAGCAGCTCGACGTCCGCCCCGACGGGTGGGAGACGGTCGCCGGCGACTACGCGCTGCCCGGATTCCGCTCGGTCGCCGACGTCGTCGACCCGGCCAGCCTGCAGAAGGTGCGCGACTTCAAGAAGGAGAAGAAGGCCGCCGCGAAGGCCGCGGCCCTCTGACCTCTCACGACGCGGCCGATTGCCTGAGACCGTCGCGTGGTGGGCTGGGCCGAGAACAGGGACGCCGCCAGGCTCCCCCCAGAGGCTCGGCGGCATCCCCTGAGTTCAAGACTATGGGGGGTCTGAGCCGCGATCGGGTTCCTTGCAGAGTCCTAGAGGTTATGACATTTGTTGCCCGCTGGGCCGCCGGAAAGCCGTCCGACCGGTGAGACCTCCGGCAGCACGAACGGCCGCCTCGCTACTGGAGCGAAACGGCCGTTGGCCACGCAGGTCTCAGGAGCTGGGGGGTTGATCCAAAGACCGCGCTGCGATGTTCGTACCCGAGATGCACGGCCGTATGCACCCACAGAGCTGCGGCCTGACCAAGGGTCTCGCTCACGGCAGGGCGACCGTCGTCGCTGGTCCTCGGTGTCGTCCTCCGCGGCGGGTCCGGACACGAGGTCCGGGAGTCGATCGGGCCGCGTCCTGAACCAGATCCATCAGCCATGGCTGCGGGCTGCGGTGCGACGCCGGGTACCTGGCCGCGCCGTCACCGACACCCTGGCCATCCTGGTCGTGGGTCCGGCCGTGCTGAACACCCTGCGCCGCGCCTCGCGCAAGGCGTCGTACGGCGTCGAGCGGACCTTCGACGACATGATCGGTCGGTGAGCACACCCTCCCAAGTCGGCTGCTCACCCCACCCGTGTCAGAATGAGTGCAGCGGCTCTTGACGACACCGGTCTTTGTCGCGCTCTGAGCCCAGCGCATGAGCTAGTCCACCCGCCTGTTTGACGAGAGGTGTTCGTGTCCTCGAACGCACGTAAAATCCCTTCCGAGGTGCTCACGCACCCCGCCGTCCTCACGCTCATCGAGCAGGCCGGTTCCACCGGGAGCTTCAGTCCCGAGCAGGTGCGCCGGGCCAGTGACGGCGCCGGCGTCGAGCCGCGCCACCTCAAGGCACTGCTGGCCCACCTGAGCTCGCTCGGCCTCAGCGTCGCGCTGCCGGTCGACGCTCGCGCGGCCGCCGCGGCCACCGGCACCCGCAAGACCGCCACGGCCGCCGCCAAGAAGGCAGCGCCGGCGAAGAAGGCACCCGCGAAGAAGGCCGAGCCCGCCGAGGCCGCGCCGGCCGCGAAGAAGGCGACGGCCAAGAAGGCCGCGCCCGTGAAGAACGCCGCCGCGCCGGTCGTCGGCCCCGACGGCAAGAAGATCCTCCCCGACGTCCCCGACGAGCAGTTCGAGAAGGACGTCGCCGCCGACCCCTCGATCAAGGAGGACGAGGAGGAGGCCACCGCGACGTCGTCGTTCGTGGTCTCGGCCGCCGACGACACCGACGAGCCCGCCCAGCAGGTCATGGTGGCCGGCGCCACCGCCGACCCGGTCAAGGACTACCTCAAGCAGATCGGCAAGGTGCCGCTCCTCAACGCCGAGATGGAGGTCGAGCTCGCCAAGCGGATCGAGGCCGGCCTGTTCTCGGAGGAGAAGCTCGCCAAGGGCGGCAAGATCACGCCGAAGGTGCTCGAGGAGCTCGAGTGGATCTCCGAGGACGGACGCCGCGCGAAGAACCACCTGCTCGAGGCCAACCTGCGTCTCGTGGTCAGCCTCGCCAAGCGCTACACCGGCCGCGGCATGCTCTTCCTCGACCTGATCCAGGAGGGCAACCTCGGTCTGATCCGCGCGGTCGAGAAGTTCGACTACACCAAGGGCTACAAGTTCTCGACCTACGCCACCTGGTGGATCCGTCAGGCGATCACCCGCGCCATGGCCGACCAGGCCCGCACCATCCGGATCCCGGTGCACATGGTCGAGGTGATCAACAAGCTCGCCCGCGTCCAGCGCCAGATGCTGCAGGACCTCGGCCGCGAGCCCACGCCCGAAGAGCTCGCCAAGGAGCTCGACATGACCCCCGAGAAGGTCATCGAGGTCCAGAAGTACGGCCGCGAGCCGATCTCCCTGCACACGCCCCTCGGTGAGGACGGCGACAGCGAGTTCGGCGACCTGATCGAGGACTCCGAGGCGATCGTCCCGGCCGACGCGGTCAGCTTCACGCTCCTGCAGGAGCAGCTGCACGCCGTCCTCGACACGCTCTCCGAGCGCGAGGCGGGCGTGGTGAGCATGCGCTTCGGTCTCACCGACGGCCAGCCCAAGACCCTCGACGAGATCGGCAAGGTCTACGGCGTCACCCGCGAGCGGATCCGCCAGATCGAGTCGAAGACGATGTCGAAGCTGCGCCACCCCTCGCGCTCGCAGGTGCTGCGCGACTACCTCGACTGAGGCTCGAGGGGCCGACGTGCTCCGTGGTCCGATCTCGCGTTTCGTCACCCCTTCGGGCGGCCAGCCGCCCGCAACGGGGGCTAGCGTCGACGGTGTCGGCGGCCGAGCGTTCCCCATGGCGCTCGCACGCCGGCATGAGCGCCTCGTCGGCAATCCCCCTTCGCTCGACGGGGCGTTCCCTCCGTCCCGGGTGTGCCACCCCAACGGAGGACGAACGCCACCTGCCTGCGCACTAGCATGAAATTTGTCTGTGGCGCCGTCGCCTCCGGGGGGACCGCGGCGGTGCCACAGCTCCGGTCGTCCCTCCCGCCGGCGTGGCGAAAAAGAGCGCCAGGCCGAACCGACGGCTGGGGGGCAGTACGTCGGGGCGACCTGGCTTGCGACCCAGCATGCCACGCGCGAGCCACGCAGGACAGGGACGCGCGGGTAAATGTGACCGGCGAGTAGGCCCGTCCGCCGACCGGAGAGTCAGCCGGCGGCGATCAGGCCCACCGCGGCGCCGCACAGCAGCAACCCGACGCCCTGGGCGCGGTGCACCCGCTCGCGCAGGAAGGCTGCGGCCAGCAGCACCGTGAACGCGGGGTAGAGCGACGTGATGACCGCGGCGACGGTCAGGTAGCCGGTCTGGGTGGCCACGAGGAACAGCCCGGTCGCGCTCGCGCCCAGGACCCCGCACGCCAGGCCCAGGGACGCCGCCGGCTCGCGGGGCACCCACGGCTGGCGCAGCGCCAGGGCGATCGCGGCCACCGCGACGGCGGCCAGGCCACCGTTCAGCGCCAGCGGCAGGAAGCCCGACTCCTCGGGGATCTGGGCCAGGGCCGCGAACAGCACCCCGAACCCGAGACCCGCCAGGACGCCGTCGACCAGGCCACCGGACAGGACGCCGCCGCCCGTCGTGCCGGTGGCGGGCTCACGCGCGACCAGCCAGATGGCGGGCAGCGCGGCGACGATCCCGAGCCAGGCGATGGCACCCGGGCGCTCGCCGGTGACCACCCCGACGACGAGCGGGACCAGCGCGGCGCCGACGCCCGAGACCGGTGCGACCACGCCCATCCTCCCGGCGGAGAGGCCGCGGTAGAGGAACGCCGTCCCGATGCCGTTGCCGAGCCCGGCCACCAGCGCCCACCCCACGTCGTCCCGGCGCGGGTCACCGTCGACGACGAGGCCGAGGACGAGCATCGCCAGGGCGCCGCCGAGCATGGACACGAACGCCATCGCCCAAGGGCTGACGCGGCGCGAGACCACACCGCCGAGGAAGTCGGAGAGCCCGTACGACAGGGCGGCACACAGGGAGAGCAGGACAACCACGCGACGAGGCTGGCACACGGTGGGTCAGGACAGACCGACGGCCCCGGACGTGGTCCGGGGCCGTCGGTGTGGTCGGGAAGCGGTGGAGCCTCAGTCCTGCGTCGCCGTGCCGGTGGTCCGGGCGAGCTTGTGCGTCTCGTCGACGACGGTGACGGCGATCTCCTTGAGCTTGTCGCCGTGCTCGCGGGCGTGGTGAGCGCAGAACAGCAGCTCACCGCCGGTCTGGAGCTCGACACGGAGGTAGGCCTGGGCACCGCAGCGGTCGCAGCGGTCCTCAGCAGTCAGGGCGGCGCTGGGGGCGGTAGCAGTCGTCACGTTCGGCCTCATCTCTATCTCGGTCGGTGCCATGTCCAACGTAGCCAGCGGGAGCAAGATTCCCGCCACCGGGTGGTACACGCCACTCGATCTCATCACGATCGGTATTCCCCCGCCCGGCAGTTTCCATGCCCTGGACACCGTCGTTGCGAGCACGGGTCCAGACCAGTTGGTCGAAGTTCGTCGACCGGGGGCCCCACTGTTTGGTTTATCGGTGTGCTGCGTGCGGTTCTTGAGGAACGTCACCGAGTCTGACGTCGGGGAAGCCCACGCGGATGCAGAACGCGAGGACGGGTGTCGGATCGTGTCCTCATCGTGACGTGCCGCGATCAGGTGCGCCTGCACCGCATCTCGGCGTGTCGCAGGTAGATTCGGACCCACCAAGAGCATCGGATTGCCGGACCACGGCGTAGGAGCCCACGATCGTCGACAACACCTACAACGCCGCCCACCTGCTCGTCCTGGAGGGCCTCGAGGCGGTGCGCAAGCGCCCCGGCATGTACATCGGGTCCACCGACACCCGCGGCCTGATGCACTGCCTGTGGGAGATCATCGACAACGGCGTCGACGAGGCACTGGCGGCCGCGGCCAAGCGGGTGGAGGTGACCCTGCACCCCGACGGGTCGGCGGAGGTCCACGACGACGGCCGCGGCATCCCCACCGACAAGGAGCCCAAGACCGGGCTGCCCGGAGTCGAGGTGGTCGCCACCAAGCTGCACGCCGGCGGCAAGTTCGGCGGCGGCTCGTACGTCGCCACCGGCGGTCTGCACGGCGTCGGCCTGTCGGTGGTCAACGCGCTCTCGGCACGGATGGACATCGACGTCGACCGGTCGCCGTCGGCCCAGGGCATCAGCTTCCGGCACGGCGTGGCCGGCGTCTTCGACGGCGACGGCCCCGATGCGTCGTTCACGGCGAAGAGCGGGCTGACCCGCAAGGGTCGCCGCGTCGCCAAGGGCGCCTCGGGCACCCGGATCAGGTTCTGGCCCGACCGCCGGATCTTCACCAAGGACGCCGACTTCGAGCTCGAGGGCCTGGTCGGCCGGGCCCGGCAGACGTCGTTCATCGTGCCCGGCCTCGAGATCGTGATCCGCGACCTGCGCGGTCCGAACCCCACCGAGGAGAAGTTCCGGCACGACGGCGGCATCGCGGAGTTCACCGAGTTCCTCGCCAAGGACGAGCCGGTCACCGAGGTGCTGCGCATCCAGGGCTCGGGCTCGTTCACCGAGACCGTGCCGATGCTCGACGACAAGGGCCACATGACCCCGCAGGACGTCGACCGCGAGCTCGGCGTCGACATCGCCGTGCGGTGGGGCACCGGCTACGAGACCGAGCTGCGCTCGTTCGTCAACGTGATCGCCACCCCGAAGGGCGGCACGCACGTGTCGGGCTTCGAGGCCGGCCCTGGTCAAGCCGTTCAACGACGCCATGCGTGCCGCCAAGGTGCTCCGGTCAACGACGTCGACGTCCTCAAGGAGGACGTGCTCGAGGGGATGACCGGCGTGGTGACGGTGCGGCAGGCCGAGCCGCAGTTCGAGGGCCAGACCAAGGAGATCCTCGGCACGCCCGCGGTGCGCTCGGAGGTCCGCAAGATCGTGTCCAGCCGGCTCACCGAGTTCCTCACCTCGACCAAGCGGGCCGAGAAGGCCCAGGCGCGGCTGCTGATGGACAAGGTGGTCGCGGCGTCCAAGACCCGGATCGCGGCCCGCCAGCACAAGGACACCCAGCGTCGCAAGAACGCGCTGGAGTCCGTCGTCCCTGCCCTCGAAGCTGGCCGACTGCCGCAGCCACCGACAACGACCGCACCGAGCTGTTCATCGTCGAGGGTGACTCGGCGCTCGGCACGGCCAAGCTGGCCCGCAACTCGGAGTTCCAGGCGCTGCTGCCGATCCGCGGCAAGATCCTGAACGTGCAGAAGGCCTCGGTCGGCGACATGCTCAAGAACGCCGAGTGCGCCTCGATCATCCAGGTGGTCGGCGCCGGATCGGGGCGCACGTTCGACCTCGACGCCTGCCGCTACGGCCGGATCATCTTCATGGCCGACGCCGACTCCGACGGTGCCCACATCCGGTGCCTGCTCGCCACGCTGTTCTTCAAGTACATGCCCGACCTGATCACGTCGGGCAGGGTCTTCACCGCCGTCCCGCCGCTGCACCGCATCGAGATCTCCAACCCCAGCAAGGGCCAGGACAAGTACGTCTACACCTACTCCGACGACGAGCTGCAGCGCAAGCTCGCCGAGCTGAAGAAGCAGAACGTGCGGTGGAAGGACCCGGTCCAGCGCTACAAGGGCCTCGGTGAGATGGACGCCGACCAGCTGGCCGAGACCACCATGGACCCCCGCCACCGCACCCTGCGCAAGCTCACCGTCGACGACGCCGACGTCGCCGCCACCGTCTTCGAGCTGCTGATGGGCTCCGACGTCGCCCCGCGCAAGGAGTTCATCGTGCAGGGCGCCTACGAGGTCGACGTCGAGGCGCTGGACGCCTGAGGTCGCGGGTCGCCGGTCGCGGCCACGGCGGGACTACCCCGATGACCCCGGGCCAGGACGTCGAGCCACGGGCATGGCTGAGAGCGACCGGGTGAGGACAAAATCCACGCTTGTGGTGCGAAGTTTCGTGCCAGAACCGTGAGTTTCACCGGTTAACCGGTGAAACTCACGGCCACGCCCGCTCAGAGCTGCTGGGTGAGCAGGCCGGTGTCGACGTCGTAGAGGAAGCCGCCGACCAGGGTGGTGGCGGGGATCAGGGGGTGGGCGCGCACCTTCTGGACGTCGTCGACGAGCGCCTCGACCTGGTCGGTGACGACGTGGAAGGCCTGCCACGAGGCGTCCTGGCCGGCCGAGGCCGAGACCCGGTCGCGGATCTCCTGCTCGGTCGCGGTCGCCATCGCGCAGCGGGTGTGCGGGACGACCAGGATCCGGCGCACGTTGCAGCAGGTGGACGCCGAGCACCAGCGCCTCCAGCGCCTGCGGCGTCACCCGGCCGCCGGGGTTGCGGAAGATCTTGGCGTCGCCGGGGGAGAGGCCGAGCATGCCCAGCGGGTCGATGCGGGAGTCCATGCAGGTGACGATCGCGATGCCCGCGTGGGCGATGCCGTCGAAGCCGCCGAGGTCGAAGCTCGTCGGCGAAGGTCCGGTTGGCGGCGAGCAGGTCGTCGAAGTCGGCCACGGCCCGAAACTATCGGGTCAGCCGCGTCCGACGTCGATCGCCTGTCTCGGCGTCGACGCCGCGGGCGGGTGCGCCGCGGAACAGCACCAGGGCAGCGTCGCCGCGGCGAGCAGCGCGACGACCGCGGCCCCGACGAAGACGGCTGCTCCTGCAGCGACGCCGGCCCGAGCAGCGGATGCCCGGACGGCTGGCCGCCGCACACGTCGTCGGCGCGGGCGGTCGCTGCACGGCGTAGTAGCGCCGCAGGCCCGATCGTGGTCAGCGCCGAGATGCCGACCAGCATGCCGACCATCCGCGCGACCACGACGAGCGCGCTGGCGACGCCGTGGACGTCGTCGTCGGTCGCGGCCGAGCAGGGCGGCGTTGACCGGCGCGAGGGCGAGGCCGAAGCCGAGGCCGCCGAGCGACCAGCGGCACGGTGGCCGACCGAGCGCCTCGAGCGTGGTCGGCGTCCCACGCGACATCCAGCACGAACCCGCCCGCGGCCAGCACCATCCCGCCCGCGGTGATCGACGCCCGGCGGGCAGCCGCCGGATGAGGAAGCCGCCGACGCACCGCGCCGACCGGCAGCGCGACCAGGAACCGCAGCAGCACCAGCGCGGCGTCGAGCTGGGAGTCGGGGTAGATGGTGGTCCGGGCGAAGAGCGGGATGTCGACCAGCGCGGCGATCAGCGCGGCGCCGACGAACAAGCTCACCAGCAGCGAGCCCCACGCCGGCGTCGGCCGCAGCGCGCCGCGCGGGACCAGCGGGTCGCGGCCCGGCGCAGGTGGACACCAGAAGCCGCGGCGGCGACAGCCGGACGCCGAGCAGTACCACGGCCCCTGGGCGGAGAACACCGGCACCTCGGGGTCGGCGGTCGCGAAGGCGAGCACGACGCCGCCGAGCGCGAGCGCGAGAGCAGCGGCGCCGGCGAGGTCGGCCTCGGCGAGCTGCGCGCCCAGCCGCGGACGTCGACCAGCGGGCGCCGCGCGAGGAGGCAGCGCACGGCAGAACACGCAGGACCGCGCACGATCGCGACCAGCGCCGAGCGGGGTCGAGCCAGCGGCCGTCGCCGGCGACGGGCACGAACGCTCGCCCCAGGTGACGTCGCGTAGCAGACGGGGGTTCGGCAGGAGACGGTCAGCACGGCCGGCGACGCAGGTCACCAGCGAGCAGCGAGCAGCGCCCGATCACGTCGGGTCGCCCGGTCCGCGGCGCGCGCACGACGTGCGGGTCGCCGTCGCCGCGGCGCGAGCGACGCGCGATGCGCGGCGGCCAGCACCAGCCCGACCGCGAGTTGATCGCGAAGATCGCCTCGCCACGTCGGCGACGGCGAGCACGGCCGCGCCGAACAGCGGGCCCGAGCACGCTGCCGATCTCCTGGACCGCGAGACCACGCCGAGCGGGACGCCGCGGCGCTCGGCGGGGTAGAGCTCGGCGACCAGCGCCAGCGTCGCCGGCACCAGCCCGCCGCCGCCGACGCCCTGGAGGAACCGGCCGACCACCATGCTGGGCAGGTCGTAGGCCATCGCGGTGACCAGCGAGCCGAGCGCGAACACCACCAGCGAGGCGACGAGCACCGGGCACCGGGCCGCGCAGGTCGGCGATCCGGCCGATCAGCGGCAGCATCGCGACGTACCCGAGCAGGAAGCCGGACACGATCGGGGCGGCGCGCTGCAGCTGGTCGACGCTGAGGCCGACGACGGCCATCATGTCGGGCAGGGCCAGCACGACGACGTAGGTGTCGGCGGCCGCGAACGCGACGGCGACCGCGGCCAGAAGACCAGCAGCGGTCGCGCGCGTCACCGGCGTCCGGTCGCTCACGGCTCCGTGATCTCCTGCTCGATGCCGTACTCGTCGAAGCCGATCGTGTAGGTGAGGTCGCCGCCGCCCTCGGGTAGAACGCGCCGGTCAGCACGGCCTTGGTCAGCTCGCCGTCGGCGGTGATGGTGAACGTCGCGTCGTAGGAGTCGCCGGGGCGCTCGGGATGATGTTCTTGACGGCCGTCGCCCGGCACGGTGCCGGTGTAGGTGCGTGAGGATCTCGTCGTTGTCCTCGCCGCCGCGCTCGCTCTCGCCCTCGTCGAGCGTCCTCGGCGGAGCTGAGCAGCGAGGAGACGCCGGCCTCGGGGTCGAGCAGCAGCGGCCGGGTCGGGCGCGCAGTACTCCTCCGGGTCGACGTCGCGCCAGCCGGCTGAGCGGGATGCTCGACGTAGACCTTCGTCGTCGACCGAGATGATGCCGACGTCGGTGGCGGGGAGCCCGCGAAGGCGACCGGATGCCGTGCCGTCGAAGGCGGGCGCGTTCGTGCCCGACGCCCTCGGCGCTCTTGAGGAAGCCGTCGACGCCGTCGGGCAGCGTCGTCGGTGGCCAGCGCGAGCCGGACGCCCGGAGGTCTCGTCGAGGTTCGTCTTGGCGAAGCCCATGACCTCCTCGGGGGTGACCTCGTCGTCGCCGTCGGCGTCGGCCGACTCGTTCGAGGAGGGCCTCGTCGTCGCCGCTGCAGGCGACGAACGAGCGTGAGGAGCAGGGTCGCGCGGCGGCGGCAGCGGCGACCCGGAGCACGGTCGTCATGGCGGTCAGCCTGCCACAGGGTCCGTGGCGGGGCCGGGCGTCGAGCCGGGCCGACAGCGGCCCGGCGCAGGCGGCGATCGGCTGGCTGCCGGGCACCCCGGAGCCGTCGCGACGTCCGTCGGCCGCGGGCAGGTCGATCGGGGCCCCGCTGGCCGCCGCCGCCCGGGCCGGCGCGGAGCCCGCCCAGGCGAAGACCAGGGTGTCCTCGCCCTTGAGGAAGCGGTGGCAGCGCACGCCGCCGGTGGCGCGGCCCTTGGCCGGGTACTCCGCGAACGGCGTCACCTTGACCGCTCCGGGCTCGGTGCCGGGCAGCGCCGTCGACGAGCCGGACGACGTCACGACGACCGACGTCGGCGCCGGGTCGACGGCGCCGAACCAGACGACCGCGCTCGCCGGCGCGCGAGCTTGATGCCGGCCATGCCGCCGCCGGAGCGACCCTGCGGCCGCACCGCGCCGGCGCCGAAGTGCAGCAGCTGGGCGTCGGTGGTGATGAAGCAGAGCTTCTCGTCGCCGGTGCGCGAGCTCGACGGCACCGACCACCTCGTCGCCGTCCTCGAGCCGCGATCACCTCCCACTCGTCGCGGCCGAGCACCTCGGGGTTGACCCGCTTGACCACGCCGTCGCGGGTGCCGAGCGCGAGGCCCGGGCCGTCGGCGGCCAGCGTGGTCAGCGCCAGGGCCCGCTCGCCGCGGCTCGAGCGAGAGCACCTCGCTCAGCGGGCAGCGCCGCCCGACAGGTTGGGGTCGTTGGCCGTGGCCGGCAGCGTCGGCAGGTCGAGGACGCCGAGCTTGCACGCACCCGGCCGCGGAGGTCAGCACGCCGATCTCGCCGCGGGCGGTCGTGCGCACCGCCGACACGACGACGTCGTGGTTGGTGCGGTCGCCGCCGGCGCCGGGCGCTCGGCGGTGCTGGTGCGCGCGAGCAGGCCGCTGGAGGACAGCTAGACGAAGCACGGGTCGTCGGCCGACCTCGAGCGGGACGGCGGCGGCGGTGACGGTCGTGCCGGCCGACTCGAGCAGCACCGTACGGCGCGGGGTGCCGTAGGTCTTGGCGACGTCGGCGAGCTCGTCGGCGACCACCTTCCGCAGCAGCAGCTCGTCGCCGAGGATCGCGTCGAGGGCCTCGATCGTCGCGCTCCAGCTCGCCCTTCTCCTTGTCGAGCTCGATCCTGGAGAACCTGGTGAGCCGGCGCAGCGGCATGTCGAGGATGTAGGTCGGCCTGGGCCTCGCTGAGGTCGAAGACCGTCATCAGCCGCTCGCGGGCCTGCTCGGCGTTCGTCGCTGGAGCGGATCAGCTGCGATCACCTCGTCGATGTCGAGGATCGCGACCAGCAGGCCCTCGACCAGGTGCAGCCGGTCGGCGGCCTTGGCCCGGCGGAACGTCGAGCGGCGGCGTACGACGTCGAAGCGGTGCGCCAGGAACACCTCGAGCATCTGCTTGAGCCCCAGCGTGCGGGGCTGGCCGTCGACCAGGGCGACGTTGTTGATGCCGAACGTGTCCTCCATCGGGGTCTGCCGGTAGAGCTGCTCGAGCAGCGCCTCGGGCACGGAACCCGTTCTTGACCTCGATCACCAGCCGCAGGCCCGTTCTCGCGGTCGGTGAGGTCCTTGATGTCGGCGATGCCCTGCAGCTTCTTGCCCTGCACGAGCGTCTTGATCCGCTCGATCGACCTTCTCGGTGCCGACGCCGTAGGGCAGCTCGGTGACGACGATGCCCTTGCGGCGTCCGATCGTCTCGACCCGGGCGGTGGCCCGCATCCGGAAGGTGCCGCGGCCGGTCTCGTAGGCGTCGCGGACGCCGTCGAGCCCGACGATCTTGCCGCCGGTGGGCAGGTCGGGACCGGGGATGAAGCGCATCAGGTCGTCGACCGAGGCGCTCGGGTGCTTGATCAGGTGGCGCAGCGCCTGCACGACCTCGACCAGGTTGTGCGGCGCGCATGTTGGTGGCCATGCCGACCGCGATGCCCGTGGTGCCGTTGACCAGCAGGTTGGGGATCGCCGCGGGCAGCACCGACGGCTCCGTCTCGCGACCGTCGTAGTTGGGCCGGAAGTCGACGGTCTCCTCGTCGATCGTCGGCGGTCATCGCGACGGCCGGCGGCGCCATCCGGCACTCGGTGTAGCGCATCGCGGCCGGGGGGTCGTCGGGCGAGCCGAAGTTGCCGTGCCCGTCGACCAGCGGCAGCCGCATCGACCACGGCTGCGCCATCCGCACCAGGGCGTCGTAGATCGCGCCGTCGCCGTGCGGGTGCAGCCGGCCCATGACCTCGCCGACGACGCGGGCGCTCTTGACGTGTCCGCGGTCGGGCCGCAGGCCCATGTCGTGCATCGTGTAGAGGATCCGGCGCTGCACCGGCTTGAGGCCGTCGCGGGCGTCGGGCAGGGCGCGGGAGTAGATGACCGAGTAGGCGTACTCGAGGAAGGAGTCGCGCATCTCGTCCCCGACGTCGATGTCGAGGATGTGCTCCTCGAAGTCGTCGGGAAGGTCTTGCTTGGTCGAACGGCGGGCCATGGAGCCATTCTCCCGGGCGGCGGCGGCGGATCGCTGCCGGGCACGCCGGTAGCATCGCCCCGTGACCGCGGACCTCCCGCACCGGCGCCCCCGTCGACGCCAGGGAGGCCGCCGCGGCCGCGCCCGACACTGGGAGGCCGACGTCCTGCTCCGCGACGGCCGGACGGCGCACATCCGGCCGATCCGGCCCGACGACGCCGAGCTGCTGGTCGAGTTCTACTCCCGGGTCTCCGACCGGTCGAAGTACTACCGGTTCTTCAGCCCGATGCCGACCCTGTCCGACCGCGACGTGGTGCGCTTCACCCAGGTCGACCACGACCGACCGCGTCGCGCTGGTGCTGCTGCTGCAGGGCCAGATGATCGCCGTGGGTCGCTTCGACGTCGTGGCGCCGGGCGAGGCCGAGGTCGCGTTCCTGGTCGAGGACCAGCACCAGGGCCGCGGCATCGCCCAGCTGCTGCTCGAGCACCTCGCTCAGGCCGGCCCGCGAGCGCGGCATCGAGCGGTTCACCGCCGAGGTGCTGCCCGACAACAGCCGGATGATCCACACCTTCCGCGACGCCGGCTACCGGGTGGCGAGCGGCTACGAGGACGGCGTCCTGACGCTGGAGTTCCCGATCGACCCCACCGACACCTCGATCGGGGTGATGCGCGGCGCGCGAGCACCGCGCCGAGGCCGCCTCGATCGAGCGGTTCTTCAACCCGCGCTCGATCGCGATCATCGGCGCCAGCCGCCGCCAGGACACCATCGGCCAGGCCCTGGTGCGCAACCTGGTCACCGCCGACTTCACCGGCCGCGTGTACGCCGTCAACCCCAGCGCCGCCGCGGTGTCGGGGCTGCCGGCGTACAAGACCGTCGGCGACATCCCCGACGAGGTCGACGTGGCGATCGTCGCGGTGCCGGCCGAGTCGGTGCACCGACGTGGTGCTCGACTGCGCCGCCAAGGGCGTGCACGGCATGATCGTCATCTCCTCGGGCTTCGCCGAGACCGGCGAGGAGGGCCGCCAGCGGCAGCGCCACCTGGTCGGGCTGTCCCGCTCCTACGGCCTGCGCCTGATCGGCCCCAACTGCCTCGGCGTCATCAACACCGACCCCGCCGTGTCGGTCAACGCCTCGCTGTCGCCGGTGATGCCGCCGCGGGGGCGCGCCGGCGTTCTTCTGCCAGTCCGGGGCGCTCGGCTCGGCGATCCTGGAGAAGGTGCGCAACCGCGGGCTCGGCCTGACGACGTTCGTCGTCCGCCGGCAACCGCGCCGACGTCTCGGGCAACGACCTCCTGCAGTACTGGGAGGAGGACGACGCCACCGAGGTCGTGCTGCTCTACCTCGAGTCGATCGGCAACCCGCGCAAGTTCTCCCGCATCGCGCGGCGGGTCTCGCTGCGCAAGCCGATCATCGCGGTCCGCTCGGGCCGCACCACGCAGGGCGTGCCGATGGGCCACGCCGTCCGCCGGATCGCGGCGCCCCCGAGGCCCTCGACGCGATGTTCAAGCAGGCCGGCATCATCCAGGTCGACGCCCTGGAGGAGATGTTCGACGTCGCCCAGCTGCTGGCCCACCAGCCGCTGCCGCGCGGACGCCGGGTCGCGGTCGTCGGCAACTCCGACGCCCTCGGCCTGCTCGCCGCCGACGCCGCCTCCGCCGTCGGGCTGCTGGTCACCCGCTCGGTCACGCTCAGCGCCGAGCCCAGCGCGGAGGACTTCGAGGACGCGCTCGACGACGTGATCGACGACCCCGAGGTCGACTCGGTGGTCGCGGTCTACATCCCGCCGCTCAACGTCTCCGGCGAGGACGTCGCCAACGTGCTCGCCGCGGTCGGCGAGCAGTCCGACAAGCCGCTGGTCTCCTCCTTCCTCGGCGCCGAGGGCGTGCCCGAGCTGCTGCGCGTGCCCGACGTGGCCGGCTCGGCCGCCGGGCGCGGGTCGGTGCCGTCGTACCCCGCGGTCGAGGCGGCCGTGCGCGCGCTGGCGCGGGTCGTCGACTACGCCGTGTGGCTGCGCACACCCGACGGCCCCGCGCCCGAGCTCCCCGGCGTCGACACCGTGGCGGCGAAGGCGGTGATCAACGAGGTGCTGTCGGCGTCGTCGGACGGCGCCGAGCTGACCCGCGACCAGGTCACCGCGCTGCTCGCGACGTACGGCGTCGAGGTGTGGAGGTCGATGCCGGTCGCGACCGTGCGGCAGGCGCAGTCGGCGGGTCGCAAGCTCGGGTGGGACGTCGTCCTCAAGGCGACCGCCGAGGGCTTGCGCGAGCGGCCCGACCTGGCCCACGTGTGGCGCAACATCGACTCGCCCTCGGAGATGCGGCAGGCCTGGGAGTCGTTGACCGCGATCGTCCGCGACCCCTCCGCCGCCGACTTCGTGGTGCAGAAGAACTCCGCTCCCGGTGTGCCGGTCGCCATCCGCAGCATGGAGGACCCGCTCTTCGGGCCGGTCGTGTCGTTCGGCATCTCGGGGCCGATCATCGACCTGCTCGCCGACCGCTCCTACCGGATCCCGCCGCTGGGGGAGCGCGACGTCGCCTCGATGGTGCGCGAGGTGAAGAGCTCGCCCATCCTGTTCGGCTACCGCGGCGCCGAGCCGGTCGACGTCGGTGCCGATCGAGGACCTCGTCAGCCGGGTCGCCCAGATGCAGAACGACCTGCCCCAGCTGAGCTCGCTCGAGCTGTCGCTGGTGCTGGCCGGCGCCGACGGCGCGACCGTGCTCACCGCCGCCGGCCGGGTCGCCCCCGTCGCTGAGCCGCGCTCCGACCTGTTCGTGCGCCGGATGGCCGACCACCCTGGCGACACGATCCCGGAGTAGCTCAGTCGGGTACCACCCAGTCGGGCTCGGGATCGACGTCGAAGCGGACGGCGTCGACCTCGGTGCGGCCGTCGAGCCAGGCCCGGGCGATCCGGTGACCGCCGTCCATCAGGCCGCCGTCGGCGGCCAGGATGACCGGGTGACGCAGGTCGGCGTTCTCGATGCGCCGGGCATGTTCGGCCACCTCGCGGCAGGTCGGTGCCCGGCCGCCGAACCAGCAGTCCTGGTCGAACTCCGCGATCGCGTCGATCGGCACCGAGACGACCGGCAGGCCGGCGGCGGCCGCCCACAGCCCCTCGGTCCACCAGAACCCGCGCCCGCCGGGCACCGGGTGGGAGTGCTTCTCGGGCATGGACCCACCTTGGCATGCTGGGTGGCGGGCGACCGATCTGACCGTGGCACACTGACCGACGTGCCCCGCATGCCCCGTCCGGTCGACGACGTCGACCAAGCTCGTGACCTCCGCAAGGCCATCGACCGCACCGGCTACTACCCCGAGGTCGTCGCCGACGCCGTCACGGGAGCGGTGGCTGGTGAGCAGGTGGTCTCGTACTACGTGCACCACGAGCCGACGTTCGAGCACGACGAGGTACGCCGGCACCAGAGCGTCGTGGTGCTCACGCCGTCCCGGCTGATCCTGGCCCACACCGACGAGCACGCCGGAGACGACCTGCTGCCCGAGCCGTACACGTCGACGTCGACCGAGGCGGTCAGCCTGACCGCGGTGAAGTCGGTCGTGGTGACCCGGATGACGGCGAACCCGACCGCCGGCCCGCAGGCGCCGGCGGAGGCCGTGATGACCATCGGCTGGGGCGGCGTGAGCCGCGTCGACCTCGAGCCGGCCGGCTGCAGCGACCCCGAGTGCGACGCCGATCACGGCTACACGGGCGTCTTCGCCTCCGACGACTTCTCGCTGCGCGTCTCGACCGCCGCCGACGGTGGCGACGCCGTCGCCGGGCTGCTGTCCTTCGCGGCCTCGCTGTCGGCCCGCACCCAGCACTGAGTCTCACCCCCGTGGACTTCGTCGAGCCCGCCTACGGACGGCGCTCGCTCGCCGACGTGGTGCCGGCCGTCGCGCGGGCGCTCGGCCTGCCGGTGGGCGTCGCGCCGTCGGGGCTGGTGCTGCCGGACGCCGCGTCGTACGTCGTCTTCCTCATCGACGGTCTCGGCGCCCGGCTGCTGGAGCGGTACGCGCACGCGGCCCCGTACCTGTCGCGGGCTGCTGGCGTCGTCCGCACCGGGCACGGCGGGCGTGCCGTCGACCACGGCGACCAGCCTGACCTCCTTCGGCACCGGGCTGACTCCGGGCGCGCACGGGCTGGTCGGCTTCACCGCGCGCAACCCGGGCACCGGCAAGCTGCTCAACCACCTCTTCTGGGACGACGACGTCGACCCGCTCGAGTGGCAGCCGCACCCCACGGCGTTCTCCTCGCTCGTCTCGGCGGGGGCGTCGGTGACCGTGATCAACCGGCGGGCCTACCGGGGGTCGGGACTGAGCGTCGCGTCCGCCCGCGGGGCCGAGTACGTCGGCGCCGACAAGGTCGGCGAGCGGATCGCGGCAGCGGTCGCGGCGTCGGAGGCCCGCCCCTCGCTCACCTACCTCTACGACAGCGACCTCGACTGGACCGGCCACAAGTGGGGAGTCGCGTCCAGCCAGTGGCTGCAGCAGCTCGCCATGGTCGACGCCGAGGCCGAGCAGCTGCGCGAGACCCTGCCGGCCGACCGGCGCCTCGTCGTGGTCGCCGACCACGGCATGGTCGACTCCCCGGCGGAACGGCGGGTCGACGTCGACGACCACACCGAGCTGCTCGACGGTGTGGCCCTGCTCGGTGGGGAGGCCCGCTTCCGGCACCTCTACTGCCGCAGCGGTGCCGTCGCCGACGTCCACAGCGCCTGGGCGGAGTTCCTCGGCGACCGCGCCGACGTGCTCACCCGCGCCGACGCGATCGGGCGGGGCTGGTTCGGGCCGGTCGACGCCGGCGTCCTGCCCCGGCTCGGTGACGTGGTGGTCGCCTGCCGCGACGACGTCGGCATCTTCTCCAGCGAGCGGTTCGGCTACGAGACGACCCTGGTCGGGCTGCACGGCTCGCTGACCGCCGACGAGATGTTGATCCCCATCATCGTCGACTGAGCACCGTCACACCGTCGACCCGCGCACGACGAGCGCTGGCCGACGGTGGCCGAACGGGCGGGCGGGCGTCTGATGGTCGTCAACGGCGCCGGGTCGAGGCGAGACGTCGCGCGCCCGCGGGCCACTCGGTCCCTCGTGGGCCACGATCGAGACGAAGCCGTACGACGCGTGGGACGACGAGCTCGACGGCCCTCGGCTGCGGGTGGAGATGTCGAGCACCCGGGCCGGCGTCGCCGGCGCTCGGCCACCTCAACCGAACGGCAGCGGCTCCGACGCGAGGCTGACGGCCTGGGCGCGGGCGGCGGTGAGCCGGCGCCGGTGGTGCTGGCGGCACAGCACCTCGTAGGCCACCTCGGGAGGCGGGCCGGACCGGTCGTCGGCGTCCTCGACGTCGCCGACCACGATCACGTCGCCCTCGACCACCATCGCGCCGTCCTCGGTGCGCGCGTTGTGGGTGGCGCGCTTCCCGCACCAGCACAGGGCCTCGACCTGGAGCACGTGCATCCGGTCGGCGAGCTCGACGAGCCGCTGGCTGCCGGCGAACAGGTCGGTGCGGAAGTCGGTGAGGATCCCGAACGCGAACACGTCGATCTGCAGCTCGTCGACCACCTTCGCGAGCTGGTCGATCTGGGGCGCGGTGTAGAACTGCGCCTCGTCACAGATCACGTAGTCGATCCGGGCGCCCTGGGTCAGCGAGTCGACGACGTAACGCCAGAAGTCGAAGCCGGACGGCACCTCGATCGCCTCGTGGGTCAGGCCGAGCCGGCTCGACAGCGTCGCCTCGCCGGCGCGGTCGTGGGCGGTGAAGATCCGTCCGATCCGGCCGCGCGCCGCGTGGTTGTGGTTGGTCTGCAGCGCCAGGGTGCTCTTGCCGGAGTCCATGGTGCCGGTGAAGAAGTGCAGTTCGGCCACGGGGCGTCATCCTGTCACGCCCACGCGGCCGCCGGTCACCACACGGGCACGATCACCATCATCAGGTGGCCGTCGGGGTCGGCCAGGTTCGCGACGTACCCCCACTGCTTCTCCTCGGGCCCGGCGGCCACCTCGGCGCCTGCGGCCCGGGCACGCTCGACGAACGCGTCGACGTCGGCCCGGTCGGTGAGCTCGACGACGAGCTGGCACTCGACCGTGCCCGGCTCGGCGACCGCGCGACCGGCGACCGTCCAGCCGAAGCCGCCGGGCGGGATGAACATCACCGTGAGGCCCTCGTTGAGGACGACCCGCAGCGGTTCGGGGACGCCGTCGTCGGCGATCTCGTCCCCGGGAGTCTCGAGTCCCAGGCCGCCCGCCCCGTAGTAGGCGTGCGTTCGCGCACGGTCGGCGGTGGGCAGGGCGAGGATGATCGAGGACGCGAGCACGGGGGTGTGGACCCCGCAGAGTGCCGAGAGTCATCGCTCGCCGCGTTGAAAGGCCTCAGTCGTCGGGGTCGTCGAGCCGGGCCAGCCAGGTCGCGAACCGTTCGACGGCGGTCTCGAACTCGGGGTGGGAGTCGGTGAACGCCTGCAGCTGCTCGGCGACCCACGCCAGGGTGACCTCCTCGTCACCCCGGCGCTTGTCGAGCTCCTCGATGCCGCGGTCGGTGAAGTACATGCCGATCTTCCTCTCAGGTACCGCGTCTCGACCTGCCGGTCGCGCCCGAGCAAGCTCGGTCGCGCGGCTCGCTCGACGACCATCAGCAGGTTCGTCGTCGTCCCTCGGACGTCCCTGCTACGCGAACGCGCGCTCGACCAGTTCCTTCTGCTCGGCCGTGTGCCGCTTGAGGGTGCCGACGGACGGCGACGACGACTGCGGTCGGGTGATCGCCTCGACCGTGGCGTCGACCTCGGGCCACACGTTGAGCGCGTAGTGCGACCACGGGCCCATGTTGGCGGGCTCGTCCTGCACCCAGCGCACCGTCTTCAGGTGCGGGTAGCGGGCGATCTCGGCCTTGATCTCGTCGGTCGGGCGCGGGTAGAGCTGCTCGACCCGGGCGATCGCGAACCGCTCGCCGTCGTCGCGCTTCTTGCGCTCGACCATGAGGTCCCACGTGATCCGGCCCGAGCAGACCAGCAGCGTGTCGACCTGGTCCTGGTCGGCGGTGGCGTCGCTGATGAACGGCCGGAACGAGCCCTCGGTGAAGTCGGCCGGCTGCGAGGCCGCCTCCTTGCGCTTGAGCATCGACTTCGGCGTGAACACGATCAGCGGGCGGTGGGCCTCGCCGAGCGACTGCTGACGCAGCAGGTGGAAGTACGACGCCGGGGTCGACGGCTGGGCCACCACGAACGCGTCGTCGGCGGCCATCTGCAGGAACCGCTCGATCCGTGCCGAGGAGTGGTCGGGGCCCTGGCCCTCGTAGCCGTGGGGGAGGAGCAGGACGACGCCGGACTGCTGACGCCACTTGGTCTCGCCGGAGGAGATGAACTCGTCGATGACGGTCTGGGCGCCGTTGACGAAGTCGCCGAACTGGGCCTCCCACAGGGTCAGCGCCTCGGGACGGGCCACGGAGTAGCCGTACTCGAAGCCGAGCGCGGCGTACTCGGAGAGCAGCGAGTCGTAGAGGTAGAACTTCGCCTGGTCCTCGGTCAGCGACGACAGCGGCGTCCACTCGTCGGCGTTGATCCGGTCGATGATGGTGCCGAACCGCGACACGAACGTGCCCCGGCGCGAGTCCTGGCCGGCCAGGCGCACGGGCCGGCCGTCCATGAGCAGCGACCCGAGCGCGAGGATCTCGCCGGTGCCCCAGTCGATCGGGCCGTCGGTGATCGCGGAGGCCCGGCGCTGCAGCTGCGGCATCACCTTGGGGTGGACCGTGAAGCCGTCGGGCGGGGTGACGTAGGCGTCGGCGATCCGCTTGAGGCACTCCATCGGGATCGACGTGGTGGTCTCGGCGGTCGGCTTGTCGGGGTAGTCGGGGACCGTGGTCCACTCCGAGGGCTGCGTCGAGGCCTCCTTCACCTCGGTGAAGACCCGCTCGAGCTGCTGCTGGTAGTCGGCCAGCACCTGCTCGGCCTCCTCGATCGTGATGTCGCCACGGCCGATCAGGGACTCGGTGTACAGCTTGCGCACCGAGCGCTTCTGCTCGATCAGGTCGTACATCAGCGGCTGCGTGTACGACGGGTCGTCGCCCTCGTTGTGTCCGCGGCGGCGGTAGCAGACGAGGTCGATGACGACGTCCTTGTTGAACGCCTGCCGGTACTCGAACGCCAGCCGGGCGACCCGGATGCAGGCCTCGGGGTCGTCGCCGTTGACGTGGAAGATCGGCGCCTGCACCATCCGGGCGACGTCGGTGCAGTACAGCGAGGAGCGCGACGAGCCGGGGGACGTCGTGAAGCCGACCTGGTTGTTGACGACGACGTGGATCGTGCCGCCGGTGCGGTAGCCGCGCAGCTGGCTCAGGTTGAGGGTCTCGGCGACGACACCCTGGCCCGCGAACGCAGCGTCGCCGTGCACCAGCAGCGGCAGGACGGGGTACTCGACGCCGCGGTCGAGCACGTCCTGCTTGGCCCGGGCGATGCCCTCGAGCACCGGGTCGACGGCCTCGAGGTGGGAGGGGTTGGCGGCCACCGACACCTTGATGGTGGCACCCGTGCCGGCGACGAACTCGCCCTCGGCGCCGAGGTGGTACTTCACGTCGCCCGAGCCCTGCACCGTGCGCGGGTCGATGTTGCCCTCGAACTCGCGGAAGATCTGGGAGTACTTCTTGCCGACGATGTTGGCCAGCACGTTGAGCCGGCCGCGGTGGGCCATGCCCATGGTGACCTCGTCGAGGTCGGCCTCGGCGGCCGCCTCGCAGATCTCGTCGAGGACCGGGATGGTGGTCTCGCCGCCCTCGAGGCTGAACCGCTTCTGCCCGACGAACTTCGTCTGCAGGAACGTCTCGAACGCCTCGGCCTGGTTGAGCTTGAGCAGGATCCGCAGCTGCTCCTCGCGGGGCGGCTTGGTGTGGGGCTGCTCGACCCGCTCCTGGATCCACCGGCGCTGCTCGGGATCCATGATGTGCATGTACTCGATGCCGGTGGTGCGGCAGTAGGAGTCGCGCAGGATGCCCAGGATCGAGCGCAGCTTCATGAACCGCCGGCCCTCGCCGCCGAACGAGCCGGTCGCGAACTCGCGGTCGAGGTCCCACAGCGTCAGGGCGTGCGACTCGACCTCGAGGTCGGGGTGGCTGCGCTGGCGGTACTCCAGCGGGTCGGTGTCGGCCATCATGTGACCGCGCACCCGGTAGGCGTGGATCAGCTCGAGGATCCGCGCCTGCTTGCTGATCTCGTCGTCGTGGGACGTCGAGATGTCGCTGCCCCAGCGGATCGGCTCGTAGGGGATCCGCAGCGAACGGAAGATCTCGTCGTAGAAGCCGTCCTCGCCCAGCAGCAGCAGGTGGATCCGCTTGAGGAACTCGCCCGACTGCGCACCCTGGATCACCCGGTGGTCGTAGGTCGAGGTGAGCGTCATCGTCTTCGAGATCGCGTTGCGGGCGATCGCCTCCTCGGAGGCGCCCTGCCACTCGGCGGGGTACTCCATGGCGCCGACGCCGATGATCGCGCCCTGGCCGGCCATCAGCCGCGGCACCGAGTGGACGGTGCCGATGCCACCGGGGTTGGTCAGGCTGATGGTGGTGCCCTGGAAGTCGCTGACGGCCAGCTTGTTGTCGCGGGCCTTGCGGACGATGTCCTCGTACGCCGTCCAGAACGCGGCGAAGTCCATCCGCTCGGCGGCCTTGATCGACGGCACCAGCAGCTGCCGGCTGCCGTCGGGCTTGGGGATGTCGATCGCCAGGCCCAGGTTGATGTGGGCGGGGGTGATCAGGTTCGGCTTGCCGTCGACGGTCTCGAACCCGACGTTCAGCTCGGGCATCGTGCGCAGTGCCCGCACCAGGGCGTAGCCGATCAGGTGGGTGAAGGAGACCTTGCCGCCGCGGGCGCGGGCGAGGTGGTTGTTGATGACCGTGCGGTTGTCCCACAGCAGCTTCACCGGCACCGAGCGCACCGAGGTGGCGGTGGGCACCGTCAGGGAGCTGTCCATGTTGGCGGCCGTGCGGGCGGGGGCGCCGCGCAGCACCGTGTACGTCGGCTCGTCGTCGGCCGAGGCCGGCTCGGCGGGCTTCGGCTCCTTCGGCGTCGGGTTGCTGGTGGCCTTGGCGGGCTCGGCGGCCTTGGCCACGGGGCGCGGCTTCGCGCCTGGGCCGCTTGCTCGGCGCCGGCTCGGACTTCTGCGCGGGTGCCTTCTCCTGGCTGGGCCGGCGCTTGGGCTGCTGCTTGGTCTTCCTGCTTGGCGGCGCCTTGCTCGGGCGCCTTCTCGGGCGCCTTCTCCGTGGTCGTCGTCGCCCTGGCTGCGGGAGCGGCCGCATCGCTGGTGGCGCCGTTGGTGCCGCTGGAACCGCCGGTGTCACCGTTCTTGAAGTAGGCCACCCAGGTGGGGTCGACGCTGCCGGGATCGGCGTCGTACTGCTCGCGCATCTCCTCCACGAGCCACGCGTTGGCGCCGAAATCAGAGCCCGAGGGTTCGGTGGAGCTGGTGGAGTGGCCTGACGACTGCGGCACGGCTGGGTTCGCCTCTTTCGGGAAGGTCTGGTGTTGTTGACTGGTGCTGTCAAGGCTAGACCCACACGCCAGCAAATGCGCGCTCCGTGGTCGACTTTCGGGCACCCTGTAACCGGAGCCACATCAGCCAGCCACCAGCCAGCCACTCGTCAGCCATTGGGAGCCCCGACCACGATGTTCCGTCCCCTGCTCAGCGCCGTCCTGGCCGTCGTCACCGCCGGTGCTCTCGCGGCGTGCTCGGGCGACGATCCGGCAGAGCCGGAGACGCCCGCGACGCCGACCGAGAAGGCCGCCGACGCCGCCCCCGCCGTCCCCACGACGGCGACGATCGGCACCGTGACCGGTCGGCTCTCGAAGGCCGATCGCGCGCAGGTGCGCACCAACGTCACCCGGGCCGTCGACGCCTGGATCGACGCGGCCTACGTGGGCGGCGACTACCCGCGCAACGACTTCCGCAACGCCTTCTCGACGTTCACCGCCGGTGCCCGGCAGCGCGCCGTCCGGGACCGGACGCTGATGAGCAACGCCGGGGTCGGCGCGCGGATCGACACGGTCAAGGTCCTGAACCGGCGGCTACGGATCGACGTCCTCGCCCCCGGCGGCCGCGCCGCCGGTGTCACCGCGGCGATCGCGCTCGGGCTCGGGCTGCAGTTCACCGGCGACCTCGAACGACGCGAACGGATCGCCGGCAACCTCTACCTGACCCGCGAGGACGGCCGGTGGCGCGTCTTCGGCTACGACGTGCGACGGGGAGCGGTCTGATGCGGATGACCCGGCTGAAGCGGACGACGGTGCTGGTGGCGATGCTGGCCCTGGTCGCGATGATCGTGCCCGACGCGGGGGTCGCCACGACCCGGGCCGAGCTGGTGAAGTTCCAGCACGCCGAGGGTGTGGCCCTCGAGGACGACATGATCTGGATCCTCGCCGTGGGCTCCGACGCCCGCCCCGGCGAGAACGTGCTGCGCACCCGGGGTGACGCCCTCCAGCTCGTGGGCATGAACACCCGCACGGGCGCGGCGACGTCCATCGGCATCCCGCGCGACTCGTACGTGCCCATCCCCGGGCACGGCTCCGACCGGATCAACGCCGCCCTCTACTACGGCGGTCCGCAGCTGCTCGGCCAGGCGGTCGGAGACCTGGTCGGCGTCGAGCCCGACTACGTGTTCGTCGCGAGCTTCAAGGACTTCGAGGCGATGATCAACGACATCGGCGGCATCGAGGTGCGCAACCCGCGCCCCTTCGCCGACTCCAACCTGAAGCCGAAGGGCTTCGAGGCCGGCAAGATCCGGCTGGTCGGCCCGATGGCCCTGGCCTTCTCCCGGATCCGCAAGGCCCTGCCCGGCGGCGACTTCGACCGCTCGGCCAACCAGCAGATCGTGCTCAAGGGGATCCAGGCCAAGATCGCCGACCGGGTCGACCGGCGCGGGTTCATGGCCGGCGGGGTGATGTCGGTGCTGAAGCACCTGCACACCGACCTCGGGCCGTCCGAGCTGTTCCGCATCGCGCACGTGGTGGCTCAGGTCGACCCGCGCTTGGTCACCGGCTGCGTCGTGACCGGCGGCTTCGCCAGCGTCGGCGGCGCCAGCGTCGTGACGCCCAACGTCTCCGCCGCCCGCCGCTACGGCGACGACGCCCGCAAGGACGCCACGATCAAGCGCTGCTGAGGCGACCTGATCTACGCAATTGCGCGGTTCAGAGTCGGCGGCCCACCGAGACTCCGACCCGGGGCGCGGACGAGTGATACGAAACTGGGTACCCCCGGCAGGATTCGAACCTGCGCTCTCGCCTCCGGAGGGCGACGCTCTATCCCCTGAGCTACGGGGGCTCGGGTGCGTGGCAGACCTTACCGTCCCCCGATCGCCAGGGTGAAACCGGTTCGGAGTCGGTGGCGCGGCGTCGATAGGCTTGGCAGGTGACCCCCGACCAGCTCTCCACCGCGATCGTCGACGTACTGACGACGCTGTCCGACGAGGGCGCGATCGTCCTCCCCGACGGCGTCCCGACGAAGGTCACGGTGGAGCGTCCGCGGCAGAAGGGGCACGGCGACTACGCCACCAACGTGGCGCTGCAGCTGGCCAAGAAGGCCGGCACCAACCCGCGGGCGTTCGCCGAGCTGGTGCAGGGCCGGCTCGTGGCGGTCGAGGGAGTCGCCGACGTCGAGATCGCGGGTCCGGGCTTCCTCAACGTCAGCGTCGAGGCCGGAGCCCAGGGCGTCGTGGCCGCGCAGGTCGTGGCCGCCGGAGCGACGTACGGCGCCAGCGACGCGTTCGCGGGGGAGCGGATCAACCTCGAGTTCGTCTCGGCCAACCCGACCGGCCCGCTCCACATCGGCGGCGTGCGCTGGGCCGCGGTGGGTGACGCGCTCGGTCGGATCTTCACGATGACCGGAGCCGACGTCGCCCGCGAGTACTACTTCAACGACCACGGCGCCCAGATCAACCGGTTCAGCCGGTCGCTGCTCGCGAGCGCGAAGGGTGAGCCGCCGCCCGAGGACGGGTACGGCGGGGAGTACATCCACGAGATCTCCGCCGCCGTGCTCGAGAAGCGCCCCGAGGCCCTCGACCTGCCGCCCGGCGAGTCGCTGGAGGCGTTCCGCGAGATCGGCGTCGACATGATGTTCGACGAGGTCAAGCAGAGCCTGCACGACTTCGGGGTCGACTTCGACGTCTACTTCCACGAGGACAACCTGCACAAGAGCGGCGCGGTCGCGAAGGCCGTCGAGCGGCTGACCGCGCTCGGCAACACCTACGAGAAGGACGGCGCCCTGTGGCTGGCCACCGAGAAGTTCGGCGACGACAAGGACCGGGTGATCATCAAGTCCGACGGCAACGGCGCCTACCTGTCGGGTGACCTCGCCTACTACCTCGACAAGCGCGAGCGTGGCTTCGACCGCTGCTTCATCATGCTCGGCGCCGACCACCACGGGTATGTCGCGCGGATGATGGCGATGTGCGCGGCGTTCGGTGACGAGCCGCACAAGAACCTCGAGATCCTGATCGGGCAGATGGTCAACCTGGTCCGCGACGGCGAGCCGATGCGGATGTCGAAGCGCGCCGGCACGGTGATCAGCATCGAGGACCTGGTCGAGGCGATCGGGGTCGACGCCAGCCGCTACGCCCTTGCGCGCTACAGCAGCGACTCCACCATCGACCTCGACCTCGACCTGTGGACGAAGGCGAGCAGCGAGAACCCCGTCTACTACGTGCAGTACGTGCACGCCCGCACCAGCTCGATCCTGCGCAACGCTCCCGGCCTCGGCGTCGAGCTGTCGCCGGAGACGTTCGACCCCAGCCTGCTGACCCACGAGAAGGAGGGCGAGCTGCTGCGCGCCCTGGCGGAGTTCCCCCGGGTGGTGGCCAGCGCCGCCGAGCTGCGCGAGCCGCACCGGGTGGCCCGCTACCTCGAGAGCACCGCCGGCTCCTACCACCGCTTCTACGACGGCTGCCGGGTCCTGCCGATGGGCGACGAGGAGCCGAACGACCTCCACCGCGCCCGGCTGATGCTCGTCGAGGCGACCCGCACCGTCTTCGCCAACGGCCTGCGCCTGCTCGGCGTCTCCGCGCCGGAGCGGATGTGACGGGGAGATGAGCACCACCCACGAAGCAGGGTGGGCGCACGCGCCCGGAGCCCTGCGCGGTCCGTCCTGGCTGCAGCCGCCCGCCGACCCGAACGCCCTGGTGCCGTCGTTGTGGAGCAGCACCGCCCACAAGGTCGACGGCGACCTCGTCGTCGGCGGGGTCGCGCTGGCCGACCTGGTCGCCGAGCACGACACGCCGGCGTACGTGCTCGACGAGGCCGACTTCCGCGGTCGGGCGCGGGCGTTCCGCGACGCGTTCTCGGCGTACGACGTGTACTACGCCGGCAAGGCGTTCCTCTGCACGACGGTCGCGCAGTGGGTCGCCGAGGAGGGCCTGCACCTCGACGTGTGCTCGTCGGGCGAGCTGACCGTCGCGTTGCGCGCCGGCTTCGACCCGGCCCGGATCGGCTACCACGGCAACAACAAGGCCCACCCCGAGCTGCGCCGCGCGGTCGACGCCGGGGTCGGCCGGATCGTGGTCGACTCGTTCGCCGAGATCGAGCGGCTGACGCAGATCACCGCCGAGCTCGGCACCACCCAGCAGGTGCTGATCCGCGTCACCGCCGGCGTCGAGGCCCACACCCACGAGTACATCGCCACCGCCCACGAGGACCAGAAGTTCGGGTTCTCCATCACCAGCGGCGACGCCTTCGAGGCCGTACGCCGGGTGCAGGACGCCCCAGGTCTCGACCTGCGCGGGCTGCACTCCCACATCGGAGCCAGATCTTCGACGCCTCCGGCTTCGAGGTCGCCGCCCGCCGGGTGCTGGCCCTGCACGCGCGGATCGCTCACGACCTCGGCGTCGTCCTGCCCGAGATGGACCTCGGCGGTGGGTTCGGCATCGCCTACACGACCCAGGACGACCCGGCCGAGCCGGCCGACCTGGCCCGCGAGATGTCGCGGATCGTCGAGCACGAGTGCCGCGCCCTCGGCGTCGAGCAGCCCCGCCTGAGCATCGAGCCCGGCCGCGCGATCGTCGGCCCGTCGATGTGCACCGTCTACACGATCGGCACGGTCAAGCCGGTCGCCCTCGACGGCGGTGCGGTGCGCACCTATGTCTCGGTCGACGGCGGCATGAGCGACAACATCCGCACCGCCCTGTACGACGCCGACTACTCCTGCACGCTCGCGGCCCGGCACTCGTCCGCGCCGCCGGTGCTGGCCCGGGTGGTCGGCAAGCACTGCGAGGCCGGCGACATCGTCGTCCGCGACGAGTTCCTGGCCGGTGACGTGACGGCGGGCGACCTGCTCGCGGTGCCCGGGACCGGCGCCTACTGCCGCTCGATGGCCTCCAACTACAACCACGCACTGCGCCCCCCGGTGATCGCGGTGCGGGACGGCGCGGCGCGCGTCGTCCTGCGGCGGGAGACTGAGGACGATTTGTTGGCGACGGACGTGGGTGCTTGATGGTGGACGGTCAGAAGCCGCTGAAGGTGGCGATCCTCGGGTGTGGTGTCGTCGGGTCCCAGGTGGTCCGGTTGCTGCACGAGCAGGCGAGCGACCTCGCGGCCCGGGTCGGGCGCCCGGTCGAGCTCGCCGGGGTCGCCGTCCGCCGCATCGACGCGCCCCGTGAGGTCGACCTGCCCGCCGGCCTCCTCACCACGGACGCCGCCGCGCTGGTCGCTCGCGACGACGTCGACCTCGTCGTCGAGGTGATCGGCGGCATCGAGCCCGCCCGCGCCCTGATCCTGTCGGCGCTCGAGCACGGTGCCAGCGTCGTCACCGCCAACAAGGCGCTGCTCGCCGAGGACGGCCCGACCCTCTTCGAGGCCGCCGAGAAGGCCGGCCGCGACCTCTACTACGAGGCGGCCGTCGCCGGCGCCATCCCGATCCTGCGGCCGCTGCGCGAGTCGCTGGCCGGTGACCGGGTCACCCGCGTGCTCGGCATCGTCAACGGCACCACCAACTTCATCCTCGACAAGATGGACACCGCCGGCAGCGGCTTCGCCGAGGCCCTCGAGGAGGCCCAGGACCTCGGGTACGCCGAGGCCGACCCGACCGCCGACGTCGAGGGGTTCGACGCCGCCGCCAAGGCCGCCATCCTCGCCTCGCTGGCCTTCCACTCGCGGGTGACCGCCGCCGACGTCCACCGCGAGGGCATCAGCGAGGTCACCGCGGCCGACATCGCCTCGGCGCGCGACATGGGCTGCGTGGTCAAGCTGCTGGCCATCTGCGAGCTGAGGCCCGGCGACGACGGCGACGAGGCCGTCTCGGTCCGCGTGCACCCCGCGATGATCCCGCGCAGCCACCCGCTGGCCAGCGTCCGCGAGGCCTACAACGCGGTGTTCGTCGAGTCCGACGCCGCCGGCCAGCTGATGTTCTACGGCCCCGGTGCCGGTGGCGCGCCGACGGCCAGTGCCGTCATGGGTGACCTGGTCACGGTCGCCCGCAACCACGTGTCCGGCACCCGCGGCGCCGGCGAGTCGGCCTACGCCGACCGGGCCGTGCTCCCGATGGGGGAGACCCGCACCCGCTACCACGTGGCCATCGACGTCGACGACCGCGCCGGCGTCCTCGCCGCCGTGGCACTGGCCTTCGCCGAGCACGGGGTGTCGATCCAGACCGTGCGCCAGGAGGGCCGCGACGACGACGCGCAGCTCGTCGTGGTCTCGCACGGCGCCACCGACGCCCAGCTCAGCGCCACCGTCGAGCACCTGCGCGGCATGGACATCGTGCGCGAGGTCACCTCGGTGATGCGGGTCGAGGGCGTCGACGAATGACCACCCCACGACGTTCTTCGTCTCCCCCGCTGCGCTCCTCCGACGAACAACGCCGCGGGGACCCCGAAGGAATGAACAGCCCCACCCGCACGCACCAGTGGCGCGGCGTCATCGAGGAGTACCGCGACCTGCTCGACATCCCACCCGCCACCCCCGCGGTCACGCTGCGCGAGGGCGGCACCCCGCTGGTGCACTCCGAGTGGCTCTCCGGCCTGACCGGCGCCGAGGTGCACCTCAAGGTCGAGGGCGACAACCCGACCGGCTCGTTCAAGGACCGCGGCATGACCGCCGCCATCTCGGTCGCCAAGGCCGACGGGGCCGAGGCGGTGGTGTGCGCCTCGACCGGCAACACGTCGGCCTCGATGGCCGCGTACGCCGCCAAGGCCGGCCTCAAGCCGCTGGTGCTCGTGCCCGAGGGCAAGATCGCGGCCGGCAAGATGGCGCAGGCCATCCTGCACGGCGCCCAGGTGATCATGGTGCGCGGCAACTTCGACGACTGCCTGTCCATGGCGCGAGGACTCGCCCTCGACTTCCCCGTGGCGCTGGTCAACTCGGTCAACCCGGTGCGGCTCGAAGGACAGAAGACGGCGGCCTTCGAGATCGTCGACTACCTCGGCGACGCCCCCGACTACCACCTGCTGCCCGTCGGCAACGCCGGAAACATCGCGGCCTACTGGCTGGGCTACGTGCAGTACGCCGAGCTCGGGCTGGCCACCAAGCGGCCCGTGCTGCGCGGCTTCCAGGCGGCCGGCGCGGCACCGCTGGTCACCGGTGAGCCGTTCCCCGACCCCGAGACCAAGGCGACCGCCATCCGGATCGGCAACCCCGCCTCCTGGCACCTCGCCGAGCAGGCGGCCAAGGAGTCGGAGGGCCGCTTCGCCTCCGTGACCGACGAGCAGATCCTCTCCGCGCAGCGCGAGCTCGCCGCTCGCGACGGCGTCTTCGTCGAGCCGGCGTCGGCGGCCGGTATCGCCGGGCTGCTCCAGGAGCTCGCGAACGGCGACTCGTACGCCGGTCGCACCGTCGTGGTCACCGTCACCGGCCACGGCCTCAAGGACACCGCCACCGCCCTGGAAGGCGTCGGCTCCCTCGTCGACACCGTCGTCGACGCCGACGTCACCGCCGCGGCTGCGGCCGCCGGACTGGTCTGATGTTCGTCCCGGGGCCGGTCCGGGTGTCCGTGCCCGCGACGTCGGCCAACCTCGGGCCCGGCTTCGACTCCCTCGGCCTGGCGCTCGACCGCCGCGACGAGCTCGAGGGCGAGGTGGTCGCCGGCGGTCTCGAGGTCGTCGTGGAGGGCGAGGGCGCCGGCGACGTCCCGCTCGACGCCACCCACCTCGTCGTCCGCTCGATGCACGCCGCCTTCGACCTCCTCGGCGGTCGCCCGCCCGGCCTGCGGCTGCGGTGCCACAACGTCGTCCCGCACGCCCGCGGCCTGGGTTCGTCGTCGGCCGCGATCGTCGGCGGGGTCGTCCTGGCCCGGGCGCTCGTCGAGGGCGGCAGCGACCTGATGGACGACGACGCCGCGTTCCGGCTCGCCGCCCGTCTCGAGGGCCACCCCGACAACGTCGCGCCGGCCCTGTACGGCGGCCTGACCGTCTCCGGGCACGACGACGACTTCTGGAGCGCCCGCCCGCCGGTCGACCCGCGGGTGGGTGCCGTCGTGTTCGTGCCACCGACCGGCCTGTCGACCGAGCTCGCCCGCGACCTGCTGCCGAGCGAGGTCTCCCACCGCGACGCGGCCGCGAACTCGGGTCGGGCGGCGCTGCTCGTGGCCGCCCTCGCCGGCCACCCCGAGTGGCTGCTGCGCGCCACGGTCGACCGCCTGCACCAGGCCTTCCGCGAGCCGGCGATGCCCGACTCGCTCGCGCTGGTGCGGGTGTTGCGGGCCGACGCCCATCCGGCCGTGGTGTCGGGGGCCGGGCCGACCGTGCTCGCGTTCGCTCTCGACGGGCCGACCTCGGCATCGACCACCGAGCTGCTCGGCCACTGCCCGTCGGGCTGGGCGGCGTCGTACCTCGCGGTCGACGTCCGGGGTGCCGCCGTCTTGTGACCTGACCTGCGACCTGGTGCTAACCTGACGGCGCGCCGGGCCTCTCGGCGCAGCACCTGCGCTCATCCGCGGTGCGACCCCACCTCCGTCTCGCGGGTCTTGCGCCTGTGCCCCTGCGCGACGACCAACTGCCTACGGACCGGTCCGGTCCGCCGGGCACGGGACCCACGTCAAGGACCTCACGTGACAGAGACCATCGAACCTGCCGCCGCCTCCGCGAGCACCGAGGCACCCAAGAAGAAGCGGGCCGGCGGGCTCAACGCGATGCTGCTCGCCGACCTGAAGGCCATGGCCGGCGGTATGGGAATCTCCGGCGCCGGCTCGATGAAGAAGGCGCAGCTCGTCGAGGCCATCAAGGGCGCGCAGGCCGGGGCTGGACGCCCGGCGAAGGCCGAGCAGACCGACGCCGCCCCGACCAAGCATCGCGAGCAGCAGCCCGAGAAGCAGCCCGAGAAGCAGCCCGAGCCGAAGCGGCAGCCCGAGCAGAAGAAGAAGCAGCCGACCGAGGGCAAGCAGCAGGAGTCCGAGCCCCGGCCGGACCAGAAGCAGCCGGACCAGAAGCAGCCGGACCAGAGGCAGCCGGACCAGAAGCGGGACCAGCGCCAGCCCGACCAGAAGCGCCAGCCCGACCAGCAGGCCGACCAGCAGCCGGGGGGTCGTGAGGGCGAGGGCTCCGACGGTGGTGACGGCGAGGGCGAGGGCCGCAGCGGTCGCAACCGGCGTCGCCGGGGTCGCGACCGCAACCGCGCGGGGGGCACGACCGGTGGCCAGGGCACACAGCCCCAGAGCAGCCAGGGCGGCGGCAACCAGGGCGGCAACCAGGGCGGCAACCAGCGCAGCGAGCGCAACGAGCCCGACACCACGATCCTCGAGGACGACGTGCTGGTGCCGGCGGCGGGCATCCTCGACGTCCTCGACAACTACGCCTTCGTCCGCACCAGCGGCTACCTGCCGGGCGTCGACGACGTCTACTGTCGCTGTCGATGGTCCGCAAGTTCGGGCTGCGCCGCGGCGACGCGATCGTCGGCCAGGTCCGCCAGCCCCGTGAGGGCGAGCGCAAGCGAGAAGTTCAACCCGATGGTCCGCATCGACAACGTCAACGGCGCAGGACCCCGACGCCGCCACGCACCCGCGTCGAGTTCGCCAAGCTCACCCCGCTCTACCCCGCCGAGCGGCTGCGCCTCGAGACCGAGCCCGGCAACCTGATCGGCCGGCGTGATCGACATCGCGGCGCCGATCGGCAAGGGCCAGCGCGGGCTGATCGTGTCGCCGGCCAAGGCCGGCAAGACCGATGATCCTGCAGTCGATCGCCAACTCGATCAGCACCAACAACCCCGAGTGCCACCTGATGGTCGTCCTGGTCGACGAGCGGCCCGAGGAGGTCACCGACTTCGAGCGCTCGGTCAAGGGCGAGGTCATCTCCTCGACCTTCGACCGCCCGGCCAGCGACCACACCACGGTCGCCGAGCTCGCCATCGAGCGCGCCAAGCGGCTCGTCGAGCTGGGCCACGACGTCGTCGTCCTGCTCGACGGGATCACCCGCCTCGGCCGCGCCTACAACCTGTCGGCGCCGGCCAGCGGCCGGATCCTGTCCGGTGGGGTCGACTCGGCGGCGCTCTACCCGCCGAAGAAGTTCTTCGGCGCCGCCCGCAACATCGAGAACGGCGGCTCGCTGACCATCCTGGCGACCGCCCTGATCGAGAGCGGCTCGAAGATGGACGAGGTGATCTTCGAGGAGTTCAAGGGCACCGGCAACATGGAGATCCGGCTGCGCCGCGACTTCGCCGACAAGCGCCTGTTCCCCGCGATCGACGCGGTCCAGTCCGGCACCCGCCGCGAGGAGCTGCTGATGAGCTAAGGAGAGCTGGCGATCGTCTGGAAGCTGCGCCGGGTGCTCTCGGCGCTCGACGGCCAGCAGGCGCTCGAGCTGCTGCTCGAGCGGCTGAAGAAGTCGCACAGCAACATCGAGTTCCTCATCCAGGTGCAGAAGACGACGCCGACGCGCCGGCAAGACGACTGACCGGCGTCACGGCACACCGAGAGCGGGCGGCAGAGCGGCCCGACTTCGCTCCAGGACGTCGCAGGCGGTAGGCTGCGCTCCAGTGTGCAGCACGGAAGGGGCAACCGTGGCGCGGATCCTGGTCGCCGACGACGACGTCGACATCCGCGAGCTCGTCGAGTTCAAGCTGTCGACGATGGGCCACGACATCGTCGCCGTCGGCGACGGGGCCGCCGCCATCGAGGCCTGCCGGGCGCGAGCGCCCCGACCTGGCCGTCCTCGACGTGATGATGCCCGGGGTGTCCGGGCTCGACGCGATCCGCGATGATCCGCTCCGACCCCGCGCTCGCCGACCTGCCCGTCATCCTGCTGACCGCCCGCGCGCAGGAGTCCGACGTCGAGACCGGCTTCGACTCCGGCGCCGACGACTACATCACCAAGCCGTTCAGCCCCCGCGAGCTGGCCTCGCGGGTCGAGGCGCTCCTCGGGCGTCAGCAGGCTGACGAGCTGTTCGAGCCCTGGCGCCCTGGCCGGCTGTCGGTAGGATGTCCCGCGGCGCGGGGAGCGCCGAGCGGTGCAGGGGGGTGAGGCGGTGACGAGGGTCGCCCAGCAGTCCGACCCGGGGCGACCGGTCTCGAGGCTGGTGTCTCCGGTGATCTGGCGCCTCGTCGCGCTGGTGTCGGTCCTGGCCGCGATCTGCGTGGCCGGCATGCTGTTCTCCGCGCAGTCCGTCGGCGACCTCACCGACGACCTGAGCCCACGTCGCGGCCCACGACCGCGTCGTCGAGGAGTGTCGCCGACCTCGAGACGTACGCCGCCGCGTGGGCGCTGAGCGGTGACTCCCGAGTGGCGCGAGGCCTTCGACGAGGCCTCCGTCGTCGCCCGCGAGGCCATCGCCGACCTGCGCGACCGCGCCGCCGACGCCGACGACGGCGCCGAGCTGGGCGCCGTCCTGGCGAGCGAGCTCGACAGTGTCGAGGCCTGGATCAACGACTACGCGGTCGCCGTCGTGGCTGCCCCGGGCGGCCCCGACACCTTCGACCCCCAGCTGTTCACGGTCGGTCAGCAGCTGTGGAGCTCCTACGGCGACGACCGCACCGCCGCCGCCGAGGCCCTGGAGCGGGAGTTCGCGCAGGCCGGCGACGCCGCGACCCTGCGCTTGCGGCTCACGATCATCGCGGCGCTCCTCGTGACGGGCCTCTCCTGGATCCTGATCGGCCGGGCCCGCGGCAAGCTGCTCGCCGAGCTGTCCGCGCCCCTGCTCGCGCTCGAGCAGGTCGTCCAGCGGATGGTCCGCAACGACCGCGACGGCCGGGCCGCGGCGTCGCTGGGTCCCAAGGAGGTCCGCTCGGTCGCCCGGGCGCTCAACGAGCTTGCCGACGCCCAGTCGCGGGCGCGCGCCGTGGAGGGCCGGATCCAGGACGAGCTGCGCATGCCTCGACAGCGCCAAGGACGACTTCGTCTCCAACGTCTCCCACGAGCTGCGCACGCCGCTGACCACGATCAGCGGCTACCTCGAGATGGTCGCCGACGAGTTCGAGGGCAAGATCGAGCCGCGCCACGAGCAGATGCTCGAGGCCACCCGGCGCAACGTCGTCCGGCTCCGGCCGCTCATCGACGACCTGCTCGACCCTGTCGAGGGCCGAGGCCCGGGCCAGCGAGCTCGAGCCCGGTCCGACCTCACCGAATGGTCACCGATGCCGTCACCGACGTCCGGATCTCCGCCGCGCGACGCGGCATCTCGGTGGAGGTGACCGCGACCGAGGAGCCGATGCTCGTGCTCGGCGACCGCGCCATGCTCCACCGCGCGTTCCTCAACGTGCTGACCAACGCCGTGAAGTTCAGCCACGACGAGGGCGTCGTCGAGGTGAGCGTCAAGCGGGTGCTGAACCGCGTCGAGATCGCCGTGCGCGACCACGGCATCGGCATCCCGCGCGCCGAGCTCGACCGGCTCGGCACCCGCTTCTTCCGGGCCTCCAACGCGGTGACCAACGAGATCGCCGGCACCGGCCTCGGCGTGCGGATCGTGCAGACGATCATCGACAAGCACTCCGGCGACGTCGTGATCGAGTCCGCCGAGGGCCAGGGCACCACCGTGTTCGTGCGGCTGCCCTGCACGGCGAGCGGGTCGGGCGGCTGCCCGCGCTGGCCGCACCCGTGCGGGCCGACGAGACCGTCTGACGCCGCTCGACCTGCGGAATTTTCACCTGCGGGTGGCATACTCGATGTCAGCCGGTTCCGGTTCACGCTTTGCGCAGGCCGCGCGACGACCCGGCGCACATCGAGAGGACACCATGAAGAAGGACATGCACCCCGAGTACGTCGCCACGCAGGTCACCTGCACCTGTGGCGCCACAGTTCAACACCCGCAGCACTGTCACGTCCGGCGTCATCCACGCCGACGTCTGCTCGCAGTGCCACCCGTTCTACACCGGCAAGCAGAAGATCCTCGACACCGGCGGCCGCGTCGCCCGGTTCGAGGCCCGCTACGCCAAGAAGGCCGCCGAGAAGAAGGCTCCACAGAAGTAGCGCTCCCAGGCGCCGGTCGCCCGCACGTGCGGGAGGCCGGCGCCTCGTCATTTGCCCCGGCCGATCCGCGTCACCGTCAGCCCAGCAGGAGCGCCGATGTTCGAGGCCGTCGAGGGCCTGTCGCCGAGCACGCCGAGCTCGAGCGACAGCTCGGCGCGCCCGAGACCCACGCCGACGCCGCGGCTCGCCAAGCGGCTCAACCAGCGCTACGCCGAGCTGTCGTCGATCATCGGCGCCTGGCGGGAGTGGCAGCGGCTCGGCGACGACCTCGACGCCGCCCGCGAGCTGGCGCCGAGGACCCGGCTTCGCCGACGAGGCCGACGAGCTCGCCGACGCGCCGGGTCGACCGCCGAGGAGCGGCTGCGCCACCTGCTGGTGCCGCGCGACCCGGCCGACGCCAAGGACGCCATCCTCGAGGTCAAGTCCGGGGAGGGCGGCGAGGAGTCGGCGCTGTTCGCCGGCGACCTGCTGCGCATGTACACCCGGTACGCCGAGACGCCGCGGCTGGAAGGTCGAGGTGCTCGACGCCACCGAGTCCGACCTGGGCGGCTACAAGTCGGTGACGGTCGCGGTCAAGGCGCAAGGGCACGCCCGAGCCGGGCGAGGCGCCGTACGCGCTGCTGAAGTTCGAGGGCGGCGTGCACCGCGTGCAGCGGGTGCCGGTCACCGAGTCGCAGGGCCGGGTGCACACCAGCGCCGCCGGCGTCCTGGTGCTGCCCGAGGCCGAGCAGGTCGACGTCACCATCGACGACAACGACCTGCGCATCGACGTCTTCCGCAGCAGCGGGCCCGGCGGCCAGAGCGTCAACACCACCGACTCCGCCGTCCGGATCACCCACGTGCCCGACCGGCATCGTGGTCAGCTGCCAGAACGAGAAGAGCCAGCTGCAGAACAAGGAGCAGGCGATGCGGATCCTGCGCGCCCGGCTGCTCGCGGCCGCCCAGGAGGAGGCCGACGCGGAGGCGAGCGAGGCCCGCCGCAGCCAGGTCCGCACCGTCGACCGCTCCGAGCGGATCCGCACCTACAACTATCCCGGAGAACCGGATCTCCGACCACCGCACCGGCTACAAGTCCTACAACCTCGACCAGGTGCTCGACGGCGACCTGCAGCCGGTGCTCGACTCCTGCGTCGAGGCCGACCTCGCCGCCCGGCTCGAGGCGCTGGAGCCAGTGAGCGCGCGCGCCGCGACGTGCTCGCCGGGGCCGTCGGCGCTGCTGCGCGGCGGCCGGCGTCGCCAGCCCCGAGCACGACGCCGCCGAGCTGCTCGCGCACGTCCTCGGCACCACCCGGGCGCGGCTGGCCCTGGTCGACGACGTCGCCGCCGAGGCGCTCGCGGCCTACGACGCGCTGGTGGCCCGGCGCGCCGCCCGCGAGCCGCTGCAGCACCTGACCGGCGTCGCGCGCCTTCCGCCACGTCGAGCTGGCGGTCGGCCCGGGCGTGTTCGTCCCGCGCCCGGAGACCGAGCTGCTGGCCGGCTGGGCGATCGAGCAGGCCGCGCGGCGCTGCGAGCGCGCCGGTCGTGGTCGACCTCGTGCACCGGCTCGGGGGCGATCGCGCAAGGCGCTCGCCGACGAGGTCCCGGGCGCCGCGTCCACGCCGTCGAGCTCGACGCCGGCGCGCACGGCCTGGGCCGAGCGCAACCTCGCGCGGCACCGGCGTCGACCTGCGCGCACGGCGACATGGCCGACGCCTTCGACGACCTGGCCGGCACCGTCGACGTCGTCACCTGCAACCCGCCGTACATCCCGCTCGAGGCCTGGGAGTCCGTCGCGCCCGAGGCGCGCGACCACGACCCGCACCTGGCCCTCTGGTCCGGCGACGACGGCCTCGACGCGATGCGGGTGCTCGAGCGCCGGGCCGCCGCTGCTGCTGCGGCCCGGCGGAGTGGTCGGGCGCCGAGCACGCCGACGTGCAGGGCGAGTCCGCGCCGGCGGTCTTCGCCGGCCGCCGGCCGGTGGGCCGACGTCCGCGACCACCGCGACCTCGCCGGCCGTCCGCGCTACCGTGACCGCGCGACTGGCACGATGAGCCCGCTGTGAGTCAGGCGCTACCCCGACCACGACCGACGACGAGAGCGCGAGGCGGCGGTCGAGGCGGCCGCCGTGCGCCGTCCAGCGGGGCGAGCTGGTCGTGCTGCCCGACCGACACCGTCTACGGCATCGGCGCCGACGCCTTCGACCCGGACGCCGTCAAGCGCGCTGCTCGAGGCCAAGGGCCGCGGCCGCGAGATGCCGCCGCCGGTGCTGGTCAGCGCCGCCACCACGCTCGACGCGCTCGCCGACCGACGTGCCCGGCTACGCCCGGGCCCTGGTCGAGGCGTTCTGGCCCGGCCCGCTGACCCTCGTCTGCAGCCAGCAGACCTCGCTCCAGTGGGACCTCGGCGACACCCGCGGCACGGTCGCCGTGCGGATGCCCGACCACGAGGTCGCGCTCGAGCTGCTCGAGCGCACCGGCCCGCTGGCCGTCAGCTCGGCCAACCTCACCGGCCGGCCCGCCGCCACCGACGCCGACGCAGGCCGAGGAGATGCTCGGCGAGCGGGTCGACGTCATCGTCGACGGCGGGCGACTCGCCGGGCGGCGAGGCCTCCACGATCGTCGACGTCACCGGGCTCGCAGGGCCGGGTGCTGCGCCGGGGCGCGCTCTCGCTCGAGGAGCTCAACGCCGTCGCTCGACCGCTCGGCGCGACGCTGACGCGACGAGGACGAGAGGCGCTGAGCGCCCGTGCGTGAGTACCTCCTCGTCTTCCTGGTCGCCGCGGCGGTCACCTACCTGCTGACGGTGGTCGCCCGCGAGATCGCGCTGCGCACCGGCGCCGTCGCCGCGGTGCGCGACCGCGACGTGCACGCCGAGCCGATCCCGTACCTCGGCGGGCTGGCGATGCTCGGCGGCCTGGTCGGCGGCGTACCTCGTCGCCCGGCGAGCTGCCGTTCCTGTCCACCAGCGACGCCGTTCGTCTTCCAGGACGCCGGGCATCGTGCTCGTCGCCGGGGCCCTGATCTGCGCGGTCGGCGTGCTCGACGACATCTTCGAGCTCGACGCCCTCACCAAGCTCGGCGGACAGGTGCTCGCGGTCGGGCTTGCTGGTCTACTCGGGCGTCCAGTTCCTACTTCTTCCGAGCCCGACGGCATCCAGTTCGCCCTCGACCCGGCGCAGGGGGCGCTGCTGACCGCGCTGATCGTGGTCGGCGCACGGTCAACGCGGTGAACTTCGTCGACGGCCTCGACGGCCTGGCGGCCGGCGTGGTCGGGATCGGCGCGCTCGCCTTCTTCGTCTTCTGCTACCAGCTCGGCAACCTCAACGACGTCACCCTGGCGACCACCGGCGCCCTGCTCTCGGCGGCGCTGGCCGGGGCCTGCGCCGGGTTCCTGCCGCACAACTTCCATCCCGGCGCGGCTGTTCATGGGCGACAGCGGCTCGATGCTGATCGGGCTGGTGCTCTCGGCGAGCGCGATGACGCTCACCGGCCAGTTCGCCGGAGCCGGACATCGCCCAGGGTGCCGCGGGGCGCAGGCGAGCCTGCTGCCGACGCTGCTCCCGGTGCTGCTGCCGATCTCGATCCTGATCGTGCCGATCGTCGACCTGGTGCTCGCCGTCGTCCGGCGCACCCGCGCCGGGCCGCTCGCCGTTGGCGCCCGACAAGCAGCACCTGCACCACCGGCTGCTCGAGATCGGGCACTCGCACCGCCGCGCGGTCCTGATCATGTGGGCTGTGGGCGGGCCTGATCGCCTTCGGCGACCGTGATCGCCAGCCTCTACACGGGGCCGGGGTGTGGCTCACGATCGGGGGAGGGTTCGGCGGTCACGCTGCTGCTGACGTTCGTCCTCCCGGTGGTGCACCGACCCCGCATCCTGGCCGATCCCGAGCCGGCCGAACCGCCCGACCAGCCGGGCGCCGAGCCCGGGTCCGACCTCCCTCAGACTTTGTGATAGCATTCACAAGCACCTGAAGGACACCTGAATACCCTGTCCCGACCAGCACAGAACGGCCGCCGACGATGACGACCGACAGCCCCCGGAAGGCCCGCCCCCACGGCGTCGCCGCTCTCGGGATGGCCGTGCTCGCGGCGTCGACCGGTGGTGTCGCCGTGGTCCTCGACGGGCCTCGTCTCCCAGGGCTCGACGGCCGCCGTCGGCGCCCTCCTGGGGGCCGGTGTCACGCTGCTCGTGCTGGCGACCGGCTTCGCGATCGTCGACCTCGTCGCCGGGCTGATGCCGGCCGCCTCGCTGATGGTCGCGCTGCTGACCTACACCCTGCAGGTGGCCCTGCTCGCCCTGCTGCTCGCGGTGCTCAACCGGTCCTCCGGGGTCGAGGAGACCCTCGACCCGGAGTGGTTCGCCGCCGGCGTGATCGTGGTGGCACTGGTGTGGACCGTGTGCCTGGTGGTGCACCAGATGCGCAGCCGGATCCCGGTCTACGACCTGCCCGACGAGAGCGCCCGCGAGACGGCGATCGAGGCCACCGAGGGGAGTGACCGATGACCGGCCGTCACTGCTATCGTCTCGACCGCGATGGACCAGTCCGACGACACCCCGCGGGGAGACCCGTGGCACGCCTTCGGCTACCTCGTCTCGGGTGTCCTGCTCTACGGCGTGATCGGCTGGCTGCTGGACCGGTGGTGGGGTACCGGATTCATGGTCGTCGTGGGCATCCTCTTCGGTGCCTGCCTGGGTCTGCTGATGACCTGGTGGCGGTTCCGGGCCCCCAGCGATCGCGACCACCGCGACACCAGCACCACCACATGACGGCTACGAGCGCACAGGAGGCAAGGTGAGCAGGCTCTTCATCGAAGGGGGCAGCACCTTCACCCCTCCGGGTCCGGCAGACTTCGACCTCCCGCCCGTCGGGGGCGAGTTCGGCTCCTTCGAGCTGTTCGGCCAGACCTGGGTGGTCGGCGTCACCAAGCCGATGCTGCAGCTCGTGCTCGCCGCGATCCTCGTGTTCGCCTTCTTCTACGTCGCCTCGCGCCAAGCGGGCGATGGTCCCGGGCAGGCTCCAGTACGTCGGCGAGGCCGGCTACGGCTTCGTCCGCAACTCGCTCGGCCGCGACATCATCGGCAGCCACGACTTCCATGCGGTTCGTGCCCTACCTGTTCGCGCTGTTCTTCTTCATCCTGGTCAACAACTTCTTCGGCCAGCGTGCCGTTCATCCAGTTCCCGACGTTCTCGCGGTCCGGGATGGTCTACGCCCTCGCCATGCATGAGCTGGGTCATCTACAACGCGGTCGGCATCGCGCAAGCACGGCTTCGGCGGCTACATGAAGCTCCAGTGCGTGCCCTCGGGCATCAAGGGGCCGATCCTGCCGCTGCTGATCCCGCTGGAGTTCATGTCCAACATCCTGGTGCGGCCGGTCACGCTGGCCCTGCGACTGTTCGCCAACATGTTCGCCGGCCACCTGCTGCTGATCCTGTTCGCGCTCGGCGGCGAGTACCTCCTCCTCCACGGTCGCTCGCCTACGTCAAGCCGGTCGGCATCCTCGCCTGGGTGCTGTTCGTCGCGATCGGCCTTCCTCGAGCTGCTGATCCAGTTCCTGCAGGCCTACGTCTTCGTCCTGCTGAACGCCATGTACATCTCCGGGCGCGCTCGCCGACGAGCACTGATCCACCACCCCGCACCACCAGTCCAGACCACACCGAAGTAGCAACAACCGAAAGGAAATGGCCGTGGAAGGCTCACCTGAACATGATCGGCTACGGCCTGGCCGCCATCGGCCCGGGCGTCGGCATCGGCCTGATCTTCGCCGCCTACATCAGCGGTGTCGCGCGTCAGCCGGAGGCCCAGGGCCGCCTGCAGTCGATCGCCATCCTGGGCTTCGCGCTCGCCGAGGCGCTCGCCATCATCGGTATCGCCCTCGCGTTCGTCCTCTGACCGAGCCGTCGCTGTAGACCCGGAAGGACCTGGCATGCAAGTACTGATCGCGCCGCTGGTGACCAGCGCGGCCGAAGAGGGGGAGCTCAACCCGCTGCTCCCGCACCCGATCGAGATCGTCCTGTCGCTCGTCGTCTTCGGCATCCTCTTCTTCGCCGTCAAGAAGTTCGTCGTCCCCAACTTCGAGAAGACGTTCTCCGAGCGCACCAAGGCGATCGAGGGTGGCCTGGCCGCGGCCGAGACCAAGCAGGCCGAGGCCGACGCCAAGCTCGCCGAGCTCGAGCAGCAGCTCGCGGACGCCCGCCACGAGGCGGCGCGGATCCGTGAGGAGGCGCGCGAGCAGGGTGCCGCGATCGTGGCCGAGATGCGCGAGCAGGCGCAGACCGAGGCCACCCGCATCGTCGAGCACGGCAAGGCGCAGATCGAGGCCGAGCGCCAGCAGGCGGTCACCTCGCTGCGTGCCGAGGTCGGCTCGCTCGCGACCTCGCTGGCCGGACGCATCGTCGGCGAGAGCCTCGACGACGACGAGCGGCAGAGCCGGGTCGTCGAGCGGTTCCTCGCCGACCTCGAGGCCGGCACGCCGGGCCGGGGCTGAGGAGCGTCATGGACCTGCGCGGAGCATCGGCGGACGCCGTCGCCGCCCTCACCGACGAGCTCGAGCCGCACGTGGGCAGCGGGTCGAAGGCGGCGACCGTGGCCGACGACCTGTTCACCGTGGCGGTGACGCTGCGCGCCGAGGGCGCGCTGCGCCGGTTCGCCACCGACGGCTCCCTGCCGGCCGAGGCCAAGCAGGGTCTGGTGGGCGAGGTGTTCGGCGGCAAGATCTCCGACGGCGCCCTCGCGGTCCTCGCCTCCGCGGTCGGCCGTCGCTGGACCGCCACCCGCGACCTGGCCGACACCCTCGAGCACCTGAGCGTGGTCGCGTCGGTCAAGGCGGCCGGCAAGGACTCCGGACGGCTGACCGACGAGCTCTTCACCTACGCCCAGGCGGTCAAGGACAACCCCGAGCTGCGCGACGCGCTGTCCGACCCGGCGCGCAGCCTCGACGACAAGGCCGGGCTGATCGACGGCCTGCTCGCCGGCACGGCGCTGCCGTCGACGGTGACGCTGGCCAAGCAGGCCCTGTCGGGCAGCTACCGCACGGTCTCGGCCGCGCTGGCGTCGTACCAGAAGGTCGCGGCCGAGGTGCACGGCGAGGGCGTCGCCACGGTGCACGTGGCCCGCGAGCTCACCGAGGCCGAGACGACGCGGCTGACCGACGTACTCTCGGCGCAGTACGGCCGGCCGGTGCACCTCAACCTGCTGGTCGATCCCACCGTGATCGGCGGCATCCGGGTCGAGATCGGTGACGACGTCATCGACGGCACGGTCTCCAGCCGTCTCGACGACGCCCGACGCCGCCTCGCCGGCTGACCTCCCGCTTACCACCGCACCTCAGACCAAGAGAGAAGGAACGACGATGACGGAGCTCTCCATCCGTCCGGAGGAGATCCGCGACGCGCTGCAGAAGTACGTCGCCGACTACAAGCCGGAGGCCGCCAGCAAGGAAGAGGTCGGCACGGTCGCGTCGGCCGGCGACGGCATCGCGCGAGTCGCAGGTCTGCCCTCGTGCATGGCCAACGAGCTGCTCGAGTTCGAGGACGGCACCCGTGGCCTGGCCCTCAACCTCGACACCCGCGAGATCGGGGTCGTCATCCTCGGTGACTTCGCCGGCATCGAGGAGGGCCAGACGGTGCGCCGTACCGGCGAGGTCCTCTCGGTCCCCGTGGGCGACAACTTCATGGGCCGTGTGATCGACCCGCTCGGCAACCCGATCGACGGCCTCGGCGACATCGAGGCGTCCGCGCGTCGTGCGCTCGAGCTGCAGGCGCCCACGGTGATGCAGCGCAAGTCGGTGCACGAGCCGCTCGCCACCGGCATCAAGGCCATCGACTCGATGACCCCGATCGGTCGCGGCCAGCGTCAGCTGATCATCGGCGACCGCGCCACCGGCAAGACCACGATCTGCATCGACACGATCATCAACCAGAAGCAGAACTGGGACTCCGGCGACCCGGCCAAGCAGGTGCGCTGCATCTACGTCGCCATCGGTCAGAAGGGTTCGACCATCGCCTCGGTGCGCGGCGCCCTCGAGGAGGCCGGCGCGCTGGAGTACACCACCATCGTCGCCTCCCCGGCCTCCGACAGCGCCGGCTTCAAGTACCTCGCCCCCTACACCGGCTCGGCCATCGGCCAGGAGTGGATGTACGACGGCAAGCACGTCCTCATCGTCTTCGACGACCTCACCAAGCAGGCCGAGGCCTACCGCGCGGTGTCGCTGCTGCTGCGTCGCCCGCCGGGCCGCGAGGCCTACCCCGGTGACGTCTTCTACCTGCACAGCCGCCTGCTCGAGCGCTGCGCCAAGCTGTCCGACGACATGGGCTCGGGCTCGATGACCGGCCTGCCGATCATCGAGACGAAGGCCAACGACGTCTCGGCGTTCATCCCGACCAACGTCATCTCGATCACCGACGGTCAGATCTTCCTGCAGTCCGACCTGTTCGCCGCCAACCAGCGCCCGGCCATCGACGTGGGCATCTCGGTGTCGCGGGTCGGCGGCTCGGCGATGACCAAGGCGATGAAGGCGGTCACCGGGTCGCTCAAGGTCGACCTGGCGCAGTTCCGCGCCATGGAGGCGTTCGCGATGTTCGCCTCCGACCTCGACGCCGCCTCGCGCCAGCAGCTCGACCGCGGTCAGCGGCTGATGGCCCTGCTCAAGCAGCCGGCCTACTCGCCGTACCCGCTGGAGGAGATGACGGTCGCGCTGTGGATCGGCACCACCGGTCGCCTCGACAAGGTGCCCACCGGCGACGTGCTCCGGTTCGAGGGCGAGTTCCTCGACTACCTGCGCCGCTCGCACGAGGGCATCCTGTCCGCGATCCGCGAGTCGCAGAAGTTCGAGGACGAGGCCGGACTCGAGGACGCCTACAACTCCTTCCTCGACCAGTTCGAGACCTCCGACGGCGGCTCGATCAAGGTGGGCCACGAGCCCGAGGCCGAGGCGCTGGAGGACGAGGACCAGGAGACCATCGTCAAGCAGAAGCGGGGCTGACGTGACCACGAGCGCAGGCCGGGGAGGTGATCGCTGATGGCTGTGTCACTGCGCGAGTACCGCGCGCGGATCAAGTCGACCGAGTCGATGAAGAAGATCACGCGCGCCATGGAGCTCATCGCCGCGTCGCGCATCATCAAGGCGCAGCAGCGTGCCCAGGCGGCGGCGCCGTACGCCCGTGAGCTGACGCGTGCCGTCTCCGCGGTGGCGACGTTCTCGAACGTCGACCACCCGCTGACCACCGAGCAGGAGGACCCGAAGCGGGCCGCCGTCCTGATCGTGACCAGCGACCGCGGGCTGGCCGGCGCCTACTCCTCGAGCGTGCTCAAGGAGTCCGAACGACTGGCTGAGAAGCTGCGCTCGGAGGGCAAGGAGATCGACTGGTACATCTGCGGCCGCAAGGGCGAGGCGTACTTCAAGTTCCGCAGCCGCGCCATCGTCCGCTCGTGGACCGGGTTCTCCGACCAGCCGTCCTACGACATCGCGGCCGAGGTGGGTCACGCGCTCATCGACGCCTTCCTCAAGGAGCGCGACGAGGAAGGCGACGTCGACGAGGTGCACGTCGTCTTCACCCGGTTCCGCTCGATGCTGGTCCAGGAGCCGACCGCCGTCCGCCTGCTGCCCCTCGAGGTGATCGAGGGCACCGACGCGCCCGAGAAGGGCGACGTGCTGCCGCTCTACGAGTTCGAGCCGTCGCCGGAGGCCGTGCTCGACGGGCTGCTCCCGCAGTACGTCCAGAGCCGGATCTTCTTCGCCATGCTGCAGGCGGCTGCCTCCGAGCTCGCGGCCCGGCAGAAGGCCATGAAGTCGGCCACCGACAACGCCGACGAGCTCATCAAGAAGTACACCCGGATCGCCAACCAGGCCCGCCAGGCCGGGATCACCCAAGAGATCAGCGAGATCGTCGGAGGCGTCAACGCGCTTGCCGACGCCAATGCAGGGAGTGATTAGACATGACCGCAACGGTTGAAGAGACCAACTCGGGCGAGTCCGCCAGCGCGGGCGTGGGCCGGATCGCCCGGGTCATCGGCCCGGTCGTCGACGTGGAGTTCCCCGTCGACAACATGCCCGACATCTACAACAAGCTCGAGACCGAGTTCGAGCTGACCGGCGAGACCCGCCTGCTCTCGCTCGAGGTGGCCCAGCACATCGGTGACGGCATGGTCCGCGCGATCTCGCTGCAGCCGACCGACGGACTGGTGCGCGGCGCGACGGTGACCGACACCGGCGGCCCGATCACCGTGCCCGTGGGCAACGTGACCCTCGGCCGGGTGTTCAACACCCTCGGCGACTGCCTCAACCTCGAGGAGGGCGAGGAGCTCGACGAGAGCGAGCGGTGGGGCATCCACCGCAAGTCGCCTGCCTTCGACCAGCTCGAGTCGAAGACCACGATGTTCGAGACCGGCATCAAGGTCATCGACCTGCTCACCCCCTACGTGAGCGGCGGCAAGATCGGCCTGTTCGGCGGTGCCGGCGTCGGCAAGACCGTGCTCATCCAGGAGATGATCGCGCGCGTCGCCAAGGACCACGGTGGTGTGTCGGTGTTCGCCGGGGTCGGCGAGCGCACCCGTGAGGGCAACGACCTCATCGTGGAGATGGAGGAGGCCGGCGTCATCGGCCAGACCGCCCTCGTGTTCGGCCAGATGGACGAGCCGCCGGGCACCCGCCTGCGCGTCGCGCTGTCGGCCCTGACGATGGCGGAGTACTTCCGCGACGTCCAGAACCAGGACGTGCTGCTCTTCATCGACAACATCTTCCGGTTCACCCAGGCCGGCTCCGAGGTGTCGACGCTGCTCGGCCGGATGCCGTCCGCCGTGGGCTACCAGCCCAACCTCGCCGACGAGATGGGCACGCTCCAGGAGCGGATCACCTCGACGCGTGGTCACTCGATCACCTCCCTGCAGGCGATCTACGTGCCGGCCGACGACTACACCGACCCGGCGCCGGCCGCGACGTTCGCGCACCTCGACGCCACCACCGAGCTCTCGCGCGAGATCGCCTCGCTCGGCATCTACCCGGCCGTCGACCCGCTGACGTCGACCTCGCGGATCCTCGACGCCCAGTACATCGGGCAGGCTCACTACGACTGCGCGATCCGGATCAAGCAGATCCTGCAGCGCAACAAGGAGCTGCAGGACATCATCGCCATCCTCGGTGTCGACGAGCTCTCCGAGGAGGACAAGATCATCGTCTCCCGCGCTCGCCGGATCCAGCGGTTCCTGTCGCAGAACACCTACGTGGCCAAGCAGTTCACCGGTCTCGAGGGCTCGACGGTGCCGATCGGAGACACCATCGAGGCGTTCAACAAGATCGCCGACGGTGAGTACGACCACGTGGCCGAGCAGGCGTTCTTCATGTGCGGTGGTCTCGACGACGTCGAGGCCAAGTGGGCTGAGATCCAGAAGAGCCTCTGACCATGGCTGACACCCTGCAGGTCGAGCTGGTCGCGGCCGACCGGACCGTGTGGTCCGGCTCGGCCACGATGGTGATCGCGCGCACCGTCGAGGGAGACGTCGGCGTCCTGCGCGGGCATGCCCCGCTGCTGTCGCTGCTCACCGACGCGGTCGTCGAGATCACCTCCGACGACGGCGAGACCGTGATCGCGGCCGTCGACGGCGGCTTCCTCTCGGTGGCCGCCGACCGGGTCTCGATCCTGTCGGAGCGGGCCATCCTCGCCGAGGAGATCGACGTCAACCAGGCGCAGACCGAGCTCGACGAGGCACGCGACCTGGCCGACGACGGCGACGAGGCGGAGCACCGGATCCGGCGGGCCGAGGCCCGCATCCGGGCGGTCGAAAGAGCGTCCTGACGGTTCGCTAGTCTCGACGCTCCCGAGGGAGGAGCGCAGATGGCGTGGTGGCAGTGGCTGGTCGATGCCGCCGGTGTGCTGCTCCTGTTGGTCGTCGTCTACGGGCTCGCCCTCGTCGTCCGCCGTCGCCTCCTGACCCGTCATGGCGGCACCTTCGAGCTCAGCCACCGCGCCCGCCACGCCGGCGACGGGCGCGGTTGGGTTCTCGGGATCGGCCGCTACTCCGGCGAGCGCCTCGAGTGGTTCCGTCTGTTCTCGCTCGCCCCGCGGGCCAAGCAGCACGTGGGCCCGCGACTCGCTGAGCTACGACGGCAGCCGCGAGCCCCTCGGAGCCGAGCAGATGTCGCTCTACCCCGACCACCTCGTGATCCGGTGCCAGCTGACCTCGGGTGAGGAGGTCGAGCTGGCCATGAGCCTGGCCTCGTTGACCGGCTTCCAGTCGTGGCTGGAGGCTCGACCCCCCGGCACCGACTGGAGCAGATGAACACCCCGCATGACTAGCGGCACCGACACGATCGTCGACCTGCGCGCGCGCACGAGCGTCGCCGTCGTCTTCGCCCTCAACGGGGGGCTGTTCGCGAGCCTGGTCTCGCGGGTCCCCGACCTGCGCTCCGGCCTCGACCTCGAGAACACCGGTCTCGGGATCCTGCTGCTGATGATCGCGGTCGGCTCGCTGGTCGCGCTGCCGAGCAGCGGTGCGCTGGTGGCGAGGTACGGCGCCTCGGCAGTGGTCCGCACCGCCGCGACGGTGACCGCGCTCGGTCTGGTGGTCGCCGCCGTCGGGGCCGACGTGCTCGGGGTGGTGCCGGTCGCGGCCCTCGGGTTGGTGGCCTACGGCGCGGGCATCGGCGCCTGGGACGTGGCGATGAACGTCGAGGGCGCCGAGGTCGAGCGCCGGCTCCGACGCACGGTGATGCCGCGGTTCCACGCCGCGTTCAGCCTGGGCACGGTGATCGGTGCGCTGCTCGGTGTCGTGGTCGTTGCCCTCGACGTGCCGATGGCAGCCCATCTCGGCGTCCTGGCGGTGGGCGTGCTCGGCGCGGCGGTGGTCGCGGCCCGGTCGTTCCTGCCGGTCGAGCCCGAGGCGCCGTCGTCGTCGGGGTCGGCCGCGGCGTGGCGCGAGCCGCGCACCCTGGTGATCGGGCTGATGGTGCTGGCCTTCGCGGTCGCCGAGGGGTCGGCCAACGACTGGCTCGCGCTGGCGCTGGTCGACGGATACGACGTCGAGCACTGGGTGGGTGTCGCCGGCTTCTCGCTCTTCGTCGGCGCGATGACGGTGGGCCGGCTGCTCGGGCCGGTCGCGCTCGACCGGTGGGGCCGCGCGGCCACCCTGTGGGCGACCTCCGCGCTGGCGGCCGGGGGCCTGCTGCTGGTGGTGCACGGACAGGTGTGGCCGGTCGTCGTCCTCGGCATCCTGACGTGGGGCCTGGGTGCCTCGCTCGGCTTCCCCGTCGGCATGAGCGCCGCGGCCGACGACCCGCACGCGGGCCGCCGCCCGCGTCAGCGTCGTCTCGACCATCGGGTACGCCGCCTTCCTGGGCGGCCCGCCGCTGCTCGGCGCCCTCGGCGACCGGGTCGGCACCCTGCCGGCCCTGCAGGTCGTCGCCCTGCTGATGGCCCCGGCCGCGCTGGCCGTGCTCGCGACCCGCGACTCCGGTGACCCCGCGGTCATGAGCCCGCGCGTGGTGCTGGTGCACGGCTCGCGGCTGGCGAGCAGCCAGTGGCTGCCGCAGGTGCCGCTGCTCGAGCCGCACGTCGACGTCGTCCTGGTCGACCTGCCGGGTCACGGGTCGCGGGCGGGGGAGGAGTTCACGCTCGAGCGCTGCATCGAGGTCGTGCAGGACGCGGTCGTCTCCTCTGCGGCTCCCACCGTCGTGGTCGGCCACTCGCTGGGTGGCTACGTCGCGATGGCGCACGCCGCACGTCACGCGTCGTCGCTCGCGGGGCTGGTGCTCGCCGACTGCTCCGCAGCCCCCGTCGGCCCCGGCGCCGCGCTCTACCGTGGCGTCGCGGCGGTCACCGAACGGATCGGCCCCGACCGGATGACCCGGCGTCAACGACCGGCTCCTGCGTCGCGTGTACCCCGCCGACCTGATCGAGCCGGTGATCGCCGGTGGCTACTTCTTCGCGCCGACCCCGGCCGCCTGGCGCGAGGTGATGACGCACTGCCGGCCGTCGATGCTGCACGGGGTCGACTGCCCGGTGCTGCTGCTCAACGGCCAGTTCGACCAGTTCCGCCTCGGCGTCCGCGCGTTCGTGCGGGCGTGCCCGCACGCCGAGGTGCGCGTCATCCGGCGCGCCTCACACCTGGCCAACCTCGACCAGCCCGAGGCCTTCGCCGAGGCCGTGCTCGACTTCGCGCTCGGTTTGCCCACCTAGGCCTCAGCGTTCTCCGCCGGGGACCCACAGCACGTCGCCCTGCTCGCGGTTGGCGTAGCGGGCCAGGATGAACACCAGGTCGGAGAGCCGGTTGAGGTAGGTGATCGCCAGCGGGTTCATGGTCTCGGCGTGCAGGTCGTGGGCGGCCCACGCCGACCGTTCGGCCCGCCGGACGACGGTGCGGCACACGTGCAGGTGCGCGGCCCCCGTCGTACCTCCGCTGAGGATGAACGAGCGGAGCTTCTCCAGCGACTCGTTGTAGTGGTCGCACCAGCCCTCGAGCCGGTCGATGTAGTCCTGCGTGATGCGCAGCGGCGGGAACTCCGGGTCGGGCACGACGGGCGTGCAGAAGTCGGCACCCACGTCGAACAGGTCGTTCTGCACGTGGATCAGCACCCGGGTGACGTCGTCCTCGAGGTCGCCCTCGGCGAGCGCGAGGCCGAGGTGGGCGTTGGCCTCGTCGACGTCGGCGTAGGCGTGCAGGCGGAGGTCGTTCTTGGTGGTGACGCTCATGTCGCCGAGGCGCGTCTCGCCGCCGTCGCCGGTGCGCGTGTAGATGCGGGTGAGGTTGACCATGAGGGCACAGTAGCGAGCATGAGATCCCGGTTCGCTCTGCCCCTGTTGCTCGCGGTGCCGGGTCTGGGCCTCGCCGGCGCCGGGCTCCTGCACCCGCCCGGACTCACCTACGCGACGAGCGAGCGCTGGCTCGTTCTCCACCTCGCCGGCATCGTCTTCTTCCCCCTGGTCGGGGTGGCGCTGGCGCTGCTCGTCGGCCTCCGGAACGACCCGTCGGCCTGGTTGGTCCGACTCACGGCGTTCGTCTACGCGACGTTCTACTCGGCCCTCGACGTCGTCAGCGGCGTGGGCGCCGGCTACCTCACGCACGAGGCCGGCCCGGGCCCGCGACCCCCAGAGGTGCAGGTCCTGTACTCGATCGGGGAACCGCTCGGCGAGGTCGGATCCTTCGCCCTGCTGGCCTGCGGCCTGGCCATCACGGTGGACCAGGTACGTCGGCACGGGCCGATCGCGCTGTTCGCCGTCCTGCTGGTGGTCGGGGCCTGGCTGGTGCACACCGACCACATCTTCTCGCCGAACGGGGTCCTCGGCATGGGCCTGCTCGGGATCACCACCGGCGGTGTCGCGACCCTCGAGAAACTCGCTGGAAGTCGGACGCAACCTTCGGCACGCTCAGAGCGTCATAGTGGGTAAGTGGGGGGACTGACGCGGGAGGAGGCACACGGATGGACATCATGACCGACGGACCGTCGCTCGTCCTGGCCGGCGACTTCGACGTGCGCAGCACCTGGGAGGTCCGCACCGCCCTCTACGAGCACCTCGGCGTGCACGACCACGTGGTCGTCGATCTCACCGACGTGCGCTCGGTCGACGTGACCGCCCTCCGGGTCCTGGCCGCCGCCTCGCGCCAGGCCTCGCGTGAGGGCCAGCACCTCACCCTGCGCGGCTGCAACGGCGCCGTGCGCCGACTGCTGCACATGACCCACCTGATCCGACTGGTCGAGGTCGAGCGGCACGCCGCCTCGGCCTAGTAGTCGTAGACCAGCTTGCAGGTCGATCTCGACCACCTCGAGCTGCTGGGGAGCACCGGCGACCGTGAGGCTGTCGGGGATGCCGACCCACGGGCCGGCGCCGACGCGGAACCGCCCGGTGTAGGTGGTGTCGAGGCTCGGCGCGGACGCGCCCGTGCGCAGGTACTGGTGGATGACGGTGCCACCCGGGTACGGCCCACCGGGTGTGGAGGTCGTCTCGGTCGTGTCGTCGCCGTAGCGCCAGGTGAAGCTGGCCGGCGTCGCCTCGATCGTCACCCGTTGCCCGAGCAGCCGCACGGTCTGGGTCAGGGGTGCGGTGTCGTCGGTGTAGAAGTAGGTGTCGAAGTTGACCGCCGTCCGGCCGTTCGGCGGCTGGATCACCAGCTCGCTGGCCGGCCAGGTGAGCCGCTGGAACGCCCGGAGCACCATGCCGGGTGTCGACCTGCGGCGGCGCGTCCGGCTCGCCGGGCGCGTCCGTCACAGCAGGTCTGCCCGACGACCTCGCCGTTCTGCAGGATGTCGTAGAGGATCCCCTCGTAGGTCTCGCCGTCGGCACCGACCTCCACACATGGATTCGGCTCGTAGCAGATGTACTCGCCGCCGAGGCCGCAGCTCGGGGAGTACTCCAGCGGTGGCGCCGGTCGACGTCCCTGAGACTTCAGGAACTCCTGTCGCAGGGTGCGTTCCCTGGGTGGCGTATGTGGCCATGTCGAGAGTTGCGCTTCCACCATCGTTGTCGCTGTCATCGCTAGAGCCCAGGCGATGCCGTCACGACCATGAGAAGTACGCCGCCGAGGTCACGAGGTGCGCAAGCTTCATGAGGAGCCCTCCAGTCCATTGATGCGCAAGACTCTCCACTCGCCGTCAACCCGTTGGAGATTGAGTTGGAACCGGTCCACGCCGCCAGGAAATCGTCCACGACGTTCGCCGGCCTCGTCGATGATCGCCGTCGGTCGGGCATGAACCTCGTACTCCCAGATCTGGATCCCGCCGCTCGCGCCCACTCTGGTGATCTCTTCCGCGGATCCACCTTTTGTCGCGATCATGCCGCCCGATGAATAGACGTCGTCAACGCGATCGGCCAGGTCATCGCACGAGCGACAGTTCTGCGTGAGTGCACGATAGGGCTGCGAGTCGCCAGAGTTCTGCATTGCGAACGACGCTTGCTGAAACCGTTGAATGAATGCCAAAGGTGCCTCGCGCTCCGGAGGCGGCGTGTTCGTCGGTGTCGAGGTGGTCTCGCTCGTTGCAGATGGACGATCCGCTCGGTCGGAGGGTCGGCGCGCTTGGGCTCGGGGTCGTCGGTGCAGCCGGCCAGCACGACGGCGAGCAGCACCGCGGCGGCGGTGAGGCGTGAGCGACGCATGGTGGTCCTTCCCGAGTGACCGAACCGTGCAGGCACGTTATCCCGCGACCCACCCGGTTGGCACTAGCCGCGATCTTGGCTGTGGACAACGGTGGGATATCCCACTCCGGGACCGGTTACCAACCCGTAACCGCCGTCCTACTCTCAGTCCATGACCGAGACGGACCGTCCCGCCAAGGACAAGCCCTGGGTGATGCGCACCTACGCGGGGCACTCGACCGCGACGGCGTCCAACGCGCTGTACCGCGGCAACCTGGCCAAGGGGCAGACGGGCCTCTCGGTGGCCTTCGACCTGCCGACCCAGACCGGCTACGACCCCGACTCGCCGCTCGCACGCGGCGAGGTCGGCAAGGTCGGCGTGCCGGTGCCGCACCTGGGCGAGATGCGGCGGCTGTTCGCCGACATCCCGCTCACCGAGATGAACACCTCGATGACGATCAACGCCACCGCCATGTGGCTGCTCGCGATGTACCAGGTCGCGGCCGAGGAGCAGAACCCCGACCTCGAGCCCTCGGAGGTCGCCCACCAGCTCGCCGGGACGACGCAGAACGACATCATCAAGGAGTACCTGTCGCGGGGCACCTACGTGTTCCCGCCGCAGCACTCCCTGCGCCTGATCAGCGACATGATCGCCTACACGGTCCACGAGATCCCGAAGTGGAACCCGATCAACATCTGCAGCTACCACCTGCAGGAGGCCGGCGCGACGCCCACGCAGGAGCTGGCCTACGCGCTGTGCACCGCGATCGCCGTGCTCGACCAGGTGCAGAGCTCGGGTCAGGTCTCCGCCGACGACTTCGAGAAGGTCGTCGGGCGGATCTCGTTCTTCGTCAACGCGGGGGTCCGCTTCGTCGAGGAGATGTGCAAGATGCGCGCCTTCGTGCGAGCTGTGGGACGAGATCACCACCGAGCGTTACGGCGTCCAGGACCCCAAGATGCGCCGCTTCCGGTACGGCGTGCAGGTCAACTCCCTCGGCCTGACCGAGGCGCAGCCGGAGAACAACGTGCAGCGGATCGTGCTCGAGATGCTCGGAGTCACCCTGTCCAAGGACGCCCGCGCCCGCGCCGTCCAGCTGCCGGCCTGGAACGAGGCGCTCGGCCTGCCCCGCCCGTGGGACCAGCAGTGGTCGCTGCGGCTGCAGCAGGTGCTGGCCTTCGAGTCCGACCTGCTCGAGTACGACGACATCTTCGAGGGCTCGCACGTGGTGGAGGCCAAGGTGGCCGAGCTCGTGGCGGGCGCCCAGGCCGAGATCGACCGCGTCCAGGCCCTCGGCGGTGCGATCGCCGCCGTCGAGTCGGGCTACATGAAGCAGGAGCTGGTCTCGGCCCACGCTGCCCGCCGGGGCCGGATCGAGAACGGCGACGAGGTGATCGTGGGGGTCAACCGGTACGAGACCACCGAGCCCTCGCCGCTGACCGCCGACCTCGACGGCGCGATCATGGCCGCCGACCCCCAGGCCGAGCAGGCCGCTCTCGACTCGGTGAGCACCTGGAAGGAGCAGCGGGACGCCGCCGCGGTCGAGGCGGCACTCCAGCGCCTCGCCGAGGAGGCCAAGACCGACGCCAACCTGATGGCCGCCACCCTGGAGGCGGCGCGGGCCGGGGTGACCACGGGGGAGTGGGCCGGCACCCTGCGCGAGGTCTTCGGTGAGTTCCGGGCGCCCACCGGCGTCAGCGGGGCGGTCGGTGTCGCCGAGGCCGGGGCCGAGCTGACCGACGTCCGCGAACGGGTGCGCGCCACCGGCGAGGAGCTCGGCGGCCGGCTGCGGCTGCTGGTCGGAAAGCCGGGCCTCGACGGCCACTCGAACGGTGCCGAGCAGGTCGCCGTCAGGGCACGCGACGCCGGCTTCGAGGTCATCTACCAGGGCATCCGGCTCACCCCCGAGCAGATCGTGGCGGCCGCCGTCGCCGAGGACGTCCACTGCGTCGGCCTGTCGATCCTCTCGGGCAGCCACATGGAGCTGGTGCCCTCGGTGCTCGACGGACTGCGCGAAGCCGGCCTCGACGACGTCCCGGTGATCGTCGGCGGGATCATCCCCGACTCCGACGCCAAGCGGCTCGCCGAGCTGGGCGTCGCGGCGGTCTACACGCCGAAGGACTTCGGCCTGACCGAGATCATGGGCGGCATCGTCGACGTGATCCGCAGGGCCAACGACCTGGCCTGATCAGGGACGCAGCAGGCGCAGGGGCCCGGCGACGAGGAGCGACGCCAGAGTGCCGGCAAGGAAGACCAGGCCGAGGCACGAGCATCACGTTCTGGGCCGCGGCGTTGTCGGGTCCGCTGCCCACCAGGTTGGCGTCGTACCCGGCCAACCCGGCCAGGGCCATCACGAACAGCACCGCGCCCAGACCGGTGAGCACGAGCGCGCCGGTGACCGGACGGCGGGTGGAGACAGCGGGTGGCGCGGTGGTGTCCATGGCTCGAGCGTGTCCCGCCGCTGTGACCCAAACGGACCCTGGAGTAGGTGAGGCTGGCCTCACTCCTGTTAGGCTGCCCTTCGTGGGCAAGAGCAAGGGCAACGTCGTCAAGCTGCCGAAGATGAAGTGCTGCGAGTCGCGCAAGAGGTGCGGCCGCTGCCCGCTGCGCATGCTCAAGGAAGGCACCCTGCCCCAGGGGTATACCGTCAAGCGTCGCCAGCTTGTCCGTCTCGACGGCAAGAAGGTCACCAAGAAGAAGCTCACGAAGGCGGCGTGACCGGCCTTCCCTCACTCGGAGGCTCCTGTGCCCGCTGCCCGCTTCGCTGACCAGCTCAACGCCCAGATCGGCAACGAGCTGGCCGCGCACAACCAGTACCTCGCGGTCGCCGTCCACTACGACGCGCTGACCATGCCGCAGATGGCGGCGTTCTTCTACGGCCAGGCGCTCGAGGAGCGCGACCACGCGATGATGATGGTGCAGTACCTCCTCGACACCGACAGCGACGTCGTCATCCCCGGCGTCGAGGCTCCCGTCGCGGCCTTCGACAGCGTCGTTGCCCCGGTCGAGCTGGCGTTGGCGCAGGAGCGGCGGGTCACCGAGCAGATCAACGGGCTGCTCCGCACCGCGCGCGAGGAGGGCGACTTCGCCTCCGAGCAGTTCATGCAGTGGTTCATCAAGGAGCAGGTCGAGGAGGTCGCCACCATGAGCGACCTGCTGGCCGTGGTCACCCGCAACGCCGACGACATCGACGACATCGAGGACTACGTCGCGCGCGAGCAGGGTGGCGCGGACGCCGATGCCACCGCGCCGAGGATCGCCGGCGCCTAGGACCTGTGCCATGAGCCGGGTCATCGTCGTCGGTGCCGGGGTGATCGGCCTGTCCTGCGCCGTGCGGCTGCTCGAGGCCGGGCACCGGGTCGACGTGGTCGCGCGCGACCTGCCCCGCGAGACGACCTCGTCGGTGGCCGCCGCGCTCTGGTACCCCTTCCGCGCGCTGCCCCAGGACCGCGTGACCGCCTGGGCCGCCACCAGCTACGAGGTGTTCGCCGAGCTGGCGGCCCACGACTGCGGCGTGACGATGCGCACGGGCACCGAGCTGCTGCCGACGGCCTCACCGGACCCGTGGTGGGCCTCGGCCGTGCCATCGCTGACCCGCGTCGAGCCGGCAGCGGGGTACGCCGACGCCTGGTCGTTCGTCGCCCCTGTCATCGAGATGCCGACGTACCTGTCGTGGCTGGCCGACCGCGTGGAGGCACTCGGCGGCACCCTGACCCGGCTCAACCTGGCGTCGCTCCCGGCCGGCGGCGACGTCGTCGTGAACTGCTCCGGGCTGGGCTCGCGGCTGCTCGGGTCAGACTCGAGCGTGACGCCGGTGTCGGGGCAGGTGGTCTACGTCGAGCAGATCGGACTCGGGCGCTGGTGGCTCGACGGATCGGGCCCGACCTACGTCGTGCCGCGCAGCCACGACATCGTGGTGGGCGGCACCGACGCCGAGGGCGAGTGGAGCCGGACGCCGTCACCGGAGACGGCGCAAGACATCCTGCGCCGGGCCTCCCGGCTGGTGCCGGGGCTCGCCGACGCGCGGGTGCTGCGGCACAAGGTCGGGCTGCGTCCGGCCCGCCCGGCCGTGCGGCTCGAGCGGGACGGACGGGTCGTGCACTGCTACGGACACGGTGGCGCGGGCGTCACGCTGTCGTGGGGGTGCGCCGCCGAGGTCGCGGCGCATGGTTGGCCGCTACTCGATGTCCTTGAGCTTGGTGTCCTCGTCCTCGCCCTCGCAGGCCGTGTCGAAGATCGTGGCGAACTGGTCGAGCTGCTCGTCGTTGGCCTCCTCGATCTGCTTCTTCGCCTCGTCGTCGAGCTCGTCGTCGTTGTCGGCGGCGTCCTTGAGGAAGTCACGCTTCTCGCCTGCCGAGTAGTCGAGGTACTCACCGCAGGTGGTGTCGCCGGGGTCGGAGCTACACGCGGAGAGGGTGCTGCCGAGAAGCACGGCGGCGAGGACGAGGCCGAGCGACGTGCTGCGCCGGCGGAGTGGGGTCAGGGTCGTGGTGTCGTTGAGTTCACGACGGAACCTATCCTGAGAAGGTACTGAGCAAACCCCGGGTCTGAGGATCAGGACTCCTCGTAGATCAGGTCGCCGATCTCGGTGTCGTCGTCGCCGGTCTCGCAGGCGGGGACGACGATCGTGGAGGTGAAGTTGTCGAGGTAGGTGTCCTTCTCCTCGCCCTCGAGCCCGTCGAGCCCGTCCTTGATCGTGTCGCCGTCGTCGACGTCGTTGATGAGGTCCTCGGCGAGTGACCGCTTCTCGCCGTCGGACATGTCGGCGAACTCGCCGCACGTGGTGCCGCCGGGCCCGCCACCGCACGCCGTGAGGATGCCGCCGAGGGCGATGGTGGCAAGGCCGAGGCCGAGACGAGCGCGGCGACCACGCGGGACGGCGGGCGCGAGCATGTCGTTGGGGAGAGTCACGCGCACAACCTAGCGTGAACCCGGCTCAGGTCGGCCGTCGGGCGAGGAACAGCCGGACGACGAGCGAGCCCGACGCCCAGGCCCAGGACCGCGCCGGTGATCGGACCCCAGTCGTCCTCGACGGCCAGCCCCACCAGGGTGGCGGCCACCACGCACGCGAGGACGACGCTGGCCACCACCAGGTTGCGGAACATCTCCTCGAAGAACAGGCGGCTGAACGACGGGCCGGGGGTCACGGGCCCCGGGTCGACGACCCGGGCGGGCTCGGCCGGCGCCGCCACCTCCGGAGGCGGGGGGTGCCGAGCGGGATCGTCTGGACGACGGCGTCGACGTCGATCGGCCCGTAGACGTGGGGGAAGGTCTCGGCCGACCCCGGTGCCGGCTCCTCGACGACCGGGGAGGTCAGCAGGGCGGTGTCGAGCACGAGCAGCACCAGCGGCTCGGTGACGTCGGCGTAGTAGCGGTCACGCACGCCCTGCCACTGGTCGCCCCGACTGGCATGGATGAACCCCTCCTCGGCGAGCGTGCGACCGCGCGTGGACGTCGTGTAGGAGCCGCCGTTCCTCGCCGACTCCCAGTCGGCGACGTGTGGCGATGTGGAAGATCCGCACGCGTCAGCCCGGCAGCCGGCGCAGGACCTCGGTCATCGACTCCGTGAGCATCGTGAGCTGCCCGGTCATGCCGTCGAGGCGGCCGTCGATGCCGTCGAGGCGGCCGTCGATGCCGTCGAGGCGGCCGTCGATCGTGTCGAACCGGTTCTCATGGCGCTTCTGGGTGGCCTGGATGTCGGCGAGCATCACGTAGATGGCCTGGACGTCGATGTCGAGCTGCTTCACCTTGCGCTCGATCTCCCTGGGGCTCATGGTCATGCGCGGGAAGGTACGGAGCCGTCAGCCTACGCGCCACCGACGTTCGGCGTCCTGTGGACAGCCGCCCGGAACGGGGCGCCAGGTTTCGTTCTCTTCGTGGGACGGGAAGAGATGACCCACCAGGCTTCGGCTCTTCAAGTCCACGGAGTATCGACATGAGTTTCCAGTCCGAGCTCGACGAGCTGATCGAAGAGACCGCCAAGGCCGCCACCGACGCGTTCGTCCACTGGACGATGAAGGACCTGTGGAGCGGCGACTCGCTGCCCAACGCCGTGCGTGAGGGCAACTTCGACGACGGGTGGATCGTCGGCGACTTCCTGGACGGGCAGCACACCACGTTCCGTTCCCCGTCGACCGGCAACGTGCCGTCGCCCTTCTGGGCGACCGACGTCCCGCTCGTGCCCCTCGGCGACCACCTGAACAAGGACCTGGAGGACAAGCCGGCGGAGTGGCACCAGCTCTACCTCGAGCAGCTGAACGGGTCCTTCGCCAAGTGGCGCAGCCTGCCGGAGGAGTCCACGATCGTGGCGGCCACCGAGCAGATCCTCGACGGAGCGGCCTGGCAGATCAACTGGCAATCCGGTCTCGGCCTCCAGGTCAAGCCCGCGCTGGACGGCTGGTTGGCCGACGTCGAGCCCGTCAACACCGAGAACTACGGTCGGGCCTTCAACGCCTTCTACAGCCGGTACGGCGAGACGCGCGACGTCCTGTGCAACAACCTGCGCCAGGATCTGATCGACCTGGCGGCCTGCGGTGCGGCAGATGCGGCCGCGATCAACGCGGCGAAGGCGAGCGCGCTGTCCCTGGCCGCGTCGGTGCGGGACGCGATGCTCGCGGCCCATCCCGACGGCGGGCACAGCAGCAGCGATGCGGCGTGGGACACCATCGGCCTGATCGCGTCGATCGTGCCGGCGAAGGGTGCCGTCGAGCCGGTGGTGGCGGGCATCGAGGCCGCCAAGGGCGTCTACGACAACGCGAAGGGGCCGGCCCGGACCGTCTCGGGCGAGCGCCCTGACGACGTCATGACCGACTTCTGGGCGGCCGAGGGTGAGTTCCGCGAGGACTTCAACTCCGGGATGGCGGAGATCACCGCCGAGGGCCAGAACATCCAGCGCTACCTCGGGACCGACGAGCTGTCATGCCTGCCGCCGGCCAAGCTCAGCGAGGCCGTGGGAGAGGTGCGGATCAACGACGCGGCGGTCGAGAACATGAAGTCCGCGATGCTCAACCTCGCCGACTCCGCGACCGATCCGATCGCCGAGGTCACCTACGACCAGTCCCACTTCGACCGCGACAGCGAGCTCAGCGACCCGTACAGCATCGTGCTCCTGACGACCAAGTACGACCTGTTCGAGCGGCTCAACCAGATGAGCTCGGACCTGAAGAACGGGCGGGAGGACCTGATCGAGGCCGTCCGACTCATGAACGAGGCCGACGCGTGGAGCGAGGAGGCCCTCCAGGCCCTCCTGGGCTACTGATGGCGCCGCCTCGTCCCACCGCTGCTGGGACCAGCGAAGGTGGTGCCATGCATTCCTCGCACCGGTTCGCCACCCTCGACGCCGTGCTGCTCGGTGTGCTCGCGATCGCGACGAGCCTCCCCTTCGTCGCCGACGACCAGTCGGCGCTGTGGTCGGCGGACCCGACCACGCACGCTGCCACGACCAAGTTCGCCGTCATCCTCCTGCTCGCCGTGCTCCTGTGGGGCGCGACGGCGGCGGACGGCGCCCGGCACGGGTTCGTCCAGCTCGTCGCCGCGATCCTGGCCGGCGTTGCCGTCGTGTCCGGGCCCGAGCTCGGATCGGGCGGCACCCTGATCGGCATGACCGGCATCCTCGCGGGGGTCGCCGGAGTCGGTGCCCTGGTGACCGCCCGGCGCTCCCGCACCTGACCCTCGGTGTCAGAACAGGCGGTGACTGGGGTCGTCGAGGCCGCGCAGGGCGTCGTAGTCGACGACGGCGCAGGCGATGCCGCGGTCGGCTGCGAGCACCCGGGCCTGGGGCTTGATCTCCTGGGCGGCGAAGATGCCGCGGACCGGGGCCAGCAGCGGGTCGCGGTTGAGCAGGTCGAGGTAACGGGTCAGCTGCTCGACGCCGTCGATCTCGCCGCGGCGCTTGATCTCGACCGCGACACTGGCGCCGCCGGCGTCGCGGCACATCAGGTCGACCGGTCCGATCGCGGTGGGGAACTCGCGCCGGACCAGGGTCAGTCCGTCGGACAGGGTGGCCGGGTGCTCGGCCAGCAGCTCCTGCAGGTGCTTCTCGACGCCGTCCTTCTGCAGGCCGGGGTCGACGCCGAGGTCGTGGGAGGAGTCGTGGACGACGTCCTCGATCAGGATCCGCAGCGTGTCGTCCGTCTTGCTGGTGACGGTCCACTCGACCTGCCCGTCGTCGGTGGTGCCCTCGCGCAGGGTGCACGGCGGGCTCATCCAGTTCAGCGGCTTGTAGGAGCCGCCGTCGGAGTGCACGAGCACCGAACCGTCGGCCTTGATCATCAGCACGCGGGTCGCCATCGGCAGGTGGGCGGTGAGCCGACCGGCGTAGTCGATCTGACAACGGGCCACGACGAGTCTCACGCCGGGTGAATCTACAGTGGCCGTCATGTGGCTGGGTTCGCAGATCGACGTCCTGTGGCCGTGAGCGCGACGATCCGGCTCGCGCGGCCCTCCGACCTGCGCCGCCTGGCCGCGATCGAGGACGCCGGCGCGCCGATGTTCGAGGAGTACTTCGGCGACGCGATGGTGCCCGCGCTGACCGCCCCGGCTCCGAGCGGGGCCGAGCGCGACGCACACGGCTTCCTGGTGGTCGCCGCCGACGACCGTCGGCTGGTGGGGTTCGCGCACGTGGTGGGCTACGACGAGTTCGCCCACCTCGAGCAGCTGTCGGTGCTGCCGTCGCACCTGCGGCAGGGGATCGGCACCCGGCTGGTGCGGGCGGCGATGGAGGAGGCGCGCTGGGCGGGCTTCGACCGGATGTCGTTGTGCACCTACCGCGACGTGCCTTGGAACGGGCCGTTCTACGCCGCCGTCGGGTTCACCGAGGTGGAGCGGCTCGAGCCGTACCAGGCCCGGCTGCGCGAGCACGAGCGCGACCTGGGCCTCGACGAGCCCGGCGTCCGGGTGGTGATGGACGCACCGCTGACGCGCCGGGAGCGCGTGGAATGATGCCCGCCATGACGAGCACCGCCACCCGCACCTTCACCACCATCGGCGTCGTCGGACTCGGCACCATGGGCGCCGGCATCGCGGAGGTCTTCGCCCGCAACGGCTACTCCGTGCTCGGGGTCGAGCAGAACGACGAGGCGGTCGAGCGCGGCCGCCAGCACCTGCAGCACTCGACCGGCCGCGCGGTGAAGCGCGAGAAGATGAGCGAGGCCGAGCAGGCCGAGCTGCTGGGACGGATCAGCTTCTCCACCTCGCTCAAGGACCTCACCGACGCCGACCTCGTGGTCGAGGCCGTGGTCGAGTCGATGGAGGTCAAGAAGGCGATCTTCAAGGAGCTCGACGGCGTCGTCGCCCCCGAGACGGTGCTGGCGACCAACACCTCGTCGCTGTCGGTCACCGAGCTGTCGAGCGCGACCTCGGCCCCGGGCCGGGTGATCGGCGTCCACTTCTTCAACCCGGCGCCGGTGCAGAACCTGGTCGAGGTGGTGCGCACGGTGGTCACCGAGCCCGGCGTCCTCACCGACGTCCAGGCCCTGCTCGGCACCCTCGGCAAGAGTCCCGTGGTCTGCGGCGACAAGGCCGGCTTCATCGCCAACACGCTGCTCTTCGGCTACCTCAACCACGCGGCGTCCATGTTCGAGGGCCACTACGCCACCCGGGAGGACATCGACGCCGGCATGCGCTTCGGCTGCGGCTACCCGATGGGCCCGCTCGCGCTGCTCGACCTGATCGGGCTCGACACGGCCTACGAGATCCTCGAGACGATGTACCGCCAGGGCCGCGACCGCCTGCACGCGCCCACCCCGATCCTCAAGCAGATGGTCACCGCGGGCATGCTCGGCCGCAAGACCGGCCGCGGCTTCTACACCTACGAGGGCGCCGACAGCCCGATCGTGGTGGACGACGACAAGACCCCGTCGGCCGACGACGCGCCGCAGCTCAGGCACGACATCAAGCAGGTCGGGGTCGTCGGCACCGGCACCATGGCCGCGGGCATCGTCGAGGTCTTCGCCAAGGCCGGCTACGACGTCCTGTTCGTCGGGCGCAGCCAGGCCAAGGTCGACGGGGTCGTCGCCGCGATCACCAAGAACTTCGACAAGCAGATCCAGCGCGGCAAGGCCACCGAGGAGGCCAAGGGCGACGTGCTCTCCCGGCTCACCGGCAGCACCGCGCTGGAGGACCTCAAGGACGCCGACATCGTGGTCGAGGCCATCGCCGAGGACCTCAAGATCAAGACCACGCTGTTCGAGAACCTCGACGAGATCTGTCGGCGTGGAAATGCAGGGCGAGGCGCCATCCTGGCCACCACGACGTCGTCGCTGCCGATCATCGAGTGCGCCCAGGCGACCTCGCGCCCGCAGGACGTCGTCGGCATGCACTTCTTCAACCCGGCACCGGTGATGAAGCTGGTCGAGGTCGTCTCGACGGTCTCGACCGACGACGACGTCACCGAGACGACGCTCGCCCTCTGCGCAGCGATCGACAAGGTCGCCGTCTCGTGCGGTGACCGCGCCGGCTTCATCGTCAACGCGCTGCTCTTCCCCTACCTCAACGACGCGGTCAAGATGCTCGAGGCGCACTACGCGACCGCCGACGACATCGACCTGGCGATGAAGCAGGGCTGCGCGCTGCCGATGGGCCCGTTCGAGCTGCTCGACGTCGTGGGCAACGACGTGTCGCTGGCCATCCAGCGCGAGCTCTACCTCGAGTTCCGCGAGCCGGGCTTCGCGCCGGCGCCGCTGCTCGAGCACCTGGTGACGGCCGGCTACCTCGGTCGCAAGACCCAGCGCGGGTTCAGGGACTACTCACGACGCTGAGCGTCAGCAGCAGCGACGGCTCGGCAGGGTCGTCGGCGTCGACGGTGGCGAGCAGCCGGACGCCGTCCGGCACCCGCTCGAGGACGGCGAGGCCCTCGACCTTGGCGACACGCCCGTCGACGAGTGGCAGCGCCGCGACCTCCGGCGGACCGTCGTCGGGCAGGAACGCCAGGGCCGAGGCGACCACCGGGCCGTCGTCGTAGGCGTCGGGTGCGTCCTCGGCGGCGGCCGAGACCAGGACGCCGCCCGGCACCGTGACAGCGTCGGTGATGCCCAGCCCGACGCCCTCGACGGACCCGAGGTCGTGGACCCGGACGACGCCGAGGCGGTCGAGGTCGGGCAGCGACACGTCGACGCTGGCGGTGGGGAGCCCAGCCGCCGGACGACCTCGATGGAACCAGCGCAGCCACCCCGCGGCGGCGTCGACGAGGCAGGCGCCCTCGAGGTTGAGCTGGTCGTCGGTGATGCCGAGGGCGCGGGCGACGGCGGCGTACGTCGCGGTCAGGTCACGCACCTCGGCGGTGAGGTCGTCGCGGAGCAGCACGGCCCGCATGCGGGCGGGCGTCGAACCCGAGCCCAGCAGCAGTGCTCCGCCCGGCACGGCACAGGCAGCCTCCAGGTCGGGCTTGAGGGCCTTGGTGCCCTCGGCCTCGGAGAACCGGTCGTGGCCCCCGGTGGGGGGCAGGAGCCGCACGCGCGTCGTGGTGCCGTCGGTGCCCAGGAGACAGCCGTGGCTGGCGTCGTCCTGGACGACGAGCCAACCACCGGCCACCCCGACGATCGCCGAGGCCGACCGCACCGGCTCGCCGTCGGCGAACCGCAACGCCCGGACGTCCTCGACGTTGACGCGCACGTCAGCCGCGCGGGTAGCCGCGCCGCACCGTGCGGTCGAGGATGCCGAGGGTGGCGCGCAGCGCGTTCTCGGAGAGCACCGGGAAGATGCCCATCGCCTCCCAGTCGGGGTGGATGTCACCCCAGTCGTAGAACGACGTCACCCGGGTGCCGTCCTCAGCCGGCTCCAGTCGGTAGCCGTAGACGTGGCCGATCGGGGGTCGCACCCGGCCCAGGATGCTCCACGAGATCAGCCGGTCGACGTCGAAGTCACGGATGGTGACCGTGACGTCGTACTTGCCCATCTCGGGGAAGTCGTTGAGCGACTCGCGGTCCATCCTCACCACGAAGGTGTCGCCGGCGGCGGTGACGGGGTCGCCCACGGCGTCCTGGAGCATCCCCGAGGAGTCGATCGCGACGTGACCCTGCGGGTCGCACAGCAACGCGAAGACGTCGGCGGCCGGCGCCGCGATGATCCGGTCGGTCTCGATGCGGGTCTCGGTCACGTGCTGATCCTGCCAGCCGGCCGGCGGACCGGGCTTGGCAGCATGGGTACGTGACTGCGTCTGCGCTGCCCGACCTCGTCGACCGCTGGATTGCCGGCTTCAGTACCGCACGCGGGGTCGCGTGGCGGCGTACGGGGACGCTGGTCGAGGTCGACGTGGACGCAGAGAGCCGTCGGCTCGAGCTGGTGCTGGTCGAGCCCGACGACGCGCTGGTGCGATCGACCATCGCCCGCCTGGTCGGCACCGACGACGTGTGGTCGACGGTGTTCACGACGACGCGACGTCCCCTCGACGTGCCCGCCGGCGTGCGCGTCCGGCTGGACGACGAGGTGCTGATGACGCGTGCCCTGACCGATCCCGAGGTGCCCGCCGCCCCGCGGGTGGACCTGGTGGTCGAGGGCGCGCGGGCCACGGCCACGGTGCGCGCCGGTTCCGTCGTGGCCGCGGAGGGGGTTGTGGCGGTCGTCGGCGCCGACGCGACCTTCGACCGGATCCGCACCCACGACGACCACCGTCGTCGCGGCCTCGGCACCGAGGTGATGACGGCGCTGACCGGCTGGGCGCGGTCGCGTGGCGCCTCGGTCGGGCTGCTGGCGGCCAGCGCCGAGGGCCAGCACCTCTACTCCCGGCTGGGGTGGCAGGTGGCCGGCCAGATGACCACCTTCGCGGGGACCGGGCTCCCGAGCGGCCCGCCGTCGTGATCGGAACCCGCAGGGGTGGTGCTCGGTCTCCGAGTTCCTCGGAGTCACGCAGACCGGGTGGTACCTCGCGATCTTCGCGGCGTGCAACTTCGCCGGCGCGATCGTGCTGGGTCCGCTGTTCGACACCCTCGGCAGAGTCCGGATCATCGCCGGCACCTACGTCATCTCCGGCGTCCTCCTCGCCCTGGCCGGGCTGTCGCTGGGCAGCCTGACCGCCACCACGCTCACCGTGTTCGGGGCGGTGACCTTGTTCTTCGCCTTGGCAGGCGCGAGCGCGGCGTACCTCACCGCGAGCGAGATCTTCCCGATGGAGACGCGGGCGCGGTGCATCGCGTTCTTCTACGCCATCGGAACGGCCGCCGGCGGCATCTCCGGGCCGCTGCTCTCTTCGGCTGGCTGATCGACCGCGGCGTCGCGGATGCCGACGTCACCGTGGTCGCCGTCGGGGTACTACGTCGGCGCCGCACTCATGGTCGCGGGCGGGGTCGTGGAGGCGTTCCTGGGTGTCAAGGCCGAGGGGCAGTCGCTCGAGAGCATCGCCCCACCGCTGACCGTGGACGCCTGAACCTGCGAGGCGTGGTGGGAGGACGGGCGGTTCGACCGTGCCCTGGCCCTGACCGTGGCCGACGGCCTCGTGCACAGGACCTCCGACGGCGAGTTCGCCGTACCATGAGGAGATGACCGGTGTCGTCCTCCTGATCGTGGCGATCCTCGTCGTGCTCGCCGCGGCCGGCGCGACGGTCGTACGACGCCGTCGCATCGAGGCGGGCCGCCGCTGGCACGAGATCGAGCCGGTCCGCAAGCTCGCCTTCGAGGACGTCACCGCGCTCGGTGCCGAGCTGCAGGACTTCGACTCCGAGACGGCCGGGCACGAGCTCGACGAAGGCGCCAGGTCCGACTACCAGCGGGCCCTCGACGACTACGAGTCGGCCAAGACCGCCGCCGACCGGATCGAGGAGCCCGACGACATCCGCGACATCACCCGCATCATCGACGACGGTCGCTACGCGATGGCGTGCGTGAGAGCCCGGGTGCAGGGCGACCCGCTGCCCACCCGGCGCCCACCGTGCTTCTTCGACCCCCGCCACGGCATGTCGGTCCAGGACGTGCCGTACACCCCGGTCGGCGGCATCGAACGAGACGTCCCGGCGTGTGCCCTCGACGCCGAGCGGGTCGCCGCCGGTGCCGACCCTGACATCCGGGCGGTGCTGATCGGCACGAAGCGGGTGCCGTACTGGCGGGGCGGGCGCGCCTACGAGCCGTACGCCGACGGGTACTTCGGAGCCCTGGCGACGAACAACGTGCTGTTCGCCGGGCTGATGTTCGGTGCCCTCAGTGGCTACGGTCACGACTACGGGGGCTACGACGGCGGCGGTGGCGGCTACGACGGTGGTGGCGGCGACTACGGCGGTGGCGGCGACTACGGCGGCGACGGCGGCGGTGGTGGGTTCGACGGCGGCTTCGACGGTGGGTTCGGCGGCGGCTTCTGAGCCGACGCGTAGATTCGCCCGCATGCGCGCGCTGTTCCTGACCCTGGTCCTGGCCGTCCTGCTGAGTCTGTCGCCCGCGGCGTCCGCCGACGTGAGACCCCTGCCCTCCGACACCGACGTCGACTACCAGCTCGGCGGGTCGGCCGCCGTCCCCGCCCACGTCGGGATCGTGGCCCGCGACCGCACCGCCCGGCCCTCGGGTCGTTACGACATCTGCTACGTCAACGGCTTCCAGACCCAGCCGAACGAGAAGCGGTTCTGGAAGCAGCGTCGGGCCCTGCTGCTGAAGGACGACGGCCGCCCGGTCGTCGACGAGGCGTGGGGCGAGTGGCTGCTCGACATCCGGACACAGGTGAAGCGGCAGCGGCTCGCCACGATCGTGGGCCGGTGGGTCCGCGGCTGCGCGCGCGACGGCTTCGACGCCGTCGAGTTCGACAACCTCGACTCCTTCACCCGCAGCCACCGGCTGCTCGAGCGTCGCGACGCCCTCGCCTTCGCCCGGCTGCTGGTCAAGCGCACGCACCGCGCCGGCCTGGCCGCCGGGCAGAAGAACCTGGCGGGCTTCGACGGCACCACGATCGGCTTCGACTTCGCGGTCTCCGAGTCGTGCGCGCAGTACCGCGAGTGCGGGCGCTACGTGCGCGCCTTCGGTGACCAGGTGGTGATGGTCGAGTACCGCCGCGCCGACTTCAGGCGGGCCTGTGCGTCGTACGGCGAGAGCCACGCGATCGTGCTGCGCGACCTCGACCTGCGGCCCGGCTACCGTCCGCGGTGGTGCTGAGATGAGCGAGAAGATCCGCGCCAACTCGGTGCTGCCCGCCCGGCGCGAGCCGGTGACGCTGCAGACCGCCGACGGACTGTCCCTGGTCGCCGAGCTCGCCCTGCCGGCCGACCGCGAGCCCGTCGCCACCCTCGTCTGCCTGCACCCGCTGCCGACCCACGGCGGCATGATGGACAGCCACGTCTACCGCAAGGCCGCCTTCCGGCTGCCGGCCCTCGCGGGCATCGCGGTGCTGCGGTTCAACACGCGCGGCACGTGGAGCGAGCAGGGCACCAGCGAGGGCGACTTCGACAACGCGGTGGGGGAGCGGTACGACGTGGCGGCGGCCATCGAGTACGCCGAGTTCAGCGACCTCCCGAACCTCTGGCTGCTCGGGTGGTCGTTCGGCACCGACCTGGCCCTCATGCACGGCCTCGACCCGGGCGTGACGGGCACGATCCTGCTCAGCCCGCCGCTGCGGTTCAGCGGCCCCGAGCACCTGGCCGCCTGGGCCGAGTCGGGCAAGCCGGTGCACGCGTTCGTGCCCGAGCTCGACGACTACCTGCGCCCGGCCGAGGCGGCCGAGCGGTTCGCGGCGGTGCCGCAGGCCGAGGTGGTGCCGTTCGCGGGCAGCAAGCACCTGTGGGTCGGCGACGCCGAGCGGGTGCTCGACGAGGTGGTGCGGCGGGTGGCCCCGTCGGTCGACGTCCCGCTGCCGCGGGAGTGGGACGGGCCGATGACCACGGCCGACACGTCGGCGTACAACGCCCACAACCTGGCGGCGTACAAGGATGTGCCCGTGCCGCGACCCGTGCGCGACTGACTGTCTCGCAAGACGTTTCACGCGCTCGCACGGTTCGTAACATCGCGGAAACGTGGCCCCCGCAGCCTTGCTCTCGTGAACCTCAGCCCCTCGGACGTCGAACAGCTGCTGCTGGCGGTGGCCGGCATGGTCGCCCGTGACCGGCTCGCTCGCGGGGTGCGGCTCAACCATCCGGAGTCGGTGGCGCTGCTGAGCTCGTGGGTCGTCGAACGGGCGCGCGACGGGGCACGGGTGGCGGACCTGATGACCGAGGGTCGCGGCGTCCTGGCGCGCGAGCAGGTGATGGAAGGGGTCGCGGAGATCCTGCACGACGTCCAGGTCGAGGCGACGTTCCCCGACGGTCGCAAGCTCGTCACCCTGCACGAGCCGATCGCCTGAGGGGGCAGTGATGGTCACGTCGTTCGAGGGTCCCGGGGCCGTGCGCGTCGCCGCCGGCACGATCGAGCTCAACGCCGACCGGAGCGCCGACGAGCGGCTGACCCTGGTGGTCACCAACGCCGGCGACCGACCGGTACAGATCGGCTCGCACCTGCACCTGCCCGACGCCAACGCGGCGTTGGACTTCGACCGGGAGGCCGCGGCCGGGTTCCGGCTCGACGTCCCCTCGGGCACGTCGCAGCGCTTCGAGCCCGGCGCCAGTCGCACCGTGCACGCGGTGGCGCTGCGCGGCGCTCGGCAGGTGCCGGGGCTCCAGCGCGGCAAGGCGAGCGGCGACACGGCGGAGCGCGGTACACATGGTTGAGATCAGCCGCCGCGAGTACGCCACCCTGTACGGGCCGACGGTCGGTGACCGGGTCCGGCTGGCCGACACCGACCTGTGGATCGAGGTCGAGCAGGACCTCACCGCGGGCGGTGAGGAAGCGGTCTTCGGTGGCGGCAAGTCGATCCGCGAGTCGATGGCGCAGGGCACGACCACCCGAGCGGCCGGGTCACCGGACACCGTGATCACCAACGTGCTCGTGCTCGACTGGTGGGGCATCGTCCGGGCCGACGTGGGCATCCGCGACGGGCTGATCGTCGCGCTCGGTCGCTCGGGCAACCCGGACGTCGCCGACGGCGTCCACCCGGACCTGCGGATCGGCCCGTCGACCGACGTGATCTCGGGCGAGGGGCGGATCCTGACGGCGGGCGCGATCGACGTGCACGTGCACTTCCTCAGCCCGAGCCAGCTGCACCAGGCGCTGGCGACGGGCACGACCACGGTCGCCGGCGGAGGCACCGGCCCCAGTGAGGGCTCCAAGGCCACGACGGTGACGCCCGGCGCCTGGCACCTCGAGAAGATGCACCGGGCGCTCGACGCGCTGCCCCTCAACGTCCTGCTGATGGGCAAGGGCAACACGGTCAGCGCCGAGGGTCTGGCCGAGCAGGCTCTGGCCGGCGCGGGTGGCTACAAGGTGCACGAGGACTGGGGCTCCAGCCCGGCGGCCATCAACGCGTCGCTGGGCGCTGCAGCCGAGTGGGGGCTCCAGGTCGCCCTGCACTCTGACAGCCTGAACGAGGCGGGCTACGTCGCCTCGACGGTCGCCGCGATCGACGGCCGCTCGATCCACGCCTTCCACGCGGAGGGCGCCGGCGGCGGGCACGCGCCCGACATCATCACCGTCGCCTCGCACCCGAACGTGATCCCCGGCTCGACCAACCCGACCCTGCCGCACACGGTCAACACCGTGGCCGAGCACCTCGACATGCTGATGGTCTGCCACCACCTGAACCCGAACGTGCCCGAGGACCTCGCGTTCGCCGAGTCGCGGATCCGGGCCACCACGATCGCCGCGGAGGACGTGCTGCACGACGTCGGCGCGCTGTCGATCACGTCGTCCGACGCGCAGGCGATGGGCCGGATCGGGGAGGTGGTGACCCGCACCTGGCAGGTGGCCCACGTGATGAAGCTGCGTCGCGGTCAGCTGGGCGCAGGCCTGCCCGCCGACAACGAGCGCGCCAGGCGGTACGTCGCCAAGTACACGATCAACCCGGCCATCGCGCACGGTCTCGACGCCGAGATCGGCTCGGTCGAGGTCGGCAAGCTCGCCGACCTGGTGCTGTGGGACCCGGCGTTCTTCGGGGTGCGGCCCACCGTCGTGGTCAAGGGAGGCGCCATCGCGTGGGCTGCCCTCGGTGACCCCAACGCCTCGATCCCGACGCCGCAGCCGGTGCTGATGAGGCCCTCGTTCGGCGATGCCGTCGGCGCCGACGTCTCGGTGTCGTTCGTGGCACCCGCAGCGCTCGACGACGGGTTGGCCGACCGGCTCGGGCTGCGACGCCGCCTGGCGCCGGTGGCCGACACCCGCGCGGTCGGGAAGGCTCAGATGCGGAACAACGACGCGCTGCCGTCGATCGTCGTCGACCCCGAGACGTTCGCGATCGCCGTCGACGGCGAGGAGATCCGCCCCGCTCCCGCCGAGGCCCTGCCCTTGGCCCAGCTCTACAGCCTGTTCTGAGCGACCTGGACATGGACCCGCGACTCGTGCTGGCGATGCTCGCCGACGCCCGGCTGCCCACCGGCGCCCACGCCCAGTCGGCCGGGCTGGAGGCGATGGTGCAGGGCCGACTCACCGCCGCGGAGATCCCCGACTACCTTCGCGCCCGGATGCGCACGGTCACCGCGACCGAGGCCGGGACGGCGGTGCTCTCCCGCCGCGCCTGGCTGACCGGCGGTGCCGGGGCCGTCGACGACGTGACGGCGCACTGGGCCGCCCGCACCCCGAGCCACCACGCGCGAGACGCGTCGCAGCGGCTCGGGCGCGGCTACGCACGGCTGGCGCTGCGCCTCTGGCCCCGCGAGCTGTCGGCCGACGAGTCGAGTGCGCGTGCCTGCCGCGCCGACCTGCGGTACCCGCGCCCCGTGGTGCTCGGCGTGATTGCTGCCGCGACCGGCCTCGACGCCGACGACCTGGTCCGGCTGGTCGCGTACGACGACGTGCAGACCGTCGCCGCCGCCGCGCTGAAGCTGCTGCCGCTCGACCCCGTCGAGACCGCCCGGTGGCTGCTCGACCTCGAGCCCGAGATCACCTCGCTCGTCGAGGTCGCCGCCGACCTGACTGACGTTACCGACCTGCCTGCGCACGGCGCACCCCGACTCGACCAGCTGGTCGGCGTCCACGCCCACTCGAGCCGGAGGCTCTTCCATGCCTGAGACGACGCACCTGACCACCCGAGCCGTGCGGCTGGGGGTCGCCGGCCCGGTCGGCACCGGCAAGAGCTCGCTGATCGCGCTGCTGTGCCGCGAGCTCGCCGACGACGTCGCGATCGGCGTGGTCACCAACGACATCTACACCGACGAGGACGCGCAGTTCCTCCGCGCCGCCGGCGTCCTCGACCCCGGCCGGATCCGTGCCGTCGAGACGGGTGCCTGCCCGCACACGGCGATCCGCGACGACGTGACCGCCAACGTGCTGGCGATCGAGGACCTGGAGGAGGACCACCCCGGTCTCGAGCTGGTGCTGGTCGAGTCGGGCGGCGACAACCTCACCGCCACGTTCTCCCCGGCGCTCGTCGACGCCCAGCTGTTCGTGCTCGACGTGGCCGGCGGGGGAGACGTGGCGCG
>CAWGVK010000032.1:0-35165 GCA_963825985.1 uncultured Actinomycetota bacterium | reverse complement strand
GCTCAGGCAGAGCGACGAGACGAGTCCTCAGGACCCCTCGGACCGCCCGACCCCGGGGCCGCGATTCCGGGTCGTTGGGAGGGCCGGATGGCGATGCCAGTGCTGCGTTCACGCATCGGCCGGGGCTCGCTGACCCGGCTGGTCACCGCAGTCGGCAGGTCGCGCATGATCGCCGCCGCGAACCGTTCCTGCGCGGCATCCGACCTGTCGGGACCCATGTCCCGAGCGCGGCCCAGCCAGCTCACCCAGAGCATCGCGATCACCGTCACGATCGCGGGCGGCAGCCACCAGTACAGGATCTCCACCCGCCCCATGATGCCGACCTCACGCCCGAGAGCCCCGAGCAACACGCCATCGCCCGAAGGGCGATGCATCCGGGCTCACGGATGATGCATCCTCGTGCGATGAGCTACCCCGAGGCGATCTACCACGGCGAGTCCGGTGAGGTCTCCGCTCGCCTGCGTCCCAACGACACACCTGCAGACCTCGTCTACCCCAATGGCACGACGGTCGACTACCTGTCCACCGGTGTGAGCACTGAAGGGCAATTCGGCCTGTACCGCTGGAGCATGGCGCCTGGCCCGGGTGGACCCGACCTGCACTTCCACCGCGACGATCAGCGAGACCTTTCTCCATCCTCTCCGGCACGATCACTCTCGGCGACGGCGCGAAGACCGTGTCCGCGCAGCCGGGGGACCATCTGTACGTGCCGCCGGGTGGCCTGCACAGCTTCAAGAACGACACGACGAGCCGGCCTCGATGTTGCTGCTGTTCTCGCCGGGCGCCCCGCGTGAGGAATACTCCCAGGGCCTCTCTGAGCTTGCGGAGGGCAAGCAGATGACCGAGGAACAGCTCTCGCCTTCTTCGTCGCGCACGACAACATCTACGTGTAGTGACGCCGACCGGTCACTCGATGTGCCTCGCGCAGGATGCAGACCTGGGGGTTCAAACTGCCGTTCTGTACCACGTCCAGCGGGCATTTCCACTGATCCGCAGTAGCTCTTCGACTTGCGGGCGGCAGTAGTTGGGACAAGCGGGTCCGCAGTTTTCTGCGGGTCACTGTGGACGCCGACAGGGCAGAGCCGCCCTCCCCTCTGCGCTACTCCGGCTGGTTTCGACCCGTGTCCTCAAACACAGCCCCTCCGGCTACTGGGAGTTGACCCACTCCTCGGTCCCGTCCGCGAAGATCTGGTGCTTCCAGATCGGGACGGTGGCCTTGAGCCGGTCGATCAGGGCACGTGAGGCGTCGTACGCCTGGCCCCTGTGCGGCGGCCGAGCGGCGACCAGGACCGCGGCGTCACCGATGGCGAGGCGACCGGTCGGTGCACGGCCGCGAGGGCGATGTACCCCGACTCCCTGGCGACGCCCTTGGCGACCTCCGCATCTTCTCCAGCGCGGTCGGGTGCGCGGGGTAGTCGAGGTGGTCGACTGCCTGCCCCCGTCGTGGTCGCGCACGGCGCCGACGAACAGGTTCACCCCACCGGCCGCCGGATCCTCGACCGCCGCGAGGACCTCGAGCGGGTCGAGCGCGCTCTCCCGCAGCTCCAGCAGGCGTACGACGGGGCGGGTGTCGGGCGGTCGAGTCGAGCTCACGCCCGAGCGTACGACGCACGGGGCACCGGCCCGGAGTCCGTTGGGCGACGGCTGGTAATTTGGTCTCATGAGCAGCAACCCCGGCGGACCCGGACGACAACCCGTTCAAGGGCACGCCCTTCGAGCAGATCTTCAACGCGCTCGGGGGCGGCGGTCCCCCTCGGGCGGCCAGGGCGGTCAGGGGATGCCCGACCTCTCGGCGCTGATGGGCCAGATGCAGGCGATGATGGCGCCGTACGACGGCCCGGTGAACTGGACCCTCGCCACCGACATCGCCCGGAGGACCGCCGCCCAGGAGCCCGACCGAGCCCGACCGCAACGACCAGACCCGGGTCGCCGACGCGATCCGTCTGGCCGACCACTGGCTCGACGACGCGACCGTGCTGCCCTCCGGCGTGAACACCACCGCCGCCTGGAGCCGGGCGGAGTGGATCGAGCAGACCACCGAGGTGTGGCGCGTGCTCGTCGAGCCGGTCGCCGAGCACGTCGTCGGCGCCATGGGCAAGGCGATGCCCGAGGAGGCCAAGGCCATGGCCGGGCCACTGATCGGGATGCTCGGCAAGGCCGGCGGCGCGATGTTCGGCAGCCAGGTCGGTGCCGCCCTCGGCGGACTGGCCGGCGAGGTGCTGACCGCGAGCGACGTCGGGCTCCCCCTCGGGCCCGAGGGCAAGGCCGCGCTGGTCCCCCACAACATCACCGCGTTCGCCGACGGCCTCGACGTGACCGAGGACGACGTCCTGCTCTACCTGTCCCTGCGCGAGGCCGCGCACCAGCGCCTGTTCGCCCACGTCCCGTGGCTGCGCCAGCACCTGATCTCCTCGGTCGAGGACTTCGGCCGCGGCGTCACCATCGACGTCTCCGGCATCGAGCAGGCCATGGGCCAGCTCGACCCGACCAACATGGAGGCGATGCAGGAAGCCCTGCAGGGCGGCCTGTTCGAGCCGCAGCAGACCCCCGAGCAGAAGGCCGCGCTGGTCCGCCTCGAGACCACGCTCGCCCTCGTCGAGGGCTGGGTCGACGAGGTCGTCGGCCAGGCCACCGCCGAGCGGATGCCGGCCGCGACCAAGATGCAGGAGGCGATCCGGCGCCGCCGCGCAGCAGGTGGGCCCGCCGAGGAGACCTTCGCCGCGCTGGTCGGCCTCGAGCTGCGGCCGCGCCGGCTGCGCGACGCCTCCACGCTGTGGGGCTCGCTGCGTTCCCGCCAGGGCAAGGAGGCCCGTGACGCCGTCTGGGCCCACCCCGACCTGCTGCCGACCGCCGCGACCTCGACGACCCGCTGGGCTTCCGCGAGGACCTCCCCGAGGTCTCCGAGCTCAGCGACGAGGACTTCGACAAGGCGATCGGCGAGCTGCTCGACACCGAGACCGGCCGACGAGCGGCGACGAGGACGACCGCCGGCGAAGCGACGACACCGAGCGAGCCGCGCGAGTGACCCTGTACGCCGACGCGGTCGACGTACTCACCCGCTGGCAGGCACCCACCGACGAGCAGGAGTCCTGCGCGCGGCGTACGTCGACCCACCTCGCGGGCCAGCACCCGGACGGGCTCTGGCGCTCCTGCTTCCCCGACCACCTGACCGCCGGCGCACTGGTGCTCAGCCACGACCGGCGGCACGTGCTGCTCAACCTGCACCGCAAGGCCCGGCGCTGGTTCCACTTCGGCGGCCACCTCGAGGACGACGCCACCCTGGCCGGCGCCGCCCTGCGTGAGGCCACCGAGGAGTCCGGGCTGCCGGCCTGCTCGTGGACGCGGACCGCTGCACCTGTCCCGCACCCGGTCGAGTTCTGCGACCCGCGCGGCACGGTGCGACCACCTCGACGTGCGGTTCCTGGCCCGCAGGGCGCCGACGCCGACCCGGTGGTCAGCGAGGAGTCCCTCGAGGTGCGCTGGTGGCCGGTCGACGAGCTGCCCACCGACGAGCCGGACATGGTCGAGCTGGTCGGGCTGGCGCTGAGCGCTGCGCCTAGCCCACGGCCGCGACCCTGGCGATCGGCGTCGCAGGGCGCGAGGTCCAGGCGACGGCGTGGGCGACGCCCTCGAGGTAGCCCTTGGCGCGCTCGGACCTGGGGTAGCGGTCGACCCAGTGCCAGAACCGCTTGTTGTGGCCCGGCTCGATCAGGTGGGCCAGCTCGTGCAGCAGCACGTAGTCGACCACCCACGTCGGCATCGTCTGCAGCCGGTCGGAGAGCCGGATCTCCCCGGTCGAGGTGGTGCACGAGGCCCACCGGGTGGTCATGTTGTCGACCCAGCGCACCGATGTCGGCCGCGACCTTGCCGTGCAGGTAGTCGCGGCACAGCTCGCCGGCCCGCCGCATCAGCTGGTCGTCGGTGCGGCGGCGGCGCTTCACCTCGGCCATCCTCGGCGGTGGCGACCCCGGCTCGCAGCTCATCATCAACGAGCTCCGGCTGCCGCAGACCACCGTCGCGCTCCTCGTCGGCATGGCGCTCGGCCTGGCCGGTGCGCTCACCCAGACCTTCGCGCGCAACCCCCTGGCCAGCCCCGACATCCTCGGCGTCACCGAGGGCGCGTCGGCCGGCGCCGTCGCGGTGATCGTGCTCGCCGGCAGCAGCGGCTTCGGCGGCGGCCTCGTCACCGGCCGCCTGCAGACCATCGGGCTTCCCCTGGCGGCGTTCGCGGGCGGCATGCTCACCGCGGCGGTCCTCTACGCGCTCTCGTGGCGTCGCGGCATCGACGGGCAGCGCCTGGTCCTGGTCGGCATAGGCCTCGGGGCGATGCTCACCGCCGTCGTCGAGTGGCTGCTGATCCGCGCGAAGATCACCGACGCCCAGAGCGCCCAGGTCTGGCTCAACGGCTCGCTCAACGCCCGCAGCTGGGACCAGGCGAGGCCGGTGTTCCTGGCCCTGGTCGTGCTGGTGCCCCTGTCGTTCTGGCTGGTGCGCCACCTCAACGCGCTCCAGCTCGGCGACGACTCCGCCCGCGTCCTCGGCGTCCGGCTGCAGACCACGCAGCTGCTCATCCTGGTCGCCGCGGTCGGCCTGGCCGCGGTCTCGGTCTCGTCGGTCGGCCCGCTCGAGTTCGTCGCCCTCGTGGTGCCCCAGATCGCGCTGCGGCTCACCGGGGGCTCCCGTCCACCGCTGGTCACCTCGATGATCCTCGGCGGCGTGCTCGTGGTCGGCGCCGACCTGATCACCCGGGTCGTGCTGCCCTTCGCGGTGCCCGCCGGCATCGTCACGGCCGTCGTCGGCGCGCCGTACCTGATCTGGCTCCTCGTGAAGGCCAAACGAAAGGTCGCGATATGAGCAGTCCCCGCGTGCCTGAACCGACTGCTCCACCACACGGACCGTCCCGCCTCGGAGCCGAGAACGTCACCGTCGGGTACGGCGGCGCTCCGGTCGTCGACGACCTCACCTTCGACGTGCCCGACGGCAAGGTGACCTCGATCATCGGACCCAACGGCTGCGGCAAGTCCACCCTGCTGCGCACCCTGGCCCGGCTGCTCAAGCCGAGCTCGGGCCAGGTGCGGCTCGACGGCGAGCCGATCGGCTCGATCGCCACCCGCGAGATCTCCCAACGGCTGGCGCTGCTGCCGCAGAGCCCGATCGCGCCCGAGGGCCTGCTGGTGCGCGACCTGGTCGGTCGCGGCCGCCACCCGCACCAGCGCTGGTTCAGCCAGTGGTCGCCCGAGGACGAGCAGGTCGTCGAGCACGCGCTGGTGATGACCGACACCGCCGGCCTGCGCGACCGCCCCCTCGACCAGCTCTCCGGCGGCCAGCGCCAGCGCGCCTGGATCGCGATGACCCTGGCCCAGGACACCGACCTGGTGCTGCTCGACGAGCCCACGACGTACCTCGACCTCGCCCACCAGATCGAGGTGCTCGACCTCGTCACCCGCCTCAACCGCGAGCGCGGCCGCACCGTCGCGATGGTGCTGCACGACCTCAACCTGGCCGCCCGCTACAGCGACGTCATCGTCGTGATGGACGACGGCGCCATCGTCGCCCAGGGCCCCCCGGTCGAGATCTTCACCACCGAGATGCTCCGTACCGTCTTCGGCCTGGAGGCCGACATCCTCGCCGACCCCCGCACCGGGCTGCCGATCCTGGTGCCCGTCTCCTCGGCCGCGACCGCGTCCGAGCCGACCCGCAGGCCCTCGCTGGCCAAGGACTGACCCGACCGACCCGCATCCCCTTCTCGAGGAGCTCCGCCATGCCGACCAGGCCCCTGCACACCCATGCCCCGTCCCGCCGACGCCTGCTGGGCGGCGGTCTCGCCGTCCTCGCCACGGCTGTCCTGACCGCCTGCGGCGACGACCCCGTGGCCGGCGGCGAGGACACCGGGATCCCCGAGCAGTCCGGACCCTGGACGTTCACCGACGGTCTCGGCCAGGAGATCGAGCTCGAGCAGCGCCCGACCCGGATCGCCGCGTACGGCGACGCTGCGGCCGCGCTGATGAACTTCGGCATCACGCCGGTCGCGATCTTCCACTACATGGAGCCCACCGAGGACCCGACCTTCGAGAGCCTCGACCTGGGTGACATCCCGATCGTCGGCACGGCGTACGGCGAGATCGACCTCGAGACGCTGCTGCTCGAGATCGGCCCCGACCTGGTCGTCACCACGTCGTACCCCGACGAGGACGTCGACTCGATGTTCGGCTTCAAGGACAAGACGCAGCTCGACCGGATCCGCAAGGTCGCCCCGGTCGTCGGCATCATGCAGAAGGGCACCTCCGTCGACGTGATCGCCGCCAACGAGGAGCTGGTGGCGTCGCTGGGCGTCGACGTCGACGGCGGCCAGGTGGCCACCGACCGGGCCGACTTCGAGAAGGCGTCCGACGAGCTCAGCGAGGCCGCCGCGGGCGGTCTCTCGGTGGTACCGGTCTTCGCCGACGACACCGGCCTCTGGTACGCGAAGGCTCCCGACGACCCGGCCCTGGCCTACTTCCAGGAGCTCGGCGTGGAGTTCCCCGACGTCGGCGGCGACGACTACTACTGGGAGACCGTGAGCTGGGAGAACGCCGACGCCGTCGAGTCCGACCTGGTGATCTACTCGATGCGGACGTCGTACACACCCGAGCAGCTGCTCGACAAGCCGGTCTTCGCCGGCCTGCCGGCGGCCGAGGGCGACCAGCTGCACCCGTGGAAGTTCAAGTCGATGGACTATCCCTCACAGGCCGCGTACATGCGCGAGCTGGCGGGGTGGCTGACCACCGACCGCAAGGTCACCTGACCGCACCCGCCGGCCACCCGCCCGGGGTTAGCATGCGCAGGTGCCGGACCCGGCCTTCGAGGAGTTCGTCGCGGCGGAGACGCCGCGGCTGCTGCGCGTTGCCTACGGCCTGACCGGCGACCACCACGACGCGTGGGACCTGGTCCAGGAGTCCCTGGTGCGCGTGGGCACCCGGTGGCGTCGGCTCGCCGACGGCAACCCCGGCGGCTACGCGCACACGACACTGGTCAGGCTCAACATCGACCGCTACCGGCGGCGCCGCCGCGAGCTGCCGTTCCGCGATCCGCCCGACCGCGAGTGCCCGGTCACCCTCGACGAGGGGATCGACCCCGAGCTGCTCGAGGCGCTCGGCACGCTGTCGTCCCAGCAGCGGGCCGCCGTCGTGCTGCGCACGATCGGCGACCTCGACCACGCCGAGATCGCGGTCCGGCTCGGCTGCTCGACGCCGACCGCCCGCACCCACCTCATGCGCGGCCTGGCCCGGCTGCGCACCGAGCTGTCCAGCAGGTCCGAGCTGTCCACGAGCGAGGTACGACGCGATGCCTGACGACGACCTCGACGTGCTCTCCTCGCGCCTGCGGCGCGGGGCCGACGGCATCCGGCCGACCGCCGACGCGCCCCACGTGGTGAACGCCGCCGTCGCCCGCCGCCGGCGCCGGAACACCGGCGTGGCCGCGCTCGCCGTGGGTGCGGTGGCCGCGATCTCCACGGCGTCGATCTGGGCGGGCACGACGCTCGGCGACGAGGGCCCCGGCCCGACCGACCCCGCCGACACCGGCAGCACGGCGCCCGACCCGGCCCCGAGCCTCACCAACGACGCCTCCCGCCCCGCGGCCCTGTTCCAGGACTTCGTGGGCGGCCGGGCCCGCGGCGACCTGATCCAGTTCCGTCAGGTGCCCGGCGAGCGGATGTTCGCCCGGTTCGCGTGGTCGCCCGACACCAGCGGCGGCACGTTCTACCTGACCGGCGTCGCCGTCGAGGAGTACGACGGCACCGCGGCCGACGCGTGCGCGGCGCTGGAGCCCGACGTGTCGGTGTGCGAGCCGCGCGGCAAGGGAGCCGTCGTGAGCCGGTTCGACTCGTCGGCCACCGGTGCTGTCTTCGACCGCCTCCACCGGGTGGCGCCGGTCGAGGCCGACCCGGCGGCCGTCGTCCGTGGCGTCACCTGGTTCCGCGGCAAGGGCCGAGCGGTCACGGTCGTGGTGTGCGCGTGCACGCCCAACGGCACCCCGGTGCCGGGCGGCGCGCCGCTGACCTACGAGCAGCTCGAGCAGGTGGCCGGCGACCGCGTCTGGTGGCAGGCGCCCGGCTGAGGACGACGCCGAGCACCGGTCACTCCGTGACGGGCGGTGGCTCGGTGGCCGGGTCGCCGTCGACGGCGGCGGCGATCTGGGGCACGTAGCGCTCGAGCACGTAGGGGATGCTCAGCGGCGTCACGAAGCTCTGCGCGACGTAGTAGGCGCCGTCGTCCTCGTGGATGTCGAAGAAGCGACCCTCGCGGAACGTGTCGGTGGCCTCGAACAGCGACTTCATGCCGTCGGGGGCGACGTCGAGGCCGAGCCAGACCACGCAGTCGATCCCGGCCAGGTCGGCGGTCCGCTCGGTGCTCAGCGAGTAGCCGAAGTCGTCGTTGCCACCCTCGAGCAGCTGCTCGGGGAACTCGAACCCGAGCTCCTGGAGGATGCGGCCGCGCGGGTCCTCGGGACCGTAGATGAACAAGCCCTCGTACGGCGTCAGGCAGACGGCCTGCCTGCCCTCGAACTCCGGGTGCTCGGCGCGCGCCGCGGCGATCACGGCGTCGACGTCGTCGATCAGCTGCTGGGCGGCCTCCGGCTGGCCGACGGCCTGGCCGATGGTCAGGGTCGACTCCTGCCAGGGCTCGCCGTAGTCGGCGTACTTGCCCGACTGCGGGATGGTCGCAGCCACGTCGCTGAACAGGTCGTACTGCTTCTGCGTCATGTCCGAGTAGCAGCCGATGATCAGGTCGGGCGCGAGGTTGATGACCTCCTCGACGAAGCTGGCGTCGGCCGGGTCGAGCACCTTCGGCAGGTCGGCGTCACCCAGCTTGTCCTCGGCCCAGGGGAAGATCCGGCCGGGCGCGTCGCCGAACCAGTTCGAGGTCGCGATCGGCACGATGCCCAACGCCAGCAGGACATCCTGCTCGACGAGGCCGACGACGACGACCCTCTTCGGCGCCGCCTTCACGGTGGTCTCGCCGTACTTGTGCTTGATCGTCGCCGGGAAGGCGCTCTCCTCGGGCGCGGCCGAACGACCCTGCGGCCCGGCCGTGCTGGCGTCGTCGCCGCACGCGGTGAGCAGGGGCGCGAGCGCCAGCGCGGAGGTGCCGGCCAGGAACGTGCGTCGGGTGGGTCTCATGGTGGTCTCTCGATCAGGAGTCGTACTCGGTGGGTGCCTCGCCCGAGACGGCTTTCTCGAGGCCTGGCGTGAGGTGCTCGAGCACGTACTCGAGGCTCAGTGGGGTGATGAAGTAGATGGCGCCGGCGAGGGTCTCGTCGGTGTAGACCGACCGCCCCTCGGCGACGGCCGGCAGCTGGGACACGGTCGAGAAGTCCATCAGCTCGCCGAACATGTCGGCACTCTCGGTGGCCCACACCACGACGTCGGCCTCGAGCAGGTCGACGTTCTCGCCGCTGATCAGCGCCTGCTCCCCCGGGTTGGGCGCGTACTCCTCCAAGCCGGCCGTGATCTCGAAGCCGAGCATGGTGAGGAAGTCGGTGCTGAGCCCGGCGGGGTACACGTAGAGCTGCCCGCCGTACGGCGCCCCCTGCGAGAAGGTCGCCGTCTTGCCCTCCCAGTCGCCGTGGAACTCCGCGACCGCGGCGAAGTCGGCCTCGACCCGCTCGATCAGGGTCTCGCCGTCGGCCTCGCGGCCGAGGGCCCGAGCGACCTGCAGGGTCTGGTCCTGCCACGACGAGAAGTACGGCGTCGATCCCACGACGCTGGTCACCGTGGGCGCGATGTCCCTGAGGATCTCGTAGTCGCGCTTGCTCAGCCCGGCGTTGGTGCCGATGATCAGGTCGGGCTCGAGCTCGACGATCTTCTCGAACTGGACGCCGTCGGCCTGGCTGAGCACCACCGGCTTCGCGTCGCCGAGCAGGTCGTGGGCCCACGGCCAGGTGGCTTCCGGCTGCTCGCCGTACCACTCGGTGACCGCGATCGGGATCACGCCGAGCTGCAGCAGGATGTCCTGCTCGGTGAGGCCCACGACGACGACCCGCTCGGGCGCCTGCTCGATGGTGGTGCTGCCGTACTGGTGCTCGACGGTTGCGGGGAAGGTGCCCTCCCCCTCGAGCACGACGTCGCCGACCGCCTGCGGCGGGGTCGGGACCAACTCCCCACCGGTGCCGGCGTCGTCGCCGCACGCGGTGAGGGTGGTGGCGACGATGGCCAGCGCGAGGGACAGGACGAGTCGCCGCATGTGTGCTCCTTGAGTTAGGCAAGCCTGACCATACTAAGGCCAACCTTAGCCGTGGGCACCGGGTGGTACGTATCAATGTTGCGTGATACAAAGTGGTCATGGAGTTCTCGCTCGCCGACCACCTCGACGCCGCCTCCCGCTCGCTCTCCACCGTCACTCGCGACGGGCGGGAGCTGCGGCAGCTGAGGGCCACCCGCACCTTCGACGCCACCCCCGACGAGGTCTGGGACGCGCTCGTCTCGCCCGAGCGGATCCCGCGGTGGCTGGCGCCGGTCTCGGGCGACCTGGTGCTGGGCGGCCGGTTCCAGGTCGAGGGCAACGCCGGCGGCGAGATCCTCACCTGCCGTCCCCCCGAGCGGCTCTCGGTCACCTGGGAGTACGCCGGCGACACCAGCTGGGTCGACGTCTGGCTCCGGCCCGACGGCGAGGGCACCGAGCTCCGGCTCGACCACAGTGTCAACGTCAACGACCACTACCGCCGGTTCGGGCCGGGCGCCACCGGCATCGGCTGGGAGCTGATGCTGATGGGCCTGGCCGAGCACCTGGCCGCCCCCGACGCACCCCGGCCCGAGGGCGACGACCTGCCCGACCTGCGCGACTACATGGCGTCGTCCGGCACCGCCTGGGCCGGGGCGCGCATCGCCGCCGGTGACGACCCCGACGAGGCCAGGGCCGCCGCGGAGCGGTGCCTCGCCGCTTATCTCGGCGAGGGGTGATGCACGCCCTCGACGTGCTCGGCGACCCGGTGCGCCGACGCATCCTCGAGCTGCTCGCCGGCGGCGAGCAGGCGGCGGGCGACGTCGTCGAGGTGATCTCGGCGGAGTTCGGGATCGGCCAGCCCGCGGTGTCGATGCAGCTGAAGGTGCTGCGCGACAGCGGCTTCGCCACCGCGAGGCCCGAGGGACGGCGGCGCCTCTACGCCGTCTCCCCCGCTCCCCTGCAGGAGGTCGACGCCTGGCTGGCGCCGTTCCGCGTCTTCTGGGAGAACGCCCTCGACGCGCTGGACACCGAGATCAGGCGCGGGCGATCCGGTACCGGTCGCCGTACACGTGCCACGTGAGCGGCGGGGCGAGGTCGAAGTTGCGCTCGCGCAGGAAGCGCGCCTGGGCGGTGTCGATGCGCGAGGTGTCCTCGTGCGCGTCCTCGAGGGCCATCACCCGCCTGCGGGCCGCGAAGAACGCGCGCAGGTAGGCCGCCTCCGAGCCACCCTTCGCCGGTGGCCGTGCCCGCCGGAGGGCCGCGCGCCGGATGCCGCCGAACGACGTCGCGTCACCGCCCGGGCCGTGCATCACCAGCGCGTCGTAATAGACGAACTGGCCCAGCGTGCGCAGGCCGTCGGCCTCGGCGCGGCGCACGGCCGGGTCGAAGTAGACGCGGTCGCGCTCGGCGTCCTGCGCGCGCCGGAACGCCTGGTCGTCGGCGGCCCTGTGCCACGCCCGCACGAACGCGCGACCCAGACCCGCGTGGGAGTCGCTGCCGTTCACCTCGCGCAGCGCGGGCAGGAAGCGGCGCAGCGGATTGTCGGGCCGGCGTCGTGAGTAGCGGCGGACGACGGCGAGCATGTCGCCGGTACTGGAGCAGAACCCGATGATGCCGCCGGTGTAGCCGCGACCGTCGCCGATGTCCTCGAGGTAGGTGTACTGCGCGCGCCACCGCAGCGAGGAGTTCTCGGCACTGGAGACCAGCCGCATCGCGATCTCCTTGCGCGACGGGCGGTCCAGGCCGCCGGCGGCGAGGGCGCCACTCGCCGTGAGCGATGCGGGGAGCGCCAGGCCGCCCAGGAGGACGGCGCGTCGCCCGATCCGGTCCATGGCAAGACCGTACGCAGTAGCGTGCGCGCATGGCCGTGAGAGAGGGGCGAGAAGCGGCCGCTGTCGCGAAGCTGCAGGCCCTGGTGCGGATCCCGACGGTCAGCCACCGCGACCCGGCCCTGGTCGACACCGCCGCGTTCGAGGCGTTCGGTGTCGAGCTGGAGCGACAGTTCCCGCTGGTCCACGAGCGCCTCGAGCACACGACGATCGCCGGCCACGGGCTGCTGGTGCACTGGCCCGGAGTGTCCGCCGAGCGGCCGGTCGTGCTGATGGCGCACCTCGACGTCGTCCCGGTCGAGGGCACGTGGCAGCACCCGGCGTTCGGCGGCGACGTCGTCGGTGGAGCGATCTGGGGCCGCGGCACGCTCGACGACAAGGGCGCCCTGGTGGCGGTCTGCGAGGCCGTCGAGATCCTCCTGGAGCAGGGCTTCGTGCCCGCCCAGGACGTCTGGCTGTCGTTCGGCTGCACCGAGGAGGTGTCCGGCGAGGGCGCCCCCGAGGCGGTGCGCGAGCTGCAGCGGCGCGGCGTCCGGCCGTGGTTCGTGCTCGACGAGGGCGGCGCCGTCGCCCACGACGCCTTCCCGGGCGTGGCCGCGCCGATCGCCGTCATCGGGGTGACCGAGAAGGGCGTGACCGAGGTCGAGCTGCGGGTCGAGGGCCGCGGCGGGCACGCCTCGACGCCGGCCCGACGTGGACCGACGGCCCGCCTGGCCCGGGCCATCACCCGCCTCGACGCCGCCCCCATGCCGAGCCGGCTGCCCGAGCCGACCATCGAGCTGTTCCGCCGGATGGCGCCGCACGCGCCGCTGGCCCTGCGCCCACTGATGGCCGGCGCCGCCCGGCTCCGGCCGGCGCTCGCCCGGGCTCTGGTGCTGGCCGGGCCCGAGCCGGCCGCGATGACCCGGACGACGTTCGCGGTGACGACGCTCTCGGGCTCCCCCGCGCTCAACGTGATCGCCCAGACGGCGCGGGCCGGCGTCAACGTGCGAGTGATGGTCGGCGACACGGTGGCCGACGCGGTCACCCACCTGCGCAAGGTGATCCGCGACGACCGGGTCGAGGTCGACGTGCTCGGCGCGTGCGAGCCGAGCCCGGTGAGCCCGCGCGACGAGGCGTTCGAGCTGCTGGAGGCGACGATCGGCGAGGTCTTCCCGGACGCCGTGCCCGCGCCGTACGTGATGATGGCCGGCACCGACTCGCGCTACTTCACCGAGATCTGCGAGCGGGTCTACCGGTTCGCGCCGTTCCGGATGACCAAGGCGCAGCGCGAGGCGATCCACTCCTTCGACGAGCACCTGGGCGTCGACGACCTGCTCGACGGCGTCCGCTGGTACCGCCGGCTGATCGAGTCGCTGTGACCACGCGCATGACTGGCGTGACGGCCGCACCGGCCAAGGGCCTCGCCGCGATCGTCGGCTTCCTGGTCTGCGTCGAGCTGGCCAGCGGCATCCTGCAGGGCTACTACACGCCGATCTTCAGCGACATCGCCGACTCTCTCGACATCAAGGACGCCGACGTCAACTGGTTCGAGGCGGCCCAGCTCGTCGTCTCGGCGCTGGTCGTGCCGCCGCTGGCGCGGATGGGCGACCTGGTCGGGCACAAGAAGGTGCTGCTGCTCTCGACGCTCGTCACCGCCGTCGGGTCGTGGATCCTGGTGTTCGCGCCGTCGTTCACGACGTTCCTGATCGGCTGGGCCGTGCAGGGTGCGTACGTCGTGTGGCTGCCGCTCGAGATCGCGATCATCTACCGACGCACGGCCGGGTCCGGTCGGCAGCGGCTGCTCACCCGTCGGGCCGCGGCGATCCTGGTCGGCGCGCTCGAGCTGGCGGTGATCGTCGGCGCGCTCACCTCCGGCGCGCTCGTGGAGTCGACGTCGATGCCGGTGCTGCTGATGCTGCCCGCCGATCGCGGTGACCCTGTGCCTGGCCGTCGTCTGGTTCGGCATCGAGGACGACGTGCCCGGCGCGGTCGCCGGCGGGTTCGACTGGTCGGGCCTCGCGCTGGTCACCGTGGCGATCGGGCTGGTGATGGCCGGGCTGATCGCCATCCGCGTCCAGGGTCCCGGGTCGGTGCTGCCGTGGCTGCTGATCGCTGGCCGGGGCTGGCGGCGCTCGTGCCGTTCTGGCGCTTCGAGGCCGGCCACGACGAGCCGATGGTCGACGTCCGGCTGCTGGCGACGCCCGGCCAGTGGCCCGTGCAGCTGACGGCGTTCCTGTTCGGCATGTCGGTGCTGGGCGCGCAGATCCCGCTGTCGACGTTCGCCCGCACCGACCCCGACGTGGCCGGCTACGGCCTCGGCGCCGGGGCGTCGCTTCGTGTCGACGCTGATCGGCGTCTACGTGATCTTCCTGGCGATCGGCGCGTTCACGTTGCCGCTGACCGCCCGGCTGCTCGGCCCGCGCGGCGCCCTGGTGCTGGCCGCGCTGCTCGTGGCGCTGGGCTACGCGCTGTGGCTGCCGTTCCACGACTCGACCGCGCAGGCGCTGGTCAACATGGCCGTCGCCGGGCTCGGCTCCGGGGCGCTGGTGGCCGCGCTGCCGGCAGCCGCCGCCGCGGCCGCACCGCCCGAGCGCACCGGCTTCGCCACCGGCATGACCAACGCGACCAAGACCATCGGCGGCGCGATCGCCTCGTCGGTCTTCGCGATCGCGCTCGCCGTCGGCCGGCTCGATCGACGACCCGGTCGAGGGGCAGGCGCCGCTGTCGGGCTACCTGACCGTGTGGGCCATCTGTGCGGTCGCGGCCCTGGCGGCGGCCGCCGTGCTGCTGGTGATGCCGCGCGAGGAGCAGTAGGTCAGTTCGACAGCGAGACCGCCTCGCGCAGGTGGGCGTCGTCCGCCAGCTGGGCGACCAGGAAGTCGGCGACGTTCGCGCGCGAGATCTTGATCTCGCTGCGGTCGTCGGTGGCGAAGCCGCGCCGGTACCCCTCGGTGCGGGGACCGTCGGTGAAGGCCCCGGGCCGGGCGATGGTCCAGTCGAGACCGCTCTCGCGCACGAGCTCCTCCTGCCGCACGTGGTCGGCGTAGGCGCCGCGCAGCAGCAGGCCGAACATGACGTACTTCCACACGAAGGTGAGGTTGCCGCGGCTCTCCCCGACGCCCAACGTCGACTGGCAGACCAGCCGGCGCACGCCGGTGTGCCGCATCGCCTCGACGACGGTGCGCGTGCCCTCGGTGCGGACGTTGCCCGCGCGGCCGTCGCCGAGCGCCACGACCACGGCGTCGCGACCCTGGACGGCGGCGCGCACCCCCTGCGGGTCGAGGACGTCGCCCTCGACCACCTCGAGTCGCTCGTGCTGGGTGGTGACGCGGGTCGCGTCACGGGTGTACGCCGCGACCGCGTGGCCGGCGGCCAGCGCCTGCTCGACGACGTGGTGACCGACGCTGCCGGTCGCTCCGAAAACCGTGATCCTCATGGGGTGCCTCCTGGATGGCTGGTGGTGGGTGATGCCACCAGTCAACCCAGGATCCGAGCGCCTCTCCATGGCGTGCGCGCTCGACGACATACGCGATCGTCCAGATCAGACGACGCGGTGCATCCAGCCGAAGGTGTCCTCGGCCCGGCCGTACTGCACGTCGACCAGCGCCTGCCGGATCCGCATCGTGAGGTCGGTGCTCGCCGGGGCGGGGGCCTCGCCGCCGTCCCACTTGAGGGCGCCGACGGGGGTGACGACCGCGGCGGTGCCGCAGGCGAAGATCTCGGTGATCCGGCCGCTGGCCACGCCCTCGCGCCACTCGTCGATCGAGAAGCGGCGCTCCTCGACCTGGTGGCCGAGCTTGCCCGCGAGCTCGATGATGCTGGCGCGGGTGATGCCCTCGAGGATCGTGCCGGTGGCCGGGGTGACGATGTGGCCGTCGTCGTGCACGAAGTACATGTTCATGCCGCCGAGCTCCTCGACGTACCGGCCCTCCTGGCCGTCGAGGAAGACGACCTGGTCGCAGCCGTGGCCGGTGGCCTCCTGCTGGGCGACCAGCGAGCTGGCGTAGTTGCCGCCCGTCTTGGCCGCACCCATGCCGCCGCGGCCCGCGCGCGTGTAGTCCTCGGTGAGCCACAGGGTCACCGGCTTCACGCCGCCCTTGAAGTAGGCGCCGGCGGGGCTGGCGATGACCATGAACGTGACGTGCTGGGCCGGCCGGACGCCGAGGAACGCCTCGGTGGCGATCATGAACGGCCGCAGGTACAGGCTCTTCTCGCCCTCGTGGGCCGGCACCCACCGCTGGTCGACCTCGACCAGCGCGTCGACGGCCTGCACGAAGTCGGCGACCGGGAGCACCGGCAGCGCGAGCCGGTGGCTCGAGCGCTCCATCCGGGCGCCGTTCTCCTCCGGGCGGAAGGTCCACACCGACCCGTCGTCGTGACGGTAGGCCTTCATGCCCTCGAAGGTCTCCTGCGCGTAGTGCAGCACCGCGGTCGCCGGGTCGAGGCTGAGCGGACCGTACGGCGTGATCCGGGCAGCGTGCCAGCCGGCGTCGGGGGTCCACTCGACGGTGAACATGTGGTCGGTGAAGTGGACGCCGAACCCGGGGCTGGCCAGGATCTCGGCCAGCCGCTCGTCGGTGGTCGGCGCGCTCGACGGTGTGGTGCTGATCTCCATGGGGCGCACGTTAGTCGACCTTCCTTGGTACGTGGGATCCATGAATACCCGGTGCACCGGGTACTCATGGGGTTCTGGGGCGTTGCAAACCCCGAGAAGCATGGGAACACCCGGTTAACCGGGTATTCCTGGGGCTCGTGGGATTCCGGAGCGCAGCTCAGGCCAGCCGCGAGGCGATCGCGTCGCCCACCTCGGCGGTACGGCGGGTGGTCGCCGGCGTCCGCTCGGCGAGGTCGGCGATGATCGCGGCGTCGACGGCGGCCGCGGCGTCGCGGTGGCCGAGGTGGTCGAGGAGCAGCGCGACCGAGCCGATCGCGGCGGTCGGGTCGGCCTGCTGCCGGCCGGCGATGTCGGGGGCCGAGCCGTGCACGGGCTCGAACATCGAGGGCGACGTCCGGTCGGGGTTGATGTTGCCGGAGGCCGCGAGACCGATGCCGCCGGTGATGGCGGCGGCGAGGTCGGTGACGATGTCGCCGAAGAGGTTGTCGGTGACGATCACGTCGAAGCGGGCGGGGTCGGTGGTCAGGAAGATCATGGCGGCGTCGACGTGCATGTAGTCGACGGTGACCTCGGGAAACTCGCGCGCGACCTCCTGGGTCAGCCGCCACCACACCGCACCGGCGTGGACGAGCACGTTGGTCTTGTGGACCAGGGTCAGCCTCTTGCGCTCACGGCGCTGGGCGCGGGCGAAGGCGTCACGGACGACCCGCTCGACTCCGTACGCCGTGTTGACCGACACCTCGGTCGCGATCTCGGCCGGCGTACCGACGCGGAGCGCACCACCGTTGCCCGTGTACGGGCCTTCGGTGCCCTCGCGCACGACGACGAAGTCGACGTCACCGGGAGCAGCAAGAGGAGAAGTCACGCCGGGGAAGATGCGCGACGGGCGCAGGTTGACGTAGTGGTCGAGCTCGAAGCGCAGCCGCAGCAGCAACCCGCGCTCGAGGATTCCCGGCGGCAGGTTCGGGTCGCCCGGCTTGCCGCCGACCGCGCCGAGCAGGATCGCGTCGTGCTCGCGGATCTCGGCGAGCACGCTGTCGGGCAGCACCTCACCGGTCGCGAGGTAGCGCTCGGCACCCAGGTCGTAGCGGGTCTGCTCGACCTTCACGTCGGCCGGGACAACCGCCTCGAGCACCTTGAGCGCCTCGTCGGTCACCTCCGGGCCGATGCCGTCGCCGGGGATGACTGCGAGACTGATCGAGCTGGCTGGGAGTGACGTCATCCGAAAATGCTAGTTGTCGTCGGGGCGCTCGGCGGCGTCGTCTCGCCGGTCGAAGGACGCCTGGACCCCGCGACCCGCGGCTGCGTAGCCGTCGTCCTCACGGTTCTTGGCCGGTCCCCACTCGGGATACATGTCGTACATCGGACTCTCCTTCTCGGAACGGATGTGTCGGTCACACCCGGAGATGTCCCCGCGGAGGGGGACCCGTGGATCGCACGGGGAGAGCCTGCGGACGAGCGGATCGCGCTTCCAGACTGGCTGGGGACCGAGGAGCAGAGCCGCCGCGAAGACATCACCGGGAGTGGTGAGTCGAGAGGCCGGGAACGTACGAGAACCACCGCGACGGGGTGGCCTCTCGCCGCAGGATTCAGACCTGCTGGGCCCCGTCGCGGCGCTCGATAAGTACGAACACGCTCCGCATGATGTGCTGAGCCTACGGCCGCCCCGCAGGCCCGGCCACCGCTTTCGTCAACCTGTCCGCATGGCGAGACCTGCGTCTTGCCAGGGAAGACCCACCCGAAAGACTTCTCCCATGAGCGCGTCCCCCGATCTGCCCGACGTGGTGAAGCGCGCCTTCGCCGTCTCGCGGCGGGCCGGCTACGTGTCGTTCTGTCGCAACGAGACCGGCCGGTTGCTGGCGATGCTCGCCGCCACCCGCGACGGCACCATGGCCGAGTTCGGCACCGGGTGCGGGGTCGGGACGGCGTGGCTGCGCTCCGGCGTCCGCGGGGAGAAGGCGCGGATCGTCACCGCCGAGCTCGACCCCAAGCTCGCCCGCGCCGCGACCGAGATCTTCGTCGACGACCCCCAGGTCGAGGTGGTCGCCGCCGACTGGTCGACCCTGCTCGACAAGGGCCCGTTCTCGTTGCTGTTCCTCGACTCCGGACCCTTCCACGACCAGGGCGCGGGTGAGATCGGCGTCGACGCCGTCGCCGACCTGGTCGAGGACGGCGGCATCGTCGTCCTCGACGACTTCACCCCCTGCGAGGTGTGGCCCCCGATCACCGACGGCCGCGTCGACACGCTGCGCGAGGAGTGGCTCACCGACAGCCGGTTCACCACCGTCGAGGTGATGGTCGCCTCCGACGCCTCCACCATCATCGCCACCAAGCGCTGACCCTGCCCGACGCCGACCGCGGCCGCTGGCTCACGCCTCCCCGGGTGCCGCCCTGCGCAGGACGATGCGGGTCCAGGCACCGAGGTAGACCCGGCCGTCACCGCCCATCTCGACCTTCTGGCCGGCGGTCACCGGCGTCTTCGGCAGCACCCCGAGGGCACCGCCGACGTAGGTGCCGTTGGACGAGCCGAGGTCCTCGACCCACCAGCGGGTGCCGTCGGTGGTGAGCTGCGCGTGCCGGCGGCTGACGCCGCTGTCGGTGCGACAGGTCGATGTCGGGGTTGATCCCGCGGCTGCGCGAGGCCCGGCCGATCAGGACCGAGGTGTGCTTCAGCAGCCACGACGGTGGGCAGGCCGGGCGAGGGCAGCGGGTCGGTGCTCTGCTGGTCGGCGTACCAGTCGGGGTCGATCCAGACCTCGGCCACCCAGGCCTCGGCCGGTGCCGGCGAGGTGTTCTCGGTCGCGGCCGGCGTCGACGGCGTCGTGGTGCCGGACGGCGGGGCGAGTGGCTCGACGGGCCGCGGCAGCGCGCCGGTGGTGAAGTCGTAGCCGCAGTTCTCGCAGAACAGCGCGTCGGCCGGGTTGGTGGTCCGGCAGTTCGGGCAGTCGCGCCGGCCCGGCCGGTGCGCCCGCGTCGGCCGGCGGGGTGACCGGCAGCGTGCCGGTGCCGTCGACCGGTGCGGCGGCGGGGGCAGCGCCCATCGCGACCCCGCAGACGTCGCAGTAGTCGGTGGCCGTGGACTCGTGCCCGGCGGGGCAGGTCTGTCACTTCTTGATCCGGGTGGTCTTGGTCGAGGCGGTGTCGAGCGCCATCTCGTCGGCCTTGCGACGGCCGCCTTCAGCCGCACCGTGCCCTCCTTCTCGTCCTGCGATGTCGACCACCTTGCGCAGCTTCGACGTCGCCTCGTCGTTGCCGGTCTCGGCGGCGAGCTGGACCGCGCGGCCGAGCTTGGTGGTGGCGGTGGCCTCGTCGCCGGCCGCCTTCGCGGCGAGCCCCTCCTGGATCATCGCGGCCAGCTCGGTCTGGCCGGTGTAGTGCGCGACCTGCTGGTCGATCCGGGCGGTGAGCTCGGAGTTGTTCGACCAGGTCGCCTTGACCAGCCCCTGGGCGACGACCGTCGTCGCCGAGCGCGAGCTGGACCCGCGCCGCGAGCTGCTCCTGCCCGATCGCCTTGGCCGGCAGCCGGACCGCCACGTGGTAGTCGCGGGACTCGTCGGCCCAGGCGCCGGTCGGGTAGCCGCCGGTGAGCGGGTTCACCTCGTACGCCGGCGCCGTGAGGTCCTCGACCGTCGGGGAGACCTGCCGGACGAACAGCACCTGGGCCCCCTGCGGCGCCCACACCCGCAGCTGGGCGTCGGCGACGCCGCGGGCCATCGACGCCTGCATCATCGCCCGGAACTGCTCCTGCATCTGGGCCGGCTCGGGGATGATGTCGACGGTGCCGAGCAGGGCCTGGGCGATCTGCCGGATCTCCTCGACCCGCCAGTCGGTGCCGGCGCCGCGGCAGTCGCACTGGAAGTCGCCGGTCGCGCCGCTGGATCGCCGCGTCGAGCGCGCCGGGCTGTCTCGCGGTCCTCGCCGTCGGTGAGCAGGATCGCGTGCCGCTGGGTGACCTCGGGCACCGAGCCGAACAGCACGCCGGCCAGGTTGAGCCACGCGCCGATCGCGGTGCCGCCGCCGGACGCGAACGGGCCGATCGCGGTGGCCGCCTCGGCGCGGTCTCGCCGTTCATCTGCACCATGCCGGGCCCCGAGCTCGACCCGCGGGTAGGCGAGGTAGGCCCGGTCGGAGCCGGCGATCACGGCGAACCAGGTGCCGTCGACGATCTCGGCCAGCGCCGCCTGGGCGGCCAGCTTGGCGCCCTCAGGTCTGCGTGCCCATCGAGCCGGAGGTGTCGACGATGATGATCTCGCCGGCCGCGCCGCTGCCGGTCTGGCCGGCGGTGCCGGCGCCCGCGCAGGTGACCGTGACGATCGCGTTGACGTCGGTGCCGCCGTCGGGCAGGAACTCGTTCTGGTAGACGGCGGCGGTGAACTCAGCCATGTGACTCCCCTGATCCGGTCGGTGTCCGTGCGGTGTCGGCATTCTGCCCCGGCGGCGCCACCCGGGCGAGCGCGACGGTGATGTTGTCCTGCCCGCCCTGCGCGTTGGCGAACGCCGACCAGGCCGGCGCCAGCGCCGCCGGCTCGGTCGTGCCGGCGGCGCGGACCTGCGCGGTGAGCGCGTCGCGGCTCGGAGGCGTAGTTCCACAGCCCGTCGGAGCAGACCATCAGCCAGCCGGGCGCGTCGAGCCGGCGCTCGCCGACCCGAGGCACCAGGTCGGGGGCGTCCGCGCCGAGCCAGCGGGTGATCGCGTGCGCCATCGGCGAGGCCTCGGCCTCCGCCCGCAGCACGCCGGCCGCCATCTGCTCCTGGCCCGCCGAGTCGTCGACGGTGAGCTGCACCGGCCGGCGCCGGCGTCGGGCAGCCAGTAGGCGCGGCGAGTCGCCGATGTTGGCGTAGCTGACGGTGGCGCCCTCCAGCACGGCGACGACGTACGTCGCCGACGCCGGGCTTCGCGGTGCCCTCGGCGGTGCGCGCCGACCACGGCCTCGTTGGCGGCGCGGCGCTCTCGGCGAAGACCTTCGTGACCGCGGCCTTGCGACCCTCCGCCGTGCCCATCCCGCGGGGCAGCGGCGTGCGCAGCACCTCGAGGGCCGCCCGCGCGCCGGCGAGCGAGCCGGCCTGGGAGTCGTCGGTGTTCGAGACCCCGTCGAGCACGACGAGCACCGCCCGCTCACCGGCTGCTCCGCGCCAGCAGCGCCATCGCGTCCTCGTTGCGCTGGTGCCGGATGCCCTTGTCGCACACGCCGGCCACCCACGGCGCGGGCTGCTCGCGGTAGTGGTCGCGCTCGCTGAGCGCCTTGACCCCGCACGACTCGCAGTAGCCGTCCGGGCCCGACCACGCCACCACAGCTCAGGCAGGTGCGCGGCGCGGGAGGCGGCATCTCCACGGCGCGGGAGCTGCACCGGCCGCTGATCGGCCTCGACGGTGTCCAGGCCTCGGTCGGCCAGCGCGCCGGGACGGCGTGGTCGGTCCGCCGGCGCGCGCCGCGGCGTACAGCGGCTTGCCGCAGGCCTCGCAGAAGCTGGCGCCGGCCTCGAGGGCTCGGCCGGACGTGCGGTCACGGTCGGTCCGTCGGCTGCGGGGGCTCGTCCCTCGGCGGTCGCGGGCGCGTCACCGGACGAGCGGTCCAGTGTGCGTACGGCGTTGGCCTCATGTCAGGCTCCAGCACGGACGGCATTCGCGCGGTTGACCAGCTCGACCGCTCGGCGAGCTCCGGGCGTCGCGGGCCAGCCGCGGTAGGCCCGCTCGAGCGCGTCGCGCAGGCTCGTCTCGTCGGCCGGGAGCCGCCCGATCTTCGCGCTCTGCCGGCTGCCGCCGCCGCCGGCACCACCCCAGCGCCTGCCGCAGGATCCGGACGGTGTAGCGGCCCAGCGTCGGCCGGGTCCATCCGCGCCGACTCGATGCTGCGCAGCGCCTGGTCGAGCACGGCGCAGGTCGCGTCGAGCCCGGCCGAGCAGGACCTCGGCCCGCAGCTGCCGGCTCTCGGGGTAGCCGCGGCTGGTGGCCGGCACCAGGTCGAGCGCGGCGACGGCGCCGGCGGTGTCTGCCGCGCCGGCGCGCACCCGCGCCATCCCGAAGGCGGCCGGGGCGGCGTACGCCGCGTCGGTGATCGCGCAGGTCCGGTAGAGGCCCTCGGCGACGTCGGGCAGGCCGCCGTTCTCGCAGGCGACGCGCGAGCGCCAGCTTGGGGGCCAGCTCGCCGGGCACCTGCTGGTAGACCGCGTTGAACGACGCCTTGGCGTCGTCCCAGTCGCCCTCCAGCATCGCGGCCAGCCCGTCGACCCACAGCGCCCGCCACTCCCACGGGTCGTCGCCGAGCATGTCGGCGGCGACCGGTGACGCGGTGCCGGGCGTCGCCGGTCTCGAGCGCCGCGCTGCGCCCGGGCCAGCAGCACCTCCGGCGAGTGCTCCGGCGCCTGCTCGTCAGGTCGGTCGAGCCGCTCGGCCGGCTCGGTGGCGCCGATGCCGGTCAGCCACGCGTGCTGCGGGTCGGTCGGGTCGACGCGCAGCAGCGGCAGCTCGCGACCACGTCGAGCACCGCCGCGCGAGGTGGTCGGGCGCCTCGAACAGCAGCGAGCCGCCGAGGTCAGCGCGGTGCCCGTCGTCCGCCGCGGCGACGATCTCGCGCAGCACGCCGAGCATCTGGCCGCGCAGCTCGTCGGCCGAGGCGAACCGGTCGGCCGGGTCGGGGGCGCAGCACTTGGCGATCAGCCAGTAGAGCGAGTCGTTGCCCGCGAACAGCGGCGTCGTCTCGGCCGGCGGCAGCGTGTGCAGGTAGGTGCCCTGGTAGCCGCGGAACTCCATGCACAGCACGACCAGGGTGCGCCCGATCGTGTAGATGTCGGAGGCGACGCTCGGCCCGACCTCGGCCGACCTCCGGCGCCTGGTAGCCGACGGTGCCGTAGATCGCGGAGTCCTCGTCGTCGATCCGGCGGACGCCGCCGAGGTCGATCAGCTTGAGCGCGTCGCCGACCTGGATCAGGTTGTCGGGCTTGAAGTCGCAGTAGACGAGCCCGAGGTCGTGCAGGTACTGGAACGCCGGCAGGATCTCGAGGATGTACGCCAGCGCCTGGTCGACCGGCAGCGGGTCGTAGGCGTCGTTGTTGGCCTGCATCCGCTGCTTGAGGATCTGCTTGAGCGAGGTGCCGCCGACGTACTCCATCACGATGTAGCCGGCGCCCTCGTGGGTCACGAAGTTGTAGATCTCGACGATCAGCGGGTGCTCGACCTGGGCGAGGAACTGCTGCTCGGCGATCGCGGCGGCCAGGGCGTCGGGGTCGCCGGAGTTGAGCAGGCCCTTGAGCACGACCCAGCGGTTGGAGACGTTGCGGTCGCGGGCCAGGTAGATCCAGCCGAGGCCGCCGTGGGCCAGCGCGCCGGCCACCTCGTACTGCCCGCCGACGACGTCACCGGGCTGCAGCTTGGGCGTGAACGAGAACTCCTGCCCGCACTGGGCGCAGAACCCCTCGGTGCGGCCGGGCTTGCCGTCGCGGCCGCGGCCGATGTCGTTGCCGCACTTGGAGCAGGTGCGCTTGTCCTCCGGCACCATCGGGTTGGGCCGTGATCGCCTTGCTCGGGTCGACCGGCGGGGCCGGCGGCACGCTGGTGAGGCCGGCGCCGAGCCGCGCGGCGCGCAGCCGCTGCGAGCCGCTGCGCGCGCGGCGGGTGGCGACCGAGTCGCCGCCGAGGCGGGCCGACCCGAACCGGGCGGACTCGACCCGCGCCGACGACGTCGCCACCGACGCCTCGTCACCGATGCCGGCCGGCGCCGCCTCCGGTGCGCTGGCCCCGCCGCTGCCGCCATGCCGCAGGTGTCGCAGTAGCCGTCGGCGATGGTGCCGGAGCAGCCGGGCTGGGTGCAGGCGGCGCCGTCGGCGGCGGGCACGGTGCGCTTCGAGGTGGGGGCGTCGGTGGCGCCGGCCGCGGGCGCCGCGGCCATGCCGCAGACGTCGCAGTAGCCGTCGGTGATCGTGCCGGAGCAGCCGGGCTGGGTGCAGGTCATGATGACTGGTCCTTCTGGGCGTCGAGCCAGGTCTGGTACGTCGCCACGAGCTGGCGAGCCACGGGCATGGGTGCCGGCCGGCGCGCCAGCACGTCGCGGGCCTGCTGCTCGCTGGTGGCGACATCGGGCCGGTCGGCGACTCCGGTGGCGCGGGCCTTGGCGACGTAGGCGTCGAGCAGCGCGACCAGGTCGGTGTGCTCGGCCAGCGCGGCGGCGTACCGGTCGTGGGCGTGGGCCATCGCCTGCCCGACCCGGTCGAGGCGCTCGAGGTAGGGGCCGATCGTCTCGGGGGTGTTGGGCACTGGTCCCAGGGCATCGACGTCGGGCACGGCGTAGCGAGGGGCCGGGTCGACGGTGGCCACGCAGGTGTGGGCGAGCGTGGTGAGCTCGCCCTCGCGGGCCTCGAGGTCGGCCCGCACGCGGCGCGCCTGCTCGACCTGGCCGCGGGCGTCGCGGCGGCGCTGGTTGCCGACGATGAGGTCGCGCTCGAAGACGGCGGCGTCCTGCTCGAAGGGCGCGAGCAGCCCGCCGACGTCGGCCCCGCGGCCGGCGCGCTCGGCGATCTCGTTGAGCCGCACCATCAGGGCGGCGAGGCGGTCGACGGCGCTGTCGCGGCCGAGGGCCGGCTCGAGACCGACCTGGTCGCGGATCCGCTCGAGCTGGGCGCGCAGGTCCTTGACCCGGGCGGCCGCGGCGTCGGCGCCGGGGGTCAGCGCGAGCCGGGTGCGCAGCTGTCCGGCCAGGGCGTCGGAGAGCCGGCACGCCTCGGGCACCGACATGCCCTGACCCTCGAGCCGCCCCCAGATCAGCGAGGCGATCTTCTCGCGCTGGGGCTGCAGCACGCGGCCGCCGTCCCACGTCGCCCACATCTCCTGGTAGCGGTCGCTGACGCCCTTCCACAGCGACAGCGCGAGGGCCATGTCGGAGCCGACCTCGGCGCCGCGGCCGGCGGCGAGGGCGGTGGCGTCGAGGTCGTCGAGCTCGCTGCGCCGCGCGCGCACCCACGCCTCCAGCCCGGACAGGTAGCTCTGCAGCTCGGCCGGCTCGGGGGCGCTGCCCATCGCGCCGGGCGCCGCGGGCGCGTGCGTGGTCGCGTCGGTCACGGCGCTCATCGGCCGTAGGCGGGCTTGGGCTGGCGTCCGGGGACGTCGAGGTCGGGCTCCAGCCACGTGTCGTAGGACGCCTGCCAGCGGCCGTCGGCGCGCATGTCCTCGAGCACCTGGTTGATCAGCCGCACCAGGTCGCGGTTGTTCTGGTTGACCCCGATGCCGTAGGGCTCCTGGGTGAGGAACTCGGTCGCCAGCACCTCGGCGTAGGGGTCCTGGGCGGCCAGCCCGGCGAGCACGGTGTCGTCGGTGCTGACGCCGTCGGCCTCGCCGTTCTGGAAGAGCACCATGCACGCGGAGTTGTCGGTCGAGGTGACCGGGATGGCGTCGGGCTGGATCTTCTGGATGTTGTCGATGCTGGTGGTGCCGGCCGGGGCGCAGATCCGCTTGCCCGCGAGGTCCTCGATCGACTCGATGCCGGAGTCGACGCCGACGAGCACCTTCTGGCCCGCGGCGTAGTAGACGGCGGAGAACGCGATCTGCTCCCAGCGGGCGCAGTTGATCGTCATGTTGCGCGCGACGATGTCGATCTCGCCCGACTCGAGGAGGGGGATGCGCTGGGCGGCCGTGATCACCCTGAGCTCGACCGCCATCCGAGGGTCGGCCTCGTCAGGAAAGATCTCCGCGGCGATGGCCAGGGCCATGTCGATGTCGAAGCCCTCGATCAGCCCGGTCTCGGGGTTGCGGGCACCCAGCAGGTAGGTGTCGGCCGCGACGCCCACGATCAGCCGGCCGCGGTCCTGGATCCTCTCGATGGTCGGCCCGTTGCGCACGTCACCCGTCGGCTCGATGGACCGCAGCTGGGTGCCGTCGTTCTCGCAGGTGGACGGCGCCCCCGGTGGCGCCGACGGCGCCGCGCCGGGCTCGGGCACGACGGTCGCGTCGTACCCGCCGCAGCCGGCCAGGAGGACGGCGACCAGCATGAGGCCACAGAGCCGGTTCATGAGTACTCCCTCCGTCGCAGGTCGATCCCTCGGGACGCGAACGCCGCCGCGACCAGCGCGCCGAGCAGGGTCAGGATCATCGCGGCGAACCACAGGAACGTGCCGGTGCGGAACTCGTCGGCCGCCGTCGCGCCCGAGTCGGCGACGACCTGCTGGGAGGCGGCGTCGAACGCGTCGAGCAACGCGGTGGGCGAGCCGTCCTCGGTGTCGATGGCGAGCGCGACCGCTCCGTTCCAATCACCGCCGTCGTCGAGTGCCCGCACCTCCTCGTGCCGGACGACGTAGGCCTGCCACAGGGGCAGCGTCGCGTCGCCGGCGGTGTCCTCCACCGCCACGGCGCGCGCCGCGAAGGTCTCCTCGAACCCAGCGCCCGCGCCACGGTTGATCAGGCCCTGGCTCTCCTGCGACTTGGCGTCGTTGGCCGCGGTGCGGGCCGACGCCTCGTCGACAGCGGTGCGGTACGGGCCGTCGCGGGTCGCCTCGTTGTCGTCGTTCTTGACCGTGGCGTGCCCGGCGCCGATCAGGGCGACCAGCAGCACGACCACGACGGCCGCGAGCACGCCGGGGTTGTAGCGACGGTGGAAGCGCCGGGCCAGCTGGCGGTTGACCCAGTAGAGGACCAGGAGCGCGAGCAGGGCGAGGCCGAGCAGCCACAGCGGGTGCTGCTCCCCCATCTCGTCGACGGCGCGCTCGGAGTTGGCGCCGACCAGCGCCTCGACGATCGGGAGCGCGTCGGCGCGCAGGGTGCGGCCGGCGTCGTTGAGGTAGGCGATCCCGATCGGGAACTGCTGCCGGTTGTAGTCGCGCGCCTGCGCCACCGAGGTGGTGTACGAGGTGATGGTGGCGTTGAGGTCGGCCAGCACCTCGCGGTCGGCGGGCTGCGCCTCGGCCGCGTCGGCGACGAGGCGCAGGGTGCTGTCGATGGCCTCGTCGTACGCCGCGCGCGCGTCGGCGGGCTCGAGGCCGCCGACCAGGTAGGAGTTGGTGGCGATGGCGTCGGCACGCAGCAGCAGCGACTGGATCTGCTGCACCCGCACCACCTGCTCGGTGTTGTCGGCGGCGCGACCGTTGGCCTGCCACGACAGGAGCTGGATGCTCGCCGCGACCAGGCCGAAGACCACGCAGGTGGCGACCGCCACGGCCTGGAGTCGGTTGAGCAGCTGCGGGACGTTCTCGGTGAAGCCGGTGCTGCTCGGCACGACCGAGGCGCGGGCCGCGTTGGCCGGCTGGGCCGTCGGGTGGGCCGGCTGCGGCGCGGGTACCGGCTGAGACGCCGTCTGGGTCATGGCGACTCCTCCTGAAGCTCGGCGGCCGGGTCGTCGGCCGTGGGGGGCTCTTCCCCGATGTCGACGACGTCAACCTCTGGGGCAACCTCCGGGACGTCGAGGTCGTCGACCTCGATGATGCGGAGCTGCTCGAGCGTCGGCTCGGCCACGTCGCGAAGCCGCCACGCGTGCCGACCGATCGCGGCCTCGAGCAGGTTGCGCACGTAGCGCGCGTTGCCGAACGTCGGCCCGCGCTCGACGCCGGCCAGGATCTCGCGCAGCCGGTCGACGACCGGCTCGCCCACGTCGTACTCGGCACCGGTGGCCATCACCGCGAAGATGTCGGCCAGCTCGTCGTCGGAGTAGTCGGCGAAGTCGATGGTGGTGCGGAAGCGGCTCTCGAGGCCCGGGTTCTGGGCGATGAAGACCTGCATCGGCAGCGGGTAGCCGGCGACGATGACCACGAGGTCGTCGCGCTTGTCCTCCATCTCCTTGACCAGGGTGTCGATCGCCTCGGTGCCGTACTGGTCGCCCGAGAGCGAGTAGGCCTCGTCGATGAACAGGACGCCGCCCTCCGCCGAGGCCACCACCTCGGCGGTCTTCATCGCGGTCTGTCCGAGGAAGCCCGCGACCAGCTCGGAGCGGTCGACCTCGACCAGCTGGCCCTTGGTCAGCAGCCCGAGCGCGCGGTAGATGCCGGCCACCAGCCGGGCCACCGTGGTCTTGCCGGTGCCGGGGTTGCCGTTGAAGATCATGTGCCGCGTGATCGTCGGCGCCTTGAGCCCGGCCTCCGCACGCAGCCCCTCGACCCGCAGCACGGCGGCCTGGCGGTGGATCTCGGCCTTCACGTCGGCCAGCCCGACCAGGCCGTCGAGCTCGGCGAGCAGCTCGTCGACGGTCTTCGTGGGCGGCTCCGGCTCCGCCTTCTCCTCCAGCTCGGCAGGCGCGTGCCTCGGCGGCTCCGCGGCCGACGGAGGCGCCGCTTCGTCGGTCGAGGAAGGCGCGCTGGCGCCTGTCTCGAGACCACTCAGCCCGGCGAGCTTGCGCTGGACGACGGACAGCTGCTCGAGCAGCGAGCCCGCCACGTCGTCGCCGAGCGTGGGCACGGCGGGTCGGGCGACGGACGACTCGCCCAGCTGGGCGGCGGCCGCGGTCGCGGCATTGCCGGTGGCCCGCGGGTCGGGGGTGCCGAGGGTGGCGGCGGCCAGCGCCACGTCGCCCAGCGCCGCGGCGTACGACGGCGCGTGCTTCGAGCCGCCGGCCGCGAGCAGGCTCATCGAGGCCGTCGGGGCCGCCCGGTAGCGACGTCCGCGCGAGGCGGCGTCGGTGTACTCCTCGGCCGAGGTCGCCCGACCGGTCTCGGCGCACCAGTCGACGAAGGCGCCCTTCGACGGCTCGGCGACGGTGGCCGCAAGGGCCTCCCCCTCGCGGCGCGCGGTCGTGGGGTCGACACCGGCCTCGAGCGCGACCTGCTCGAGCGCCTCGAGCGCGGCGGCCAGCGTGGTCATCGGTCGCTCCTGGGTCGAGTGGTCTCGTGACGGCCGTGACCGGCCTCCTCGACCAACGAAGTGGTGGTCTCGTGACGGCCGTGACCGGCCCCCTCGACCAACGAAGTGGTGGTCTCGTGACGGCCGTGACCGGCCCCCTCGACCAACGAAGTGGTGGTCTCGTGACGGCCGTGACCGGCCTCCTCGACCAACGAAGTGGTGGTCTCGTGACGGCCGTGACCGGCCTCCTCGACCAACGAAGTGGTGGTCTCGTGACGGCCGTGACCGGCCTCCTCGACCAACGAGGTCGTGGTCTCGTGACGGCCGTGACCGGCCCCCTCGACCAACGAAGTGGTGGTCTCGTGACGGCCGTGACCGGCCTCCTCGACCAACGAAGTGGTGGTCTCGTGACGGCCGTGACCGGCCTCCTCGACCAACGAAGTGGTGGTCTCGTGACGGCCGTGACCGGCCTCCTCGACCAACGAAGTGGTGGTCTCGTGACGGCCGTGACCGGCCTCCTCGACCAACGAAGTGGTGGTCTCGTGACGGCCGTGACCGGCCCCCTCGACCAACGAAGTGGTGGTCTCGTGACGGCCGTGACCGGCCTCCTCGACCCACGAGCTGGGGACGCTCACGGCGTTCCGAGCTGCAGGTCGGGGCCGCCGTCGGCGGCGTGGCCGAACTTGGCGTCGAGGAACATGCCGTGCGCGATCAGCGCCTGGGCGTCGGCGCGGTTGGCGGCGTCCAGGATCTTGTCCATCGTCGCCGCCAGCAGCTCGAGCTGCTCGACCAGCACCATCAGCGAGGTCTTGTAGCCGTCGATCGGCCGGGTGTCGGCCCAGTCGCGCGGCAGCCGCAGGTAGGCACCGACGGCCTCGGGCAGGTACGTCGTCGCGGTGGCCACCACCGAGTAGCCCTCCTGCGAGCCGAGGCCGAGGTTGCGCAGCCGGGGCAGCGTGTCGTTGATGGTGCGCGCGATCCGCACCACCCGCGAGGTGATCACCGGCGGCGCGTTGCCGTCGGTGAGCATCGCGTTGACCCGGTTGAGCGAGGCCAGCACGTCCTGCTCGGTGGGAGGCGCCGGCGTCGGTGCGACGTCCGGCTTCCCGCGTTGCCGCCACCAGTCCCTCAGCCCCACGTCAGTTCAGCGGCTGTGACGAGAGGTCGAGCGTGCCGGCGGCGTTGCGGGCGTCGTGCTGCTGCACGCGGTCGAGGTAGGACCGCGACTTCTCGACCTCGGTCTCGAGCACGCCGATGGTGGCCGACATCGAGTCGAGGGCCTTGACCTTGAACTCGTCGATGGAGTCCATGGTCGCGTAGATGTTGGCGAAGGCCGCCTGCAGCTGCTCGATCCCGATCGTCGACGACGCCGCCTGCTCCTGGATGGCCGCGGAGTTCTCCTTGAGCATCTCCGAGGTGCGCTGGATCATCCCGGACGTCGTGGTGTTGAGCGCGGTGATCTGGTCGAGCACCAGCTTCTGGTTGCCCAGCGCCTGGGCCACGATGACCGCCGTCCGCAGCGCGGAGATGGTGGTGGTCGAGGCGCGGTCGACGCCCTTGATCAGCTCGATGTTGTTCTTGATGATGATGTCGATCGCCAGGTAGGCCTGGATCGAGACGGCCAGCTGGGTGAGCAGGTCCTGGTGCTTCTGGCGCACGTAGAACAGCACGTCCTGGTTGAGCGTCTTGGCGGCCTCGGGGTCGCTGAGCTCGAGCTCGGCGATCCTCGCGGTCAGCTTGGCGTCGAGCCGCTCGGCGACGTAGACGTACTGGTTGAGCCGCCCCATCACCGACCACAGGTTGGTCTTCTCCATGTTGAGCGCGACGTTGTCCTTGGTCAGCTCGTCCTGGCCGTTGCGCAGGCTGTGCAGGATGCCGTTGAGCTGGGTCTGCGACGACTGGTACTTGCGGAAGTAGTCGGTGATCTTGTCGCCGAAGGGCAGGATGTCGAGCCAGCGCTTGACGCCGGTGGCCTGGCTCGGGTCGAGGTCCTCGACCGTGCGGCGCAGCTCGAGCAGGGTCTTGCCCACCGCCGAGCCCTGCGCGATGCCGCCCTCCTTGAGCGCGGTGACCGGCTTCTCGAGCATCCGGTTCGACGTCTCGGCGGCCTTGCGGATGTCGGCGTCGCCCATCGTGCGCACGTTCTCGGCCTGCGCCGCGAACTCGGGGCTGCCCGCCTGGGCGCTGCTGAGCGCGGTGAGGAAGCGTCGACCTTCGCGTCGAGCTCGGGCATCGCGGCGGCCGAGACCGGCGGGGCCATCTTCGGCGCGGCGGTCTCGACGACCTTGGCGGGCGCCTCGGGCGCGGTCAGCGTGATCCCTGGGTCGGGCGGGGCGAGGGGCTGGACGGCGGCCTCGGCCGCGGGAGCAGACGGCTGCTCGGGGGTGCCTGCGGTCATGGCGCGCAGTCTGTCACGGGGGGCGCTCCGTCTCCGTTTCGTGCGGGGGACGATCCGGCGTCGGTTCGCGCCGGACGACACCGATGGTCAATCGCGCGCATCGCGCATCTTTGTCTCTGTATGTGCTTGTTTCACGCAGGTAGGCCTGGCAAGGTGACGGCTGTCCCCCAGGAGGAACTCATGGACCTGCAGCTCTTGCTCGCGCTGGTCATCGGGATCGCGACCATCGTCGTGCTCGTGCTCCGCACCCGGCTGGACGCCTTCGCGGCGCTGCTGGTCGCGGCACTCGTCACCGGCACATCGCCGGCTCAGCCCCGCCGACACGCTCGACTCGATCATCGCCGGCTTCGGCACCACGCTCGGCAGCATCGGCATCGTCATCGGCCTCGGTGTCGCCGTCGGGAAGATCCTCGAGGTCTCCGGCGGCGCCGATGCCTGGCGCGGGCGTTCCTGCGGGCCTTCGGCAAGGGCCGCGAGCCGTGGGCGATGGGGTCGACCGGCGCGCTGGTCTCGATCCCGGTGTTCTGCGACTCCGGGTACGTGATCATGAACCCGCTCGCCCGCTCGATCGCGCGGGTCAAGCAGGGCGGCTACGTCACGCTCGCCCTGGCGCTCGGGTGCGGCATGACCCTGACCCATCACCTCGTGCCGCCGACCCCCGGCCCGCTCGGTGTCGCCGGCATCCTGGGCGCCGACCTGGGCGGGATGATCCTCGTCGGTCTGGTGTTCGCGGTGCTGCTGCTCCCGGTCGTGGCGTACGCCCGCTGGATCGGCCCCCGGCTCGAGGCCGACGTCAGCGACGAGGTGCGCCACGCCGTCTACGAGAGCGCGAGCGTGGGCGCCGGCTCGGCGGCGCGGGGTCCGCGGCTCCCGCGCCGGCGGGTCGGCCCCGAAGCGAGCGACACCGAGCGGCCGGGTCCCGCCGCCCGGCCGGGGCCGGCAGCGGGCGCGGGCATCGCGTCCCTGCCGCTGCTGGTCCCGCTCCTCCTGATCGTGCCGAACACCGCCGCCACCGCGATCGACCGCAACAGCCAGGGCGTGCTCGGCCCCGAGGACGACTACACCCCCTCAGTGGGCCGAGGCCCTCGCGTTCATCGGCGACCCGGTCGTCGCCCTCCTGATCGGCCTGGTGCTCGCCGTCTACGTGCTGCTCCCGAACTGGACCCCGCGGGCGAAGGTCAGCGGCTGGCTCTCCGACGCCGCGGCGTCCGCCGGGCTGATCCTGCTGATCACCGGTGCGGGTGGCGCGCTGGGCCAGGTGCTCCGCGACTCCGGCGTCGGCGACGAGCTCGCCACGACGATCGCCGACACCGGCCTGCCGGGCGTCCTGGTGCCGTTCCTGATCGCCACCCTGGTCCGGTCGCCCAGGGCTCGGGACGGTCGCGATGATCACCGCCGCCTCGTCTCCGTGCCGCTGGTCGGAGGGCTGGACCTGACCCGCTCGCCGTGGCGTTCGCCTGCTGCGCCGGCTCGATGGTGTTCAGCTACTTCAACGACTCCTACTTCTGGGTCGTCACCCGCTTCACCGGCCTCGACGGGATCGCCGCCTCAAGGGCTGGTCTGGTATCACGACCGCGGCCTGGGCGGCTCGATCCCCCTGGTGCTGGTCGCAGGATGGCTCCTGTGACCGGTCCGCCGGCCGACGTGCTCGTCGTCGCCGACGACCTCACCGGCGCCAACGCCACCGCGGCCGGTCTCGCCCGCGCCGGGATGCGGGCGGTCACGGTCGCCGACGCCGAGCACCCGGAGCTGGTGGCGGAGTTCGCGGGCCGCTTCGACGCCGTCGTCGTCTCCACCGACAACCGGCACGGGCCGAGCCGCGGCCGCGGCCGACGGGCGACCGGGCCTGCGCGCCGGCTGGCCCGCGACCCTGGTCGCCAACCGGATCGACTCCACCCTGCGCGGGAACGTCGGCGCGACGACCGAGGCGATGCTCGAGCGAGCTGCGCGGCCTCGGCGGGCGCCGGGCGGTCGCGCTGTGCGTCCCGGCCCACCCGGAGGCGCAGCGGCAGACCGTCGCCGGCGTCCAGCTGCTCGACGGCCGCCGGCTGGAGGAGACCGAGCTCGCTCGCGACCCCCGCTCACCGGTCGCCACTCGGAGGTCGCCGACCTGCTGCGCCCAGACCGACCTGCCGCGGCCGGCGATCCCGCTCGAGACCGTCACCGGTCCGGCCGCGGCGCTCGGCGGCGCTCGCCGAGGCGGCCGCCGCCGGTGGCATCGTCGTCGCCGACGCGCTCACCCTCGACCACGTCGAGCGCGTCGCCCCCGCCGCGGCCGGTCGCGCGGCACGGGTCACCTGGCTCGCGTCGACCCCGGCCCGGCCACCGTGGCTGGCCGGGCCCTCGCGCTCGGCTGGCGGCACCGACGGGCCGCGCCGTACCTCGCGGTTCCGGCTCGGCCACCGAGCTCACCGCCGTCAGCTCGGCCGGCTGGACCGAGCGTCCCGGCCGTCCGCCTGGTCCGCCTCGCCGTCGACGCGCCGGCCATCCCGACGTCGACGCCACCACCGCGGCGCTCCAGGGGGCGCCTCGCGCGGCCGGCGCCGGGGAGACCGTGCTGCTCGCCTCCGCGCTCGACGAGGGCGACCTGCTCGGCCGGCCGCGCCGCGCGTGCCCGCCGTGCTCGCCCGGGCGACCCGTCGCAGCGCTCGAGTCGGCGCGGATCGACGGGCTCTACCTGCACCGGTGGCGACCTCGCCGCCGCCGTGCCTCGCCGAGCTCGCCGCCGACGGCCTCGACGTCACCGACGAGGTCGTCCCGCTCGCCGTGGCCGGCAACATCGTCGGGCGGCCCCTGGTCGGGCCTCCCGGTCGTCACCAAGGGCGGGCTCGTCGGCGACGACGAGACCGCTGTCGCCTGCCTCGCGTTCCTCGAGCAGGCCGCCCAGGCCCGCCGCCGCCACGTCAGCCCGCCGCACCCGAATCCGCTGACCCGCAGCACCGCCAAGCCCTTCGAACCCAGGAGAGAGCATGTCCCAGTCGACCGCCCCGTCCTCGCCCTCACCATCGGCGACCCCGTCGGCATCGGCCCCGAGATCACCGCCCGGACGCTCGCCGAGTACGCCGGCACGCCGGCCACCACGGCATCGCTGTCGGTGACGCGGTGGCCCTACGCGTGCGGTGGCCGCCACCGGCCTCGACGTCGAGGTCCGCGAGGTCACCGACTCGCCACCCCGGCCGCCGGCGAGGGCGTCATCGACGTCCTCGACACCGGTGTCCTCGGCGACCGCGAGCTGCCGCTGGGGCGAGGTCGACGAGCGAGGCGGGCCGGGCCGCGGTCGCCGCGATCGAGGTCGCGACCCGGGCCGCGATGGACGGCGCCGTCGACGGCGTCGTGACCGGCCCGATCAACAAGGAGGCGATCTGGGCCAGCGGCAGCGAGCACCTCG
>CAWGVK010000031.1:0-60447 GCA_963825985.1 uncultured Actinomycetota bacterium | reverse complement strand
GGGTGCGGATGGTGCGGTCGAGGGAGACCTCGACCGAGCCCAGGCTCAGGTCGAGGCAGAAGACGAGGAACAGCACCCCGGCCGAGACGATCGCCACGGTGGTCGCCCGCAGCTGCACCTGCCACGACGCGGCACCGACCCGCAACGGCGCGGTGGGTGCCTTCGCGGCCAGGGTGCCCATCACCGACGTCGTGGGGGCGCTCACAGCTTCACCAGCCGCACCCGGCGCACGAGCAGCACGAAGACCGGCCCGCCGATCAGGGCCATCACGATGCCGACCTGCAGCTCGCCGGGTCGCACGATGACGCGCCCGACGACGTCGGCCAGGACGACGAGCAGGGCGCCGATCAGGGCGGCGTACGGCACCACCCAGCGGTAGTCGACGCCGCCGAAGAAGCGCGCGACATGGGGCACGACCAGGCCGACGAAGCTGATCGGACCGCACGCGGCGGTCGCCGCGCCCGCCAGCAGCATCACGGCGGTGATGCCCGCGACCTTGTGGCGCAGGGGGTTCATGCCGAGCGATCGGGCGACGTCGTCGCCGAGCTGCAGCAGGTTGAGGCCGGGACTCCCGGCCCCGGCGAGCAGCAGTCCGAGCACCATGAACGGCGCCACCTGGGCGAGCACGTCGAGGCCCGGCCCGTCGATCGAGCCGACCACCCACACGCGGTACTCGTCGAGCACGTCGAGGTCGCGCAGCACCACGGTCTGGGTCAGGGCGCCGAGCAGCGCGGTGACCGCCGTCCCGGCCAGGACCAGGGTGATCGGGTCGGGTCCGCCGCGGGTCGAGCCGATGATGAAGACGACCGTGGCGGCGACGCCGGCGCCGACCAGCGAGAACCACGCGTAGTTGATCGGGTCGTCGATGCTGAACACGTAGATGCCGAGGACGACGGCGAACGCCGCCCCGGCCGTCACACCGAGTAGGCCGGGGTCGGCCAGCGGGTTGCGCGTGTGACCCTGCATCAGGGCGCCGGCGACGCCGAGGCAGGCACCGACCGCCAGCCCGAGCGCGGTGCGGGAGACCCGCAGCTCGCGCACGATCGTCGTCTCGGTGGACCCGTCGGGGTTGAAGAGCTGCACGAACACCCGGTCGAGCGGGATGTCGCGCGACCCGATCGCCAGGCTGAGCAGGCAGACCACCACCAACCCCAGTCCGAGGACGACGAGCCCGCGGACCGAGCCGCTCCGCGGTGGCGCGGGCAGCTTCCCCGGCGTCCCCGGTGGCCCCGGTGCCTGTGGCGGCGTGCGGCGTCGTCGTCATGTCAGTAGGTAAGGCTAACCTCAGAATGGCTTCGCCGCACCCGGGGGCCCAGCAGTCGGCATCAGGACGGGTCCGCGCGGGTAGCCTCAGGCTGTGACGAGCCAGCCCCACAACGTTGCCGGGGCCGCCGGGGCAGCCGGGCTGCGCACGGTGGGGCCGTACACGCTGCTGGCCAAGATCGGCGAGGGCGGCATGGGCGTCGTCCACCTCGCCCGTCGCGGCGACGGGCCGCGGGTGGCGCTCAAGGTGCTGCGCTCCCACATCGTCGGCGACGACGAGGCCCGCCAGCGGCTGGCCCGCGAGGTCGCCTCGCTGCAGCGGATCCGCAGCCGCTGGGTCGCCGAGATCGTCGACGCCGACCCGTGGGCCGAGGTGCCGTACGTCGCCACCCGCTACGTGCCCGGGCTCTCGCTGCACGACCACGCCCAGCAGGAGGGGCCGATCGTCGGCGCCGACCTCCTGTGGTTCGCCGGCAGCTTGGCCGAGGGCCTCGCTGCCGTGCACGCCGCCGGCGTCCTGCACCGCGACGTGAAGCCGTCCAACGTGCTGATGGAGGGCCGGACGCCGATCGTCATCGACTTCGGTCTGGCCCGCGTGGCCGACGACCCGCGGCTGACCCACACCGGGTGGCTGCTCGGCACGCCCGGCTACCTGGCGCCCGAGATCCTGTACGGCGACGACGCCAGCCCCGCCTCCGACCTGCACTCGTGGGGGGCGACGGTCGCGTTCGCCGCGACCGGCCGTGCGCCGTTCGGGCGGGGGCCGTCGATGGCGATCATGGACCGGGTCCGGCGCGGCGAGCACGACCTGACCGGCCTCGAGGGGCCGTTGCTCGACGTCGTCACCGCGACCCTCGACCCCGAGCCGACCCGGCGTCCGACCCTCGAGGCGGTGCTGGCGTGGCTGCGCCCCCAGACGACCCGTCCGGCGCCGGTGCTCGCCCCGCCGCCGACATCGCCGCCGACGTCCGGGCCCGGTCCCGCGCGGCACGTCGACGACGTCGACCCGTTCGACGCCGCGCTCGCGCTGGCCGCCCCCAGCACAGACCGGGCCGTCGACCCGGCCGTCGACTGGACCGCGGCGCCCACCCTGGCCGAGCCACCACAACGCGACGGCGTCACCCGGATCCTGGCGGAGCTGCCGCCGACGGTGGTCGAGCCGCGGTTCGCCCCACCGGCTCCCGTGTACGCACCCGCACCCCTTCCGTACCTCGCGGCCCCCGTCGTCGAGCGGCCGCCGCTGGCCGAACGTGCCCGTCGGCTGCTGCTCGTGGCGGCGGGGGCCCTGGTCACCGGGGCTGCGTGCATGGCGGCTCCCTGGGTGACCGCGCTGCTGGTCGTGATCGCGGTGTGGCTGCTGCGCAGTGGCTCGCTCGCCGCGAGCGCCGCCCAGTGGCGACGCCAGGTCCGCGGGCGACGGTGGTACGACGGCGTCCAGCTGCTCGTGCACACGCCGTGGCACCTCGTGCAGTCGATCCCCGGCGCGACGATGTTGCTGCTGTGGGCGGCCGGGCTGGCCGTCGCCGCCGCGCTGGTCTGCTACGCGGTGGCCGCCGCCATCCCGATCACCTTGTTCGTGTCGGGTGTCGTGCTCGCCCTGTCGCTGTGGTGGGGGCCGGGTGGCAGCCGGCTCCGGGGCCCGCTGAGCCGGGTGGTCGACCCGGTCGGCCGCACGCGCGGCTCGTGGCTGGTCGCGACCGTGGTCCTGCTCGCGCTGGCGTTCGCCGGTGGCCTGTGGGTCGAGGCGAACGGTGTCTCCTGGACCCCGGCCGGCGGCCACCCGTTCTCGACCCGCTGACCTCCCTCCCGGGTCGGAGCCGTGTCTCTGCCCGTGGGCCGATGTGAGCGGCGTCCGGTGCTGGGAGACTGGGGCGGTGATGGAGCAGACGGCACGGGTGTCGGCCCCGGGTGTGCTCGCCCTGTTCCTGGCGATCGGGATCCCGCTGAGCGAGCGCCCGCTCTGGCTCGCGCTGGCGGCCAGTGCCGCGGCGGTTCTCGTGTGCGTCCTGGTGGCCCGGTTCCGGCTCGCCGAGTGGTCGGCCGTGGCCACGCTGCTGGTCGCCTCGGCCGCGACGTACGTCATGGCCAGCGGTGAGGCCTCGAACTTCGGGTGGTTCGGGCTGTGCGTGCTCACCGGGCTGGTCAGCCTGACCTGTGCCCTGCTGCCCAGCCTGGTCTTCGCCGCGCTCCTGGTCGCCGGCCTCGGCGCGCAGTGGCTCGGCGACATCCACGAGCCGGGGTGGGGCACGTGGATCGCCGGCGTCGTCTTCACCGTGTTCGCCTGCGTGATGGCCCGGCGCCAGCGGGTCCTGCTCGCGCAGCTGCAGGAGGCCCAGGCCGGGCTGGCCGAGCGGGCCGCCGCGGAGGAGCGCAACCGGATCGCGCACGAGCTGCACGACGTCATCGGACACGCGCTCACCGTCTCGCTGCTGCACGTCACCAGCGCCCGGCTGGCCCTCGACGAGGACCCGGTCGAGGCGGCCGCGTCGCTGGCCGAGGCGGAGCGGCTGGCCCAGCAGAGCCTGGCCGAGGTGCGCGCCGTGGTCGGGCTGATGAAGGACGCCGGCGTCGCCTCGCCGCTGCCGGGCGCCGCCGAGCTCGACGGCCTGGTCGCGTCGTTCGCGCGGGCTGGCACCACGGTCGACTGGTCGGTGGAGGGTGACCTCGCCTCGCTGACGGCGACCGAGGGGCTCACCGTCTACCGGATCCTCCAGGAGGCCCTGACCAACGTCGCGCGACACGCGCCCGACGCGCCGGTGACCGCGCGGCTCGAGCTCGCGCGCGACCGCACCCGGGTCGTGGTCGACAGCGCCGGCGCCCCCGCGCCCGTCGTCCACGACGGCACCGGGCTGACCGGCATGAGGCAGCGCGCCGAGTCGTTGGGTGGGGTCTTCACCGCCGGTCCGCATCACGGCGGCTGGCGGGTCGAGGCGGTGCTGCCCTCGTGACGGCCAGCCGGAAAGTTCGCCACCGAGTCAACGTCGTGGCCCCCCGGAAAGGTTGACCTGGTGACGAACCATCCCGAAGCGGCTCCCGTGCGGGTGCTGCTCGTCGACGACCAGGAGCTGATCCGCGCCGGGCTCCGGGGCATCCTGCGGGCCTCGTACGGCTTCGACGTCGTGGGCGAGCTCGGTGACGGCGCCGGCGTGGTCGCCGCGGTCAGCGAGCTGCGACCCGACGTCGTCGTCATGGACGTGCGGATGCCGGGGATCGACGGCGTCGAGGCCACGCGCCGGCTGACGGCGCTCGCCGACGCGCCCCCGGTGCTGGTGCTGACGACGTTCGAGGACGACGAGGTGCTGGCCGGCGCGCTGCGGGCCGGCGCTGACGGGTTCCTGCTCAAGGGCGTGCCGGCCGAGGATCTCCAGCGGGCGGTGCGGGCCGTCGCCGCCGGCGACTCGTGGCTCGACCCGACGGTGACCGGTCGGGTGCTGACCGCCTACCGCGCCGGCGTCCCCACCGTGCTCGCTGCGGGCGAGGCGGTCGACGTCCTCACGGCCCGCGAGCGCGAGGTGCTGGTGCTGATCGGCTCGGGCCTGAGCAACGGGGAGATCGCCGCCGAGCTCGTGCTGGGCGAGGGGACGGTCAAGACCCACGTCGGGCACGTCTTCGCCAAGCTCGGGCTCCGCGACCGCGCCGCGGCCGTGGTGTTCGCGTTCGACCACGGAGTGGTCAGCCCGCGCGGACGGTGACCGCAGACCCCGACCAAGGGGCGGAACGGCTGTCCACGATGCGGCGTCCGTGGCACGATGGCACCGTGCACCACAGCGCGATCATCATTGCCTAGCGCACCGAGCCCCGCTCGGTGCGCCAACCTCTCGTCCCACGGGAGGTCTTTTTGTTGCCCGAACCAGAACCGACCGATCAGTTTGCGAGAGTTGGCCCGATGGACCTGCATGGCGCGTTCCACGTCTACGACACCACCCTGCGCGACGGCGCGCAGCAGGAGGGGCTCAACCTCTCCGTCGCTGACAAGCTGACGATCGCCCGGCAGCTCGACGGGCTCGGCGTCGGCTACATCGAGGGCGGCTGGCCGGGCGCCAACCCGAAGGACACCGAGTTCTTCCGCCGTGCTGCCGCCGAGCTCGACCTGCAGCACGCCAGGCTCACGGCGTTCGGAGCGACCCGCAAGGCCGGCGTCCGCGCGGCCGACGACCCGCTGGTCGCCGCCCTGCGCGACAGCGGCGCCGGCGTCGTCACCCTGGTCGCGAAGTCGCACGACCGGCACGTCGAGCTCGCCCTGCGCACCACGCTCGAGGAGAACCTCGCGATGATCCGCGACACCGTCAGCCACCTGCGCGCCGAGGGGCAGCGGGTCTTCCTCGACGCCGAGCACTTCTTCGACGGCTACCGGGCAACCGCGACTACGCCCTCGAGGTGCTGCGCACGGCCTACGACGCGGGTGCCGAGGTGGTCGCGCTGTGCGACACCAACGGCGGCATGCTCCCGACCTGGGTCGCCGAGGTGGTCCACGACGTCTCGCCAGACGACCGGTGTCCGGGTCGGCATCCACTGCCACAACGACACCGGCTGCGCGGTCGCGAACACCCTCGCCGCGGTCGACGCCGGCGCCACGCACGTGCAGGGGACTGCATCAACGGCTACGGCGAGCGCACCGGCAACGCCGACCTCGTCTCTGTCGTCGCCAACCTCGAGCTCAAGCTCGACCGGCCGGTCCTGCCGCCGAGCCAGCTGCGCGACGCCACCCGGATCGCGCACGCTGTCGCCGAGGTGACGAACTTCCCGCCGGCCTCGCGCCAGCCGTACGTCGGCGTCAGGCGTTCACACACAAGGCCGGGCTGCACGCAAGCGCGATCAAGGTCGATCCGAACCTGTACCAGCACACGGACCCGGTGCGTCGGGAACGACATGCGGCTGCTGGTCTCGGACATGGCGGGCCGGGCGAGCATCGAGCTGAAGGGAGCGAGCTCGGCTTCGACCTTCGCTTGCCGACAAGGACCTGGTCACCCGGATCACCGACCGGGTCAAGGCCATGGAGCGCGCGGGCTACACCTTCGAGGCCGCCGACGCGTCCTTCGAGCTGCTGCTGCTCGAGGAGGTCGAGGGCACGCGCCCGTCGTACTTCGAGGTCGAGTCGTGGCGGGTCATCACCGAGACCCTCGAAACCGGCAGTCCACCGACGAGGCTGTCTCCGAGGCGACGGTGAAGCTGCACCGCCGAGGGCGTGCGGTACGTCGTGACCGGCGAGGGCAACGGCCCCGTCAACGCGCTCGACTCGGCCCTGCGCAGCGCGATCGGCCAGGCCTTTCCCGAGGTCGCGAAGTTCGAGCTGATCGACTACAAGGTGCGGATCCTCGACCAGGGCCACGGCACCGACGCGATCACACGGGTGCTGATCGAGACCACCGACGGCGAGTCGTCGTGGGTCACCGTCGGCGTCGGGCACAACGTGATCGAGGCCTCGTGGGGCGCCCTGGTCGACGGCCTCACCTACGGGCTGCGTCGCCAGCAGGTCGCCTGACTCGGCTCGCTCGGCTCGCTCGGCTCACGGGGTCGGGGTCAGCAGCCCGCGATCACTCGCCGGACGACGTCGTCCCAACCCGCGTGGATCCGGTCGAGCGGCAGGTGGTCGAGGTGCACCTGCTGGTCGAGGATCGGGATCTCCAGGGGGGCCAGCAGCGCGGTGGCGAGGTAGCCCAGGTCGCCCTCGACACCCAGCTCACCGAGCAGGTAGCGCACGTGCATCGCCGTGAACGACACCGCCGCGTAGGCCCGCGAACCCGCCTGGCCGGCCGCCCGGATCAGCTGTTCGTGGCGCAGGGTGGTCTCGATGCGTGAGTGGCCGAACGCGAGCAGCCGGTCGAGGGGCGCGGCGCCGGGGCCGAGTGGGGGCGGACCCGACAGCACCTCGGCCTGCCATGCGGTCTCGGAGTGGTTGAGCAGGGCGGCCATCAGGCCCTCGCGGCTCTCGAACCGACGGAACACCGTCCCCTTGCCGACCCCCGCTCGCTGCGCGACGGCGTCCATCGTGACCCCGTCGACGCTGCAGTGGTCGATCAGCTCGCTGGCTGCCTTGAGCAGTGCCTCGCGGTTGCGGGCGGCGTCGGACCGCTCGGCGGGGGGCTCCCCGGCGAGCGGCAGCAGCCGCGGGGCGTTCATGGTGTGAGCCTAGCCAGGGGGAGGCGCTGCCGGCCCTGGTTTTCTGCTGTGCCGGCCGGGTCTCGGCTGCGTGGGCACCCGTCGCCGGCGCGCCGGGTGTGCCCACGCCGGCTCGACCCCCTCGCCTCTCCGCTCCGAGCAAGCTCGTGGCGGCTCGAGGAATAAAAACGGACCATGGTCCGTTTGGCCGGTCATGACTATCAACGCCACGCCCTCCGTCACCCGCGTCGCCGTCCTCGTCGGCAGCCTTCGCGCCGACTCGCTCAACCGCAAGGTCGCCGAGGTGCTCCGCGACCAGGCGCCCGAGGGCGTCGTCCTCGACATCGTCCCCGGGCTCGGCGAGCTGCCGTTCTACGAGGAGTCCCTCGACGCGACGGCCACACCGGCCGGCGCGGTGACGCTGCGTGAGCACGTCGCGGCCGCCGACGTCGTCCTCGCCGTGACGCCCGAGTACAACGGCACCATGCCGGCCGTGCTCAACAACGCCATCGACTGGCTGTCGCGTCCCTACGGCACCGGCGCTCTCGTCGGCAAGCCGTTCGGCGTGCTCGGCACCACCCCGACGCCGTACGGCGGCAAGTGGGCCCACGAGGACGCCCAGCGCTCCGCCGGCATCGCCGGGGCCGTGGTCGTCGAGGGCGCGGTCGTGTCGCAGTCGGTGCTCGAGGTCGACCCGCTGACCGACGTCGACGTGCTCGAGCGCTTCCACGGCGTCCTGAACGCGCTGATCGCCTTCCAGCCCGTCGCTGCCTGACCCTCGGGCCTGGTCCCGCGCGCCCGATCCGGTCTCGTCCGGGTCGGGGGCGAGAGACTGTCGTCATGCCCGAGCCGCTGTGGACCCCGGCTCCGCCACCGAGCCGTCCCGAGCTCGACGACTCCGCCCGCGCGGTCGACGCCGCGATCACGGTGGTGCTGCTCGTGACGCTGCTGCCGCTGGCGTTCATCGCGGCGTTCGTCGGCCTGCTGACCGGCCTCGGCGTCGAGGGCTGCGCCGAGGAAACCGTGTGCACCACGGTGCTCGAGGCCGGTTCGGTCACCGCGGGGCTCTCGCCGCTCGTCCTGTGGGTGCTCGCCGCCGTCGCGTCGACCGTCCGGCTGGTGCGGCGACGTCGCGCCTGGTGGCTCCCGCTCGTGGCCGTGGCCCTCTGGCTCGCCATCATGACGATCGTGATCGGCCTCGCCGCGCTGCTGCAGCCCTGAGGACGGCATGAGTACGGTCGGTGCGTGGCCGACCTGCACGACCTGACCGCCCTCGAGCAGGGTGCCCTCGTCCGGCGCCGCGACGTGTCGCCGCTCGAGCTCACCGAGCACTACCTCGAGAGGGTGGCCCGGCTCGACGACGTCGGAGCGTTCGCGACCGTCACCGGAGACCGGGCACGTGAGCACGCCCGTCGACTCGCCGACGACCAGGACGCCGGAGCGGCCGACCCCCTGTACGGCGTCCCCACGGCGATCAAGGACCTCAACCTGACCGCGGGCGTGCCGACCCGGTTCGGTTCGCCGGCCTTCGCCGACTTCGTGCCGGACGTCTCCGACGCCGTCACGCTGGCCCTGGAGGCGGCCGGGATGCCGAGCCTGGGCAAGACGAGCACGCCGGAGTTCGGCTCGCCCTGCTACACCGAGCCGGAGGGTGCACCCCCGGCAGTGACGCCCTGGGACCGGACCCGGATGGCCGGCGGGTCGTCGGGCGGCGCGGCCGCCGCGGTCGCGGCCGGGCTCGTGCCTGTCGCCCAGGGCTCGGACGGCGGCGGCTCCATCCGGATCCCGGCCTCGTGCTGCGGCCTCGTCGGCCTCAAGCCCTCACGCGGGCGGATCAGCGGTTTCCCCGCGTACGGGGATCCAGTAGGACTGGCAACTGCCGGCTCCATCGCGCGCACCGTGCGGGATGCCGCTGCGCTGCTCGACGTCATGGCCGGTCATCGGGTCGGTGATCCGTCGTGGGCCCCACCTCCTTCCGGCGACTTCGTGGCTGCCTGTGAACGCGACCCGGGGCGGCTCCGGGTGGCGCGATTCATCGAACCCGTCATCACCGACAGTTCGACCGAGGGTGAGGACCTTGTCCACAGGGAGGTCGTGACCGCCTACGACGACGCGTCGCGGCTGCTCGAGAGCCTGGGTCACGACGTCGTCGACGTGCCGGTGCCGCTGCCGCCGGAGGCCGTGCCCGTCTTCGAGACCTGCTGGGCGGTGCTCACCGCGCTCTCCGTCGTGCCGCCCGACAAGGAGAGGTTGCTGCGACCCCTCACTCGCTGGCTCTCCCAGCGGGGCCGCGTCGTCAGCGGGCCGGAGTTCGGCCTCGCCATCGGCGCGATGCGCCGCTTCGCCGCCGCCGCGATCACTGCCCTGGCGCCGTACGACGCCGTGCTGACGCCCACCGTGGCCACTCCGCCGCTGCCGGTGGGTGCCCTCCGCGACGACGCCGACCCGGCGCGCGACTTCGCGAACCAGAAGGCCTTCACGCCCTGGACGTCGGCCTGGAACGTGACCGGCATGCCCGCGATCTCGCTGCCCCTGCACTGGACCGACGACGACCAGCCCCTGCCCGTGGGCGTGATGCTGGCCGGCCGACCGGCCGAGGAGGAGCTGCTGCTCTCGCTCGCCGCGCAGGTCGAGGCGGCGGCACCGTGGCACGGTCGTCGGGCGCCGGGATGGTGACTCTCGTCTGGTTGCCCGAGGCCTAGAGGACGCGGACGCCGCGTGACGCGGAGGCGTGGACGGCGGGGTCGAAGTGCACGCCGTCCAGCGTGCTGATCGACCCTTGGACTGGTCGCCCAGCCGCGGGCGAACTGACGGCCCGAGGACCTGAGCTCGACCGTGCGCGTGTAGAACGTCCCGTCGCACGGGATGTCCACCGTGGTGAAGGCGGCCGCGAAGCCTTGGAACTGGCTGGCCGAGACCCCGAAGTCCTGGAGGACCCACGGAACGTCACAACGCCCCTGCACCTGGAACCTCAGCACCCCGTTCGGGCGCAGCAGGACCGTCGCGGGCAGGTTCACCTTGGCTCCGGGGCGGACGTAGACGTCACGCGTCGACGTCACCTCGCCGCGCGCCGCTCCGGTGGCGGTGTCGACGAGCACCATCCGTGCGTGCACCTGCGCGGGGCCGGCGTAGTTGCCCGGGAAGCTGGTGTACGACTGCCGACGCCACGTGCCGTCGCACGGCACCGGGGTGGCACTCACCTCCGGTGAGGTGACTCCGGCCTGCGTGAAGCTCAGGTGGACCGACGAGACGGTCAGGCCCGTCTTGCAGCGCAGCTGGACCGAGCCGGTGAACACGTCGAACTGGCCCTCGTAGCCTCGGTCGTCGACGCGGATCTCGCCGATCGGCCGCTCGGCAGCGACACTCGACGGGACGCCGACGAGGCTCCCCACCAGCGCGGCGGCGAGACACAGACCACCGACGACTGACTCTCTTCATGGGACCTCCGTGGGTCGGGCCCGGCGGACGGGCGCGTGGGCTCAGATCGACGCGGGCACCCCGGTTGGCCGCGGTGCTCGGGGCGGGGTCGAAGTTGACCGGATCAAGGGTGTGGAGGAAGGAGTCGATGATGATCCATCCACGAGCGAACTGGATGCCCGTCGCCTTCAGCAACACCGTCCTGTGATGGAACGCCCCGTCGCACGGGACGTCCAGGTAGACGGAGGCGTAGGTGCGGCCGTTGAACTGGCTCGCGGCGACGTACAGCCCCTGCGGTACCCACGGCGTGTCACACCGGGCCTGCACCTGGAAGCGGATGGCGTGGTTGGGCCGGAGCTCCGCGGTCCCCGGCAGGACGATCACCGCGCCCGGCCGCACGAAGATCTCCTTGGAGAACGTCGCCTCGCTGCGCGGGGCACCCGTGCTGGCGTTGACCATCACCGCCCGGACGTGCACCACGATCAGACCGGGTTCGAACCCCTCGTAGCTGCGGAACTGCTGACGGTGCCAGGCCCCGTCGCACGGAACCGAGGTCGCGTTCTGCTCGGGCGAGGTGAAGTCCTGGGTGAAGGAGACCCACACCTCGGAGGCGGCGAGCCCCGCCCGGCAGCGCAGCCGGAAGCTGCCCTCGACGGTGTGGTACTGGCCCTCGCGGGCACGGTCGTCGATCACGACCTCGACGTCCGGCCGGGGAGCGGCGGCCTGGGTGGGGGCTGCTGCCTGGACGGCGGGGCCGACGGCGAACAGGCTCCCTACCGTCACGACCGAGAGTACGAGCCCGCGAATGACGATGCTGCGCATGGGGACCTCCGTTGGGACACGGGTATCACCGCATGATGCAAGTGATGTGGGTCACACATGGTCCCCGACGTCAGGTTTGCCCATTTTCGGGGGACAGCGGCTCAGGGGGGACGTCGACCAGACCCCACGCGGCCCGGAACTCGTCGGGCGCCAACGTGTCGAGCTGGTCGCGCACGACGTCGAGCAGCACCGCGGCGGCCTCGGCGCCACCGGTCGGGATGCGCAGCTCGGCGACGCCGTCGCACCGACGTCGCACGACCACCTGCCCCTCGCCGGTGAGCTCGAAGCGACCGCCCGTCGTGGCGCACCACAGGTCGAGGGCGCCGGCGACGACCCGGCCGAGCCGGCGCCGGGCCCGCGGCTCGAGGGCGTGGGAGTAGACCTCCGCCGCGAACAGGGGCTCGAGGGTCGCGGTCATGCTCCCAGCGTACGGACCTGCTCCCACGCTTGCTCCTGACGCCACGTGAGGTCCTAGCGTGCACGTCATGGACCTCAGCATCGGCGACGTCGCCCGCCGTACCGGTGTCACCGAGCGCACGCTGCGCTACTACGAGGAGCTGGGGCTGCTCTCTCCGGCCCGTGACGCAGGCGGCCGACGCCGGTACGACGGCGACACCCTCGACCGGCTCTACCGGGTCCGGCTCCTGCGTGAGCTCGGCACCCCGGTGGCCGACGTCGACCCCGACGCCGACGACCTCCGCGGACTCACCCGCCGGCACCTGGCCGACCTCGACGAGCGCCTCGCCGACCTGGCGCGGGTGCGCGAACGGGTCCGCGCCGTGGAGGACCGCCTGCTCGCAGGTGACCGCGCCAGCGACGAGGCACTGCTCGACCTGCTGTCCGGCCTGCCGGCCGACGAGCCCGCACTCACCCGGCGGACCACGCTGCTGGTCTACCGCGACATCGCCGCGGCCCACGCGTGGCTCGTCGACGTCCTCGGCCTGGCGCCGGGTCCGCTCCACTTCGACGGCGACCGGGCTGTGCACGGCGAGGTGCACGCCGGCGACGGCGTCGTCTGGCTGCACCGCGAGGCGCCCGAGCACCGGATGGTCTCGCCCCTGACCACCGGCACGGTCACGGCCTCGCTGGCGGTCGTCGTCGACGACGTCGACGCCCACCACGCCCGGGTGGCGGCGACCGGCGCGGCGGTCACCTATCCGCCGGTCGACCAGCCCTACGGCGTCCGCGAGTACAGCGTCCACGACCTCGAGGGCCACCTGTGGTCCTTCCACACCCCGCTCCCTGGACAACCGGAGGAACCCGATGAGTGAGCTCACCCCGTACATCTGCGTCGCCGACTCGCGTGCCGCGATCGAGTGGTACGTCGCCGCGCTGGGTGCCGAGGTCGTGTACGAGCCGATCGTGATGGACGACGGCCGCGTCGGCCACTGCGAGCTGGCGGTCGACGGAGCGCGCTGGATGATGTCCGACGAGTTCGACTCGGCCGGGGTCGCGGCCCCCGACCCGACCCGGGGGTCGCCCGCATCGCTGCACCTGACGGTCGCCGACGTCGACGCGCTCGCCGGCCGCATCGTGGCGGCCGGCACACCGATGGTGCGTGGTCCTGAGGACAGCCCGCCGGCCGGCCGGGTCGCCGTCTTCGTCGACCCGTTCGGTCACCGCTGGTTCCTCAACCAGCCCCTCGACAACTAGAGCTGCGAGGCGAGCCGGTCGAGCCCGGGCCCGGAGAGCGCGTCCAGGCCCGCCGGGCGACCGGCGACCGCGAGCAGCAGGTCGATGTCGGGGCCGGACACGTCGAGCCCGTCGCCGGTCGACCAGCCGGTGTCGGTCGAGGTGATGCGAACGCCGGCCAGCCGCTTCGGCCCGCCCATCAGCTTGTCGCCTGCGACGTGGGCCAGCGACGCGGCGACCACCGCGGGCGGGGATGCGTAGGGCAGCCCGAGCGGGCGGACGATGTCCTGGGTGTGGATGACGACGTCCATGAGCGGGTCCATCGGCTTGCTCAGCGGCATCCGCCGCTCGGACTCTGCGCTCTCGCGCAGGAGCGCCACCAGCTCGGGGTCGGTGTGCCGGTCGACCAGCCGGGCCGCCGTCTGCACCTCCATCCGGTCGAAGCTGCCGCGCGCCCGTACCGCGTTGACGAGCAGCTCGGGCAGCCGGACGTGGGAGGCCGTGGTCAGGTGGGCGACGACGTGGCGCACCGTCCACGCCTCGCACAGCGACTGCGTCGACCACTGCGTGTCGTCGAGGCCCTCCACGAGGTCGGCGAGCGCGGTGCGCTCGGCTCGGACGGCGGCGGCAGCGGCAACGGGGTCCAAGGTCATGCCGGTCCGACTCGCCGCGTCGTCGCGACTCATCGGGCGGCGAGCCAGGTCGGCGCAGCAGCCACGAAGGCGGCTGGTGGCAGCGAACCCGAGCCGGCCGGCACGAGGCCGAGCAGGGCGACGCCGGTCACCCGGGTCAGGTCGTCACGGTTGCATCGCTCGGCGAGGTCGGGCTCGGCCGGCCACGAGCCCACCACGAGCCCGGCCGGCTCGAGGCCACGCCCGCGGAGCGCGCCGACCGTCAGCTCGGTGTGGTTGAGGGTGCCGAGCCCGGCGGAGCAGACGACGACGACCTCGACGGCGTGCGTGGTCGCGAGGTCGGTGGCGAGGTCGAGCAGGGTGCCGCCGTCGGTGTCGAGCCGCACCAGCAGGCCGCCGGCGCCCTCGACGACCACCACGTCGTACGACGCAGCGAGCTCGCGCACCTGCCCGGCGTGCTCGGCGACGACCGGGATCGCGACCCCCGCCCGTCGCGCGGCTGTGTCGGGCGCCAGCGGCTCGTCGAGCACCGTGAAGGTCTCGACGTCGACGCCGGTCAGCCTGGCCACCACCTCGGCGTCCCCCGGCAGGCCGTCAGCGGCGCCCGTCTGCACCGGCTTGGCCATCACCACCCGTCCGTCGGCCGTGGCACACAGGGCCGCGGTCACGATCGTCTTGCCGATCTCGGTCGAGGTGCCGGTGACGACCACGACCCGGCCGGTCACGGCCGGTGCTCCTTGACGACGGCCACGAGCACCTCGACCGCGCGGGCCCAGGCCTCGTCGTCGACCCCCGCGTTGACCGTGACTCGCAGCCGCGAGACGCCGTCGGGCACCGAGGGCGGGCGGAAGCACCCGACCCGCACGCCCTGCGCCGATGCTGCTGCCTGGGCTGCGAGAGCGACCTGTGGCGCTGGCATCGGAACCGAGAGGACCGCTCCCGCGCTGGGCTCCACACCGAGGGACGCCGCGAGGTCGGCCATCCGGCGGTGCACGAGGCGTGGCAGGTCGGGGGAGTCGCGCAGCACGCCCAGCGCGGCCAGCGCCGCACCGGCCGCGGCCGGGGCGAGGCCGGTGTCGAAGATGAACGGTCGGGCGCGGTTGACCAGGTGGTCCACGACCGCGCGCGATCCGAGCACGACGCCGCCCTGGCTGCCGAGGGCCTTCGACAGCGTGGCCGTGACGACCACGTGGGGGAGTGCCGCGAGCCCGGCAGCCGCCACCAGACCCGGGCCGTGCACCCCGAGTCCGTGCGCCTCGTCGACCAGGAGGAGAGCACCGCTCTCGTCGCAGAGCGCTGCCAGCTCGGCCAGGGGAGCGGCGTCGCCGAGCACCGAGTAGACCGACTCGGCCAGCACCAGCACCCGGCCGTCGAACCCCGTCACGGCACGGCGTACGGCCTCGACGTCGTTGTGGGGCACGACCTCGAGCCGGGCCCGTGAGAGCCGGACGGCGTCGACCAGCGAGGCGTGGATGTGGGCGTCGGAGACGACGAGGGTGTCGCGGTCGGCCAGCGCGGCGACGACGCCGAGGTTGGCGTGGTAGCCGGTCGAGAACACCAGCGCGGCCGGCTGTCCGGTGTAGTCGGCGAGCGCGCGCTCGAGGTCAGAGTGCAGCGCGAGCGTCCCGGTGACGAGCCGTGAGGCGCCGGCCCCGGCACCCCACGCCCGAGCGGCCTCGGCGGCGGCCGCCGTCACGGTCGGATGGCGGGAGAGCCCCAGGTAGTCGTTGCCGGCCAGGTCGACGGCAGCGTCGTCCGCCTCACGGGGGCGGAGCCGTCGCGTCAGCCCGGCCGCCTCACGGGCGGCGGCCTGCTGGGCCAGCCAGCCGGGCCAGCTCATGCCACGTCCGCGGCTCGGGCGACGGCGGTGCAGATGCGGGCGAGGTCGTCGTCGGTCGCGACGTACGGCGGCATCGTGTAGATCAGGTCGCGGAACGGCCGCAGCCACACGCCCTCCTCGATCGCGGCGTCGGTGGCCTTGACGACGTCGACCTCGTGGTCGAGCTGGACGACGCCGACCGCGCCGAGCGTGCGCACGCCGGGCAGCCCGTCGAGCCCGCGCACCAGCGCCGCGTTGACCCGCGCGACCTGGGAGGCCCAGTCGTTGGCCACCAGCAGGTCGAGGCTGGCGAGCGCGACCGTGCAGGCCAGCGCGTTGCCCATGAACGTCGGTCCGTGCATCAGCACACCCGACTCGGACGCCGAGATGCCGCGCGCCACCTCGTCGGTGCAGAGTGCGGCCGCGAGCGTGAGGTAGCCGCCGGTGAGCGCCTTGCCGACGCACATGATGTCGGGCGCCACCCCGGCCGCGTCGCAGGCGAACATGGTGCCGGTGCGACCGAAGCCGGTGGCGATCTCGTCGAGGAGCAGGAGAAACCCGTGCTCGTCGGCGACCTCGCGCATCACGCGCAGGCACGCGGCGTCGTAGACCCACATGCCGCCGGCGCCCTGCAGGAGCGGCTCGACGACGATCGCGGCGACCTCGTCGGTGTGGGAGGCCGCGAGCGCGCGGAACGCCGTGGCCCACCCGTCGACGTCGCCGCCGGGCGCGGGTGGGCGGGGCGCGAAGACCTGCTGGGGCAGCACGTCGGCGAACATCGAGTGCATCCCGCCCACCGGGTCGCACACGCTCATGGCGCCGAACGTGTCGCCGTGGTAGCCGCCGCGCACGGTCAGCATCCGGGTGCGGCCGGGCCGTCCCCGGCCGCGCTGCCACTGCAGCGCCATCTTGAGGGCGACCTCGACGCTGACCGACCCGGAGTCGGCGAGGAAGACCCGCTCGAGCCCGGCCGGTGCGATCGAGACCAGCCGTTCGGCGAGCCGGACGGCGGGCGCGTTGGTGAGCCCGCCGAACATCACGTGCGCGAAGTCGACCGAGCGCACGGCGGCGTCGAGCGTGGGCTGGCCGTAGCCGTGGATCGCCGCCCACCACGACGACATGCCGTCGACCAGCTCGCTGCCGTCGTCCAGGGTGAGCCGGGTGCCGCTCGCGCCGGTCACCAGCCGGACCGGCGTCGGGTCGGTCATCGACGTGTAGGGGTGCCAGACGTGCTCGCGGTCGAGGGCGAGCAGAGGGTCAGGCATTGGGTCGTACGGCCGTGCCCGCGCCACGGCGACGCTTGGCCGGGTCGTGGGAGCCGCCCTCGAAGGTGTCGTCGGCGGACCCGAGGACGACGAAGCCGTGGTCGCGGATCAGCTCGAGGTCGGCCTCGGCGTCCTGGCCCTCGGAGGTGAGGTAGTCGCCGAGGAAGAGGGAGTTGGCCACGTGGAGGGCCAGGCCCTGCAGGGAGCGCAGGTGCATCTCGCGGCCGGCGGCGATCCGCACCTCGCGGTCGGGGCACACGAACCGCGCCATCGCCAGGATCCTCACGCAGCGCGCGGGGCTCAGCTCCCACGTGTTCTCGTACGGCGTGCCGTCGAAGGGCATCAGGAAGTTGATCGGGATCGAGTCGGACTCGAGCTCGCGCAGCGCGAACAGCGCCTCGACGAGCTGCTCGTCGGTCTCGCCGAGCCCGGCGATCAGGCCGCTGCAGGGCGAGAGGCCGGCCGACTTGGCCTTGGTGACGGTGTCGACGCGGTCGGCGTACGTGTGCGTCTGCACGACCTGGTCGTGGTGCGACTCGGCGGTGTTGATGTTGTGGTTGTAGGCGTCGACGCCGGCGTCGCGCAGCCGCTCGGCCTGGCCGTCCTTGAGCAGCCCGAGGCAGGCGCAGACCTCGACGTCGGGGTGCTCGGCCTTGAGCGCGCCCACCATGTCGGCCACGCGGTCGACGTCCTTGTTGGTCGGGCCGCGGCCGCTGGAGACCATGCAGACCCGGGTCGCACCGCCCTTGAGCCCGGCAGTGGCCTGCTCGAGCGCCTCGTCGGTCTGCAGCCACTTGTACTTGAGGATGTCGGCCGTCGAGCCGAGCGCCTGCGAGCAGTAGTTGCAGTTCTCGGGGCACAGGCCCGACTTGAGGTTGACCAGGTAGTTGACCTTGACCGTGTTGCCGAAGTGCTCGCGCCGCAGCCGCCCGGCCGCCGCGACCACCTCGAGCAGCTCGTCGTCGTGGGCCCGCAGCACCGCCAGGGCGTCGTCCTCGGTGGCCGGCTTGCCGTCGAGGATGCTGGTGGCGAGCTGGTCGAACGACGTCGTCATGGTCGTCAGTATGCCGATGCGTGACGGCGGGTCAGGCAACGGTCCACGTCCCCGCGATGTCACTGCGACGTCATTGCGATGCGTCGAGCACCCAGGAAAGCCCCAGCGCCGTCAGGCGCGCGTCGGCGGTCAGGAACGACATCCGCTCCGATGCCGCTTGGGCAAGGAGCAGGCGGTCGAACGGGTCGTGCCGGACGAGGTCAGGCAAGTGGAGGATCCCATCGGCCTGCTCGGCCGACAGGGGTAGCCCGACGAGTCCCTGTGAGGCGACCAGTCGCGGCAGGTCGTCGGGAACCTGCAGCTTGCCCAGCATCTGCTTGATCCGGATCTCGGTGATCGACACGGCGGAGAAGCAGACACGCGGCGCCTCGCGGATGGCTGCTGCCGTGGTCCTGCCGAGGCGAGGTGAGTCGGTGACGACCCACAGCAGCACGTGCGTGTCCAGCAGCATCAGTGGAGCTCGACGTCGTCCCACATGGCCGCGATCTCGGCGTCGGCCGCCTCGAAGGCGTCGTCGTCGAGGTGGATCTTGTCGGCGAGCCCGCCGAAGACGATGTCGCGCCGCAGGATGGGAGTCAGCTCGGCGATCGGCGTGCCGGCGCGGGCGATCACGATCCGCTCTCCCGCCTCAACACGTTCGAGCAGGCGAGACAGGTGGGTCTTGGCCTCCTGCACGTTCACCGTGGTCATGCCACCGACGATACCTGACCAGACCAGACCAGACCAGACCAACTACTCCGTCGGGAGGTCCACCACGGCACCAGACAGCTCGGCGAGCAGGACGGCGCCGGCCAGGTCGAGCCGGGTGTCGCGGAGCCTGGCCGCCGCCAGGTCGACGCCGCCGAGGGTGGCGCCGCGCAGGTCGGCACCGGTCAGGTCGGCCTCGCGCACGATCGCGCCGTCGAGGCGCGCGTCACGCAGCACCGAGTGCGAGAGGTCGGATGCCGAGAGGTCTGCCTCGCGCAGGTCGAGGCCGGTCAGGTCGAGCCGGCTCAGCGTTGCCCCGCGGATCGTCACGCCCCGCCAGTGGCCCCCGACCACCTTCATCGGCCGCATCGTGCACCGGTTGAAGACCGACCCGATCAGCTTGCAGCCGTCGAAGGTGGCGTCGAAGAAGCTCGTGGTCTCGAACGTGCAGGCCACGAACGCCGACGACGTGTGCGTGGAGGCGTTGAAGCGGCAGCTGCGGAACACGCACTCCTCGAAGTGCGCTCCCGACGTCGTCGCCTCGGTGAGGTCGACGTCGACGAACGTCGCGCCGACGTGGCGAACCGCGCCGAGGGCGTCGCCGTACCAGTCCTCGTCGCGAAAGGTCTCAGACATCGTCGAGGTGCACCGTGCCGCCCGTGCGCCAGTAGACGGAGTGCTCGCGGGACAGGAACTGCTCGTCGACGAGGTAGCGGCGCAGCGCGGCGTGGTCGTCGTGGAACCGGGTGAGGACGACGACCACCTCGCGCTCCTGGTAGGTGCGGCCGAGCTCGAACTCCTGCGCCAGCCGGTCGAGCACCACCAGCAGCTTCGCCCGCTTGCGGGGGATCGAGACGAGCCGCCCGTCGGGGCCGAGGAAGCGAGGGAGGATCGCCGAGGAGTCCATGGCCGCCACGGTAAACGAGTCGAGACCCCACCGGCCTCCCGATATCCTGGCCGGCATGTACTCCCTCACCGCGGCCATGAGGCTGCGCACCCGCCGCTGACGGCGGCGCACCGAGCCTTCTCCCTGCACCGCTGTCCCAGCCGTCCCGCTGGGCAGCGTCTCGTGCTGCCCAGCTCACCCCTCGAGCTGCGGAGCGAACCGTGCACACCTCATCCACCCCTGTCCAGCAACCTGTCCGGCAACCTGTCCGGCAACCTGTCCATCACGTCCGGACCGCCCACCTGTCCGCCACCGACGTCGTGGTCGCCCGCGGCGGCCGCACCGTCCTGGACGGCGTCGGGCTGACCGTCTCGGCCGGCTCCCGGCTCGCCGTCGTCGGCGAGAACGGCCGCGGCAAGACGACGCTGCTCCACGTCCTGGCCGGCATCCTGGCTCCCGACTCCGGCGAGGTGCGTCGGGCCGGCCGGATCGGCGTCGCCGAGCAGGAGCTGCCCGTCGCCGACGGCGCCACCGTCGGCGACCTCGTCGCGGACGCCCTGGCCCCCGCGACGGCCGCGCTGGCCGCCCTCGACGACGCGGCTCTGGGCCTCGTCGACGACGCCGCCGGGCGCCGACGCGGCGTACGCGGCGGCTCTCGAGGCGGCCGAGGCGCTCGACGCCTGGGACGCCGATCGGCGCGTCGACCGGGCGCTGGCCGCGCTCGACGCCTGCGCCGACCGCGACCGTCCGTTGGCGACGCTGTCGGTCGGCCAGCGCTACCGGGTGCGGCTGGCCTGCCTGCTCGGCGCCGAGCACGACCTCCTGCTGCTCGACGAGCCGACCAACCACCTCGACACCGACGGTCTCCGGTTCCTCACCGAGCGGATCCTGGCCCACCGCGGCGGCGTGGTGCTGGTGAGCCACGACCGGGCGCTGCTGCGCGACGTGGCCGACGACGTCCTCGACCTCGACCCGACCCGCGACGGGCGGCCCCGCACCCACGGTGGCGGCTACGAGGGCTGGCGCGAGGGACGGCGCCGCGAGCGCGAGGCGTGGGTGCAGGAGCACGCCGTCCAGGTCGCCGAGCGGTCCCGTCTCGAGCAGGCGGCAGCCGAGGCCCGCGACCGCCTGGTCACCGGCTGGCGCCCCGACAAGGGCACCGGCCGGCACCAGCGTCAGTCGCGGGCTCCGGGCGTGGTGCAGGCGGTGCACCGGCAGCAGGCCGCGCTGGAGGCGCACCGGGTGTCGGTGCCCGAGCCGCCGCTGCAGCTCGCGGTGCCGGCGTTGCCGCGACGACCCGGGGTCGACCTGGTCCGCGCGCACGACGTCGAGCTCGCCCCGCGGCTGCTCACCCCGGTCTCCCTCGCGGTCGGCTCCGGATCCCGGCTGCTGGTGAGCGGCGCCAACGGCGTCGGCAAGTCGACGCTGCTGGGCCTCCTCGGGGGCGACCTCGAGCCGACCGCGGGCGAGGTACGCCGGGCCCATGGCCTGCGCGTCGCGCTGGTCGGCCAGGAGTCGGCTGCCCTCGACCGGCGCGGTACGGCGACCCAGCTCTTCGAGCGGCACGTCGGCCGGCTGGTCGCGGGCGGCCGCGTCGCGGGCCACGAGGAGGTCTCGCTGCGCTCGCTCGGTCTGCTCGACCGGGAGGCCCGGGCGATGCCGGTGGGCCGGCTGTCGGAGGGTCAGCGGCGTCGTCTCGAGCCTGGCGCTCCCGTTGGCCGAGCGGCCGCACGTGCTGCTGCTCGACGAGCCGACCAACCACCTCTCGCCGACCCTGGTCGACGAGCTGACGCAGGCGCTCGGCGCCAGCGCCGCCGGCGGTCGTGGTGGCCACCCACGACCGACAGCTGCTGCGTGACGTCGCCGACTGGCCGCGACTCCACCTCCCGTCGTTCAGGCGGGAGGGCTGATCGGGTTGTCGAGCGTGCCGGCGAACATCAGCGACTCGGCCTGGTCGGTCAGGTCCACCATCTGCAGCGTGTTGCGGAGCTGCAGCCGGTTGAGGCAGCTGTGCCGGAACGTCGGGCGCAGCAGGTCGTAGTGCGCGGCCGCGTCGGCGAGCTCGGGGTGGTCCGCGGCGTGCTCCTCGATCGTCGCCCGCACCAGGCCCCAGAACTCGTCCGCGTCGCAGCACGCCGTCCTCGGCGAGGATCGCGGCCACGAACCGCAGCACCCCGTCGAACACGTCGGTGTGGATCGCCAGCGCCTTCACGTCGTCGGGGAAGCTGCCCCGGATCCGCTCCACCTCGGGCGGCAGCGGCAGTGTCGACCCATCACCGCGACCTCCTCGCCGATGTCCTTCATCAACGCCCGCACCGGCACGTGGTCCCGCAGCACCAGCACCAGGTTCTCCCCGTGCGGCATGAACGCGAGGTCGTAGGCGTAGAGGCAGTGCACCAGCGGGCGCAGGTAGGCCCGCAGGTAGCTCCGCACCCAGGTCGCCGCGTCGACCGGCGACGCCTTGATCAGCGCCGTCACCAGCGCGTCGCCGTCGGCGTCGCGGTGCAGCAGCGCGGCCATCGTCATCGGCCGCTCGCCCTCGCGCCAGCAGCGGCATCGGGCTCTCGCGCCACAGCGCGGCGACCATCTTCCGGTACGGCGACGGGCCGGCGTGCAGCCGGTGGAAGGCATCGCCCGTGTAGCCGATCGCAGCGAGCTCGCGCAGCACCGTGAACCCGGTCGACCGCAGCTCGGGGTCGGCCTCGACGGTCGCCGCGACCCAGTCGTTGATCGCCGGCGTCGCCTCCATGTAGGCCGGCGACAACCCGCGCAGGAACCCCATGTTCTGGATCGCCAGCGCCGTCTTCACGTAGTGCCGCTCCGGCCGGCTGAGGTTGAAGAAGGTCCGGATCGACTGCTGCGGCCGGTGCTCGTCGTCGCCGGCACCGAGGTGCACCAGGTCGCGGCGCGCCACGTCGGGCGCGAACGTCACGGCCAGCTTGTTGACCCACTGCCACGGGTGCACCGGCAGGAACAGGTAGTCGGCCGGGTCGAGCCCGAGCCGCCGCAGCCGGGCGTCGAACCGCGAGCCGGGTCGCCGGCGCCAGCTCGCCGTCGTACAGCCCCTCCTCGGTCTGGCCCGCGCCCAGCGTCAGCCGGGTGACCGCGCGCCGGGCGGCCAGCCAGTGCAGCCGCACCGGCTCGCCCGTCTCGGGCGCGAACGCCGCGTAGTCGTCGAGCCCGAACCCGATCCGGCCGTTGTTGGCGACGAACGCCGGGTGGCCCTCGGTCATCGCCGCCTCGATCGCCTGGTAGTCCGCGTCGACCAGCTCGGCCACGGGCACCCGGCGGTGCCGCAGCTTCCACGCGGCGGCGGCGAGGGTGGAGGCGATCTCCTCGAGGTACGTCGGCAGCAGCTGGTCCGGGATCCCCAGCACCGGCGCGAGCTCCGCGACGAAGACCTGTGCGTCCGGCGCCGGCTCGGATCGACGCCGGGTCGACCGACCCAGTGCTCGAGGGCGTGGTGCGAGCGGCGCAGGAGTACGTCGACGTCCCGCCCGCCGTCAGCGTCCACCAGCCCGGCCGCTCGGCGTCGGGCACCGGCGCGATCAGCCGCTCGTGGGCGTACTCCCCGATCGCCTTGGCCACCAGGTGCCGGTGCGCCCGGTCCATGAACGCCGGCGTCAGGTGCGGTGCGGTGTTGCCGGACGCCCGTTCGTAGTCCTCGCGGGTGCAGACCGAGAGCATCGCGGTCTTGCCGGGCACCGCGCACCTCGCGCAGCTCGACGAAGCCGGCGTCGACGTTCTTGACCCGGATCGCCGCGTTGCCGACGTCGGGCTCGACCACCACGCCGTCGCACGGCCGGGTCGGCGAAGCAGTGCTCCAGCACGGCCGGCGAAGACCTGCGTCGTGTAGCCGGGCACGCGGCTCGCCCTCCGGCGGCGCCACCAGCACGTGCATCCCGAGGTCGCCGGGCCGCAGCTCGGGCAGGTCGGCCGAGCGGCGGAGTGCGCCGGGTCGTAGGTCTCGACGAGGAACGCCGGCCGGCCGTCGACCCGGCCGAGGAACGCGTCGTGGTGCGGGTTGGCGGCGATCTCGCCGTACTCGCGGCGCACGTCGTCCAGCGTCGCGTCCTGCATCATCCAGAACTTCGAGCGCGGGTGGGTCACCCACGCGTGCAGCAGCCGCGCGTCCCGGACGACGTCGAGCGGCTCGATCGTGAGCTTCATCGGGCACGCTCCGACGATCGGCGCAGGTGGTCGGGCACGCCGAACGTCTGCACGGCGATCCGCTTCTCGACCGGGTAGACCTCGCGCCCGAGCATCGCGGCGATGATCACGGAGTTGCGGTAGGCGCCCATGCCGAGGTCGGGCGCCAGCAGCGAGTGGGTGTGCTCCTCGGCGTTCTGCACGAAGACCTCGCCGCCGGCGACGTCGACGGAGTAGTCGCCGGCGACGTCGTAGCGGCCGCGCTCGTCGAACCGGATCCGGTCCCGGACGCCGTCGAGGAACGCCGGCGCCGTCGGCGCGTAGCCCGTCGCCAGCACCAGCCCGTCGGTGCTCAGCCCGAACTCCTCGCCCGTCTCGACGTGGAGCAGGTCGAGCTCGTGACCCGGTCGCCGGTCGCTCCGCGCGCCGCGGACCTCGGTGTTGGTGAGCAGCGTCGTCGCGCGGACCGTCGCCCAGCACGCGCTGCTGGTAGTGCAGGTCGAAGATCGCGTCGACCAGGTCGCCGCTGATGCCCTTGAACAGGTGCCGCTGCTCGCGGAGCCAGCCGGTCGCGGGTCTCGACGGGCAGCGCGCGGTGGTAGGCGCCGTACTCCGGCGACGTCATCTCGAGGGTGAGCTTGGTGTACTCCATCGGGAAGAACCGGGGGCTGCGGGTGAGCCACACCAGCTCGTAGCCGTGCGTCCGGGCGCGTCGGCCAGCAGGTCGTAGTAGATCTCCGCCGCGCTCTGGCCGCTGCCGACGATGGTGATCGTCCGCTGCCGCTGGAGGGCCGCCTTGTGGGCGAGGTAGTCGGACGAGTGGGTGACCGCGCCGGGCGCCCGACGCAGCGGGGCCCGGCAGCGCGCGGCCGGGATGCGCGGCGACGTACCAATCCCGAGCACCAGCCGCTTGCTGAGCCAGGTCTCCCCCGTCGCCGTGGTGGTTCGGTACGTCCGCCCGTCGTGCTCGACCGCCGTCGACCCGCTGCCCGAACCGCACCGAGTCGAGCCGCTCGGCCGCCCAGCGGCAGTAGTCGTCGTACTCCCGGCGCAGGGGGTAGAAGCTCTCCCGGATGTAGAACGGGTAGAGGTTGCCGGACCGCTTGAGGTAGTTGAGGAACGACCACCGCGACGTCGGGTCGGCCATGGTGACCAGGTCGGCGAGGAACGGCACCTGCAGGGTCGCGTCGTCGAGCAGCATCCCCGGGTGCCAGTCGAAGCCGGTCGCGGGCCTCGAGGAAGACCCCGTAGAGGCCGTCGACGTCGCGCGAGCGGATCGGTCAGGCAGGCCAGGCCGAGGTTGAACGGGCCGAGGCCGACGCCGACGAAGTCGTGGGTCCTCATCGGGCGACGCCTCGACGGGCTCGGCGAGCTGCGGCGCCCGTCTCGCGACACGAGTCGATCGACGCCGACGATGTCGCCGACGGTCGCGAGCGGGTTGAGCAGGGTGAGCTTGAGGAACTGGCCGGCCGTCGACCTTGGTCGCCGCGACCATCGCCCGGCCCGACCGGTAGAGCGCGGCGCGGATGTCGTTGTTCGAGCGCGACGCGAGCTCGCGGTTCGTCGAGGCCCGGCGGGACGTAGCGGAACACCAGCGTGCTCAGCTCCGGCCGCGCGGCGAGCTCGAGGTCGGGCTCGTCGCTGACGCGCGATGAAGACGTCGCGGGCGAGGTCGACCACGCGCGTCGACGTACTCGCCGATCGTGTCGGGTCCCATCATCCGCAGCGTCAGCCAGAGCTTGAGGGCGTCGAACCGCCGGGTCGTCTGCAGGCTCTTGTCGACCTGGTTGGGCGACCGGTGCCGTCGGGGTCCTGCGGGTTGAGGTAGTCGGCGTGCCAGGTCACCGGCGCCATCAGCGCCCGTCGCGCACGATCAGCGCGCTGGAGGACACCGGCTGGAAGAACGTCTTGTGGTAGTCGACGGTCACCGAGTCGGCACGGTCGATGCCGGCGAGCCGGTGCCGGTAGCGCGGCGAGACCAGCAGCCCGCCGCCGTACGCCGCGTCGACGTGCAGCCAGGTGTCGTAGGCGCGCGCCAGGTCGGCGATCTCGGGCAGCGGGTCGATCGCGCCGAAGTCGGTCGTGCCGGCGGTCGCGACGATCGCCATCGGCCGCAGGCCGAGCGCGGTGCACGCGGCGAGGGAGCGGTCGAGCGCGGCCGGGTCCATCCGGTGCCGCTCGTCGGTCGGCACGCACACGACGCTGTCCTCGCCGAGGCCGAGCAGCCGCGCGGACTTCTGCACGCGAGAAGTGGCTCGTCGGCCGACGCGAGGATCCGCAGCCGGCCGAGCGGCTCGCGCTCGAGGCGTGGCCGCGGGCCAGCATCAGCGCCTGCAGGTTCGACTGCGAGCCGCCGCTGGTGAAGATGCCGTCGGCGGTCTCGCCGAAGCCGATCCGGCGCGGCGGTCCAGTCGACGAGGTGGCGCTCGACGAAGGTGCCGCCGACGCTCTGGTCGAAGGTGTCCATCGAGCTGTTGACCGACGCGATGAACAGCTCGGCGAGCAGGGCCGGTACGACGACCGGGCAGTTGAGGTGCGCGGCGTACGACGGCTCGTGGAACCACACCGCGTCGTCGAGGTAGAGCCGGCTGACCTCGTCCAGTGCCGCGTCGACGTCGAGCAGCGGCCGGTCGAGGTCGACGTCGGCGACCGGCTTGGCGGCGGGGCCGGGGGCGACGCCGGTTGCCGGCCGCCGCGGACGCCGGGTCAGGACGTCGGCGAGGTGGTCGACACCGCGCCGCATGGTCGCGACGTAGGCGTCGGCGTGCTGGGGGTGGAACAGGTGGGAGAGTGGATGGGGGGCGGGAGCGACCACCGAGAAGTCCTTCCGAGAGACTTAGGTAAGCCTCACCTTAGTGACTCTGCGGGTCGATGTCGCAACCCCGGGGTGCTGCGAGAGAGATCACATGCTCAGGAGCTCGCGGCGTTGATCCGGTCGATCTCGCGGTCGGGGAACAGGGCCCGCGGGAAGATCGCGTGCCCGCCCAGCCCGTCGGTGCTCACGAACGCGAAGTCGCCGCACGTCCGGATCGAGCGCATGGCGGCGTACGGGATCCGCGACTCGCCGCGGGGTCCGCGCAGCGCCAGCTCGTCGTCGCCGAACCCCGACTCGTGCACGGCGCCGGCGAAGAACCGGTCGCGGGTCGAGCGGTACGTCTGCAGGCCGCCCACGACGCAGGTCCACACCGCGGTGATCGCCAGTCCGCCGACGATCAGGCGGACCGTGGCCAGCACCGCCGGCCGCAGCGGGTCCCACCCGCCGTTGAGGGTCTGGAAGAGCAGGGCGAAGACGACCAGGCCGGCGTACAGCAGCCGGTGGCCACGAGAGCGGAGCGTGAAGCGCACCGACGTCCAGGCGAGCTGTCGCCGGCCGTCGTCGGGGACGACGTAGCGCTGGGTCAGCGGGATGTCGCTCACGACACCCCCACGGCGTCGAGGAGCTCGTCGCAGGTGTCGACGAGACGCTGCCGCAGCGGCGCGCCTCGCGCGGCGAACTCGCGCTGCGCCGCGGCGTACTCGGCCTTGCCGGCCGCGGTCTCGATCGGCACCGGCTCGAACCCCAGGTCGGACAGGTCGTACGGCGCGGCCCGCATGTCGAGCTCGCGGATGTCGCGGGCCAGCTCGAAGCAGTCGGCGACCAGGTCGGAGGACACCATCGGGCTGAGCCGGAAGGCGTGCTTGTAGAGGTCCATCCCGGCGTGCAGGCAGGCGGGCTGCTCGTGCTCGGGCCGGTCGCCGGCCGTGGGGGAGAGGGTGTTGAGGGGGCGGGCCGGCTCGGTGAAGAAGCGGACGGCGTCGAAGTGCGAGCACGCGATCGCGGTGCGACTCCACGACGGCATCGGTGCCCGACGCCCCGAGCCGCAGCGGCCAGTCGGCGTGGCGGGTCTCGCTCTCCGCGAGGCGGTAGACCATCGCCCACTCGTGCAGGCCGAAGCAGCCGAAGTTGGCGGGCCGCGCGGCCGTGGCGCCGAGCAGCCGGCGCAGCGCCTCCACCAGCGGGCGCTGCGTGCGAGGTACGCCGGGTCGACGGTGCGTCCGAGCGAAGCGAGGAGTCGAGGAGGTCGCTCTGCGACCGTCACGAGACCCGTATCCCTTCAACGACCCGTACTCCTGCTCGCCACCGACCAGCGTGACGCCGTACCCCGGGTGCCAGCGCCGCAGCTGCGCGGGCCGGTAGGAGTAGTAGGTGAACAGGAAGTCGTGCACCGGGTGCCTGGCGCCCACGTCGCGCCGCTCGAGGTGCGGGCCCACGAACACGTCGACGCGCGCGGCGTGCGCGGCGGCACGCTGCCGCCAGGCCGCCTCGTCGAGCACGGTCGGGTCCATCCCCCCAGTTTGACGGACCGCACCCTCGCTAGGGTCGGGCACGTGCGTATCGCGAGGTTCACCACAGGCGACGACCCGCAGTACGGCGTCGTCACCGGCGAGCTCGACGAGTACGGCCAGCCCGACGAGGACTCCATGGTCGTGGCGCTGGCCGGCGACCCGCTGTACGTCGGCATCAAGCTGCTCGACCAGGAGCACAAGCTCGCCGACGTCCGGCTGCTGGCGCCGGTGCTCCCGCGCAGCAAGGTGGTCGGGATCGGCCGCAACTACGCCGCGCACGCGGCCGAGATCGGCAACGAGGTCCCGAAGCGAGCCGCTGATGTTCCTCAAGCCGAACACCAGCGTGGTCGGCCCCGGCGACCCGGTGTTCTACCCGCCGCAGAGCCAGGACGTGCACTACGAGGGCGAGCTCGCGGTCGTGATCGGGCGGATCTGCCGCGACGTCCCGGCCGAGAAGGCCACCGACGTCATCCACGGCTACACGGTCGCCAACGACGTCACCGCCCGCGACCTCCAGCGCAGCGACGGCCAGTTCACCCGGGCCAAGGGCTTCGACTCGTTCTGCCCGCTCGGCCCGTGGATCGAGACCGACCTCGACCCGCAGCGACTTCATCGACGGCGTCCGGTGCAGACCCACCTCAACGGCGACCTCGTGCAGGACGGCACCACCAGCGACATGGTCTTCGACATCCCCGCCCTGGTCGCGCACGTCTCGCAGCGTGATGACCCTCCTGCCCGGCGACGTGATCCTCACCGGCACCCCCGAGGGTGTCGGGCCGATGGAGGTCGGCGACGAGGTCGAGATCTCCGTCGCCGGCATCGGCACCCTGACCAACAAGGTGACTGCGCGTGACTGACCCCACCGACTCGACCGGCGTCCGCGTGCGCATGGCCCCCTCGCCCACCGGCTCGCCCCACGTCGGGCTGGCCCGCACCGCCCTGTTCAACTGGGCGTTCGCGCGGCACCACGGCGGCACCTTCGTCTTCCGGATCGAGGACACCGACGCGGCCCGCAACACCCAGGAGTCGCACGACGCGCTGATCGACGTGCTGCACTGGCTCGGTCTCGACTGGGACGAGGGCCCCGAGGTCGGCGGCCCGCTCGGCCCCTACCTCCAGTCCGAGCGCTCGCGATCTACGCCGACGCGCTGGCCCGGCTCCGCGACGCGGCTTCACCTACGACTGCTACTGCACCAACGAGAGGTCGAGGCCCGCCGCAAGGCCAGCGGCTCCAAGGTCATGGGGTACGACGGGTTCTGCCGCGAGCTGACCGAGGACCAGGTGGCGGCGTTCGTGGCCGAGGGCCGCAGCCGGTCGTCCGGTTCCGGATGCCCGACAGCGCGATCACGTTCGACGACCTGGTCCGCGGCGAGGTCACCTTCCACACCGAGCACGTGCCCGACTACGCGCTCGCCCGCGCCAACGGCCAGCCGCTCTACACCCTGGTCAACCCGCTCGACGACGCGATGATGGGGATCACCCACGTGCTCCGCGGCGAGGACCTGCTCTCCAGCACGCCGCGCCAGATCGCGCTCTACGAGGCGCTGGTCGAGCTCGGCATCGCGCAGGCCGTGCCCCGCTTCGGGCACCTGCCCTACGTGATGGGCGAGGGCAACAAGAAGCTCTCCAAGCGCGACCCGCAGGCCACCTGGTCAGCTACCGCGAGGCCGGGCTTCCTGCCCGAGGGCCTGCTCAACTACCTGGCCCTGCTGGGCTGGGCGATCGCCGACGACCGCGACGTGTTCACGCTCGAGGAGATGGTCGCGGCGTTCGACATCGCCGGGGTGAACCCCAACCCGGCGCGCTTCGACCTGAAGAAGGCCGAGGCGATCAACGCCTCCCACATGCGGATGCTGTCGGTCTCCGAGATGGCCGAGCGGGTGCTGCCGTTCCTGGTCGCCGGCGTGCTCGGCCGACCCGCTCGACCGACTCCGAGCAGCCGCTGCTCGACGCGGGCGATGCCGCTGGTGCCGAGCGGATGAACAAGCTCACCGAGGCCGGCGACATGCTCGGCTTCCTGTTCACCGAGGAGGTCGAGTTCGACCCGAGGCCGACGTCGCCAAGCTGCTCGACGACGACGGCCGGGCGTCGTCGCGGCGGCCCACGACGCCCTGGCCGGGCTCGACCCGTGGACCACCGACGACGATCGACGAGGCGCTCCGCACCTCGCTGATCGAGGGGCTGGGACTCAAGCCGCGCAACGCGTTCGGCCCGGTCCGGGTCGCGGTCACCGGGCGCCGGGTCTCGCCGCCGCTGTTCGAGTCGCTGGAGCTGCTCGGCCGCGAGGCGCGCCTGGCCCGGCTTGCGACCGCGCCCGGCTGACGACCTGACGCCGCAGGCGGAGCGCCGACGGAGCCGCCGTCTGGAGTGCCAGCCGGATCTACGCGCCACCGGCCGCCAGTGCGATGGGGCCGGTCACTGCCGCCGCGGCATCCTGAGCCCTGGTCGGTGGGCGCGTTCGGCTGGTGCGTCGGCCGCGTGATCGTCAGCGTCGGCGGCGATCGCTCGTCGGCGCTCCGCCGGCCGGTCCACGTCACCGGCGACCGAGCGTCGTCCGACGGAGCCTCGACCGCGCTGGCCGACACCGACGACGTGACGCCGGCGGGCGCTGCTCTGCCTCAACCTCTCCCTCGCCCTGGCCATCCCGCTGCCTGCGTTGCTGCGTGCCGGGCTCTTGCACCGGCTCCGGCCGCGCTGGCTGACCTCGGTCGCGCCGCGGATGCGGTGGCGGTGGCTGCTGGTGCTGCCTCGGACTGGCGTTCGTCGCGCTGTCGCCACGGTGGTGCTCGGCTCGCTGCTGCCGGCGCCGGCGACGCAGAGACGATGTCGGGCAGCGTCAACCACTTCGACGAGCGACCACCCGCGACTTCGTGCTCGTCGTCGTGCTCCTGACGCCGCTGCAGGCGACGGGCGAGGAGTACGCCTTCCGCGGCTACCTCACCCAGGCGTTCGGGGCCTGTTCGGCGCCTGGCGCGGTACGTCGCCGTGCTGCGACGCCGCTGCCACGCTGTTCGCGCTCGCGCACGGCATCGGCCAGAACCTTCCCGCTGTTCTTCGACCGGTTCGCCTTCGGCCTCGTCGCCGGCATCCTCGTCATCGCGACCGGCGGCCTGGAGGCGGGCATCGCCCTGCACGTCCTGAACAACTTCGTGGCGTTCGGTTTCGCGCTGCCTTCGGCGACATGACTCGGCGCTCAACCCCGACGACGGTGTCCTGGTGGGACGCTCCCGCTGACCGTCACCCAGTCCCTCGTCTTCCTGGCGCTGGCGATCTCGGTGGCGCGCCGGATGCGGCTGCACGACCGCACCGACCCGCCGCGTTCGGAGGCCTCCCGTCGGCCCGCGTGTAATGTTTCTCCTCGGCTCCCGGGGCACCGGCAGGTGGGCCGATCCCATAACATGGGATATGGTGTAATTGGCAGCACGACTGGTTCTGGTCCAGTTAGTCTAGGTTCGAGTCCTAGTATCCCAGCGAGATCGCAGCCTCACCGGTGCGATTTTGGACTAACCTCCGGCCCCGGCTAAAGTTCGCCAGGTTGATCAGAGTTGGCAAGCCCCCGTTGTGTAGCGGCCTAGCACGCCGCCCTCTCAAGGCGGTAGCGCGGGTTCGAATCCGGTCGGGGGTACAGAACCCGCACGAAAGCCCAGGCCCGAGGCCTGGGCTTTCGTCGTTGCGGGCCGCGGCGAATCGCTCTGCGACCGTCGCCTCTCGGTGGTCGAGGAGGTCGCTCTGCGACCGTCGCCTGCTCGCTGGTCGAGGAGGTCGGTCTGCGACCGACGCTCTCAGGAGGACGCCGCTGCTCGCGTGCCGGGGCTGGTGTGCCCCGGCGCGCTTACCAGCCCGGGTCTGCAGCCGTCCACACAAGGATCGCCTGCGGCGCCCTGGGCAAGCCGGCGGCTTCGCCGGCGCGGGCACACCAACGTCGGCTGGGGCTCGGGGCGGCAGTGAGCTGGTTCGCCGCGCTTGCTCGACGCGATCCTGGTCAGCCAGGTCACCGCTGGGCGGGGTTGGCTCGGGGGCGGCGGTGAGCTGGTTCCCGTTTCGCTCGACCATTCGGTAACCAGGTCACCGCTGGGCGGGGTCGGCTCGGGGGCGGCGGTGAGCTGGTTCCCGTTTCGCTCGACCATTCGGTAACCAGATCACCGCTCGGCGGGGTCGGCCGGGGCGGCGGTAGCTGGTTCCCGTGTTGCTCGACCATTCGGTGCCAGATCACCGCCCGGCGGGGTCGGCTCGGTGAGCTGGTTCCCGTTTCGCTCGACCATTCGGTAACCAGGTCACCGCTCGGCGGCGGTTGGCTCGGGTGGGCGGTGAGCCAGTGAGGAAATCATCGAGCAGAGAACCTCAGTGGCTCACCGCCGCCTGGGGCCACTGAGACTCGGAGCGACCCGGGTGCATCCAGGTGCCCGTGTGACACCACCCCACAGTCGGCGCTAGGCGCAGAGGCCGGCGTCGATCCGTTGCCTGGGTCTCGACGTCCCCGGAGCCGTCGGAGCCGCCGTCGCCGTGCGTCGCCGGTGTCCTCAGTGCCGACCGGGTCGCTCGGCGCCGATGCTGTCGGCGCTGAAGTCCTTGTCCGAGCTGCTGGTCCTGCCGGATCCGCTCCCAGAGGTCGTCGGCCTCGTGGGTCCACACCAGCCGGTTGGGGTTGGGCTCGTAGGGCTCGTTCGGGACGGTGAGGAACTTGATCTTGTCGAGTCCGGTGTCGCGGAACTCCTTCGCCAGGTTGGACAGCTTGCCGACGGTGTCGAGGTCCTCGTCGACCTCGATGGAGGAGGTCACGGCGTTCGAGGAAGTCGATCACCTGGCGCGGCTGCGACAGGGTGCCGGCCGACATCACCTTGCTCACCATGGAGGCGATGAAGGCCTGCTGCCGCTTCATCCGGCCGATGTCGCCGGTCGCCGACAGCTGGGAGCGCTCGCGCACGTAGCTGAGCGCGTCCTGGCCATGAGGGTCTGGGTGCCGGCGTCGAAGTAGATGTCGTGCTCGGCGTCGGAGACCGCCTTCGGGAGGCAGACCTCGACCCCGTCGACGGCGTCGACCATGTCCTTGAACCCGTTGAAGTCGAGCACCAGGTAGTGGTCGATGTAGATGCCGGTGAGCTCCTCGACCGTCTGCACGGTGCACGCCGCCCCGCCGACCGAGAACGCCGTGTTGAACATGGCCGTGCTCTTCACCGCGGCACGTTCTCTCCGTCGACCATGCAGTCCGGGCGGTCGACCAGGGCGTCGCGCGGCAGGCTGACGCCGTAGGCGTTGCTGCCGGTCCTGCGAGACGTGCAGCAGGATGACGGTGTCGGAGCGCTGGCCGTCCTCGGTCAGGCCGTCGATCCCGTTGCCCCGGCCGGCGCGGGTGTCGGAGCCCAGCACCAGGATGTTGAGCGGGGTCGTCGCGGCCCTTGTCCTTCTTCTCCAGCTCCGTGCGCGGTCGGCTTGCGGCCGCGGCTGATGTTGTCGTTGAGGTCCCTGGTAGCACGAGGACGACAGCGCCGGCGGTCACCAGGGCCAGCACGAGCTGGGTGACGACGATGACGCGCAGCACGGCACGTCGGTGCTTCGACGGCGGAGCGGCTCGGCCGACCTCTGCCGTACCGTCGTCCGCGCGCTCGAATGTGGTGTCGTCGCTCACGCCAGCATCCGCGCAGACGCGCCGGTGCGGCGTGTCCGATTCCCGCCAGAACGTCTCGCTGACGTAGGACATGATGGGCCTCATGAGCCACGACCGACCGGCTCGACCAGGAGTCCTGCTACCGCGCGGTGAAGTCGCGCGACCGGCGCTTCGACGGCGTCTTCTACACCGCCGTCCGGACGACCGGCATCTACTGCCGGCCGTCGTGCCCGGCGCGCACGCCGGCGTACGCCAACGTCACCTTCCACCCGACCGCGGCCGCCGCACAGGCCGCCGGCTTCCGCGCCTGCAAGCGCTGCCTGCCCGACGCGACCCCGGGCAGCCCCGACTGGGACGTCGCCGCCGACGTCGGCCGGCCGGGCCATGCGGCTGATCGCCGACGGCGTCGTCGACCGCGAGGGCGTCGACGGGCCTCGCCGCGCGGGTCGGCTACACGCCGCGCCACCTCACCCGGCTGCTCACCGCCGAGCTCGGCGCCGGTCCGCTCGCCCTCGCCCGCGCCAAGCGCGCCCAGACCGCGCGGATCCTGATCGAGACCACCGACCTCGGGCTTCGCCGACGTCGCGTTCGCGGCCGGCTTCGCCAGCGTGCGCCAGTTCAACGAGACCGTCCGCGAGGTCTACGCCGCCAGCCCGTCCGAGCTGCGCGGCCGCCGCGGCGGCGCGGCCACGTCACGGGCGCGGTCACCATGCGGCTCGCCGTCCGCACGCCGTTCGCCGGGCGGGCGCTGCTCGACTTCCTCGCCTACCACGTGGTGCCCGGGCGTCGAGGTCGCCGGCGACGGCTGGTACGCCCGCACCCTCGACCTGCCGCACGGCCCGGGCACCGTCCGGCTCGAGCTGACCGACGCGCCCGACGCGCGGGCAGACCGCGTTCGTCCCGGCGACGTTCGGCTGCGACGACCTGCGCGACACCGCGGCCGCGGTCGAGCGGGCGCGCCGGCTGCTCGACGCCGACTGCGACCCGGTCGCCGTCGACGACCACTTCGCCGGCGACCCGGTGCTCGGCCCGCTGGCCCGCGCGACGCCCGGGCTGCGGCGTGCCCGGCCAGGTCGACGGCGACGAGATCGCGGTCCGCACCGTGTCGGCCAGCAGGTCAGCGTCGCGGGTGCCCGCACCGTCACCGGCCGTCTCGTCGCCGAGCACGGCCGGCCGGTCGAGACCGACGTGCCGGGGCTGACCCACCTCTTCCCGACGCCGCCGACGCTCGCTGCGCTCGACCCCGAGTCGCTGCCGATGCCGCGGGCCCGCGGGCGCGCGCTGGTCGGGCTGGCGCGGCGCTCGCCGACCGGCGACGTCGCCCTCGACCGCGGCGCCGACCGCGACGACGTCCGCGCGGCCCTGCTCGCGCTGCCCGGCATCGGCCCGTGGACCGCCGACTACGTCGCCATGCGGGCCCTCGGCCACCCCGACGTCTTCCTGCCGACCGACATCGGCGTCCGCAACGCGCTGCCGGGCTCGGACGCGACCCCGGCCGACGCCTCGACGACCTAGCGACGTGGCGACCCTGGCGCTCCTACGCCCTCATGCACCTCTGGAACACCCTCATGCCCGTCACACGGAAGGAGCACTGACATGTGGACCGTCATGGACTCGCCCGATCGGCGAGCTGCGGCTCGTCGAGCACGACGGCGCGATCACCGCGATCGAGTTCTCGCCGTTCCGCGACGCGCGACGGCCGGCCGCGCGGCGACCGCGACGACGACCACCCGGTGCTCGTCGAGGCCGCCGCGCCAGCTCGCGGCGTACTTCGCCGGCGACCTCAAGGAGTTCGACCTGCCGCTGGCCCCGGCGGCACGCGAGTTCCAGCAGCGGGTCTGGGAGGAGCTGCTCGAGGTCGGCTACGGCGAGACCGCGTCGTACGGCGCAGATCGCCCGCCGGCTCGGCCGCACCAACGCCGCCTCGCGCGCCGTCGGTCTCGCCAACGGCAGCAACCCGATCCCGATCGTCATCCCGTGCCACCGGGTGATCGGCGCCAACGGCACCCTCACCGGGTACGCCGGCGGGCTCGAGCGCAAGCAGCTCCTGCTCGCAGCTGGAGCAGGACGCCCTCTTCTGAGGGCTCGCCCTCGTCCGCAGGGCTGGGCTGATCGCAGCCCGGCTGCCTGGGCCCCTTCGCACGAGTAGGGCCAAACAGCCTGGACTACGGTCCGCGGACGTGGCGCCCGACCTCGGCGGCACTCCGCGCGCGCGCCGCAGCGACTCGGAGAGCCGCTCGGCGGCGGCGAGGACGGCGGGGGCGTGCATCCGGCCGGGCTGGCGCGAGAGCCGCTCGAGCGGGCCGGACACCGAGACGGCGGCGATGACCTTGCCGCCGGGGGAGCGGACCGGCGCGGAGACCGAGGCCACGCCCTGCTCGCGCTCGCCGACCGACTGGGCCCAGCCGCGGCGGCGGATGCCGGACAGGGCGGCGGCGGAGAAGGCGGCGTTCTGCAGGCCGCGGTGCATCCGCTCGGGGTCCTCCCAGGCGAGCAGCACCTGGGCGGCCGAGCCGGCGCGCATGGTGAGCTGCGAGCCGACCGGGATCGTGTCGCGCAGACCGGAGGGCCGCTCGGCGGCGGCGACGCAGACGCGGTACTCGCCCTGGCGGCGCCACAGCTGGGCGGACTCGCCGGTGATGTCGCGCAGGCGGGCGAGCACCGGCCCGGCGGCGGCGAGCAGCCGGTCCTCGCCGGCGGCGGCGGACAGCTCGGCGAGCCGCGGGCCGAGCACGAACCGGCCCTGCATGTCGCGGGCCACCAGGCGGTGGTGCTCGAGGGCCACCGCGAGCCGGTGCGCGGTCGGGCGGGCCAGGCCGGTGCCGGCGACCAGGCCGGCCAGGGTGGCCGGTCCGGACTCGAGCGCGGTGAGCACGAGGGCGGCCTTGTCGAGTACGCCGACGCCGCTAGAGTTGTCCATATGCCAATACTGCCGTCTCAGATCATGGGATGCAAGCGTAGGCTGCTGTGACGTCAGTACGAGTCGGCGGACCCAGGAGGAGTGCGCATGGGCAAGACCCTGGCCGAGAAGGTCTGGGACGAGCACGTCGTCCGGTCGCCCCGGAGAGCCCGACCTCCTCTTCATCGACCTCCACCTCATCCACGAGGTGACCTCGCCCGCAGGCCTTCGACGGGCTGCGGCTCGCCGGCCGCACCGTACGCCGCCCCGACCTCACCCTCGCCACCGAGGACCACAACGTCCCGACCATCGACTGGGACAAGCCGATCGCCGACCCCGTGTCCCGCACCCAGGTCGACACGCTGCGCAGGAACGCCGAGGAGTTCGGCGTCCGGCTGCACCCGCTCGGCGACGTCGAGCAGGGCATCGTGCACGTCGTCGGCCCGCAGCTCGGGCTGACCCAGCCCGGCATGACGATCGTCTGCGGCGACTGCCACACCTCCACCCACGGCGCGTTCGGCGCGATCGCCTTCGGCATCGGCACCTCCGAGGTCGAGCACGTGCTCGCCACCCAGACCCTGATGCAGGCCAGGCCGAAGACGATGGCGGTCACCGTCAACGGCAGCCTGCCCGCCGGCGTCACCGCCAAGGACCTGGTGCTCACCCTGATCGCGCACACCGGCACCGGCGGCGGCCAGGGCTACATCGTCGAGTACCGCGGCCAGGCCATCGAGGAGCTCTCGATGGAGGCCCGGATGACGATCTGCAACATGAGCATCGAGTGGGGCGCCAAGGCCGGCCTGATCGCTCCCGACCAGACGACGTTCGACTACCTCGAGGGCCGCGCCGAGGCGCCGAAGGGTGCCGACTGGGACGCCGCCGTCGCGCACTGGCGCACCCTGGTCACCGACGACGACGCCGAGTTTCGACGAGGAGATCGTGCTCGACGCCTCGACGATGACGCCGTTCGTCACCTGGGGCACCAACCCCGGCCAGGGCGTGCCGCTGGGCGCGCGCCGTGCCCGACCCCGCGGACTTCGACGACGCCGAGCGACCAGGTCGCCGCCGAGAAGGCGCTGGAGTACATGGCGCTCGAGGCCGGCACCCCGATGCGCGAGATCAACGTCGACACGGTCTTCGTCGGCTCCTGCACCAACGGCCGGATCGAGGACCTGCGCGCTCGCGGCCGAGATCATCAAGGGCCGCCAGGTCGCCGAGGACACCCGGCTGCTCGTCGTACCGGGCTCGGTGCGGGTGCGGCTGCAGGCCGAGGACGAGGGCCTCGACGTGGTCTTCAAGGAGGCCGGCGCCGAGTGGCGCGGCGCCGGGTGCTCGATGTGCCTGGGCATGAACCCCGACCAGCTCGCGCCCGGCGAGCGCAGCGCCTCGACCTCCAACCGCAACTTCGAGGGCCGGCAGGGCAAGGGCGGGCGCACCCACCTGGTCTCGCTGCCGGTCGCCGCGGCCACCGCCGTCCGCGGCACCCTCTCGTCGCCCGCCGACCTGCGAGCCTGCGACCCTCGGAACGGGAGTGCGACTGATGGACGAGTTCACCACCCACACCGGCATCGGCGTGCCGCTGCGACGCAGCAACGTCGACACCGACCAGATCATCCCGGCCGTGTACCTCAAGCGGGTCACCCGCACCGGCTTCGAGGACGGGCTGTTCGCGGCCTGGCGCAACGACCCGTCGTTCGTGCTCAACCACCCGGCGTACGCCGGCGGGCTCGGTGCTCGTCGCCGGACCCGACTTCGGCACCGGCTCGTCGCGCGAGCACGCCGTGTGGGCCCTGCAGAACTACGGCTTCAAGGTCGTCATCTCCCCGCGCTTCGGCGACATCTTCCGCGGCAACTCCGGCAAGGCCGGACTGCTCGCCGCGCAGGTCGACGAGAAGGTCGTGCAGCGGCTCTGGGACCACCTCGAAGACCAGCCCGGAGCGACGCATCACCGTCGACCTCGAGACCCGCACCGTCCGGCCGGCGACGGGCGCCGACGCGATCGAGGACTCCTTCGACATCGACGACTACACCCGCTGGCGGCTGCTCGAGGGCCTCGACGACATCGGCATCACGCTCGGCAACGACGACGACATCGCGGCCTACGAGGCCGCGCGTCCGAGCTGGAAGCCCGTCGACCGCGCCGACGGACGTCTCGAGCCGTGTCGGGACGACCGTCCGCAGACGCGAAAACCCTCGTGGCACGAGGAGAATCCCCAGCCACACTGGCGATTCTCGGCGTGGACGTGAGATGAGCCCGCTCAGTTCGCCGGAGGCGCAACGAAGGGCGATCGTTGACGGATTTCGCTCAACTGCAGAAAAACGTCGCGTCACTGCGGCGTGGCGATTGTGACACGGCTCGTGAATGCCTAGCGTGCCTTAGGAATAGTCGGGCATGGGCCCGACTCAACCCGTTCACGGAAGGGAAGCCAGTGAACAAGTCTCAGCTCATCGACGCGCTGGCCGCGCGTTACGAGGGCAACCGCAAGGCAGCAGCAGCACGCGCTCGAGTCCGTGCTCGACACGATCACCCGCGAGGTCGCCAAGGGCGAGAAGGTCGCGATCACGGGCTTCGGCTCGTTCGAGAAGCGCGTCCGCGAGGCGCGCTGGGTGCGCAACCCGCAGACCGGCGCGCGGATCAAGGCCAAGAAGACGGCGGTGCCGAAGTTCAGCGCCGGCGCCGACCTGAAGAACGTCGTCTCCGGCGCCAAGAAGCTGCCGAAGCTGACGCTGCGCCGCTGCTGCGCCGGCTGCGCAAGAAGGCAGCGGCGCCGGCCAAGAAGGCCGGCTGCGGCGACCAAGAAGACGGCGCCCGCCAAGAAGGCTCCGGCGAAGAAGGCGTCCGGCGAAGAAGGCGGCCGCGAAGAAGGCGGCACCCGCCAAGAAGACGTCGACGGCGCAAGAACGACGACCGCCAAGAAGACGGCCGCGAAGAAGGCACCGGCCAAGAAGGCTGCCCGCGCCAAGAAGGCGACCGCGGCCAAGACGACGGCCGCCAAGAAGACCGCGCGAAGAAGGCTCCGGCCAAGAAGGCAGCAGCCAAGAAGGCTCCCGCCAAGAAGGCAGCCAAGAAGGCCTGACCGCAACGCCCGTCGACGGGCCGTCCTCCATCCGGAGGGCGGCCCGTCGTCACGCCTGGCCGAGGTCGAGCTCGACGAGCAGGCGCGCGGTGTGCCGGGCCCGACGCCCAGTGCCGCAGCCGGCCGCAGGTCGTCGAGGTCGTCGACGTCGCGGCGCAGCGTCGCCAGCTCGCCGGCCACCGGGACCGCACCGCGACCAGGTGGGCCGCGGCGCGAGCCGGGACCGAAGCCGGGTCGAAGACGTCGTACGGCGCCGAGTAGATCGTCGTGCCGGTGCCCTCGGCGTCCGCGACGAACGACGCGCGGCCCGGCGCCAGCGAGGCCAGCGCCGTCGTCGAGGTCGTCGGCCAGCAGCGCCGGCAGGTCGGCGCAGCAGGGCGACCGGTCGCTGGGCCGGCCAGCGCCGCCGAGCCTCGGCGACCGCCTGCACGCAGTGCGGGGTTGAGGTCGCCGTGCGTCACCGTCGGGGATGCGTCGCGCAGCCGGCCGCGCGCCAGGCCGCGCGCGAAGACGGCGTCGTCGGTCACCACGAGCACCGCGTGCCACGTGCGTCGGCGGCCAGGCAGGCCGCGGCGGTGTCCAGGGCGAACGCCGCGGCCAGGTCGCGCCGCAGGTCGTCGGGAAGCCCCGCAGCCGCGACTTCCCGCGCGCCGGCGGCTTCACCGGCACCACGACGACGTACAGCCGCTCGTCCATCGCGCCATCCTGCAGCCGCGGCGATCCAGACGCAGGGTGCCGCGACCAGGAGCCCGCGACGGGTCAGCCGAGCCCGGCCGGCACGACGAGGTGACGGCGAGCGTCGCAGCTCAGCAGAACCGCGGCTGGGCCTTCGACGCTCGGCGCGGTCCATCCTCAAGCCGTCCTTCCTCCGCACCACGCAAGCAGCACTGGATCGACGGCGAGAAGATCCCCGCGACCGGCGGCTGTCGTGGTCGTGATCAACCACATCTCCCACGTCGACCCGCTGCTCGGCCGCGCACTTCGTCTACGACCACGGCCGGCTGCCGCGCTACCTGGCCAAGTCAGGGCCTGTTCAAGAACAAGGCCGTCGTCGGCTACTTCATGCGCGCCGCCGGCCAGATCCCGGTCGAGCGGCTCGAGCCGCACGGCCGCCGGCGCCTACGACGCAGCCGTCGCCGCCGTGCGGCGCGGGCGAGTGCGTCGTCGTCTACCCCGAGGGCACGCATCACCCGCGACCCCGACCTGTGGCCGATGACGGGCAAGACCGGGCGCGGCCCGGATCGCGCTGGAGACCGGCTGTCCGGTGATCCCGGTCGGCCAGTGGGGCGCGCAGGAGCTGCTGGCGCCGTACGCCAAGAAGCCCGACCTCTTCCCGCGCAAGCGGATCGACGATGAAGGCCGGCGACCCCGTCGACCTCGGCGACCTGGTCGGCGCGGCCGCCGACGCCGCGAGGTGCTGCAGCCAGGCGACCGACCGGATCATGGCGGCGCATCACCGCCCTCGTCGAGGACCTGCGCGGCGAGAAGGCACCGGCCGAGCGGTTCGACCCGCGCAAGGCCGGCGTCGCCGAGATCGGCAACCCGCAAGCGCCCCGGACGCAAGACCCCAGCGACAAGGAGACCGCATGAGCGGCAAGGTCGCGGTCTTCGGTGCCGGCTCGTGGGGGACGGCGTTCTCCATCGTGCTCGCCGACGCGGGCAACGACGTCATGATCTGGGCACGCCGCGACGAGCTCGCGACCGCCATCAACGACGAGCACGAGAACACCGACTACCTGCCGGGCATCCAGCTGCCGCCGCCGGTCACCGCGACCCACGACGCCGAGCAGGCCCTGCACGGCGCCGACATCGTCGTCCTCGCCGTACCGTCGCAGACGCTGCGCGGGAACCTCATCGAGTGGGCCGCCGTCATCGCGCCGGACGCCGTGATGGTCTCGCTGATGAAGGGCGTCGAGCTCGGCACGCTCGAGCGGATGAGCGAGGTCATCGCCGAGGTCACCGGCGCCGGGCCCGAGCGGATCGCGGTGGTCAGCGGACCCAACCTGGCCAAGGAGATCGCCCGCCGCGAGCCCGCCGCCTCGGTGGTCGCCTGCGCCGACGAGGTCGGTCGCCAAGATGCTGCAGGCAGCGCTGCCACTCGCCGGCGTTCCGGCCGTACACCAGCACCGACGTGCTCGGCTGCGAGCTCGGCGGCGCCTACAAGAACGTCGTCGCCCTCGCGGTCGGCATGGCCGTCGGGCTCGGCTTCGGCGACAACACCACGGCCTCCCTCATCACCCGCGGGCTGGCCGAGACCGCCCGGCTCGCCATGGCGCTCGGCGCCAACCCGCTGACCCTGATGGGCCTGGCCGGGCTCGGCGACCTGGTCGCCACCTGCTCCTCGCCGCTCTCGCGCAACCGCACGTTCGGCGAGAAGCTCGGCCAGGGCATGACCGCCGACGAGATCTACGCCTCCACCCGCCAGGTCGCCGAGGGCGCCAAGTCCTGCGCGTCCCTGCTCGCCCTGGCCCAGCGCTACCGGCGTCGACGCCGCCGCATCGCCGAGCACGTCGACGACGGTCGTGTCGCGGCCGGATGACGGCCGCCGACATGATGGACGCCTCCGTCGCCCGCGACACCAAGGCCGAGACTGACGTAGCACGCCTTCGGCGGTTCTCGAGATCAGGGCCGGTCAGGCCGTCACGCCGTCGAGCGCGCGGGAGAGGTCGTCCCAGAGGTCCTCGACGTCCTCGATGCCGACCGACATCCGCACCAGCGCCTCGGGGATCGTGGGCGCCTCGGTCTTCCAGCGGCGGCGCCGCTCGAACGTCGACTCGACGCCGCCGAGGCGACGTCGCGTGCACCCACAGCTTCGTCTTGCGGACCAGCAGGTCGGCGGCCAGCTCGCCCTCGGCGAGCACGATCGCGACGATGCCGCCGAAGCCGGGGTAGCGCACCTCGGAGACCGCCGGGTGCTCCCGCAGCCGGCGCACCAGCTCGCCTGGGCGTTGGCCTGGGCGCGCTCGACGCGCAGGTGCAGGGTGCGCAGGCCGCGCAGCGCCAGCCACGCCTCGAGCGTGCCGGGCATCGCGCCGATGAGGTCGCGCCGGCCCTTGAGGACGCCGTACAGCTCGTCGTCGCGGGTGACGACGCGCGCCGAGCAGGACGTCGCTGTGGCCGGCGAGGTACTTGGTCGCGGAGTGCACGACGAGGTCGGCGCCGAGCGTCGAGCGGCTGCTGGAGCAGGGGAGTGGCGAAGGTGTTGTCGACGACGACGTAGGCCCCGGCGTCGTGCGCGGCCGCGACGATCGCTGGCGATGTCGGCGATCTCGAGCGCCGGGTTGGTCGGCGACTCCATCCACACCAGCGCGGCGTCGTCGCACGCCGCGACGACGGCGTCGGTGTCGTCGATGTCGACGAGCGTGGCGCTCGCAGCCGGCCGCGCGGCTCGAGGTCGGCGAGCTGCCATGATGCTGCCCTGGTAGGCGTGCCGCGGCAGCGACCACCTTGGCGCCCTGCCCGACCAGGTCGAGCACCGTCGCGACCGCGGCCAGCCCGGAGGCGAACGCCAGGCAGCGGCCGCCCTCGAGCGCGCCCAGCACCTCCTCGAACGCCGTCCAGGTGGGGTTGCCGTAGCGGCCGTACTCCAGGTCGCCGCCCGCGACGTACGTCGACGCCATCGTGATCGGGGCGTTCAGCGGCTGGTCGGGCTCGTGCGCCGGACGGCCGGCCGTGACGGCGATCGTGGCGGGGTGCAGCGGCTCGGGACGGGGCCGTGGCAGGGCAGTCCAGCCATGGTCGACCCGAGCCGAGTAGGGTCGCGGCCGATGACTGGCACCCGCAAGCCCCGCGTCGCCGTCGTCTTCGGCGGCCGCTCCAGCGAGCACGCCGATCTCGTGCGTCACCGCCGGCAGCGTGCTCGGCCGCGATCGACCGCGACGCGCTACGACGTGGTGCCGATCGGCATCGCCACCGACGGCCGCTGGGTGCTCGAGTCGGGCGACCCCGACCGGCTGCGCGATCGACGGCGCCGGACCGAGCTGCCGAGCGTCGACGGCGGACCGCGCGGCGGTCGCGCTGACCCGGGCACCGACGGCGACCGACCTGGTCGTGCACCGAGCCGTCCGAGCCGTCCGCGCAGACCCTCGGCGAGGTCGACGTGGTCTTCCCGGTGCTGCACGGACCGTGGGGCGAGGACGGCACCATCCAGGGGATGCTCGAGATGGCCGGCGTCCGCTACGTCGGCGCCGGCGTGCTCGCCTCCGCGGTCGAGCATGGACAAGGCCTACATGAAGGTCGTGCTGCGGCCGGCCGGCCTGCCCGTGCATGCCGGCAGTCACGGTCACCGCCCGCGAGTGGGACGCGCGACCCCGAGGCCGTGCCGCGAGCGCGCGAGCGCGCTCGGCTACCCGGTGTTCGTGAAGCCGGCCCGCGGCGGCTCGAGCATCGGCATCTCCAAGGCGCACGACGCCTCGCGAGCTCGACGCGGCGCATCGAGGAGGCGCACCGAGCACGACCCGAAGGTGCTGGTCGAGGTCGTCGGCGGAGGGTGCGCGCGAGATCGAGTGCGGCGTGCTCGCAGGCCCTCGACGGCACGCCCGAGACGCAGCGTGCCCGCCGAGATCCGGGTCAGCGGCGACCACGAGTTCTACGACTTCGAGGCCAAGTACCTCCCCGAGGAGCACGACCGAGCTCGACGTCCCGGCCGACCTCGCCCGACGACGTCGCCGACCGAGCTGCGCGCCCTGGCCGGTCCGCGCCTTCGAGGCGGTCGGCTGCGAGGGCCTGGCCCGGGTCGACTTCTTCGTGATGCCCGACGGGTCGCTGGTGATCAACGAGATCAACACGATGCCGGGCTTCACGCCGACTGTCGATGTTCCCGCAGATGTGGGCCGCCACCGGCCTCGACTACCCGGCGCTCGTCGACCGGCTGATCCAGCTCGCGCTGCCGCGCGACACCGGCCTGCGCTGAGTCGGCACCTCTGCTCGCTCGGGCAGGTGCTTCTCGACGAGCGGGGCCAGCTCGACGATGGCGGCGGCCGAGACGTCGCCGCCGGTCGGTCGCCAGCCGGGCGACGAGCCACCTCGACGATCGGCTCGGTTGCCGGCGGCCGACAGGGCGTGCCTCGGCCGTCGACGGTCGTCGTCGAGCTCGTCGCGGCGGGCACGTACCAGCCGACGCCGTTGGCCACCTGGCACTGGTCGAGATCTGGTCGAAGCCCTCGGGCCGCCGGACGCCGCAGGTGAGCACGATCGGCCGGGTCGCCCCAGCGGCCGCTCGAGCGCGTCGGCCGGCGTCGACGTCGACGGCTGCCTGGTCGGCCAGCGTGTCGGGCAGGTCGGCGACGAACGCCTCGCAGGCCGCGCGGTCGGCGGCGTCGAGGTCGGGGGCGTCGACGCTCGACCGGGCCGCAGCCGCAGCCCGCGACGACCAGCGGCGAGGCGTGCACGACGACGCCCCGCGACCCGGAGGGGCCCGGGGCGTCGTCGAGGTCAGAGCGGTCAGATGTGCACGACCGGGCAGGTCAGGGTGCGGGTGATCCCGTCGAGGTTCTGCACCTTCGCGACGACCAGCTTGCCGAGCTCGTCGACGTTGCGGGCCTCGGCGCGGACGATCACGTCGTACGGACCGGTGACGTCCTCGGCGAGGGTCACGCCCTTGACCTGGGCGATCGCCTTGGCCACCTCGGCGGCCTTGCCGACGTCGGTCTGGATCAGGATGTAGGCCTGGACGACCATCGTGCGCTCCTCCTGCGTCGCTACGGGATGTGACGCGGCCAACCTACCGCGGGCCGCAGACGCGGTGTCGATAGGGGGCGCCAGGTGCCCGATCTGGTGGGATGGGGCCATGGCCTACTCCCGCCGACGCGACCCTCTCCGACGCCGGCGAGTTCGGCCTGATCGGCGCGCTCGCCGCGCTGTTCCCGCAGGGGGAGCACGTGCTGTCGGGCCCGGCGACGACGCCGCCGTGCTGCGGGTCCGCACCGGCCACGTGGTGGTCTCCACCGACCTGATGGTCGAGGGCCGGCACTTCCGTCGCGACTGGGCCTCCGCCGAGGACGTCGGCCACCGGGCCGCCGCGCAGAACCTCTCCGACATCAACGCGATGGGCGGCCGGGCGCACCTCGCTGACCGTCGGTCTCGCCGCGCCGGCCGACCTGCCGGTGCAGTGGGCGCTCGACTTCGCCCGCGGCTTCGCCGACGAGTGCGCGCTGGTCGGGGCCAGCGTCGTCGGCGGCGACCTGACCCGGGCCGACCAGGTCGTGATCGCGGTGACCGTGCTCGGCGCCTGCACCGTGGCGCCGGTGCTGCGCTCCGGGGCGCGGCGCCGGCGACGTGCTCGCGATCGTCGGCCGGCAGGGCTGGGCCGCCGGCGGGCTGGCCGTGCTCGGTCGCGGCTTCCGCTCGCCGCGCGTGCTGGTCGAGGCCTACCGCCGGCCCGAGCCGCCGTACGACGCCGGCACGGCTCGCGGCCGAGGCGGGCGCGACCGTCGATGATCGACGTCTCCGACGGCCTGCTCGCCGAGGCCGGCCACCTCGCCGACGCCTCCGGCGTCGCGATCGACGTCCGACCGCGGCGCCTTCGACATCGCCGAGCCGCTGCAGGCCGTCGGCGCCGCGCTCGGCGCCGACCCGCTGCGAGTTCATCCTCGGCGGCGGCGACGACCACGCCCTGCTGGCGACGTTCCCCGACCGGCGTCGGTGCCGGACGGCTGGACCGGTCGTCGGCGCGGTCGCGCGACGGGCGACCGGGCGTCACCGTCGACGGCGAGGAGTACGACGGCCCGACCGGCTGGACCCACTTCTGATCCGGAGCATCAGCCGCGCCGCACACAGCACGAAGGCCCCCGCCGGAGCGCGATGCGCTCGACGGGGGCCTTCGTGCGATGTCAGCGAGTGACCTTGCCGGCCTTGAGGCAGCCGGTGCACACGTTCAGGCGCTTGGGGGTGCCGTTGACGGTGGCGCGCACGCGCTGGATGTTGGGGTCGAAGCGACGCTTGGTGATCTTGCGCGACCAAGGCCGGTTGTTGCCGAAGCCCGGCTTCTTGGCGCAGATGTCGCAGACGGCAGCCACCGTGAACTCCTGAAGACTTGAGGTTGACGATCGATGCGGGCCCGGCTCAGCGGGCAACCGCACCAGCGTATCCGACGACCGCGACCGGGTGCGAATCGATCGAGGGCGGTCCGCCAGCACTACCCTGTGGCACCACGCGACGGCCGATCGGGACCCGGACCAGCAACGACGAGGCAGACCATGGAAGCACCGCGCGACGGCACGATCCAGCTCGGCGGTCGTGCTCCGCTTCGTCGACATCGCCACCGACGCGCTGGCCGAGGCGCGCGAGGAGATCGACGCGCTCAACGTCTACCCCGTGCCCGACGGCGACACCGGCACCAACATGTACCTCACCGTCTCGGCCGCCCGCGACGCCGTCCGGGAGGCGACCGGCGGCGACCCCGCGGCCGACCTCCGGACGGCGCTGGCCGCGTTCGCGCGCGGCGCGCTGCTCGGGCGCCCGCGGCAACTCGGGCGTGATCCTCAGCCAGATGCTGGGCGCCATCGCCGACCGGATCGCCGGCGCCGCCGCCGACGAGCGCAACGCGCCGGTGTCGCCGAGGCGCTGCACGCACGCCACCGACGCCAGCTACGCCGCCGTCGGCGACCCCGGTCGAGGGCACCATGCTGACGGTCGCCCGGGCGGCCTCCGACGCGCCGCTGGCGCAGGCGCAGCCGGCGAGCCGGTGCGGGCCCGCGACGTCTTCGCCGCGGCCGCGCGGGCCGCGCGCGAGGCCCTGGCCCGCACGCCCGACCAGCTGGAGGTGCTGCGCGACGCCGGGTGTCGTCGACGCCGGCGGCCGAGGCCTGAGCGTGATCCTCGACGCCGCCGAGACCGCGCTGACCGGACGGCGTCCGATGCCCGTCGCCGGCGCCGATCGGCACCCGCGATCCCGGTCCCGACCGCCGAGTGCCCACGGACGACCTGACCCCCGACGGCCCGTCCTACGAGGTGATGTACCTCCTCGACGCCGAGGACGACCGGATCCCCGACCCTCCGGGCCCGCGCTCGCGCCGCTCGGCGACTCGCTGGTCGTCGTCGGCGGCGACGGGCTGTGGAACGTCCACGTCCACGTCGACGACGTCGGCGCCGCGATCGAGGCCGGCATCGCGGCCGGCCGGCCGTACCGGGTCCGGGTCACCCACTTCGCCGAGCAGATCGCCGGCGCCCGGCAGCGCGCGGCCGGACCGCGCGCGGACGCAGGTCGTCGCGGTGGCCGCCGGTCCCGGTCTCGCCGCGCTCTTCGAGGAGGCCGGTGCGGTCGTCGTCGACGGGCGGCCCGGGCCGCCGCCCGTCGACCGGTCAGCTGCTCGAGGCGATCACCGGCTGCGGCGCCGCGGAGGTGGTCGTGCTGCCCAACGACGCCGACTCGGTGCGGGCCGCCCAGATCGCCGCCGCGCACCGCCGAGACCGACCCGGGGCTGCGGTGGCCGTGATCCCCACACAGGCCCAGGTCCAGGGGCTGGCCGCGATGGCCGTGCACGAGCCGGGCCGCAGCTTCGACGCACGACGTCGCTCGAGATGACCGCGACCGCGCGGCACGCCCGGCACGGCGCGGTCACGGTCGCGGCCACGCAGGCGATCACCATGGCCGGCCCCTGCGAGCCCGGCGACGTGCTCGGGGTGATCGAGGGCGACTTCGCGGTCGATCGGCACGACCCGTACGCCGTCGCGACCGACGTCCTCGACCGGCTGCTCGACGGCGGCGGCGAGCTGGTCACGATCTGGTCGGCGGCCGAGGACGCCGGCGACCTGGCCGAGCGCGGGCCGCGTCGTACGTCGAGGAGCGAGCACGCCGCATGTCGACGTCGTGGTCTACGACGGTGGGCAGGAGCGCTATCCGCTGCTGCTGTCGGTGGAGTGAGCCGGGAGGACCGTGATCACGCCTCGACTCGCCCGATCGCACGCGGTCTCGGCGAGCCAAGGAGCAAGCGCAAGAAGATCGTCGAAGGACCTCGGCCTGCGACACGGTCGGCGACCTGCTGCACCACTTCCCGCGGCGCTACGTCAAGACCGGCGAGCTCACCCAGGTCGACGACCTCGAGCAGGGGCAGACTGCTCACGGTCGTCGGCGAGATCGTCAGCAGCGACGTCGAAGACCTACCAGGACCGCCGCACCGGGCGGCCCGCCTACCGGCTCGAGACGGTGCTGCGCGACCGACGGGCCGTGCTGAAGATGACCTTCTTCGCCAAGAGCAAGCACGTCGCCGAGTGGCGCGCCCGCCGAGCTCGCCGCCGGCCGCCAGCGGGCTCTTCATCGGGCAGGCCGAGTCGTTCCAGAGCGAGTGGCAGCTGACCAACCCGCAGATGGTCCTCTTCGGCGCGCAACGAGCGACAGCGACGACGGCCGACGCCGCGGCCGAGGCGGTCGGCCGACGCTGTACCCCGATCTACCCGCTCACCAAGGGCGTCGAGTCCTGGGACCTCCAACGCGCCATGACCTTCGCCCGCAGCGTGATCGACGACCTGCCCGACGTGATGCCCGAGCCGTCCGCGAGAAGTACGACGTGATCGACGCCGCGCAGGCGCTACGACTGCGTGCACGCGCCCGCCGACCACGGCCAGGTCGACGCGCGCCCACCGGCGGTTCCGCTTCGACGAGGCGCTGGTCACCCAGCTGGTGCTCGCCCGGCGCCGGCGCGCGCTGCGCCAGCTCGGCGCGCAGGCCCGCGACGGAGGCGACGGCGGGCTGCTGGCGGCGTTCGACGCCCGGCTGCCGTTCGAGCTCACCGCCGGGCAGCGCGAGATCGGTGCGCAGGTCGAGGCCGACCTGGCCCGCCCGCACCCCATGAACCGGCTGCTCCAGGGCGAGGTCGGCTCCGGCAAGACGCTGGTCGCGCTGCGCGCGATGCTGCGCGTCGTCGACTCCGGGCGGGCAGGCCGCGCTGCTCGCGCCGACCGAGGTGCTCGCCCAGCAGCACCACCGCTCGATCACCGCGCTGCTCGGCGACCTGGCCGCCGGCGGGATGCTCGGCGGTGCCGCCGAGGGCACCACCGTCGCGCTGCTCACCGGCTCGATGGCCAAGGCCCAGCGCACCGCAGGCGATGCTCGCGCGTGGCCAGCGGCGAGGCCGGCATCGTCATCGGCACCCACGCGCTGCTCGAGGACGCGGGTCCAGTTCGCCGACCTCGGCCTCGTGGTCGTCGACGAGCAGCACCGCTTCGGCGTCGAGCAGCGGGCCGCGCTCACCGACAAGGCCGGCAGCCCGCCGCACGTGCTGGTGATGACCGCGACACCGATCCCGCGCACGGTCGCGATGACCGTCTTCGGCGACCTCGAGGTCTCCACGCTGACGCGAGCTGCCCGCCGGCCGGGCGCCGATCCAGACCAACGTCGTCGCCCTGCTCGACCAGCCCGCGCTGGATCGCCCGCGTGTGGGAGCGGGTCCGCGAGGAGGTCGGCAAGGGCCACCAGGCCTACGTCGTGTGCCCGCGCATCTCCGGCGACGAGCTCGAGCAGGGTGAGACCGACGCAGCCCGACCTCGACGACGACGGCAGCGTCGTCACCGCCGAGCGTCCCCGCTCGCCGCCGTCGAGGAGCGTCGACGCCGAGCTCGCCGACGGGCCCCTCGCGGGCCTTCGCGTCGCCGCCGCTCCACGGCCGGATGCCGCCCGACGCCAAGGACGCCACGATGCGCGCCTTCGCCGCCGGCGAGATCGACGTGCTGGTCGCCACCACCGTGATCGAGGTCGGTGTCGACGTCCCCAACGCCACCGCGATGGTGATCCTCGACGCCGACCGGTTCGGCGTCTCCCAGCTGCACCAGCTGCGCGGCCGGGTCGGCCGAGGCGGCCTGCCGGGCCTGTGTCTCCTGGTCACCGACCCGGCGATGCCCTCGTCGGCGCGGCGAGCGGCTGGCCGCGGTGGCCCCACCACCGACGGGTTCGAGCTGAGCCGGGTCGACCTCGAGCAGCGCCGCGAGGGCGACGTCCTCGGCCGCTCCCAGTCCGGGTGGCGCTCCACCCTGCAGAACCTGCGTGTGCTGCGCGACGAGCAGACCATCGTCGCCGCCCGCGAGGCCGCCGAGGCGCTGATCGACTCCGATCCCGCCCTCGGGTCCACCGCGCTGCTCGCCAAGGCCGTCGCCCGGCTCGAGGCCTCCGCCAACGCCGACTTCATCGAGAAGTCGTGACCTGGCGCGCGGTGGCCCATGAATACCCGGTTCACCGGGTATTCCGACGCTTCTGGGCCGTTGCAACAGGGCGGAGTCAATTGGTCTTAGCAACGCTGACCCAGAAGGTGGCGTTGTTCGATGCCGAAAGTGCTCTCCTACGAGGTCCATGACGAGTTCTTCGAGCTGGTCTGTGGCGGGGTGTCGTTGTGGCAGGCCAGCGAGCTGGTCGGCGTGGCGCGCGACACCGCGGCGCGGTGGTGGCGATCCTCGGGGCTTGTGACTCCTACGATCCAGCTTGGAAAGCTCGGCGGCCTGCCCGGCACGGTCCCTCAGACGGTGCCGGGTGCGCAGGGTCCAGACGACCCGGGCCGTCAGCGGCGAGCGTTGAGCAGCTGGGACCGGTCGGTGATCGCGGTGGGGGTCCTGTGCGGCGCCTCCTATGGCGCGATCGGCGCGATGATCGCGCGGAACAAGTCGGTGGTGTGGCGTGAGGTCAAGCGCAACCGCGGCCCGGACGGGTCCTACTGGGCCCCCGTCGCGCACCGCAGGGCCCACGAACAGCGACGTCGACCGAGGGCGTTCAAGCTCATCGACAACCCCGGCCTGTGTCGTCGGATCGAGCAGTGGATGGACGACGGCTGGTCGCCCGGCCTGATCGCAGCCATGTTGCGCTGCGAGCACCCTGGCACGACTGCTGCAGCGAGGATGGGTCGCGTGTCGCACGAGACGATCTACCGGGCCCTGTACGTCCAGACCCGCGGCAGCCTGCGCAAGGACCTCGCCGGCAAGCTCGCAACAGGTCGCCGGGCCCGCAAGCCCCAGGGCAGCATCGACCGGCGCGCGAAGAGCCCGTACCGCGAGGCGTTCAAGATCAGCGAGCGCCCCGCCGAGGTCGCTGACCGGGCCGTGCCCGGCCACTGGGAAGGCGACCTGATCCTCGGCACCGCCAACGGCTCCGCAGTCGGGACCCTGGTCGAACGCACCACCCGGTTCGTGATCCTGCTCCACCTGCCCGGCCGTCACGACGCCGAGTCCGTCGCGGCGGCGATGATCCGCGAGATGTCCAAGCTGCCCGAGCACCTGCGCCGCTCGCTGACCTGGGACCGCGGCACCGAGATGGCCGGCTACCGCGACATCCAGCTCGCCCTCGACATGCCGGTCTACTTCTGCGACCCGCACTCGCCCTGGCAACGCGGCTCGAACGAGAACACCAACCGTCTCCTTCGGTTCTGGCTGGAGAAAGGCACCGACCTCTCGCAGTACACCGCCAAGGACCTCGCCCGTATCGCCGCGACCCTCAACAAACGCCCCCGTCCTACCCTCGACCTACGGACCCCAGCCCAAGCGCTGGCCGAACTGCTGTCGGACCCGGCAGCAGCATGACCGTTGCTTAGACCAATTGACCCAGCCCACCGCAGAACCCCATGAATACCCGGTTCACCGGGTATTCATGGAGCCGAGGAGCCGAGTCGTGACCCGCATCATCGCCGGCCAGGCCAAGGGACGCCGGCTGAGGACGCCCGAGGGCGACCAGACCCGCCCGACGTCCGACCGCGTCCGCGAGGCACTCTTCAGCGCGGTCGAGTCCTGGTGCGGCTCGTTGCACGGGCTCCGGGTGCTCGACCTGTACGCCGGCAGCGGGGCCGTCGGCCTCGAGGCCTGGTCGCGCGGCGCGGAGGCGGTCACCTTCGTCGAGTCCGACCGGGCCACCGCCGCGCTGATCGTGCAGAACGCACGCGACCTCGGGTTCGCCGCCGCCGAGGTGCACCACCTGCGACACCCAGGCCGCGCTCAAGCGGCCGCCGACGCACCGCTTCGACGTCGTGTTCAGCGACCCGCCCTACCCGCTGGCCGACGACGTCCTGGCCGCCGACCTGCACCTGCTGACCGAGTGGGTCGCCCCCGACGCGCTCGTGGTGATCGAGCGCTCCCGCCGCAGCCCCGAGCCGACCTGGCCGCGGGGCATCACCGGCGACCGCAGCAAGCGCTACGGCGAGACGGTGCTTTGGTACGGTCACGCACCGTGAGCAACCCATGAGCACCTCATGAGCAAGGCCGTCTGCCCCGGGTCCTTCGACCCCGTCACCCACGGGCACGTCGACATCATCGGACGCGCCGCCCGGCTCTTCGACGAGGTCGTCGTCGCCGTGGGCGTCAACCAGTCGAAGAGCCGCCTCTTCACCCCCGACGAGCGGCTCGCGATGCTCGAGCAGGCGTGCGAGCCGTTCGCCAACGTGCGGGTCGCCGGGTTCACCGGGCTGGTCACCGAGTTCTGCGTCCAGGAGGACGCCGCCGCCATCGTCAAGGGCCTGCGCGCCGCGACCGACTTCGACTACGAGATGCCGATGGCGCAGATGAACTCGGCCCTGACCAGGGTCGAGACCGTGTTCATCCCGGCCAGCACCAGCCGGTCGTTCGTGTCGTCCAGCCTGGTCAAGGAGGTCGCGGGCTTCGGCGGCGACGTGTCGGCGTTCGTGCCCGACTTCGTGCTCGAGCGGCTGCTCGAGCGACTGGCCGAGCGCACGTGACCCGCGCGTTTTTGCAGGTCAAGCCGCGCGCAGTACGCTTCTCGCTGATCTGTTTGTGCCCGGACCCGGAAGTGATCTCCTGACCAGCCTGGACCCGAGAGCGCCGCTCGTGCTCGACACCCGCGAGCTCGGCCGCCGCCCGGGGTCCCAACGTGAGGTGACGCGGACGGTTCCGGCTCCGGCAGATCTGGGCATCGACGTCCTCGCTGTCCCCGAAGGTGCGCCGGTCGAGCTCGACCTGCGCCTGGAGGCGGTCATGGAGGGGGTGCTGGTCACGGGTACGGCGACAGCCGGCCTCGAGGGCGAGTGCGCACGGTGCCTGGACCCGATCGTCGACGAGATCGACGTGACGTTCCAGGAGCTGTTCGTGTACGACGACTCGCGAGACTCCCGCAACCACGCCACCGACTCGGCCGACAACGGGCAGGAGGACGACGGCGTCAGCATGCTGGAGGACGACCTGCTCGACCTCGAGCCCCTGCTGCGAGACGCCGTGGTGCTGGCACTACCGTTCCAGCCGTTGTGTTCCGACGACTGCCCCGGGCTGTGCGTCGAGTGCGGCGCCCACCTCAGGGAAGACCCGGACCACACCCACGAGGCACCGATCGACCCGCGCTGGGCGGCGCTCACCACGCTCGAGACCGAATCACCCGACGAAAAGCCTGACGTAGTCAGAACAAGGAGAACATCATGGCTGTCCCGAAGCGGAAGATGTCGCGGAGCAACACCCGGCACCGCCGTTCGCAGTGGAAGGCCGTCGCGCCGACCCTCGTGACCTGCGCCAACCCCGCCTGCGGTGCCAAGCACCTCCCGCACCGCGCCTGCGGCGAGTGCGGCCAGTACGGCGCCCGCGCCGACCGTCGTCAGGTCCTCTGACCCGGCCGGTAGCGGCGCCATCAGCAACTACAGCGAGCTGCGCTCAGCGCTCGGCGATCCGGTCCTGGATCCCGGGCTGCTCGAGCGCGCCCTGACCCACCGCTCGTACGCCTACGAGAACGGCGGGCTGCCGACCAACGAGCGCCTCGAGTTCCTCGGCGACTCGGTGCTCGGCGTGGTGGTCACCGAGACGCTCTACACGATGCACCCCGACCTCTCCGAGGGTCGGCTCGCCAAGCTGCGCGCCGCGGTGGTCAACGCCCGCGCGCTCGCCGGGGTCGCGATCACCATCGGGCTCGGCGACCACGTCAAGCTGGGCCGCGGCGAGGAGACGACCGGCGGCCGGTTCAAGGCCTCGATCCTCTCCGACACCGTCGAGGCGGTCATCGGCGCCGTGCACATGAGCGGCGGCATCGAGGTCGCCGCCGACGTCGTGCACCTGCTCTTCGACCCGCTCATCCACGAGGCCTCGGCGATGGGCGCCGGACTCGACTGGAAGACCTCCCTGCAGGAGCTCTCTGCCGAGCACGGCCTCGGGGTGCCCGAGTACGTCATCACCGACGAGGGCCCCGACCACATGAAGACGTTCCACGCCCAGGTGCGAGTCGCCGGCAAGCTGTACGGCGACGGCACCGGCCGCTCGAAGAAGGAGGCCGAGCAGGCCTCCGCCGAGACGGCGTACGGCGAGATCGTCGGCGCGCTCGAGACGCCGCTCGAGTCGGCGTCCGAGTAGCCGCCGCGTGCCCGAGCTGCCCGAGGTCGAGGTCGTCCGCGCCGGTCTCGAGCGGCACGTCCTCGGCGCCACGATCACCCGCGTCGACGTCCTCCATCCGCGTCCCGTGCGTCGCGACCCGCGCGGCGCGGAGGGTTTCGCGGCCGCGCTGACCGGGCGCCGGATCGAGGCGGCGCGGCGTCGCGGCAAGTACCTCTGGCTGCCGCTCGACAACGGCGACGCCCTGCTCGGCCACCTCGGCATGAGCGGTCAGCTGCTCGTCCAGCCGCCGGCGTCCCCACCCGAGCGGCACCTGCGGGTCCGCCTGGCCCTCGACGGCGCCCTTCGAGACGGGCGCGGAGCGCCCTCCTCAGGAGCCGCCGCGGAGGGTCGCGAGCTGCGCTTCGTCGACCAGCGGATGTTCGGCGGGCTCTCGGTCTCGGCGGGCGGCGCCGACCTGCCGCCCGAGATCGTCCACATCGCGCGCGACCCGCTCGACCCGGAGTTCGACGACGACCTGTTCGTCTCCCGCGTACGCCGCCGCAGCGCGGGCGTGAAGCGGCTGCTGCTCGACCAGGGGCTGATCTCGGGGGTCGGCAACATCTACGCCGACGAGGCGCTGTGGCGCGCGCGGCTGCACGGTGATCGGCCGGGGGAGCGGCTCACCGCGAAGCAGGTGCGGCTGCTGCTCGGCTTCGCCCGCGAGGTGATGGCCGAGGCGCTCGGGCAGGGCGGGACGTCGTTCGACTCGCTCTACGTCAACGTCAACGGCGAGTCGGGCTACTTCGACCGCTCGCTGCACGCCTACGGCCGCGAGCACGAGCCGTGCGACCGGTGCGGCACCGCCATCCGGCGGATCTCGTTCATGAACCGGTCGTCGTACTTCTGTCCGCGCTGCCAGCCGGTGCCGCGGACCCGCCGCGCGGCCGTCCCCTCGGCCCTCCCGCCGGATTGACCATCTCACCCCTTGGTGGGACTCTGGTAGACGGTCCGTTTCCTCGGTTCCACCACCCCCTATCGGAAGGCTCACTTCATGGCCAAGGCGCTGATCGGTTACTTGAACAGCGACCTGCGAGACCCCCGCCTGGCCTCCGACAACGCCCGCCTGCGTGCGCGCGTCGCCGAGCTGGAGTCCCTCGTCCTCCGTCTGTCCGAGGAGAACGACAAGCTGGTGGCCGCCCGGGCCGCCGAGCTGCTCGACACGGCACCGCTGCAGGAGATGCAGCCCGCCTGACTTGATAAGTCGGATGCCGCTTCCGCGGCAACCGACTAGCGTGACGGCCTTGTGAGCAAGGTCGTCGACGTCGTTGCGCCGCGCCGTCTCGGTGTCGGCTTCCGATGGCTGCTCGCGTCGTCCTGGACGACCAACATCGGCGACGGGATCGCCATCGCGGCCGGACCGCTGCTGGTCGCCTCGCAGACCGACGAGCCGTTCCTCGTCGCGCTGGCCGCGCTCGCCGTCTGGGCCCCTCCGCTGCTGCTCGGGCTGTACGCCGGCGCGATCACCGACCGGCTCGACCGGCGCCTGATCGTCCTGACCGTCAACGCCGTGCGGGTGGCGGTGCTCGCGGTGCTGACGACGTTCATCGCCACCGACACGGTCTCGATCGCCGTCGTGCTGGTCGCCCTGTTCCTGCTCGGCACCGCGGAGATGTTCGCCGACAACGCGGCCAGCACCCTGCTGCCGATGCTGGTCGACCGCGACGACCTCGCGATCGCCAACGCGCGGCTGCAGACCGGGTTCATCACGATCAACCAGCTGGCCGGACCGCCGCTGGGCGCCGCGCTGTTCGCCGCCGGGTCGGCGTGGCCGTTCGCCGCGGAGGCGGTGCTGGTGCTGCTCGGCGCCCTGCTGATCTCGCGGCTGGTGCTGCCGCCTCACGCCCGCGACCCGGAGTCGGTCTCGAAGCTCAACCACGACATCGCCGAGGGCTTCCGCTGGGTGCTCCACCACGCCGCCGTCCGCACCCTGGTGCTGACGATCTTCACCTTCAACATCACGTTCGGTGCTGCGTGGTCGGTGCTGGTGCTCTACGCGACCCAGCGCCTCGGACTCAGCGAGATCGGCTTCGGCCTGCTCACCACCGTCGGGGCCCTGGGCGGACTGCTCGGCACGCTCTCCTACGGCTGGATCACGCGGCACGTCAGCCTGGGCGACCTGATGCGGATCGGGCTGGTGCTCGAGACCCTGACCCACCTCGGGCTCGCGCTGACGACGACCGCCTGGATCGCGCTGCCGATCTTCTTCGTCTTCGGCGCCCACGCGTTCGTCTGGCACACGACCTCGGTGACCGTCCGCCAGCGGGCGGTGCCGACCGCCCTGCAGGGCCGGGTGGGCAGCGTCAACCTGGTCGGCGTCTTCGGCGGCCTGGTCGTCGGCTCCGGCATCGGCGGCCTGTTGGCCCAGCTGTACGGCGTCACCGCGCCGTTCTGGTTCGCCTTCGCCGGCTCGGCGGTCTTCGTCGTCCTGATCTGGCGTCAGCTGAGCCACATCGCGCACGCCGACGAGGCGCCGGCGCCGGCTGGTCCGTGACGTGCAGGACGTCATCCGCCCCGGCTCCGCGGACCACCGGAACGCATGACCTCCCAGACGCCTCTTATCGGACGGTCAGGGAGACCAGGGACGATGGAGGCATGTTCCACCGGCACCCCTTTCTCAGCCTGGTCACCTTCGCCTACCTCGGCGTCGTGGCCTGGGTGACGCTGACCCCGCAGTCGGTCGCGCCCACCGACAGCGACCTCGTGCAGCGGATCCTGGCCCGCCTCCAGCGGTACGACGAGCTGTCGTGGCTGACCTACGACCGGGCCGAGTTCCTGGCCAACATCGCGCTGTTCGTGCCGGTCGGCGTGTTCCTCCTGCTGCTCGTGGGCACCCGCTTCTGGTGGCTCGCCGGGTTCGGTGCCTTCCTGATGACCTCCGCGATCGAGACCGCGCAGCGCTCGATCCCCGGCCGGGTGTCCGACGAGCGCGACGTACTCGCGAACACGGTCGGTGCCCTGATCGGCATCGTGGTCGCGCTGGTGCTCACCTACCCGGCCGCGCGCCGCCGCGCCGCGGCCCGTCAGGGCCGGGCGCGGGCCATGGTGTGACCGCGGTCGTGCCGATCCGGTCACCCCGGGGCAACGAGCAGACGGTCAGCGCACCCGGACGCCGTTCGAGGTGTCGGCCACCGTCGTGGCGGTCGAGCGCACGAGGGCGACGTAGGTCGTGGGACGGCGGCCGTTGCGGTCGCGGACCAGGAACGGGGCGAGACCAGCAGCGTTGACCCTGCGGCTCTTGACGGCGTAGCGGTTGCCGGAGACGACCTTGTAGAGCGTCACCCGCGCGCCGGCGGCCCGCTTCTGGGCGGTGACCGTCAGCCGGTCGCGTCCCGGTGACTTCTCACCCTTCAGCTGCGCCTTCACCGGCGTGCCGAACACGACCGCGCTGGTGAGGGTGCGGTTCCGGATGCCGTCGGTGACCTCGGCGGTGACCCGTGCCCGGCCGACCGTGGTGCCGACGAAGGTGTACGACGCCTGGCCCAACGCGTTGGTGGGCCGGCTCGCCCGGGGCTCCCCGTTGCCGGCGTCCGGACCGAACCGGAAGAACTGCACCTGGTAGCCGCGCACGGGGTTGCCCCGCTGGTCGACCACGGTCACGGTCTGGGTGACCGAGGTGCCGAACGCCACCACGTCCTTCGCGGTCGAGGTCATCGAGAACCTCGAGGCGTTGAAGTTGAGCTCGTAGAACGACGCGGTGGTGGAGCCGACGATGTCCTCGCTGTCCGCGACGGCGTTGCCCCCGGCGTCGACGTACCGGTTGGTCGGGGCGTTCCACGTGCCGGTGACGTCGATCGCCGCGGCCTCGAACGAGACGACCCAGATGTCACCGGACCGGTCGAAGTCGCTCTCGATGAAGTCCTCGCTGTAGTCGTAGTCGTCGAGGTCGCCGGTGTAGGTGAGATCGACGGGCTGGTCGCTGACCCGGTTGCCGAACTGGTCGAGCGTGAAGACGTCGTAGTAGGTGCGGTTGCCGGCCACGGCGGGGTTCACCGCGGCGACCTGCTCGCTCGCGGGCGAGAGCGTGACCTGGACCGCGCCGCCGTTGAACGGGTCGGTGGAGTCCCAGTCGGCGGTCTCCTCCGTGGTCAGGTCGCCGGCGTCGGCGGAGACGGTGGCGGCCACCAGGCCGTCGTCGTCGAAGCCCGCATCGCGCTCGATCGCGACCTGGAACGACACCTGGCCGTCGGCGTCGGTCAGCCCGGTCAGGGTCCGGCCGAGGTCGACGAGGTTGCCGGCGGGAGCTCCGACGACCGACGGCAGCTCCTCGTCGCCGGTGGTGAAGAACCCGTGGTCGACGGTCAGCGTGTAGACCTGACCCTCGACCGGGTCGGGGTCGGTGCCGGCGTCGCCCTGGAGGCCGGGCGCCGGGTCGGCGTCGAAGGTGTCGTCGGGCGCGGTGACCGTGAGCCCGCTGGCCAGAGCCTCACCCGGCGTGCCGCCGCCCAGGTCGTCGACGACGGCCGTGCTGCCGGTCGGCGGGTCCACGCTGACCAGGTCGACGTCGAGGGACGAGCCCGGCGCGGCCGCGGTGGCGGCCGAGAGGGTCCCGCCGAGCTCGGTGCCCTGGCCGTCCTCCACCGGGTCGCTCAGCACGGCCTCGAAGGAGCCGTCGGCGCCTGTGGTCGCCTGCGGGGAGGTGAGGACGGCGTCCGCCTCCGGGTCGGTGCCCGCTGCCCCGCGCACGAAGTCGAGGTCGACCAGACGGCCCGGCAGACCCGTGCCGTCCTCGAGCTGCAACCCGCCGGCGACGGTGGCATCGGTGCCGGCCGGGGTGCGCAGGGTGTTTCGTCGTCGAAGGCCAGCTCGGCGTTCCCGGCCTTGACGGTGAGCACCGCCGCACCGGGGATCGCGTTGGCGCTCGAGGCGTCGGGTCCCAGCCCCGCCACCAGGGCGTAGGTGCCGGGCGCCTGCGCGGCCGGCAGCGGCACGACGAACGCGCCGGCGACGTCGACGGCCTCCACGTCCTCACCCGTTGCGGGCACCCGCACCGCGGGGGCCGTCGCGTCGAACGGCGTGATCGTCCAGTGGTACTGGAGATCCTGTGCGTCGTCGACGTCCACACCGCCCGCGATCGAGTCGGTGACCTGCACGGTGAGGTCACCCGCGGCGTGCTCGTCGAGGTCGAAGGCGGCGCCGTCGGCCGAGGTCGCGACCAGGGAGAGCGTCCCCGGGGCCGCGGAGGCCGACGACGTGAGGAACGGGACGGCCGAGACCGCCAGGGTCGTGGTGAGAGCGAGGGTGAGGCCACGCGTGGTGCCGTTGAGCTTCATGAGGTCCTTCCGGGGATGGCGGGGTGAGGGGTGCGTCGACCGAGGTCGACGTGGGAGGTCAGCCGGTCTCACAGATGAAGCTCCCCTGGTTCGGATACGTGGTCAGGCGTTCGGTCCCGGGGATCGCCAGCTCGGCGGAACCCACGGAGCCGGTGGCCGCGGCCAGCTGCCGCAGCGTCGAGGTCATCGACGAGCTCGACGTGTTCAGGACCTTCCCCGGGCGGTCGCCGGACTGGCAGGTCTTGTAGAAGTTGATCCGGGACCGCCAGTCG
>CAWGVK010000030.1:0-20207 GCA_963825985.1 uncultured Actinomycetota bacterium | reverse complement strand
CGACGTACAGGTAGTGCTGTGCGCCGGCGCCCCCGACACCGCCGAGATCGAGGCCGAGGTGTCGTCGCTCGTCGCCGACCTGGCGCGCACCCGCACCGGTGTCGTGTGGATCCGCGAGATGCTGCCGCGCGCCGACGTGATCGCCCTGCTCACCGCCGCGACCGTCTTCGCGTGCCCGTCGGTCTACGAACCGCTGGGCATCGTCAACCTCGAGGCGATGGCGTGCGAGACCGCGGTCGTCGCGACCGCCACCGGCGGCATCCCCGAGGTGGTCGTGCCGGGCGAGACCGGGCTGCTGGTGCCGATCGAGCAGGCCACCGACGGCACCGGCACCCCGCTCGACCCCGAGCGCTACGTCTCCGACTTCGCCGATGCCCTGGTCGAGCTGGTCGGCGACCCCGACCGGGCCGCGACGTACGGCCGTGCCGGACGGGCGCGGGCGATGAAGGATTCAGCTGGGGCGCGATCGCCGAGCGGACCCTGGAGGTCTACCGCTCGGCGCGCTGAGCGACCGCGTGGTGCCGGTGGGCGTCGAGGTCGAAGATGACGGCCTCGCAGACCTGGCCGGCCTCCCGCTCGGTGACCCGGTTGTTGGCCACCCGGACCCGGCGTCCGCCGCCGACCACGACCTCACCCGACAGCCGGTGGCCGCCGCGGAGGCCGGCGCTGAGGGCGTCGTCGAGGGACGCCGCGGTGCTCGGCGCGAGGAACCGGCGCGACAGGAACCGCAGCCACCCGGCCACGCACTCGGGCTCGGCGTCCGCGAGGTCGCTGTCGAGCTCGAGGCTGCGGCCGTCGGGGCTGGGGCGCCACGGCGAGCGGGCGGTCGGCTGGCCGGGCCACACCCGGCGTACCTCGGCCTCCGCGGCGAACGCCGCGAGGAACGTGATCTCGCGCTGCTCCAGTGGGGGCTGGATCGCCACACATGGCGACAGGTACTGCATCCGGGAATCTCCATCGAAGCAATGGCTTCCGAGTCCGGGCGTGGGGGGACGCCCGGACCCGAAGTCGTGGTGGGGGGTTGGTCGTGCAGATCGTCCGTACCCACGCCGGATCGTCGTATACGTGATACCTGCCGGGGTGTTCCGCGAGGTCACCACTCGACGGTCCGGATCACCTTCCCGCGGGCGTCGGCCGAGATGTAGGCGCCCTCGCTGTACTCGTTGTTGGCGTAGGCGCGGATCCGGGTCCCGTCGTCGGGGAAGACCGTCGAGGGACCCTCGATGATCACGTAGTAGCTGCTCGGCTCGTCGACCAGCGCGCGCACCTTCCGGCTCAGCCGCAGGAGCGCCGCCGGGTCGATGGCGGCGAGGTCGATCCGCTTCCCGTCGGCCTTGCCGGTGCCGGTGTCGTCGAGCTCGCCGTCCCAGTAGAAGCTGCGCTCGCGCTGCGTCTTCGCGTCCTCGGGCAGGTCGACGACGGCGTACGCGGGGTAGAGCGTCGCCTCGAACACCCGCGCCGACCCCGTCTGCTCGCGCACCGCCGCGACCAGGTCGGCGTACCCGGCGGGCGAGAGGACGTCGGGTGGCTGCGCCTCCTGCTCCGGTTGCGGGACGTCGTCGCCGACCGCCGCGGTCGTGTCGTCGCCGTCGTCGCTGCCCGCCACGAGGGCGACGATCCCGGCTCCGACGCCCGCGACCACCACGCCCGCCACCAGCAGCGCGGCCAGGCCTCCCCCGCCGGTCCGCCCGGTCGTGGGCGGGGGCGACTCGCTCGCGGGCCGTCCCTCACCCGGGTCGTAGGTCTCCCACCGCTGCTCGCCCGTCACGCCGCTCACGGTAGGGGTGGCCGCGCCGGCGCGGGAGTGGTTCCCACGGGTCAGGCGGGCTCGACCCACGCGAAGGGCACCCGCAGCACGGTCCGGCCGGTGCGGAGGTGATAGCTGGTGCGGCCCAGCTTGACGACGCGGCCGACCCGGCCGGCGAGCTCGTCGGGGGCGATCACCCGGGCGCGGCAGCCGACGCCGAGCAGCTGGAGGTGACCGCCGGCGCGGAGGGAGGTGAGCTCGGCCTCGTAGTTGGGGTGCATCAGGCCCGGCCGGCCGCCGTGGGTCCAGCTGATCAGGTTGTCCAGGTCGAAGGCGCGCGAGCACGTCGAGCACGTCATCACCCGTTCGGGACGTCGGTGCCGCCCGACGCTGTGGCCGACCGGACAGACTCCCAGCCAGGCCGGCTCGACCATCGGCGACTCGTCGGAGACGCAGCGCGCACCGCTGCAGCCGATCCGCACGGCCACCGCCCGCCACGTGGCGTCATGGCCGTGCCGCGGGCCGGCCAGGGCGTGCGCGATCTCGTGCAGGATCGTGTCGCGCACCTCGGACTCGGAGTGCAGGGAGGTCAGCGGCGCGCTGAGGCCGAGCACCTGGGGCCCGAACCGGCAGATGCCCGCCCGCCGCTTGGCCCCGTCGTAGGCCACGCTCCAGCCGCTGAGCCCGTGGTGGTCGAGCAGGTCCTCGGCGAGGGCGAAGGCGTCGCGCAGGTCCACGTCGACGACCCTAGAGGAGCCCACCGACAACGAAATCGGCCGCGGCCGACTCGAACGTGCGCCCGTGCCGCAGCATCGCGTGCTTGCCACCCGGCACCACCTGGAAGGTGACGTCGGTCGAGCGCGCCAGGCGTTCGGCGACGGCGCGCGAGCGCGCCGCCGAGGCGATCCGGTCGGCGTCGCCGTGCACGATCAGCACCCGGCGTCCGGGCAGGGGTACGCCGTCGTCGGGGTACACCCACGGGTTCAGCGCGACCACGACGCGGACGTCGTCGGCGGCTCCGGCGAGCAGCGCCGCCCGCCCGCCGAGCGAGTGACCGACCAGGGCGACCGGCACGCCGGGGTGCCGCTCCCCCAGCTGGGCCAGCGCCCAGGTGGCGTCGTCGACCGGCGTGTGCCGGGAGTCCCACCCGCGGTGCGAGTTGAGCAGCCGGTGCACCGACAGCCGGCCCCGACCGGCCCGCGCCAGCCTCCGCGCGATCGGCACCATCCGGATCACCGACAGCTGGGTCGGGCTCACCATCGGGCTGCCCGGGCGGTCGGCGCCACCGTGCAGCACGAGCACCACTCCCTCGGGGGCGGACGGCGTGCGGACGTCGATCAGGCGGGCTCGGCTCATGAACGCACGACGGAGAAGCAGATCATGCGCGGTCGTCCTCGGACCCGTCGCCGGACTCGGCCAGGCGCTCGTGCAGCCGGGCGCGCACCTCGTCGGGGCTCACCTGCGACCGACGGCGCTGGTCGCGGGCGATGACCACGCCGGTGGCCGCCACGCCGGCGACGCCGGCCACACCGAGCCACTTCCAGAGCTTCATGCGTCAGACTCCTCCACTGTGCCCACCAGCCACCCCCCGAGTCTCAGCCTCGACGAAGCGGTCGACCTCACCCGCACGGGAGATCTGTGGCTCTTCCGCGGACGCTCCGCTGCCGACCACGCTATCCGGGTCCTCACCAACGCACCCGTGAACCACGTCGGGATGGCGGTCGTGCTCGACGACCTGCCGCCGCTGATGTGGCACGCCGAGCTGGGCAAGGGGCTGCGCGACGTGTGGACCGGCGACCACCATCGCGGCGTCCAGCTGCACGACCTGCGCGAGGCCGTCGTGCAGTGGTGCGGCCGGTACGAGCAGCGCGCCTGGCTGCGGCAGCTCAACGCGTTCGTCTCGGCCGACCAGGAGTCCGCCCTGCTGCGGACCATCGCCCGGCTCGACGGCACGCCATTCCCGGCCACGGCTGCGCTAGCGGGGCGCTGGGTGCGGGGCCGGCTGCGTCGTCCGGCCGGGGTGGAGATGACCTACTGCGCCGAGGTGGTCGCCTCGACGTACCAGGACCTGGGGCTGCTCGACGCGACCCGGCCGTCGAACTACTACGACCCCGGCAAGTTCTGGTCCGGCGACGACCTCGAGCTGCAGCTCGGCGCCAGCCTCGGCGACGAGATCGCCGTCGACGTCTGAGCACCCGGGTCCGACCTCAGGCACACGCCACGCAGGTGCGCGCCGTCGGTCGGGCCTCGAGCCGGCCCTCGGGGATCTCGCGACCGCACACCTCGCAGCGCCCGTAGGTGCCGGCGTCCACCCTGGCCAGGGCGAGCTCGACCTCGGCGAGGTGCCGGTCGGCAGCCCGGACCAGGGCGTCGGTCTGCGACCGCTCGAAGGCGATCGTCGCGCCCTCGGGGTCGTGCTCGTCGTCGGCGTTGGTGTCGCGCGATGCGGCCACCACCTCCGCGAAGTCGGCGCGCAGCCGCTCGAGCCGGTCGCTCGTACGGCGTCGCTCGGCCTCGAGCCGCTGGCGGGAGTCCTCCACCAGACCTCAGTACCCGATGGGGTTCGCCTCAGCGGGCGAGTCGCCGGCGGATCGCAGCGGAGGCGAGGTCGACGGCGGGTTCCGAGCTACTTGTATGTACAGGTTTGCCGGCTGTTCACATGGGCTTGTGGTCGTCCGGCGCAAGGTGCTGGAACAGAAGTCTGGACAGGTAGAAATGAGGCCGTGGACATGACCGGGCCCGGCCCCATGCACGCTCGCGTGGCGGCCGAGCTGCGGCCGACGTCCTGGGCCTCGACGTCGGCGACGTCGTGGTCGACGAGACCGACGCCGCCCTGCTCCTCCCCCGCCTGGCACCGCACCATCGCCCAGTGACCTAGGTGCGCCTGGCCCTCTCGAAGGCCTCGACGACCTCGCGGCGCACCTTGCCGCGCTCGGAGACGGCGTACCCGTTGAGCGCCGCCCAGGCCCGGATCTCGGCGGGCGTGGCAGGCGCCGGAGCCAGGGGCGGGGCCGAGGCGAGGTCGGCGACCACCGCGACGCCGTGCGCGTCCTCCTCGGCGGCGACCCGGGCGGCGGCGAGAAAGCGGTAGGTCCACTCCTGGGCGAGCTTGCGCGTCTCACAAAAGTGGATCGGCACCTGCGGCCACCGCACCTGGCACTCGGCGAGACCCTCGAGGACGACGGCCGGCCGCACCCGGTCGAGCCGGAAGACCGACGAGTAGCGGTCCTCGACGACGACGGCAGCGCGCGGGACCGACGCTAGCTCAGCCAGCTGGTAGCGCAGCTTGCCCGTGGTCAACGACGACACGAGATCGGGCAGGCTCTTGCGCTCCACGGCCGCGACCACGCGGCCATCGCAGACGACGCCGTAGTCGCCGGCGGCAAGTCCCGCCCGGCTGGTGGTGACCTGCTGGTCGCTGAAGCCGTAGGGGTAGCGCTCGTGGGAGTCGACAACGATCTCGAGCTCTCGGATGCCGCTCGCGCGAGCGCTCGGCACCGCCACCGCCGGCCGGGCCTGCTTGGCGGTCCGCGCCGTCTGCCAGAAGATCGCCTGCCGGCCACCACGGATCCTGGTCATCACCAGCTGCGATCGGTTCTCGCGGCCCCGGTCGAGCACCAGGTCGATCGCCGCGCCACGGCGTTCGCAGCTGCGGACCGCGACCCGCTCGATCACCTCGACGCCGGCGGGCCACTCGTCGACCCGATGGCAGTACACCTTGGCCGTGCGCGGCCAGGTCTCCTTGGACTTCAGGATGATCCCGTGCTCGCCGAGCGGGATCCGCAGGAGGTACGGAAGCGTCGAGTCGCCGTCGGGGTTGCGGGCGATGACGAAGTCGTCCGGCATGACACCAGTGTCGCAGGACGCCGTTGCGATCAGCGTCGTTTGACCTGGGGCTGCTTGCCGGCCTTCTTCTTGCCGGCCTTCTTCTTGTCGGCCTTCTTCTGCTTCTTGTCGCGCGCCGGCTTGTCGACCAGTGGGTCGGTCGACGGGTCGTCACCGGACAGCCGGTCGGAGACGAAGTCGGACACCTGGTCGGCGGGCCCCGTGACGAGCTGCGGCTGGGTGAGGCAGGCAATCGCGACGCCGCCGGCCACGACCAGGGCGACGGCCCGGGGCAGCCAGGCGGGGCGCTGCGTGACCGGTCGGTAGACCGTCACGCGGGGTGCGGGCGCTGCCGACAACGCCGGCTCGGGTTCGGGTTCGGGGCGGGGCGCGTCGGCCGGGCCGAGGAGGCGACGTGCCTCACCGGCGATCGAGGCGACGGCCTCCGACATGAGAGCCGGTCGGGCGGAGAGGACGGAGGCCAGGTCGGCGCTCGCACACACCAGGACGTCGCCCGCGAGGCCTGCCGGCGCCTCGTCTCCGGCCAGGCAGAGGACGGCGTGCACGTGGTCGGGTCGCACGCCGGACAGCACCGCGCGCACGGCACCGGCCGCCGCCTCGACGCCCTGCACCGACGCTGCGCGGCTCCGACCGTTCTGGCGGAGCACGCCGCCGTCGAGCGTGACCCGTCCGGACCAGTTCTTCGTGTCGACAACGAAGACCCCCGGGGGGCCGATCACGACGTGGGCGATGGTGGCGCGGCGACGTCCGGGCCAGGCGACGTCGTGGAGCACCACCCACGCCGATGTCGGCAGCACGTCCAGCGCCTCGGCCGTGAGCCGATCGCCGGCGGCGTCGAGCTGGCGGCGCGCGAGCACCGATGCTCCAGCCACGCTTCCTCCTGGGTACCGACGTTGAGGTGATCTCTTCGTCTATCGGCTCGTGGCGCCGCAGAGTTGAGCGGGCATGCCGATGGCCCCGCCGGTCTCGGCGGGGTGTGGGGCTCAGTGGTCAGGGTTCGGCTGGGTCGTCGAGGGGCTGGGTGCCGCGGTGGTCGCGTCGGTAGGTGAGTCCGGACGGGCTGGTCCAGTGGTAGGTGCCGGGTTCGACCATGTCGTAGTGCCAGGTGCTGTGGGTCTTGGCGCGGTGGTGTCGCCGGCACAGTGGGGCGAGGTTGTCGGTGGACGTCGTGCCGCCGGCGTCCCACGGGATGATGTGGTCGAGGTCGCAGCCGGAGGCGGGTCGGGTGCAGTTGGGGAAGACGCAGTGCAGGTCGCGCAGGGTGATCTGGTCGCGGAGCCGGTCGGGGGCTTCGTAGGCGTCGACGTGGACGTGGTCGTTGAGGTCGATGACTGGCTTGATCACGACCTTGGTGAACGTGGTGCACCAGGTCTGGACCTGTTCGACGGTGATCGGGGTGCGGGTGGTCTCGCAGCGGGCGAGGCTCGGGTGAGTTCTCGTGGACGTGGACCACCAGGTCCCGGCCCGGCGCCGACAGCGGGAGGGTCTGGTCGCCGCGGGCGAGGTCGCCCAGGGCGATGGCGCGGCGCACGTCCAGGGTCTTGTCGCAGCCGGCCTCGGCGAGCCGGGTGGCCCCGGCACGCAACGCGTCTTCGAGGTCGAGGGCGTCGGGCAGGTCGAGGACCGCCTCGACCCGCTGGCCGTCGATGTGGACGTGGCGGGTCTCCGGGACGGGGACCTGGTCGGGGTCGAACCGGGCCAGGGCCTCGGTGACCAGGCGGTCGACCTGGGCGAAGGAGATCGACGAGACCGCTTGTCCCAACCGGGCGTCCACGAAGGTGGCGCCGTCGACGGGGAGGGCCATGGTGGCATCAGCGATCCGGCCGGCCTTCCACACCGACAACCGGCCTGAGGTGACCGCGGCCCACAGTCGTGGCAGGCGGTGGCGCAGCTCGAGGGCTCGGGCGAGGTAGGCGAGCCCGGAGTCGGTGGACATGCCGAGGGCGGCGGCGAGGTCGTAGGCGGCGAACTCCTCGATCACCGGGCACCCGACGCCACCCAGCATCAGGGGCCGTTCCCCGAAGGTCACGGTGTGCGGGTCGGCGTCGGTGGTGTGCTCCAAGGCCCAGTCCAACACCGATACCAGCAGGGCGACATCGGCGTCCTGGGTGGCCCGCTTCCGCGCACGCACCGCGGTCAGCGCCGGGTCGGCGCAGTGGGTGCGGGAGGTGGTGGGCATGGCAGTCATTCTACCACCGCGCGACGGTTATTAGAACGTATGTTCGTTGCTTGTGGAAGAGACTCGCGGGGTGGCCGCGCAGCGGAGGGCGGCAGCTTTGCTTCCCGCCCTCGTGCGCCCTCAAGCGCGTGGCCGCACCGACCCCGTGGGAGGGCGGTCTCGTGACGGTTCCTAGCGGAACCTCCTCGACCAACGAGAAGGACCGAGGGGTGGCCGCGCAGCGGAGGGCGGCAGCTTGCTGCCCGCCCTCGTGCGCCCTCAAGCAGGCCGGGAGAGGCTCGCGGTCAAGGACGCCGAAGGCGCCGGCTTGCCGGGCGCCGCTTGCGGCGATCCTTGACGGCGAGACCCGGCCTGCTACGCGCGCGGCCACACCGACCCCGAGGCAGAGGTGGGTCTCGTGACGGTTCCTAGCGCGAACCTCCTCGACCATGCGAGGCCTGCCTTCGGCCTCGAGGCCGTGAGGGTCTCGTGACGGTTCCTAGCGGAACCTCCTCGACCAACGAGGCTCGGTCGAGGTGGTCTCGTGACGGTTCCTAGCGGAACCTCCTCGACCAACGAGGCTCGGTCGAGGCGGGTCTCGTGACGGTTCCTAGCGGAACCTCCTCGACCAACGAGAAGGACCGATGGGTGGCCAGTCAGTCGTTCTCGACCATGTACCCGGCGTACACAGCGACGGCAGCGAGCTGGGACCGGACCTCGAGCTTCGCGAACAGTCGGCGCACCTGGGAGCGCACGGTCGACTCGGCGACCCCGAAGGTCTCGGCGATCGACGACACCGACTGACCCTGGTGCATCAGCTCGAGCACCGACCGTTCACGCGGGCTGAGCCGCTCCACGCGCGCACAGCGGGCCAGGTGGTCCTGGCGGTAGTCGGTCCAGGCTTCCTCGAGCGCCCGGCGCCGTTCCTCGCTGAAGGGACGCTCGCCTCGCAGCACGGCGTCGACCTCTGCCACCACCTGGTCGACGTCGGTGGAGCTCGGCAGCACCGACATGGCACCGGCCTCCAGGACCGCCCCCCACGACGGACCCGGGTCGGCGTCGGTCAGGACGACGCACTGGTGCGACAGCGCCCGGACGGCGGCCACGGCCGCGCGTCGCTCGGAGGCGGGCTCGAGCTCGCACAGGAGCAGCACGGGCTTGACGACCGCACCGCTCTCGACCGCCTCCACCAGGTCTTCCCACGCGAGCCGACCGGCCGCGAGCCCCGCTCCCGCGAGTGCGGCCCGGACGGCTTCGCCGATGAGTGAATGCTGGGCGGAGACGGTCACGCTGCGCAACGCGCGTGATGAGACGAGGTCCCGCCGGGGGGTCGACGCGAAGCTGGCGTTGGTCTGCAGCATGGTTCCCCGATCGTCTCCGGCCGCCGCGGCCGCAATGAACCGGAACCACGTTATCCCCCATATTTAGGGACAGCCAGGGGCCCGACGGCGTGCCACGATGAGGCGACCCCACTGGCCGAGGGTTCAGCACGGCCCGCCGGCGTCCTTCCGCGTGACCTACCACGTCATTCATTTGTGGTATTGGCCATTCTCTTCCGCAACGCCTCGAGGTGAGGCATCCTAGGTTGCACAAGGGGGGCTCAGTTCACGGGATGGGCTTGAACACACGATCTCGGTGACGCCTTGCGCGGACCTGGGTTCGCGCAGTCGATCACAGCGTGTGTGAACGGTTACGCGAACTGGGGGGTTCACACGTTGTATCCGAGCAAGCCTGAAAGTCCTGAAGGTCCTGAAAGTCTTGGGGAGCCGCGCATTCTCGGCGCGCCGTGGCCGCTGCGTGCGGCACTCGTCGTCGCCGTCGTCGGCGGACCACAGCTGGCGATCCAGCTGCTGGCCCCGGAGATCCGGCACCTGCCGGGCGCCTTCTCCGCCGTTGCACTGGCGTTGACGCCGGTCTGCCTGATCGCGGCGTTCCTGCTCTACCTGCACTGGCGGCTGGTGGGGTCGGCCTTCACCGGCATGATCAGCATCTGCCTGGCCCTGTACGGCGCGCACGGCTTCACCATGGCCGGCCTCTGGCTCACCGAGGACGGCGGTCGGCCCACGGTCTCGCTGTGGGAGGTGCTGCTCAACATCGTCACGGTGGTCGCCCTGGTCGCGATCGTGCTGAAGGGCGAGCGGCTGCTGGCCGTCTTCGACCCGTTGATCTTCGGCATCGCCGCTGGCCTGTTCGTCAGCGTGATCGACGTCGTGGTCGTCCGGGTCCTTCCGACGGTCGCGCCCTCGGACGGGCTGTGGGCCCTGACCCATGCGATCGTGCTCGCGGTCGGGGTGTGCGTGGCCGCGCTGATCGTGGCTCGCAACCGCACCGAGCGCTGGGCCACGATGCGGCTGGGGGTCGCCATCGCGCTGCTGGCCGTGCCGCGCCTGACGATGACGGTCGCACCCGAGAGTGCGGTCGTCACGGCCGCCGCCCTCACCTGCGGGGTTCTCGGCGCCGTGCTCCTGTGCGACACCGCGATCTCGCTCCTCGGCGGCGCGGTCCACGAGAAGATGCACGCCGTGGGCGTCCTGCAGGACCGGATCGACAGCCTCGACGCCGAGCGGCGCGGGGAGCAGGAGCGGCTCCACGAGATCCGGAGCACGATCGCCGGCATCGCCTCGGCCAGCCGACTCATCCGGCTTCGCAACGGCGTGACTCCGAGCCGTCGCGCGCGCCTCGAGGAGATGCTCGAGGCCGAGTCACGGCGGCTGGTCCGTCTCGTGCACGACATGCCCACCGAGCCCACCCGAGGTCAGGTCGACCTCGACAGCTTGATCCGCCCCCTGGTCACCGCCCAGCAGGCGCAGGGCCGCTCGGTCACGTGGAGCCCCACCGGCGACCACGTGAACGGCGACTCCGACCGGCTCAGCGAGGCGCTGAGCATCCTCCTCGACAACGCCGCGAAGCACGCGCCGGCCTCGTCTGCCGAGATCGAGGTGCGCCGCGACCACGGCACCGTGCACCTCGCGGTCAAGGACCACGGCCCCGGGGTGGCGCGCGACATGCGCGACCACGTTTTCACCCGAGGCGTCAAGGGCGCATCGTCGCGCGGGCAGGGCCTGGGCCTGCACCTGGCCCGGCGTCTGGTCACCGAGAGCGGCTCGACCCTCACGCTCAGTGACTCCGAGGACGGTGCCAGGTTCGTGATCGACCTGCAGGAGGCGCACACGCGCCGATTCCTGAGCGAGGGCCCGTGACCAGCGGATCGGGGGCCCGCAGCAGCGTCCGGGTCCTGATCGTGGAGGACCACGCCCTCTTCGCGGAGTCGCTCGAGCTGGCGCTGTCGCTGGAGGGGTACGACGTGCGCCGCGTCGTCCTGTCCGAGCAACCCGCGTCGTCGACTGCCCTCCTGGCCACCATCTCGCGGCTGAAGCCGCGCGTCGTGCTGCTCGACCTCGACCTGGGTCGCCTCGGCGACGGCGTCCGGCTGATCAAGCCGATGGCGCGCGCTCGGGGCCAACGTGGTGGTCGTGACCGCGAGCAACCGACCGGGCGCGGTGGGGCGAGTGCGTGCTCAACGGCGCGCGCAAGACCCTGTCGAAGACCGGGCCGCTCAACGACATCTTCGCCACGGTGCGCCGGATCAGCCAGGGGCTGCCGGTGATGACCCGCGAGGAACGCGAGGAGCTGCTCGAGCTGTGGCAGCGGACCCGCCGTCAGCAGGCTGCGCAGCGTGCCCGGCTCGACCGCCTCACCCGGCGCGAGCAGGAGGTGCTCGCCCACCTGATGGCCGGCCGTCCCGTGCGCGAGATCGCCAAGCACAGCGTGGTCTCCGAGGCCACGGTGCGCACCCAGGTCAAGTCGGTGCTCGCCAAGCTCGAGGTCTCCTCGCAGCTGGCCGCGGTCGGTATCGCCCACGAGCTCGGCTGGCGCGCGACCACGTCGGTCTGACCGGCCTGACCGGCCTGACCGGTCTGACCGGTCTAGCCGGTCTGCGGCCGGCCGCCGCCGCGCCGTCCAGGGTCTTTGCCCCATTTGCGGCATGTGGCCAGGGTCCCGGCTCCCTAGCGTGAACGCACCACACGACGGAACGGACGGAAGGGGCCATCGGTGACGGGCGTCGCACTCGATCTGACCCCGGCCCCTCGTGCCCTCACCAGGCGCCGGTCCGGCCTCGACCGACCGGGCCGTCCGACCGGCGCAGCCTCGCTGCTGCTCGGCGTTGGACGTCGGCAGCGCCGTCCTCTGCCTCACGTTGGCCTTCGTCGTCGCTTCCCTCTCCCCCGTGCTGCTGGCCGCCACGCTGCCGGTCTGGCTGCTGTGCCTGCGGGTCAGCGGAGCCGCCACCGCGTCGGTCACCGCCGACCCGGCCGGCGCCGCCTGCCGGGTGCTGCGCGCCGCCGGCGTGCTCGGCCTCGTCGTGTGGCTCGCCTCCGCGGTGGTCACGATGCCCGGCCCGTCGTGGCAGCCCCAGGCACTGGTCGCATCCCTGGCCGTGGCTTCGGTGGGCGTGCGCTGGACGACCGGGCTCGCCGCCCGCAGCACCCCCCGCTCACGCACCTTGGCCGTCGGGCCTCGTGACCTCGTCGCCCGCACGCTCCCGCTGCTGCGCGAGCGCGCCGGTCAGCGTGGCGGCGGCCTCGACGTCGTCGCCGTCTGCCTCGACGAGCTCGACACCGCCGCCTTCGACGTGCCGGTCGCCGTCGGCCTCGACGACGTCGACGCCATCGCCGACGAGGCACTGGCCATGGACGTCCAGACGGTCCTGGTGCACCCCTGCGCCGCGCTCGGACCGCACGCCCTGCGCCGGCTCGCCTGGCGCCTCGAGGAGTCGGGGACGACGCTGCTCGTCACCACCGGCCTGCTCGACGTCGCCTCGTCGCGGGCCGACGCCAGCCAGGTCGGCGACCTCGTGGTCGTCGGCGTCCGACCTCCGCGGCGGGGCATCGCCCGCGGCCTGGTCGGGATCGCCGAGCGGCTCGCGGCCGCCGGCCTGCTCGCCCTGTTCGTGCCGCTGCTCGTGGGGCTCGCGGTGTCCATCCGGCGCGACTCTCCCGGACCCGCGTTCTTCCGGCAGCAGCGCGTGGGCCGCGACGGCCGGTTGTTCACGATGATCAAGTTCCGCACCATGACCGACGGTCGACCCGCCAACGACGAGCTCGCGGACGTCAACGAGGCCGACGGGGTGCTGTTCAAGGTGCGACAGGACCCGCGCGTCACCGTGCTCGGACGGGTGCTGCGGCGCTACTCCCTCGACGAGCTGCCCCAGCTGATCAACGTCGTCCGCGGCGAGATGTCGCTGGTCGGTCCCCGCCCGGCGCTTCCGGAGGAGGTCGCTCAGTACGACGTCGACGCCCAACGCCGGCTCCACGTGAAGCCCGGGCTCACCGGGCTCTGGCAGGTCTCCGGCCGCTCGGACCTGTCGTGGGAAGACTCGGTGCGACTCGACGTCCACTACGTCGACAACTGGTCGCCCCAGCTCGACGCCCGCATCCTGTGGCGCACGGTGGGCGCCGTCGTCGGGCACCGCGGCGCCTACTGAGCATCGGGGCGACCCCGGCTCGTCCGTGGTTGACTCGGGAGCCGTGGACCCCGTGTCGGCCGCGTTCGCGGCCCTGCCCCGAGCCGGGTTCCTGCGCGCGGGCGACGAGAGGCGGGCGTCGTTCGACGGGCCGATCCAGATCGGCGCCGGGCAGACCAGCTCGCAGCCGCGGACCGTGGAGCAGATGCTGCGCCTCCTCGACGTCGGGGTCGGTCAGCACGTGCTGGACGTCGGTGCCGGCTCCGGTTGGACGACGGCCCTGCTCGCCCACCTGACGGGGCCGTCCGGCTCGGTGCGTGGCGTGGAGCTCGAGCCCGACCTCGCGCAGTGGGGCGCGGCCAACCTCCTCGCGACCGGCCAGCCGTGGGCCGGCATCGAGCTCGCGCGCGCCGGCGTCCTCGGCCTGCCCGACCACGCGCCGTACGACCGCATCCTGGTGTCGGCGGAACCCCGGAGGCTGCCGCAGACGCTCGTCGACCAGCTGGCCGACGGCGGCCGGATGGTGATCCCCGTGGCCGGACGCATGCTCTGCGTGGTGCGCACCGCCGACGACGTCGCGGTGAGCAAGCACGGGTGGTACCGGTTCGTGCCGCTGCGCTAGGGCGTGTCTCTCAGACCGGTGCGAGCATCCGTTCCTTGCGCAGCACCTGGGTCGACGCCCAGATGGTGACGACGACGGCCAGGGCGGTCATCGCGATCATCGCGGTGCTCTTGATCAGCACGAAGTCGGCCACCGAGAGCGACTCCAGCAACCAGAAGCCGACCATGCCCTTGAGCAGGCACACGAGGCCCCACATGAGGGTCAGCCGCCAGAACAGGCGGCGCACCCGCGGCAGCGTCGCGAGGCCGTCGCTCATCGGGTAGAAGTCGGCCGCGAGCCGCGCCACCAGCGGGCGGGTGCTGGCCAGGGAGACGATGAACACCGCGGCCACGAGCGCGTCGCTGACCAGGGGCTGGAGGAAGTAGACGAACGTGTTGCCCGTCGACAGCGTGAACACCGAGCGGATCGTCAGCACGGTCACCGTCAGCGCGAGCAGGCCAGACATCGGCCGGTCGGTCACCCACCGCCACCCGATGGCGCCGTACGACCAGGCCAGGGCGGCCACGACCGCAGCCGTCACGTTGACCGTCACGAGGGTCACGTAGAACAGCGCCGCCGGCACCACGCACGCGACCCACAGGCTGACCGCGAGTCGACGCAGGACCGCGAAGATGCAGGGGTGCTCGTGCGTCTGCACGGGGGTGTCGAGCGAAGTCATTGGGCCCGCCTGCGTCCGCGCGGAGGTCACGGACGGCTGGGTGGTTGCACCGGAAACGACGAGGTGGGGCCTCGGGCTGGAATTCCTCGGCTGATCCCACTGTAGGGGCGGAACCCTCGGATCGTGGCTTTTTCAGGCACCTGCCCGCCGCCGCTGGGCGATGATCCGGACGACGTCGAGGGGGTTCTCGCGCCGCCACCGCTTGAGCGCCGCGCGGTCGGCCTTGCGCTTCGCACCGCTCGCGCCGGTGCGCTCGTGGTGCCAGCGCAGCGCGTCCTCGGCGTACGCGGTGGCCGAGATCGGCCTGGCCTCGCGGATCGCCGCGATCGCCTCGACCGGGTCCACCCCCTGGGCCAGCAGCACCGCGAAACCCAGCGACGGGCCCCGGTTGATGCCCATGTGGCAGTGGGCGAGGACGACGGCGTCGGGGTCCTCCATCGCCTCCAGCACCCACGTCACCCCGGTCTCGAACCACTGCGCCGGCACCCGCTGGCCGACGTCGTCCATGCCGTGCCAGAGGTAGCTCACGCCGGGGGCGCGATCGGCGACCCAGCCGCTGTCGTCGGCCTCGACCCGTGCGTCGACGACGTGGGTGACCCCGGCCGCCACCAGTTCGGCGAGCTGGTCGGCGGCGAGGCCGTCGTCCAGGTCGAGGTCGCCGCCCACCAGCAGCCGCGGCGTCACGAAGGTGGCGTTCGCGTGCTCGAGGTCCGGCAGGGAGGTCACGTCGGCCATCATCCCTCGCGCGGCGCCCCGTCAGTCAGCGCGGGGTGTCAGCGTCAGCAGGCTCATCGCCGGCATCGGCAATGCGTAGTCGACCACGATCGCGCCTGCCTCGTCGGCGTGGACGACGCGCGGCGACTCGAGCTCGTCGAGCCGGTCGGCCTCGCGCAGCGCGGCCCACTGGTCGTCGTCGGGCCAGTCCTGGCCGTCGCGACGCAGGGCGCCCCAGGTGGAGGCGACGTTGGAGTGGTCGTGGTCGACCCGCTCGTGGGTGAGCAGGTACGACGCCCCGGGGGTCGGCCCGGCGACCTCGACCCGGACGTCACGGGCCAGGTGGTCGCTGCCGGCGGCCTGGGTCTGGTCGAGGGTCAGGTTCCAGGTGAGGACCCGGACCAGGCCGTCGGGGCCGGTGGCCGCGAGCGCCTCGACGAGGGAGCCGCCGCCGTCGCCGGACGTCGCGACGCCGAGCCGTCGAGGTCCGAGCCGCTCGAGCATGGCCAGCGCCCACCAGCGCGGCTTGCGCAGCTCGCCGACGGTGCGCAGCCCGAACCCGCCGTGCATCAGCGACGGCGGCCGGCCGAGCTCCTCGAAGTGGTCGGAGACGACCCAGTAGGCCAGCGCCTCGATCCGGCCCATCGACGACGCCATCCCGCGTAGCAGGAAGGTGCCGGAGAAGACCGCGTCGCTGATCTCGTTGAAGTGCGTCGGCGTGACGCCCCACTCGGTCCACCAGATCGGGGTGCCGGACCGGCCGTAGCGCTCCAGCATCGGCCGGAAGTCGAGCGGAGGGCTGCCATAGGTGTGGGTCGAGACGAAGTCGACCGGGCTGCCGGTGCGCTCCGCGTGCGCGAGCAGCTCCTCGACCCAGCCGGCCGCGGCCGACGACGGCCCGCCGACCACCAGCCGCTCGTCGACCGAGCGGACGGCGTCGACGGTGACGTCGTACAGCCTGAGGTACTCCTCGGGCGAGCCTGACCAGAAGACCTCGAGGTTGGCCTCGTTCCACACCTCGAACGACCAGTGCTCGACGACCTCGTCGCCGTAGCGCTCGAGCAGGTGCGCCGTCAGGTCGCGCACCAGCGCGTGCCAGCGCTCCCAGTCCTTGGGCGGGCTGATGATCGCGTCGTAGTCGAACACCGTCTTGGTCGGGTCGGCCGCCAGGTCGTGCGGCATGAACGAGACCTCGACGACCGGGTAGAGCCCGATCGCGCGGATGTGGTCGTAGACCCGGTCGACGCCCGAGAAGTCGTGCACGGCCGAGCCGTCGTCGTCCTCGCGGTAGACGCCGAGGTCGTCGCACAGGATCGCGTGGGCACGCACGTGGGTGACGCCGAGCTCGGTGTGCGCGGCCGCGAGCGCGGTCGAGAGCTCCTCGCCGATGACGCGCCCACCGGTGGTCTCGGTCGAGAGGGCGTGCGAGAGGTGCTCGCTGCCGATCATCGGCCGCCACGGCCGAGGCAGCTCGCCGACCACGTCGCGGACGTCGACCGCCACCGTCACCGGACCGCTCGGAACTTCCAGGGGTGCGGCCACGACTGCCTCCGAGAGCGGACCCTCGACGTGCACGTCGGAGAGCGACGAGACGGCGTACCGCCGCTCGACGCCGGGGGTGCCGGTGGTGTCGACGTACGGCGGATGCGGGACGGCGAGCACGTCGCGTCCGGCATGGTCGAGCGGCCGCCACTCGCCGTCGGGGCCCTCCGACACGTGCACCTGGTAGCCGATCGCGCCCTCGACGGCGTCCCAGGTCAGCGTGACCTGGTGGCCGCCGGCGACCGCCTCGAGGCCGGACGGAGGGTCGAGCCGCGGGGCCGAGCCACCGAAGGCGGCGCCGCTGCGGATCCCGATCCGGGTCTCCCAGTCGGTGCGCGCGGTGCTCACGGGCGGTCCTGGGTGGTGAAGACCTCCTGGCGCAGCAGCGGTCGCACCCGGCGCTCCATCGCGCCCTTGGCGACGTAGCGTCGCAGGGCCTCGTCGCCCAGCTCGTTGCCGAGCGCGGCCATCACCATGCCCTGGTCGAGCGAGAGGTAGCGCTTGGACACCTGGCCGCTGCCGACCGCGACGGCGTCGAAGAACCCGCCCTTGCCGTAGGCCTCGAAGTTGCGGGCCAGCTTGGTGAGGTTCGCCAGCGCCGGCTTGCGGGCGTAGCGGAGCGCGAGGAACGAGGCGTGCGGCGTGACCACGCCGTCGCCGTACTCGGTCGGGGCGGGCTGGCTCTCACGGCAGTCGCCGTAGGGCTGCTCGTTGGTGGTGCGCTCCTGGTCGGAGGTGTAGCCGGGGCCGTCGAGGCCGAGCGCGTCGACGCCGTACTCGCGGTAGCCGCCGGCCGGGTTGTTGGACGGCGAGAATCCCCAGTAGCCGTAGCCCGTCTCCTTCAACCCGTGCTCGATCTGGCCGCGCACGTAGAGCGGGTGGTTGCGGCCCCACGAGCGCGGGCCCCACGTCTCCTCGGGCACGAACAGCGGCACCATCAGCGCCTCGAACATGCTGCCGCCCCAGGTCGGCACGACCTTGCGGCCGCGGTAGGGCAGCGTGCCCTCGAAGACGCGCACGCCCTCGTAGGTCCGCCAGCGACCGGTCGGCATCGTCTCGGTCCAGTCCCAGTCGCAGGACGGCGGGAACGTGCGGAACGTGCCGAAGTAGTGGCGCTTCGGGATCTGGCCCGAGGCGATGCCGAGGTACGACGCCATCCGCGGCTCGGTGTTGAGCGCACCGTAGTGGTGGCCGGTGTACCAGACGTCCTTGCCCATCGCGCAGTAGTCGCCGGTGACCGCGGCGTCCTCCGCGGGGTTCTCGTCCCAGAAGCCACCTCGGATCTGGCCGCCGCCGTTCTCGGCGGGGTTGTAGTAGCAGCCGAAGTCCATCGAGGTGCGCAGCCGCTTGGCCAGGGGGCGCAGCCGCGGCTCGGCGCGGCCGGCGATCAGCAGGCCGGTGGCCAGCCACGCGTTGTCGACGCTGGAGAGGAAGGGCTTGACCACACTGCCGTCGACCGGCCACTTCGTGAGCTTCTCGAGCGACCTCGGGGCGTACCAGTTGTAGAACATGCCCGACGGCCTGTGCCGCTCGAGCTTCGCCACCGAGCGCAGGGTCTTCGTCATCCGCCGGCGGGCCTCGGTGCGACCGATCAGCCCGATGTCGCGGGCGGCGACGGTGCTCCAGAGGTAGGCGCCGATGTTGGTCGGCGAGGTGTACTTCGCCCGGCTCTCCGGCCGGAGCCCGCCCCCGACGTTGTCGGTCGGCATGCCGGTGCGGCGCACGTTCATCGCCTCGAACGAGCGCCAGGTGTCCTTGGCGTACTTCAGCAGGAGGTCACCGGAGGACTTCTCCTGCTCGACGCCGGCTGCGGTCTTCTCCTGCTCGACGTCTGCGGAGGTCGAGCCCGACGAGACCCCGACGACGAGGGCCGCGCTGACGAGCGTGGCGAGGACGGTGGTGCGCACCGAGTGGCGCATGGATGTCTCCCTTGGTTGTGGAGGTGAGGGGTTACTTGATGCCGGTGGTCGCGATGCCCTGCATGATGTGGCGCTGCAGGGCGAGGAACACGACGATGACCGGGATGACGACGACGACCGCGCCGGCGAGCAGCAGGCCGTACTCGGTGGCGTTCTGGCCGGTGGAGTAGAGGGCCAGCGCGACCGGGAGCGTGTACTTGTCCTCGGAGGTGGCCACGACCAGCGGCCACAGGAAGTTGTTCCACGAGGTGAGGAACGTCAGCACCCCGAGGGTGGCGAGCGCCGGGCCGCACAGCGGCACGATCACCGAGGTGAAGATCCGCAGCTCGCTCGCGCCGTCGACGCGGGCGGCCTGGATCAGCTCGTCGGGCAGGCCGGAGATGAACTGGCGCATCAGGAAGACCCCGAACGGGGCGGCCAGGAACGGCAGGATCATGCCGGGCAGCGAGTTGGTGAGCCCGAGGTTGGTGGTGAGCACGAACAGCGGCACGAAGGTCACCACGCCGGGCACCATCAGGGTGCCGAGCACCAGGGCGAACAGCACGCGCCTGCCGCGGAACTCCAGCTTGGCCAGGGCGTAGCCGAGCATCGAGCAGAACACCACGTTGCCCAGCGTCACCGCGATCGCGACGATCGCGGAGTTGAGGAAGTACGTCGGGAAGTCGAGCTGGCTGAACAGGCGGTCGTAGTTGTCGAGGGTCAGCTGCTCGGGCCAGAACGTCGGCGGGACGCCGCGCAGCTCGGCCTCCGGCTTGAACGAGCTGAGGATCATCCAGATGAACGGCACGGCGGTCACGAGCAGCCCGACCGCCAGCACGGCGTACAGCCAGCGGGGGGTGGTGCTCCCGTCGTTGCGTCGCCGCGGCCTGGCCGGTTCGGTCGCGGCGGGTGCCGGGGTCTCCAGGGTGGTGGTCATGGCTTCTCCCGGGCGAGCCGGAACTGCAGGAACGTGAAGAGCATGATCGCCAGGAACAGCAGGTAGCTGGCCGCGGCGGCGTACCCGTAGTTGCCGAAGCTGAACTGGTCGTAGGTGAAGAACGTGATCGACCGGGTCGAGTCGAGCGGGCCGCCGCGGGTCATCACGAACGCCTCCTCGAAGAACTGCAGGTAGCCGATGCCGGTGATCACCGCGCCGAAGAGCAGGACGGGACGCAGCGTGGGCAGGGTGATGTAGCGGAAGCGGGCCCAGCCCGAGGCGCCGTCGACCTCCGCCGCCTCGAGCTGCTCGCGCGGCACCGTCTGCAGGCCGGCCAGGAAGATGATCGTCAGGTTGCCGAAGGTGCGCCAGACCGCCATCACCACCAGGGTCGGCAGCGCCCACGTGGTCGAGTCGAGCAGCGAGGGCAGGTCGAGGCCGACCCACCCGGCGGCGGTGTTGAGCAGCCCGCCGCGCTCGCGGAGCAGGAACTTCCACACCACCGAGACGGCCACGATGCTGGTGATCACCGGGAGGTAGAAGCCGACCCGGAAGAACCCGCGCAGGCGGGTCACCCGGTTCAGGCCGACGGCGGCGGCCAGCGCCACCACCATGCTCAGC
>CAWGVK010000029.1:0-91288 GCA_963825985.1 uncultured Actinomycetota bacterium | reverse complement strand
GGATCGCCGCAAGCGGCGCCCGGCAAGCCGGCGCCTTCGGCGTCCTTGACCGCGAGCCTCTCCCGGCCTTCTTCAGGGCCTATCGAGGGCGGGCAGCAAGCTGCCGCCCTCAGCTCCGAAGCCACCCCCTTCCCCCCTTCTCGTTGGTCGAGGAGGTTCCGCTAGGGACCCGTCACGAGACCCGCCTCGACCGGGCCTCGCAGGTCGAGGAGGTTCAGCTAGGAACCGTCACGAGACCCACACTCGACCGAACCTCGTTGGTCGAGGAGGTTCCGCTAGGAACCGTCACAAGACCCACCTCTCTGCCTCGGGGTCGGGGTGGCCGCGCGCGTAGCAGGCCGGGTCTCGCCGTCAAGGATCGCCGCAGGCGGCGCCCGGCAAGCCGGCGCCTTCGGCGTCCTTGACCGCGAGCCTCTCCCGGCCTGCTTCAGGGCGCACGAGGGCGGGCAGCAAGCTGCCGCCCTCCGCTGCGCGGCCACCACCGAGACGACAGTGATGGGAACACACTGTTCTAATAACCAGCCAAACCGTGGTAGAATTCTGACCATGCCCACCACCGCCACACGATGCGCCGACCCGGCGCTCGTGGCGGTACGCGCGGAGAAGTCGGCGGTGCGCGACGCCGAGGTGCGACTCCTGTTACGGGTCCTGGACTGGGCCCTGGAGCGCACCACCGACGCCGACCCGCACACCGTCACCTTCGGGGAACGTCCCCTGATGCTGGGCGGCATCGGGTGCCCGGTGATCGAGGAGTTCGCCGCCTACGACCTCACCGCCGCCCTCGGGATGTCCACCGACTCCGGCCTGGCCTACCTGGCCCGAGCACTCGAGCTGCGCCACCGCCTCCCGCGCCTGTGGGCCGCGGTCACCTCAGGCCGGTTGTCGGTGTGGAAGGCCGGCCGGATCGCCGACGCCACCATGGCCCTCCCCGTCGACGGGGCCGACTTCGTCGACGGTCGGTTGGGACAAGCGGTCTCGACGATCTCCTTCGCCCAGGTCGACCGCCTCGTCCAAGAGGCGCTGGCCCGCCTCGACCCCGACCAGGCACCGGTACCGGAAACCCGCCACGTCCACATCGACGGCCAGCGGGTCGAGGCGGTCCTCGACCTGCCCGACGCCCTCGACCTCGACGACGCGCTGCGAGCCGGCGCCACCCGGCTCGCCGACGCCGGCTGCGACAAGACCCTGGACGTCCGCCGCTCCATCGCCCTGGGCGACCTCGCCCGCGGCGACCACACCCTCCCGCTGTCGGCGCCGGGCCGGGACCTGGTGGTCCACCTGCACCAGGACTCACCCCAGGTGGCCCGCTGCGAGACCACCCGCACCCCGATCACGGTCGAACAGGTCCAGACCTGGTGCAACACCTTCACCAAGGTCGTGATCAAACCGGTCATCGACCTCAACGACCACGTCCACGTCGACGCCTACGAAGCCCCCGACCGACTCCGCGACCAGATCACCCTGCGCGACCTGCACTGCGTCTTCCCCAACTGCACCCGACCAGCCCGCGGCTGCGACCTCGACCACATCACCCCCTACGACACCGGCGGCCCGACCGCCTCCGACAACCTCGCCCCACTGTGCCGACGACACCACCGCGCCAAGACCCACAGCACCTGGCACTACGACGTCATCGAGCCCGGCACCTACCACTGGACCAGCCCGTCCGGACTCACCTACCGCCGCGACCACCGCGGCACCCACCCCCTCGACGACCCAGCCGAACCCTGAACGTCCCGCCCCACACCCCGCCCGACCGGCGGGGTCATCGGCACGTCCTGGGCGGCAAGAGTCAGGCGGAGCCGTCAGGTGCGCGCGAAGGTGAGGTCGAAGTCCTTGCGCCAGGTCGCGCCCTGGTCCTCCGAGGCCTCCCATCGGCCGAGGATCCGGTCGGGCTCGACGTCCGCGACGAAGCGCTGGTAGAAGTCCGGGTCGTGCCGAGTCAGGGTCCACTCGCCGTCGTCGAAGGTCATGTCGAACTCGCGGCAGACGCCGCGGTCGTCGTGGTAGAGCGCCACGAACCGGTCGTTCGCGTCGCTGCGGCCGAGGACCATGGTCAGCTCGTCGTGCACGTGCTGTCCCTCGTCGCCGTGCGACCTCACACCAGGAACGCCTCCCCGAGCCACTCGATCGTGCTGGTGCCGGGCACCGTCGTGCCCGGCGGCTCGAGGAACCACGCGTCCGACAGCGTCGTCGACCAGCTCCCGACGAGCCCTTCGAGCTTCTCCATCTCGGTGTTGCGCATCGTTCCTCCGAGTCGTCCGACCGCACGCCATGCTGACCCGGCCACGGTCCCACGGCGCAACGGCGCGTCACAACAGGTCGCGGAGCCGGTCGGCGAGCGAGTGCTTGACCGCCTCGGTGATCGCCGTGTTGACCTGGTGGTTGAGGTCGTCCTCGCTGCCGAGGTTGGACAGCAGGGCGCGCAGGTCGAGGTCGTCGATGGCGCGCCGCAGGACGTCGTCGGTCTTGAGGGCGCTGTCGATCACCGAGTCCGGCAGCGCACGGATCGCGGCCTTGACGAAGCCGTTGAGGTCGGCGTTGTCCAGCGCCTCGTCGGTGAGCTGGATGCCGGCGGCAGGGTGCCGTCGGCCTTCATCCGGTCGACGGCGCCGAGTAGCCCGGCGCGCAGGGCGGCGATCTGAGCGTCGGTCGGCGCTCGCGGCCCTGGGCCAGGTCGAGCGTGAGCGCCTCGCGGCTGACGCCGAGCCGGCACGCGGCGCCGTCGAGGCCGAGCAGCACCAGCCGCTCGGTGAGGCCGTCGATGCCGGTCGGAGACGCGACGTGACGTCCCGGGCCGCGCACGGGTCGGCCGTCTGGAGCGGCACGAAGTCCCGCCGCCGTTGGCGACCTGGACGCCGAGGACGCCGCCCGACCAGGACGAGCGGCGACCACCGGCAGGACCGCCGCGCGCAGGAGACCGCGTCATGCGGGTCACTCCGCCGGCGCGGCGACGATGCACGGAGACCAGGGCCGGCCAGCGCGAGCCCGGCGGCGATGAGGAACGAGTCGCGGAACGCTTGGGTCGCCGCGCGTTCCAGCTGGTCGTCGAGGTCGCGCTCGAGTCGCCGCCGCGGGTCGCTCGTCGGCGTCGAGGTCCAGCGCCGCGAACGCGCGGTGCAGGTCGGGCACCCGGCCCCGCTCGCCGACAGCTCGTCGCCCAGCGCCCGCGCGAGCGCGATCTTGTCCCGGCTTGCAGCGGGGCGTCGAGGACGAGCGCGGTGATCGCCTCCTGCGCGGGCTCCTGGGCGTCCTGCAGGTCGGCCGTGAACACCGGCGTGAGGATCGCCAGCCCGAGCGACGACCCCGACGTGACGGGCGCCGATCGTCCAGCCGCCGTGCAGGGCGCGCGGTAGCCGGATCTCGCATCGCCTGCGCGGTGAGCCGGTCGACCGTCAGTCCCAGCCCGAGCCCGACCAGGGCCTGGGGAGCGACCGTCCAGGCCAGGTGCGCCGACGGCGGCAGCGCCAGGCCGACCAGCCCGCCGGCGACGAGCAGGCAGCCGACGGCGGTCTCGACCTCGGCCGGCGGCCGGGTGAGCCGGGCGAGCGGGCGTGCGACGAACGCCGCGACCGGTACGACCGACACGGTGATGGCTGCGGTGGCCGGGGAGTGGCGCCAGCCCTCGACCAGCAGCAGGACGAGCAGGAACAGCGCCGCGGTCAGCGCGGCGGACAGCAACGCGAGGGTCGAGGTTGGGCCGCAACGCCGGACGATGCCGGTCCGGTGGGAGCGCCGGCACGGCGCGCACCGCCAGGGCCGCCGGCACCGCCAGGACGGCGAACGGCACCTGCACCACGAAGATCGCCTCCCACGAGACCGCCTGCGTGAGCAGTCCGCCGGCGACCGGTCCGGTCGCCGTGCCGACCACGCCGGCCGTGACCCAGCCGTGACGCCCCGCCGCTCGCCCCACTCCGCGACCATGAGCTCCAGGCACCCGACCAGCGCCAGCGCGCCGCCGATGGCCTGCACGCACCGGGCCGCGATCAGCACGTCGATGGAGCCGGCCGCGCGCACGCCAGGCCGAGGCGCCGGCGAAGACGGCGATGCCGACGGCACTGACGATCTGCGGCCGAGCCCGGGCCACGCCAGCAGCCGTCGGCACGGCGACCGAGCCCGAGCACGAGGTTGAACGAGATCAGCACCCACGCGACCTGCCCGACCGTGCGTCCGAGCTCGGTCAGGATGTCGGGGAGGGCGAGGGTCACCACCGCCGAGTCCGCGAGCACCAGCGCCACGGTGACGGCGAGTAGGGGGGCCACGGCACGACGCACGCAGCCATCCTCGCAACACCGCTCATCGGATGCCCCGGGCGGGCGCTCTGGGGTCGGAGCATGGATTGGATCGACCGTCTCGTGTTCGAGGGTCCGGTCGAAGGGCTTCACGACGATCCGTCCGCCGCAGCCGGCCTGGCCGCGGAGCTCAGAGGGGAGACCGGTCCCGGTCACGAGCTGCACCGCAACGCTTCGGGTCGGCTGCCGAGTTCGAGCGGTACGTCGCCCAGTACGGCTGGGTCCGTGGCCAGGACTATTGAGTCCGTGCGACGTCGACCGCCGGGAACACCGGGTGGCGCGCGTCGGTTGGGTCACGCGTGAGCGCTCCCGAGATCACCCGCGCGAGCGTCGGCCTGCGCAGCGAGCGGGGGCCGATCCTCCTGGCGGTCATGCTCAGCATCGGGCTGGTGGCGATCGACGCGACGATCCTGGCCACCGCGGTGCCGGCGGTGGTCGACGACCTCGGCGGGTTCACCTCCCTTCCCGTGGCTGTTCTCGATCTACCTGCTGGCACAGGCGGTCTCGGTGCCGATCTACGGCAAGGTCGCCGACCTCTACGGGCGCAAGCCGGTGATGCTGCTCGGCATCGCGGCTCTTCGTCCCTCGGGTCACTGCTGTGCGGCATCGCCTGGAGCATGCCGGCGCTCATCTTCTTCCGGCTCGTCCAGGGCCTCGGCGCGGGCGCGGTGCAGCCGATGGGCATGACGATCGTCGGCGACATCTACTCGCTGGCCGAGCGCGCCAAGGTGCAGGGCTACATCGCCAGCGTCTGGGCCATGGCCTCGCTCGTCGGGCCGACACTGGGCGGCATCTTCGCCGACTACCTGTCCTGGCGCTGGATCTTCTTCGTCAACCTGCCGCTGGGCATCGCGGCCGGCTGGGTGCTGTGGCGCCGCTTCGACGAGCGTGTCGAGCGCCGCAAGCACTCCATCGACTACCTCGGCGCGGTGCTGCTGGCAACCGGCGGGTCCCTGCTCCTGCTCGGCCTGCTCGAGGGTGGGGTGCGCTGGGAGTGGGGCTCGGCCACGGGCATCGGGATCTTCGTCGCCGCGGTCGCGCTGCTCGCCACCTTCGTGGTGGTCGAGTCGCGCACACCCGAGCCGGTGCTGCCGCTGTGGATCTTCCGGCGCCGCGTGCTGAACGCGTCCAACTCGGGCGCCTTCGTCGTCGGTGTGCTGATGCTCGGGCTGACGTCGTACGTGCCCCCTCTTCGCGCAGGGCGTGCTCGGCCACGGCGCCCTCGTCGCCGGACTGACCCTGGCGTCGTGACGATCGGGTGGCCGATCGCCGCCGCGACGGGCCGGTCGCTTCTACCTGACCATCGGCTTCCGCCGGACGGTGCTGATGGGGGCCCTGTTCGTGATCGTCGGGGCGGCGCTGCTGTTGCCGGTGAACGCCGAGCAGTCCAGTCTGTGGCAGCTGGCCCTCCCGGGCTTCGTGATGGGCATCGGCTTCGGGTGCGTCGCCAGCCCCGGCGTGATCGTCGCCCAGTCATCGGTCGGGCTGGCAGCACCGCGGCGTGGCCACCGGCACCAACATGTTCGCCCGGTCGATGGGCAGCGCCGTCGGCGTCGCCGTGTTCGGCGCGATCGTCAACGCCCGGGTGGCCGGCGACGCCCCGTCGGGGAGCACGCTCGACCTCGAGCACCTGTCGGCCGGTGTCCTGGCGCCCGCGATCCACGCGGTGTTCGTGTGCTCCGCGGTCGTCGCACTCGCCCTGCTGCTCTCGGGGCTGCTGATGCCGGCCCATGCCGGCACGGAGGAGTCGGCGAGCTCCTGAGTGTCACGTCCTCGGCGGGCGCGCACGTCGTGCGCCAGGATGTCGTGCGTGCAGAGCGCAGCGGACGACTACTCGTGGATCAACGACTCGGCGCTGAGCGAGGCGGCGTGCGTGACCGTGATTCCCGACGCCGACCGGGCCGCGGTGCTTGCGGCGTTCGGTGGTGGCGACGACTCTGAGCTCGACCCGCAGTCGCCGCTCGACGTGGCCAGGTCGCTCAACGGTCGGGTGATCCAGGTGGTGCAGGTGGGTGCTGCCGTGCTGGTCATCGAGGACAACGGGTTCGAGGGCACCCGCCCCGAAGTGCTCGGACCGCTGTCGCAAGCGAGCGGCATCGGCACCGCGGCCGCCTTCTTCTGGAACGTCAACGCCGTCACCTCGTTCACGGCCGCGCACCGGGGTGAGGTCCGGTTCGCCGTCGAGCTGCTCGGGATCGAGGACGTCGACGACGAGGAGCTGCGGGACGTGCCGAGCCCCCTGCGCGCGCTCGTCGTGGAGGGGGGATCCGAGGAGGGCGACATGCTCGGGGCCGGACTCGCCCTCGTGGCGACGCACACGAGCACGCCGTTCGCCGCCGAGGTACTCGACGCCGGCCGGTGGTACGAGATCGAGCCCACTCCCTCACAGCTCGAGACCCACACCGTCGACGGCTACGACCCGCTGAGTCAGTATCCGGGCGCCCTACGCGCGATCCACGGGCTGACACCCGTGCAGCAGCGCGCTCTCGCGCACTGGGCCACCAGCGCGGCGGTTCGGGAGAGCGGCATGGCCGGCGAGCCGGTCGTGCACGAGGTTCTCCGGAGCTTCGGCGCCGGGAGCGCGCAGGATGTCCCACCGGGCTTGGACCGGCTGGCGCGCACGACCGCAGCGGAGCACGAGAGGTTCATGGACCTCGAGCAGAACATCGAGATCGGGGGCCTGTCCACGTGGCCGCGCCACTCCTACTACGAGGCCGTCGCGGAGGCGGCCTTCGGCGAGGAGCGGGCACTGTCCCACCTCGAGGGCGCCTATCTCGGTCAGCGTCGGTGGGCGGTCGACACTCTCCGGAACCTCGCCAACCCTGATGCCTACTCCGCGGCTGTCTCCTGCCTGTTCCGGGCAGACACGGTGTTCTCCCTGGGCCGGACCACCCGCAGCTGGACCTTCGACGAGGACGCCACCGGCCGTCATCGCCGCGGGTTGCCGAACCGGGAGCCCGTCACCAGCAGTTCGTGCGCGCAGTGAGTGCCCTGCTGGGCGACCTGTCCAGCACGCCTGGGTCTCTCGATCCTGCGGTCTGGCAGCGGGCCGACGCCGCTCTGCCGCCTCCACTCACCGAGGACGAGCGGCGGTCCGCCATCCACGCCGACGCCCAGGCCGCCGTGCAGGGCGAGTTCGCCACCTATCAGTTCGAGCACGTCGAGGGTGAGCACGGCTACGTCGGAGACGACTGGCACGACTGGGACGACGCGGACGAGGTCATCACGCTGCTGGTCGCTCCGGATGCGGATGCGCCCGGCGACGTCGCCGGCGTCGACGACCTCCCCGACGACGTCGTCCGCCAGATGCTCAAGGACATGTTGCGCCATCAGGCCGGCCACGACTCATGGGTCACCGGCGAGGTGGGAGTCGAACCCGAGGACGATCACGAGCGCAGCCGTGACCGGCTGGAGCTGGTCGAGCGCGAGCTGCGGCGACACGACGCGATGCTCCTCGCGCTCGCCCACCCGGTGGACGTGCTGACGACCGTGGCCGCCGCAGCAAGCGTCATGCACGCCGTCGACGCCTTGCGGTCCACCTTCCAGCTCGACCACGACCAGGCACACGCCGTCCTCGGTCTGCGGTTCCAGCGCGCGACACGAGACGACGTCGACCGGCTCCGACGTCGCCGCAGTGAGCTGGTCGACCTTCTCGAGGACCTTCGTCGTCCGCCGCAGGGCTGACGCACTTCACGTCGTCCGTGTCCGAGCCGACCGCCATAGTGATCGCGTGATGGTCATCGGGTGGATCGTTCTCGCGCTCGTGTTCGTGGTCGAGCTGCTCGCGATGGTGGCGCTCGGTGTGTGGGGAGCCCAGGCCGTGCCGGCCTGGCTGCTGGTGTGGCTGCTTCCCCTCGCGGCCGTGGCGGTGTGGTCCCTGCTCGCCTCGCCGAAGGCGCCGTACGGCGGGCCGGTGGTGCGGCCGGTCACCAAGGTCGTGGTCTTCGGTCTCGCCTCGCTCGCGTTGTGGGACGCCGGCCATGAGGGTTGGGCGGTGGCCCTGCTCGGCTTCTCCCTGGTGGTCAACGGGCTCGCGCAGATTCCCTCGATCCGCGTGCTGATCGAGAAGCCTTGAGGGTCGCCGGTCGGCAGACGACGGCCCGACGGGGCCGGGCGTACTCTGCGTGAGATGCGGGTGGACGGTCTCCACGGCTTCCTGGGTGACAGCCACTTCACTGGTGTCGTGGCCCTCGAGCAGGAGGGCCGGACGCTGTTCGAGGGTGCCTACGGTCTGGCGTCGCCGCGGTGGGGGGTGCCCAACACCCTCGAGACCCGCTTCGACACGGCCAGCATCACCAAGCTGTTCACCGCCGTGGCCGTGCTCCAGCTCGTCGGGCGTGGACGGCTCGATCTCGATGCCTCGATCCACGACTACGTCGACCTCGCCGGCACCACGATCTCCCGAGACGTCACCCTGCGCCACCTGCTCACCCACACCAGCGGCCTCGCCGACGACGCCGACGAGGAGGCGGGTGAGGAGTACGCCGACCTCTGGCTCGCGCGCCCGGTCAACTCGGTCACCACGACGCGCGACTTCCTGGCCCAGTTCGCCACCAAGGAGCCGCTGGCCCGCCCGGGAGAGCACTGCCGCTACTGCAACGTGGGCTACGTGGTGGCCGGGCTCGCTCTCGAAGGGGCAAGCGGCCGGTCCTACCGCGAGCAGGTCGTCGCCGAGGTCTTCGGCCCGGCGGGCATGGCCGACTCGGGCTTCTTCGACCGTCGCTGGGCGGAGCCGAACGTCGCCGAGGGCTTCGATCCCGGGCCGGACGGCCGCCTCGAGCAGAACATCTTCAAGAGTCCGCCGATCGGGTCGCCCGACGGAGGTGCGCTGGTCACGGCCGGTGACCTCCTGCGCTTCGTCGCGGCCGTGCGGACCGGCGTCCTGCTGCCGCCCGAGCTGACGACGCTGTTCCTCACCCCGCAGGTGCGCCACGACGACGAGGTCGAGTACGGCTTCGGACTCGAGTTCAGGGGAGCCGACTCATGGAAGGAGGGCTGCTGGGACGGCGCCAGCGGCATCGTCAAGCACTACGGAGGCGACGGGACCGACGCCGTCGTGCTGTCGAACACCCGGAACGGCGCCTGGCCCGTCGTCCGCGAGCTGGACCGGCTGGCCGAGACAGCCTGAGCTGGGCGGACTCTCAGCCGCCGCCGGCGGGCAGGGCCTCGAGCAGGATGTCGGGGTTGTCGCGGGCGGTGACGTTGGCCCGCCACTGGTCGACGAACAGCGCCATCGGCGTGCCGTCGGAGCGCTGCAGGACCTCGACGCCGCGCTTGCCGGACAGGGCCGCGGCACCGTCGGCGTCGGTACGTCGAGCCACCTGGTACTCGAGCCGGGAGAGTCGGATCGGGGAGTTGAACTCGTTGGCCATCCGCTCCTCCACGACCTCGAACTGCATCGGCCCGACCGCGGCGAGCACCGGGCTCTGGTCGCCGCGGAGGTCGGAGCGCAGCACCTGGACGACGCCCTCCTGGTCGAGCTGGTCGATCCCGCGGCGGAACTGCTTGTAGCGGCCGACGTCGGCGGCGGTCACGGTCATGAAGTGCTCGGGGGCGAAGGTGGGGACGGGCGGGTACTCGATCGCGTCGCCGACGTACACCGTGTCGCCGACGCGCAGGGCCTGGGCGTTGACCAACCCGATGATGTCGCCGGGGGCGGCGTGCTCGATCGACGACAGCTCGCGGCCGAAGACGGCCTGGGCGTACTTGGTGGCGAAGGGCCGGCCGGTCGAGGCGTGGGTGACGACCATGCCGCGGTCGAAGACGCCGGACACGACGCGGGCGTAGGCGAGCCGGTCGCGGTGGGCGGCGTTCATGCCCGACTGCACCTTGAACACGAACGCGCTGAACTCGTCGTCGACGTCGCGCACCGAACCGTCGACGCCCGGCGTCGGACCGGGCGCCGGGGCGAGGTCGAGCAACAGGTCGAGCAGCTGGGCGACCCCGAAGTTCTGCAGGGCGGAGGCGAACATGACCGGCGTCGTCGTGCCGGCCAGGAAGAGCTCCTGGTCGTGGTCGGCACCGTCGGCCGAGAGCAGCTCGTGCTCCTCGAGCGCGTCGGCCCAGACCGCGGCCTCGCTCTCACCCACCTCGGACGGCGGCATCCGCCGCTCCGGTGCGCGGGTCGCGCCCCCGGCGGTGCGGGTGTACTGCACGAACTCGCCGGTACGACGGTCGAGCACGCCCCGGAAGTCGCCGGCCTCGCCGACCGGCCAGGTGAGTGGCGTCGGGCGCAGCTTGATCTGCTGCTCGATCAGGTCCATCAGCTCCAGCGCCGACAGGCCGGGCCGGTCCCACTTGTTGATGACCGTGATCACCGGGATGCCGCGCAGCGCGCAGACCTTGAACAGCTTGAGTGTCTGCGGCTCGAGCCCCTTGCCGGCGTCGACCAGCATCACCGCCGAGTCGACCGCGGACAGCACGCGGTAGGTGTCCTCGGAGAAGTCGCTGTGGCCGGGGGTGTCGACCAGGTTGACGACGTGGTCGCGGTAGACGAACTGCAGCGCCGCCGAGGTGATCGAGATGCCGCGCGCCTTCTCCATGTCCATCCAGTCCGACACGGTGGCGCGGCGACCGCCCTTGCCGTGCACGGCACCGGCCTCGGTGATCACCCGCGCGTGCAGGGCCAGGGCCTCGGTGAGCGTGGACTTGCCGGCGTCCGGGTGGCTGATCACCGCGAAGGTACGGCGGGGGCGGCTGTCGGACACGCCGCGAACCTACCGGCCGCTCGAGCATCTCCCGAATCGGTCGAAAGTTCTTCGGGCCGGTTGTCGTATCGTCCGGATCGCGTTCGTGGACCGGATGAGAAGCGGCCACCCGAGCTGCCGACAAACCCACACTGGAGAAGAAATGACTCAGTACCTGCTGTCCCTGCCCCACGACTCCGCCGAGGAGCCGACCATGGAGACCATGGACCCCGCCGAGCTCGAGAAGGCCATGGCCGCGGCGGGCGCACTCATCGACGAGCTGGTGTCGTCGGGTGCCTTCGTCTTCGCCGGCGGACTGCACCCCCCGTCGACGGCGACCACCGTCGACAACACCGGCGACGGCCTCCAGCTCATCGACGGCCCGTTCGTCGAGGCGAAGGAGTACCTCGGCGGCTTCTGGGTGATCGAGGCCGCCGACCAGGACGCCGCCGTCGGCTGGGCCGCCAAGGCCTCCAAGGCGATGTCGTCGCGGGTCGAGGTGCGTGCCCTGCAGGAGCCGCCCCAGGAGCCGTGAGCTCGATGGCGAGGAGGCGGGCGAGCGGCCCTGAGCAAGCGGCCGCCCGCCCGCCTCTTACCATGTCGGCATGACCGAGCTCGTGGACCCGGGGCTGCCCCCGCACCACCCGCGCGCCCAGTACCACCACGACCTCGTCACCGGCGACAGCATCACGTGGTACTCCGCAGAGGCGACGGTCGAGACCCTGGTGGACTACGTGCTCGGCCTGCTCGACATCCCGGCGGCCCAGCTGCGACACACCCCGCAGGGAAACGCCCTGACGACCGACGAGTCGGTCTCGTTGTCGGCCGTGTCGGGAACCAAGGGCGTGGCGCTCACCGTCTGGGGTCATTCGAGCTCCGGTACGGCGCGCATCAACGACGGCATCACCCGCGAGTGGGAGCAGATGCAGTCTGCGGAGTCGGGCGGCAACCCGGTTCGAGCCCGGTGGACGCCGATCCTGTCCGGCAGCCTCCCACCGGAGTACGACGGCTCGGACGTCTTCGACTTCATCAACGGCGCCGACGTGGTGCCCGTCGCCGGGCAGGCAGCGCGACCCGCGGCGCCGGCCCCGTTCCGCCTTCCCGAGCGGACGCCACCACCGGCAGCCCCTGCGCCGCCCGCGGCACCAGCGGCCGCCGCGCCGAGCCCCGCTCGCGCCGTCCGTCTGGCCAAGGGCGGCAACATCTCCCTGACCAAGCAGGTGCCCGCCCTCACCCAGATCTCGGTGGGGCTCGGCTGGGACGTGAGCACCTCGACCGGGAGCGACGTCGACCTCGACGCCTCCGCGATCATCTGCAACGCCGCCGGCAAGGTCGTCTCCGACGACCACTTCGTCTTCTTCAACAACCTCGCGTCGCCCGACGGCACGGTCGTGCACACCGGCGACAACCTGACCGGCGAGGGCGACGGCGACGACGAGTCGATCCACGTCGACCTGGCGGCCCTGTCGCCCGAGGTCGACCGGATCGTCTTCGCCGTGTCGATCTACGAGGCCACCAACCGCCGGCAGAGCTTCGGCGACGTCAGCGAGGCGTTCATCCGCATCGTCGACCGTGCGACGGACGCCGAGATCGCCCGCTACGACCTCACCGAGGACGCCTCGGTCGAGACCGCGATGATCTTCGGCGAGGTCTACCGGCGCGACGGCGAGTGGAAGTTCCGCGCGGTCGGCCAGGGCTACGCCTCGGGCCTGCACGGCATCGCGCTCAACTTCGGCGTCGACGTCTGACCGACCGGGCCGACGGCGTCGTCAGAGCAGCAGCCAGGCCGCCACGATGCCGGCGACGACGATGAGGAATCGAAGCAGGGTCGGCGGCAGGTGCCGGCCGATGCGCGCCCCGACGTAGCCGCCGACCACGGAGCCGGCGGCGAGCAGGCCGACCGCTGCCCAGTCGAGGTCGGCGACGACCACGAAGATCAGGCTGGCGACCAGGTTGGCCGACATCACCGCCAGCGTCTTGAGGCCGTTGACGATGCGCAGGTCGAGGTCGAGACCGAGGCCGAGGACGGCCATCATCATCACGCCGGAGCCGGCGCCGAAGTAGCCGCCGTACACGCCGGTGAGGGTGGCGAACGCCGTCGTCGTGGGCGACATCGTGGTGCGGTCGGCGGGGACGTCGTCGCCGTGGCGCCGCCGTACCCACGCCGAGATCCGGGGCTGGGCGCCGACCAGGAGGCAGGTGCCCAGGATCAGCCACGGGACGACGGCCTCGAACACGTCAGCCGGCAGCTGGAGCAGGAGCAGCGCCCCGGCCACCGACCCGACCGCGCAGGTGCCCAGCACCATCACGGTGACGCGGGGGTGGGCGCGCAGCTCCTCTCGGTAGCCGAACGAGCCGCTGAGGGCCCCGGGCAGCAGGCCGACCGTGTTGGAGGCGTTGGCCACCACCGGCGGCAGGCCGACGGCCACCAGCACGGGGAAGCTGAGCAGCGAGGCGACCCCGACCGTCGAGGTCAGCACGCCCGCGCCGAGCCCGGCAGCCAGGACGGCGAGCTGCTCGGCCGTGCTCACGCCCCGTCGCTCGGGCCTCGTAGCACCGCCACGTCGCTGACCATCACGACGTGGGCGTGCATGGCCTGCGCCGCGGCCGCAGGGTCGCCGGCCCGGATGGCGTCGGCGATGGCGGTGTGGCCTGCCAGGGAGTCCTTGGGGCGCCCCGGCTGACCGAGCGACTCGATCCGCGACTCCCGGATCAGGTCGCCGATCTCGTCCATCAACCGGGCGAGCAGCAGGGAGTGCGCGGCCGTGGTGACCGCTCCGTGGAAGCGCTCGTCGCCCTCCACACCACGCCCACCGGCCTCGATGTCGGTCGCCATGAACTCCAGTGCGCCGTCGATCCGGGCGAGGTCGTCGTCGGTGCGACGCTCGGCGGCCAGCGCGGCGATCTTCGTCTCCAGCGCGTCGCGGGTCTCGATGATCTCGGGGAGCCGGTCGGCGTGGGCGCGGATGGCCTCGACGATCCGCTTCTGGCCGCGCGACGACTGCGTCAGCACCGTGCCGTCACCGTGCCTGACGACCACGACCCCGATCACCTCCAGCGCGACCAGGGCCTGGCTCAGCGTCGCCCTGCTGACCCCGAGCCGGGTGGCGAGCTCGCGCTCGGGGGGCAGCCGGTCGCCGACCTGGAGGCCGTTGTCGGCGATCCACCCCGTGATCTGCTCGGCGACCTGTTCGTAGAGACGGGTGCGCATCAGTCGCTGAGGAAAATCTGAGGCGGTCACCCCGGCATTCTATTGACACCCGGCCCATTGACCTATTGGCTAGGCCACTGATCCACCTGCGTGACCGGCATCACTCGGTGCCGGACGAGGTGGGCCCGTGGGGCAGGACCGGAAGGAACCGTTATGGGACCCGAATGGGTAGCGATCATCGCGCTGGTCGCGTTGTTCACGATCGGCACCGTGCTGCCGATCAACATGGGCGCGCTGGCGTACGTGGCCGCGTGGCTGGTCGGCATGTTCGCGCTCGACCTGGACGAGAAGGAGATCCTCGCGGGGGTGAGCGGTGACCTGATCCTCACGATCATCGGCGTCACCTACCTGTTCGCCATCGCGCGCAACAACGGCACGGTCGACCTGATCGTCGCCAGTGCGGTGAAGGCGGTCGGCGGGCGCGTGGTGCTCATCCCGTGGGTGATGTTCGGGGTGACCGCGGTGCTGACCGGCGTCGGTGCCGTCAGCCCGGCCGCCTGCGCGATCATCGGGCCGATCGCTCTCGGGTTCGCCGGTCGCTACGGCATCAGCCCGCTGATGATGGGCATGTTCGTGGTGCACGGCGCCCAGGCCGGCGGCTTCTCGCCGATCAGCATCTACGGCTCGCTCACCAACTCGATCATGGCCGACGAGGGTCTGCCCAACGCCGAGGTGACCATCTTCCTCGCCAGCCTGCTGATCAACCTGGCGCTCGCCGTCGTCCTGTTCCTGGTGCTCGGCGGACGGCGCCTGATCGGCCTGCGCATCGACCCCGACGACCCCGACACCCTCAGCGACGACCTGCACCGCGGCGGCGCCGGCGTCACCGCCCGCGGCACCGGCGCCACGGCGACCGGCACCACGCAGGCCCTCGGCATGCGCACCGACCGCCTGCTCACGCTGGTCGCCTTCGTCGGCGTGGCCGCCATTGCCCTGACCTTCGACAAGAACATCGGCTTCGTCGCGATCACCGCGGCCGTGCTCCTCGCGATGCTCTCGCCCACCGAGCACAAGGACGCCATCAAGCAGGTCGCCTGGCCGACCGTCCTCCTCGTCGCCGGCGTGAGCACCTACGCCACCATCCTCGAGACGGCGGGCTCGCCCGAGTTCGTCGGCAACTGGGCCGCCGGGCTCGGTGTCGCCGCCATCGGCGCGCTCATCCTCTGCTACGTGGGCGGTGTCGTCTCGGCGTTCGCGTCGTCGACCGCGCTGCTGCCGGTGATCATCCCGATCGGGCTGCCCCTCATCGCGGACGGCGGCATCAGCCCCGCCCTCTTCGTCGCGGCGCTCGTGGTGAGCTCGACCATCGTCGACGTCAGCCCGTTCTCGACCAACGGTGCCCTGATGCTCGCCAACAAGCCCGACTCGATCACCGAGCCCGTCTACTACAAGCAGATCCTCACCTACAGCGTGATCGTGGTCGTGACGGGACCCCTGCTCGTGTGGGCCATGCTCGTGCTGCCGGGCTGGTGACGGCGATGACCGACGCGCACGCCGGACCGCTGCAGGACGTCGTCGTCGTCGACCTCTCCCGCGCCCTCGCCGGGCCGCACGCCACGATGATGCTCGGCGACCTCGGTGCCCGGGTGATCAAGGTCGAGGCGCCCGGTGCCGGTGACGACACGCGCGGCTGGGGTCCGCCGTTCGTCGGAGACGACGGCAGCCGCGAGGCGACGTACTTCCTGTCGGCGAACCGCAACAAGGAGTCGATCACCCTCGACCTCAAGGCCGCCGACGACCGTGACCTGCTCCTGCGGCTGGTCGACCGCGCCGACGTCCTCGTCGAGAACTTCCGCACCGGCGTGCTCGAACGACTGGGCCTCGGCATCGACGACCTGGTCGAGCGCAACCCACGCCTGGTGGTGCTGTCGATCACCGGCTTCGGCCACGACGGCCCCGAGGGTGGCCGCGCCGGCTACGACCAGATCGCCCAGGGCGAGGCCGGGCTGATGTCGATCACCGGCTCGGCGCCCGACGACCCGCAGCGCGTCGGCACCCCGATCGCCGACCTGCTCGCCGGCATGTACGGCGCGTACGGCGTCCTCGCCGCGCTGCACGAGCGCGAGCGCAGCGGGCGCGGCCAGGTCGTGCGCACGTCGCTGCTCGCCGCGGTCGTCGGCGTCCACGCCTTCCAGGGCACCCGGTGGACCGTGGCCGGCGAGGTCGGCCGGGCGCAGGGCAACCACCACCCGGCCATCTCGCCGTACGGTCTCTTCCACTGTCGCGACGGTGCCGTGCAGATCGCCCTCGGCAGCGAGGCGCTGTGGAAGCGGTTCTGCGCGGGCTTCGACCTCGACCCCGACACCGAGGGCATGACCACCAACGCCGAGCGGGCCGCCCGGCGCGACCGGGTGATCGACCTCGTCGAGACCGCGTTCGCCGACTGGGACGCCGAGGCCCTGCTGGCCCGGCTCGCCGAGGTCGGCGTGCCGGCCGGCAAGGTGCGCACCCTCGACGAGGTCTACGAGTGGGACCAGACCGTGAGCCAGGGCCTGCTCGTCGACGTCGACCACGCGACCCTCGGCACGATCACCCTGCCCGGCCCGCCGCTGCGCTTCTTCACCGGCGACGGCGAGACGACCCCGCGCGACCACCTGGCCCCGCCCACCCTCGACCAGCACGGTGCATCGGTCCGCGAATGGCTCGAGGGACCATGAGCGAGGTGCACGACCTCGGGCACCGCTGGAGTGCGCGCGAGCTGCTCGACCTGGTGCTCGACGACGACAGCTACGAGTCGTGGGACGAGCCGATCGACACCAGCCATCATGCCGAGGCGTACCGCGAGGTGCTGCGGACGGCGGCCGCGAAGGCAGGCACCGACGAGTCGGTGCTGACCGGGCGCGGGCTGATGCACGGACGCCCCGTGGCAGTCGTGGCGAACGAGTTCGCCTTCCTGGCCGGCTCGATCGGCCGGGCGGCGGCGCAGCGGATCACCGCCGCCGTCCGGCGGGCGACGGCGGAGGGGCTGCCGGTGCTGGCCACGACGGCGTCCGGCGGAACCCGGATGCAGGAGGGCACCCCCGCGTTCGTGGAGATGGTGGCGATCTCGCGGGCGCTGATGGACCACCGCGCCGCCGGGCTCCCGTACCTCGTCTACCTGCGACACCCCACCACCGGTGGTGTCTACGCCTCGTGGGGCTCACTCGCACACGTGACCGTCGCCGAACCCCAGGCGCTGGTGGGGTTCCTCGGCCCCAAGGTCTACGAGGCCCTCAACGGGGTGCCGTTCCCGGCCGACGTCCAGACCGCGGAGAACCTCGCCGCCAAGGGTGTGATCGACGCCGTCGTCCGGCCCGAGGACCTCCCGACGCTGGTCGACCTCGCCCTCGGCGTGCTCGTCGACCCCGCCGACGCTCCGGTCCTGCCACGGCGCAGAGGGACGCCGTCGCGTGCGGGCAGCGCGTGGGCGGCGATCGAGCGCACGCGTGAGCCCACCCGAACCGGTGTCCGTGACCTGCTGCGCTGGGGTGCCACCGGCACGCTCCGCCTTCGCGGCACCGACGAGGGCGAGCGCGACGCCACGGTCATCGTGGCGCTCACCCGGCTCGACGGCCAACCGTGCGTCCTGGTCGGCCAGGACCGCGAGCGCCAGACCGCCACGACGCCGATGGGTCCGGCGGCCCTGCGTGAGGCCCGCCGCGGGATGCGGCTCGCCTCCGAGCTCGGCCTGCCCCTCGTCACGGTGATCGACACTCCCGGCGCGGAGCTGTCGCCGCGCGCCGAGGAGGGCGCCATCGCCGGCGAGATCGCCCGCTGCATCGCCACCCTCGCCACCATGACCGTGCCGACCGTGTCGGTGATCCTCGGCCAGGGCTGCGGCGGCGGCGCCCTGGCGCTGCTCCCCGCTCGCACGGTGGTGGCGGCCGAGAGCGCCTGGCTCGCGCCGCTCCCGCCCGAGGGCGCAAGCATGATCATGCACGGCGACGTCGGCCACGCGCCGCAGATGGCCGAGGCCCAACGGGTGCGGGCCACCGAGCTGTTCGACCTCGGCATCGTGCACCGGCTGGTGCCTGAGACCGAGGGCGACGGTGCCCGTGACCTCGCGCTCGCGGTGGTCGCCGAGGTCGCGGACGCGCTCCGGAGCTGACCCGGCTCAGGTCACGTCGTGTCCGACACCGGCAGGAAGACGGTGAACGTGGCGCCCGCGCCGAGCTCGGAGACGACGTTGATCCGGCCGCGGTGTCGCCGGACGATCCGTTCGGTGATGGCCAGGCCGAGGCCGGTGCCGGGCAGGGCCAGGGCGGTCGGGTTGGTGGAGCGGAAGAACTCGCTGAAGAGTCGCTTCTGGTCGGCGGCGGAGATGCCGATGCCGTCGTCGCGGCAGCTGACTGTGACCCCGTCGTCGTCCTCGGTCAGGGTGAGCGTGATCGTGCCGCGGTCGGGGGAGTACTTCAGGGCGTTGCTGACCAGGTTCGACACGGCGCGGTGCAGCTGGCCGGGGTCGCCGCGGAACAGGAGAGGCTCGTCCGGACGACGGACGACGACGTCGATCTGCCGCCGGGCTGCGGCCGGCGCGTGCTCCTCCACGACGTCGGTGGCGGTCTCGCACAGGTCGAACAGGTGCTCGTCGAAGTGGGCGAGCGGGTCGCCGACCCGCGCCATCGCGAGCAGGTCGTCGATGACCCGCTCCATGCGTCGGGTGCCGCGGGTGGCTCCGCGCAGGGCGCGCGCGCCGCCGTCGGTGGAGACCTCGGTCTCGATCAGCTCGAGGTTGCCGACGGTCGCGCCGAGGGGGTTGCGCAGCTCGTGGGCCACGGTGCAGATCAGCTGGCTCTTGTAGGTGTCCAGCGCCTGCAGCTCGGCCACCAGCTCGTGCTCCCGCTCGAGCCGTCGCGCGTTGGCCACGACGCGGCCGAGGTCCAGGCCGATGTCCATCGCGGCGCGCGACTCGATCTCGGACCAGTCGGGGGCCTCCGGCGTCCGCGAGAGCACGAGGAACCCCAGACAGTCGTGCCCCGCACCCAGTGGCACGAACAGGATGGCGCCGACGTCGATGCTGGTGAGGAAGGCGAGCGTGAGGTCGGCGTCCTCGGCGGTCAGACCGGTGTGCACCATGCGGTCCCCCGAGAAGTGGGCGACGTACTGGTCGGCCCAGAAACGCCGGGCCGCCCGGGTGCCGACCTCGACCAGCTCGGGGAAGAGCGGCAGGTCGTGACCCCGCTCGGAGTACCACGTGGAGTCCGCCCACCCGTCGTCGTCGAAGGTCTGGATCCACATACCCACGGCGCCGAAGCACGAGACCATCGCGGCGCGGCACTCCTCGATCACGAGGTCCAGCGACAGACCGGCAGCGGCGCGTCGGACCAGGTCACGGGCCGCGGTGGCGAGGCGGACCCGCTCGGCCAGCTCCTCACGCTCCCGGGCCAGGAGCACGGCGCAGCGCGTGACCTCGGCGTACTTGTTCAGCACCTCGATCTGCGCGGCGTCGGGTCGGCGACCGTCGAGCGGGAGGTCGACCGACAGCAACCCGCAGAGCACGCCGGCGTCGTTGTAGAACGGGGCCATGAGCAGGTCGAGCGGATGCCAGGCATCGGTTGCGTCGAGCGGGACCATGTCCGAGACGAAGCTGTAGTCGAGGACGTCGGCGCCGACCCGGTCGTGGGGCACGAAGTGCAGTGCTCCCCAGTGGTCGGCCTTCGCGAGCTCCGCGACCAGGACCTCGACCGGGAGCTCGGTGCCCAGCATGGCCTCGACGACCCCGTTGTTGCCGGACGCCGCCACGACCTCGAGCACGCCGTCGTGCTCCACGCTGATGGCCGAGCTCTCGAACCGCGCGAACGCCGCTACGGCCTCGGCGATGACCTGCAACGAGGCTCGGGTCGGCTCGTCCGACCAGCCGATCGAGGCGCTCTCGCTCGGCCACTCCACCGACACCATGCGCACTCCCGAGATCGACGTTGGTCCAACCTAAGCCTCGCCTCGGGAGCGCGCAGCAGTTCGTTGACAGTCAGCCGACGGGGCGCGGCGCTACGCACCGCACGAGGTCGAGCGCGAAGTCGACGTACAGGGCGGCGACCTGGTCGGGGGTGGCCGCGCCGTCGGAGCGCCACCACTGGGCGAGGGCCGTGCACATGGTGACCACGGCCCGCGCAGCCTCGTGGGGACGGGTGGTCTCGAAGGCACCGAGCCGGACGGCGTCCTCGACCTCGACGTCGACCAGGCGCTGCTCCGCGACCCGGAGGCCGGCGACGCGGGTGCGGGCCTCGGGTGCCAGGCTGCGCATCTCCGAGGCGCCGACGAACGCGAGGTCGCGTCGGTGCGTGTGGTACAGCGCCAGGCACTCGACGATGTTGGTGAACCGTCCGACGGCGTCCTCTGCCTCGCTGCGGGCGGCGTCGGTGCGCGACCGGAGGTCGTACATCGTCAGGTCCAGCAGGGCGACCAGCATCTCCTGCTTGCTCGCGTAGTGGTGGTAGACCCCGGGCACCGACAGGGCTGCGCGTTCGGCGATCGTGCGCATGGTGGCCCCGTGGTAGCCGAACTCGAGGAACGACGAGAGCGCGCCGGTCAGGGCCGCATCGAGCTCGAGCGTCGGGAAGTCGCGCCAGCGCCCGTCGTCGAACCGAGGTGGCTCGGCGACCGGCCCGGCCGCGTCGGCCGCCCCGGTGAACAGGCGCTCGACCGGGACGCCGAGAGCCCCCGCCAGGTGGACGACCCGGTCGCTGGACAGCCCGGTCTTGCCGGTCTCGATGCCGCTGAGCGTCGCCGGGCTGACCTCGATCCGCGCGGCGAGCTCGCGCAGGGTCAGCCCACGGTCCTGGCGCAGGTGGCGGACGTTGCCGCCCACGGTGGAGCCCCGGGCGGGTTCCGGCTCACTCGGGTCACGTGGGTCACGCGGGCCACTCACGTGTTCAGGTTACCTGAACACGTGGCCCGGCGCTGGGGCCACAAGAGCCCTTGACAGTGGGGTTCCTGGTTGCGACCGTGAACAACGTCATGCCTGGACCGAGCGTGCGCTCGGTCGGCACCTGAACAGTCCCGGAGGAACTCATGACCGAATCCACCGCTCCTGATCTCACCGACCTCCTCAAGGACTCGCCGTCCAACTGGGGCAAGTGGGGCGACGACGACGAGGTCGGCGCGCTGAACTACCTCGGGCCGGAGCAGGTGCTCGCGGCGGCCGGGCTGATCAGGGCCGGCAAGGTGTTCACCCTGCAGCGGCTGATCGGCGACCCGAAGGGCGACCCCGTGTGGCCGGGCCGCACGCCGGCCGAGCGCACCCAGATCCTCGACGAGTCCACCTGGGACGGCGACGACGCCCCGGCGTTCCCGGGCGGGCTGCACTACGCCGACGACAAGATCAGCGCGTTCCTCCAGGGCTCGACGCAGTACGACGCGCTCGGCCACGTCTGGTACGGCGGCCAGCTGTGGAACGGCTACGACGCCCGCACGACCGTCGGCGGCCTCGACAAGGCCAGCGTCCAGCCGATCGCCGAGCGGGGCGTCGTCGGGCCGCGCGGTGCTGCTCGACATGGCCCGCTTCCGCGGCAAGGACACCCTCGAGTCGGCCGAGACCTACACCCACGAGGACCTGGTGGCGTGCGCCGAGGCGCAGGGCGTCGAGCTGCGCAAGCGCGACATCCTGATCATCCGCACCAACTACCTCCAGCTGTTCTTCGAGCTCGGCGACAAGTTCTACGAGGGCTTCTGCGAGCCGGGCCTGGTCTACAGCCCCGAGCTGGTGCAGTGGTTCGCCGACATGGAGATCCCGAACCTGGTCACCGACACCATCGCCAACGAGGTCACCTTCGACCCCAACAACGGCGTCGCCCTGGTGCTGCACAACGCCCTGATGCGCAACCTCGGCGTCACGCTCACCGAGATCGCCGACCTCGAGAAGCTGGCCGACGACTGCGCCGACGACGGCGTCTACGAGTTCTTCTACGCTGCCGCGCCGCTCAAGGTCGCCAAGGGCAGCGGCTCGCCGGTCAACCCGCTCGTCATCAAGTAGGAGGCTCCACCCGTGAGCGCCTACGACGACCGTCCGTGGCTGGGTCTCTACGGCGGTCAGCCGACCGACGCCGAGCCCGAGCACGTCAGCGCCCTCGACATGTACCGCGCCGGGCTCGCGGCCGACCCCGACGGCGTCGCGGTCACGTACTTCGACGGCAGCCTGACCCGCCGTGAGCTCGAGGCCCAGAGCGACGCCCTGGCCAGCGCCCTGCTGGCGCACGGGTTCGGTCGCGGTGACCGGCTCGCCGTCTTCCTGCAGAACGTGCCGCAGTTCGTGGTCTGCCTCGTCGCCACCTGGAAGGCCGGCGGGGTGATGGTCTCGATCAACCCGATGAGCCGCGCCCGCGAGCTGACCTACCTGCTCGAGGACTCCGGCGCCACGGTGCTGGTCTCGCTCGAGACGTTGTACGACGAGGTCGCCCGCGACGTCGTGCCCGGCACGGCGGTGTCGCTGGTGCTCACCACCAGCGAGCTCGAGCACCAGATCGCGCCATGACGAACGGCTCTTCGCCGGTGTCGTCCGGCAACGCCACGACGGCACCACCGACCTGGCCGGGCTGATCGCCGAGCACCGGGGACAGGTGCCGCCGCCGGTCGAGCTCGCGGCCGACGACGTCGCGTTCCTCACCTACACCTCCGGCACGACCGGCGTGCCGAAGGGCGCGATGAACACCCACCGCAACGTGGTGTTCACGTCGGCGGTCTATCGCGACTGGGCCCGTTTCGCCGCCGGGGGCTCGGTGTTCGGCATCGCGCCGCTGTTCCACATCACCGGTCTGATCGGCCACGTCGGCGTCAGCTTCGCTGGCGCCGCTGCCGCTGGTGCTGGCCTACCGCTTCGAGCCCGGGGTCGTGCTCGACGCCCTGGTCGAGCACCGGCCGACGTACACGATCGGGGCGATCACCGCGTTCAACGCGCTGTTCAACCACCCCGACTTCACCTCCGACCACTTCAGCTCGTTCACCGCGGTCTACTCGGGAGGTGCGGCGATCTCGCCGACGGCCGAGAAGGCGTTCCACGAGGCCACCGGCCTGCAGGTGCACAACGCCTACGGGCTGACCGAGACCACCAGCCCGATGACGTTGACCCCCTTCGGTACGCCGTCGCCCGTCGACCCCACCTCGGGCGCCCTCTCGGTCGGCGTACCGGTGCCGAGCACGATCGTGCGGATCCAGGACGAGGTCGGGCAGGACGTCGCCCTCGGTGAGGTCGGCGAGATCGTCGCCGACGGCCCGCAGGTGGTCGCCGGCTACTGGGGCAAGCCCGACGAGACCGCCGCGAACCTGCCGGGCGGGGCGCTCAAGAGCGGCGACGTCGGTTTCATGAACCCCGACGGCTGGATCTTCATCGTCGACCGCAAGAAGGACATGATCAACGCCTCGGGCTACAAGGTGTGGCCCCGCGAGGTCGAGGACGTGCTGGCCGAGCACACCGCGGTCCGCGAGGCGGCCGTCGTCGGCGTGCCCGACGAGAAGCGCGGCGAGACGGTCAAGGCGTTCGTCAGCCTCAAGCCCGGCGCCGACGTGACCACCGACGAGCTGATCGCCCACTGCAAGGAGCGGATGGCGGCCTACAAGTACCCCCGGCAGGTCGTGATCATCGACGAGCTCCCCAAGACGGTGACCGGCAAGATCCTGCGTCGCGAGCTGCGCGACTGAGTCGACGTACGGTGACCTCATGAGGGGCACCTGGCCGACGCTGATGGTCGTTGCGCTGCTGACCCTGTTGATGGCGGGGTGCGACGCCGACCCCGACGACGCCGCTCCCCCAGCAGGGGAGTCGAGCGGCGACGTCCTGCCGCCGGACGGCGTGAGCCTGTCGTTCGGCCAGCTTCGCTACGACGAGGGCACCAGTCGCGCACAGCTGCGCGTCGTCAACGAGTCGGTCGACGACCTCACCGTGACCGGCGTCGGGCTCGACTGGCCCGGGTACGGCGACTTCGTCGCCGACTACGAGACGGTGGTCGAGGGCGGCCGGACGCTCGACCTCAGGTTCGAGCTGCCCGAGCCCACGTGCGAGACCACCGACGCCCCGGTGGTGGGCCGGTTGCGCGTCGCTACCCCCGACGGCGTCCGGGTGCTCGCCGACGAGCTCGACGAGAGCGGCACGGGCTACGTCACCCGCATCTGGCAGCGACGCTGCGACGACCTCCGCGTCGCACAGGGGGTCGAGCTGACCTACGGCGACGACTGGCAGAGCGTCGGCAGCGGTCGCCGGGCCCGGATCGTCGGCACGGTCACCGTCCGCCGGCTCGACGACGACGGCCCGATCACCCTGCGCGACATCCGGGGCAGCGTGCTGCTCGAGCTGCACCTGCCGAAGCCGCTGGTGCTGGACGTCGGCGACCGGACGGCCACGTCGACACTCGAGATGCAGGTGCCGCGCTGCGACCAGCACGCGTTGGTCGACAGCAGCCAGACCTTCCACTTCGAGCCGGTCTTCCGGTTCGGCGACGCCGAGACCGTCCAGGTCTTCCGGATCCCTCCTCCGCCCACCCGCGAGGCCGGCCAGCAGCTCCTCGACGAGGCGTGCCTGGTCGGCGGCACCGCCCAGTAGCGTCGACCCCATGGAAGATCTCACCCCCCGGCCCGGCGATCTGGAGCCGATCGAGGAGGCGTCGGTCGACGAGCTGCGGAGCCTGCAGACCGAGCGGCTGCGCTGGTCGGTGCGGCACGCCTACGACCACGTGCCGCACTACCGCGCGGCGTTCGACGCGGCCGGCGTCCACCCCGACGACGTCCGCGAGCTGGGTGACCTGGCGCGGCTGCCGTTCACGGCGAAGGCCGACCTGCGTGACAACTACCCGTTCGGGATGTTCGCCGTGCCGCGCGCGGACGTCGTCCGCGTGCACGCCTCGTCGGGCACCACGGGCAAGCCGACGGTGGTGGGCTACACCCGCGACGACGTCGACATGTGGGCCACCGTCGTGGCGCGCAGCATCCGGGCAGCCGGTGGCCGCGCGGGCCACGTGCTGCACAACGCCTACGGCTACGGGCTCTTCACCGGCGGGCTCGGCGCCCACTACGGCGCCGAGAAGCTGGGGTGCACGGTGGTGCCGGTCTCCGGCGGCATGACCGAGCGGCAGGTGCAGCTGATCGTCGACTTCCGCCCCGACCTGATCATGGTCACGCCGTCGTACATGCTCTCGGTCGTCGACGAGATGGAGCGCCAGGGCGTCGACCCGCGCTCGACGTCGCTGAAGGTCGGCATCTTCGGGGCCGAGCCGTGGACCAACGACATGCGCCGCGAGATGGAGGAGCGTCTCGACATGCACGCGGTCGACATCTACGGGCTCTCCGAGGTGATCGGGCCCGGCGTGGCGAGCGAGTGCGTGGAGACCAAGGACGGGCTGCACGTGTGGGAGGACCACTTCTACCCCGAGATCGTCGACCCCGTCACCGGGGAGGTGCTGCCCGACGGCGAGGAGGGCGAGCTGGTCTTCACCTCGCTGACCAAGCAGGCGATGCCGGTGATCCGCTACCGGACCCGCGACCTGACCCGGTTGCTTCCGGGCACGGCGCGCACCATGCGCCGGATCGAGAAGATCACCGGCCGCACCGACGACATGATCATCCTGCGCGGGGTCAACCTGTTCCCGACGCAGATCGAGGAGCTCATCCTGGCCGTGCCCGAGCTGTCGCCCCACTTCCAGTGCGTGCTCGACCGCGAGGGCAACCTCGACTCGCTGACCGTGCTGGTCGAGCGACGCGAGTCCGTGCCCGCCGCGTCGGCCGAGGAGGCCGGCACCGCGCTGACCCGTCTGGTCAAGAACTCGATCGGGGTGACGGTCGCCGTCCGCGTCGTCGAGCCGGACGGCGTCGAGCGCTCCCTCGGCAAGATGCGCCGGATCGTCGACAACCGGCCCACGCGGTAGGCAGCCGTGCGCAGGTAGCGTGCCGGGGAAGCAGGGCTCCTGCCAGCCGTGGTAGGTCCTGATCACGGCGGTGTCAAGCCGTCAGCCCGCGGCGTCCTACTCCGACCCGGTGGCCTCGAGCCGTCCGGAGATCGGCTCGAGCACGGCGATCAGCTCGTCGAGCTCGAACGGTTCCAGCCCGTCGTACGGCGCTTCGGCGAGGGCGTCGGTGAGTGACTCGATCCGGTTCTTCGTCGCACGGCCGGCCTCGGTGAACCGGCCGGAGGCGTCGAGGAGGCCGCGGGCGCGCAGGCCGTCCATGACCTCGGCCAGGCGGGCCTTCGGGAGGTGGTGGATCCGGCCGAACGACTCCGCCGGGTAGATGCCCATGTCGAGGGCGCTGAGCACGTGGGCCTCGATGCCGCCGATCCGCTCGGAGACCAGGGCGGCGATGTGGCCGTCCCCGCGGTGCTCGCGGAGCATGTTGGCCGCGTGCCAGAGCCGGGCCACGGGCTCCTCGGGAATCGGGAGCGCGCGGAGCCCGGCGTACATGACCCGTCCGTGGGGTCGGGCGCTGGTCGAGGCCGTGGCGAGGAGCTCGGCGGCGCGCGCGAGCCCGGGAGTCTCGACGAGGTCGCCGAGGATCCGCCGCAGCGCCGCGACGCAGCCCTGCTCGCGCGCGGCGTGCGCCGCCTCGGGTGTGGTCGTGTCCCAGACCTTCGGAATGTGGCGGGCCACCTCGCCGTCGCCGAAGTTGTAGAAGGCCGCGTCGACCACCTCGGCCGGGACCCGGCCGAGCGGCGCAGAGCGTCCCGCGAAGTAGCCGTCCCAGTAGTTGCGGAAGCCGAGCGCGGTCATCGCGTCGTGGGGCTCCGGGGAGAAGAAGTTGACCAGCGCGATCGGCTCGGTGAGCTCGAAGAGACGGTGGGCGACGGGCTTCGGATGCGGCATCTGTCATCTCCTGGTGGTGGTGGCGCCGCCCTCGTGGCCGGCTCTCACCAGTGCCACGAACGGCTCGACCGGCATACGACACTCGCATCACCACTCGGCGTGAGTCACTCCCAGGTCTTGGCGACCAGGGTCAGCACGTCGTAGGTGGCGACCGGGTCGCCGTCGGCGTTGGTGACCACGGCGTCCCAGCGGACCTCGCCGTAGTCGGCGTTGGTGCGCGGGGTGATCTGCTTGACCGTCAGCGTCACCGCGATCGTGTCGTCGGCCTTGACCGGGGTGAGGAAGCGCAGCCGGTCGACGCCGAAGTTGGCGAGCACCGGGCCAGGGTCGGGGTCGACGAACAGCCCCGCGGCCAGCGACACCACGAGGTAGCCGTGGGCGACGATGCCGCCGAAGAGAGGGTTCTTCGCCGCTGCCTCGGCGTCGGTGTGGGCGTAGAAGGTGTCGCCGGTGAACTCGGCGAAGTGCTCGATGTCGGCGAGGGTGATGGTGCGCGACGCCGAGCTGATGGTGTCGCCGATGGCCAGGTCGGCCAGGCTCTTGCGGAACGGGTGGACGTCGGTCACGGTGCGCGTCGCGCCGGCGGTCCACTGGCCGGTGATCGCGGTCATCATGTCGGGCGAGGCCTGGATGGCGGTGCGCTGCATCTGGTGGAGGACGCCGCGGACGCCGCCCAGCTCCTCGCCACCGCCGGCGCGACCCGGGCCGCCGTGCACGAGCACCGGCAGCGGCGAGCCGTGCCCGGTCGACTCGCCCGCGTCGTCGCGGTCGAGCACCAGGATCCGGCCGTGCCACGGCGCGACCCCGAGCGTCACGGCCCGCGCCACGGCCGGGTCGTGGGTGACCAGCGAGCCGACCAGGCTGCCCTGGCCGCGCGCGGCGAGCGCGACGGCCTCGTCGACGTCGTCGTACGACAGCACCGTCGACACCGGCCCGAACGGCTCGACGTCGTGAGGCTCGGACGCGCCGCGGGTCGCTCGGAGCAGGACCGGCCCCATGAAGGCGCCGCGCTCGGCGTCCGCGTCGATCACCTCGACGTGGTCGGGGTCGCCGTGCACGATCTCGGCCGACCCGCGCAGGGACTGGACCGCCTTGCGGACCTCCTCGCGCTGGCCGAGGCTGGCCAGCGCACCCATCCGGACGTCGTCGTGGGCGGGGTTGCCGACGGTGATCCGGGCCAGCCGCGCGGCGATCGCGTCGACCACCTCGTCGGCGCGCGCCGCCGGCACGATCACCCGACGGATGGCGGTGCACTTCTGACCGGCCTTGACGGTCATCTCGGTGACGACGCCCTTGACGAACAGGTCGAACTCGGGATCGTCGCCGGTCACGTCGGGTCCGAGGATCGAGCAGTTGAGCGAGTCGGCCTCGACGCCGAGCCGGACGCCACCGTGCAGCACCGACGGGTGCTGACGCAGGTGGGCGCCGGTCGCGGCCGAGCCGGTGAAGGCCACGGAGTCCTGCGGGCCGAGCTGTTCGATCAGGCCGGTCGGGCTGCCGCACAGCAGCTGCAGCGAGCCCTCGGGCAGGAGACCGGAGGCGACGATGTGGCGGACCACGGCCTCGGTGAGGTAGGCCGTCTGGCTGGCCGGCTTGACGATCGTCGGCAGCCCGGCGAGGAACGCCGGCGCGAGCTTCTCGAGCATGCCCCAGACCGGGAAGTTGAAGGCGTTGATCTGCACCGCGACGCCGGGTCGCGAGGTGTAGAGGTGCTGGCCGACGAAGGTGCCACCACGGCCCAGCGGCTCGGGCGGCCCGTCGAGCACGACGGTGTCGTTGGGCAGCTCGCGGGTGCCCTTGGAGGCGTAGGAGAACACGGTGCCGATGCCGCCGTCGATGTCGACCAGCGAGTCGCGTCGGGTGGCGCCGGTGCGCGTCGAGACCGCGTAGAGCTCGTCCTTGTGCTCGCCGAGCATCTTCGCGGTCGCCTTGAGCAGCGCGGCGCGCTCGTGGAAGGTCAGCGCCCGGATGGCGGGGCCGCCGACCGTGCGGGCGTGGTCGGTCATCGCCGCGAGGTCGAGGCCGGACGCCGACACGCGTGCGACCTCCTCGCCGGTGCCGGCGTCGAGCAGCGGCGTCCCCTCGTCGGTGGCCCGGAACCAATGTCCTGCTGAGTAGCTCTCCAGAAGCGTCGACATGTGTGGCAGACTATGACAGACCGATCGGTCAGTAAATACGGAACTACGGGAAGAGGATCGTCGCATGTCCCTCTCCGACACCGAGCTCGAGAACGATTTCGACGCCGTCATCGCCCGGCACGACCGGATCGAGCCGCGCGACTGGATGCCGGAGAAGTACCGCGCCACGCTCGTGCGCCAGATCGCGCAGCACGCGCACTCCGAGATCATCGGCATGCAGCCCGAGGGCAACTGGATCACCCGCGCCCCGAGCCTGCGCCGCAAGGCGATCCTGCTGGCGAAGGTGCAGGACGAGGCCGGCCACGGTCTCTACCTCTACTCCGCCGCCGAGACGCTCGGCGTCAGCCGCGGCGAGCTCACCGAGAAGCTGATCGACGGCAAGCAGAAGTACTCCTCGATCTTCAACTACCCGACGCTCTCGTACGCCGACGTGGGCACCATCGGCTGGCTGGTCGACGGCGCCGCGATCTGCAACCAGGTGCCGCTGTGCCGCACGTCGTACGGCCCCTACGGGCGCTCGATGATCCGGATCTGCAAGGAGGAGTCGTTCCACCAGCGCCAGGGCTTCGAGCTGCTGTCGACGATGATGCGCGGCACCGACGAGCAGCGCGCGATGGTGCAGGAGTCGGTCGACCGCTTCTGGTGGCCGGCGCTGATGATGTTCGGCCCGCCCGACGCCGAGTCGCCCAACACCGCGCAGTCGATGGCGTGGGGCATCAAGCGCGACACCAACGACGAGCTGCGCCAGAAGTTCGTCGACATGAGCGTGCCCCAGGCCGAGGCGTTGGGCGTCACGCTGCCCGACCCCGAGCTGCGCTGGAACGACGAGCGCCAGGCCCACGACTTCGGCCAGCCCGACTGGGACGAGTTCATGACCGTCGTCAAGGGCGGCGGTCCGTGCAACAGCCAGCGGATCGCCCACCGGCGCCGCGCGCACGAGGACGGCGCGTGGGTGCGCGAGGCCGCGACGGCCTTCGCCGCCCACCAGCAGGAGGCCACCCGATGAGCGACGAAGGGACCGACTTCGCCGCCGACGGTGGGCACGGCGCCGTACCGCTGGAGGGCGTGCCGACCGGGCTCGGCGAGGAGGTCCAGGCGGTGCAGACCGAATGGCCGCTCTACGAGATCTTCGTGCGCGGCAAGCGCGGCCTCAACCACGTGCACGTCGGCTCGCTGCACGCCGCCGACGACGAGATGGCGCTGCGTCACGCCCGCGACGTCTACACCCGGCGCAACGAGGGTGTCAGCATCTGGGCGGTGCGCGCCGACGCGATCGCCGCGTCCAGCCCCGACGAGAAGGACCCGCTCTTCGCGCCGGCCGGAGACAAGGTCTACCGGCACCCGACGTTCTACTCCATCCCCGACAACGTCCCCCACATGTGACGGGGGAGCGATGACCGACCACGACAACGCCTACGACGGCCTGCTCGAGGACGCCGAGGGCTGGGCCTTCGGCACCGACTTCGAGGACCCCCTCGCCGGCGTCGACACCACGATCCCCGACGGCGTCGACCCGGCCGCGCTGGCGACCTACTGCCTGATGCTCGGCGACGACGCCCTCGTCTACTCCCACCGCCTCAGCGAGTGGGCCAGCAACGCCCCCGACCTCGAGGACGACATCGCGCTGTCGAACGTCGCGCTCGACCTCCTCGGCCAGGCCCGGCTGCTGCTCGCGCGGGCGGCCGCCGCCGACGCCGGTGTCGTGCCGGCGCTGCCCGAAGGGTCGCCGGTCCCGGCCGAGGACGCACTCGCCTTCTTCCGCGACGAGGCGGCCTTCCGCAACGTGCGATTCGTCGAGCCCGACAACGGTGACTTCGCCGTCACCGTCGCCCGGCTGCTGGTCTTCGCGACCTACCGGCTCGCGGTGCTGCAGCGGCTCGCCGGCAGCAGCGACCCGGTGCTGTCGGCGATCGCGGCCAAGGGGGTCAAGGAGGTCGCCTACCACCGCGACTACGCCGGCCGCTGGTTCCTCACCCTGGCCCGCGGCACCGACGAGTCGCGACGCCGGCTGCTCGACGGACTGGCCCTCGTGTGGCCGCTGCGCGACGAGCTCTTCCGCACCACGCCGACCGAGGCAGCGGCGTCCGCGCAGGGCTTCGGGGTCGACCCGGCCGGCGTCCGCGACGAGGTCGACGTCGTGCTCGAGCAGGTGCTCGCCGTCAGCGGCGTCGAGCGACCGGACGTCGCGTCGGTGGGGCCCGTCGCCGGCGGCATGGGCCGCGACGGTCGGCACACCGAGGCGATGGGGCGACTGCTCGCCGAGATGCAGGTCGTCGCCCGCGCCCACCCGACGGGGCTGTGGTGACCACCGCGCTCGCGCTCGCGAGCACGGTCGTCGACCCCGAGATGCCGATGCTGACCCTGGCCGACCTCGGCGTCCTGCGCGACGTCGAGGAGGACCATCAGCGACCGGGACACGTGGTCGTCACCATCACGCCCACCTACTCCGGCTGCCCGGCGATGGCCAGCATGCGCGACGACCTGGTGCGCCGGCTGCAGACCCACGGCTACGACGACGTCGAGGTCAAGGTCAGCCTGAGCCCGGCCTGGTCGAGCGACTGGATCAGTGAGCGCGGCCGCGCGGCGCTGGCCGACGCGGGGCTCTCGGCTCCGGGTCCGGCGCCGTCCGGCCCCGTGACCCTCAACCTGCTGCCGATGCGGCGCGCGATCGCCTGTCCCCGCTGCGGATCCGACGATGTCGAGGTCACCTCTGAGTTCGGGCCCACGGCCTGCACCGCCCTCTACCGATGCACCGAGTGCCGTGAGCCGTTCCAGCACGTCAAGGAGATCTGAGTGTTCAACGAGCTCACGGTGGCCGAGGTCGAGCCGCTGACCGACGACGCGGTCGCGGTCACCTTCGACGTGCCCGACGACCTGCGCGAGACCTACGACTTCGAGGCCGGACAGTGGCTGACCCTGCGGCGTACGGTCGACGGCCGCGAGGAGCGACGCTCCTACTCGATCTGCGCCGCGGTGGGGGAGCGGCCACGCGTCGGCGTCCGCGAGGTGCCCGACGGGCTGTTCTCGCGCTGGCTCGTGCACGACGTCCGGCCCGGCGACACCGTCGAGGTCGGGCCGCCCAGCGGCACCTTCCGCGCCGACCCGGCCCAGCCGGGACGCCACCTGCTGGTCGCGGCCGGGTCGGGCATCACCCCGATGCTGTCCATCGCGGCCTCGGTGCTGGCCCACCCCGAGGCCCGGGTCACCCTGCTCTACGGCAACCGGCGGACGTCGACGGTGATGTTCGCCGAAGAGCTCGCCGACCTCAAGAACCGGTACGGCGCCCGGCTCGAGCTGGTGCACGTGCTGTCGCGCGAGCCGCGCGACGTCGAGCTGTTCTCGGGCCGGATCGACGCCGAGCGGCTGCGCCGGCTGCTGACCGCGCTGGTGCCGGTGCACGGGCTCGACCACGTGTGGCTGTGCGGTCCGCTCGGACTGATCTCCGACGCCCGCGAGGTGCTCACCGAGCTCGGGGTGCCGCGCGAGCGGGTGCACGTCGAGCTGTTCTACGTCGACGAGCCGCCGCCCGAGGTGCGGCACGAGGACGCCGTCGTCGAGGGTGACGTCAGCGAGGTGACGATCGTCCTCGACGGGCGCACGACCACCGCCGCGATGCCGCGCGGCGCCACGATCCTCGACGGCGCCGCGGCGACGCGCAGCGACCTGCCCTTCGCCTGCAAGGGCGGAGTGTGCGGCACCTGCCGGGCCCACGTCAACGAGGGCGAGGTCGACATGCGCCGCAACTACGCCCTCGACGACGACGAGGTCGCCCGCGGGTTCGTGCTCACGTGCCAGACCTTCCCCGTCGGCGACGCCGTCACCGTCGACTTCGACGCGTAGCCGTGGACGAGCACGAGATCGCCCGCGTCGGCACCGACGCCATGTGGGCCGACGACGCCGCCAGCCGGATGCTCGGCATGGAGGTCGTGTCGGTCTCCCCGGGCGCCGCGACCGTAGCGATGACCGTACGCCAGGACATGGTCAACGGCTGGGGTTCCTGCCACGGTGGCCTGATCGCCTCGCTGGCCGACAGCGCCTTCGCGCTCGCCTGCAACTCGCGCGGCGAGGTGACCGTGGCCGCCGGGTTCGACGTGTCGTTCCTCGAGGCCGGCCGCGAGGGCGACGAGCTGGTAGCGGTCGCCGAGGAGCGTGCCCTGCGCGGTCGCTCGGGCCTGTACGACGTCACCGTGCGCCGAGTCGCCGACGACGTGGTCGTCGCGGAGTTCCGCGGCCGCAGCCGCTCGCTGGGCCGGCCGGTGCCAGGGGTCTGAGGCGCCGGGTCCGCGTGCGGTGGTGACGGTTGTGTGCCTGAGCACGGTCCCGACGCCGTTCTGAGGCACACGACCCGATGACATTCGGCGCGGACGGGTGCGCCATCCGTGGGTCCGCAGCCGAGCTACCCCGCGCGCCGCCGGATCTCGGCGTTGATCGCGGGCACCACCTCGTGCAGGTCGCCGATCACGGCGTACGTCGCCTTGGTGACCATCGGTGCCTCCTCGTCGGTGTTGATCGCGAGGATGGCCTTGGCCGAGGAGCAGCCGGCCCAGTGCTGGATGGCGCCGCTGATGCCGCACGGGATGTAGAGGTCGGGCGAGATCCGGCTGCCGGTCTGCCCGACCTGCTCGTGGTGCGGTCGCCAGCCGAGGCTGGTCACCACGCGCGAGACCCCGAGCGAGCCGCCGACCAGCTCGGTGAGCTCGAGCAGGTCGTCGAACCCGTCGGAGCTGCCGGCGCCGCGGCCGGCTCCCACCACCACCCGGGCCGAGGTGAGCCGTCCGGAGAGATCGGGCGCCGGCGGCTCGGCCGCGACCACCCGCGCCACCAGGTCGGCGGCGGCGACGTCGGGGCTGCTCTCGACCAGCGTGGCCGTCGCCGGCTCCGCAGCCGGTGTCGCCTCGACGGCGTGGCCGGCGACCGTGAACACGGCGGGCCGCCCGCTCAGGGCCATCTCCTCGAGCACGGTGCCGCCGACGACCTGTCGGGTGACGACGAACGGCGCGAGCCCGCCGAAGGAGACGACGTTGGCGGCCATCGCGACGCCGGTGCGCGCGGCCAGGTGGGCCAGCACCTCGCCGCCGCGGGGCGTGCCGGCCGCGGTGACCACGACCGACTTCGTCTCGGCCAGCACCGACTGCAGCGCGCTCGCCCACGCGGCTCCCGCGAACGCGGTGAACGCGTCGCCGCCGACGTGGTGCAGGGCACGGACGCCGTAGCGGCCGAGTTGGTCCGCAGCGACTCGACGGAACAGGCCGGCTCGCCCACCACCACCGCGTCGACCGGCACCCCGCCGCCCGCGGCGGACAGGTCGCGCGCGAGGGTGATCGTCTCGAGTGACGCCTCGACCGCGCCGGTGGCGTCGGTCTCGACCAGCACGAGGATCATTTCGACACCACACCCAGCTGCTCGAGCAGGTCGACCACGGCCGGCGCGGCCTCCGGTCCCTTGCCCAGGATCTGCACGTTGCTCGGCTGTGGCGGCGGGAGCATCAGCCGCACCCGGCCGCTGCCGACCGGATCGGCGACCGGCGTGCGCTGCTCGATCGCCACCTTCTTCGCCTTCATCCGGCCGGGCACGCTCGGGTAGCGCGGCTCGACGCCTCCCTCGAGCACGGTGACCACGGCCGGGAGCGGCACGCGGTAGGTCTCGCGGCCATCGGGCCCGTCGCCGCTGGCCACGACGACGCCGTCGTCGACCGCGACCTCCTGGACGCCGTTCACGACCGGCCAGCCGAGCTCGTAGGCGAGTCGGATGCCGACCTGGAAGTCGCCGGTGTCGGCCGCGTCGTTGCCCAGCAGCACCAGGTCGGGCCCCTGGTCGCGGACGACGGCGGCGAGCTCACGGGCGACGTCGGCCGGTCCGAACGCCGAAGGGTCGGCCTCGATGTGGGCGGCGGCCGTGCAGCCGACCGCCAGCGCGGTGCGCAGCTGCTCGACGGCGTCGAGGTCGCCGAGGGTGACCACGCCGGCGCTGCCGTCGGTCGCCGCGGCGATCCGCACGGCCAGCTCGACGGCGCACTCCTCGTGGGCACTGGTCGTGTAGCCGGCGTACGTGCCGTCGACGCCCATCGCGTCGTCGGTCAGCAGCACCTGGCCGGTCACGTCGACGACGCGCTTGATGGCGACGAGATGTTCATCGGATCCGCTCGTTGCCGGGGTCGAGCAGGGCGGTGGCGTCGACCGAGGCGACGGTGACCGGGTAGAGCTGCTCCATGTACGACACCGCCAGGCCGTTGCCGAGGTGCGCCTGGTCGGGCGGCAGGTAGGCGAGCAGCACGTGCTTGCCCAGCGACGGCGCGGAGCCGGCGCTGGTGACGTAGGGGTGGTGGCCGTGCCGGTCGGTGAGGACGCCGCCGTCGCGGGTCAGCACGGGCTCGCCGCCCAGCATGTAGCGCTGGGTGCCGTCGGCCGACGTGTGGTCGTCGACGGTCAGGGTGCACAGCACCGCGCCCGGCTCTTCCTCGCGCTGCTTCAGGTAGGCCTCCTTGCCGACGAAGTCGGCCGCCTTCACCTTCGGCCGCTGCATGGCGGCCTCGACGATCGTGCGCTCGCTGTCGAGCTCGAAACCGTAGGCGCGGTAGCCCTTCTCGATCCGGCCGGTGGTGCCGTAGACGCCGATCCCCACCGGGCGGGCGCCGTGCGGTGCGCCGGCGTCGAGGAGCGCGTCCCACACCGCGGCGGCGTCGCCGACGGGCACGTACAGCTCCCAGCCGAGCTCGCCGACGTAGGAGATGCGCGACGCGAGCACCGTGGTGCCGCGGACGTCGATCTCGCGGCAGGTGAGGAACCCGAAGCCGCCGTCGGAGACGTCGTCGGCCGTGAGCGACGCCAGGATGTCGCGTGCGCGCGGGCCCCAGAGACCGATCGTGGAGACGTCGTCGGTGAGATCGGTCAGCGTGGTCGCACCGTCGTCCGGCAGCTGGTCGGAGAACGTCTTGCGGTCGACCATGCCGTGGGCGCCGCCGGTGACCACGCGGAAGTGGTCGTCGCCGAGGCGCATCACGGTGAGGTCGGAGACGAAGCCGCCGGCCGCGTCGAGCACCGGGGTGTAGATCACCTTGCCGACGGCGACGTCGCACTGGGCGACGCAGGTGCGCTGCACCGCGTCGAGGGCGCCGGGGCCCACGATGTCGAGGATCTGGAACGCCGTCAGGTCGATCACGCCGGCGGACTCGCGCATCCGCAGGTGCTCGGCGTTGATGATCGGGCTCCACCAGCGCGCGTCCCACTCGTGCTCGCGCGGCATCACGGCGTCGCCGTACTCCTCGAGCAGGTCGGCGTTGGACTCGTACCAGTGCGGACGCTCCCAGCCGGCGGTCTCGAAGAACACGGCGCCGAGCTTCTGCTCCGCGTCATGCATCGGCGCCAGGCGCTGGTTGCGGTCGGACTCGTACTGCTCGGCGGGGTGCACGATGCCGTAGGTCTTGATGAACGACTCGGTGGTGCGCAGCCGGGTGTGCTCGCGGCGCATCTGGTGGGGGTGGAAGCGCGCGATGTCGCTGTGGCTGATGTCGATCTCGGAGTGGCCCTGCGTCATCCACTCGGCGACGGCCCGGCCGACGCCGGGGCCCTCCTTGATCCAGACCGCGGCCGCGGTCCAGAGGCCCTTCACGTGGCTCTCGCCCAGGATCGGGTTGCCGTCGGCGGTCAGCGACAGCAGGCCGTTGATGGCGTAGCGCATCTCGGCGCCCTCGGCGCCGAGCAGGTCGGGCATCAGCTCGTAGGCCTGCTCGAGCTGGGGGTCGAAGTCGTCGGAGGTGAACGGCATCTCGGTGGGGGAGAGCTTGGCCTGCTCGATCGTCGGGATGTCCTCCGGCTCGTGCAGGATCGCGCGGTGCGCGTACGAGCCGACCTCCATGTCGGCGCCGTGCTGGCGCTCGTAGCAGAAGGTGTCCATGTCGCGGACGATCGGGAACGAGATCTCGCCCTCCGTGCCCGTCAGCTGCGGGCAGGGGCCGACGCTGATCATCTGGTGCACGGCGGGGGTGAGCGGGATGCTCACCCCGGCCATGTCGCCGAGCTTGGGGCTCCACACGCCGGCGGCGATCACCACGGCCTCGGCCTCGATGTCGCCGTCGGTGGTGCGGACCCGGCGGATGCGGCCGTCCTCGACGTCCATGCCGGTGACCTCCACGCGGGGGACGACGGTGAGCGCGCCGGTCTCGAGCGCCCGGTCGCGCATGATCGTGCCGGCGCGCAGCGAGTCGACGACCCCCACGCCCGGCGTCCAGAAGGCACCGACGAACTGGTCCTCCTCGATGAAGGGCACCTTCTCCTTCACGAACGCCGGCGACACCAGCTCGGACTCGATGCCCCACGCCTTGGCGCTCGACATCCGCCGCCGCAGCTCCTCCATCCGCTCCTCGGTACGCGCGATCTCGAAGCCACCGGACTGCGTGAAGACCCCCATCTCCCGGTACTGCGCGACCGAGTCGAGGGTCAGGTCGGTGATCTCGCGGGAGTGGTCGACGGTGAAGATGAAGTTGGAGGCGTGACCGGTCGAGCCGCCCGGGTTGGGCAGCGGCCCCTGGTCGATCTGCACGATGTCGCGCCACCCGAGACGGGCCAGGTGGTGGACGAGGCTGTTGCCGACGATGCCGGCGCCGATCACCACGACGCGGGCGGTGGCGGGAACGGTGGCCATGGGCATTCCTCCGGTGTTCGTGCGAGTTCAGAGTGTTGCGTTATGTGCAACGTGTCGCGTCATACGAGACAACCCTAGAATCGCCCGCGCCCGGCCGGGTGTCAATCCCCGACCGGGCGCGTGGGTGCTGCTGCTCGGTCACTTCAGCCAGGCGTCGACCTTGTCCTGGTTCTCCTCGACCCACTTCGCCGCGGCTTCCTCGGGGTCCATCTTGTCCTCGGCGATGTACTTCGCGACCAGGTTCTGGTCCTCGTTGGTCCAGTTGAAGTTCTTGACCAGGTCGTAGGCCGGGCTCCCCGACTCGGCGAAGTCGGTCGCCACGATCTTGTCGAGGTCGTACACCGGGTAGTCGCAGGCCACCTTCTCCGGGTCGGCGTCGCAGCCGTCGGTGTACTCCGGGAGGTTGACCTTCACGAGCGGGACCTGCGAGAGGAACCACTGTGGGTCGTAGAAGTAGCCGATCAGCGGCTCCTTGTTCTCCTCGGCCTTCTCGAAGGCCGTGATCAGGGCGGCCTCGCTGCCGGCGTACACGACGGTGTAGTCGAGGTCGAGGTTCTTGACCAGCGCCTCGTCGTTGGTGACGAAGGACGGGTCGCCGTCGAGCAGCTGGCCCTTGCCACCGGACTCGGAGGTCTTGAACAAGTCGGCGTACTTGTTCAGGTTCTCCCAGTCGGTGATGTCGGGGTACTCCTCGGCCATCCACGGCGGGATGTACCAGCCGATGATGCCCTCGTTGCCCGTGGAGCCTGCCTCCTGGGCGGTCTTGGTGCCCTCGATGTACTTCTCCTTGAGGTCCTCGTGACCCCAGTTCTCGATCACGACGTCGATCTCGTCGTTGCCCATGCCCTGCCAGGCGACCTCTTCCTTGACGTCCTTGTACTCGACCTCGCAGCCGAGCTGGCTGGCGGCCACGTGGCCGACCACGTGGGCCGAGGCCTCGTAGCCGACCCAGGGGTTGATGGCGACGTCGAAGTCGCCGCACTCCTCGGCGCCGGCCGCGGTCTCGTTCTCCTCGATGTCGCCTTCTCCGCAGGACGTCAGGCCGAGTCCTAGTACTGCGGCGAAGGCCACGGCGCCGATCTTGCGCCCGTTCCCTCGTGCCATGGTGCTTCCTCTCGTTGACCGACCTGGTGGAGCCGGAGATGGCCGCAACGGCGTCATTGCCGTCCGTAGCGTGCTGCGGTGTTGCGGGTGATGCGGTCGAGCATGATGCCCATCGCGGTGATGGCGATGGCCGCTGCCAGGCCCTTGCCGAACAGCTGGGCCTGGGAGAACCCGGCGACGACCAGGTAGCCGAGGCCGCCGCCGCCGACCAGGGCGCCGATGACGACCATCGACAGCACGTAGAGAAGGCCCTGGTTCGCGGCGAGCACCAGGCTCTCGCGGGCCATCGGCAGCTGGACCCGGGAGATGATCTGCCACGGGGTGCTGCCGGCGGAGATCGCGGCCTCGACGGTGGTCGGGCTGACTCCGCGGATGCCGTCGGCAACCAGCTTCGTGGCGATGGGGGTGGCGTAGAGGACGGCCGCGACGACGGCCGTGAACCGGGTGGGACCGAAGAGCGCCAGCACCGGGACGAGGTAGACAAAGGACGGGATGGTCTGCAGCGCGTCGAGGAAGGGCCGCACCACGAGATCGGCACGCTTCCGCCGGCCCATGACCACACCCACCACCACCGCGATCGCCATCACCAGCGCGGTCGCGACGAGGGTCATCGTCAACGTGACCATGGCGTCGTGCCACAGCCCGGTGCCCAGGATCACCGCGACGCAGGCGACGGTCGACCCGGCTGCCCGAACGCCGCCGAGGACCAGGGCGAGGCCGACGAGAACCGCGGCCATCAGCCACCACGGAGAGTCGGCGAGCAGCGACTGGAGCGGATTGAGCAGCCCGTAGGAGACGGCGTCCTTGACCGCCTCGGTCGCCCCGTCGATGGATCCCACGACCGAGTCCGTGGTGGAGCTCACCCAGTCGGCGAGGTCCCGACTGATGTCGAGCTCCTCGGGAAATGTCGCCAGCTTCAGGTAGGTGCGCGACGCCCAGATGGCGACGCCCGTCGCGACCAGTCCACCGAGGAGCACGAGCCGCCTCACCGTGGTCGAGGCCCCGCCTGAGCGGGTCTGCACCTCGGCTCGCTCGCTCGCGGCCGTGGTCGTCCGGTCGAGCATGATGGCCATGATCACGATCGCCAGACCCGCCACCGCTGCCGTCCCGATGTCGAGAGCGTTCAGCGCCTTGACGACCGGCTTGCCCAGGCCCGGGCCGTTGATCAGGGCCGCGATCGTCGCCATCGAGAGCGCGGCCATCATGCACTGGTTGATGCCCACCACGATGGTCCGCTTGGCCATCGGCAGCTGCACCTGTCGCAGCAGCTGGCCGCGTGACACGCCGAGCGAGTGCGCCGCCTCCACGGTTGAGGGGCTGACCTTGCGCAGGCCGAGCTCGGTGATGCGAACCAGCGGGGGTAGCGAGTAGATCAGCGTGACGACGACGGCGGCCGCCGGGCCGATGCCCCAGAACAGGACGAGGGGCGTCAGGTAGGCGAATGCCGGCACCGTCTGCATCGCGTCCAGAACGGGCGTCGTCACGGCGGACACAGCACGACTGCGGGACATGGCGATCGCCAGGGGGAGGCCGATCGCGATACAGATCGCCACCGACATGAACGTGACGATCAAGAGGTCCATGCTCTCGGACCAGAGGCCTAGGAACCCGAACGACGAGGTGCCGATGCCGACCAACAGTGCGCAGCGCCAGCCCGCGAGGGCCAGAGTCACCCACACGAACAGAGCGAGGACGCCGAGCCAGCCGATATCGGGAACGGGCCTGGGGAAGGCCGGCACGCTGATCAGCTCGGCCAGGAACTCGAACGCCGCGTCGAGGGCGTCAGCCGCCGTCCCGATCACCGTGTCGAGGAAGAAGTTGCCCTCGCGGGCGGCCTCCACGTCGTCGCGGACGTCGTTGAGCCACCGCTGGAAGTCCGTGAGCTCAGCGCGACCGAGCGTCAGTGTCGCGCGGTCCTTCAGGACCACCCAGCCGACCACCCACGCGGCGACGATCCCGAGCACCACCGCACCGGTACGGCGGCTGCGATCCTGCTCGACGTGGGGCTCCTGCTCCCGTGCCGTGCGCGGCGTCGCGGTGTCGGTGCTCACGCCGTCGCTTCCTCCTCGGCGACGACGACGCGCAGGATCGCGTCGTCGTCGACGATGCCGACCAGCTCGTCGCCGTCGACGACGCGGACCGGGTGGTCGGAGGCCAGCGCCGCCTGGGCCGCCTTGCGCACGATCGTGTCGCACGACATCACGGGCCCGTCCATCGAGTCGTCGGGCCGCGGGTCGCGCATCACCCACTTCAGGGTCAGCACGTGCGAGCGCGGCACCTCGGAGACGAAGTCGCGCACGTAGTCGTCGACCGGGGCGCCGACCACCTCGTCGGGCGCACCGATCTGGACGATCTCGCCGTCGCGCATGATCAGGATCCGGTCGCCGAGCTTGAGCGCCTCCTGCAGGTCGTGGGTGACGAAGACCATCGTCTTCTTCAGCTCGCGGTGCAGGCGGATGACCTCGTTCTGCATGTCGCGCCGGATCAGCGGGTCGAGCGCCGAGAACGGCTCGTCGAACAGCAGGATGCTGGGGTCGCCGGCCAGCGCTCGCGCCAGTCCCACCCGCTGCTGCATGCCACCGGAGAGCTGGTCGGGGTACGACCTCTCGAAGCCGTCCAGGCCGACCAGGTCGACGACCTCGCCCGCCTTCTGCCGGCGCTCCGCCTTGCCCATGCCGCGGATCTCCAGGCCGTAGGCCACGTTGTCGATGACCTGCTTGTGCGGCAGCAGCCCGAAGTGCTGGAAGACCATCGACACCTGGTTGCGGCGCAGGTCGCGCAGCTGGGCCTCGGAGGCGTTGACGACGTCGACGCCGTCGATCTCGACCGAGCCGGCCGTGGGCTCGATCAGCCGGGTCAGGCAGCGGATCAGCGTCGACTTGCCCGACCCCGACAGGCCCATCACGACGAACACCTCGCCGGGGGCGACCTCGAACGAGACGTCCTTGACGCCGGCCACGCAGCCGGTCTTGCGCTTGAGCTCGGCGCGGGGGAGGTCGGCATCGGGCGTGCCGATGATCCGGTCGGCGCGCGGGCCGAAGATCTTCCAGAGGTCCTTGACGACCAGGGCTGCGCTCATCGTGAGGTGCTCATTGCGGGGTCTCGCCTTCGTGGTCTCCGACCCCGTTGCGTGGGTCGCCCGAGGGGTACAGGGGCATGCCGTCGCGGTGGCGGTAGTAGGCGACGTCGGCTGCGGGCAGCGGGGTGTTGCCGGCGATCAGGTCGGCGGCCTTCTCGGCCACCATCATCACCGGGGCGTAGATGTTGCCGTTGGTGACGAACGGGAAGACCGACGCGTCGACGACGCGCAGCCCCTCGGTGCCGTGCACCCTCATCGTGGCCGGGTCGACCACGGACGTCTCGTCGACGCCCATCTTCGCGGTGCACGACGGGTGGAGGGCGGTCTCGGCGTCGGCGCGGACCCACGCGAGGATCTCCTCGTCGGTCTCGACCGACGGCCCGGGGGAGAGCTCGCCGTCGTTGTACGGCGCGAACGCCGGCTGGTTCAGGATGTCGCGGGCCACCCGGACCGCCTCCACCCACTCCCGGCGGTCGGTGGCGGTCGACAGGTAGTTGAACAGCAGCGACGGGTGCTCGCGCGGGTCGGTCGACCTGATCCGCACGTGGCCACGGGTGTCGGCGTACATCGGGCCGATGTGCACCTGGTAGCCGTGCCCCTTGGTCGGTGCCGAGCCGTCGTACCGGATCGCGACCGGGAGGAAGTGGAACATCAGGTTGGGGTAGTCGACATCGTCGTTGCTGCGCGCGAAGCCACCGCCCTCGAAGTGGTTGGTGGCACCCAGGCCGCGACGGTGGACCAGCCAGTCGTAGGCGATCTTGGGCCGCATCCGCCAGCGCAGGCCGGGCGCGATCGAGACCGGCTGCTTCGAGGCGTACTGGATGTAGACCTCGAGGTGGTCCTGCAGGTTCTCCCCGACGCCGGGGGAGTGGTGGACGACGTCGATGCCGTGCTGCGCGAGCAGGGCCTCGTCGCCGACGCCGGAGAGCTGGAGCAGCTGCGGGGTGTTGATCGCTCCTCCGCAGAGGATCACCTCGCCGGCCTCGACGCTGCGGTGGCCGCGACCCGTGCGCTCGTAGTCGACGCCGACCGCGCGCTTGCCCCGGAACCGGACGCCGCTGACGAACGCCAGGGTCTCGACCGTGAGGTTCTTCCGGTCGCGCACCGGGTGCAGGTAGGCGCGCGCCGCCGACAGCCGCCGACCTCGGTAGACGTTGCGGTCGAACTTGGCGAAGCCCTCCTGGCGGTAGCCGTTGACGTCGTCGGTGAGCGGGTACCCGGCCTCGGTCGCGGCCGTGAAGAAGGCGTCGAACAGCGGGTTGGTCGCCGGGCCGCGCTCGAGCTTGAGCGGACCGTCGCCGCCGCGCCAGTCGTCGGCACCGGCGAGGCAGCTCTCCATCTTCTTGAAGTAGGGCAGGCAGTGGAGGTAGTCCCACTGCTCCATGCCGGGCTCGCGGGCCCACCGCTCGTAGTCGAGCGGGTTGCCGCGCTGGAAGATCATCCCGTTGATGCTGCTGGAGCCGCCGAGCACCTTGCCGCGGGCGTGGAAGACGCGGCGGTCGCCCAGGTCGGGCTCGGGGTCGGTCTCGTACTTCCAGTCGTAGAGCCGGTTGCCGATCGGGAACGGCAGCGCCGCCGGCATGTGCACCAACGGGTCGATCTTGTAGTCGGAGTGGCCGGCCTCGAGCACGAGCACGCTGGTGCCCGGGTCGGCCGAGAGCCGGTTGGCGAGGGCGCAGCCGGCCGACCCACCACCGACGATGACGATGTCGTACCGGTCACCACTCATCGCGCTCCTACCCCTTGAACCAGTGCTGGACGGCGGGCCTGATGTTGTGCCAGACGTGCTTGGTCTCGCGGTACTCGTCGAGCCCCGCCTGCCCGAGCTCGCGTCCGATGCCCGACTGCTTGTAGCCGCCCCACTCGGCCTGGGGCACGTACGGGTGGAAGTCGTTGATCCAGACGGTGCCCATGCGCAGCCGGGCCGCGACCCGCTCGCCCTTGCCGGCGTCCTGGGTCCAGACGGCGCCGGCGAGCCCGTAGATGCTGTCGTTGGCGATCGCGACGGCGTCGTCCTCGCCGGTGAAGGTCTCGACGGTGAGCACCGGCCCGAAGGACTCGTCCTGCGTCACCGACATCGTGCGGCTGCACCCGTCGAGGATCGTGGGCAGGTAGTAGAACCCGTCGGCCAGGGCTGGGTCATCGGGGCGCCTGCCCCCGCAGCGGAGGACGGCGCCCTCGGCGAGGCCCGCGGCGACGTACGCCTCCACCTTGTCGCGGTGGGCGGCGCTGGTCAGCGGACCGGTCTCGGCCTTGTCGTCGAACGGGCCGCCGAGCCGGATCTGCTGCGCGCGCTCGACCAGCCTGGCGACGAACTCGTCGTGGATCGACTCCTCCACGACCAGCCGCGCGCCGGCCGAGCAGACCTGGCCGGAGTGCAGGAACACGGCCGTCAGCGCGTAGTCGAGGGCGACCTCGAGGTCCGCGTCGGCGAAGACGATGTTGGGGTTCTTGCCACCGAGCTCGAGGGCGACCTTCTTCACGGTGCCGGACGCCGCCGCCATGATCGCCTTGCCGGTGGCCAGGCCCCCGGTGAACGAGACGAGGTCGACCCGCGGGTCGACCGAGAGCGGCGCTCCGACCGCGGCGCCCGCCCCGAGCACGAGGTTGCCGACGCCGGCCGGAAGGCCGGCCTCCTCGAGCAGCCGCATCAGGTGGACGGCGGTGTGCGGTGTCAGCTCGCTCGGCTTGAGCACGAAGGTGTTGCCGGCCGCCAGGCAGGGCGCCACCTTCCACGACACCTGGAGCAGCGGGTAGTTCCACGGGGTGACCAGGGCGCAGACGCCGACCGGCTCGTGCACGACCCGGCTGACCACGTCGGCGTTGCCGGTGTCGACCACCCGGCCGGCGTCCTCGGCGGCCACCCGGGCGTAGTGGCGGAAGACCGAGACGATGTCGTCGACGTCGTACTCCGACTCGACGAGGCGCTTGCCGGTGTCGAGCGACTCCATCCGGGCGACGTCGGCCTTGTCGCGCTCGAGCAGGTCGGCGACGCGGGCGAGCAGGTCGCCGCGCTCGCGGGCCGACGTGCCGGGCCACGGGCCCTCGTGGAAGGCACGGTGGGCGGCGGCGATCGCAGCGTCCGCGTCGGCGGTGTCGCCCTCGTCGACCTCGGCCACGAGGCTGCCGTCTGCCGGGCAGCGGATCTCACGCCGTCCTCCGGCGCGGGCGGAGGTCCACTGTCCATCGACGTACATCTCGGCCATGAAGCCCCCTCACGCGCACCGTAGTTGCGTGTGGCGCAACCGACCGCTTCCACCGCAACCGGTGGTGTCCCTGAGAATGATCCGCCTCGATGCAGTCGTCAAGCACCGAATCCGGTACGTAACCTAACGGTTGACCCGGACCGGGCAGGTGCCCGGCCCGGGTCGACCACGTCAGGGGCCGTCGGGGAAGCGGTCCGCGTGGTGCACGGCACCGCGCACCCTCGGCGGCAGCGTCGCGTCGAACGACTCCTGCCGCAGCGACTTCATCAGCGAGAAGCACATGCCGATCAGGATCAACATGAAAGGTGCCGCGACCAGGATCACCAGTGTCTGCAGGGCGGCGAGTCCACCGGCCCACAGCAGCACCCCGGCAACCGCGCCGGTGGCGACACCCCAGAAGACGACGAGGTAGCGGTGCGGCTCCTCGGTGCCGTTCTGGCTGAGCATGCCCATCACGATCGACGCGGCGTCGGCACCGGTCACGAAGAAGATCGCCACCAGGAACACGGCGAGGGCGACGGTGATGGAGGCGAGCGGGAACTCGCGCAGCATGTCGAAGAGCGAGGCCTCGAGCGCGATGCCGCCGCTGTCGGTGAGCGGCGGGCTCCAGCCCTCGTTGAGCTGCAGGTCGATCGCCGCGCCGCCCAGGATCGCGAACCAGACGAACGACACCAGGCTCGGCACGAGAACCACGTAGATCACGAACTGCCGGATCGTGCGGCCCTTGGAGATACGGGCGATGAACATGCCGACGAACGGCGTCCACGAGATCCACCAGGCCCAGTAGAAGATCGTCCAGCTGCTCAGCCACGAGCTGGCTTCGCCGTCGTAGACGCCCGTGTTGAACGACATCGAGGGCAGCTGCGTCAGGTAGTCGCCCATGGTCGTGGTGAACGTGCCCATGATGAAGACCGTCGGTCCGACCACGAAGAGGAAGAAGACGAGGAGCGCGGCCGCGATGGCGTTGGCGTTGGAGAGGTACTTGATGCCGCGCTCGATGCCGGAGACGGCCGACAGGACGAAGCAGGCAGTGAGCACGGCGATGACCACCACCGCGAGCGTCTTGTTGCCACCCCCCTCACCGAACACGTCGTCGATGCCGCCGGTGATCTGCAGCGCGCCGAGACCGAGCGAGGTCGCCGAGCCGAACAGCGTGGCGAAGATGGCGATCACGTCGATGGCCTTGCCCGGACCCTCCGACGACCGGCGCCCGAGCAGCGGGCGGAACGTCGCGGAGATGGTGTTGCCGTAGCCCTTGCGGTAGGCGAAGTAGCCGATCGCGAGGCCGATCACGGCGTACATCGACCAGGGGTGGAAGCCCCAGTGGAAGTAGCTGTACTGCATGGCCTTCTCGGCCGCGTCGGCCGTACCGGGCTCGCCCTCGGCCAGCGGAGGTGCGTTGAGGTGCGTCAGTGGCTCCGCGACACCCCAGAACATCAGGCCGATGCCCATACCGGTGGCGAACATCATCGAGACCCACGAGAACGTGGAGAACTCCGGCTCGCTGTCGTCGGGACCGAGCTTGATGTTGCCGTACCGGGTGAGCGCGAGGTAGGCGGAGAACACCACGAACCCCACGCTCGTGAGCACGAACAGCCACCCGAAGTTTCCAGTGACCCAGCCGAGCGCGGAGGTGGTGCGCTCGGCCATCTCGTCGGGCCAGATCGCCCCGATGGCGACGAACGCGACGGAGAGACCGGCGCCGACGCCGAAGACCACCTTGTCGATCGGGACGCCACGCCGGCCGATCGGCACCCTCTCCGAATCCGATGCGGGTTCCTTGATGTCGGTCATCGGCGAGCCTCCTTGGTTGCGGACCCGGCATGTGTTGCGTATGACGCCACTAGGTTGCGTCATGCACACCAGGCTCACCCCGCATGGTGTGTGACCTGGTTCACCTCGTCAAGGGGTCGGGTCGCGCCGGTCCGACGGGGCGAGCGTCAGCGGTGTCCCCAGCCGAGCCGGTGCGAGATCTCCAGCGCGGCCTCGACGGTCAGCCGGACGACGTCGTCGACGCGGTCGTCGCCGAGCCGGAACGTCGGGCCCGAGACGCTGATCGAGGCGATCACGTCGCCGTGCGCGTTGTGGATCGGAGCCGCCGCGGCGGTCAGCCCGACCTCGAGCTCGTCGACGGCGACGGCGTACCCCTGCTCGCGGACGCGCTCGAGCTCGTCGCGCAGGCGGGCCTTGGTGGTGATGGTCGCGGCCGTGTACGGCGCGAGCCGGCCGAGCAGCTTGTCGAGGGCGGGGCGGTCGAGGCCGCTGAGCAGCACCTTGCCGTTGCTGGTGGCGTGCAGCGGGATGTGCTGGCCGACCCAGTTGTGGGACTGCAGGGCCGAGGACCCGGCCACCTGGTCGAGGTAGAGCGCCGAGTTCTCCGAGAGCACCGCGATGTTGACCGTCTCGCCGGTGTCGGCGGCCAGCTGGCGGCACAGTGGACGGGCCTCCTGCACCAGGTCGAGCCGGGCGGTGGTGGCGCCGGCCAGGCGCAGCACTCCCACGCCGAGGCGGTACTTGCCGCGGTCCTCGGTCTGCTCGACCAGCCGGTGGGCCTCGAGGGTGGCGATCAGCCGGAACGCGGTGCTCTTGTGGACGCCGAGCTCGGCGGCGATCTCGGTGACCCCAGCCTCGCCACCGCGAGCGAGCAGCTCGAGGATCGTCAGTGCCCGGTCGACCGACTGCACGGAGGTGCCGGTTCCGCCCTCGGCCGCCGTCTCCGTGCTGTTGCGCATGAAGCGACACTAACCCAAGCACTAGCGCGATCGGTGTTGCGTATCGCAAACTGCGTTTCGTTGACCGCAACACCCGATCGACTCAGAGCGAGGTCCACATCGTGTCACCGGCGTCGGCCCAGGCCAGCTCCGCCACCGCCCCGGCGGGCGACTTCGTGCTCATCCTCTCCTGCGCCGACCGGCCCGGCATCGTGCATGCCGTCACCGGGTTCCTGCTCCAGCACGGCGGCAACATCCTGGAGAGCCAGCAGTTCGGCGACCAGCTGGTCGACCGGTTCTTCATGCGGATCGCCTTCAGGATCGAGCAGAGCGCGGTCGACGGCTCCAGCGACATCGCCGACGCCCCGGCCCTGCGCGCGGCGTTCGAGCCGGTGGCACGGCGCTTCGGCATGGAGTACGAGCTGTGGGACGCGGCCGCGCCGTACCGCACGCTGATCATGGTCTCCAAGCACCTGCACTGCCTCAACGACCTGCTCTTCCGCGCCTCGACCCGTTCGCTGCAGATCGACATCCCGGTGGTGGTCTCCAACCACCGCGACGCCGAGCCCTTGGTGCGCTCCCACGGTCTCGACTTCGTGCACCTTCCCGTCACCCCGGAGACCAAGCCGGACGCCGAGAAGCAGCTGATGGAGCTCGTCGACGGCCACGGCGTCCATCTCGTCGTCCTGGCCCGCTACATGCAGGTGCTCTCCGACAACCTGTGCCGTCAGCTGTCGGGCCGCGCGATCAACATCCACCACTCGTTCCTGCCCAGCTTCAAGGGCGCCCGCCCCTACCACCAGGCCTTCGACCGCGGCGTGAAGCTGGTGGGTGCCACGGCCCACTACGTCACCGCCGACCTCGACGAGGGTCCGATCATCGAGCAGGACGTCATCCGCGTCGACCACTCCTACACCCAGGACCAGCTCGTCGCCGCCGGGCGCGACGTCGAGGCGCAGGTGCTCTCCCGCGCCGTCCGTTGGCACTCGCAGTCGCGGGTGCTCCGCAACGGGCAACGCACCGTCGTGTTCCGCTGAGCGAACGCACGCCATCACGAGGAAGGACGACCAGCATGCTGTCGGACATCGAGATCGCCAACGCGGCCGTGCTGCGGCCGATCCGGGAGATCGCCGCGGAGACGCTCGGGATCCCCGAGGAGCACCTGGTGCCCTACGGCCACACCAAGGCCAAGGTCGACCTCACCTACCTCGCCTCGCTGGCCGACCGGCCACTGGGCCGGCTGGTGCTGGTGACCGCGCTGTCGCCCACCCCGCCCGGGGAGGGCAAGACGACGACCACGGTCGGACTCACCGACGCCCTGCACGGGATGGGGCACCGCACCGTGGCCTGCCTGCGCGAGCCGTCGATGGGGCCGGTGTTCGGCATGAAGGGGGGCGCGGCCGGCGGTGGCTACAGCCAGGTGGTGCCGATGACCGACATCAACCTGCACTTCACCGGTGACTTCGCCGCGCTGGCGGCCGCCAACAACCTGCTGGCCGCATTGATCGACAACCACGTGCACCACGGCAACGAGCTCGACATCGACGTCCGCAGCGTGACGTGGAAGCGGGTGCTCGACACCAACGACCGCGCGCTGCGCGAGGTGGTCGTCGGGATGGGTGGCCACGTCAACGGCTTCCCCCGCGAGGACGGCTTCGACATCGTGGTCGCCTCCGAGCTGATGGCGATCTTCTGCCTGACCGAGTCGTGGGCCGACCTCAAGCGCCGGATCGGCGACATCGTGATCGGCTACACGCGGGCGATGAAGCCGGTCACCGCGCGCGAGCTCGGCGCCGACGGCGCGCTGGCGGCCCTGCTGCGCGACGCGCTCGCACCCAACCTGGTGCAGACGCTGGAGGGGGCACCGGCGTTCGTGCACGGCGGGCCGTTCGCCAACATCGCGCACGGCTGCAGCTCGGTGACGGCGACCCGGGCCGGGCTGCGGCTGGCCGACCTGGTCGTCACCGAGGCCGGCTTCGGCGCCGACCTGGGGGCGGAGAAGTTCGTCGACATCAAGTGCCGCAAGTCCGGGCTGCGTCCTGCCCTCGCGGTCGTGGTGGCCACCGTGCGCGCGCTGAAGTACCACGGTGGTGTCGCGCTCACCGACCTCGCCACCGAGGACATCCCGGCCCTCGAGGCCGGCATGGTCAACCTGCGCCGGCACCTCGACAACATCCGCCACGTCTACGGCATCCCGTGCGTCGTCGCGGTCAACCGGTTCCCCACCGACACCGATCGAGAGGTGGCCCGGGTCGTCGACCTGGTCGCCGACGAGGGGGTGCAGGCCTTTCCCGCGACCCACTTCGCCGACGGCGGCAGCGGAGCCTCGGACCTCGCCAAGGGCGTCCTCGCCGCCCTCGACGAGCCCTCGCCGTACGAGTTCTCCTTCACCTACGACGACGACCTCTCGCTCACCGCGAAGGTCGAGGCGATCGCGACGCGTCTGTACGGCGCGGGGCTGGTGACGTGGGACGCCCGGGCCCGCCGCCGCCTGCAGCGCGTCGAGCGCGACGGGTACGGCGGCCTGCCGGTGTGCGTGGCCAAGACGCAGTACTCCTTCTCCACCGACCCCACGTCCCTCGGCGCTCCCTCGGGCCACGAGCTGCACGTCCGCGAGGTCCGGCTCTCGGCCGGTGCCGGGTTCGTCGTCGTCGTGTGCGGCGACATGATGACCATGCCCGGCCTGCCGCGCGACCCCTCGGCGTCCCGCATCGACCTCGCCGACGACGGCACGATCCTCGGGCTCTCCTAGGGGGTCGCCAGGTGCAGGGCGATCGCCACCCCCTGCGTCGGCGTCCGGTAGGAGTGGATCCGGAACTTGTCAGGGACCGCCCCGCCAGTGCTCGATTCGGCGGTGGTCGGGAAGGAACCCGTTGCGGACTCCCCAGAGAACGGCTTGGGTCCTGCTGTCGACGTCGATCTTGCGGTAGAGCACGCGGATGTAGGACTTGACCGTGTTGGGGCTGAGGTAGGTCAGCGCTGCCACCTCGGCGTTGTTCTTGCCCTGGGTGATGAGGGCGAGGATCTCCGACTCGCGATCGGAGAGTCCTTCGCCGCGGCCGGGCCAGTCGCCCACCGTGTTGCGCGCTTGCGCCGCTGAGGCGCTGATGACGGTCTCGCCGGCGTGGATGGCCTCGAGTGCGGCCACCAGCTCACGGCCGCTCAGCGCCTTCGACAGGTATCCGTGCACCCCGAGGTCGCGTGCCATCGAGACGAGCTCGGGATGGAAGTTCCCGGTGTAGACCACGACCCGCCGGGCCAGGGGGTTGTCGATCAGCGTCTTGATCTCGTCGTGGTCGGTCTCGGGCTGTGCGAAGGAGTCGTACAGCGCTATGTCGACGTCGTCGATGAGGGACTTGTTCGTGTCCAGCTCGGCCACGACGACCCGGTCACGGTAGGGCTCGAGCATGTTGGCGACCCCGATGACCACGACGTCGTAGTCGTCGACGATGGCGACCTGGATGGGACCGCTACGAGTGCTCATGTCAACAGACTAACCCACCTAGGGGTGTGTCACGACTGCAACGAGGGTGGTTATGTACACCCCAAGGGCCGCGCCCGGCAGCCTCTTAAGGGAAAGGCACTCGCATGCTCGGACTCATCCTGACCATTCTGATTGTCGGCGCCATTGCCGGCTTCGTGGCCCGCCTGCTCGTCCCCGGCAAGCAGGACCTCTCGTTCGTGGCCACGATCGTGCTCGGCATCGTCGGCTCCTTCGTCGGCGGGTTGCTGGGCTACCTGCTCTTCGGCAAGGACGCGAGCGACGGGCTCCTGCAGCCCGCAGGCATCATCGGCTCGATCATTGGCGCGGTCATTGCGCTGCTGATCTGGACCTCGGCCCACCGCCGCACCAGCGCTCGGGTGTAGGACACGCTCCACGACCCGTGGCGACGACAGCCGCCGGCGGATATCGCCGGCGGCTGTCGTGTCGGTCCTGCCGATCGCAGCAAGCCAGGCACCACGTCTGCCTTGCGCAGCGAACTGGGCAACGGTGGCCGCCGCGCGCGGCGGCCACCATGCTGTGCGGTGTCAGGCGACCATGCCGTGCGGGTCGATGACGTACTTCTTTGCCGACCCGGCGTCGAACTCCTGGTAGCCGCGCGGGGCGTCGTCGAGGCTGATCGTGGTGGCGTTGACGGCCTTCGCGACGGGCGCCTTGTCCGCAAGGATCATGTTCATCAGCTGGCGGTTGTACCTCTTCACCGGACACTGACCAGTGACGAAGGCGTGCGACTTCGCCCAACCCAGGCCGAGCTTCACCCCGATCTGACCCTCCTTGGCGTCATCGTCGACGGCGCCGGGATCGCCGGTGACGTAGAGACCGGGGACACCCAGCGAGGCGCCCGCCCGCGAGACGGTCATGATGTCGTTGAGCACCGTCGCCGGAGCCTCGGCCGCGCCCTCGCCGTGGCCGCGGGCCTCGAAGCCGACCGCGTCGACGGCCGCGTCGACTTCGGGCTCGCCGAGGATCTGCTCGATCAGGTCGGCCAGGTCGTCGCCCGTGCTCAGGTCGACGGTCTCGCAGCCGAAGCTCGCCGCCTGCGCGAGCCGGTCCGCGTTCATGTCGCCGACGATCACGGCGGAGGCGCCGAGCAGCTGCGCGGAGTAGGCCGCCGCGAGCCCGACGGGTCCGGCGCCTGCGACGTAGACGGTCGAGCCGGTCGTCACGCCGGCGGTGTAGGCGCCGTGGTAGCCGGTGGGGAAGATGTCGGACAGCATCGTGAGGTCGAGGATCTTCTCCAGCGCCTGCGTCCCGGTCGGGGAACTTCAACAGGTTGAAGTCGGCGAACGGGATCATCACGTACTCCGCCTGGCCGCCGATCCAGCCGCCCATGTCGACGTAGCCGTACGCGGCGCCGGCGCGGGCCGGATTGACGTTGAGGCAGATGCCGGTCTTGCCCTCGTTGCACATGCGGCAGCGGCCGCAGGCGATGTTGAACGGCACCGAGCAGATGTCGCCCTCCTTGACGAAGAGGACGTCGTCGCCGACCTCGACGACCTCGCCGGTGATCTCGTGCCCCAGGGTCTGGCCGACGGGCGCGGTCGTCCGGCCGCGGACCATGTGCTGGTCGCTGCCGCAGATGTTGGTGGTGACGACCTTCAGGATCACTGCGTGAGGTGCCTGCTGCTTGATCCCGAGCCACTGTGCGACCTCTCCGGGGATCTCGAGCTTGGGGTAGTCGATCGACTCGACGGCGACCTCGCCGGGGCCCTTGTAGACAACGATTCGGTTTCCAGACATCTTCTCTCCTGACCTGGTGCACGGGTGCGGCCTCACACGGACATGTCTCGTTGCGCACGTCACGACCGTTCCTCCACACAACCACCCCGTCCCCGCCTGCACCACACGGATCGGGGTGAGCCCGGCTGCGAGGATCTCAGCGGCGCAGGGCTCCAGATGCCCTCGACGTGCGTGTGAGTGAGAACTGTCCCCGGAAGCCGAACAACGCGGTAGGAGGGCTCAAGTCTCGTACCCGACTGGAGGACCGTGGGCTCCGTGGGTCGACCCGACGGCTGATGGGAGCGCACGTGCACGTCTTCGTGACGACTGGACCCAGCTGAGACCTGCTTGCTCAGGGACGGTCGGTACGGTCGCCAGGGATGAATCACTCGAAGCGAACCAAGACCGTCCTCGGCATCGGGCTGGCCGCCGCGATCCTTGCCCTCACTGCGTGCGGTGGAGACGCCAAGGACTCCGACAGCAAGGGCACGTCCGAGGAGCCGACTGCACAGGAGACGTCGGCACCCGGGGCCGACCTCGAAGGCATCCCGGACGTCGTGGCCGAGGTCAACGGCCAGGAGGTGACCAAGGACGAGTTCGTCGCGATCTACGAGGCGCAGCTCCAGCAAGCTGCGATGGAGGGCCAGACGACCGGTCAGGCGCCGGACGAGGAGGCGCTCATGAAGCAGACGGCTGACGGCCTCGTGGACACCGAGCTGCTCCGGCAGGAGGCCGACAGTCGCGGCATCTCGACGACCGACGCGGAGGTCGACGACACGCTGGCGGGACTGGCCCAGCAGAACAAGATGGCGTCGGCCGACGAGTTCCTCGCGGCCCTGGAGGAGCAGGGCAGCTCGGAGGAGGTCGTGCGCGGCCAGATCGAGACGCAGATCGTCGTGGAGCGGTTGGTCGACGACGAGGCCGGCTCCGTCGAGCCCACCGAGGCAGAGCTGCGCAAGATCTACGACGCCGCCGTGCGGCAGCAGAAGCAGGCTGGAAAGCAGGGCGCGCAGCAGCCCGTCCCGCCGTTCGCCAAGGTCAAGACCCAGCTCGTGGAACGCGCGAAGACGGACAAGCAGAACAACGCGGCGCAGGCCCTGCTCGTAGAGCTCCGCAAGGACGCGGACATCACCATCAACCTCTGATGGGCCCGCCCTCGAGCCCGTGGCCCTGACGCAGGGCCGAGACCAGGAAGAACACGCCACCCAGGACGGCGTACCCGGCGAGTGCGCCCACGGATGTGGCGCTGTGGGCCGAGACCACGAAGGACGCCCCTGCCACGATCGACAGGGCGCCGCTGACGATCATGGGGTAGTGGCCTCCCTGCCGCCTGCGTTGGACGCCGACGGCCAGCTGGACGGCTCCGGATGCGATGGCCCAAGCGCCCCAGACGACGAGCACGTCGCCCACGTCACCGGCTCCGACGACGGCCAGGGCGACGGCCGCGGCCGCGCTGACGCCCATGTTGAGGTACAGGGCGATCGTCGAGCGGCCGGCCGCAGCCGTTGACCGCGCGTCGAGCACCGCCGCGAAGACGTCGACGACCGGGTACAGGACGGCCAGCGCTAGCGCCGCGGTCCCGAACGGCGACGACGTGAGTGCGAACAGGGCCGCCCAGGCGATCGCGAACGCGAACCGCGCGAGGTAGAGCCGCCGGAGGACGGGCGTCGCGGTGTCGCCGGTCGGGATCCGGGTTGTCGGATCAGAGGGCGCAACGGTCATGGCAGGGCTCCTTGGCGGGATGGGGTGCTCTCGTGCGAGGTGCAAACGAGAGCGAACGATCGGTCTGATCTTGACGGTAGGAGATCACAAAGTCAACCGACCGTTCGTTCTCCCTGGCCGCTACGATGACCAGGTGACGCCTGGAACCGAATCTCAGCCACGGCGGAGGTCGCAGCCCCGGGAGCGCCTGCTGCGCACCGCGACCGAGACCTTCTACGCCAAGGGAATCCACTCGGTCGGGATCGAGGAGATCGTCGACAAGGCGCAGATCACGCGCTCGACGCTCTACCGGCACTTCCCCGGCAAGGAGGAGCTGGTCGTCGCCTACCTGGAAACCGCGAGTCAGTACGAGCGCGCGAGCATCGCGACCGTCGTCGCCACCGAGCAACCACCCGAGGACGCCGTCCGGGCGGTAGCGCAGGCGATCGTGGGTCAGATCGAGAGCCCGGCCTTCCGGGGCTGCGCCTTCCTCAACGCTGCCGCCGAGTTTCCCGACGTGGACCATCCGGTGCGTCAGGCGATCCTCGACCACAGGACGTGGTTCGCCGACCTCGCGCGGAGCCTGTTCCGCCCCCTGTCGGAGGAGCGCTGGGAAACGTCGGCAGACGTCTTCGTCCTGCTCCGCGACGGGGCGATGGCCGGCGGATGCCTCGCCGATCCCCGCCAGGTCGGCGCCGTGTTCCTCGAGGGCGTGGAGAGGCTTCTGGCGACTGCCGCAACGCCTTGACCGAGCACCCTGTGGGCCGGCGACCACCCACCGGAGGGTGGGCGGTCGCCGACCGTCATGGTCGGCCGGGTGTCACCTGGTCAGGCGGAGCCACAGTCGCTGGGTGTGGCCGTCGGCGAACCTCACCACGAGCACGACTGGCACCGCCCGGTCGCGGGCCAGGCGCGTGCGCGCCCGGTCGTTGAGGCGGACGGCGACCTTCTCGCGCTCACCGGCCTTGATGGCGACGGTGCCCTTGCCGAGCACGTTGCCGTTGGGCAACCGCAGCACGGCCTGACCCGCACACCTGGCATCGACGCAGCGGAGCTTGATGGACGCCCATCGCCGAGCCTTGTCCGCGTCGATCTTGGAGCCGACCGGCACCACTGTCGGCGTCTTCGGTGGAGCCGCCTTCTTGCGGACGGTGATCGCGCCGGTCGCCTCGGCCGGGTCGTGCCCCATGTCACCGGCGTACGACGCCGATCAGCGCGACCCGACCAGCCTTGTCGAACGGGCCGACCGTGACGGTGGCAGCGCCGTCCTCGAGCGCGACCGGTGCCAGCGTCTGCCCGCCGACCGACAGCGTGACCTCGCCCGTCGGTGTCTCCGCGGCAGCGGAGTCGACCGCCACACGGACCTCGGCGGTCTTGCCGATCTCGACCTCGGCCGGCTCGGGCGTGACCGTCACCGCCGAGGCGACGTTCTCCGGGTCGTTCAGGTTCTTGACCTGGACGTCGCGGTAGAGCACGTTCTCCCCGTTGCCGTGGTTCTGCAGACCGACGTACGACGGCCAGTCCATGCGTGCCGGATCGGTGCTGGTGAAGTCGTTGACCAGCGCACCGTTCAGGTAGATCCGGATCCGCTTGTCCTCGACGCGGATCTCGTAGTGGTTCCACTCACCCTGGGGGTTGAGAGCCTCATCGCGCGCATCCAGGTCGGCGGACTGGAAGTTGTAGACCGCTCCCGTGGTGCTGTCCGCATCGTCGGTGGCGTCGATCTGGATCTCGTACCCGTGGTCGACGGCCACCCACGGGTCGGTGCCCGGGTCGGGGAACCCGACGAAGACCCCACCGTTGTGGTCGGCGTTGAGCTTCCAGTCCAGCTGGAGCGAGTAGTCGTCCGCCAGCGGCTCGGAGTGCCAGAGCAGGCCCAGGCCACCGTTGGTCATCAGCGTGCAGTCGGCCTCGCGGGTGAAGAAGCCGGGCCCGGCCATGTTCCAGTCGTCGAGGCTCGCGGCGGTGCCGTCGTACAGCATCCGGTAGCCGGGGTCGGCCTCGGTCGGCGCGCAGGTGTCGGGCTCGGTCACGGGCTCGGTGACCCTGAACCAGTCGAAGACGCCGACCTCACTACCCGTGCCGTTGTACGCCGCCAGGCCGATCTTCGGGTCGACCAGCCCGGTGCTCGGGTAGCCCGTACCCATCGACTGCCAGGTCCCGCCCTGGTCGAGGGAGTACCGCGCCTGGATCGCCGAGCCAGTGGAGCCCATCTGGAGCTGCAGGTCGTCGGGCGCGCCGGGCAGGGGCGGGCTGTTGGAGTAGACCATCTCGCCGCCGATGTTGCGTCCGAACTCGAGCACCCACTCGCCTGCGGGCCTGCGCATCGCGACGACCTTGGCGTAGTTGGAGGCGTTGGTCCAGGCGACCAGGCCGCCCTGGAGGTAGTCGTCGGAGCCACTCAGGGACAGCTGTGTCGTCGCCGCCCAGGTGCCGTCCTCCGGTGCGGGCTGCAGCACGACGTTCTTGGCGTCGACGTTGCCCCCCGAGATGTCACCCGCCTGCGCCGAGATCCGCAGCGCGCCGTCGCTCACCTCGAGGCCGCCCGGCGTCTCGTTGTTGATCGTCGTCCAGCGGCACGGGTCGAGCTCGGTGCCGTCGAACTCGTCGTCGGGTGTCAGCCCCGCCTCCGGGTCGCAGACCACGCCGGGCTCGCCGACGTCGACGAAGTCGAGGTTGACCGCGCCGTCGTCGCCCTCCGCGACCTCGTAGGTGACGGTGTTGGCGCCGGCCTCGAGGGTCACGTTCTCGAGCGAAGTGGCCCAGGTCTGCCAGGTGCCCGTGTCAGCCAGGGAGATCTGTCGCGCCGGCTCGTCGTTCACCGACAGGCTGATCTTCTTGGCGCCCTGGAACGGGTTCGGCCCGTTGGCGTAGCCCAGCGTCAGGGCGTGTTCGCCGGCCTCCTCGGCCTCGATGTCGAAGCTCACCGACGCCCCGACCGGCTCCATGCCGCCGACGTAGCCGGTGCCGCTGTAGCCGGCGTGCTGGGTCTGGACGTTGGCGCCCCCGTCGAGCGCGGCGTCCTCCGCCTCGTAGCGGACGGACGTCGGCTCGAGGACCTGGACGTAGTCGAGGTTGACGTGCCCGTCGTCGTCCGGCTCCTTGACCAGCTGGAGGCTCGTCGCACCGGCCGGCAGGTCGACCCTGGTGGTCATGGACCCCCAGGTCTTCCAGTCGGCGGTCGACGGGAAGGTGACCTCCTGCCGCTCCCCGCCGAGGTACAGGCTCATCGTCTTCGGGCCGGCGAACGGGTTGGGCCCGTTGGCGTAGCCGATCTTGAGGTCGTAGCTGCCGGCCTCCTCGACCACCACCTCCACGGTCGAGCCCGAGTTGTTCTCACCGAGGCCGTCGACGAAGCCGCTGCCGCTGTAGCCGGCGTGCTCGGTGTCGATGCCGGCGGTGCCGCTCAGCTCGCCGTCCTCGAGCTCGTAGAGACCGAAGGGGGCGGGCTCGGGCTCGGGCTCGACGTACCCGGGGTAGCTGTTCAGCGTGTACCAGGCCTCGGTGCTCCACAGCTCCTCGCCACCCGCGGAGGCGAAGGGGCGCGGCGAGCGCAGGTGGACGACGCGGTCGGGCTTCATCCCGTCGACCTGGATGTGCACCGTGCGCCCGTCGTCGGACGCCGTCGCGCTGGTGACCGCGAGGGTCTCCTCGTTCAGCTTGGGGCCGCCGTACTGGGCGGTCGCGCGGTAGCGCCACTGCTCGATCTGGTACTTGCTCGCCAGGTCGGTCAACGTCTCGGCCGACAGCGGCTTGGTGTAGGTGACGTCGAAGCCGCCCTCGACCACCTTCATCGACTCCATGTCGAAGGCCACGGCCTCGTTGAGCTCGAGCTTCTGCAGGCCGAACCGCAGCTTGCCGGTCTGTCCCCAGTTGCCTCCGGCGCCGAGACCACCGAGGTAGAGGCTGCCGTCGGGGCCCTTGAGAACCCGGCTGACGCCGGCCTCGAGGCCCTGGCTCATCCGGAACAGCGCGCCCTGCTCTGGCCGTCGACCTCCTCGATGAAGCCGCGCTGCAGGCCGCCGTAGGTGACGTCGCCGATCAGCAGCTGGCCGGCGTACGGGCCCTCGTCGACCACCACAGGGGTGCTGGGCGAGTTGGCGATCTCGTTCTGAGGCATCCACAGCACCGGCTTGGTCACGGGCTGGTCGTCGAAGCGACCGGGCGTGCCGTCGGGCTCGGTGGTGAAGTGGTTGAAGAACCGGCCGGGCTGGATCTCGACCAGCTTGGACGCCGGCAGCCACCCGCCCTGGTTGTCGGTCACGTAGATCTCGCCGTTCGGGCCCTCGCCCATGCCGTGCGGCGTGCGGAGTCCGCCGGCGACGTACTCGATCTCACCGGACTCCTTGTCGACGGTGATGTGCGTGCCGCGGTCGGCCGAGCCCTGCGGCACGGTGGTCGCGCCGCCGAGGTTGATCGAGACCGACAGGTTGAGGTGGAACTTGCCGTCCCGGTAGAGCATGCCGAAGGCGAACTCGTGGAAGTTGCCGTCGAAGGGCCAGGTGGCGAGGGCGTCCCTGCCCTCGTAGACGCCGTCGCTGTCGCCGTCGAGGAGCTGCGAGAGCTGGTCCTTCTCGGAGACGAAGATCTCGCCCTAACGACCTTGATGCCCTGGGGCTCCTTGAGTCCCTCGGCGATCTTGGTGTGGGTGACGTCGGACGGGTCCGCGGCGTCCTTGACGCCCTCGAGCCGCCAGAGCTCGCCGAGCTCGACGTTGCCCTGGTCGTTGCCGTTGCCGCCCCACGTGAGCACGAGCAGGTCGTCGCCCATCCACTCCAGGCCGGTGACCTGGGGCTCGAAGCCGTCGGGTCGCAGGTCGACCAGGTCGTAGGCCGGGTTGACGGCGTCCAGCTGGAGGCCGTCGCCGGCGGAGTCGGTCTGGCCCTCGCACTGCTTGAAGCCGGGCGCGGTGACGCGGGTGACGTCGGCCTCGGTGCTCAGCACCGAGCTCGGGACGACGGTGAAGTCGGCCTCGCCGGAGCGCCGCCAGCTCAGCGTGAGCTGCTCTCCGTTGGTCGCCTCGAAGTAGTTGATCCGCAGCGGGTGCACGCCCTCGCTGAGGGTGACGCTGCCGTCCTTGGCGGTGGCGCCGTGCAGGCCGTCGTGGTCGATCACGATCTCGTCGTCGATCAGCAGCTCGGAGCCGTCGTCGCTGACCAGCCGGAACTCGTAGGTGTCGGCGGTGGTGATCTCGAGGTTGGCGAGCACCTCCACCAGGTAGTTGTCCTGGAGCCCACCGAACTCGTCGGGCGCGTCCCAGTCGATCGTCTGCTTGAGCTCGTCGACGTTGGGCGTCTGGGCGGCCTTGAGCGTGCAGAGCTCGGAGATGGGCTGGCCCAGCTGGTAGGCCCGCATCGTGACGCCCGGCTCGTCGCCCGGCGGTGCCGCGGTCGCGGCGGTGACACCGGCGGTCAGGCCCAGGGCGAGGGCGCCGACGACGAGCGCGGCCAACGGACGGCGCCTCGCAAGTCGGCCGGGGCGTTGTGACAGACGGGGATTCGACACCAGTGACCTCCAAAAGTCCCGGGCACGAGCGCCGAGGATCTACGTGATGCAGGTCACTGTAGGCAACATCTGACGATTTGTGAACGACTTCTTTCGGACACCTCGACAAAAGTCCCCAGCCGACTAGAGTCGCTCCGTGCTGGAGCGGCTGGGCCGGTGGGTGCACCGCCGTCGCGTGGTGGTGCTCGGCATCTGGGTGCTGCTCGTGCTCGCCGGGTCGGTGCTCGGCGGCTCGGTCTTCGACCGCGCGGAGAGCCCCGGCGCCCGCGCGGGCGTCGAGTCGACGCTCGTCGAGGAGCGCCTCGACCGGCTCGACCCGGAGGGCGAACAGGTGGTGGGGGTGCTCACCGGGACCGACGCGCTCGCCGTCGCCCTGGTCGACGCGGCGAGCCGGGCGCTGCACGACGTCGGCGGGCTGCCCGGGGTCGCCGAGGTCCGCGACCCCTACACGACCGGGGCGAGCGACCTCCTGGCCGACGACGGCCAGGGAGCCGTCGTCCAGGTCGAGCTCGACGCGTCACTGACCGACGACGAGGCGCTCGCCGTCGCCGGTCGGGTGGCAGACACCCTGCGCACGATCCCGTTCCCCACCGTTCTGGTCGGCGGTGAGCTGCTCGCCGAGGAGGCCTTCGCCGACCAGGCGATCGAGGACGCCACCCGTGGGGAGGGCGTCGCGCTCGTCCTGCTCCTGGGGTTCCTGGTCGTGGCCCTCGGCGGCTGGGTCGTGGGGGCGCTGCCCGTGCTCACCGCGCTCGGCGCGGTGGCTGTGTCGCTGCTGAGCCTGACCGGGCTCACCACGCTCACCTCCGTCAGCGAGTACGCCGTCAACGTGGTGACCCTGCTCGGGCTCGGCCTCTCCGTCGACTACAGCCTGCTGGTGCTGGTCCGCTTCCGGGAGGAGCGGGCAGCGGCTGGCAGGCGCGCCGACGTGGCGAGCGTGCTGGCGACCACCCTCGCGACTGCCGGACGCACGGTGCTGATCTCGGGCGTCACCGTCGGCTCGGCGCTGGCCGCGCTGCTCGTGCTGGGCGATCCGGTGCTCACGGGCATGGCGGTCGGTGGCGTCGTGGCGGTGGCCGTTGCCACGGCAGCCGGGCTGACCCTGGCACCGGCCCTGATCGCGGTCGGCCACTCCCGCATCCCCGCGCCGGGTACCGGTCGTTTCGCCCGGCGTGCCCGCCCGGCGGAGCGGTCGACCCTGGCCCGGCTCGCGAGGCTCGCGCAGGCCCGTCCCTGGGCCGTCCTCCTGGCGGCGACCGGGTTCCTGCTCGTGCTCGCCGCACCCTTGCTGACCCTCGACGTCGGCAACTCCGACGCCCGGTCGCTGCCCGGTGGCAGCGAGCCCCGCCTCGCGTACGACGCCGTGCAGCGCGACCACGCAGAGCTGCGCACCACGCCGATCACCGTGCTCGCCGACGCGCCCCCCGACGACGCCCGCGTCGCCACCCTGGCCGCGCAGCTCACGGGGCTCGACGACGTCGCCGACGTCCTCGTGCTCGACCCCCTGTCCGACGGCTCGAGCCGGCTCGCGGTGGAGCCCGACGGGCCGACCTCCGGGGCCGCCGCCCGGCGCCTGGTGGAGCAGGTGCGCGAGCTCGACGCCGGCGTACCGGTGCTGGTCGGCGGGCCGGCCGCCGAGCTGGTCGACACGAAGTCGGCCATCGCGAGCCGCCTGCCCGTCGCCGTGCTCGCCGTGGTGCTCGTGACCGGCCTGCTGCTGCTGCGGCTGACCGGGTCGCTCGTCATTCCGCTGAAGACGCTGGCGCTCAACCTCCTGTCCTTGGCTGCCACGCTCGGCGTCGTCGTCGCGATCTTCCAGTGGGGGTGGGCCTCCTCGCTGCTCGGGTTCGAGTCGTGGGGCTCGCTCGACATCACCACGCCGCTGCTGCTGTTCATGTTCGTCTTCGGCCTCTCGATGGACTACCACCTGTTCCTCGTCGCACGGATCAAGGAGGCCTGGGACTCGCCGGCCCGGGGCCGCGGCGCGCCCCCGCCGGGCAGCCGGGCCGCCAACGACCGGGCCGTGCTCGTCGGCATCACGGCGTCCGGCCCGGTCGTGACGCTCGCGGCGCTGGCCATCTCGATCGTCTTCCTCGGGTTCGCGGCCGGCGAGCTGGTGGCGGTCAAGGAGATCGGGGTGGGCATGACGGTGGCGATCCTGCTGGACGTGACCGTCGTACGAGGCCTCTTGCTCCCGGCCGCGATGACGCTGCTGGGGCAGTGGAACTGGTGGCGACCACGCCGTGCCACGAGCTGATGTCGAGAACGCGGGTCCGGCTTCGTCCCGGGTACACCAGCGGCCGCGACAGGCCGCACGACGAGAGGCAGGACCATCGTGACCGTTCACCGCATGGACAACGTCGGCATCGTCCTCGACGACCTCGACGGCGCCATCGCCTTCTTCACCGAGCTCGGCCTGGAGCTGGAGGGTCAGGCACAGATCGAGGGTCCGGTGGCAGACACCTGCGTCGGGCTGGAGGGTGTCCGCTGCGACATCGCCATGATGCGGACCCCCGACGGCCACGGCCGCCTCGAGCTGGCGAAGTACCGCAGCCCCGCGGCGATCGAGGCCGTGCCTCGCGACCAGCCACACAACACCGTGGGCATGCACCGGGTCATGTTCGCCGTCGACGACATCGACGACGTCGTCGCCCGGCTGCGCCGGCACGGCGCCGACGTCGTGGGTGGGATCGCGCAGTACGAGGACAGCTATCGGCTCTGCTACGTCCGTGGTCCCGAGGGGATCATGGTCGGGCTCGCCGAGCAGCTCGGCTGAAGGATGCACCGCACCGTCCGACACCCGACCAGTGAGAAGAGCACCGTGCACCGCACGAGATCACCGAGGTCAACGCCGGGTCCGGGCGCGGGTCGTGTGCCTGAGAGCGGTCCAGGAACCGGGATGAGGCACACGACTCTCATACCGGCCGAGCGCTGCCCCGGAGACTCGGAGATCCGAGTCCTACGCCGGGTCCACCGACCCGGCTCTGCCCGACCACGCCTCGGGTCGCGCTGACGGCACGGAACCGCCCCCGTCTGGGCGGCCACCACCCCCGGCCGTGCGGCTGGCCCGATCGTCCGTGGGCGCGAAAGGGCGTGTGCTGGAGCCATCCCAACGCGGCGAGAGGCAAGGCAATGGACCGGATCATCGAGGAAGAGAGCGGCACCTACAGCCCCCGGAGCACGCACCCGCACAACGGCTACTACGCCGGCGACTTCTCCTCGGCTGCGATCAAGCAGCCCGACCTGCGCACGCTGCTCGTGCTGACCCGACGGGCGACGGGACGTTCAGGACGAGCCTTCGCCTGAAGCGTGCGGCCGACGCCGGGCACCGCCCCAGCTGCGGCCGGCTCAGTCGCCGAGCTCGGCGCGCCGGCGGACGACGTACTCCTCGAGCTCGAGGCGGACGGCGTCGTCGAGGGTCGGGGCCTCGTACTCGTCGAGCTTCTTGCGGTAGATCTCGGCGGCGCGGGTGTTGGCGTCGCGACCGCCGCCGCGCATCCAGCGCTCGTAGTTCTCCGACGACGACAGCAGCGGCCGGTAGAAGCAGGTGCGGAAGCGCTCCATCGTGTGGGCGGCGCCGAGGAAGTGGCCGCCGTGCCCGACCTCCTCGTGGGCGCCGAAGGCCATCGAGTCCTCGTCGATCTCCAGCGGCGTGAACTCCGCCCGCATCATCTGGAGCAGCTCGATGTCGACGATGAACTTCTCGTACCCGGCGACCAGGCCGCCCTCGAGCCACCCGGCCGAGTGCATCACCCAGTTCGCGCCGGCCAGGAACGTCGGCAGCATGGTCATCAGGGCCTCGTAGCCCGCCTGGGCGTCGGCGACCTGCGAGGACGTGAGGCCGCCGCCGGTGCGGAACGGCAGCCCGAAGTGCCGCGCGATCTGCCCGGTGCACAGCAGGCCCATGCCCGACTCGGGGGTGCCGAAGGTGGGGGAGCCCGACTGCATGTCGATGTTGGAGAGGAACGAGCCGAAGATCACCGGCGTCCCGGGGCGGATCAGCTGCGACAGCGTGATGCCCGAGAGGGCCTCGACGATCTGCTGCACCAGCGCCGCGGGGATGGTCACCGGCGACATCGCGCCCATCAGGATGAACGGCGTGAGGACGACGGGCTGGCCGGCGGCGGAGTACTCGAACTGCGCCTCGAGCATCCGGTCGTCCCAGCGCAGCGGCGAGTTGCAGTTGATCAGCGAGATCGTCGCGGGCGTCTGCTCGATCGCCTCGCGCGAGCCGAACAGGATCGAGGTCATGGCGAGGGTGTCGGCGGCGTTCACCCCGGAGACCACGTTGCCCATGTAGACCTTGTCGGTCAGCGTCTGGAGCGCGTAGGTCATGTCGAGGTGCCGGCTGTCGAGCGGGGTGTCGTTGGGCTCGCAGATGATGCCGCCCGCGGAGTCGAGCACCGGGAAGGTCTGGGCGAGCTTGGTGAAGTTGGTGAAGTCGTCCATCGTCGCGTCGCGGCGTACCTCCCCCTGACGCACGAACGGCGGGCCGTAGACGGCGCCGAAGGCCATCGAGTCACCGCCGATGTGGATGCTGTGGTCGGGGTTGCGGGCCTGGACGTCGAACTCGCGAGGCGCCTTGGCGACCTGCTCGAGCACGAAGTCGGGGTCGAGGAAGACGGTGTTGTCCTCGACCCGCTGCCCGGCCTTGCGGAAGAGCTCGAGCGCGCGGTCGTCCATGAACTCGACGCCGATCTCGGTCATCAACCTGCGCCAACCCTTGTCGAGGGTGGCCATGGCGTCGGCCGAGAGCACCTCGTAGCGGGGCATCTTGTTCTGGAACACGGGTCCTCCTGCGTGGTGGTCCTTGACCTGATCGGGCCGTACGCCTCACGATATGGGACAACAGTTCCATAACATGGAACCACCGGCAACGACAGGAACGACGTGAGCAGCACCAGCACCACGGGTACCCAGGCGATCGACCGCGCTGCGTCGCTGGTCGCCACGGTGGTCAGGGCCGACGAGCCGCTCTCGTTCGTCGACCTCCAGGACGAGTGCGGCCTGCCCAAGTCGACGACCTCGCGGCTGCTGACGGCCCTCGAGCGCACCGAGCTGCTCGAGCGCAACGCCTCCGGCTCGTACGTCGCGGGGCCGCTCTTCTGGCTCTACGCCACCCGGCACGACCCGTGGGACGAGCTGGTCCGGCTCGCCCGCCCGACCCTCGACCTGGTGGGCGCCGACACCGGTGAGACCGTCAACCTGTCGGTGGCACGCGGCGACCGGGTCGTGCAGGTCGCGCAGGTCGACTCGACGTACCTCCTCGGCACCCGCGACTGGACCGAGATCGACGTGCCGGCGCACTGCTCCGCGCTCGGCAAGGTGCTGCTCGCCCATGCCGTCCTCGACCTGCCGGGGGGAGACCTCGAGCGACCCACCCCGACCACGGTCGCCGACCGCGACGTCCTGACGCGACAGCTCGCGCAGGTGGCCCGCCGCGGCTGGGCCAGCACCGTCGACGAGCTCGAGATCGGGCTCACCGGCGTGGCCGTGCCCGTGCGCGGCGGACGCGGCGACGTGATCGCCGCGCTGGGCATCTCAGGACCCAGCCAACGGCTGGACGACCGGCGCGACGAGATCGGCCGGAAGCTGTACGACCGGGCCGAGCAGCTGTCCGCGCTGCTCCGCCGGCGAACCCGCAAGGAGGGCGTGGCATGACACCTGAGGACATCCTGCAGGGCCTGTACGACGAGACGCTGGTCGGCAACGGCCCCCGTGTGCTCGAGCTGACCCACGAGGGGCTCGGGCTCTCGATGGAGCCGCAGACGCTGCTCTTCGACGCGTTGATCCCCTCGCTCGAGGAGGTCGGGGCGCGCTTCGAGCGCGGCGACTTCTTCGTGCCCGAGATGCTGATCGCCGGCAAGGCCATGGCCGGCGCGATGGAGGTGCTGCGGCCGCTGCTCGCCGAGACCGGCGTCCAGACGATCGGCAAGTTCCTCATGGGCACGGTCAAGGGCGACGTCCACGACATCGGCAAGAACCTCGTCAACATCATGCTCGAGGGCGCCGGCTTCGAGGTGATCGACCTCGGCGTCCAGGTGGCACCCGAGAAGTTCGTGGCCGCGATCGAGGAGCACCAGCCCGACATCGTCGGCTTCTCGGCGTTCCTGACCACGACGATGCCGATGTTCAAGGCGAACATGAACGCCCTCGAGAAGGCCGGGATCCGCAACGACGTCATCGTGATGGTCGGCGGCGCGCCGGTCACCCAGGAGTACGCCGACGTGGTGGGCGCCGACGGGTACGCCGCCGACGCCTCGGCGACGGTCAAGCGGGCCAAGGCCCTGCTCCACGAGAAGCGCGCGAAGGTCCCGGCCTAGTGGCCGCCACGCCCCTCGAGACCGTCCTGCGCGGCACCGCAACCGAGGTCGTCATCGGCTCCACGCGCCGGTTCTGCCTGATCGGCGAGCGCATCAACCCGACCGGTCGCCGGATCTTCCAGGAGCAGCTGCGCGCGGGGGACCTCTCCGCGATCGAGCGCGACGTGAAGGCCCAGATCGAGGGCGGCGCCGACGTCCTCGACGTCAACATGGGCGTGCCGCTGACCGACGAGGCCGACCTGCTCGCGCGGGCGGTCACCATGGTCCAGGAGCTCACCGACAAGCCGATCTGCATCGACTCCTCGGTCGTCGAGGCGCTCGAGGCGGGGCTGGCGGCCTACCGGGGCCGGGCCCTGGTCAACTCCATCACCGCCGAGGACGAGCGGATGGCCGAGATCCTCCCGCTGGTCAAGAAGTACGACGCCGCCGTGATCGCGCTGCCCAACGACTCCGACGAGATCCCGATGGAGGCCGAGAAGCGGCTGGTGCTGACCCGCAAGATCTTCGAGGTCGCGACCACCGAGTACGGCATCGCCGCGGCCGACATCGTCATCGACCCGCTGGCCATGCCGATCGGGGCCGACCAGCAGGTGGCCAACACGTTCTTCGAGGTGGTCAGCGCGATCCGCGACGAGTTCGGCGCCAACATGACGTGCGGTGCCTCCAACACGTCGTTCGGGATGCCGGGCCGGCACCAGATCGGCGCGGCGTTCCTGCCGATGGCGATGGCCGCGGGCCTCACCTCGGCGATCATGGACACCCGCACGCCCGAGATCGTCGAGGCGGTCAAGGCCGCCGACCTGCTGCTCGGGCACGACGAGTGGGGCGGCGCCTGGATCGCAGCCCACCGGGCCCGCCAGGCCCGCGCCGCAGCCTCCGGATGACCGACAAGCCCGACTTCACCCTGGCCGACGTCGCCCGCGAAGGCCTGATCGAGCGACCCGGCACCGACCAGGTGACCCACGACGGCACCGGCCGGGTCGACCTTGCGTTCACCGTGCGCGCCGCACCCGACGCCACGTCGGGCGCCGACCTGCCACCGACCCAACGCGGCGTCCGGGTGCCGCCCGGGGTGACGGTCTTCGACGCCGCGTCGTGGAACGGCATCGCGATCGACTCCACCTGTGGCGGCCACGGCACCTGCCACAAGTGCCGGGTGCTGGTCGAGGGTGGGGAAGACGTGCCGGTGACCCGGCACGACGTCCGCACCTTCTCGCCCGAGCAGCTCGACGAGGGCTGGCGGCTGGCGTGCCTGGTGCAGGCCACCCGCGACCTCGCCGTCGAGGTGCCGCCGCTGACCACCCGGCCCAAGGCGGCCACGGTCGGCGTCGGGCGCCAGGTCATCCTGCGGCCGGCACTGCAGAAGCGGTACGTCGAGCTCGACGACGCCACGCTCTCCGACCAGCGCACCGACCTGGTCCGGCTGACCGACGCGATCGACGACCTCGAGCTGACCGCCGACCTCCACGTGCTGCGTCGGCTGTCGACGGTGCTGCGCGAGGCCGACTTCAAGGTGACCGCGGTGGTGCTCGACGAGGCCCTGATCGACGTCGAGGCGGGCGACACCACCGACGCCCGCTTCGTGATCGCCTTCGACCTCGGCACCACCACCGTGGTCGCCACCCTGCTCGACGTGGGCACCGGCACGCCGCTGGCCGTCTCGTCGATGCTCAACAAGCAGCAGCCGTTCGGCGGCGACGTGATCACCCGGATCAGCGCCACGATGATGGACAAGGACAACCTCGGGCGGCTCCAGGACGCCGCCGGCGCCACCCTGGCCGACCTCGCCGGACAGGTCTGCCGCGAGGCCGGCGTCGACCCCGGCCACGTCTACGAGGTCGCGGTCGCGGGCAACGCCACCATGACCGCGCTCGCCCTCGGCATCGACCCCGAGCCGCTCGGCGTCGCGCCCTTCGTGATGTCGGCCGCGCAACCGCCGTCGGTGCTCGCCTCCGACATCGGTCTCACCCTCCACCCGCGGGCGCGGGCCTACTTCTTCCCGGCCCTGGGTGCCTACGTCGGCGGCGACATCGTTGCGGGCATGCTCGCCAGCGGCATGGACCGCGACAAGCGCACCCGCCTCTTCATCGACGTCGGCACCAACTGCGAGATCGTGCTCAGCGACGGCGACACCATCCTGGCCACCGCGGCGCCCGCCGGCCCGGCGTTCGAGGGAGGCGCGATCCGGTGCGGCATGCGCGCCGCCGACGGGGCGATCGAGGTGATCCGGCTCGACGGAGCCGACGGCGTCGAGCTCGGCGTCATCGGCGACGTCGAGCCGCGTGGGCTGTGCGGCTCCGGGCTGGTCGACGCCGTCGCCGAGCTGGTGAAGGTCGGGCTGCTCGACGGCACCGGCCGCCTCGTGCCCGACGAGGACGCCGCCGGCATCGCCCCGGCCCTCGCCGACCGGATGGCGAGGATCGGCGAGGAGCGGGTGTTCCTTCTGCACCGACCCACGCCCGACGCCGAGCCGGCCGACTGCGTCTACCTCTCGCAGCGCGACGTCCGCGAGCTGCAGTTCGCCAAGGCCGCGATCTCGACCGGCTGGTCGCTGCTCCTCGAGCAGCTCGGCCTCGAGCACCGCGACGTCCAGCAGGTGCTGCTGGCCGGCTCCTTCGGCAGCTACCTCTCGCCGGCGTCCGCGGTGCGGATCGGGCTGGTGCCGCAGCTGCCCGTGCTGCGCATCGTCGCGGCCGGCAACGTCGCCGGCGAGGGCGCCAAGATGGCCCTGCTGTCGGTGCGCGAGCGCATCGGCGCCGCCGCCCTGCTCGAGGAGGTGACCTATGTCGAGCTCTCCGACCGCCCCGACTTCAACGACGCCTTCGTCGAGCAGCTCGGGTTCCGCACGTGAGCGGACCGCGCTGATCGCCTGCGGCGCGCTGGCCCAGCCGGCCTCCGAGATCGCGGATCGCCGCGGCTGGCCCCTCGACGTCCACCCCCTGCCGCCGCTGCTGCACAACCAGCCGCAGCTGATCGCCGGCGAGGTCCGCGACCTGGCCGACCGCCTGCTGCCGGTGTACCGCCGGGTGGTGATCGGGTACGCCGACTGCGGCACCTACGGCGCCCTCGACGCGGTCTGCCGCGACCTGGGCCTGGAACGACTGCCGGGCCTGCACTGCTACGACCTGTACGCCGGGCCGGCGCGGCTCGAGCGGTTCTTCGACGAGCAGCCGGGCACCTACGTGCTCACCGACTTCCTGGTGCGCTCGTTCGCGCGGACCGTGCTGCGCGAGCTCGGGCTGGACCGGTGGCCCGAGCTGCGCGACGACTACTTCGGGCAGTACACCCGCGTGGTGTGGCTCGCCCAGCAGCCCGACGCCGAGCTGAGGCGACTGGCGGCGCAGGCCGCCGACCGGATCGGGCTGCCGCTCACCGTCGTCGAGACCGGCAGCTCGGGCCTCGAGCGCGAGCTGGAGGCGCTGCTCAGCCGCGGATCCGGCTGAGCAGGTCGGTGCGCCAGGCCTCGGTCTCGGCCACCTGGTTGAACGTGAACACGTGCAGCCCCTCGACGAGCGCCTCGGGAGCCCCCAGCGACGGCGCGCAGCGCTCCAGGAACCGCTCGCCGGTGAAGCCGCCGGGCGCGGCCAGCCGGGCGAAGGTGCCCTTGTGCTTGGCCAGGAAGCGGGTCGACTCGCCGACCCCGATCTTGGTGGCCATGGTCAGCAGCTTGGTGCGGTCGACCGGGCCGGGGAGGCCGAGGAACAAGGGCATCGTGACGCCGCGAGCCCGCAGGCGGCGGAGCCAGTCGCGCACCATGGTCGGGTCGAAGGTGAGGTTGCTGACGATGTGGGTGGCGTAGCGTCGCTTGTCCCACATCGACTGCACCGTCAGGTCGTCGGTGATCGTCGGGTGCGACTCGGGGTAGCCCGTGATCCCGACCTGGGCGAACGGCCGGCCGAGGGCGGTCAGGTCCTCGAGGAGCGCCAGCGCGTCGGGGTAGTCGCCCGCGGGGTCGGCGTCCCCGCCCGGCACGAAGACCCGGGTGATGCCGTTGCCGACCAGGCGCTGGCAGATGTCGGAGAGCTCCGAGCGGTCGGTGACCATGCGGGCGGCGAGGTGCGGGACGACGTCGTAGCCGTGCCCGGCCAGCCGCTCGGCGAGTTCGAAGGTGGCGGCGAGACCCTTGCTCGGCGAGGCGGTCACGGTGACGGTCAGGTCGCGCGGCACGTGCGCGAGCACCTTGTCCTCCGTGGACGCCGTGGGCAGCACCTCGTAACGAGCGTGCTCGAGCAGCCTGACCATGGTCGTGGCTGCGAGTTTGTTGCGCATGAGGCAACTCGTTTCGTGATACGCACCAGTCATCACGCAGCCTAGCCCGGCCCGGACCGCACGTACAGGCCCGCGAGAGGTCAGGTCGTCAGGCCCTCGAACGCCATGCTGGTGACCGCGTCGGCCAGCACCTCGGCGTCCACCGGACCGCCCGGGTGGTACCACTCGACCAGGGAGTTGACCATGCCGAACAGCAGCCGGCTGATCAGGTCGGCCGGGACGTCGGCACGCACCGATCCCTCCTCGACCGCGGCCGCCACGAGGCCGGCGAGCTTGTCGTCGAGCGCCCGCCGGCGCTTCAGGGCGGCGAGCTCGACCTCGCTGTTCCCGCGCACCCGCAGCAGCAGGGTCACCGCCGGGAGGTGCGCCACGAGGATCGCCACCGACCGGTGGACCGCCGCACGGAGCCGGTCGTGGGCGCTGGTGTCGGGATGGGCGTCGACCGCCTCGTCGATGGCCGCGGTCAGCTCGCCGAGCGCCTCGTCGAGGGCGGCGGAGAGCAGGTGCTCCTTGCTCGGCACGTGGTGGTAGATGGCCGACTTGGTGAGCCCCAGCTCGCGCGCGATGTCGCCCATGCTGGTGCCGTCGTACCCCTGGCGGTTGAACAGGTCGACGGCCCGGCGCAGCACCGTGGCCTGGTCGTAGCCGGGCCGACCCCGCCGCGCGGGCGGCGGCGGGCTGGGGTCGGCCATGTCCCGGATCCTCTCACGAGGAGACCACCACTTCGCGGGCATCAGCGGTTACCGGCTCGACCTGCTCGACCACTACGAGACCCGCTTCACGACCCGCCACATCGAGGTGGCCGATGGCCTCGCCGACGCCGGGCCGCGAGAGCGACTCGACCGGCTGCGGGCCTCGGTGATCGCCGACCAGGAGGGTGGGGCCGACCTCGACACCGCCGTGCGGTCGTGGGCGGCGCACGACGACGACGCCCGAGCCACGTTGGAACGGGTCGACGCGCGCCGGCTCGACTACCTGCGCGACCTGTGGCGGGAGATCAGCGGGAACGTCGACGAGGCCGACGACGTCAGCCGGATGCTCTACCTGCTGCCAATCGGCTCCTACCACCTGGTGCTCGCGGTCATGGTGTTCCGCTCGGCGCGGGGAGCGTCGCGGCGGCCCCAGGCGGCGGTGAGTGGGTGAGGTTTCTGCTCGACGGTTTCCTCGCTGGCTCACCGCCCGACCGGGTCGGCCGCGGGCTCACATCAACCCCGGGGCAACCGATCCCTCGTCCCACCTGGCCGGGGAGTGGCCCGCCCAGCGGTCCGGGCGGCGCGACTTTCCCCTCGGTGCCACGATGCGACCGGGGCCGCGCTACCATGGTGGCGAGCACCGGCCCTCAGCTGTCGGTGCCAGAGCCATCTAGTGGCGCGCACCTCGCCCCTCCGGCCGCTCGGTCGGACCGAAGCGGGTCGTCCCGGGCCGGACCCGGCGACGACGCGCCGGCGATGCCACCAGATGACGCCAAACCGCCACGGCCCGCAGGCCGGGCAGCTCCAGAGGAGGAGTGCATTGGCTCGAGGAGGCCAGCGCCAGTACGGTGCTACCCGCACCGCCACCGCGTCGCCGGGGCCGCGAGCTCGACAACGAGGGCATCATCCCGGTGCTCGCCCGCGCCGTGCGCGAGGTCGAGGCCGCCGCCCAGCGGGGCAGGTCAAGCCGTCGAGCCGCACCAAGTTCCAGGTCGTCGCGCTGCTGGCGCGCGAGGAGCGCGCCCGGGTCAAGGCCGACCCGACCCTCACCGAGGCCCAGCGCGCCGAGCAGCTCAAGCGCCTCGACGGCATCGGCACGATCCTCGCCAAGACCGCGGCCCGCGACACCTCCCTGCTCGCCCTGCTCGCCGAGGACGCCGTCGTCTCCGACTCCGCCCGCGACGCTCAAGCGCGACATGCTCGGCGCCGCCGGGGTCGAGGCGGCCCCCGAGGAGCTCGCGCCGCCCGAGCCGACCACCAGTCCCTTCGACACCGAGCGCCGGGTCGTCCCGCAGTCGGTGATCTCGCGCCAGCTCGCCAACCCGTTCCTCGCCCCCGACTTCTCCGGAGCCCAGCCTCGCGCCGCGGCGCCCGCGCGGCTGGCCACCTGGGAGCTGATCGGTCCGCTCCTCGGGTCGTTCGAGCGCGCGTCCGGCGGGGCGTCGTCCTGCATGGACCTGCCCGAGGACTCCGTCGCTCAGGGCGCCGCTGGGCCTCGAGCTGATGCAGCACCAGGCCCAGGTCGTCGCGGCCGCCGCGGCCGGCCACCGCACCTTCCTGCTCGCCGACGAGCCCGGCCTCGGCAAGACCGCCCAGGCGCTGCTCGCGGCCCAGGCCGCCAACGCCTACCCGCTGCTCGTCGTCGTCCCGAACGTCGTCAAGACCAACTGGGCGCGCGAGGCCGGCCTCTGGACGCCGCAACCGCCCGGCCACCGTGATCCACGGCGACGGTCACGAGATCGACGGCTTCGCCGACATCGTGATCGTCAACTACGAGGTCCTCGACCGGCACGTCGGCTGGCTCGGCAACCACGGCTTCCGCGGCATGGTCGTCGACGAGGCGCACTTCATCAAGAACAAGTCGTCCCAGCGCTCCCAGCACGTGCTGCAGCTCTCCGAGCGGATCCGCGCCCGGACGCCGCGCCCGCTGCTGATGGCGCTCACCGGCACCCCGCTGATCAACGACATCGAGGACTTCCGGGCGATCTGGCAGTTCCTGGGCTGGATCGACGAGAAGAAGCCGCTGGCCGAGCTGATGGACGTGCTCGAGGACACCGGGCTCACCCCGATCGACCCCGGCTTCTACCCGGCCGCCCGGTCGGCGGTGATCGACCTCGGCATCGTGCGTCGGCGCAAGGTCGACGTCGCCTCCGACATCCCCGCCCGCCGGATCGCCGACCTGCCCGTCGAGCTCGACGACGAGGTCGGTCGCTCGATCCGCGAGGCCGAGCGCGAGCTGGCCCGCCGCCTGGTCGCGCGCTACGACATGCGCGCTGGCCACCCGGACGTTCGGGCGTCACCGTCGAGGGCATCGACCACGACCTGGTCCGCCGGGTCGCCACGTGGGAGCGCGAGGACACCACGACGACCAAGAGCGGCGAGAACGTGTTCACGATGATGCGCCGGATCGGCCAGGCCAAGGTCGGGCCTGGCCGCCGACTACGCCGCGCAGCTGGCCCGCAACGTCGGCAAGGTCGTGTTCTTCGCCAAGCACGTCGACGTCATGGACACCGCCGAGGAGACCTTCGCCAAGCGCGGGCATCCGCTCTGCGTCGATGCGCGGCGACCAGACGCTCGAAGGTGCGCCAGCAGAACATCGACGCCTTCGTCAACGACCCTGACGTCGCGATCGCCGTCTGCTCCCTCACCGCGGCCGGCGTCGGCCTCAACCTCCAGGTCGCCTCGAACGTCGTGCTCGCCGAGCTGTCGTGGACCGACGCCGAGCAGACCCAGGCCATCGACCGGGTGCACCGGATCGGCCAGGACCAGCCCGTGACGGCCTGGCGGATCATCGCCGCGCAGACGATCGACACCAAGATCGCCGAGCTGATCGACAGCAAGGCCGGCCTCGCCGCCCGCGCGCTCGACGGGTCCGACGACGAGCTGTGCTCCTCGGCCGACATCCAGCTCGAGGCGCTGGTGGGCCTGCTCACCGAGGCGCTCGAGGCCCGCGACTGACCCGCTACCCGAAGAGTGCGGTCGAGCCCACGAACCGGTCGACCGTGATCCGGATCGCCACCCGCTCGGGGTTGGCGCGCGGCACGCGGTAGCGGCCGGCGTACCGCTCGCAGGCGCGGGCCACCGAGTCGGGGTCGTGGACGACGAGCCCGGCGCCCTCGAGGGTCGACCACCGCGCGCCGTCCACCTGGCACGCGGCCAGCCGGCCGCCGGTCGGTCCGGCGGCGAGCAGGTTCTGCACCTTGCGCGTGCCGCCGCTCGCGATCACCCACGCGCACCGGCGTTCGGGGTCCAGCGCGACCCCCACCGGTACGACGTGGATCCGGCCGTCTGGACGCAGCGTGGTGAGGCTGCACAGGTGGCGCTCGGTCCAGAAGTCCAGCAGGGGCGGGGGAAACGCGTCCCAGCCCGGCGTCCATGAGCTCATGGACCTGACCCTACGGTGAACCCCTGAGGTGGATGACGCGCGTGACCTGCCGGCTCATATCCACCTCGAGAACCACATCCGGTCCAGCCATGCGGAGCGGGGGATCACCTCGTAGGACAGGATCGGGTAGAAGTAGGCGAAGTTCACGCACCACCAGCACGAAGAACGACCCGGCGACGATGACGCCGATGGTGCGTCGGGCCGAGGGCAGGGTCGAGGGGCCGATCAGCTTGCCGAGCACGAGGGTGATCGCGAGCACCATGAACGGCAGGCACGCGATCGCGTAGAAGAAGAAGATCGGCCGGTCGTCGTAGAGCAGCCAGGGCAGCCAGGTCGAGAGCATCCCGACCACCGCCACCCCGAAGCGCCAGTCGCGGGCGCCGAGCCACAGGACGCCGGCCGCCAGCATCGCGAGCGCGCCGCCCCACCAGAGCATGGGGGTGCCGATCAGCAGCACCTGCCGGTAGCAGTCGCTGCCCTCGGCGGCCTCGCAGCCCTTCGTCCCCGGGCTGGATCTCGAGGTCGGTGGCGACGCCGACGGGCCGGTTGATCAGGAGCCAGCCCGACGGCTGCGACTGGTAGGTGTGGGTGCTGCAGTTCAGGTAGTGGGTGTGGAAGACGTAGACGTCCTGGTGGTAGTACCAGAGCGAGCGCAGCGACTGGACCACCTCGCCCAGGCCGGTGGCGTCCGGCTCGCGTGCGGTCGGCCAGGTCGCCGCGTCGTCGCTGTCGTTGTCCGTGGTCATCTCACCGGGTTCGCCGCCCTCGACCGGCACGCACGGGTTCTCGCGGATGAACCCCGTGTACTGCGTCGAGGAGAGGTGCTCCTCGTACTCGTCCGCGTGGGCGAGCCAGCCGGTCCACGAGGCGACGTAGACGACGAACCCGACCAGCACCAGCTGCACGAACGCCGGGACGCCGTCGACCACCGCCGAGCTTAGCGTCGCCCAGCGGACGCCGAACGAGCGCCGGGCGCCGGCGCTCCAGGCCCACACGAGCAGGCCGAACGCCGCCAGCGGGTAGACCGCCGTCCACTTGGTGCCGACCGCCAGCCCGAAGCAGATGCCGGCGGTCAGCAGCCACGGCCGGAACAGCAGCCCTCGCACCGGACCCCACGCGTCGGGGCCGGGCTGGGGTCGCGGACCAGGCGCGCCAGCCGCGCGCGGTACCAGTCGCGGTCGTTGACGAGCGCAGGCGACCGCACACAGCAGGAAGAACGCCAGGAAGATGTCGAGCAGGGCCAGGCGGGAGAGCACGAAGTGCAGGCCGTCGAAGCCCAGCAGCAGCCCGGCCACGCAGCCGAGCACGGTCGAGCCGGTCAGCCGGCGCGCCAGCCGGCACATCACCAGCACCATCAGCGAGCCCACCACCGCGGCGGCGATCCGCCAGCCGAACGGGTCCATCCCGAACGCCTGCTCACCGAGCGCGATGAGCCACTTGCCGACCTCGGGGTGCACCATCATGGCCGGCCCGTCGCCCCAGATGCCCTGTCGTGTGCCGCTCGAGGATCTTCGTCGTGTTCGGCCCGCCGACGTCCTGTAGTCGCGCACGTAGCCGTGGTTGAGCAGCGCCCAGGCGTCCTTGGCGTAGTAGGTCTCGTCGAACGCGAACTCCGGCGGCGTCGCCGAGCTTCCACACCCGCAGCGAGGGCCAGCAGCCATCCCGCCAGCGCCGCCGTCCAGCCGATCAGCCGGTCGTCGGCCCGGGCGTCGCAGCCGGACAGCGCGCCCGCCGGGCGCGCTGCCACGCCGACGGCACCGGGAGGCCGTCGGCCGTCGTCGACAGGCCGGTTCGCGGCGGCTCGTGGACGGTGGTCACGCTCGCGGAATCTACCCGCACGGTCGCGCTGCCATGATCGGGGCGTGACCCGCGAACCCGGCGTGCTCGTCCTGGCGGCGACCCCGATCGGCCGGGTGGCCGACGCGCCCCCGCGGCTGGCCGAGGAGCTGCAGGCGCCGATGTCGTCGCCGCCGAGGACACCCGCCGGCTCCGCCGGCTGACCGCCGAGCTCGGGGTCACCATCACCGGCCGGATCGTCTCCTACTTCGAGGGCAACGAGGCGGCGCGCACGCCCGCGCTGCGTCGAGGCCCTGCTGGCCGGGGAGCGGGTGGTGCTCGCCACCGACGCCGGCATGCCGAGCGTCTCCGACCCCGGCTACCGGCTCGTGGCCGCGGCGGTCGAGCACGGCATCACCGTCACCGCGGTGCCGGGCCCGTCCGCCGTGCTCACCGCGCTGGCCGTCTCCGGCCTGCCCGTCGACCGGTTCTGCTTCGAGGGCTTCCTGCCCCGCAAGGCCGGCGAGCGGTCCCGCCGGCTGGCCGCCCTCGGCCGCCGAGGAGCGCACGATGGTGTTCTTCGAGGCGCCCCACCGCACCGAGGCCGCGCTCGCGGCGATGGCCGAGGCGTTCGGCGCCGACCGGGCCGGCGCCGTGTGCCGCGAGCTCACCAAGACCCACGAGGAGGTACGCCGCGGGCGCTCGCCGAGCTCGTGGCCTGGGCCGACGAGGGGGTCCGCGGCGAGGTCACGATCGTGGTCACCGGGGCCGAGGCCGGCCGCCGCGACTCGACAGCGATCCGGCCGAGCCTGCGGGCGGCGGTGGCCGAGCTGGAGGCCGAGGCACGCACGCGCAAGGAGGCGATCGTCGAGGTCGCGAGGCTGGCCGGCGTGCCCAAGCGCGAGGTCTACAACCTGGTCCACGCCCATGAGCCGCGGCTCGACGGCGTACCGGCGCGACGGCCTGACCTTCGACGTCAGCGACCAGGGACCGCTCGACGGCGACCCGGTGGTGCTGCTGCACGGCTTCCCCGAGCGGGCGGCCTCCTGGCGGCCGGTGCGCCGCCCGGCTCCACGAGGCACGGGCTGCGCACCCTCGCCCCCGACCAGCGCGGCTACTCGCCGGGCGCCCGGCCGCGGTTCCGGCGCCGTCGTACCGGCTCCCGGCGCTGGCCGGCCGACGTCGAGGCCCTGGTCGACCTCATCGGGGGCCCGGTCCACCTCGTCGGGCACGACTGGGGCGCGATCGCCGCGTGGGGCCTGGCCGCCCGCCGACCCGACCTGGTCCGCAGTCCTGACCGCGCGTCTCGGTGCCGCACCCGGCGGCGTACCTGACGGCCTGGTCGCGCGCAGCCAGCTGCGCTGAATCCTGGTACTTCGCCGCCTTCCAGGTGCCCCGTTCCTGCCCGAGCTGGGTGGCGCGGCACCGGCCGGTGACGTCTTCGACAAGGCCTGCGCAAGGGCGGCATGACGGCCGCGACGACGTGGCCCGCGTTCCGCCGCGAGATCGTCGAGCACGGCGCCCTGTCCGGCGGGCTCGGCTGGTACCGCGCGCATGCCGTTCGCGCCGTTCGGGCTGGGCCAGCAGCAGGTCACCGTCCCGACGACGTATGTGTGGAGCGACCGCGACGTCTCGTGTCGCCGCGCCGGCGTCGAGCTGCGGCGGCGTACGTCGACGCGCCGTACGAGCTCGTCGTGCTCCAGGGCGTCAGCCACTGGATCCCGGCGCAGGCGCCGGAGGCCGTGGCGCGCGCGATCCTGGCGCGGATAGCCTCCCACGTCGTGAACGACCGAGCCGAACCGCACCCGGGCCGCGACCGAGGAGAACAGCGGCGCGCGCCGCGACCGTGAGCGCCCGCCGGCGCCCGAGCCGCTGCCGCACCCGGTCGTCGACAACCACTGCCACCTCGACATCGCCGACGGCGACGACTGGCTCGCCACCGAGCGACGCGACTCGCCGCGGCGGCGGCCGTCGGCGTCGCCCCGGATCGTGCAGATCGGCTGCGACCTGCCCGGCGCCCGGTGGGCGGTCGAGGCCGCGCGCGACGTACGACGCGCTGGTCGCCGGCGTCGCCCTGCACCCCAACGAGGCTCCGCGCCAGGCCGACGCAGGGTCGCCTCGACGAGGCGCTGGCCGAGATCGAGACCCTCGCGCAGGCACACGACAAGGTGCGCGCCGTGGGGGAGACCGGCCTCGACCACTACCGCACCGGCGAGGAGGGGCGGGCGGCGCAGGTCGAGTCGTTCCGCCGCCACATCGACCTGGCCAAGCGGCTCGACAAGACGCTGGTCATCCACGACCGCGACGCCCACGACGAGGTGCTCGAGGTGATCGACGCCGAGGGAGCGCCCGAGCGCTGGGTGATGCACTGCTTCTCCGGCGACGCCGACGTCGCGCGGCCGCTGCCTCGACCGCGGCGCGCACCTGTCAGTTCGCGGGCACGGTGACGTTCAAGAACGCCCAGCCCCTGCGCGACGCGCTCGCCGTCGACCCCGCGACCGCCTGCTGGTCGAGACCGACGCGCCCTACCTCACCCCCATGCCCTACCGCGGTCGACCCAACGCCTCGTACCTCGTGCCGCTGACGATGCGGGCGATGGCCGAGGTGCGCGGCGACGACCTCGAGACGCTGTGCCGCGCCGTCGACGCCAACACCGACACCGCCTTCGGGGGTCCCTGGTAGCCCCTGGGGCGAGAGTGGCACCTGGGACGCCGCGGGGGTGATCCTGGGCACGTTCGCCGCCACGATGCGGTCCGCAGGTTTGCAATCTGCACTCGATCGCTGCTCTTCTGGACGACGTTGGCCGGGATCGGGAACGACCAGGCCGGTGCAGTCGAGAGCCTCGACACCCGCGACCGCAGCGCCCCAGACCGGGGCGGTGACGCACGGGGCGCCGGTGCCGAGGCCCGGGGAGTACGACGTTCGGAGACTCGTGCCCTTACTCGAGCACAGCAAGCTGTCGCGCCTCCTCAGGAGCCGTGGCGTCCTGGTCGCGCTCGCCGCCTCGTCGTCCTCGCCGTCGCCGGCACGACGTTCGGCTACTCGGCGCTGAGCACGACCGTGACCGTCTCGGTCGACGGCGAGCCCCACGAGGTCACTGCCATCGGCGACACCGTCGGCGACATGCTCGAGGCCGAGGGCATCGAGGTCGGCGAGCACGACCGCGTGGCCCGAGCCTCGACGAGCCCGTCGAGGACGGCAGCCTGATCAACGTGCGCTACGGCCGCCCGATCGAGCTGACCGTCGACGGCGAGACCAAGACCCACTGGGTCACCGCCACCGACGTCGACTCCGCGCTCGACGAGATCGGCGTGTCGATCGTGGCGCCCGCCTGTCCGCGAGCCGCGGGCTCGCCATCGACCGCGGCGGCCTCCACCTCGACGTCGTCACCCCCAAGCGCCTGACCTTCGTGCTCGGGGCAAGAAGCCGGTCAAGCGCGAGGTCACCGCCGTGACCGTCGCCGACGCGCTCAAGCAGATGGGCGTCAAGGTCGAGCAAGCGCGACACCATCGAGCCCGAGCCCGGAGCCACCGTCGAGGACGGCGACAAGGTCGTCTTCACCGACATCCGCTGGGTACCAAGGCGGTCAAGGGCGAGAGCATCGACTTCGACACCGTCGAGCAGGAGGACGACTCGATGCCTCCGGGCACCACCGACGTCGTCCGCGAGGGCCGCGCCGGCATGCGCGACGTCGATCTACCGCATCGTCGTCCGCAACGGCAAGGTCACCAAGCGCACGGTGCTCGACCAGACCCTCGTCCGCAAGCCGGTCGACGCCGTCGTCAAGGTCGGCACGGCTCCCGAGCCCGCGCCCGACTACTCCGGCGGCAGCACCGTCTGGGACCAGCTCGCGCAGTGCGAGTCGGGCGGCAACTGGTCGATCAACACCGGCAACGGCTACTACGGCGGCCTGCAGTTCAACCTCGGCACCTGGCAGGCGTACGGCGGCACCGGGCTGCCCAGCAACAACTCGCCGCGAGACCCAGATCGCCGTCGCCGAGCGGCTGCGCGCCGCCACCGGTGGCTACGGCTCGTGGCCGGGCTGCGCCGCCAGCCTGGGCCTGCCCACCTGACGACGGGCGGTGCCTGCGCGGGCACTAGCCTTTCGAGCACGACGTCCGCCGGTCCGAGGTTGCTCGGGCCGGCGGACGTACGTCGCCTGGCCGACCGGCTCGACCTGCGTCCGAGCAAGCAGCGCGGGCAGAACTTCGTGATCGACGCCAACACGGTGCGCCGGATCGTCCGCGAGTCGGGGGTCAGCGCCGACGACGTGGTGCTCGAGGTCGGACCCGGCCTCGGGTCGCTGACCCTGGCCCTGCTCGACGTGGCGCGGCAGGTCGTGGCGATCGAGCTCGACGACCGGCTCGCGGGCCTGCTCGACGAGACCATCGCCGAGCACGCACCCGACCACGTCGACCGGTTCACGCTCGTGCACGCCGACGCGCTCCGCGTCACCTCCCTGCCCGGCCAGCCGCCGTCCGCGCTGGTGGCGAACCTGCCCTACAACGTCTCGGTGCCGGTCCTGCTGCACCTGCTGGCCCTCCTCCCGAGCCTCGAGCGCGGCCTGGTGATGGTGCAGGCCGAGGTCGCCGACCGGCTCGCGGCCGCGCCCGGGTCGAAGGTCTACGGCATCCCGTCGGTGAAGGCCGCCTGGTACGCCGACGTCCGCCGCGCCGGCTCGATCGGCCGCAACGTCTTCTGGCCGGCCCCCAACGTCGACTCCGGCCTGGTGGCGTGGACCCGGCGCGAGCCACCGACCACCACCGCCAGCCGCGAGCAGGTGTTCGCGGTCGTCGACGCGGCCTTCGCCCACCGCCGCAAGGCGTTGCGCGGTGCCCTGCGCTCGCTCGCGGACGCCGACACCGTCGACCGCGCGCTCACGCACGCCCGCGTCGAGCCGCTCGCGCGCGGGGAGTCGCTGGGCGTCACCCAGTTCGCCGCGATCGCCGAAGGACTGGTCGCATGAGCGGCTCGCGTCATCCCGTGACCGTGCGCGCGGCCGCGAAGATCAACCTCCACCTCGGCGTCGGCTCGCCGCGGGAGGACGGCTACCACCCGCTCACGACGGTGTACCAGGCGGTCGGGCTGTGCGACGACGTCACGGCCTACGGCCACGACGGGCTCGAGGTGACCCTCTCGACGTCCGACTGGGTCGACGCCGGCGCCGTCCCCGCCGACAGCCACAACCTCGCGCACCGGGCCGCCGTCGTCCTCGGGCTGCACCACGACCGCGACCTGACCGGGCGGCTGGTGATCGAGAAGTCGATCCCCGTGGCCGGCGGGCTCGCCGGCGGCTCGGCCGACGCCGCGGCCGCGCTGGTCGCTCTCGACCGGCTGCACGACCTCGGCACCAGCGACGCACGATCTGCTCGACCTGGCCGCCGACCTCGGCAGCGACGTCCCCTTCGCGCTCGTGGGCGGCACCGCGCTCGGCACCGGTCGCGGCGAGATCGTCGACCCGGTCGACGACGTCGGCACCTGGTGGTGGGTGCTGGTGCCGAACGTCGAGGGCCTGGCGACGCCGGCCGTCTACGCCCACTTCGACAAGCTCTTCCCCGACGCCCCGCCCACGCCACCGGACGCCGACGCCCTGCTCTCCGCACTGCGGACCGGTCAGCCGCTGAGCCTCGCGCGCACGCTGCACAACGACCTCCAGGAGCCCGCGATCGACCTGCGCCCCGAGCTCGGCCGGCTCATCGAGCGCGGCGAGACCGAGGGCGCCCTGCGCGGCCTGATCTCGGGCTCGGGACCGACCGTCGTGTTCCTCTGCGAGTCCGCCGACCACGCCCGCGACCTCGCCGGCGCCCTGATCCGCACCGGCGAGAGCGTCGTCCTGGTCGCCAACGGCGCCGTCGCCGGAGCCCACGTGGTGCCCAGCCATGTCTAACCTCCTCAACCTCGAGCGGGTCTCGAAGTCGTACGGCGTCCGGCCGCTGCTCACCGAGGTGTCGCTCGGCATCGGGGCCGGTGACCGGATCGGCATCGTCGGTCGCAACGGCGACGGAAAGACCACGCTCCTGGAGGTGATGACCGGCCTCGAGGAGGCCGACAGCGGCCGGGTCTCACGCAGCCGGGGTCTCCTGGTCGGCTACCTCCACCAGGGCGACGAGCTGGTCGACTCCCACAGCGTGCGCGAGGCCGTGCTCGGTGGCCGCTCCGACCACGAGTGGGCCGCCGACGCGACCCTGCGCGGCATCGTCACCGAGCTGCTGGCCGGCGTCCAGCTCGACCGCGCCGTCCTCGGTCTCTCCGGGGGCGAGCGCCGCCGCTGCGCGCTGGCCGCCCTGCTCCTCGGCGACCACGAGCTGATCGTGCTCGACGAGCCCACCAACCACCTCGACGTCGAGGCGGTCGCGTGGCTCGCCGACCACCTGCGCCGGCGGACCTCGGCCCTGGTCGTGGTCACCCACGACCGCTGGTTCCTCGACGAGGTGTGTCAGTGGACGTGGGAGGTCCACGACGGCGACGTCGACGTCTACGAGGGTGGGTACGCCGCGTTCGTGCTCGCCAAGGCCGAGCGGTCGCGACAGGCGTCGGCCTCGGAGTCGCGCCGGCAGAACCTGGTCAAGAAGGAGCTCGCCTGGCTGCGCCGCGGTGCCCCGGCCCGCACGGCGAAGCCGAAGTTCCGCATCGACGCCGCCAACCAGCTGATCGAGGACGTGCCGCCACCGCGCGACCGCCTCGAGCTGCAGAAGTTCGCGACCCAGCGGCTCGGCAAGGACGTCATCGACGTCGAGGACGTCGACCTGCTCCGCGGCGAGCGACGGCTGCTCTCGGGCGCGACCTGGCGCCTCGGCCCGGGCGACCGGGTGGGGATCGTCGGTGTCAACGGCGCCGGCAAGACCTCGGTGCTGTCACTCGTGGCCGGAGACCTCCTGCCCGGCGCCGGGAAGGTCAAGATCGGCCGCACGGTGGCCCTGCAGCACCTCACGCAGGCGCTCGACGACGTCGACCCCGCGGGGCGGGTGCTGCCGACCGTCGAGTCGATCCGCCGGATCACGAAGACCGTCGACGGCGAGATCACCGCGACCTCGATGCTCGAGCGGTTCGGGTTCACCGGCGACAAGCTGACGGCGCGCCTCGGTGACCTGTCGGGCGGCGAGCGGCGTCGCTTCCAGCTGCTCAAGCTGCTGCTGACCGAGCCGAACGTGCTGCTGCTCGACGAGCCCACCAACGACCTCGACATCGAGACCCTCAACGTGCTCGAGGACTTCCTCGACGGCTGGCCCGGCACCCTGGTCGTGGTCTCCCACGACCGCTACTTCCTGGAGCGGGTCACCGACTCGGTCTGGGCGCTGCTCGGTGACGGCAAGCTGTCGATGCTGCCGCGCGGGGTCGACGAGTACCTCGAGCGCCGCGCCGCGTCGGGCGCGGTGCCCGTGGCCACCTCCGCCACGTCGTCGCCGTCCGCCACCCCCGCGGGCGGGTCGGCGAAGCCCAAGGCCGGCTCGGCCGAGGAACGGATCGCCCGCAAGACCCTGACCCGCCTCGAGAAGCAGCTCAAGCGGCTTCTCGCCCGCGAGTCCGAGCTGAACGCGGCCATCGTCGCGGCCGGCACCGACTACACCGCGATCGCCGACCTCTCGGCCGAGCTCCAGCGGGTGCTCGCCGACAAGGACGACGTCGAGCACGAGTGGCTCGAGGCCGCCGAGGTCCTCGACCAGGTGTAGGCAGTCAGCCAGATCTAGTCGAGGACGGGCGGCGAGGCCTCGTCGTCGAGCCACTCGTCGCGGTCGCGCTCGGCCAGGTCCTGACGCTGCTGCTCCTCGTCGTTCTTGCCCCGGCCCCGGCCGCGACCGGTCCCGGTTCCACCAGCACCTGCCCGGGCACCTGCTCCGGATCGGCCACCCGCACCCCCGCGCCCTCCGGCCCGAGTCGCCTGGCCACCGACGCCGGCGCCGCGCCCGGCGGCACCGGAACGAGACGCGCCCCGTCCGGCCGCGCCCGTACCGGCCGCACGGCTGACCGGCGAACCGGTCCCGGCGGCCGTCGAACGGCCCAGCGTGCCGGGCGCCGCGGCGCGGGAGGTGCTGCCGAGGGCGGCCGTGGCCCGCGCCGACAGGCTCGACGCCACCGCGGAGATGCCGCCCGAGCGGGCGATGCCGGCAATGGCCGCACCACCGAGAGCACCGGCGGCCACACCGCCGAGGACGCCGCCGGGCACGCCTCGCCCGTTGTCGGAGTCGTCACCATCGACGTCGGGTCGCAGCGGGTCGTCGGGATCACCGGTGTCGTCGTCACCGGTGTCGTCGTCACCGGTGTCGTCGGTCGTGTCGTCGTCGGTCGTGTCGTCGGTGGTGTCGTCGTCCTTGGTGTCGTCGTCCTTGGTGTCGTCGTCCTTCGTGTCGTCGTCCTTGGTGTCGTCGTCCCGGTCGTCGTCCCGGTCGTCGTCACGAGGGTCGTCGTTGCCGAGGCTGGGATCGCTCACGCCCGTGCCCACCGGGCGATGGGTGCCCGTGGGCTCGAACGGCCCTGTCCCGGGCGGCGGCGGCGGAGGCGGCTCGTAGCCGTAGATCTCCGACATCACCTTGATCGGCTCCTCGTAGTCCTCCTCGAACTCGCGGGCGATCTGGCGGGCGCGGGCCTCCCGCGCGGCCTCTCGATCGGCCGCGAGCCCGGCCTCGCTCTCGTTGTGCAGGCGCGTCTGGCGACGCAGCTCGCCCGGCTCGAGGTCGCTGCCGGCCGGCGGCTTGTACTCCGTCGGCGTGTGCGGCTTGTAGTTCGGGTCGGTATCGATGGCGTTGCGCTTGGTGCGGGCCACGGAGATGGCACGCGCCGACTTCTCGAGGGCCTCGGCGCCGCGTTCCACCTGCACGGCGCGGTCCTCGAGGCGCTTGGCCGACTCCTCCATCGTCGCGAACATCGCGGGGCCGGTCCGCCCGCCGATACCGCGCCCGTTCTTGGCCGCCTCGCGGAGGCCCGTCGCCACGATCCGGAGCCTGAGCCCCGCGGTGGTCCAGTCCCAGGCCGTGTCACCCACGGCCACGTCGTCAGCCTCGTCGACCGCTCGGTCGAGGCGGCCACGGTCCGGTCCGGTCATCGGTCGCCCTGCCTCTCGTTGACGTCGCGGCCATGGGCGATCGTCGCGTTGATCCGCTGCAGCTGCGCTGCGGTGAACTCGTCGGTGGCGTTGGCGCCCTGCCGGAACGACTTCACCCCCTCGACGTAGACGCCCAGGGTGGCCAGCATCTCGACCATCGAGTCGAGCACGTACTCGTCGGCCTTGCCGGTGTGGGTCCCGAGCTCGACGCCGGCGGGGAGCGTTCCGAACGCGCGTCCGTGCAGCTTCTTCATCTCCTTGCGGCCGGGCATGTGCTCCTCGGCTCGCGTGAGACTCGTCAGGATGCCGTCGATCGTGACCTCGTCGATGACGAGTTCCTCGAGCGTCTCGGTGAGCCCGGCGATCAGGGCGCCCAGCCCGCTCATCGTGTCGTCCCCGGTCTCGACGTGGGAGTCGAACCAACCTCGCCCATGTCCACTTCCTCCATCTTGTCGCGTCTGTCAGCGCGTCGCTTGTGTGGCTCCCTGATGCCCCTGCCCACTCCTGACCCGTCTAATCATGCGAAGCGGACCCCGTGATCGACAACCGGGCCCGGTCCGCGCTCGCAGGGCGCTGGCATACTCGTCGCCCACGCGCCCTCCACCAGAACGGCAGGACATGTTCAGCAGACGTCTCGGGACCGCGGTGAGCGTGGTGCTCCTGATGGTCGCCGCCGGGTGTTCCGACGACGACGAGCCCACGAGCTCGCCCCGACCGTCCTCGTCGGACTCCGAGCCCACGAGCGACACAACCACCGAGCCCACCGAGCCCACGACGGAGCCGTCGACAGAGCCGTCGACAGAGCCGTCGACAGAGCCCTCCGCGCCGGTCGACGGCACGCGCTACGACCTCGAGGGACTGTCGTTCGTCCTGCCGAAGCCGTACCGGGGCAGGAACCTGGGCGACGGCGTCCTGGCGAGGATCGGACCCGACGACCCGGTCGCCTACATCGAGGTCACCGCGGTCCCCAGCCAGGGTGGGTCGTCGTTCGCCGAGCTCATCGCGACCCACAACGCCAGTCACTTCTACGAGACGAAGCCCGAGCAGGTCGACCCGGTGACGGTCGACGGAGTCAGCATGTTCCACCTCGCCGGCCAGACCGACGAGATCTCCTGGACCGAGGTGTTCGGCTCCGACGAGACGGGCTACGCGATCATCCTCACGTTCGACTTCGACATCGACGTCGCCGAGGCCGAGCGGCAGGGGGTCGTGGACGCCGTGCTCGGATCGGTCGACCTCGCCGGGTAGGCCCTGTCTCGCGCGGTCAGGCGAACGGCGCGAGCAGCGTGCGGAGCAGGTCGGCCAGCCGCGCCTGGTCGCGGGCCGGCAGGTCGGCCAACAGGCTCCGCTCGGCGTCCAGCAGTGCCTCGAAGGCGCCGTCGACCGCCGACTTGCCCTCCGGGGTGAGGCGGACGATGACGCCGCGCCGGTCCTCCGGGTCGGGGTAGCGCTCGACCAGTCCGCGGGCGGCCAGCCGGTCGACCCGGTTGGTCATGGTGCCGCTGGTCACCAGCGTCTCGCGCAGCAGCCGGCCCGGCGAGAGCTCGTACGGCGCCCCCGCGCGGCGCAGCGCCGCCAGCACGTCGAACTCCCACGACTCGATGGCATGCGCGCTGAACGCCCGGCGGCGGGCCAGGTCGAGGTGGCGCGAGAGCCGGGAGATCCGCGAGAAGACGGCGACGGGGTCGAGATCGAGATCGGCGCGTTCGCGCGCCCATGCCTCGACCAGCTCGTCGACCTCGTCCCGCATGGCGAGAGTCTAGCGTTTCATCGAGAATCTTGATATCAAGAGATCGTGGCGACACACTCCTGGGACCCCGACACTACCTGACGTACGCCGACGAACGCGGCCGCCCCTTCGTCGACCTGGTCGCCGCGGATCGGCGCCACGATCCGCGCACCGTGGTCGACCTCGGCTGCGGGCCCGGCAACCTCACGCCTCCTCGCCGACCGCTGGCGCGGACGCGTCGATCACCGGTCTCGACTCGAGCGCCGAGATGATCGCCGCGGCCCGGGCCACCGATCGACCTCACCTTTGCGTCGCCGACCTGCGCGACTGGCTGGCCTCCGCCCCGGCCCGGTCGACGTACTCGTCTCGAACGCGACGCTCCAGTGGGTCCCCGGCCACCTCGACCTGATGCCGGCCCTGGTGCGGGTCAGCGCCCGGCGGCTGGCTGGCGTTCCAGGTGCCGGGCAACCTCGACGAACCGAGCCACACGATCCGCACCGAGCTGGCCGCGCAGGAGAAGTACGCCGCGTCACACCGCGAAGTCGCGGTGCCGAGCCACCACGACCCGGCCACCTACCTCGAGGGGCTTACGCCCTGGGCTGCTCGGTGGACGCGTGGGAGACGACCTACCTCCACGTCCTGCGCGGCACCGACCCCGTGTTCACCTGGGTCAGCGGCACCGGTGCCCGGCCGACGCTGGAGGCGCTGTCGCGCACGGGTCGGGCGAGCTGCGGGCGCCGTTCGAGGCGGAGTTCCGGCGCGGCTCGCGGCGGCGTACCCGGAGCGTGCCGACGGCAGCGTACTCTCCGTTCCGTCGCGTCTTCGTGGTGGCCCGGCGTCCTGAGGAGGCCGCGGCATGAGGCTGCACCACGTCCAGGTGGCCTGCCCGGCCGGCACCGAGGACGCCGTCCGCCGCTTCTACGGCGAGGGGCTGGGGCTCACCGAGGTCGAGAAGCCCGAGCCGCTGCGGGCCCGCGGTGGTGTGTGGTTCCGTCACCACGACCCGGTCGGCGACGTCGTGGTCGCCGAGCTGCACGTGGGCGTCGAGGACCCGTTCGCTCCCGCCCGCAAGGCGCACCCGGCGTTCCTGCTCGAGAGCCGCGCCGCGCTCGACGCGACCGCGGCGCGGCTGCACGACCTGGGGTACGACGTCGACCACACCGAGCGACGCACCTTCCCCGGCTACGAGCGGTTGCACGTCGCCGATCCGCACGGCAACCGGGTCGAGCTGCTGGCCACCCCGTAACCGCAGCGCCCCTGGCGCGTTGTCCCTCCGACTCGACGTCCGTGGGGGGCTCGGGAGCACGAGTTTGTCGGGGGAGTGGTGATGGTGAGAGGGACCGATCGCACGGCGGTCGTCAACCGGGTCAAGCGCGCCCAGGGCCAGCTGGCCGGCGTCCTGCGGATGATGGAGGAGGAGCGCGACCTGGCCGCGGTGCTGGCGCAGCTCAAGGCGGTGTCGAACGCGCTCGACCGGGCCGGGTTCGCCATGGTCGCGGCCGAGTGGCGCGGCTGCGTCGACGACGAGGGCGAGGTCACCTCCGAGCAGCTGGAGCACCTGGAGAAGCTGGTCCTCTCCCTGTCCTGAAGTTACCTCTGGGTAATGTGTGGGCCATGAGCCAGGTCCTCTCGCTGTGGCACAAGGCCAGCAGCCTCCCCGTGGTCGGTCCGATCCTCGGCAAGCGCGTCTTCTCGTTCGCGTTCAGCCAGAAGGCGCCGTACTTCGCCACGATCCGTGCGCGCTTCGTCGAGATCCGCCCCGACTACGCCGAGCTGGTGATCCCGAAGCGCCGCGGCGTCCAGAACCACCTCGGCACCGTGCACGCGATCGCGCTGTGCAACGGCCTCGAGGCCGCGATGGGCGCGCTCGCCGAAGCGACCATCCCCGCCGGCAAGCGGTGGATCCCGCAGGGCATGGACGTCGCCTACACCGCCAAGGCGACCAGCGACATCACCTGCACCGCCGAGACCGACCCCGGGCAGTGGAGCGGTGACGACCCGAACCTGCCCGTGCGGGTGCGCGGGGTGCGTGACGACGGCACCGTGGTGATCGAGGGCGTCATCAGGCTCTGGGTGACGCCGAAGAAGTAGCGCTCAGCCCGGAGGGGGCGGTGTCCAGCCCGAGGGGCCGAGGTTGCGCTCGAGGTCGGCCTGCCAGGTGCCGTCGTCGACCGCGCGGCGGATCAGGTCGTCGACCACCTCCACGTCGGGCGAGCCGTCGGGCAGGCCCACGCCGTAGTACTCCGTCGAGAACGGCGACCCCAGCAGCCGGAGCAGGTCGGGCTGCTGCGCGGCGTACCCGGCCGGGTGGCGTCGATGCCGGTCACCGCGTCGACCTCGCCCTTCAGCAGCAGGTCGACGCACTCGCCGTTGCCGGAGGCCTCCACCAGTCTCACGTCGGGGGAGAACTCGGGCTTCTCGATCGCAGGCAGGCTCTCCGCCGCGCAGACGGAGCGGCCGTCGAGGCTGTGGGGTCCGGTGAGGGTGGAGTCGGCCGGCACGAGGAGGTCCTGGCCGGCGACGAGGTAGGGGCCGGCGAAGTCGACGACCTCGTCGCGCTCGGCGCTGATCGGGTACGCCGCGACGACCAGGTCGACGCTGCCGTCGACCAGCGCCTGCTCGCGCTGCTCGGAGGTGAGCGCCTTGAACGTGATCTGGCGCTCGCTCCAGCCCAGGCCCTCGGCGACGTACGTCGCGAGGTCGACGTCGAAGCCGGTGAAGCTGCCGTCGGGGTTCAGCCACGACAACCCGGGGGTGCTGCCGCTGACGCCGATGACGAGGGTGTCATCGGGGTCGGCGCCGTCGTCCGCTGCGCAGGCCGTGGTGGTGAGCAGGAGCGTCGCGGACACGCCGAGGAGGGCGATCCTGCGGACGGTCATGGGCTCCCCGGTGGTCGACGTCGGGGAACGCGCGCGGCTCAGTGGCCGGACCCCCCGATCCTGCGCGCCCATGGTCGCAGCGACCGACCCACAGCCCGGCTACGGGTGGGTAACAGCTGCTCAGACGGTGGTCTGGTCGGCCGTGCCGACCGCCGAGATCTCCAACGGCTTGCGCTCGCCGACGAACCTCTTCTGCACCCAGGTGGCGATGGCGGTCAGGACCAGGTTGACCACGATGTAGATGACGGCGATGACCAGGTAGACCGGCACGTGGTTCTGGAACTCGAGGTAGATCGGCCGGGCCACGGCCGTGAGGCCCGGCGCAGCGATCGCGTAGCCGAGGCTGGTGTCCTTCAGGGTCACCACGCACTGGCTGATGATCGCCGGGATCATGATCTTCACCGCCTGCGGCATCAGCACGATCGTCACGACCTGGCCCTTGCGCAGGCCGAGGGCGTAGGCGGCCTCGGCCTGGCCGGCCGGCACCGCGAGCATGCCGGCTCGGAAGACCTCCGCGAGCACGGCGCCGTTGTAGAGCGACAACGCCCAGACCACGCACCAGAACGAGCCGGAGGTTTCCGTGGTAGATCCCGTAGAGGGAGAAGAAGAAGATCATCAGGAACAGGACCGGGATGGCGCGGAACACCTCGACGACGGCCCAGCACGGCACTCGGACGAACTCGTGGTCGGAGAGCTTGCCGATGCCGAGCAGCACCCCGAGCACGACGGCGCCGACGATTCCGGCGGCGGCCATCTTGAGGGTCTCGACCAGGCCGTCGACGAGGATGAACCTTGAGGTAGTCGGGAGTGGTGAAGACTTCCCACTTGTCGCCGGCGAACTGGCCCTCCTCGTTGAGCCGGTAGGCCGCGAACGCGACCGCTCCCAGGATCACGGCAAGGGCGAGGACGGTGTAGAGGCGGTGCCGGCGGACGGTGCGCGGCC
>CAWGVK010000028.1:0-108864 GCA_963825985.1 uncultured Actinomycetota bacterium | reverse complement strand
GCCTGATCATCGGCATCGTGGCGGCGGCGCTGGTGGTGGTCGCCGCGTTCGTCGTCACCCTCGTCGTCACGACCGGCAGCGACGACCCCGACGAGGCCGCGACCGACAACCCCACCAGCGAGCCCACGAGCGAGACGACCAGCGAGACCACCACCGGGGCCACGAGCGACCCGCCGCCCGACCCCGGCGCGAACACCATCGTCGGTGACGGCTACCAGTTCGAGATCCCCGCCGCGGGGTGGAACGACGCCAGCGACCGGGCCGCCGAGCTCGGCGGCACCATCGACACCATCATCGTGCTCGGCAAGTCGATCGAGACCGCGCAGAGCAACATCCTGGTCGAGGCCCTGAGCGCCGGCGCGGCCAGCGAGCTCGAGGACCTCGAGGACCTCTGGAAGCGCAACCTCAGCAGCACCGACAACGCCACCCCCGTCGACATCGAGGACATCGAGATCGACGGCGAGCGGGCCATCGGCGTGACGATCGACGACCGCCTGAACGCGAACGGCGACCCGATCAAGCAGGTGGCCTACCTGGCCCTGCACGAGGGCAACCAGTACTCGATCGGGCTCAGCTTCCCGGCCAAGGACGACGTGGTCTCCGAGCCCGACTTCCAGAAGGTCCTCGAGAGCTGGACCTGGACCAGCTGAGAACGCCCCGGCGCAGGGTCGAGAGCACTAGTCTCCGCCCATGGACGGCGCACTCACCGAGATCGGGCTGCCGATCGCGCTCGGCATCATCATGTTCGGGCTCGGCCTGGGGCTGACCGTCGCCGACTTCCGCCGGGTCGGGCAGCACCCGCGAGCCGTGGTGGTGGCGCTGTCGTGCCAGCTGGTCGTGCTCCCGGCCGTGTGCTTCGGGCTGGTGCTGCTCTTCGACCTGCCCTGGCAGCTGGGCATCGGCATGATGCTGCTGGCCGCGTCGCCCGGCGGCACCACGGCCAACCTGTTCAGCCACCTGTTCCGCGGCGACGTCGCGCTCAACATCACGCTGACCGCGATCAACTCGGTGATCTCGATCGCGACCCTGCCGCTGATCACCAACCTCGCGATCGCCTACTTCGACCGCGGCGACGACGTGTCGATGCCGCTCGACGAGATCGTCAAGGTCTTCCTGCTGATCCTGGTGCCGGTCGGCATCGGGATGGCGGTGCGCTCCTCGCGCCCGGCCTTCGCCGACCGGATGGACCGGCCGGTGCGGATCGGCTCGGCGGTGATCCTGGCGGTGCTCGTGCTCGGCATCCTGCTCGACGAGCGCGACAACGTCGGCGGCTACCTGGCCGACGTCGGCCTGGTGGCGGCGCTGTTCTGCGCGATCAGCCTCGTGGTCGGGTACGTCGTGCCACGGGCGCTGGGCGTCGTGGAGGACCAGGCGATCGCCTCGTCGATGGAGATCGGTGTGCACAACGGCACCCTGGCGATCTTCGTGGCCGAGAACGTGCTCGACAACACCGAGATCGCCGTCCCGGCGGCCGTCTACTCCGTGCTGATGTTCTTCCTGGCCGCGGCGTGGGGGCTGGTGGTGACCCGCCTGTCCGTCAGTCCGCGGCGTCGCCCGACAGCACGCCCGCGAGCTGAGGCGCCAGCGCCCGCAGGGCCCGGCCGCGGTGCGAGATCGCGTCCTTGTCGGCGACGCTCAGCTCGGCGGTCGTCACGCCCGGGTGGTCGTCGGCGACGAACAGGACGTCGTAGCCGAACCCGCCGAGCCGCGCGTCTCGCGGATGACCACGCCGTCCATCCGGTCCTCGACCACGAGCTCACGCCCGCCCGGCACGCAGACCGCGACCGCGCACGCGAAGTGGGCACCGCGGCGCTCGTCGGGGACGTCGGCGAGCTGGTCGAGCAGCAGCCGGTTGTTGCGGCGCGTCATCCTTCGGCGGGCCCGACCAGCGCGCCGAGAGCACGCCCGGCATCCCGTTCAGCGCGTCGACGCAGAGCCCGCTGTCGTCGGCGACGGTCGGCAGCCCGGTGGCGACCGCGCCCGCGCGCGCCTTGATCAGGGCGTTGCCCTCGAAGGTCGGCGGCGTCCTCGACCGGCTCGTCGTAGGCAGGCACGTCGTCGAGCCCGACGACCGTCACGCCGGGCAGGTGCTCGGCGATGATCCGCTCCATCTCGGCCAGCTTCTTGGGGTTTCGGGAGGCCAGGTGGATCTGGGGATCTTCACGCGCCGAGCGCGTCCTGCTGGAGACGGGTCAGGTCGGCGCAGCCCTTCTCGGCCAGCGACAGCAGGGCGTCGAGCTCGGACCGGTCGAACGCGGCCCCCTCGGCGGTGCCCTGCACCTCGACGTAGGAGCCCGCGCCGGTCATCACGACGTTCATGTCGGTCTCGGCGCGCACGTCCTCGACGTAGGGCAGGTCGAGGCGCGGGACGCCGTCGATGATGCCGACCGACACCGCCGCCACCGACCCGGTCAGCGCCTGCGCGACACCCAGCGACGCGCAGGCGTCGACGAGCGCGACGTACGCGCCGGTGATCGCCGCGGTGCGGGTGCCGCCGTCGGCCTGGAGCACGTCGCAGTCGAGCTGGATCGTGTTCTCGCCCATCGCCTTGTAGTCGATGACGGCGCGCAGCGAGCGACCGATCAGCCGGCTGATCTCGTGGGTGCGGCCGCCGATCCGGCCCTTGACCGACTCGCGGTCGGAGCGGGTGTGGGTCGAGGCCGGCAGCATGGCGTACTCCGCCGTCACCCAGCCCAGGCCCGGAGCCCTTGCGCCACCGCGGCACGCCCTCGGAGGCCGATGCGGCGCACAGCACGCGGGTCTTCCCGAACTCCACGAGCACCGACCCCGCGGCGTGGTCGAGCCAGTTGCGGGTGATGGTCACGGGCCGCAGCTCGTCGTCGGCGCGCCCGTCGCTCGCGGGCGGTGACGGGGTTCGTGGAGTTCATGCGCCGACCCTAACGAGGTCAGCGGACGGCACCCCGACGGGCCTCGTGTCCAGGCGAGGTGGGCCGCCCAGGGGCCGAGGTCGCGGGCCCGCCGCCCCATCCAGGGCCCGCCCTCGGCGACCACCCAGCGCAGGTCGCGCCGCCAGGTGCGGGGCAGGCCGCCCGAGCACTCCGCGGCGGTCGGGACGACGTCGTACCCGTGCTCGGCGAGCAGGTCGGCGTAGGCACGCGCCAGGGCCCGGTGGCCCAGCTCGGAGGGGTGCAGCCGGTCGACCGACCAGCAGCCGCGGTCGTGGATCTCGGGCCGGGTGCGCCAGGTCGAGCCGCAGCCCGCCGTACGTCGGCATGCACCTCGTCGTAGGCGCGGTTGACGGCGTCGAGCCGGGCGCTGAGCGGGCGCTGCAGCGCACTCGGCAGGCCCATCAGCGCGGGGTGGTCGTGGTACCGGATCGTCAGCAGCAGCGCCCCCGACGCGGTGAGTGCGTCGGCGCAGGCGAGCAGGTCGTTGCGGGTGCGCTGGGGGTCCCAGGTCGAGCGCAGCATGTCGTTGACGCCGACCACGAGCGTGGCGACGTCGGGTCGGTGCGCGACCGCGTCGGCGAGCTGCCGCTCGCGCACCTGCGAGGTCGTCGCGCCCGCCTCGGCCGTGACGCACAGCGACACGTCGTACGACGCCCGCAGGCCGGCGACGAGGAGCCGAGCCCACCCCCGCCACCCGCCGGGCACCGGGTCGCCGATGCCGAACGTCGTGCTGTCGCCGAGAGCCGCCACCCGCAGGTACCTGGACACACGACCACCGTGGGCCTCGCGACTACGCGCGGCCCACGGTGGTGTGTCGTGTCCCGGAACGCCCGGTGACGAGGGGGGTGCTACTTCACCTCGGCCTTGACCAGCCGCCACAGGCCGAAGGCCAGCGGGATCAGCAGCCAGATCGTGCCGGACACCGCGATCTGGGCCCACTCCTCGCCGCGTGGCGCGGTAGTCGCCCGTGAACAGCGGCATCTGGGCGGTGTTGAACTCGATCCACGGCACGACCTTGTCGAAGCCGTCGATCAGGGCGCCCAGGGCCTCGCCGACGACCGGCAGGATGAAGGTGTAGACGAAGTAGGCCACGATCGCCGCCGCGGAGTTGCGCAGCAGCATCGCCGAGCGCGAACCCGACGAAGACCCCGATCAGGCCGGTGAGCGCGAAGTCCTGCACTTCGTTGCACACCGAGGTTCCACACCGCCTCGCCCCCGTTGGCCGGGCTCAGCGCCGTGCCCACGGCCGCGATCAGCGCGCCGAGCAGCAGCACGACGACGGTCAGCGCCACGCCGGCGAGCATCTTGGCCGCGATCACCCGCGGTCGGCGCGGCTCGAGGGTGAACGTGGCCAGACCGGTGCGCTGGGTCCACTCGCTGGTGACCAGCAGGATCATCAGGATCGGCAGGAAGTAGCCGAGGATGCCGCCGCTCAGGCCCAGCAGGTCGACGTAGGTCTGGTCGCCGTCGGGGAAGGCGAGGACGCCGATCGTGGTCGCCACGACCACCAGGCCGAGGATCGAGATGGTGAACCAGCGACCGGCGCGGGTGTCGAGCTCTTGCGCGACTCGACCGAGACGAGCCGGCCCAGCGGCACGCGCTGGTCGTTGCTGAGGTCGATGGTGCGGGGCTGCGGCCGTCGGCGGGCTTGTCGAGCTGGACGTCGGTGCTCATGCTGTCGCTCCTGACGATGTGCGTCGCGCTGGGTGTCGGAGGTGAGCTCGAGGAAGAGGTCCTCGAGGCCGGCCGCGCCGTTGCGCAGCTCGGTGAGCACGACGCTGTGCTCGAGAGCGGCGCGACCGACGTCAGCCGGGTCGCCGGCGACCCGCAGGCCGTCGCCCTCGGGCGTGGCGGTGTACCCCTCCTGGCGCAGCGCCTTGCCGAGCGCCTCCATGTCGAGGGCCGAGGCGATCGTGCTCACCGAGCCGTCGCGAGCCAGCAGGCTCTGCTTGTCGCCCTGGGCGACGATCCGGCCGCGGCCGATGAGGATCATCTCGTCGGCGACTGCTCGACCTCGTGCAGCAGGTGGCTCGAGAGCAGCACGGTGCCGCCGCGGCGGCGTAGCCCTTGAGCAGGTCGCGCATCCAGCGGATGCCGGCCGGGTCGAGGCCGTTGGCCGGCTCGTCGAGGATCAGCACCTCGGGGTCGCCGAGCAGCGCGTGGGCGATGCCGAGGCGCTGCTTCATGCCCAGGGAGTAGTTGCGCAGACGCCGCTTCGCCTCGCTCTCGGTGAGCGACACCAGCGCGAGCATCTCGTCGACCCGCGACGTCGGCAGGCCCATGGTCTTGGCGCCCAGGGCGAGGATCTCGCGGCCGGTCCGGCCGGCGTGCTGGGCGCGCGCGTCGAGCAGGACGCCGACGTGGCGGCCCGGGTTCGGCAGGTCACGGTAGAGGTGGCCGCCGATGGTGACCCGACCGTGCGACGGCGGCGTGAGCCCGACCATCACCCGCATGGTGGTCGTCTTGCCGGCGCCGTTGGGGCCGAGGAAGCCGGTCACGCGTGCCGGGCTCGGCGGTGAAGGAGACATCATCGACGGCCGTGAAGCCGCCGTAGGTCCGGGTGAGTCCGTTGACTTCGATCATGCATCCAGCCTGTCGGCCGCGGCGCCCGGCCGCATCGGCCGGAGGCATGATCCCGCGGCGACCAAAGTAGGGGGTGCGCACGACCCCGGGATCGGATGGCACCGGTACCCCGGTCCCTAGGCTGGAGGCGTGTCAGACGTGCGCCGACCGCGGCCGGAGGAGTACCAGCCGCACCTGTGGTGGTGGAGCCACGTGTGGCGGACGGCTCTCATGCTCCTCGTCAGCGGTGGTCTGTGGCTCACGATCGCCGAGCGGCAGACGGAGCGGATGTTCCTGCTCGACGTCGTCGCCGGCGTCCCGCCGCTGGTCCTGGTCTTCTTCCGGCGCCGCTGGCCGGTGCCCGTCGCGGTGGTCACCACGCTCCTCGGGTCGGTCTCGTCCCTGGCTGCCGGCCCGCGCTCGACCCTGGCCGCTCGTCTCGCTCGCCACCCGGCGCAGCTGGGCGCAGATCATCGGCCGATCTCCCTGCTCAACCTGGCCACGGCGACGTTCTACGGCGAGGATGCAGACGACCACGCAGAGCGACCCGGAGTGGCTCAACGTTCAGCACGAACATCGTGTTCATCAGCGCCATCCTCGCCTGGGGCATGTACATCGGTTCGCGCCGCGAGCTGCTCTGGACCCTGCGGGCCCGCGCCGAGCGCGCCGAGTCCGAGCACGACCTGCGCGCGACCAGTCGCGCCTGGAGGAGCGCAGCCGGATCGCGCGGGAGATGCACGACGTGCTGGCCCACCGCATCTCACAGATCTCCATGCGGGCCGGGGCCCTGAGCTACCGCGACGACCTGAGCAACGACGAGCTGCGCGAGGGCGCGGCGGTGATCCGCGAGGCCGCGCACGAGGCACTGACCGACCTGCGCGGCGTCCTGGGCGTGCTGCGCGACGAGTCCGGCGAGCTGCAACACGCGCCGCAGCCGACGTACGCCGACCTGGGCGAGCTGGTCGCCGAGGCGCAGCGCTCGGGCATGCGGGTCACCTACGTCGACGACCTGCCGGCCGGTGAGCCGATACCGGACGCCGCCGGCCGCACGCTGTACCGGATCGTGCAGGAGGGCATCACCAACGCGCGCAAGCACGCCCCCGGCGCCGAGCTCGAGATCGAGGTGCACGGCTCCCCCGACCGACGGCATCGGCGTGACCCTCAGCAACCCGTTCGGCTTCGGCCCGACCGCGACACCCGGGTCGGGCCTGGGCCTGGTCGGCCTGGTCGAACGGGCCCACCTGCGCGGCGGTCGGCTCGAGCACCAGCGCGAAAGTAAGGACTTCGTGCTCCGCGGATGGATACCGTGGGCGGCGTGACGACCGTGACTCGGGTACTGATCGTCGACGACGACCCGCTGGTGCGCTCTGCGCTGCGCCTGATGCTCGGTGGCAACGACGACCTCGAGGTCGTCGGTGAGGCCGCCGACGGGCGCGAGGGCTGCGCCTGGTCGACGAGCTCGTGCCCCACGTCGTGCTGATGGACATCCGGATGCCGGTGCTCAACGGCCTCGAGGCGACCCGGACGCTGATGGCCCGACCGCAGCCGCCGCGGGTGATCGTGCTGACGACGTTCGACGCCGACACCCACGTGGTCGAGGCCCTGGGCGCCGGCGCCGACGGCTTCCTGCTCAAGGACACCGCACCGGCCGAGATCGTCGCCGCCATCCGCCGCGTCGCCGACGGCGACCCGATGCTGTCGCCGTCGGTCACCCGCACCCTCATCGACCGGCTGCGTCACAGCGACGGCGACGACCGCGTCCGCGAGGCCGAGAGCCGCCTGGCCCTGCTCACCGACCGCGAGCGCGACGTGGCACTGGCCATCGGTCGCGGCCTCGCCAACGCCGAGATCGCCGGCGAGCTCTACCTGTCGGTGCCGACCGTGAAGGCCCACGTGTCGCGGGTCTTCGACAAGCTCGGCGTCACCAACCGGGTGCAGATCGCGATCTGCGTGCACGACGCCGGGCTGGACTGACCCCTACTTCACCTCGGCGCGCAGGATCCGCATCAGGCCGAGGGTGAACGGCAGCACCAGCCAGATCGTGCCGGCCACGATGAACTGGCCCCACTCCTCGCCGGACAGGCTGAGGTCGGCGAGCGGGCCCTGCGCCTCGACGAAGTTCAGGTACGGCGACACGTCGGCGAAGGCGTCGACCAGGTCGCTGATCACGAACAGCACGATCGGGACGGCGTACTGGTAGGCGAAGAACAGCACGATCGCGGCCGGAGTGTTGAGCAGCAAGGTGGCCAGCGCGAAGCCGCCCATCATGGCCAGGCACTGGGTGAGGTAGAAGCCGACGATGCCGGCGACGTCGAGGTCCCACGTGGTCTCGTCGGGCTGGATCAGCTCGCACAGCCCGGCGGCGACGAACCCGATCACGATCGCGACCAGCACCGCGAGCGTGGTCAGGATCAGGCCGACGGCCAGCTTGGCCAGCACCACCCGGATCCGGCGCGGCTCGAGGGAGAAGGTGACCATCGCCGTGCGCTGGCTCCACTCGCTGGTGACCAGCAGGATGCCGAGCACGGGCAGCAGCAGCGAGGTGACGCCGGCCGCGATCTGGGTGAAGTCGATGAAGTCGACGTCGAGGGTCTGCACCAGCGTCGCGATCAGCACGAAGCCCTCGACGATGACCACCAGGATCGCGATCGAGGCGACCAGCCAGAAGCTCGCGATGGTGTCGACCGACTTGCGCAGCTCGACCTTGACCAGCCGGCCGAACGGGATGCCCGGCGTACCGCTGAGGTCGAGGGACGGCTGGGCGGGGGGCGACATCGGCATCGTCATCGGGGGGCTCCTGGGTGGTAGCCGGGGGGCGGGGTCTGAGGCGGGGGCGGGAATCCCTGCGGCGGCGGCGGTGGCGGTCCGCCGGGGGCGAAGCCGGCGCCCTCGCGCTGCGTCGACGACGTGAGCTCGAGGAACAGGTCCTCCAGGCCGCCCTCGACGGCACGCAGGTCGGTGAGCACGATCTGGTGCTCGGCCGCCGCGCGCCCGACCTCGACGCTCTCGCACTGCACGCTCAGCCCCTCGCGCAGGGGCGTCACGGCATACCCCTTGTCGCGCAGCACGTCGCCGAGTCGCTGGTCGTCGAGCGACATCACGTTGGTCGTGGCGACCTGGGTGCCCTTGTTGGAGGCGAGCAGCGTCTTCTTGTCGCCCTGGGCGAGGATCTTGCCGTGGCCGATGAGGATCATCTCGTCGGCGATCTGCTCGACCTCGTGCAGCAGGTGGCTGGAGAGCAGCACGGTGCCACCGCGGTCGGAGTAGCCCTTGAGCAGGCCGCGCATCCAGCGGATGCCGGCCGGGTCGAGACCGTTGGCGGGCTCGTCGAGGACCAGCACCTGCGGGTCGCCGAGCAGCGCGTGCGCGATGCCGAGCCGCTGCTTCATGCCGAGCGAGTAGTGGCGCAGCCGACGGCTCGCCTCGTCGGGCGTGAGCGCACCAGGTGCAGCATCTCGTCGACGCGCGACTTCGGCAGGCCCATCGTGGTGGCGCCGAGCGAGAGGATCTCGCGGCCGGTGCGGCCGCCGTGCTGGGCTCCGGCGTCGAGGAGGACGCCGACGTGCCGGCCCGGGTTCGGCAGCTCGCTGTAGGCGTGGCCCCCGATCGTCGCCCGGCCGTGGGTGGCGGGGGTCAGCCCGACGAGCACCCGCATCGTGGTGGTCTTGCCGGCACCGTTGGGTCCGAGGAACCCGGTGACCCGGCCCGGCTGGCAGGCGAAGGTGACGTCGTCGACGGCGGTGAAGCTGCCGTAGGTGCGCGTGAGTCGCTCGACGGTGATCATGGGCGACACTCTGCCCTGAGGCACGGGCCTGACACGTGGGGCAACGCCGCCGGTCGTCAGAGTTCGTAGACGGCGCCCGGCCGCGCCAGCTCGATCGGGCCCGAGTACGCCGTCCGCGCCTCCGCGGCCATCTCGTCGCGGTCGAACCAGGGCGGGATGTGGGTGAGGACCAGCCGCTCGGCGCCCCCTCGAGCGGCGGCCGACCCGGCGTCGACGCCGGTGACGTGGATTCCGGGTGGGTTGTCGTCGGCGTCGCGGAACGACGCCTCGCACAGCAGCACCCGCGCACCCGCGGCCACCTCGTCGAGTCCGGCACACGGGGCCGTGTCGCCGCTGTAGCCGAGGGTCGCGCCGTCGGCGCTGATCCGCAGGCCGTACGCCTCGACCGGGTGCTCGACCCGGATCGGCGCGACCGAGAAGGGCCCGACCGTGAAGGGGCCGGCGTACTCGCGGAAGTCGAACTCCTCGGTCATGCCGGGGTCCTCGGGCAGCTCGTAGGCCCGCGCCATCCGGCCGGCGATGTCGGCGGGGCCGTAGACGGGGATTCGCGGCTGCGGGCCGTCGGGGTGGTACTTGCGCATCACGTAGTAGCCGCACAGGTCGAGGCAGTGGTCGGCGTGGAGGTGGCTGACGAGCACGGCGTCGATCGCCAGCGCGTCGGCGTACCGCTGCAGGACGCCGAGGGAGCCGTTGCCGAGGTCGAGCAGGATCCGCCAGGTGCGGCGCTCGTCGCCGGCGCCCGCCTCGGCCTCGACCAGGTAGCAGCTGGCCGACGCCTCCGGCCCGGGGTACGACCCGGAGCAGCCGACGACGGTGACCTTCACTGGAGTGCCGCCAGTCCGCCTGCGAACTGGCTGGCGGCGACCATCTCGGGGCCGAGGAACCGGCGCCCGATGGTCTCGAACTCGTCGGGCGCCCCCGTCGTGACGAAGCGGTACGACGGCTCGCCGGTCTCGCGCATCAGGCCGGTGTCGGCGAGCATCCGGTAGACGTCCTTGGCGCACTCCTCGGCGCTGCTGACCAGGGTGACGTCGTCGCCCATCACGTAGGAGATGACGCCGGTCAGCAGCGGGTAGTGGGTGCAGCCGAGGATCAGGGTGTCGACACCGTCGGCGGCGAGCGGGTCGAGGTACTCGTGCGCGGCGGCGAGCAGGTCGTCACCGGCGGTGACCCCCGCCTCGACGAAGTCGACGAAGCGGGGGCAGGCCCGGGTCGAGAGCTGCACGTGGGGCGCGGCGGCGAACGCGTCGTCGTAGGCCATCGACTCGGCGGTGGCGGCGGTGCAGATGACGCCGATCCGCCCGGAGTGCGACGCCGCGACCGCGCGCCGGGTGGCCGGGTAGATGACCTCGACCACCGGCACGTCGTACCGCTCCCGGGCGTCGCGGAGCATCGCGGCGCTGGCGGAGTTGCACGCGATGACGAGCGCCTTCACGCCCTGGTGGACGAGGTGGTCGAGGCACTCGAGAGCGTACTCGCGCACCTCGCCGATCGGCTTGGGCCCGTAGGGCTGCCGGGCGGTGTCGCCGACGTACAGGATCGACTCGTGGGGCAGCTGGTCGATGACCGAGCGAGCCACGGTGAGACCGCCGAAGCCGGAGTCGAAGATGCCGATGGGCGCGTCGCGTCGCTCGGCGGTCACAGGCACAAGAGGTAACGGTACGGCGTACCGTGCAAGGTCCGCACGACGCGAGCGACGTGATCTGCGGTACAGCGACCGTGGCGCGTCAGTCGAAGAGCCGCGGCTGCGGCGGGCCGAGCGAGGGGTCGACGCCGTCGAAGAGGCTGCTCACCGACTCACCGGCGTGGACGCGCTCGACGGCCTGGGCCAGCAGGCTCGCCACCGAGCGCACCGTCAGCTCGGGCCAGCCGTCGACCAGCACCGGCGGCGGCACGGTGTCGGTGGTGACGACCTCGGTGATCATCGGGTGCCCGCGCAGCCGGTCGACGGCCTTGCCGACGAAGAGTCCGTGGGTGCAGGCGACGGCCGCCTCGTGGCAGCCCTGTTCGCGCAGCCGGTCGAGGAGCTCGATGATCGAGCCGCCGGTGGCGATCTCGTCGTCGAGCACGATCGCACGGCGTCCGCTCACGTCACCCACGATGGCGTCGATGACGACCCGGTCGTCGGCGAGCCGCTTCTTGCTGCCGGCCGCGACCGGGAGGCCGAGCAGCCGGGCGAACTGGGTGGCGGTCTTGGCGTTGCCGAAGTCGGGCGAGACGACGACCCGGTCGGTGAGGTCCTCGCCGAGGAAGTGGTCGGCGAGGACGCCGAGCGCGGTCAGGTGGTCGACGGGCACCGAGAAGAACGCGTGCACCTGCGGTGCGTGCAGGGTCATCGTGATCACCCGGTCGACGCCGGCGGTGGTGAGCAAGTCGGCGACCAGCCGGCCGCCGATCGAGAGCCGTGAGGCGTCCTTCTTGTCGGAGCGGGCGTAGGCGTAGTACGGGATGACGGCGGTGATCTTGTCGGCCGAGGCGCCGCGAGCGGCGTCGACCATCAGCAGCAGCTCCATCAGGTGCTCCTGCGTGGGCGGCACCAGCGGCTGCACGAGGTAGACGTCGCGCTGACGGCAGTTGGCCTGCAGCTGGGCCTGCAGGCAGTCGTTGCTGAAGCGGGTCATCTCCACCGGCGAGAGGGGCACGCCGAGCCGGTCGCAGATGGCCGTCGCGAGCGTGCGGTGGGCACTTCCGCTGAAGACCACGATCTCGCGCACGGTGGTCACCCTACGGGTGGATCAGCGCAGCTCGGCAGGAGTCGGCCACGGGTTGAGCCGACACCCCTGCGTGCCCTTCGACTGCTGCTGCATCACCGGCGCCAGCGCACCCGGGCGCGGGCACGAGGCGTGGCCCTTGCCGAGCCAGTGGCCGGTCTCGTGGTTGACCACCATGTGCCGGTAGTCGCGGCGTGACCGCTTGGCGGCGTTCCAGGCCGGCGAGGCGTGCTGCCAACGGGTCTGGTTGATGATCACGTAGCGACCGACCCGGCAGCTCCACATGGCGCTGCAGACGCTGGAGTAGCTGGGCACCGTGCTGGCCTCGGCGAGCACGAGGGTGAAGGAACCGCCGCGCCGCACCGGCTTGAACCGCACGCCCTTGGCGCGCCAGCCGCGGGGGTCGTCGTAGGTCTGCTGCGCGAGCCGGCGGAACTCCTTCACGCTCGCGGTGACCCTGCCCTTGGTCACCACGTGGTAGGTGACGGTGCGGCGGACGTCGACGCGGTGCCGCACCCGGGGTCCCTTGGCCGAGACCGCCGTCGCCGGCCGGTGCCCCGCGGCGTACGCCGTGACCCGCACGCGTACCCGGGCGCCGACGTCGCCGGGGGCGAGCTTGTAGCGCCGCTCGGTCGCGCCCGCGATCGGCCGACCCGAGCGCAGCCACTGGTAGCGCAACCGCTTCGGCGTCACCGACCAGCGACCCGCCCGGGCGGCGACGGTGCGCGTGAAGCGGGCGACGCCGGCCACCGTGGGCGGCCGGCGGCTCACGAGGTCGGCGCGGACCGCCTTCGCGGTGGGCGTCGACTCGGCGTGGCCGCGGGCGCCGGTCGCGTCGGTGGCCGTGACCCGGACGCTGAGCCGGTGGCCGAGGTCGCCGCGGCCGACCCGGTAGGTGCGCTCACGGGCCCCTCGCACGGGGACGCCGTCGCGCAGCCAGCGGTAGGTCACCGAGACCGCGGCCGGCTCCCACCGGCCACGGCCCGCCTTCAGCACCTCGCCGTACACGGCCGCGCCGGCGACCACCGGCGGGCTGGTGCTGACCACCTCGTCAGCGCGCGCCGAGGCGTGCGGGACGGCGAGGAGGCCGGCTGTGAGGGCGAGCAGGACGGCGAGGGTACGGCGCACCGGGCCAGGTTAGGCGGAGTTGGCGCCGTCTGGGGTCGCCGAGGCCAGCTCACGGTCGGCGGTGAGGCGAGGGCGGCCCTGAGACGTGTGAGTTTCACCGGTTAACCGGTGAAACTCACGCTTGTTGCATGAAGTTTCAGACCAGAAGCAGGAGTTTTGTCAGCCGTCACGAGGAGGTGGCTGCGTGCTCCGGGGACGCGGCGCGTTCACGATCGGCACCCGGGACGTACGACGGGCGCACCTCGCGGGTGATCACCAGCGCCACCACCAACAGCACCGTCAGCGCGCCGTCGACGAGCGCACTGGTCAGTGCCTCGCTCGAGCCGGACGCCACGGCCAGCCACGCCAGCGACATCGTGAGCGCCACCTTGTTGGCGACCACCAGGAACCACAGCCCGCTGTAGGCCCGCGGGGCGCGCGCCAGCAGGACGAACACGCCGGCGAAGAACAGCAGCCCCCATCCGTGCCAGAGCTCGGACACCCGTGCCTCGCCCTGGGCATCGCCGAGAGAGACGAGCGTCGTCAGCCCGGCTCCGGCGGCGCCGACCGCGGCGATGGTCAGCAGGACGGCGGCGACGCGATCTCGGGACATGGCACGAGCCTCGCTCGAACGGATCGGCGAGCGCATCGGCCGCAGGGCTCAGCCGCGTCGTACTTTGGTCTCGACGGCCTCCCCCCAGAGGGGCAGAGGATGGCGGTCAGGCCCAGAGCTGGCCCTCGAGCTTCTCCTCGGCCTCGTCGACGGTGCCCTCGTAGGCGCCGGTCGACAGGTACTTCCAGCCGCCGTCGCACACGACGAACGCGATGTCGGCGCTCTCGCCGGCCCGGACCGCCTTGGCGGCCTGGCCGAGGGCGGCGTGCAGGATGGCGCCGGTGGAGATGCCGGCGAAGATGCCCTCGAGCTCGAGCAGCTCACGCACCCGGCGGACGGCGTCGCGCGGGCCGACCGAGAAGCGCGAGTCGATCAGGTCGGCGTCGTACAGCTCGGGCACGAAGCCCTCGTCGAGGTTGCGCAGGCCGTAGACGAGCTCGCCGTAGCGCGGCTCGGCGGCCACGATCCTGACCTCCGGCTTGGCCCGGCGGAAGAAGCGGCCGACGCCCATGAGCGTGCCGGTGGTGCCGAGCCCGGCGACGAAGTGGGTGATCGAGGGCAGGTCGGCGAGCACCTCCGGGCCGGTGCCGCGCTCGTGGGAGAGGGCGTTGGCGGCGTTGCCGTACTGGTAGAGCATCACCCAGTCGGGGTGCTCGGCGGCGACCTGCTTGGCCACCCGCACCGCTTCGTTGGAGCCGCCGGCGGCCGGCGAGGAGATGATCTCGGCGCCCCACATCCGCAGCAGCTGGCGCCGCTCCTCGGAGGTGTTCTCGGGCATCACGCACACGATCCGGTAGCCCTTGAGCTTGGCCGCCATCGCCAGCGAGATGCCGGTGTTGCCCGACGTCGGCTCGAGGATGGTGCAGCCGGGACGCAGCGTGCCGTCCTTCTCGGCCTCCTCGATCATCATCAGGGCCGGGCGGTCCTTGATCGAGCCGGTCGGGTTGCGGTCCTCGAGCTTGGCCCACAGTCGGACGTCGGGGCTCGGCGAGAGCCGCGGCAGCCCCACGAGGGGGGTGTTGCCGACGGAGGCCAGGAGGTTGTCGTACCGCACCCGTCCAGCATGACATCCACCGATCGGTTGACCCCGTTCGTCGCCGGATGCCCGATGCGCGAGACGCGGCCCGGCGCGAGTCTGGATCCATGATCTCGATCTCCGCCCTGCGCAAGACCTACCGCTCGAAGGTGGCCGTCGACGACGTGACGTTGGACGTCGCCGAGGGCGAGGTGCTGGGCATCCTCGGACCCAACGGGGCCGGCAAGACCACCATCGTCGAGTGCGTCGCCGGCCTGCGGGTGCCCGACGGCGGCACCGTCCGCGTCGCGGGCCTCGACCCACGCACCGACCGCGGCGAGCTCACCCGCCTGCTCGGCGTCCAGCTGCAGGAGAGCCGGCTGCAGCCCAAGCTCACGGTCCGCGAGGCCCTGACCCTGTGGTCCGCCCTCTACGACAACCCGCTTCCCTGGCGCGACCTGGTCGAGCGGCTGGGGCTCGACGGCCAGGTCCACACCCGGTTCCGCGACCTCAGCGGCGGCCAGCAGCAACGACTCTCGATCGCCCTGGCGCTGGTGGGCCGTCCGCGCGCGGTGATCCTCGACGAGCTCACCACCGGCCTGGACCCCCGCGCCCGGCGGGACGTCTGGCAGATCGTGCGCGACCTGCGCGCCGACGGCGTCACCGTGCTGCTGGTCACCCACGCGATGGAGGAGGCCGAGCAGCTCTGCGACCGGATCGCCATCGTCGACGCCGGCCGCCTGCGGGCACTCGACTCCCCCGAGGCACTGATCGCCGGCGCCACCTCCGCCACCGTCACCTCGTTCACCGTCGACGACCCGATCGACCTCGAGTCGCTGCGCGGGCTCGCCTCGGTCTCGTCGGTACGCACCGACGCCGGCCGGATCGTCGTGGAGGGCCGCGACGGGGCCGCCGTCGACGTCCTCGACCGGCTGCGCCGGCACGACGTGACGCCGTCCGGCCTGCGCGTGGTCGACAGCACGCTCGACACCGCCTACCTCCAGCTCACCGACACCCACGAGGAGCAGCCGGCATGACCAGCCCGAGCACCACGACCCCGACCCGCGCCGTGATCCGCACCGAGGCCCGGCTGTTCGGCCGCGAGCTCGGCTCGCTGTTCTGGATCCTGCTGTTCCCCACCATCCTGTTGCTGATCGTCGGCCTGGTGCCCGACTTCCGCGAGGCCGACGACGCGCTCGGCGGCCAGCGCTTCATCGACCTCTACGCCTCCGTCTGCGCGATCCTCGCGATGATCATGGCCGCCATCATGGCGATGCCCCCGGTGATCGCGGGCTACCGCGAGAGCGGTGTGCTGCGGCGGCTTCGCACCACCCCGATGCACCCCGCCGCGTTGCTCGGCGCCCAGGTCGGGCTGCACGCCGTGGCCGTGCTGGTCTCGGTCGTGCTCGCGCTCGGCACTGCCCACGTGGCCTACGACGTGCCGCTGCCCGGCGACGTCGGGTGGTACGTGGTGTGCGCGGTGCTGGCCACCGCCACCGCCTTCTCGGTCGGCGCCCTGATCACGGCCGTGTCGTCGAACGCCCGCGTGGTGCAGACGGTCGGCACCGTGGTCTTCTTCCCGATGATGTTCACCTCCGGGGTGTGGGTGCCGGTGCAGTCGATGCCGGGTTGGCTGCACGACGTCGTCGTGGCGACGCCGCTCGGCGCCGCCTCGGAGGCGCTCAACGAGTCGCTGCACGGCGCCGCGCCCGACCTGGTCGACCTCGCGGTGATGGGCGGCTGGACGGCGGTGCTGTCGTTGGTCGCCGTTCGGATGTTCCGCTGGGAGTAGGAGAGGATGCAGCCCATGAGCGAAGAGCGGCTGCTGCGGCTGCTGCCGATCGGGCTGCTCGTGGTGGCCACGGCCGTCGCCACCGGTGTCGCGCCGGCCCTCGGCGACGCCGCGGCCGACGTCCGGGTCACGCTGGCGCTGTCGGCGGTCACGCTCGTCTGGTCCTGGCTGGTGCCGGCCGGACCGACCCACTGGGTGGTCCGGTCGCTGCTGGCCTTCGCCCTGTGCTGGCTCAACCCGCTCTACGCGATCTTCGCCTTCGTCGGCTTCCTCGACGTCTTCGAGACGTTCCCCGGGCGCGCGCAGTGGGTGGGGCTGGTGTTCGTGGCCGTGACCCAGGCCGGCGCGCAGTCGGGCGGTCTGCCCCCCGAGGAGACGTGGCAGGCGATCGGCTTCGGCGCCCTCACCGTGGTCAACGCCGGCATGGCTGGACTGTTCTCCAAGCTCGGCGAGCGCACCGAGCAGCGCGCCGACGAGCTGGCCCTGCTCAACGTCGAGCTGGAGCGGGCCATGGCCGACAACGCGGCCCTGCAGGAGCAGCTGATCGCGCAGGCGCGCGACGCCGGCGTCCAGGAGGAGCGGCAGCGACTGGCCCGCGAGATCCACGACACCATCGCCCAGAGCCTGGCCGGCATCGTCACCCAGCTCGAGGCCGCCGTCGGCGGCGAGCGTCAGGAGCGGGCGCTCGTGCTCGCCCGCGAGGCGCTCGCGGAGGCGCGCCGGTCGGTGCGGGGCCTGGCGCCCGCCGACCTCGACGGCGCCACCCTGCCGGCGGCGCTCGGCTCGGTCGTCACCGGCTGGGCGGACGAGCGCGACGTACGCACCGACGTCGTGGTCACCGGCGACCCCGCTCCCCTGCACCCGGAGGTCGAGGCCACCGTGCTGCGGATCGCCCAGGAGGCGCTGACCAACGTGGCCAAGCACGCCGACGCCGCCCGGGTGGGCGTGACCCTGTCGTACGACGACGACGAGGTGGTGCTCGACGTGCGGGACGACGGCGTCGGCTTCGATCCCGGTGCTCCCGCCGCCGACAGCTCGTTCGGGCTGCGGGGGATGCGGCAGCGGACCGAGCGGCTGGCCGGCGTCCTCACCCTCGAGTCGCGGCCCGGTGGCGGCACCGCCGTCTCGGTGCGCCTCCCTGCGCTCGCCCACGAGGCCGCATGACGATACGGATCGTCGTGGTCGACGACCACCCCGTGGTGCGCGACGGCGTCCGCAGCATGCTCGCCGCCGTGCCCGACTTCGAGGTGGTCGGCGAGGCCGCCAGCGGACCCGAGGCCGTCGAGCGGGTGCTCGCCACCGACCCCGACGTCGTCGTGATGGACCTGCGGATGCCGGGCGGGGGCGGCGTCGACGCCGTCCGCGACCTCCGGGCGCGCGGCGCACGGGCCGCCGTGCTGGTGCTGACGACGTTCGACACCGACTCCGACACCGTGGCGGCCATCGAGGCCGGCGCCACCGGCTACCTGCTCAAGGACACCCGCGCCGAGCGCCTGTTCGAGGCCGTACGGGCCACCGCCGCGGGTGAGACGGTGCTGTCACCGGCGGTCGTGGCCAGGCTGGCCTCGCACGTGCGAACGCCCGGGCGAAGCACCGCGCTGAGTGCCCGCGAGCGCGAGGTGCTGGTGCTCGTCGCGCGCGGCACGTCGAACCGGGCGATCGCCGCCGAGCTGTTCGTCAGCGAGGCGACCGTGAAGACCCACCTCGTGCACGTCTACGAGAAGCTCGGTGTCGGCGACCGTGCGGCCGCCGTGTCGCGGGGCTACGAGCTGGGGATCCTCGGCTGACCCGTCACGTCGGCGAGATGCGCCGCAGCCTCGGTGCGGTTGCGCACGCCGAGCTTGGTGAGGATGTTGCTCACGTGGTGCCCGGCGGTCTTCTCACTGATCACCAGGGTCTGCGCGATCCGGGCGTTCGACAGCCCGCGCGCGACCAGCTCGAGCACCTGCTGCTCGCGGGCGGTGAGGGTGCCGCCGCCGTGGCGGACGCCGCCGCCGCGCTCCCCCAGGTCACGCAGGAGACCGGACGCCGCGTCGACGGCGCGGGCCGCGCCCAGGTCGCGGAACACGGCGCGGGCGGTCTGTGCCTCGTCGGCGGCGACCTCGGGCGCGGTCGCGGCGAGTGCCCGGGCCAGCTCGAGGCGGGCCTCGCCGGCGTCGAGCGGCATCGACAGGCTGAGGAACGCCGCCAGGGCGCGGCGCGCCGGCTCGGCCGCCTCGTCGGCACGTCCGGTCGCGTGCGCCACGCGGGCGGCGGCGAGCTCGGAGCGTGCCACGACGAGCCGCAGGCTGCTGCCGGACGCCACCACCGCCAGCTCGTCGACGGCCAGGGCCGCTGGGCCGAGCTCGCCCGAGGCGAGCCGCGCGTCGACGAGGGTCGCGAGCAGCTGGCTGGTGCGCACGGCGTCGCCCACGCACCCCTGCAGGCCGCGGACGAGCAGCACGGCGGCCTCAGCCGGGCGGTTCTGGGCGATCCTCAGCAGGGCCAGGGCCCGCAGCGCCGCCGGGCGTTCCTCGCGCCCGGCCAGCAGCCGCTCGGCGTCCGCGAGCCGGCCCTGGCGCACCCGCAGCTCGGCCAGCGCGGCCTCGGCCGGCGCTCCCAGCGCGGGGATGTTCCGGGCATGGGTGGTCAGGGCGGTCGCGAGCGCCTCCTCGGCCTCCGGCCAGTGTCCGGTGGCCAGCAGCACGTCGGCGTGGACGCCGCGGCAGGCGCCGAACAGCGGGGCCGCGCCGTGCGACCGGGCGAACTCGTCGACGACCTCGCACCACTCGGTCGCCCGCTCCCAGTGCCCGGCGTCGGCGCAGGCCATGATCAGGTTGCAGTAGGCCTCGCCCAGCGTGTGCGCGTTGCGCACCCGGCCGGCCGTGGCCGCCGCCATCGCCTCCTCCATCAGCAGCAGGCCGCGTTCCTGGTGGCCGGCGGAGGTCTCCGCCCGGCCCAGCAGGCTGAGCGCGAAGACCTCGAGGTCGACGTCGTGGGTACGGCGGGCGATCTCGACCGCCTCGGACGCGCGCACCCGTCGGTCGTCGACCCCGGGGGCGTGCCGGGCCAGCTCGACGGCGACCCAGCCGTGCCCGGCACACTCCGGGACGCCGTCCAGCACGCGATCGGCACGCGCCAGCCAGCCCCGAGCCGCCGACTGCCGCTCGCCGATGAAGTACTGGTGCGACACCCACACGGCGCACCGGGCCGCGTCGGAGCAGCTGCCCGCCCGGGCATGGAGCTCGAAGGCCCGTTCGCGGGCCGCGATCGCCGCCGGCACCTCACCCAGGAACCACAGCGCCAGCCCCAGCCCCTCGTGGGCGCGAGCATCGTCGGCGTGCGTCAGCACGCCCTCGAAGCAGGTGCGCGCCTCGGTCCAGCGGGCCTGCTCGAGCGCGGCCCAGCCCCTGTCGATCGGGTGGTCGCCCCCGGCGTCCATCCCCGCATCCTAGGGATCTTGATGGGGATTTCGCCCGATGTGCGTCGACCGGGGCCAGCATCAGGCTGCAGAGGTACCGAATCAACCACCGAAGGAGAACCTCTGATGTCCACCGACACCCCCACCCAGACCGCCGACACCGAGCTCAAGACGAAGCACCGCGCCATGTGGGCGTCGGGCGACTACCCGCGCATGGTCGACACGTTCCTGACGCCGCTCGGCCCCCGCCTGGTCGAGGCCGTCGGCATCGCCGCGGGCCAGAACGTGCTCGACGTGGCGGCCGGCACCGGCAACGCGTCGATCCCCGCCGCCCAGCTCGGGGCCCACGTCACCGCCAGTGACCTCACGCCCGAGCTGCTGGACGCCGGCAGCAAGCGACCCGAGGCGGCCGGCCTCGACATCGAGTGGCTGCCCGCCGACGCCGAGGCCCTCCCCTTCGACGACGGTGCGTTCGACGTCGTCATGTCGGCGATCGGCGTGATGTTCGCGCCCCACCACCAGGCCGCGGCCGACGAGCTGGTGCGCGTGTGCCGGCCCGGCGGCACCATCGGCCTGCTCAGCTGGACGCCCACCGGCATGATCGGCTCGCTGTTCGCCACCATGAAGCCGTTCATGCCGCCGCCGCCGCCCGGCGCCTCGGCGCCGCCGTTGTGGGGTGGTGAGGAGCACCTCGCGGGCCTCTTCGGTGGCCGCGTCGACCTGCACAGCGTCAGCCGCGGCGTCCTCGAGGTCACCGCGTTCGCGCAGGCGCACGACTACGCCGAGCACTTCAAGAGCTACTACGGCCCCACGATCGCGGCCCGCGCCAACGCGGTGAGGAACGACCGGGCCGAGGAGTTCGACGCCGCCCTCGACGCGTTCTGCGACCAGTGGAACCTCAGCAGCGAGGGCGCCGCGCGCTTCGAGATGGAGTACCTGCTGACGGCCGGCACCCGCACCTGATCAGACGTGACCCGACAGCTGCGCCATCCGCGCCTCGAGGGCGGCCAGGTAGGCGTCGCGCTGCTTGCTCGACACCGCGTCGCCCTCGAGGTGGCTGCACGCCGGGAGGACGTCGATCGACAGCTTGGCCGCGCCGGCGAGGGCCCGCAGCTCGTCGACGCGGTCGCCGAACGGCGTGCCGCTGCCGGGTGAGTACGAGCGCACGACGGCGTCGACGTCGTCGGCGAACAGGTCGACCTTCGTCACCACCACGACCAGCCACGTGGGGTGCGGACGACGCACCGCCATCGACGCGATCCGGTGGGCGGTGACCGTCCAGTCCTCGAGCTCGCGGGCCAGCTGCTCGTCGCGGTCGACCATCGCCGAGCCGGTGGTGCCGGCCAGCCGGCGGCCGGTCGCGAGGCCGTTGGCGACCACGTGCAGGACGCCGTCGACCGGCTCGTCGTGGAACACCTCGTCGAGCGCGCCGAGGCGGGTGGCGGCGTTCTCGCCCGGCACCACGCGGAAGCGGAAGCCGCGCAGCCGGCGGTCGCGGCGCACCCGTCGCTCCATCACCGCCGAGCCCGACTCGGAGGTGCCCGTCGGTGAGGCGCGTCCGCAGAGGTGGTCGACGAGCTCGGTCTTGCCGACGCCGGTCATGCCGGTCACGGCGACCGTCGGGTAACGGTGCTGGAAGACACCGGTCACGCGGTCGCGTCCGCGCGCGATCGCTCCGGGGACGGCGCGGACGCCGCGGCGTTGCTGGGGCATGCGGTTCTCCTCAGCGCAGGAAGTACGTCGGGTCGAACTCCTCGAGCGGGATGATCCGCACCCGGGGCAGCTCGGCGTTGAACGCGCGCACGTCGTACTCGAGGTCGAAGTGCTGGACGCCCTCGAGCGCCAGGTGGGTGCTGGTGAACTCGCGGAACCCGAGGACGCCGACCTTGCGGTCCTGGCCGAGCAGGGTCGTGATGTGCTCGGCGAAGTCTGCGTCGTGGCTGCCGAGCACGACATCGGCGTCCGGCAGGTCGCGCAGCGCCTCGAGCGTGCGCAGGATGCCGATGTCGACGACCTTCTCGTCGGAACGGCCCGACAGGGGCACCGGCCGGTAGTCCATCGCCAGCAGCGCCTGCACGAACCCGGTGGGCAGGGTGCCGTTGCTGGCGTTGAGGAAGAACAGCCCGGTGACCGGCTGCCCCCACTGCTCCTCGACGTACGACGTCACCCGCTCCCAGCGAGGTCTCTCCTCGGGCAGCGGGCGGCGGCCCAGCACGGAGTTGCCGAGGGTGGCGTCGATGTTCTCGCCGTCGACGAGGACGAACGTGCGACGGTCGGTCATGCGTCGGAGTCTGTCACCCCTTCGAGACGGTCGTTGACCGACCTCGTCAGGAACCGCCTCCAGCGACGGCGGGGAGGACGACCACCTGGTCGCCGTCGTTCAGCTCGGCGTCGAGGCCGCCGATGAACCGGACGTCCTCGTCGTTGACGTAGACGTTGACGAAGCGGCGCAGCTCGACCTGGTCGTCCTTGACGTCGATCAGGCGGTCCTTGATGCCGGGGTGGTTGCCCTCGAGGTCGTCGATCAGCGCGCTCAGGGTCGCCCCGGCACCGTCGACGGCTTTCTCACCGCCGGTGTAGGTGCGCAGGATGGTCGGGATGCGGACCTCGATGGCCATCAGACGTTGCTCCTCAGCTGTTGCACGACGCTGACCTCTTCCTCGGTCACGGCGCCGTCGACGATTCTGTAGGACCTGAACTCCACCGGACCCTCGTTATTCCCGTGCTCGCGTGTGCTCACCAGCACGTAGTGGGCTCCCGGCTCGGCCGCGAGGTCGATGTCGGTGACGCTCGGGTAGGCCTCGGTGGCGGTGTGGGAGTGGTAGATGACGACGGGTTCTTCGTCGCGGTCCCACATCTCCTTGTAGAGCGCGAGCTTCTCCATCGAGTCGTACTCGTAGAACGTGGGGCTCCCGGCCGCGTTGGTCATCGGCTTGAACCGCTCGGGTCGGTCGGACCCCTCGGGACCCAGCACCATGCCGCAGGCCTCGTCGGGGTGGTCGCGCTTGGCGTGCGCGACGATCTCGTCGTAGGTCGCCTGGTCGAGGGTCAGCACGCTCTCGAGCGTAGTGGAGCGAGCCGCCTCAGCTCGCGCGGTACCTGCGTTCGGGACGGCCCGCGGCGCCGTACTGCAGCCGCACCTCGGCCTGGCCGGTCTCGACGAAGTGCTCGAGGTAGCGGCGCGCAGTGACCCGCGACAGGCCGACCACCTCGCCGGCCTCGGACGACGAGATCTCGGTGCGTTCGGTCATCGCCGCGAGCACCAGGTCGGCGGTCTCGGGGCTCAGCCCCTTGGGCAGCTGGGTCGTCGCCGTCCGGCGCGGTGCCGCACCGAAGGCCTGGTCGATCGCGGCCTGGTCGGCCTCGCCCTCGGTCAGCACGCCGAGGGTGTCGGCGACGCGGCGCAGCCGGTCGGCCAGGTCGGCGTGCTCGAACGGCTTGACCAGGTACTGCATGGCTCCGCCGTGCAGCGCCGCGCGCACGGCGTCCGCGCCCCGCTCGGCGGTGACCATCACGACCGCCGTCTGCCGGCCCTCGGCGCGCAGCCGGGCCAGCACCTCGAGGCCGGTCAGGTCGGGAAGGTGGACGTCGAGCAGCACCAGGTCGGGCGCGAGCTCGTCGACCAGGCGCAGGGCGTCGGCGCCGGTGTGGGCGGTGCCGACGACCTCGAAGCCCTCGGTCTGCTCGACGAAGCGGGTGTGGATGCGCGCCACCATGAAGTCGTCGTCGACGACCAGCACCCCGATCACGTCTCGACACCCTGCCGCACGCCGAGCGGAAGGACCACGACGAACTCCGCGCCGCCCTCCTCGGCGGCCTGGTCGACGTCGACGCTGCCGCCGCGCTGGGTGCAGATGAGCTGCACCAGCGGCAGCCCGATCCCGCGCCCGCCGAGCACCTCGGGCTTGGTCGAGAACCCGCGCACGAAGATGGCGTCGCGCAGGTCGTCGGGCACGCCTGGTCCGTTGTCGCGCACCCGCACGTGCACGGCGCCGTCGACCACCGTCGCCCACAGCTCCACCATCGCCCCCGGCACCCCTGAGCAGGCGTCGACCGCGTTGTCGACCAGGTTGCCGACGACGGTGGTCAGGTCGGCGGACACGTCGGCGGGCAGGGACCCCAGCCGCGAGCCGGGGTCGAGCACCAGCTCGACGCCGCGCTCGACCGCGACGGCGTCCTTCGCGATCATCAGCGCCGCGACGGCGGGGTCGTCGATCCGGGCCGACACGAACGCGCCGATCTCGGAACGGTGCCGGGTGATGGTGCCGACCAGCGAGCGCACCTCGTCGTACTCGCCGAGCTGCACGAGGCCGCTGATCGTGTGCAGCTGGTTGTCGAACTCGTGGGTCTGTGCGCGCAGGGTGTCGGTGATCGACAGGTTGGAGCTGAGCTGGCTCTGCAGCGACAGCAGCTCGGTGCGGTCGCGCAGCGTCGTGACGCTGCCGATGCCGCGACCGCGCGACGACGCCGAGCGTCGGTTGAACACCACGACCCGGCTGCCGACCAGCGCGACGGCGTCCTGCGCGTCGCGGTCGTCGGCGACCGGTGAGCAGGGCCACCACGCGCGGGTCGAGACCCAGGTCGCCGATGCTCCTGCCCACCGGTTCGCCGGTGACCTCGAGGGTCTGGCGGGCGGCGTCGTTCATCATCGTGACCCGGTCGTCGGTGCCGACGGCGACCACGCCCTCGCGGATGCTGTGCAGCAGCGCCTCGCGGTGGTCGGCCAGGTTGGCGATCTCGCGAGGCGCGAGACCGCGGGTGCCTCGCTTCACGACACGCGAGACGACGTAGGTGCCGACGACTCCGAGCAGGGCTCCGATGCCGAGGAACAGGGCCAGGTCGGGCGCGGCACCCGTGAGGCGGTCGCCGACGGTGGGGTAGGTCTGTTGCGCGACCGAGAACCCGACGAAGTCGCCCCGGTCGTCGAGGATCGGGGCGTGCGCGGCGATCGCCCTGTCGCCCTCGAGCTCGACGTCGCCGATCCATCGCCGTCCCTCCTGGACGTTGCTCTCGCCGAGGATCGCCGTTGTCCCGACCAACGAGGGGTCCGACGCGGCCAGCACCACGCCCTCGGGCGAGACGATGAGCACGTCGGTGGCGGCCGACAGGCTGATGCCGCGGTCGACCGAGGGGGCGAGCACCCGCCCGGTGTCGTCCTCGACCGGAGAGCATCCCTCCACCGCGGATCCCCCGAGCTGGCAGCGCACGCTGGGCAGGCTGGCGACGTACTCCGCCACCGAGAGCATCTGGGCCCCCTGCTCGTCGGTGAACGTCGCGGTCGACTGCCGCACGCTGAAGACCCCGACGATGAGCAGCAGCAGGGCCACGACCACCAGCTGAAGGGCGAGGAACTGCCCGGCGAGGGTCAGCTCGCGTCGTCTCAGCCGCACGACCACAACGACCACAACCTCCTTTGCCACCGCAACAGTGACGACCGCCACACGACCGCGCCATGCTCGGCGACGTGTCACCCACATCACACCACCGAACGAGGCCGCTGCGCGCGGTCGTCGCGGTCGTCGTCGCCCTGGCCCTGGCCGGCACGGCGTCGGCCTGCGGCGTCACCCGCGGCCCGACGACCCCAGCAACCGTCGCCTGCAGATGATGATCCCGAACAGCCCCGGCGGCGGCTACGACATCACCGGCCGCGCCGCCGCGAAGACCCTCGAGGACAACGACCTCACCGGCCGCTTCGAGATCACCAACGTGCTCGGGGCCAGCGGCACGGTCGCCATGCAGCGGCTGGCTCAACGCCGAGGGCGCCGACGACCTGGTCATGACCATGGGCCTCGGCGTCGTCGGCGCGGTCTACACCAACAAGTCCGACGCCGGGTCTCCGACATGACGCCGATCGCCCGGCTCATCGAGGACCAGGAGGGCCTCCTGGTCCCGGACGACTCACCGTTCCAGACGGTCGACGACCTGCGTCGAGGCCTGGAAGGCCGATCCCGGCAGCGTGACCATCGGCGGTGGCTCGGCACCCGGCGGCCCCGACCACCTCTTCCCGATGCAGCTTGCGGCGAAGGTCGGCATCGACCCACGCGAGGTCAACTACATCGAGTACGACGGCGGCGGCCCGCTCACCACGGCGCTGCTCGGCGAGAAGATCGACGTCGGCATGTCGGGGCTCGGGGAGTTCGAGGGCCAGATCGAGGACGGCTCCCTGCGCGTGCTCGCCGTCTCCGGCGCCGAGCGCCTCGACACCGTCGACGCACCGACCCTCACCGAGTCCGGCGTCGACCTGGTCTTCACCAACTGGCGCGGCGTCCTCGCGCCACCCGGCATCACCGACGAGCAGCGCGACTACCTGGTCGACCTGTTCACCCAGATGCACGACACCGACGAGTGGCGCGAGCGAGCTCGAGCGCAACGGCTGGACCGACAACTTCGCCACCGGCGAGGAGTTCGACGACCTTCCTCGAGGAGCAGGACGCCCGCGTCGAGGACACCCTGAAGGAGCTGGGACTCGCATGAGCACCACCCTCACCACACCACCGGAGGCCGGGCCCCGGCTGGTCGACAAGGCCCAGTACGGCCTGGCGGCGTTCCTCGTCGTCGTCGGCGGCTACGTGTTCTACCACGCCCTCAGCCTCGAGGACGGCTTCGCCGACCAGCCGGTGCAGCCCTACGCCTTCCCCTACGTGGTCGGCGCCGTCGCTCGTGGCTGCTCGGCATCGCTGCTCGCCTTCGCCACCGCGCGCGGCGACCGTCCCCGAGGCCGAGGACGGCGAGGACGTCGACCTCACCGGCGGCGCCGACTGGCGCACCGTCGGACTGCTCGCCGCGTCTTCGTGCTCAACATCGCCCTGATCGACTGGCTCGGCTGGGCGATCACCGGAGCGCTGCTGTTCGCCGGCGCCGCCCTGGTGCTCGGCAGCCGCACCTGGGTGCGCGACCTCGCGATCGGCGCCGCCCTCTCGGTCGGCACCTTCTACGGCTTCTACGTCGGGCTCGGCATCCCGATCCCGCGCCGGCATCCTGGACGGGGTGCTGTGATGGACCTCCTCCTCGACGGCTTCCAGGCCGCCCTGACGCCGACCAACCTGCTCTTCGCCGCCCTCGGCGTGCTGCTCGGCACCGCCGTCGGCGTGCTCCCCGGCATCGGCCCGGCGATGACGGTGGCGCTGCTGCTCCCGGTCACCTACAACGTCGGTGCCGAGCAGCGCGATCATCATGTTCGCCGGCATCTACTACGGCGGCATGTACGGCGGGTCGACCACCTCCATCCTGCTGAACACCCCAGGCGAGTCGTCGTCGGTGGTGACCGCCATCGAGGGCAACAAGATGGCCAAGGCGGGCGCGCCGCACAGGCGCTGGCGACCGCGGCCATCGGCTCGTTCGTGGCCGGCACGATCGGCACCGCTGCTGCTGGTCCTGCTGGCGCCCTCGGTGGCCGACGTCGTGGTCAAGCTCGGCGCGCCGTCGTACTTCGCGATCATGCTGCTGGCTCTGTTCGCCGTCACCGCGGTGCTGGGCGTCGTCCAAGCTGCGCGGCTTCATCTCGCTGTTCCTGGGCCTGGCGATCGGCCTGGTCGGCACGTCGACCGGGCAGGCCGCGGCTGACGTTCGGCCAGCCGCTGCTCGCCGACGGCATCGACATCGTGGTGGTCGCGGTCGCGATCTTCGCGATCGGCGAGGCGCTCTGGGTGGCCGCGCACCTGCGCCGCAAGCCGCTCGAGATCATCCCGGTCGGCCAGCCCTGGATGAGCCGCGCGGACTGGGGCCGCTCGTGGAAGCCGTGGCTGCGCGGCACGGCGTTCGGCTTCCCGTTCGGCGCGCTGCCGGCCGGTGGCGCCGAGATCGCCGACGTTCCTCTCCTACGCCGACCGAGCGCAAGCTCTCCAAGCACCCCGAGGAGTTCGGCAAGGGCGCCATCGAGGGCGTCGCCGGGCCGGAGGCCGCCAACAACGCCTCCGCCGCCGGCACCCTGGTGCCGCTGCTCGCGATCGGCCTGCCGACCACGGCCACCGCCGCCGTGATCCTGCTGGCGATGCAGAGCTACGGCATCCAGCCCGGACCGCAGCTGATCGACACGCGAGCCGGAGCTGGTCTGGGGCGCTGATCGCCAGCCTGTTCGTGGCCAACACCCTGCTCCTGGTGCTCAACCTGCCGCTGGCACCCGTATGGGCGAAGCTGCTGCAGATCCCGCGGCCCTACCTCTACGCCGGCATCCTGTTCTTCGCCTCGCTCGGTCGCCTACAGCGTCAACTTCCAGGCCTTCGACCTCGGCGCTGCTGCTGGGCTTCGGCCTGCTCGGACTGGCGATGCGCCGGTTCGGACTCCCGGTGCTGCCGCTGATCATCGGCGTCATCCTCGGCCCGCCGCTCGAGGCGCAGATGACCGAGGCCCTGGCGATCTCCCAGGGCGACCTCAGCACGCTGTGGGGCGAGCCGGTGGCTGTCGTCGTCTACGTCGTGATGGCCGTGCTCCTCGTGGCGCTGGTGCTCAGCGGGTCTGCGCCCGAAGACGCCGAGCCGACCCCGACCCCCGCACCGGTCAAGGAAGAGGTCTCGCATGACGATCGTGGTCGCCTACAGCCCTGACGACTACGGACGCGCGGCCCTGGACCACGGGGCGCGGAGGCAGGCCCAGCGCGCGAGACCGACCTGGTCGTCGTCAACGCGACCACGGGCGACAGCCTGGTCGACACGCCGCTACGCCCACGAGGACGAGATCCGGCGACTGCACGGCCGCCCTCGAGGCAGACGGGCCTGGACGTCGAGGTCCGCCGCGACGTCGTGCCCGACATCGCCGACGCCGTCCTCGACGCCGCCGCGCGAGGCCGACGCCACGCCTGATCGTGGTCGGCGTCCGCCAGCGGACGCCGGTGGGCAAGATGCTGCTCGGCAGCGTCGCCCAGCGCGTCATCCTCGAGGCGCCGTGCCCGGTGCTGGCGGTCAAGCCCGACTGACGCCGCCACGACCGCGCCCACGGTGAGCACGCCGGCCGCGACCAGCAGGCCAAGCCGGAGCCCGGCCGCCTCGGCCGGCAGGTCGGCCGCGCCGGCGTCCACGAGCGCGTCGGTGCGGGCAGCGGCGAGAGCGGCGACGACCGCGAGCCCGACCGCCCCACCGAGCTGCTGCGTGGTCGTGACCACGCCCGACGCGAGGCCGGCATGGCCGGGGTGGGCGCGTGCCATCGCCAGCGACGTCACCTGCGGCATGGCCAGGCCGAAGCCCACCCCCGCCAGGGCGAGCCAGGGGGCGACGTCCGCGGCGTAGCCGCCGCCGACCGGGAACCGCGCGAGGGCCACCAGCCCGGCGACGAACAGGGCGAGGCCTCCGACCAGCACGCGCTCTCCGCCCCAGCGCGCGGCCAGTGCGCCGGAGAGCCACAACGACGACACGGCGATCGCCGCGGTCACGGCCAGGTAGGCCAGTCCGGTGCGCAAGGCGCCGTAGCCGAGCACGTCCTGGAAGTAGAGGGCGCTGAGGAACTGGAACGAGAAGCCGGCCACGGTCATCGTGAACAGCACGGCGTTGAACCGGGCGAAGGCACGGTCACGGAGCACCTCGCGCAGCGGCGACCACAGACCGCCCGGCGACCTCGTGCCGCGGTCGCGGTCGACGAGCACGACCGCGGCGGCGAGGGCGGCCACGCCGATCGGCACGTTGACGAGGAACACCCACCGCCAGCTCGCGAGCTCGGTGAGCACCCCACCGGCAACGACGCCGATCGAGGCGCCGGCCGCGCCGACGAAGGCCAGCAGGCCGAACGCACGGGCCCGGTCGGCCGGGTCGTCGTACAGGGCCGCGATCATGCTCAGCACCACCGCCGCGCTCAGCCCGGCCCCGGCCCCCTGGACGACGCGGGTGGCGACCAGCACCTCGGGCGACCACGCCAGGCCGCACCAGGCGGAGGCCACGGTGAAGAGCGCGAGGCCGGCGAGGAAGACGCGACGGTTGCCGAGGACGTCACCCAGGCGGCCTGAGGGCAGCAGCATCGCCGCGAACGCGACGAAGAACCCGTTGACCACCCAGGCGAGCCCGGCGTCGCTCACGCCGAGGTCCTCCCGGACGGTGGGGAGCGCGACGTTCACGATCGTGCCGTCGAGGATCACCATCAGCTGCGTCACGAGCAGCACGGCCAGGGTGAGGGTGCGGCGAGTCAGCATGGACTCACCGTAACAGATCGTTTTGTATCGAACTATCTAGTAGCGACTGGTTACCGCGAGGACGCCGCCTTGACCTGCTTGCGTCGTTGCGGCGCCGTGTGCGACGGCGTCGCCCAGGGGCCGGCGGTCAACGTCTCCAGGGCGTCGAGGAACGCGGTGCGGACGGCGGGCTCGAGGGCACTCAGGGCGTCGTCGACCTCGCCCTCGACCACGTCGAAGGCGCGTGCCAGCACCTTGCGACCCTTCGGCGTCACGGCGACCACGCGCGCCCGCCGGTCGGCACTGGAGACCTTTCGCTCAGCCAGGCCTGCCCTCTCCAGCGCGTCGAGGGTCACCACCATGGTCGTCTTGTCGAGCGCGGCACGCTCGGCGACGACGTTCTGGGTGAGCTCCTCCTCGGAGGCCTTCATCAGCACGCAGTACTCCCGGACCGAGATGCCCAGGTCCGCCAGCGCAGCGCCGAGCTGGGCCGAGAGCGCGTACGCCGACTGGTTGAGCAGGAAGGACACGTCGTTGCGGATCTCGCTCATGATGCGAGCCTACCGGGATAGTTTCGCAGATCAACTATCTACTACGTCACCGGTCTCTACTTGCTCAACGCGTGGACCAACGACTCCTGCAGGTAGCCGACCCAGTCGTAGATGTCGTGGGCCTGGGTGCGCGGATCCTCGTCGGGCAAGGAGTACCAGTACTCCTCGTCGCCGTCCTCGACGCCGAGCCGGGTGGCCAGGGCGAGACGGACGTCGGTGAACGACCGCATCCAGGTCTCGGCGGTCGGCTGGTCGAGCTCGACGTCGATCATCAGCCCGTCCTCCTCGAGCTGGGGCGGGAGCCCGGCCTCCTCGAGGGTGTCGATGACCGTGCACGCCGCCCGCGCCTTGCCGTCGCGCAGCGATCCCTCCGTGAACCGGCGGAACTCCGAGGCCGCCTCGTCGTCGTCCTGGTAGGCCGAGGGGAACAGCCGGGCCAGCACGGGGTCGTCGGGCTCGGCGGTGGGACCCGAGAAGTCCATGAGCGCCTCGAACGGGTCGCGGTCGTCGTCGGGCACCGCCGCCTCGTTGCGCAACAGCTCGACCAGCTGACCGGTCAGGGAGCGCAGCAGGTCGGCCTCGAAGCCGGTGAAGGTGGCGATCACCCGGCCGCTGCGCCGGTGCCGCACGAATCCCCCGCTCATCACTCGGACTTCGAGAGGGTCGCCCAGAGGCCGTACTCGTGCATCGCCTGCACGTCGCGCTCCATCTCCTCGCGCGACCCGGTGCTGACCACCGAGCGCCCGTCCTCGTGAACCTCCATCATCAGCTTCTCAGCCTTCTTCTTGCCGTAGCCGAAGTGCTTCTGGAACACGTAGGTGACGTAGGACATCAGGTTGACGGGGTCGTTCCACACGATGGTGACCCACGGGGTCGCCAGGACGGTGATGGCGTCGTCCTCGGGCTTCTGCTCGAGCCCGGGATCGGCCTCGACGGGGCTGGCGGTCGACACTCGTTCATGGTGGCACACTCACCGCCATGGCTCAGGTGGCGGACCTCGACGTGCGCGTGGACGACGGCGTGCTGTGGCTGACGATGAACCGGCCCGAGGTGCTCAACGCGATGAGCCCCGCGATGGGCGTCGCCATCGCCGAGCGGGTGGAGTGGGCCACCGCCCGCGACGGCATCCGGGTCGTCGTCCTCACCGGCGCCGGCGAGGCGTTCTCGACCGGCGCCGACATCGGCGGCGTCGACGCCCACGAGCGGTTCGACGTCCGCGCCATGGACCTGGCGAACCGGATCGTGCGCGCCATCGTCACCTGCGACAAGCCGGTCGTGGCCGCCGTCAACGGCATCGCCGCCGGCGTCACCTGCTCGGCCGCGCTGGCCGCCGACGTCATCGTGGCGCGCGAGTCGGCGGCGTTCCTGCTGCCCTTCGCCCGGATCGGCTTCATGCCCGACGGCGGCGCCACGGCGAGCGTGGCCGCCTCGATCGGTCGCGTCCGCGCGATGCGGATGGGCCTGCTGGCCGAGCCGCTCTCGGCCCTCGAGGCCTACGAAGCCGGCCTGGTCACCCGGGTGGCGTCGGCCGCCGAGTACGACGACGTGCTCGCCACGATCGTGCGCCGCCTCGCCGCCGGCCCGCCGCTCGCTCTGACCGCCACCAAGCGCGCGATCAACGCCGCCACGCTGGACGGCCTCGAGGACGCGCTCGACCGCGAGCGCACCGGCCAGACCGTCCTGATGCGCACCGACGACGTCGCCGAGGGCATGCGCGCCTTCTCCGAGCGTCGCAGGCCGGTGTTCCGCGGCGAGTAGCCGGCCGCCCGAAACTCTTGTAACACGCTGTTCACTGCTCTTCACGACCGTTGCTAAGGCCGATTGACCCCGCCCGTCTTGAAGAGCAGTGAACGTCGTGTTGCATGCGGTCGGACCAACCCCCCAAGGACTGTTTGACAGTTGGTCGACCACCCTGCAGACTTGACCACCCAAGAACTGTTGGAGGGTCAATGTCGGACGAGCAGACCAGCGCGCTGCGGGCGATGGCGCATCCGGTCCGGCTGCGGATGATGTCGCTGCTGACCGGGACGGCGATGAGCGCGGCGGAGGTGGCGCGCGAGCTCGACCTCACCCATGCCAACGCCTCCTACCACCTGCGCCAGCTGCTGGACGCCGGCCAGCTGGTCGACGCGGGCGAGGAGACGATCCGGGGCGGGAAGGCCAAGCGCTACCGCTACCGCTACCCGCACGAGCGACAGGGTGCCCACGCCCCAGCCCCGGCGCAGCCCAGCACCGACGACCAGCTGTTCTTCGCCCGAGCCGTGAGCCTCGAGGTCGAGCGACGCCTCGCGGAGCGCGAGCCGGGCCCGCACTACGACTTCGACCTGGAGGGGTGGGTGTCCCCCGACGTGTGGGAGCAGGCCTGCACGCTCCTGAGAGAGGCCTCACACCTGCTCCACGAGCACAACCGCGCGCCGCGCACGCCCGACACCGTGCACGTCAGCGCCACCGGTTGGGCGTTCCAGATGGGCAACGCATGACGTGGCGCGACTCGCTCGCCCCGCTGCGCGAGCGCAACTTCCGCTTCTACTTCGCCTCCCGGTTCGTCAACACGATGGGCAACGCGATGGCCTCGGTGGCACTGGCCTTCGCCGTCCTCGAGGTCACCGACGACGACCCGGCCGCCCTCGGCCTCGTGCTGGCCGCCCACACGGTGCCGATGGTGGTGCTCCTGCTGTGGGGCGGGGTGCTCGCCGACCGGTTCCCGCGCACGCTGGTGCTGCAGGTGTCGAACCTGACCTCCGCGGCGAGCCAGGGCGCGATCGCCGCCCTCGTGGTCACCGGCACGGCCGAGCTCTGGATGCTGGTCGCGCTCAGCGCCGTCCACGGGGTCGTCTCGGCCGCCGGGATGCCGGCGATGGCCGGGATCATGCCCTCGCTGGTGCCCCGCGACGAGCTGCAGCGGGCCAACGCGCTGATGTCGCTGGTGCGCTCCGGCCTGGTGATCGTCGGCCCCACCCTCAGCGCCCTGCTCGTGGTGGGCGTCGGCGCCGGCTGGGCGCTGGCCGTCGACGCGCTCACGTGGCTCGCGAGCGCGGTCCTGCTCGGCTTCGTGAGCCTTCCGACCCGCGAGCGACAGGGTCCCGGCGCCAGCACCTGGAGCGAGCTCCGCGAGGGATGGACCTACTTCCGGTCGACGCAGTGGCTGTGGGTCGTGGTCCTGGGGTTCGGGGTGCTCAACGCCATCCACGCCGGGCCGTGGTTCACCCTGGGGCCGCTGCACGCCAAGGACACGATCGGCGAGGAGGGCTGGGGCCTGGTGCTGTCGGCCGAGGCGGTCGGGTTGCTGGTGATGACCTTGGTGATGCTGCGCGTGCCCCTCCAGCGCCCGTTGCTGTGGGGCATGCTCGGCGTCTCGCTGCTCGGCGTGCCGATCTTCCTGTTCGGGGCGCAGCCGCTGCTCCTGGTGCTGGTCGCCGCGGCGTTCGTGGCCGGCGCCGGCACCGAGGTCTTCAGCATGGGCTGGAACCTCGCGATGCAGGAGAACGTGCCCGACGAGATGCTCTCGCGGGTGTACTCCTACGACATGCTCGGCTCGTTCATCGCGATGCCGATCGGCCAGATCGCGGTCGGTCCGCTCGCGATCGCGTTCGGCTACGGCGAGGTGCTGATGGTCAGCGGCGCGGTGTACGTCGTCACCTGCCTGCTGGTCCTGCTCTCCCCCGCCGTGCGCAACCTGCCCCGGGTCAGCACCACTTCCGCACCAGCGCCGTCAGCACGGTGAGGTTGCGGTTGGTCGCGACGCCGATCAGCTTCTCCACGTGGGTGTTGCTCACCGTCGCGGTGCCGTAGCCGTCGGCGAACAGCAGGTGGACGCCGCGCCCGACGACGTGCACGCGCTGCCGGTCGGTCGACAGCGCCTCCATCGCCGCGGCCGCCGCGGCCGTCGGCTCGTCCTTGAGGAGCGAGACGTAGTGCGGGCCGTCGTACCCGTCGGCCAGCCGGGCGGCGTCGTCGACGAGGTCGGCCAGCTCGGTGCACGTGTAAACGATCGTCGGCACCTCGAACCCGCGGTCCTCGAGGTAGGCCGCCTCCAGGGCGGCCTCGATCCGCGCCCGCGACCGCATCCGGGTCTCGAGCCGCACGTTGCCGGTGTTGATGTGGGTCGCCACCCCGGTGAACCCGGCGGCCTCGGTGGCCGCCGCGATCGCGTCCTTCGGGAACTTGCGCCGGGCCCCGAGGTTGATCGCGCGCAGGAAGGCGACGTAGGTCGACATGCCCGTCATCCTGGCAGGCCGACGAGGGCGGCCCGGGCGCAGCCAGGCGAGAAGACCGGTTCCTTTCCTCGCCCAGCCCCGCGCCGTGTGGGCGGTGGCGTTCGCGTGCGTGATCAGCCAGGTCTCGATGATGTTCACCAGCCACATGGCGATCATGGGTGTCGCGATGCTGGTGACCGGCGTGGTCTCGAGCCGGATCGGCCCCACGCGCACCCTGCACGCCGGCCTCAGCCTGATCATCGTGCTCGCCGCGCTCGCGGGGGCCTCCGACACCGTCGGCCAGATCGTCGGCCTACGCGCGGGCCCTGCCTCATGGTCGTGGCGCTGGTGGCCACCACGTTCCTGCTGCCGGCGACCAGGCCTGAGTCGACGCTGGCCCGTCAGCGGACGTGGCGGTCGAACCACTCGACGACGCGGCGCTGGAGGTCGACCTGGTGGGCGCGCTCGCGGACGCCGTGGGGTTCGCGCGGGTAGGTGACCAGGGCGACCGGGGCCGACTGCCCGGCCAGGGCGCGGTGGAAGGCGGCGGCCTGGCTGTGCGGGACGCGCTTGTCCTGCTCGCCGTGCAGGATCAGCAGCGGCGTGGTGCGGCGGGCGGCGTACGAGAGCGGCGAGCCGAAGGCGGCCCGGTGCGGACCCGGGCCGTCCCACGGACGGCTGCCGCCGAGCGCCGCCTCGAAGTCGGGCAGGTCGCTGGTCGCCGCCATCATCGACCAGTCGCTGACACCGGCGCCCATGACGCCGACCTTGAAGCGGTCGGTGGCGGTGACCGCCCAGGCGGTGAGGAACCCGCCCTGGCTCCAGCCACCGATGCCGAGCCGGTCGGGGTCGGCGATGCCGGCATCGACGGCGGCGTCGACGGTGGCCATCACGTCGTCCCACTCGACCGTGCCCATCGTCCCGCGGGCCGCGGTCGCGAAGTCGTTGCCGCGACCGAAGCTGCCTCGGTAGTTGGGCATGACCACGGCGTAGCCGTGCTGGGCGAGCAGCTGCGCCCAGCGCCCGGGGTGGGTGTTCGAGCTCAGCCCCGAGCGACCGTAGGGACCGCCGTGCACGATGACCGCCGTCGGCCAGGGCCCCGGTCCGTCGGCACCGGCCGGGCGGAGCACGACCCCGTCGAGCCGGGTGCCGTCGGCGGCCACGCACACGAGCGGCTCGGCGTGGGCCAGGGCGGCCCCGTCGAGCCGGTCGTGGTGGTCGGAGACGCAGCGCAGCGCGTCGGGCCGCCCGACGACGACGCGAGCCGTGAGATGTCCGTCGTCGACCACGGCCGCGAGGACGTCGCCGTCGGGTCCGGTCGCGAAGGCGGAGCCGTCGATGTCGCCGGTCACCTCGAGGGCCGTGGTGCGTCGTCCCGTGTCGACGTCGACCCACTCCAGCCGGGTGTCGAGGCCGTCGGCGACGGTCAGCAGGGTGCGCGTGCCGTCGGCCGCGTGCGCGACGTCGACCGTGCACCGCGGCTCGTCGCGGCCGGTGCCCACGACCCGCGGCTCCCCGCCACCGGCCGGCACGGCCCAGACCGTGGCGCTGCACTGCGGCTCGGCCTCGTGGTAGCCGGCGTGCACGACCCGGTCGCCCGACCAGCCGATGGTCGAGGCGGCGCCGGCCGGGCACACCAGGTGGCCGTCGCCCGCGCCGACCGTGTACACCCAGACCTGCGCTTCGGTCACGAACTGCGTGAGCGGGCCGCGTTGCCCGAGCAGCGCGATCCGCCCTCCGTCGGGTGACCACGCCAGGGCGGTCAGGTGCAGGTCGGGTGCCCACAGGAGCTCGGGCTGGCCGCCGTCGGCGGGCACCAGCCACAGCCGCTGCCGGTGCCACTCCTCCCCCCAGACCTGCGCGTCGTCGCGCTCCGTCTCCCGCCGCTCGTCCTCCTCGGTCGGCTCGTCGGGGGCCAGGAAGGCGAGGCCGGCGCCGTCGGGTGACCAGGCGAACCCGCCGACCGCCCGCCTGCGGGTGACCAGCGGACGCGACTCGCCACCGGCCGCGTCGATCACGTGCAGCCCCGGCGTGCCGCGCTCGGCCCGGTCGGACAGGAAGGCGAGCCGGGTGCCGTCGGGCGACCAGCGCGGCGACGTGTCCTCGGCGCCGCGGGTCCAGCGTCGTCCGGGCTCGGCGCCGGCGATGTCGGCGACCCAGATGCTCTCCTCGCGATGCTCCCCCTCGGTGCCGTGCGGGGCCGCGGTCCAGGCCAGCCGCCGTCCGTCGGGGGACACCTGCGGGTCGGACGGCGACCACAGCGACGCGATCAGCTCGGGCGTGACGGGAGTGCTCATCGCATGACCCTAGGCAACCCCGGCCCAGAATCGACAGCGGTGATCGTCGGCGTACGGCGTCGGGGCGATCGACCCGGTCGACAGCCCGATCACGGTGCCACCGGGGGCGAACCGCGGCCACGGCGGACGGCCCGCGCCGTTCGGGTCGCCGGCCCGGGCGAACGCCGACCAGTAGGCGACCATCGTGTCCCCGAGCCGCTCCTGCGCCGGCGTGAGCTCGGGGTACGGGTTCGCCGAGCGCAGGTCCCACAGGTAGGGCAGGTCCAGGCCGTGGAAGCTGCCCAGGGGCAGCCCGTTCACGGGCACGTCGGTGGACTCCGCGAACTCGTAGGCGTAGACGGGCTGGTGGGCCGAGGCGGCGCGGGCCGTGCGCAGCGCCGGGCAGGACCCGATCGAGCCGCCCCAGTCGCCGAGCACCCGTGCCAGGGCGAGCGCCGGGGTGTCGTACGCCGCGACCGGGTACTCCGCGAGGACGGCGCCGGCCCGCTCGCCGAACGCACTGGTCAGGTGCTCGGCGTACTTCTCGGCGGTCAGCGGCGAGACCTTCGAGACGAAGCCACGCATCTCGTCACGCGTGCCGCCCACCAGGAGCGGGACCCGGGCCGCCGTCCCGTCACGCAGCGCGGCGCGCGGCTGGCGCGGCAGCATCCGGGTCCCGGCGACCGGGTTCCACGGCCGGTCGGCGACCCGGTCGGTGACGCCCGAGCCGACACCGTGGAGCGCGCCGAGCAGGGCAGCCGGGGGACGCCGCCGCAGGCACGCCGCGACGTCGGCCGCGGTCGCGCAGCCGAGCTCGCGGGTGGCCCGAGTGCCGAACCTCCGGGCCGCACTCCGCGTCAGCACCTCGTTGTCGCAGGCACCGCTCTGCGTCGTCGCCCGGTCGAACAGACCCCGCGACCGCGGGGAGGCCAGATGGGCGCAGACCGAGCGGGCGCCGGCGGACTGGCCGGCGAGGGTCACGTTGCGGGCGTCGCCGCCGAACCGGTGGGCGTTGCGACGTACCCAGCGCAGCGCGGCCGTCTGGTCCATCAGCCCGTAGTTGCCGCCGGCGGTGCCAAGGGCGGGCGAGGAGAGGAAGCCGAGCGCGCCGAGTCGGTAGTTCAGGGTCACGACCACCATCTCGCCCTCGGTGGCGAGCCGGGCGCCGTCGTAGTCCCGCGCGCCGCCGGAGGTGAAGCCCCCGCCGGCGAGCCACACCAGCACCGGCAGCCGGTCGCCCGTCCCGGCGGTCCTCGGCACCGTGACGTCGAGGTAGAGGCAGTCCTCCTGCCCGACGGCCGCGCCCTCGAAGTCACGTTGGGGACACAGCGGGCCGGGCGCGGTCGCGTCGCGCACGCCGGCCCAGGGGCGCGGACGGGCGGGCGGTCGCCAGCGGCGCTCCCCCACCGGCGGCGCGGCGTACGGGACGGCGGAGTAGGTGACGTGGTCGTCGGCGACGGCGCCGCGCAGCCACCCGGAGTCGACGCGCACCACGCCCGCGCCCGGCCCCGGTCTCGGCTCGGCCGCGGCCGGGGCCGCAACGAGCAGGGTCGCCGCGAGGGCGGCGGCTGCGGTCAGGACAGGGACACGCGTGCGAGTCGACATGCCGGCGAGTGTCGTCGCGCCGGGCCGACGGCGCGTACGCCGTACGTCGCGACTTGCCCTACGTCAGACGACGTACGCCGACCTGCTCACAGGTTGCCGCGGGCGTCCTGCTCGCGCTCGATCGCCTCGAAGAGCGCCTTGAAGTTGCCCTTGCCGAAGCCCAGCGAGCCGTGCCGCTCGATGAACTCGTAGAACACCGTCGGGCGGTCGCCCATCGGCTTGGTGAAGATCTGCAGCAGGTACCCGTCCTCGTCGCGGTCGACGAGGATCTTGCGCTTCTTCAGCTCCTCGATCGGCACCCGCACCTCGCCGATCCGGGCGCGCAGCTCGGGGTCGTCGTAGTAGGAGTCGGGGGTGTCGAGGAACTCGATGCCGTTGGCGCGCAGGATGTCGACGCTGCGCAGGATGTCGTTGGTGGCCAGGGCGATGTGCTGGCAGCCGGCCCCGTCGTAGAACTCGAGGTACTCGTCGATCTGCGACTTCTTCTTCGCGACGGCCGGCTCGTTGAGGGGGAACTTCACGCGGTGGTTGCCGCTCGCGACGACCTTGCTCATCAGCGCGGAGTAGTCGGTGGCGATGTCGTCGCCGATGAACTCGGCCATGTTCGTGAAGCCCATGACCTTGTTGTAGAAGGTCACCCACTCGTCCATCCGGCCGAGCTCGACGTTGCCGACGCAGTGGTCGACGGCCTGGAAGAGCCGTTTGGGGTGGCCCTGCTGGCGGGTCACGGTGGTCTCGCGGGCGACGTACCCGGGCAGGTAGGGGCCGGAGTAGCGGCTGCGGTCGACGAGGGTGTGGCGGGTCTCGCCGTACGTGGCGATCGCGGCGGTGCGCACGGTGCCGTGCTCGTCGGTGACGTCGTGGGGCTCGACCAGGATCGTGGCACCGACGCTGCGCGCGTGGGCGATGCACTTGTCGACGTCGGGCACCTCGAGCGACAGGTCGACGACGCCGTCGCCGTGCTTGCGGTGGGTGTCGTGGAGCGGGCTGTCGGGCAGCACGCCGCCGGTGAAGACGAAGCGGGCGCTGCCGCTGCGCAGCACGTACGACTTCGAGTCGCGGACGCCGGTCTCGGGGCCGCGGTAGGCCTCGAGCTCCATGCCCAGCGCGAGCTGGTAGAAGGTCGCGCTCTGCGTGGCGTTGCCGACCACGAAGCAGACGGCGTCCATCGCGGTCACGGGGAACGGGTCGCGGCTGGCGTCGTACTCGACGAGGCCGACCAGCTCCTTGAGCTGCTCGAGGGTGAGGTCTGCCTTGAGCTCGTCCGGTGTCAGCGTCATGCGGCCCAGCGTCGCGGCTGTTGACAATCTGTGCAACAGTACGTCGTCACGCTGGACATATTGCCTAGTCGAAGGCTCACCCATGGACGACCTGGACCGCACCCTGATCAGTCTGTTCGCCGCCGAGCCCCGAGTCGGCGTCCTCGAGGCCTCGCGCCGGCTCGGCGTGGCCCGCGGCACGGTGCAGGCGCGCCTCGACCGGCTGGTCTCCTCTGGAGTGGTCACGGGCTGGGGTCCCGACCTGTCCCCGGAGGCGCTCGGCTACCCGGTGACGGCCTTCCTCACCCTCGAGATCAGCCAGTCGGCCGGCCACGAGGCGGTCGCCGAGCACCTCGCCACGATCCCCGAGGTGCTCGAGGCCTACACGATCACCGGCATCGGCGATCTCTGGTGCCGCGTCGTCTCGCGCTCGAACGCCGACCTGCAGCGGGTCATCGACCGGGTGGTCGCCGTCGCCGGCGTCCAGCGCGCCTCGACGGTGATGGCGCTGGCGACGCAGGTGCCCTACCGGGTGCTGCCCCTGGTCGGCCAGGCGGCGGCAGGCACATGAACGCCGTGACAGTCCGTCAGTCGGTCGCGTCCACCGTCGTCCACGTCGCGTCGTCGCCCTCGAGCACGAGCATGGCGCCGCTGTCGGCGACGGCGACCACCCGCGCCTCGCCGTCCACGAGGCGCACGTCGGCGAGCACCAGGCCCTTCTCGTCGACGCCCGAGGGCGGCGCGAGGTCGTCGGCTGGCGTCATCGCGCTCCAGTCGTCGCCCGCGCTGAGCCACGGGCCGGCCAGCCGGCCGGCGTCCACCCAGACGAGCAGCCCCCCGTCGGGGAGCACCACCGACCAGGCGGCGTCCACCTTCGAGGGGAACTGCCCCTCGAACCGGTCGGCGGCCGAGCCGTCGGCGGCGAAGCGCTGGGTCGCGAGCAGGGGGCGCCCCACGCGCGAGCCGCCTTCGGTCGACTCGTGCACCGCGACCGTCTCGGGGTCCAGGGACGGGATCAGGAGGCTGAAGGGGTAGATCGCATCGGGGTCGGCGCCGAGGTCGTCGAGGTCGCGAGTCGACCACGTCGCGCCGCCGTCGTCCGACCAGCGGACGACGGGTCGCGCCGCGCAGCAGAAGCCCTGAAAGCTCTCCTGCGGGCCGGCGACCTGCTGGACGATCCGGCCCGTCGGCATCTGGACGCCCGACTCCCAGCCCCCGACCACGCCCGTGCGCTGCTCCTCGAAGTACGGATCACCGGGCCAGTAGTGCGACGTGCCGTCGGGAGCGACCGCGACCTGACGCAGCGCGTTGGGCCGCGGCAGGTGCTGCGCCAGGGCCTCACCCTCGGCGACGGGCGCCGTGTCCTCGGGAGGCGTGACGGCGACCAGCTCCCCCGCGGGGTCGATCAGCGCCTCGCTGCGGTTCCTGCCGTTTCCGTTCGTCACGCTCAGCCAGAAGCTGTCGGACGGGCCGGGGACACGCGTCAGCTCGAAGAACTGACCGGGCTCGCCGCTGTAGTCCCACGACGCGCCGCCGTCCGTGGTGCGGGCCAGGACCTGACGACCGCCTGCCTGCCAGACCACCGCGCGGTGGTCGAGGTCGGCACCGGTCACGGCCTGCAGGACGGTTGCGCTCGGCAGCTGCGCGACCTGCTCGGGAGTGAGGTCTCGAGGTCGCACGTCCGAGAGACCCTCGGGGTCGGAGGGCGGCCCGCCCTGGGACGGCCGGTCCGTCGGCGGACGCCGCTCGGCACCGAGATCGCCACCGAGGACGGTGAACCCGAGCCCGACGGCCACGGCGGTCGCGGCGGCGACGCCGGCGACGGCAAGGGCGCGGTTGCGGCGACCCCGACGGGCCCCGCGCCTCGACAGGTCGTCGGCGTCGCTCCCGCGCGCCGCGTCGGCAGCCCGGGCCGCGACGTCACGGCCGGTGCTGGCGGACAGGAGCTGGTCGAGGTCACGCACGGCGCGCCTCCTCTCGGTCGTCGTTGTCGAGCAGGACCGCGAGCGCCTGACGTCCCCGACGCAACCGCGCCTTGACCGTGTTGACGTTGGCCGCGACGGTGCTGGCGACCTCCTCGACCGGCAGGTCCACGAGGTGGTGGAGCACCAGCGCCTCGCGCTGGTCGCGAGGCAGCCGCCTCAGCGCCGCGACCAGGTCGATCCGGTCGCCACCCAGCCCCGGGAGCTCGGCGACGATGTCGTCGCGCTCCACGACGCGACGGTGCTGAGCGCGGCGACGGTTGACCTCCCGGCGCCATCGCGAGCGCGACACGTTCACCGCCACCGTGCGCAGCCAGGCCTCCGGGTTGTCTGCGGCCGCGAAGGTCCGGTGGTGCACGGCCGCGCGCACGAACGCCTCCTGCACGACGTCCTCGGCCTCGGCCAGGCTGCCGCACAGGGCGTAGAGCTGACCGACGAGCACCCGGTACGAAGCCGCGTGCACGTCGCGCAGCAAGGCGCCGGTTCCGGTGTCCACGATCAGTACGACTCGTGGGAGGCCCCGCAAGTTGCCTGGCGGGGCAAGGAACACTGGAGCGATGGACGCGCTGGCCGACTGGATAGCCGAGGTGTGGGACCGGGCCACCGACGTGCAGCCCCTGCCTGACCCTCAGGTCGTGCTCGCGACCGGTCTCGTCGCGCTGGCGCTCGTGCTCCTGCCGGCGACGTGGCCGCGGGTACGGCTCGGCGTCACCGTCGTCCACGAGGCCGGTCATGCCGTCGTCGCCGTCCTGGTCGGTCGCCGGCTCCAGGGGATCCGGCTGCACGCCGACACCTCGGGGCTCACCGTGTCGCGTGGTCGGCCGACCGGGCCCGGGATGGTCGCCATGCTCCTCGCGGGCTATCTCGCTCCGGCCGCCCTCGGCGTTGCTGCCGCGCTGCTGCTCGCGGCCGGGCGCGGGGTCGCGATGCTGTGGCTGATCGTCCTGCTCCTCGCGGCGCTGCTCGTCTGGGTGCGCAACGGGTACGGCGTGGCCACGATCGTCGTGGCCGGAGTCGGCGTCGGCCTGCTCACCTGGTACGCCGAGAGCGCGGTCCAGTCGGCGTTCGCCTACCTGGTGGCCTGGCTGCTGCTCCTCGCCGCCCCGCGGCCGGTGCTCGAGCTGATCGGGTCCGGTCGCGCGCGGCGCCGGGGCTCCGACGTCGACCAGATCGCCCGGCTGACCCGGGTGCCGGGACTGGTGTCGTGCTGGGCGTTGCTGCTCGCCAACGTGGCCGGCCTGCTGGTCGGCGTCCTGACGCTCGCGCCGGACCTGGTCGAGCGGGGCTTCAGCTGAAGATCATGCAGGACGACGTGGCGTGCGCGACCTGGCGTCCCGCCTGGTCGAACAGCAGCGCCTCGGCCAGCGCGGTACGCCGTCCGCGGTGGATGACGCGGCCCTCGGCGCGGAGCCGCCCGGACTCCACGCTCGCCGGGCGCAGGAACTTCACGGTCAGGTCGAGCGAGGTGTAGGCCTCCCCCGCCGCCAGGGTCGTGTGCACCGAGCAGCCGGCGGCGGTGTCGAGCATCGTGGACAGGACGCCGCCGTGCACCGACCCGAGGGGGTTGTAGTGGCGGTACTGCGGCACCAGCTCGACGTGGAAGGAGCCGTGCTCACCGCCGAAGTTCTCCAGGCCGAGCGTCTCGGCGATCGGGGGCGGCGGCAGCTCGCCTCGACCCATGGCCTCCAGCTGCTGGAGTCCGGTCATCTGGGCCAGCGCCTGGGCCAGCGCCGTCGGGTCCTGCTGGGTCTCGGTCACGGACCCAGCGTGCTCCCTCCTGGCTACGTCTGTCAACGAGACCTAGACTGTGGTGATGACCACATCGCCCCAGGCGCTCGCCTACTCCACCGACAACTGCCAGGTGGCCCGCGCGATGGCGGTCCTCGGGGAGCGCTCGACGATGATCGTGCTGCGCGAGGTGTTCAACGGCGTCCGCCGCTTCGACGACATGCAGCGCCACTCCGGCGTGCCGCGCCAGGTGCTGAGCAACCGGCTGGCGATGCTCGTGGAGCACGACATCCTGCGCCGGGTCCCCTACCGCCCGGAGGGTGCACGGGAACGACACGAGTACCGCCTGACCCCCAAGGGCTTCGACCTCTACCCCGTGCTGGTCGCCGTCGCCGACTGGGGCACCCGCTACTACGCCGACCCCGACGGCCCGCCCGTCCAGATCGCGCACCGCGACTGCGGCGCGGTCGTGCACGCGGCCCTGGTCTGCGACGACGGCCACCGCGTCGACGACCTGCGTGACGTGGCGCCGCGGCCGGGGCCGGGGGTGCTTCCCGCGCGGGACGACCTGGTGACCTGACCGTTGCCTTATCGACTGTTCGGGCGTCCGGGTGCTTGGCGACCCCGGGCGGCGGTGACCTGGTTACCGAATGACCGAGCGAAACGGTCACCAGCTCACCGCCCACCTGCGCCGACCCCGGGCGGCGGTGACCTGGTTACCGAATGATCGAACGAAACGGTCACCAGCTCACCGCCCACCTGAGCCGACCCCGGGCGGCGGTGACCTGGTTACCGAATGATCGAACGAAAGGGTCACTGGCTCACCGCCCACCCGGCCCACGCGACCCGGCCTGCTGAGCGCGCGGGCACACCAACCCGACGCAACAAGCAGGCGACACCCGGGGCGGCCGACTAGCTCGACTTCTTGAGCGCCCACTCGCGCACCCGGTCGATGCGGGTGTGCAGCTGCTCGGCGTTGGCCACGGCAGCGGCCGGGCCGCCACATTCCTTGCGCAGCGCGGCGTGGGTGATGCCGTGGGCCTGGCCGGTGCGGTGGTGCCAGGCGGCGACCAGGCCGTTGAGCTCGCGGCGCAGCACGGCCAGCTGCTCGTGGGTCGAGACGGCGGCGACCGAGTCGGGCTCGGGGGATGCGGGGCGTTGTGCCTTCGCGCTGTCGGCCTGCCGCTGCTGCAGCAGCTCGCGCATCTGCTGCGGCTCGAGCAGGCCGGGGATGCCGAGGAAGTCCATCTCCTCCTCCGAGCCGTAGGCGTCGCCGTCGTACAGCACGTGGTCGAAGCGGGCGTCGGACCCGAGCGCCTCGAAGGGCAGGCCCTCCTCGCCGGCGTCGGCGTCGCCCGCCTCGGCCTGCGCGAGCAGCTGCTTCTCGGCGGCGAAGATGTCGCCCTCGTCGTTGATCCGGCGGCCGAGCACGTGGTCGCGCTCGACCTCCATCTCCGAGGCGTGGCCCAGCAGCACCGGCACCGAGGGCAGGAAGATCGACGCCGTCTCGCCCCGCGAGCGGGCCCGCACGAAGCGCCCGATCGCCTGCGAGAAGAACAGCGGGGTCGACGTGGTCGTCGCGAAGACCCCGACGGCCAGGCGCGGTACGTCGACGCCCTCCGACACCATCCGCACGGCGACCATCCACCGCGAGTCGCCGGTGGTGAAGGCAGAGATCTTCTTCGACGCCGCCTTCTCGTCGGACAGGACGACGGTCGGCGCCTCGCCGCTGATCGCCCGCAGGGTCTTGGCGTAGGCACGGGCCGACTCCTGGTCGGTGGCGATGACCATGCCGCCGGCGTCGGGCACGTGCCGGCGTACCTCCGTCAGCCGCTTGTCGGCCGCGGCCAGCACCGACGGGATCCACGACCCCGACGGGTCGAGGGCCGTGCGCAGCGCCTGGTTGGTGAGGTCCTTGGTCAGCGGCTCGCCGAGGCGCGCCGCGATCTCGTCGCCGGCCCGGGTGCGCCAGCTCATCTCACCGGAGTAGGCGAGGAAGAGCACCGGTCGCACGACGTGGTCGGCCAGCGCGTGCCCGTAGCCGTAGGTGTAGTCGGCCAGCGAGCGCGGGATGCCGTCGTCGCCGGGCGCGTAGGTGACGAACGGGATCGGGTTCACGTCGGAGCGGAACGGCGTACCGGTCAGCGCGAGTCGCCGGGTCGCCGGCTCGAACGCCTCGCGCACGCCCTCACCCCACGACAGGGCGTCACCGGCGTGGTGCACCTCGTCGAGGATGACCAGGGTCTTGAACCGCTCGGTGCGGATCCGCAGGGCGAGCGGGTTGACCGCGACGCCGGCGTAGGTGACCGCGATGCCGAGGTAGTCGCTGGAGATCTTGCCCTTACCCGCGGAGTACGTCGGGTCGATCGGGATGCCGGCCTTCGCGGCCGCCTCGGCCCACTGCTGCTTGAGATGCTCGGTCGGCGCGACCACGGTGACCCGGTCGATGACCCGTCGTCCGATCAGGTCGGCGGCCACCGAGAGCGCGAACGTCGTCTTGCCGGCGCCCGGCGTCGCGACCGCGAGGAAGTCGCGCGGCGAGCGCTCGAGGTAGTCCTTCATCGCCGCCGTCTGCCAGGCGCGCAACGACGGCGCCGTGCCCCACGCCGCACGCTCCGGCCAGGCCGGCGGAAGTGCGGGAGTGAGGTGGAGGTCGTCGGGGTCGGGGGTGCCCGTCACTCGCCGGAGCCCGAGTCGTCGCGCAGGTTCTCCCACGCGTCCTTGCACTCCGGGCACACCGGGAACTTCTCGGGTGCCCGGCTGGGCACCCAGACCTTGCCGCACAGGGCGACCACCGGGGTGCCCATCACCATCGCCTCGGTGAGCTTGTCCTTCTCCACGTAGTGGGAGAACTTCTCGTGGTCACCCTCGTCGGTCGGGACCGTCCGCTCGTCCTCACGGACCTTGGTGGCGGTCGAGGTTCCGAAGCCGAAGGGAGGAGGAGTCACGGCGACAAGTCTACGGGCACGACCAGGGCCCGGGTGACGAACCCGGGCGTCTCAGTCGCGGTACGGCGCGGCGATCGCCGGTGCCGCGCAGCAGAGCAGCGCCACCGACGGCGCGAACCACAGGAGGGCCGGAGCGCCCGAGTCGGTGACCATCCCCAGCAGCACCAGGATCGCGACCACGGCGGCTGCTGCGGCGCACCAGCCGCGCCGGACCGGATGACGCGAGAACGCGGCGAACCCGCACAGGACGACGTAGGCAAGGCCGAGCAGGCAGACCCACACCACGAAGTCGTGGTCCTCGCCCGGGCTCTCGGACAGTGCCACGAAGAGGAACGAGATCAGCGCGGCGGCGCCCGCACCGGCCAGGGCGTGGACGACGGCGAGCACGAGCAGGGCGAGGTCGAGGACGTCGGGGAGCCGGTCGGGCCGGGGCTGGGTCTCCATGCGCCCCAGGGTCCGGGCGGGCGCGGCCGCGCGACAGCGTAGGCGTACTCAGTTCAGCTCGGGGTCGGCCGGCCGCGTCGAGTGCATCGCGAGGTCGCCCGGCTGGCGGCGCAGGACGTCGCGCCACAGGGTCGTGGTGTCGCTGCGGAAGACGTCAGGGGCGACGCCGGGCACGACGTACCAGCTGCCCTCGGCGATCTCGCGCTCGAGCTGGCCGACGCCCCAGCCGGAGTAGCCGGCGAAGATCCGCAGGCCGTCGAGCTCGGAGCTGACCAGCTCGACCGGGGTGTCGAGGTCGAGCAGCGCGAGCTGGTCGACGACCTCGCGGAAGCCGAGCACGCCGTCGTCGGCGCCCCGGCGCAGGGCGACCGCCAGGGCGCCGTCGGTCTCGACCGGTCCGCCCTGGAAGAGCACCTCGGGCTCGGCGACCATCTCGCCCCAGTCGCCGAGGACCTCCGCGACGGGCAGCGCCGTGGGCCGGTTGAGGACGACGCCGAGCGAGCCGTCGTCGTTCACGTCGAGGATCAGCACGACCGTCTCGGCGAAGTTGGGGTCGAGCAGGGCCGGCGTCGCCAGCAACAGCATCCCCGCTTGGACGTCGGCCACGGCTCCATCATGACCCAGATCGGGCAGTCAGGTCAGCCGGTCAGGTCAGGCAACCAGGGCCGAGCGGAGCCGCTCGAGGAACGACGGCCGCCCCTCGGACGCCGCCAGGACGGGGACGCCGCGGTGCAGCGCCCGGGCGCGCTCCTCGAGCCGGGCGCCGATCGGAGCGGCGGCCTGCTCGTCGCCGATGCCGGCCCGGCCGGCCATGACCGCCAGCAGCGCGTGCTCCTTGCGGGTGGCCGTGGCCATGGCGGTGGCCATGGCGTCGTCGGTCGGCTCGGCGCGGTAGTGGTCGAGCACCAGTCGGACGCCGGGCAGCTCGTCGCAGGTGTGGCCCCAGGCGGTGACGACCGCCAGCGGCAGGTCGAGCGGCTGGTTCATCAGCTCGCGCTCGAGGTGGCCGGACAGGCGGGTGTGCCACTTGAGCTGCAGCGCGGCGAGCAGGGCGAGGGCGTCGTCGAAGGTCTCGGCGACACCGCTGACGTCGAGGGGAAGGAGGCCGTCGCGGCGGGTGTTCGCGGTGGCGACCACCGTCCGCAGGATCTCGCCCCGGTGGTGGAAGGACTTCCAGGTCATGGTGAGCTCCTCGGGGTTCCGATGTGACCGCGCACTCACATACTGTGAGTACGTACCTTCAGTATGTAACAGACGGCCGGTCGAACCCACCCTTCCCGCTCGTGATTCTGACCACCGGGCGGTGTGCCGAGCGTCATAGGGTGGGCGGATGTCGAAGTCGTCGGTGAGCAAGCTGGTGCCGAAGGTGCCGGGCGTCCCCGGGGCCGGGCGACGGGCGGCGTACTCCGCCTCCACCAAGCGCGCTCTGGTCGACGTCGCCGAGCGCCTGTTCACCGACCACGGCTACGCCAACACCTCCCTCGACGCGATCGTCGCGGGCGCCCAGGTCACCAAGGGTGCGCTGTACCACCACTTCTCGGGCAAGCAGGCGCTCTTCGAGGCCGTCTTCGAGCGGGTCGAGACCGACTCCGCGCGCGACATCCAGCGGGCGCTCAAGGGTCAGAAGGACCCGTGGGAGAAGGCCCGCAGCGGCCTGCGCATCTTCCTGGGTGTCGTGCAGGAGCCCCGCTACCGACGGATCGTCGTGCAGGAAGGGCCCGCGGTGCTCGGCTACGAGCGATACCGCGAGCAGGAGGAGCGCTCGACGTACGCGAACGTCGTCGACATCGTGCGGTCGGTGCTCGTCGCCGGCGCGTGGGAGCTCGACGAGTCGATGGTGCAGACGTTCTCGCGGATCTTCTTCGGCGCGATGTCGTCGGCGGGCGAGTCGGTTGCGAGCGCCGACGACAGCACGGCGGCGGCCGAGCGGGTCGAGATCGCGATCGGGTTCATCCTCGCCGGCTTCCAGGCGCTGACCGAGGCGGGCGTGGAGATGCCGACCGGGCTGCCGGAGGCTACTTCCCGAACGTGACGTCGCCCGGCTCCGACTCCGGCACCAGCTCGATCCAGGTGTGACCCGGAGGCACGGACAGGTCGCCGGCCTTGGTCGAGAGCTCGAGGGGCGCGTCGAGCGACTTCTTGGTCCAGGTGCCGCGGACCAGGCTGCCGTCGTGGAAGAGCATCACCGTGCCCTTGCCCTCGAGCTTGGTCTCGGGGACGGGGTTGCCGGCAGGGTCGGTGTAGCCGGCGTCGCCGACCTTCACCCGGAGCACGAGCACGGTGTCGGCGAGGAACTCGTCACCGTCGGCGGCGTAGGAGTTCTCGTTGACGTAGTGGCCGTCGCGGAAGGCCCAGGTGGTCGAGTGCCCGCCGGAGAACTGCGCGGTCAGCTGCTTGGCCGGCTGCCCGCCGGGCAGGTCGGCGTCGGCGAACGGCAGGTAGTCGACGGGGCGGGCCGGCTTCTCGAGCTTCGTGGCCTTCGCGACGTCCTTGAGGTTGGTGAAGAGGTTGTACGGCGCGCTGCGTGACGACTCGCGGAAGAACCCCTTGGAGCCCTCGGCGACGAAGTCGACGTCGGCGTCCTTGAGTCGGCTGATCGTCTGCGACGCGGCGCCACTGGTGACCATGGTGCCGTGGACGGGGCTGACGATGCCGATGTCGGAGGCGCGCATCGAGCGCACCGGCCCGACGTCGCCCGGGATGTCGGAGTAGTAGAACGCCGCCAGGCGGGTGCTGCCGCCCTCGACCAGCTCTTCCACCACGAGGTCGGCCGAGCCGAGCCCCTGCTGGGGGGCGCTGGCGCCGGTGTTGTCCAGCTTCAGCACCAGCACCGGGTGGTTCTGGATCGAGTCGTCTCCGCCGTCGACCGGCAGCCCCGTGAGCGGCCAGGAGTCGGGGTCGCCGGAGACCTCGGCCGCGGGAGCGGCCGACTCCTTCTCCTCGGGCTCGTCCGACTTCTTGTCGTCGCCGCAGGCCGTGAGGGCGAGGCAGGTGGTCGCAAGAATCGAGACGAGGATGCGGGAGGTTCGCACGGAGTCGGGTCCCTTCGAGGTCGAGTGAAATGGTCGACTAACGCACCCAGTGTGCGCGCCGGGGCACCCCAGGCCGGGCAGGGGGTGGGGCGTGTCGGGAGGCGCCGGTGACACGAAGCAGGGAGGCGAGCGTCTCGGCACGCCGGACGCGACGTCGCAAGCGACGTCGCGCGGCTCGCTCGACGACCATCGAGAGCCACGCCCTCGCTGCGCGTCGGCGCTGCTCTCAACCGAGCTTGGCGCCGCCGTCGACGTACAGCGTCTGGCCGGTGATGTACGACGCCTCGTCGCTGCACAGGAACGCCGCGGCGGCCGCGATGTCGTCGGGGAAGCCGACCCGGCGTACGGGGTTGGCCTGCGCGGCCGCGGCCCGGAAGTCCTCGACCTCCATGCCGACGCGGGCGGCGGTGGCATCGGTCATCTCGGTGGCGATGAAGCCGGGCGCGATCGCGTTGGCGTTGACGCCGAACGGGCCGAGCTCGATGCCGAGGGTGCGGGTGAAGCCCTGCACACCCATCTTGGCGGCCGAGTAGTTGGCCTGGCCGCGGTTGCCGAGCGCGGAGACGCTGGAGAGGTTGAGGATCTTGCCGTACTTCTGGGCCACGAAGTGGGTCTGGGCGGCCTTGGTCATGAGGAAGGCGCCCTTGAGGTGGACGCCCATGACGAGGTCCCAGTCGTCCTCGGACATCTTGAAGAGCAGGTTGTCGCGGGTGATGCCGGCGTTGTTGACCAGGATGTGGATGCCGCCGAGCTCGGCGACCACCCGGGCGATGGCCGCCTCGGCGGAGGCGCCGTCGCTGACGTCGGCACCGATGCCGACGGCCTTCGCGCCATCCGTCAGGGGCAGCTTGCCCGCCGCTTCGGAGGCTGCGGTCTCGTCGAGGTCGACGATGGCGATCGAGGCGCCCTCCTCGGCCAGGCGCGTGGCGATGCCGAAGCCGATGCCGCGCGCTGCTCCGGTGATGACGGCGATCCGCCCGTCGTAGCGACCCATCGATGTGACTCCTCTGCCGTGTGGGAATGCGTCTATCGCCACGGCGGGTCTGTCACCGACCGCGGTCGCCGACCACAGTAGAGGGTGCGCTCTGAGCCTCGGCCGGGGTCTGCACTGCGAACGCGCCGGCGGTCAGCGCCAGGATGACGCAGGTCCCGAGCAGGGTCTTCCTCATGCCCGGAAGACGCTCCGGAACGGCGTTTGGTTGCCTTGGCTCGTGGCCGAGTTCTCGCGGAGGGCGGGCGACCGACACGAACCGCGCGATTGCGTAGATCAGGTCGCACCAGACCCCACCCAGCGACCTCCACCCGCGCCATTGTCGCGGTCTGTGGTTTCGCGCCCCGGGGCTCAGGCGAGCACCGAGCGCAACCGCTCGGCGTACTGGGCGGCCTCGCCGTCGGCGTACCTCGTGCGCGGCCAGAAGAACCCGCGCAGGCCGTCGCCCTTGGTTCGGGGGACGACGTGCAGGTGGAGGTGGGGCACCGACTGGCTGACCGTGTTGTTCATCGCGACGAAGCTGCCCTGGGCGCCGAGCCCCTCGACGACCGCCGTCGCGAGCCGCTGGGCGGCCTCGAGGAAGCCGTCGCGGCTGGCCGCCGGCAGGTCGGGCAGCGTGACGACGTGCTCGCGCGGCACCAGCAGGACGTGTCCCTTGAACACCGGTCGAGCGTCGAGAAAGCCGAGGAAGTCGGGTTCGTCGAGGACGACGTCCGCCGGCGTCTCTCCCGCCACGATCCGGCAGAACACGCAGTCGGTCACGCCAGGAACGCTACCGCTCAGTCGCGGGCCCGCCTGCGGAAGGCGGCCAGCGCCAGCGGGGCGAAGATCGCGGTGAAGACGAGCGACCAGATGATCGACGAGATCACCGGGTGCTGCAGCGGGAAGGCCGCCTCGGGCGTCGCGGCGGGCGCGTTGCCCCACAGCTCGCGGCAGGCCTGGGTCAGCGACGAGACGGGATTCCACTCGGCGACGAACCGCAGCCAGGACGGCATGTCCTCGGGCGGGGCGAAGGTGTTGGCCACGAAGGTCAGCGGGAACATCGCGGTGAACATGAACCCCTGCACCGCCTCCACCGAGCGCATCAGCGACCCGACCCAGATCCCGAACCAGATCATCGAGAACCCGAACAACAGCAGCAGCCCGAAGGCGAGCACCGCGTTGCCGAACCCGTTGCTGATCTTCCAGCCGACGAGCAGGCCGGTGATCGCCATCACGACGATGCCGATGCTCGAGTGGATCAGGCTGGAGACGCTGCGCCCGACGAGCACGGCGGCCCGCGACATCGGCAGCGACTTGAACCGGTCGACGATGCCCTTGGCCAGGTCGTTGTTGAGGCCCACGGCCACGACGAAGCACGAGAAGACGATGGTCTGCGCCATGATCCCCGGCAGCAGGAACTCCTTGTAGTCCGCGCCGGGCGGGGCGATGGAGCCGCCGAAGATGTAGGCGAACATCACCGTGAACATGATCGGCTGGATGGTGACGTCGAGCAGCATCTCGGGCATCCGCCGGATGTGGAGCAGGTTGCGCCACACCACCGTCATCGACTGGGCCAGGAGGCCGCGGTCCTCGACGGCCGCCCGCTTCTCCAGCGTCGTCGTGGTCATCGCGCCACCTCCGTCTCCAGGGCCCGCTCGGCCTGGCCGTCGTCGTCCTCGTCGTCGCCCTCGGCACGATGGCCGGTCAGGTGGAGGAAGACGTCGTCGAGGCTGGGCCGCTTCAGCCCGAGGTCGTCGACCTCGATGCCGCTGCGCTCGAGAGCCTCGGCGATGGTCGTCATGTCGCGCAGCCCGTCGGCCTGGGCGACCAGCCGCCGGGCCGTGGCCTCGACGTGCACCTCGGAGGAGCAGCCGCGCAGGAGCTGTTCGGCGCGCTCGAGGTCGGCGGAGTCGCGGAGGGTGAGGACGACGCTCGCCTGGCCCGCCTGGTCCTTGAGCTGGGTGGGCGTGCCAGCCGCGATCGTGGTGCCCCGGTCGATCACGATGATCTGGTCGGCCAGCTGGTCGGCCTCCTCGAGGTACTGGGTGGTCAGCAGGAGGGTCGTCCCGTCGCGGACCAGGTTGCGCAGCACGTCCCACAGCTCGGTGCGGCTGCGCGGGTCGAGGCCGGTCGTGGGCTCGTCGAGGAACAGCACGGGGGGCGCCGCGACCAGGCTCACCGCCAGGTCGAGCCGCCGCCGCATCCCGCCCGAGTAGGTCTTCGCGAGACGGTCGGCCGCGTCGGTGAGCCGGAACCGCTCGAGCAGCTCGGCGGTCATCTCGCGCAGGTACTTGCGCGGGAGCCCGTAGAGGCGGCCCACCAACCAGACGTTCTCCTTGCCCGTCAGCAGCTCGTCGACGGTGGCCGCCTGCCCGGTCAGGCCCAGGTTGCGGCGCACGAGGTCGGGCTCGCGGAGCACGTCGTGCCCGGCGACCCGGCCGGTGCCGCTGGTCGGTCGGCTCAGGGTCGTGAGCATCCGGACGATCGTCGTCTTGCCGGCCCCGTTGGGCCCGAGCAGGCCCAGCACGGAGCCGGTCGGGACCGAGAAGCTGACGCCGTCGACCGCGACGTTGTCGCCGAAGTGCTTCACCAGGTCGATCGCTTCCACGGCGGCGTCAGTCATGGCGCCACCCTAGGAAACTTCCAGGTGGAGGTCGATCGAGTTGCGGGTGCGGCTGGAGTCGTCATCACGTGTCCGACGCTAGAACCTGAACCTTGGTTGAGGTCAAGCGCCGGACGCCGCGACCCACTCGTCGCGGGCGAAGACCGCCGAGTCGGCGAAGTCGGCGAACAGGCCGTCGACGCCGGCGTCGAGCAGCGCCTCGATCTCGCCGAACACGTCGCCCTTGGCGTTGGCGTCGGTGCCGATCCGGAAGTTCGTGGGCAGGAACTGGTTCTCGTCGCGCACGGTGTAGACGACGACGCGGACGCCGGCGCGGTGGGCGTCGTCGACCAGGGCACTCGGCTCGCCGGTGGCGCCGCCGGCATCACGGGGCAGCACCTGGGCCTTGTCGGGGCCGACCCAGTCGGCGTACCGCGCGACTCCGCGAAGCCCACGGCGCGAGACGATGTCGGCGTACGTGACGCCCTCGTCGGCGAGGTCGAACGGCCCGCCGGTGGCGCCGGTCAGCTGCACCAGCGGCACGTCGGTGTCGTAGTTGAGCTCCTTGAGGTTGCTCACCTCGAACGACTGGATGACGACCCTGCTCTTGGCCCGGTTCTTGCCGGCCTGCTTGAGCGCCCGCACCAGCGGCTCCTCGAGCGAGAGGCCGATGGAGTCGAAGTACGTCGGGTGCTTGGTCTCGGGCGCGACGCCGATCTTGTGGCCGAGCCGCCTCTCCCATGTCTTCACCAGAGCGAGCACCTCCTTGATCGTCGGGATCTCGAAGCGGCCGTCGTAGCGGGTGTTGCCTGGCCGCACCTCCGGCAGCCGCTCCTTGGCGCGCAGCGTCTTCAGCTCGCGCAGCGTGAAGTCCTCGGTGAACCAGCCGGTGAGCTCGGCGCCGTCGATGCTCTTGGTGGTACGCCGGTCGGCGAACTCGGGGTGGTCGGCGACGTCGGTGGTGCCGCTGATCTCGTTCTCGTGCCGGGCCACCAGGACGCCGTCCTTGGTGGAGACGACGTCGGGCTCGATGTAGTCGGCTCCGAGCCGGATCGCCAGCTCGTACGACGCCAGCGTGTGCTCGGGCCGGTAGCCCGACGCGCCGCGATGGCCGAAGACGAGCGGGGTGTCGAGCTGCTCGACGCGGTCGGCCTTCTGCTTCCGGTCAGGGGCGGCGGTGGCCTGGCCAGCGCCCAACGGGGCGAGGAGGGCGAGAGCGAGGGCGGCAGCGGTGGGCGCGGCGAGGCGCCGGATCCGAGAGGTCATGGTGCTACCAAACCATGTCCGGGTGGAGCGAGGGTGAACGAACCGTGACCGGCGGCTCAGTGGCAGACGACGACGCGGCACTCGGCGGGCAGCGCGTAGCGACCGCTGGCGTCGCCGCCGACGTCGAAGTGCTGCGAGTCGCCGGTGCCGTAGGTCCAGCGGAAGCCGTTGCGCAGCATGATCCTCACCACGGGGTGGGAGCGGGAGCGCCAGGCCACCCGCGCGTGGGAGTGCGGCTGCCACCAGCTGTTGGGCACCAGACCCGTGGCCGAGCGGTAGGGGTTCTCCCAGGTGTTGACGTCGAGGGCGCGCCCGTAGGAGTGCGGCGAGCGGACGCCGGGCCGGTTGACCACCGAGCGGCAGTTGAACGCCGAGGTGTTCCCCGCCGCCATCGAGCGGTAGTCGTTGGCGCCCTGGAGCCGGCCGGACCAGCCGAACCGGTCGACGCGGTACATCGAGCGGATCGGGTAGCGGCCGGCGTACATCGCGCTGAGCGCGCTGGCCATGTTGTCGACGGCGCCCGCGGCGGCCACCAGCTCGCCGCGGTAGCGGTAGCCGTCGTAGCCCCAGTAGTTGATGCGCAGCAGCCGCAGGCCGGAGCGGCCGACGGGGCAGCCGCGGTGCCAGCTGCGGCCGGTCATGTTGTTCCACACGCCGTTGGGGATCCGGCTGACGACGGGGCGTGCGCCCTGGCCCGTCGCCCGAGGCTGCGGCGGCACCTTCACGCGAGGCTTCGGCGCTGCGCGCGGCAGGCGGACGGGGGTGCCGGAAGGCCGGTTGTCGAGCCGGTGCACCGGGCTGCGGTCGGAGGCCACCCAGTCGAGCCGTGGCGCCACCGCGCGCCAGCGGGTGTCGACCCGCGGCGACACCCGGATGTCGGCGCGTCCCTGGCTACCCGTCGTGACGGTGCGGACTGTTCGCCACCGGCGACCGTCGCGCTGCTGGAGGAGCACCTTGCCCGCGACCGGCTCGCCGGAGCGCGTGCGCCACTCGATGCGGAGCACCGCGCTGCGCTCGTCGACCACGTTGCGCGCGCCGCCCACGGTGACGACGCTCGGGCGCCGCAGCAGCGCACTGCGGCGCGCGGGGCTGACGGCGGGGTCGTACGTCGTGTCGCCGGCGTACGTCACCCGGAAGACGTTGGTGTCGGCGTCGCGCGACCGGCTCGCGGCCGCGCTCGCGACGCCCGCGTCGTCGGTGACCGCCGTCGCGATCGGCGACCAGGTGGCGCCGGCCCGGCGCTGGAACGTGACGGTGACACCGACCACCGGGTCACCTGACGACGTGGTCAGCGTGCCGGTCAGGGCGACCTGCGCGCCGGCGTACCCGCCGGTCGCGGCCAGGCCGAGGGTGGTCGGCTCGGCGGCCGTGGCCGGCGCACCGGTGCCGAGCGCGACGACGAGGGAGAGCAGGGCGACGAGCAGGGTCCGGCCGAGGGGCATGGGCGGATGATGCCTGGCGCGGACCGGTTTCGGCGAGACCCGGGCTGGCGTGTCAGCGCAGGACTGACGTCGCCCCGTGCTGGGGGGCCGGCTCGTCGTCGTCCTCGAGACCGTCGGCCAGCGCGACCACCAGACCGCCGATCATGAAGGCCACGATCGCCACGGCGAGGGTGACGCTGTCGAGCGTGGGGATCCGGCGGCGGCGCTCGGCGCCGTGGAAGCCGTGCGTGAGCGCGTGCCCCTTGCCCTTGCCCAGCAGGTAGAGGTTGACCGGGTACGCCGCGGCGAAGGCGACCGCGAGGGCCAGGCTCATGGCCAGCCAGAAGACGGGGTTGACCAGGCCGGCGTCCATCGCGCCCGGGATCACGGCCATCACGCCGTTGTCGACCAGCTCCATGGTGGCGATCGACAGCGTGTCGGCCGCGACGACGATCCGCAGCGCGGGGCCGAGGTCGAGGCCGGCGGCCAGGAGCGGAAGTGTCGACAGGGAGAAGCCGAAGAGGAACGCCAGGCCCACGGCGAGGGCGATCGTCACGCCGGTCGACAGGCCGGCCGCCGTGCCGATCACCAGGCCGAGGATCTCGCCGATCGCGCAGCCGGTGAGGCAGTGCAGGGTGGCGCTGGCGGCCATCGAGCGCAGGTTTCCGGTGTGGTGGTGGTCGTGTGTGTGCGACATGTCGCCTGCAACCATCATCGAGCTCGAGGCATTCCTACCCCCTGGGGGTATCTTCCTGCGGGAGGACGGCGCAACCAGCCGCCGGCGAGCTGGTCTCCGTGCGCGGCTTCGTGCTCCAGGACGTCGAGGCGCCCGGCCCGACCGAGCCCACGAGTGCCCCGACCCCCACCGACCCGCCCACCACCGGCCCGGCGGAGCCGACCGACCCCACCGATCCGGGCACCACCATCCCCGACACCGGCGGCCCTCCACTGTGGGCGGCGGTCGTCGCGTTCCTGATGCTGGCCGCCGGAGTCGGCCTGGTGGTCGCCGACCGGTCGCAGGGCCGGCGGCGCGGTCCGGCCTGAGACCTCGACCCGACGGGCCTCAGGCCGCTCCGGACCCGAACGTGATGGGGAACCGGCGCGCGCCGGTGTTGCCCGACACGGGGAGCCAGTCGCCGGGGCCGTCGGGCCGTGCCTCGGGCATCCGGCGCGCCAGGAGCGGCAGCGCGATGGACATGTCGGTGCGCGCGACGAAGTGGCCGAGGCAGTGATGGATGCCGGCACCGAAGCCGTGGTGCGGCGGCCGCTGCTCGGTGATGTCGAACGACGGGTCGGGCATGGCGGAAGGATCGGTGCCGGCCGCGTGCGACAGCATCTGCACGATGCCGCCCCGGGGGATGTGCAGACCCTGGAACTCGAGGTCGACCAGCGCCTCGCGGGTGACCCACGTGACCGTCGGGTTGACCCGCATCACCTCCTCGACGGCATTGGCCCCCAGGTCGGGACGCTGGCCGAGGAGCCGCCACTGGTCCGGGTGCTTCAAGAGCGTCTGCAGCGCCAGCCCCAGCTGGTTGCGGGTGGTCTCCATGCCGGCGAACGCCAGGAAGACCAGCGCAACGCTGAGCTCGTGACGCGTGAGCCGGTCGTCGTCGTCGGCGGCCAGCACCAGGGCGGTCACGAGGTCGTCGCGCGGGTGGGCGACCCGGTCGGCGACCACGTCGTCGAGGTAGCCGGTCAGACCCGACAGCGCCGCCTCGATCCGCGGCACCTGGTTGCCGACATCGATCGAGAACGACGCCCCCAGGTCGTCGGCCCAGTGCGCGACCTGCTGCCAGTGCGACTCGTCGAGCCCGAGCAGCATGCAGATGATGCGCGCGGCGTACGGCTCGGCGAACTCGGCGATGAACTCGACCGACCCACGCGGGGCGAACCCGTCGATCAGCTCGTTGGCCAGCGCCTGGAACTGCGGGGCCATGGCCGCGATCGTCTGCTTGCGGAACGCCGGCACCATCAACCGACGGATCCGCGCGTGGTCCTCGCCCTCGAGGCTCAGCAGGGTCTCGGCCCACCACCCCGCGAACAGACCCGAGTGGATCCCGTTCTGAGCCGGCCAGCGGGCGTTGCCCTGCCGGAACCTTCGGTCGCGCAGCAGCGCGGACACCTCGGCGTACCTCAGCACCGCCCAGCCCCAGTTGGTCTCGACGTACCAGCTGTCGTCACGGGCCGCGTGCACGACCGACGACGAGACGTCGAAGGCAGGGTCGGAGAGATCGAAGGTCACGTGCCGTCCTCGAGCATCGCGTCACCCACCCCCGAACCCCACCACGCGGCCCGCACGTGGAGCAACCAGAGCCGCCCCGACGGGTGTCGGGACGGCTCCGGTTCAAGAGGGCTGGTCCTCGGCGTGATGCTGCGAAGAGCCACCATGGTGGAGCTGGCGGGAATCGAACCCGCGTCCTCGAGCGTCGAACCAGGTCTTCTCCGGGTGCAGTCAGTGAGTTCGTTTTCTCGGCCCCGGCGCTCGCACAGACACGTCGCCGACAGGCCCAGTCGGGATTAAGTCCCGATCATCCGCCCCGACAGCAGATGACCAGCAAGTCTCCTAGATGACGCCAGGGTCCGGGACGGAGACGGATGCCCGGTCTGACGCTTCGATCACCGCTCAGGCGGCGAGAGCGAAGGAACTGCGCTTAGTGTCGGCAGTTATTCGTTTCCAGCGATCGTTTACGAGATGACGCTGGCTCCTCGACCCGCTTCCCCTGGAACTAACGTCCCAAGTCGAAACCGATCAGCCCCTCTTGAGTTGTCGTGCTGATCCAGTCTACGTGGGCCGGGCCCCGATGCCCACCTCGTTGCCTGTGGCCGCCACGGTCCAGCGTGGCAACGCGGCTGCGAGCAGGACGGCGGCCACCACCAGGATCGCCGCGGTGAGCCCCACCCCCGCGGCGATCGCGCCGAGCACCGGCAGCGCGACCAGGACGGCGGCGTTCTGCGCCAGCCCCAGCAGCGACTGGAACCGGGCCAGCATGTCGGGCGGGGTGACCCGCACGAAGACCGGGAACAACGTGCACGTGAAGATCGCGGTGCCGACGCCGAGCAGCACCATCGAGACGGCTCCGCCCACGACGCTCTCGGTGAGCGCGAGGACGACGACGCCGACCGCGCCGACGACGGGCCCGAGCACGCGGGCCCCGGGCCGGTCGGCGCCCCACCGCGACACCACGGCGGTGACCACGAACGTGCCCAGCGTCCAGCAGCCGGCGACGAGCCCGGTCTCGCCGGCGCTCCACCCGCGCGCGTGGCCCGCGAGCGGCACGCACAGGATCACCATCGGCAGCACGCTCGCGGCGATCGCCGTCACCCCCAGGAGCATCGGCGTGACGCCCCGCGTGTCCAGCGCGGCCCGCACCGCCGACCACACCGCCGCGGCCACCGGCTCGGTCGCCGCCGGCTGCCGGGCCTCGTACGGCGGCCGGACGACCACCAGGGTCAGCAGCACGACCGCGAAGGTCGCGGCATCCACCCCGGCGGTCAGCACCAGGCCGCCCACGCCCAGGAGGAGCCCGCCCAGCGACGGCCCGCTGAACCGGGCCACCTGCTGGAGCATGCTGACCTGGGCCATCGCCCGCGGCAGCGCGTCGTCGTCGACGAACAGCCGCGGGAACACACCCTCGGCCGGGCGACGCAGCGCCGCCGCCGTCCCCGAGAGCAGCGCGAGCAGGCACAGCCCGACGACGGACGCGCCGCCGACCGCGTGGACGGCGAAGACCGTCAGCACCGCCACCATCGCCAGGTCGCAGCCGATCATCGTGCGCCGGACGCCGAGCCGGTCGGCGACCGCGCCGCCGAGCAGGATCAGGAAGCACAGCGGGATCGAGCCGAGCGTGAGCACCAGCCCGGCGACATCGGGCCCGTGCGCGGCGGCCGCCCAGCCGAGGGCGAAGTACGAGACCGAGTCGCCCAGGGACGACGTCGCCGTCGCCACCGACCAGACCCGGAAGCCGGGCCTCACCCCTGCTCGAGGGTCGGCATCACCAGGGCCGAGAACCCCGGCTGGTCGGGCGAGGTGACCCGGACCGGACGTCGCGCCTCGGTCACCTCGATCCGCACCCGGTCACCCACGCAGGCCCCGACCGCCCGCAGCAGCAGGGCGCTGCGGAACCGCAGCGCCTGCGGCTTGCCGACGACGGTGGCAGCGACCGCGGCAGCGCCCATGACCTCGACGACGTCGTCGCCCAGCTCGACCTCGACCACCGCCCGCCCGGCGGCCGCGACCGCCTCCACGAGCCGGTCGCGGTCGACCAGCGCCGCGGTCTCCGGCGGCGCGAGGCCCCCGACGACGAGCCGATGGGCGGGGTAGGGCAGGTCGCTGGTCGCAGCGCTGACCACGTCGTCGCCGTGCTCCACCACCAGGCCGCCGGATGTCAGCACGAGGACGACGTCGTCGGCCCGGTCGAGCCGCTCGGCGAGGGCCGCCGCGTCGGGCAGCCGCAGGGTCGCGCGCGCGTCACCGCGCACCTCGGCCTCACCCCGCAGCGAACGGATCGCCATCCAGTAGCGGTTGGTGGCGACCACGTCGACGTCATCGCCCTGGACGTCGAGGAGGGCCGCCGCCAGGGGCGACGCGGGGTCGAGGTCGGCGGCCGGGCGCACCTGGCGCAGGGCGGCGGCCAGCGACGGCCCCGACACCCGGAGGCGCACCAGCACGGTGGTGGCCCGCGCGACGTCGACCGTGGCCAGCACGGCCTCGATCACGTGGAGCGTGCGGGCGGCCTCCTCCTCACGCTTGCTCGACAGGTCACGCAGCACCTCGCGCGCGGTGTCGGGGGTGCCGTCGAGCACCGCGCGCATGGTCTCGATCGGCACGCCGACGTCGCGCATCATCGCCACCAGCCGCGCGCGACGTTCGAGGTCAGGCGTGTAGTAGCGGTAGCCGGTGACGGCGTCGGTCTCGGCGGGCACCAGCAGCCCGCACTCGTCGTAGTGCCTCAGGGCGCTCGTGGAGAGTCCGACGGCCCGGGCGAAGTCGCCGATGGTGAGCAGAGGTTCGGTCATGTCGCCACGGTGTGGTCTCAGGTCACGTGAAGGTCAAGCGAGGGCACACCGTCTCGAGGCCGGCCTGGTGCAGGACGATCGCGTCGCCGCGGCGCACGATCCGGACGTCGGCCAGGAACGAGCTCGCACTGTCGGCGTCGCGCGCCCAGCAGGGCACCGGCGTGCCGTCACCCACGACCAGGTCGAGCCGGTCGCCGTCGCGGGTGACCACGACCCGGTCGCCGCGCGGCAGCCGGTAGGTGCCGGTGAAGCCGTCGAGACCGGCGCCGCTCGGGACGCCGTCGACGTTCGCGTCGACGAAGTCGCGCCAGCCCTCACCCTCGGCGATCGCGCGGAAGGCGGCGGCGACGACCGGCCCGCCCGCGTCGCTGTTGGTCATCACCGCAGCACCATGGCCGTCGCGGTGCGCGAGCAGCAGGCAGTTGAAGCCCTCGTTGCCGCCGCTGTGCCCGAACCAGTCGGCCGGCTCCCCGTCGCGGTCGCGCACGAACACGCCGAGGCCCACCGAGTCGAGCCCGGCGAACCGCACGGAGCCGTCCGCCGGAGGTACCTGCGCGGTCAGCATCGCAGCGGCGGTGGCCTCCGACACCACCGAACCGGGGCGGCCTGCGGCGGCGTCCTGGATGCCGGCGGCGAGCCGGCACAGGTCGGCGGGGGTGGTCCAGAGACCGGCCGCGCAGACCTCGGGGTAGACGTGCCAGCGACCGGTGACGATGCGCGGCCCGGGGTAGTGCCCGGCGGCGGCGCGGTCGTGGAGACGCTCGGGCAGCGGCTGGTCGAACCAGCTGTCGGTCATGGCGAGCGGCGCGAGCACCAGCTCGCGCAGCACCTCGGCCACGGGGGTGTCGTGCAGCTCCTCCAGCAGCAGCTGCAGCACGGTGGTGCCGCCGCCGGCGTACCGGAACTGGACGCCGGGCACGAGGTCGACCCGCACGGCCTCGGTGTTCGTCGGCGGCAGGCCGCGCAGGATCTCGACCGTCGTGGGGAGGGGCTCGCCCACCTCGTATCCGGGGAACCCGCTGGTGGTCAGCCCGGCGACGTGACCCATGATCTGCCGCACCGTGACCCGCGGCTGCCACGCTCCGGTGGGCGGCACCTGCCACCCGGTGAGGACGTCGTTGACGTCGGCGTCGAGGTCGACCCGCCCGGCCTCGACCAGGCGCAGCACCCCCAGCACCGTCACGAGCTTGCTGATCGAGCACGCCTGGAAGAGGGTGTCGGCCGCGACCGGCCCCGGCTCACCGTCGGCGCGGACGCCGAAGGCGCGCTGGTCGACCACCTGGCCGTCGCGCAGCACCGCCACGCTCGCGCCGGGCACTCCGTGCTCGGCCATCGCCTGCGTGAGGTCGAGGGTCATGGTCGCTCCTCCCCGAAGAGTCGGACGGCGTTGTGCCAGCAGACGTCGCGCAGCCAGTCGTCGCCGAGGTCGAGGCCCGCGAGGGCGTGCAGCTGGTCGACGTACGGGAACGGCAGCGTGGGGAAGTCGGAGCCGAAGAGCACGCGCTCGCGCAGGTCGGCGAGCATCGGCAGGACCTCCGGCGCGAAGTGCTCGGAGAAGAACTCGCTGACGGCCATCGACGTGTCGAGGTAGACCCGGTCGTGGCGCGCCGCCAGGCCGGCGAACTCGACGCACTCCGGGGCACCGAGGTGGGCGACGATGACCGTCAGCCGAGGGTGCCGCTTCAGCAGCCGCGCCATCGACTCCGGCCCGGTGAACTCGGTGCCCACCGGCCCCGACCCGGCGTGCACGAGCACCGGCGTGCCGACGTCGGCCAGCACGTCCCACACCGGCTCGAGCAGCGCGTCGTCGAGGTGGAACCCGCCCACCTGCTGGTGCAGCTTGAACAGCTCGACGCCCTCGTCGACCAGCGCACCGACGTACGCCGCTGCGTCGTCCTCGGGGTAGAACGTCGCCGACCAGATCGCCTCGGGCACCGACGCCGCGAAGTCGCGCGACCAGTCGTTGAGGAAGGTCGCCACCCCGGCCTTGTGGGCGTAGGGCAGGGTCGGGAAGCGGCGGACGCCGAAGGCGCGAAGCAGCTCGACGCGCTCGTCGATCGGCTGGCGGTAGCGGATCGGCCAAGGCCGCCCGATCAGCGGGCCCGCCTCGTCGAAGACCGACCACACGGCCCGCTCGATGCCGGGCGGCAGGAAGTGGGCGTGGGCGTCGAACAGCCCCGGCAGCCCGAGGCCCTGCCAGAACGCGCGCGTCTGCTCGACGGGTTCAGTCACTCATGCCCTTGAGCCGGCGTCCGACGGCCTGCTCGACCTCGCGGTTGGCCTGGCGCTCGGCCAGCGAGTGTCGCTTGTCCCACGACTTCTTGCCCTTGGCCAGCGCGATCTCGACCTTGGCCCGGCCGTCGACGAAGTACAGCGACAGCGGGATGACGGTGAGGCCCTTCTCGTTGACGCGGCGCTCGATCTTGTCGATCTCGACCCGGTTGAGGAGCAGCTTGCGCTTGCGCCGGGCCGCGTGGTTGGTCCACGTGCCCTGCGTGTACTCGGGGATGTGGACGCCGTGCAGCCAGGCCTCGCCACCGTCGATGTCGACGAACCCGTCGATCAGCGAGGCCCGACCCTGCCGCAGCGACTTCACCTCGGTGCCCATCAGCACCAGGCCGGCCTCGAAGACGTCGTCGATGGCGTAGTCGTGTCGCGCCTTCTTGTTCTGCGCGATCAGCTTGCGCCCCTGCTCCTTGGCCATGACCCCAGTGTCCCAGCCCGACCCAGCGACCTGCGAGGCGGTTTCGACCCTCGCTGGTCGAGGAGGTCGCTCTGCCACCGTCACCACTCGCTGGTCGAGGAGGTCGCTCTGCGACCGTCACGAGACCCCTTCGCTGCTCGGGGTGGTCTCGTGACGGTTCCTAGCGGAACCTCCTCGACCTGCGAGGGCGCCTGAGGTCTCGTGACGGTTCCCAGCGGAACCTCCTCGACCACCGAAGTCCGACGGTCGAGGAGGTCGCTCCGCCACCGTCACCACTCGCCGGTCGAGGAGGTCGCTCTGCGACCGTCACGAGACCCCTCGCTGCTCGGGGTGGTCTCGTGACGGTTCCTAGCGGAACCTCCTCGACCTGCGAAGTCGCCGACGGTCGAGGAGGTCGCTCAGCGACCGTCACCACTCGCCGGTCGAGGAGGTCGCTCTGCGACCGTCACGAGACCCACCACCGAGCCAGGTCTCGTGACGGTTCCTAGCGGAACCTCCTCGACCACCGAGGTCCGACGGTCGAGGAGGTCGCTCAGCCACCGTCACCACTCGCTGGTCGAGGAGGTCGCTCTGCGACCGTCACGAGACCCCTTCGCTGCTCGGGGTGGTCTCGTGACGGTTCCTAGCGGAACCTCCTCGACCTGCGAGGGCGCCTGAGGTCTCGTGACGGTTCCCAGCGGAACCTCCTCGACCTGCGAGGGCGCCTGAGGTCTCGTGACGGTTCTCAGCGGAACCTCCTCGACCTCCGAAGGGTCGAGGGTCAGAGGTAGTTCATCGGGTCGACGGCGGTGCCGTTGGCCATCACCGTGAAGTGCAGGTGGCAGCCGGTCGACCAGCCGGTGGAGCCGGCGAAGCCGACCACGTCGCCGCGCCCGACGCGCTGGCCCTCGCTGACGTTGTCGGAGGTGAGGTGGTTGTAGATCAGCACCAGGTTCTTGCCGTTGACGTTGCCGATGGCGAGGAACACCCGGTTGCCGTAGACGGAGTCGTAGTAGGTGTCGATGACGGTGCCGCTCGCCGAGGCGTAGAGACTCTGGCCGCACGCGACACCGAAGTCGGTGCCGTTGTGGAGGCTGTAGTAGCCGTAGATCGGGTGCGTGCGGTAGCCGTACGGCGAGGTGACCGAGCCGTTCGTGGGGTACGACAGGTAGCCGTCGGACTTGCCCGAGTAGCCGGCCTTCCCGCGGCTCTTGCGAGCCAGCGCGAGCAGCTTCTCCTTGATGTCGGCCTCGCGGTCCTTGAGGTTCTCGAGGATCTGCCGGTCACGGGCCCGGGCGACGACTGCGTTCTGGCGGGCCGTCCGCGCGCCGGCGACGAGACCCTCGACGCGCTCCTTGGCCGCGGCGGCCTCGCCGTACAGCGTGCGCATGGACTCGAGATGGTCGGCCGCCTCGATCCGCTTGGCCTCCACCGCCTCGGCGGTGCGCTCGACCTCGGCCCGCTCGTCGACCAGCTGCTCCTCGATCTCGGCGAGCTCGTCGAAGGCGTTGGTCTGCTTGCCGACGATCACTTCGTCGGCGAGCTGCTGGTCGCTGATGTCGTCGAGCGAGGCGTTGTCGAAGAACGAGCCCATGGCGCGCAGGTCGGGGTCGCCCTGCGTGTAGGTGTTGAGGACGCCGGCGCGCACCACGGCACGCTGGTCCTCGACGGCCTGCCGGCCGGCGGCCAGGTCGGCGGTCGCCTGGGCGAGGTCGGCCTCGGCCTGGGCGAGCTCGAGCTTCAGCTGGGCATCGCGCTCGCGGGCCGCCTGCAGGCGGGTGCGGACGCCCTGCAGCTGGGTGCGGGCGGCACCCAGCTCGGCCTGGGCCTGCTCGAGCGCCCGGCTGGCTCGGGACGCCTGACGGCTGGCCTCGTCGAGATCGGCGGAAGCGTCGTCGATGCGACCCTCGACCTCGCGCTGCTTCTTCTTGAGGTCGTCGTCGTCGGCGGCGTGGGCGAGTGGGACTGCGAGCGTCGCCAGCGAGACGAGGCCGACCACGGAGGCGGCGACGCGCTGTCGAGCTGCGCTGGGGAAGGAGCGCACAGAACTGCCGTTCGTTCGGGGAAGTGAACGTCTCGACCGTAGGTGACCGGGGTCAGAATCTGAGGTATTTGCGGGTCAGCAGGAGTGTCGGGATGACGGTGAGCACCGGTCCGGCGATCGCGATCACGACCAGCGTCTCGGCGTACTCCGGCCAGCCGATGAACGGCAGCGCGTCGACGAGGTCGTCGAGCCCGTCGACGATGGCCCACTTCGTGAACGCCGCCAGGGCGCCGCCCGCGAGCAGCACCCCGAACAGGGCCGTGACGAGCGCCTCCAGGAGGAACGGCAGGGCGATGAAGATCCGTGAGGCGCCCACCAGGCGCATGATCTCGATCTCCTTGCGCCGGGCCAGGGCGGCGAGGCGGATCGTGTTGGCCACCATCATCACCGCCGACAGCACCAGCACCGCGGCGGCACCCCAGGCGGCGTACCGCAGGACGTCGATGGCGGTGAAGACGCCGCCGACCAGGTCGCGCGCGGTCTGGATGTTGCGGACGCCGTCGAGGTCCTGCACGGCGCTGACGATGCCGCGGTACTCGTCGGGGTCCTCGAGCGTGATCCGGTACGACTTGGGCAGGTCCTCGGCGGTGATGATCGGGTCGGGACCCTCGAACTGCTCGGAGCCGATCAGCTCCTTGACGTTGTCGAAGGCCTCCTCCTTCGACACCAGCTCGTAGTCCTTGACCTCGGGGCTCTCCTCGATCGCGTCGACGACGGCCTCCTCCTGCGCGGCGGTGACCTCACCGGCGCACTGGGGGAACGCGGACTCCTCGGGGACGCAGAGGTAGACCTGGATCTGCAGCTCGTTGCCGAGCACCTCCGCGGTCAGGTCGGCCTGCTTGCTCAGCATCAGGCCGATGCCGGCGAGGCTGAGCGAGACGAAGAGGGTGAGGACGACGGCGACGTGCATCGACAGGTTGCGACGCAGGCCCTGGCGCAGGTTGGTGCTCACATGGCGCAGCTGCATAGAACGGTCTGGCTCCTGGGAAGTCGGAGGTGAGGGACGACGGCGGGGGAACGCCGTACGGGCAGTTAGCTCTGGAGGCCGTACACGCCGGTGGCCTCGTCGCGGATGACGGTGCCGTGCTCGAGCTCGACCACCCGCTTGCGCATCTGGTCGACGACGCTCTGGTCGTGGGTGGCCATCAGCACCGTGGTGCCGGTCTGGTTGATCCGGTCGAGCAGCTTCATGATGCCGCCGGAGGTGGTGGGGTCGAGGTTGCCGGTGGGCTCGTCGGCGATCAGGATCATCGGGTCGTTGACCATCGCGCGGGCGATGGCGACGCGCTGCTGCTCGCCGCCCGACAGCTCGTCGGGCATCCGGCCGCCCTTGTCGGCCAGGCCCACCAGCTCGAGCGTCTCGGGGACGGTGCGGCGGATCTCGCGGGTCGACTTGCCGATGACCTGCAGGGCGAAGGCGACGTTCTCGGTGACGTTCTTGTTCTGGAGGAGGCGGAAGTCCTGGAACACGGTGCCGATCTGGCGGCGCAGCCGCGGCACCTTCCAGGTGGCGAGTCGGTTGATCTCCTTGCCGGCGACGTAGACGCGGCCCGTGGTGGGGCGCATCTCGCGGAGCACCAGGCGCAGGGCGGTCGACTTGCCCGAACCGGACGCGCCGACCAGGAACACGAACTCCCCCTTGTCGACGTTGACCGTCACCTGGTCGAGGGCCGGTTTGCCCGGCCCCGGGTAGGACTTGGTCACCTTCTCGAAGCGGATCACCGACCCGACGGTACGCGACCGGGCCAGACAGCCCGTGAACCTCCCTCCGTATCGTGGCGGGGTGTCGCGTCGCCTCTGGACCCTCGCCGCCGCCCTCGTGGCGACCGGCGCGGTCGTGACTCTCGGGGTCGGCCTCGGCGTCGGTGACGACGAGAGCGACCAGCCGGCCGCTCCTCCGGCCGCGGCGCCCACGGTGCCGAGCATCCCGCTGACCGACTACGACACGAGCACCGTGGCGATCGAGCGGGCGGCGTTCTGCGACGCGGTGCCTCCGGAGGCGGTCGAGCGGGCGCTCGGCGCGGCCCCGTCCGAGGAGACGACGTACGACGACGGGCAGCCGGCCCGGTTGACCCGTGGGGTGCGCGACGTGGCGCACGAGTACGGCTGCGAGTGGTCGTCGGGCGCGACGACGGTGCGCGCGTGGCTGTTCGCGCCCCCGGTGACGTCGCGCGAGGCCGGCGCCCTGGTCGACGCGGCCGGCAGGACCGACGGGTGCCGCGCCGCCCCCGGCGCGCAGGAGTACGGCAGCCCCTCGGTGGGCCTGGTGTGCGAGGCCGAGCCGGGGCTGGAGGCGTCGTACCGCGGGCTGTTCGGCGACGCCTGGCTGGCGTGCTCCGTGGCGGGTGTCATGGAGCGCGACGCCGCCGCCGACCGTGCCGGCCGGTGGTGCGTGGCCGTGGCACAAGCCGCGTCGGCAGGCTGAGTCAGGCCTCGACGACCCACCAGGCGGCGTACGGGGGCAGCCAGGCGAGTCCGTCGCCGCCGGTGGTCACCGGGTGGTCGGCGAGCGCGTCGCGCGGGGCTGCGAGGCCGAGGGCGTGGAGGCGGGCGACCGGGAACGGGCGGGGCGCGGCGGTCACGTTGTAGAGGCCGACCAGCACCCCGCTGGGGTGGCGCCGGACGACGGCCAGGATGCCGTCGTCGGTGTCGGTGAGCACCTCGACCGGAGCCGAGGCGTGCAGCTGGGGCAGCCCAGCGCGGACCCGGGCGAGGTGGGCGAGGCCGGAGAACACCCGGCCCTCGTCGGCACCGGCGTCGTGGCGGCGGGCGACGTCGGCGTCGGTGACCCGGGGCCGGTGCGCCCAGCGGTTGTCGTCGTCGTGGCCGGGCTCGGCGGCCCAGCCGGGGTCGTTGGGCAGGCCCAGCTCGTCGCCGCTCCAGATCACCGGGACGCCGCCCCAGCCGAGTGCGATCGCGTGCGCCAGGAAGGTCCGGGCGAAGCCGCCGTCGGGGTCGCGCCGGTGGGCGCCGAGGCCGGCCAGCGCGGCCGTCGTCCCGCTGATCCGGCGGTCGCCGGTCTCGGGGTTGTGCTGGAAGACCAGCCCCTCGGCCCACGAGCCCGCGAAGTCGCCGGCGTACCAGTCGGCCAGGAACTGCCGGTGGCCGGCACCGGTGAGGCCGACGGCGGCGGCGTCGCCGTCGTCGATCGCCCAGCCGATGTCGTCGTGGCAGCGCACGTAGGTCACCCAGGTGCCGCTGGGCGGGGTCGGCGGCAGCGCGGCCAGGGCGTGCCGGGCGAGCACGGTGTCGCCGGTCGCGAGCATCGACCACACCTGCACCATCAGGCTGTTGTGGTAGGCGAGGTCGCTGACCCTGCCGGCGTGGGCGCCGACCCCGAGGTAGGGCAGCAGGTCGCGCGGGCCGACGATGGCCTCGGCCTTGAACAGCGTGGCCGGAGCCGCCATCCGCGCCACCGTGCGCAGCGCCTGGGTGAGCGCGTGCACCTCGGGCTGGTTCTGGCAGTCGGTGCCCAGCCGCTTCCACAGGAACGCGATCGCGTCGAGCCGCAGCACCTCGACGCCCAGGTTGGCGAGGCCGACCACGATGTCGGCGAACTCGACGAGCACGGCCGGGTTGGCCCAGTTGAGGTCCCACTGCCACTCGTTGAACGTCGTCCACACCCAGGCGTCGAGCTCGGCGTCGTGGGTGAAGCTGCCGGGCGCGAACGCCGGGAAGACCTCGGGCAGGGTGCGCTCGTACGCGTCGGGCTCCGCGCGGTCGGGAAAGACGTGGAAGTAGTCGCGGTACGCCGGGTCGCCGGCGCGGGCGGCCACGGCCCAGGCGTGCTCGCGGGCGACGTGGTTGAGCACGAGGTCGACGACGAGGCTGATCCCCCGCTCGCGCAGGGTGGTGGCCAGGTCGCGCAGGTCGTCGACCGTGCCGAGGTCGGGGCGCACCGCGCGGTAGTCGGCCACGGCGTACCCACCGTCGTTGTCGCCCTCACGCGGCATCAGCAGCGGCATCAGGTGCAGGTAGGTGACGCCGAGGTCGCTCAGGTGGTCGAGCCGCCGCGCGACGTCGGCCAGGCCACCGCCGTCGGTGAACCGCTCGGTGTAGCAGGCGTACCCGAGCATGCCGGGCTGCTGGATCCAGTCCGGCCGCAGCAGCCGCCGCTCGTCGAGCCGGCGCAGGTCGCGGGGGCGGTCGGCGTACCCGCGGGCGGCGACCTCGACCAGCCGGGTGGCGACCCGCTCCGGGTCGGGGTACAGCTCGGCGACCGCCGACAGGAGGTCGGGCCACCACCGGTCGAGGCGCAGGCCGAACGTCTCGCGGCGACGCCTGCCGGCGCCCGCCAACGCGGCGTCGACGGCTGACCTCACGTCGTCGGGCGCGCTCACCCGGCCAACGTAGTGGTCAGGCGGCGGCCCACGTGCGGCGTGCCGACGCCGCGACCGTCGTCATCGGCGCGAGCAGCAGCACGGTGAGCAGGCACCAGAACGCCGGTGGGGCACCGCTCACAGCGGTCATCGTGACGCACAGGCCGGAGATTGCCACGGCCGCGCCCAGCCCGAGACCGGCGGTCAGCCGCGCCACCACCCGCTCGTGGCGCACCCACCGGCGGCCGACGCCGGTGAGCGCGATCGCCAGCACCGCTCCGGCGAGCAGGACGCCGCCGGTGAGCTCGATGGCCAGGTCGAGGGCGGCGAAGGGCCAGGTGTCGGGGCCGTCGAGGTGATTGCTGCTCGAGAGGCTGAGCCCGTTGTCCCACAGGAAGGGCTGGCAGCCGAGCGCCACCAGGAGCAGGACGGCGGTGCGCCGGGAGGACGCGACGGCCAGGGTCTCCTGGAACGCCGGCGCCACCTCGTCGACGTCGCCGAAGTCGCGCACCGCGCGCCGGGCGGCGTCGTCGGGCTCGAGCCCGGCCTCGACGAGCGCGTCGGTGGCGTCCTCGAGGTGGTCGGCGGCCTCACGCAGGAGGCTGCGACGGGCGCGGCGCGGGCCGACCAGGGCGGCGTCGAGCAGCGAGAGGTAGGTGACCTGGGCGGCGGCGGGCACGTCGTCCATGGTGGGCGATGAGACGGCGACGCGCATCGGGGATGACCCGGAGATCATCTCGCCGGTCGGAGCACGCTCGCGACGACGTCGGCGAACGCCGTGAACTCGGCCCGCTTGGCGGCGAGCACCTCCGTGCCCGCCTTCGAGAGCGTGTAGGTGCGCCGCTTGCGCCCGGTCTCGGTCGACCAGCTGCTGTCGAGGTAGCCCGCGGCCTCGAGCCGGCGCAGCGCCGGGTAGACGGTGCCGGTGGGCAGGTCGAGCGCGCCGCCGCTGCGCAGGCCGAGCGACTCGATGATCGCGTAGCCGTGCAGCGGCCCGGGCTCGAGCGTGGCCAGGATCATCGCGTCGAGGTGTCCGCGGAGCGCATCGGCCTTCATGTAGACAGCCTACACGTAGTTCGTCTACGGTCTATTGCGTTGCCTGTCTACACATCGCGAGGACTCCATGACGACGACCCACTCCCCCGCCCCGGTCCGCCGGACCCGTTTCACCCGGCTCGGCGCCTGGTCGCGCCGCCACCACTGGACGGCGATCATCGGCTGGCTCCTCGTGCTCGGCGCGGTCACCGCCGGCGCCGCTGCGGCGGGCGACGACTACCGCAACGACTTCAGCCTCCCGGGCACCCAGTCGCAGCAGCTGGTCGACCTCTACGCCGAGCACGCACCCGCCCAGCAGGGCGACAGCATCACCGTCGTCGTCCAGGCGACCGGCGGGCTCGACGGCGTCACCGCCCAGGTCGACGAGCTGGTGGACGACCTCGGGGGGCTCGACCACGTCGCCGCCGTCCAGCGGCCCGACGTGGAGGCGGGCTCGGTCTCCGACGACGGCACGCTCGGGCTGGCGACCGTCGTGCTCGACGACCAGGCCGGCGAGGTGCCGACCGGCTCGAAGATCGCGATCATCGACACCGCGACGTCGTACGACTCCGCCGACCTGCGCGTCGAGCTGACCGGCGACGCCGTCCGCGAGGTCGAGGAGAGCGAGGCGGGCGGCGGGGCCGAGGGTGCGGGAGTCCTTGCTGCGCTGGTGATCCTGCTGTTCCTGTTCGGCTCCCTGCTCGCGGCCTCGCTGCCCATCATCGCCGCCGTCTTCGCGGTGGGCACGACGGTCGGCGTGGTCGCGCTGGCCTCGCACCTGACGACGGTGCCCGACTACACGCCGCCGGTGCTGATCCTGGTCGGGCTCGGCGTCGGCATCGACTACGCGCTCCTGGTCTTCGCGCGCTTCCGCTCCGAGCTGCTCGGCGGCGCGACCCGCGAACAGGCGGCCGACACGGCGCTCGACACGGCCGGGCGGTCGGTGCTCTTCGCCGGCGCCACGGTGGTGATCGCGCTGCTCGGGCTCTACACGCTCGGGCTCGGCTCGCTCGAGGGGGTCGCGCTGGCGGTCACGCTCACGGTGCTGATGACGATGCTGGCCTCGCTGACCCTGCTGCCCTCGCTGGTCACCATCTTCGGGCGCCGCCTCGAGCGCAGCGTGCGGCGGCGCGGCGCGAAGCAGGCCGCCCGCGGTCGCGAGCCGGGACGCCGCTGGCGGGCCTGGGCCGACGCCGTGCACCGGCGTCCGCTGCCCGCGCTCCTGGTCGCGGTCGCGGCCCTCGGTGCCCTGTGCGCGCCGGCGTTCGGCATGCACCTCGGGCTGGCCGACGCCGGCAACGACCACCCCACCACCACCAGCCGCCAGGCCTACGACCTGATCAGCGACGCCTTCGGCCCCGGCGCCAACGGGCCGCTGGTGGTGGTCACCGAGGGTGACCGCGCGGCCGCCGGGGCGACGTACGACGTGCTCGACGGAGCCGACGGCACCACGTTCGCGACCCCGCCGCAGGCCTCTCCCGACGGCGCGATCTTCACCAGCCTGGTGTTCCCGACCACCTCGCCGCAGGACGAGGCGACCTCGGCACTCGTCGAGCGGCTCCGCGACGACGTGCCCGACGGCGTGGTCGTCGGCGGCGCGACCGCCGCCACCGTCGACTTCGCCGACGCGGTCGCCGAGCGGTTCCCGCTGTTCGTCGGCGTGGTGGTGGGGCTGTCGGCGCTGCTGCTCCTGCTGGTGTTCGGGTCGGTGCCGATCGCGCTCAAGGCGGCGTGCCTCAACCTGCTGTCGATCGGGGCCTCGCTGGGTGTGATCACGCTGGTCTTCGACCAGGGCTGGTTCGGCGCGCAGCCGGGCCCGGTGGAGGCGTTCGTGCCGGTGATGATCTTCGCGATCGTGTTCGGGCTGTCGATGGACTACGAGGTGTTCCTCGTGAGCCGGATGCACGAGGAGTGGCGGCGCTCGGGCGACGCCGTCGCCGCGGTCCGCGAGGGACTGGCCCGGACCGGCGGGGTGATCACGGCGGCGGCCGCGATCATGATCGTGGTCTTCGGCGCCTTCGTGTTCTCGGCCGACCGGATGCTGCAGCAGTTCGGGCTCGGGCTCGGCACCGCCGTCCTGCTCGACGCGCTGGTGATCCGGTGCCTGGTGGTGCCGGCGGTGATGAGCCTGCTCGGACGCCGGGCGTGGTGGTCGCCGCGGTGGCTGGCCCGCGCCCTGCCGACGGTGCGGGTCGAGTGAGGCGGCCCTGGCTGCGGGTGCTGCTCGGGCTGGTCGCCCTCGTCGTGGTCGGCGTCGGCGCGCTCGCGACGTGGGTCGCGGTCTCGTTCGTCACCGCCAAGGAGGACACGGTCGGCAAGGTCGACTTCGACCGGCCGCTGGCGATCCCGCCGCTGGCCGAGTCGCGGATGGTCGACGGCGTCCGGGTCTTCGACCTCGACATGCAGGAGGGCGAGACCGACCTCGGCCGCGACGACCCGACGCCGACGTGGGGGTTCAACGGCTCCTACCTCGGGCCGACCCTGCGCGCCACCCGCGGCGAGGAGGTCGCGGTCGACGTCCACAACTCCCTCGACGAGACCACGACCGTGCACTGGCACGGCATGCACCTGCCGGCGGCGATGGACGGCGGCCCGCACCAGCCGATCGCGCCGGGCGAGACCTGGCGGCCGACGTGGGAGATCGACCAGCCCGCGGCCACCCTCTGGTACCACCCGCACCCGCACGGTGAGACCGCCGAGCACGTCTACCGCGGGCTGGCCGGCATGTTCATCCTGGACGACCCCGCCGCGACCGCCGTGCAGCGCCGGCTGCCGCACGAGTACGGCGTCGACGACGTGCCGGTGATCGTGCAGGACAAGGAGTTCGACGGCGCCGACCTCGACGAGACGGCGTCCTTGTTCTCGGGCACCGGCATCCTGGGCGACACGATCCTGGTCAACGGGACGCCGGGGCCCTACCTCGACGTCACCACCGAACGGGTGCGGCTGCGGCTGCTCAACGCCTCCAACGCCGCAGCTACCGCTTCGGCTTCGCCGACGACCGCGACTTCGACGTCGTCGCCACCGACGGCGGGCTGCTCGCCGCGCCCCGGCGCCGATCGACGCGCTCTGGCTCTCGCCGGGCGAGCGGGCCGAGGTGGTGGTCACGATGACGCCGGGCGAGGACGTCGTCCTGCGCAGCGAGCAGACCGGACAGCGCGGCGGCGGCCGGTTCCAGGGTGGCGACGACCGGTTCGACGTCCTCCAGCTGCGGGCCGCCGACACGCTCACGCCGTCCCCCGAGGTGCCCGACGCCCTGGCGGACCCGCCCGACCTGGCCGCCGGCGACGTGACGACCACGCGCGAGCTTCGAGCTGAGCGGCGACGAGCATCAACGGCGAGGACATGGACCTGGAGCGGATCGACGAGACGGTCACCGTCGACACCGTCGAGCGCTGGGTCGTGCACAACGCGCAGGGCGGCCCGCACAACTTCCACGTGCACGACGTCCAGTTCCGGGTGCGAGAGCATCGACGGCGAGCCACCGCCGCCGCAGCTGACGGGCTGGAAGGACACCGTGTTCCTGGCCGGCGACACCGAGGTCTCGCTGCTGATGCGGTTCAGCGACTACACCGACCCCGACCTGCCCTACATGTTCCACTGCCACCTGCTGCGGCACGAGGACCAGGGGATGATGGGCCAGTTCGTGGTGGTCGAGCCCGGCGAGGACGCCGGGTCACCGCCCGCCGGTCACGACCACTGACGCGCGCACGGCCCGGATCGCGGTGAGCACGCCGACGACCGCGAGGACGGCCAGGCCCAGGTGCAGGTTGCGGGCGGCGTCGGGCACCGACGGCATCCCCAGGTTGAGCAGCACCCCGCCGACCGCCGAGCCCATCGACATCGCCACCATCTCGGTGGTGTTGATCGAGGCGGCCGCCTTGTCACCCTCGTCGGGGTCGTCGCCGTACGACATCGTGCGCACCGCGAGCTGCGGGATGGCGACGCCGATCCCGGCACCGACGACGACCAGCAGCACGGCCCAGACGCCGATCGTCGCGACTCCCGTCGCGTGCGGCGCCACCAGACCCCCACCCAGCAGGCCGACGAGCACCAGCACCGGGCCGGCCACGATCAACAGCGTCTGGGTGCGCTCCCGGGTCACGCTCGCCACGAACAGGTTCGTGGCCGACCAGCCCACGGACACCCCCGCGCCGAGGAAGCCGGCCGCGAACGGCGCCAGCCCACCGATCTCCTGGCCGAGGAGCGGCGTGAAGGCCTCGGTCGCGACCGAGGCGGCCAGGACGGCCATCGTCAGGTAGTACCAGGGCAGCGCCGAGCCGCGCTCGTAGGTCGCGCGCGGCAGCACGGTGGTGGCGGCCTGCTTCTCCCAGGCCACGAACCCGACCACGACCAGCCCGGCCAGCACGAGCAGCAGGGCCACGGCCACGGCGCCCTCGACGATGCTGGCCACGCTCAGGGCGCCGGTCGCAGCGGTGAGCAGGGCCACCGACACCAGCGGGACCCGCTCGACCTTCCCGCCACGAGGTCGCCCCGAGAACGTGCGGACGGCGACCAGTGCCAGCACCACGGCCACCCCGGCGATCACGACGAACGCCAGGCGCCAGGCGCCGACCTGCGCGAAGCCGCCACCGACCGACGGCCCGATCAGCGTGCCCACGGCGTACATGCCCGACAGCAGGCCCAGCGCGCGGGTCCAGAGCCGCTGCGGCAGCACCGAGCGCATGATCGCGAAGGCCAGCCCGCCGAGCAGCCCGCCGCCGAGGCCCTGGACTCCCCGCCCGACCAGAAGGATCGCCATCGTCGGTGCGGCCGCGCTGATGACCGACCCGACCGCGAAGGCGCCGAAGCCCACCAGGTAGGCGGGCACCGTGCCGAGCCGCGCCAACAGCTGGCTCACGACCATGGCGCCGATCACCGAGAGCACCAGGAAGGCGGTGGTGGTCCAGGCGTAGAAGCTGCGGCCTCCGATGTCGTCGACGACCGAGGGAAGCAGGCTGGCGGTGAGGTAGAGGTTCAGCGCGTGCAGGAGCACACCACCCGCCATCACTGCGATGGGACCTCCGTAGGAGAACAGGTCGCCCCAGCCACCTGGAGCGGCTTCGGGCCGCGCCGACCTGGCGGTGCGCGGCTGGTCCTCGGTCGTCGACGTCGTCATGCAGCCGACGTTAGAACCTCAAGTTCACTTGACATCAAGTCCAGGGCGAGCACGGGTGGACACGGTCTCCCACGCGAACCCGTCGGGATCGACGAAGGGCTCGGCCGAGCTGCCGATGACGATCCGGTGCGACCCGGTGCCTTCCGTGGGCACGCCGGCGTCCTTGGCGAGGGCACGGCGTCCGTAGAGGCCGAGCTTGAGGTGGGACTCGGGGCTCTCGAACTCGACGTACTTGCTCCCGAAGCTGCGCGCCACCGCCAGGCCGTGGTCGACGTAGAAGCGCTTGCTCGCCTTGACGTCCGCGACACCGAGCAGCAGCACGACGTCGTCGACCTGCCGCGTGGCGTGGCCGGTCTCCTTCTTCGACGACGTCGCGACCTTCCAGATCGCGCCGTCCGGGGCCTGCACGACGCCGCCGTAGCCCCAGAAGCCCTTGGCGACCGGCTTGAGGACCGTGGCACCCGCCTCGAGCGCGGTGCCGACGAGGCTGTCGACGGTGCTCGGCTGCGAGACCACGAGCGACATGGTGAACGCGCGGAAGCCGGTCGTCGGCGCCTCCGAGGGGCGGACGGCCACCCGCTCGATCAGGCCGAAGGCGGTGCCGAGGAAGGCCTCGGCCGCCGCGGCGTCGGGCGACTCGAGCGTGACCGACTCGATGGCGCTCATGACAGCTCCTGGATGCGCACCATGTTGCCGGCGGGGTCACGCACGGCGCAGTCGCGCATGCCCCAGTCCTGCTCGATCGGCTCCTGGACGATGTCGACGTTGCTGGCCTGCAGGTGCTCGAACGTGGCGTCGAGGTCCTTGGTGGCCAGCATGATGCTGGCGTAGGTGCCCTTGGCCATCATCTCGGTGATGGTGCGGCGCTCGTCGTCGGTGATCCCCGGGTCGGAGCCCGGCGGGTAGAGCACGACGTTGACGTCGGGCTGGCCGGCGGGCCCGACGGTCAACCAGTGCTGGCCGTTGTAGCCGACGTCGTTGCGGAGCTCGAAGCCGAGGGTGTCGCGGTAGAAGGCGATGGCCTGCTCGGGGTCGTCCTGCGGCAGGAAGGTGGTGTGAATGCTGATGTCCATGACGAGCACGCTAGGTGCGCGACGTGGGCCGTGCTTCTCGATTCCTGATCGGTCTGGTGACCTTCTTGGCCTCGCACGAGGGCACACCCGCCATCTCGTCCGCCGCCTCGCGTCGGTAGGTGCTCGGTGACATCCCGACCAGCTCGGTGAAGCGGGTGCTGAACGTGCCCAGCGAGGAGCAGCCGACCGCGAAGCAGACGTCGGTCACGCTGAGGTCGCCTCGCCGCAGCAGCGTCATCGCCCGCTCGATGCGTCGGGTCATCAGGTAGGTGTACGGCGGCTCGCCGAACGCCAGTCGGAACTGGCGGCTGAGGTGACCGGCCGACATGTGCACGCCGCGGGCCAGCGCCTCGACGTCCAGCGGCTGCGCGTACTCCCGGTCGATCCGGTCGCGGACGCGGCGCAGCCGGACGAGGTCGTCGAGGTAGGGCGTCGCGGCGGGCCGGCTGCTCACTCGCGAGACCCTGCCATGTCGTGCCGGCCTTTGCCCAGCGTCGGCGGCGACGCCTGTCGTTGTTGCGACATGGCACAACTGCGGCAGCGCCGACCCGGTGACACGGCGGGCCGCGCGAGGAAGGGTTCGACGCACGCCCCCTCCCCGAAGGACCCCCCGATGCGCCACGCGCTGTCACGCCGCTCACCCCTGATCATCGCCGGCCTCGTCGTCTCCGGCCTGCTGGCGGTCGCCCCCGGCTCCGCCTCCGGCGATCCCGGCGACCCCGGCGACCCGGGGCCGGCGACGGCGTCCACGCCCGACGACGACGGCCGGCTCCGCTCGGTCACCCTGGTCACCGGCGACCGGCTCGACGTGCGCGACGAGACGGGCGGCCACCGCTCCATCGAGTTCGTGCCCGGCCCCGGGCGCGAGGACATCACGGTGCACGAGCTCGAGGTCGACGGCGAGTCGCACGTCTACCCCGTCGACGTCTTCCCCTACCTGGCCGCCGACCGGATCGACGACGACCTGTTCAACGTCGACCTGCTGCTCGCCGACGGGTACGACGACGACAGCCTCGACACGGTGCCGCTGATCGCCAGCACCTCGGGCGACCTGCGTGCGGCCGGCGCTCTGGACGGCGCCGAGCCGGGTGCGAGCCTCGCGAGCATCGAGGCCCGCGCGCTGGACGTCGCCAAGGACGACGCGTCGGCGTTCTGGGCCGACCTCACCGCCGACCCGGGCCCGGCTGGCGCCCGGCATCACCAAGCTGTGGCTCGACCACCGCGTCGAGGCCGACCTCGACCGAAGCGTGCCGCAGATCGGTGCCCCGGCCGCCTGGGAGGCGGGCTTCGACGGCGCGGGAGTGACCGTCGCCGTCCTCGACACCGGAGTCGACGCCGACCACCCCGACCTCGCCGGCCAGGTGACCGCGGAGCAGAACTTCTCCGAGAGCGACTCGGTCGACGACGCCTTCGGCCACGGCACCCACGTGGCGGCGACGATCGCCGGCTCGGGCGACGGCTCCGAGCCACGCCGCAGCGGGGTGGCGCCGGGCGCCGAGGTGCTGTCGGGCAAGGTGCTCGGCGACGACGGCACGGGCTGGACCTCCGACATCATCGAGGCCATGGAGTGGGCCGTCGGAGCCGACGCCGACGTGGTGAACATGAGTCTGGGCGGCGGGCCCACCGACGGCACCGACCCGCTCAGCACGGCGGTCGACGAGCTGAGCGACTCCAGCGGCACCCTGTTCGTGGTCTCGGCCGGCAACGACGGCCCGGGCGCGTACACGATCGGCTCACCCGGCGCCGCCGACAGCGCGCTGACCGTCGGCGCGGTCGACCGCGACGAGGCCCTGGCCGACTTCTCCAGCCGCGGCCCGCGGATCGGCGACCTCGCCATCAAGCCCGACCTCACCGCGCCGGGCGTCGACATCGTCGCGGCCCGGGCATCCGGTACGACGATGGGCACGCCCGTCGACGACCTCTACACCGCCGCGAGCGGCACCTCGATGGCCGCACCGCACGTCGCGGGCGCGGCCGCGATCCTCGCCCAGCAGCACCCCGAATGGACCGGCGCGCAGCTCAAGGACGGCCTGGTCAGCACGGCCCTCCCCGGTGACCTCACCGAGCAGGAGCAGGGCGGCGGCCGGGTCGACGTGGAGCGCGCGGTGACCCAGCAGGTCTACGCCTCCGGCACGATCGACCTGGGCAGCTTCACCGTCGACGACGACGAGCCGGTGACCCAGCGGGTCACCTGGACCAACACCACCGACCAGGACGTCGCACTCTCGCTCGAGCTCGACGTGACCGACACCCACGGCGACGCGCCGGCCGACGGCGCCCTGACGACGTCCGTCGACGCGGTGACCGTGCCCGCCGGCGGCACCGCCGGCGCCGACCTCGTGCTCGACCCGACGCGGCTCGCGAAGGGCCAGTACGCCGGCCAGCTGGTGGCGCGCGCCGGCGATGTCGTCGTGCACACGACCCTCGGCGCCGTCGTCCAGCCGCCGGTCCACGAGGTGACCATCCGACCGGTCGGCCTCGACGGTGGGTTCCAGGCCGCGACCCCCGTGGTCCTCAAGGGCGAGGACCCGCGTTTCGACACCGTCGTCGACGTCTGGAAGGGCGAGCCGGTCACGGTCGAGCTCGGCGAGGGCGACTACTTCCTGACCGCGAACATGAGCCTCAGGTATCGCGACGAGGACGCCGTCATCGCGATCACCGACCCCGACGTCCACGTCACCCAGGACATGACTCTCACCCTCGACGCCCGCAAGGCGGTCCGGGTGGAGATCGAGACCCCGCAGCCCGCCGAGCTCACCCATGATCTGGGGTACACCGTGCGGCGCACGATCGGTGTCCGCTCGCTCTCGCACACGGTGCAGAAGTTCGCCACCACCCGGTCGATGTGGGTGACGCCGACCGACGCCGCCGAGGAGGGCGAGTTCGAGTTCACCTCCCGCTGGCAGCTGACCGAGCCGCTGCTGACCGCCCGCTCAGTGGGCGGCGGCTCGCAGCTGCAGCTGATGCCGCACTACGAGCGGTACTCCCCAGCGTTCGACGGCCGCCGGCAGTGGGACGTCGTCGCGGCCGGCGCGGGCACGCCGGAGGACTACGCCGACGTCGACGTGGAGGGCAAGATCGCGCTGGTCACGCCGCCCGGCAAGGGAGCCGAGGACGTCGACGCGGCGGTGGCCGCCGGCGCGGCGATGCTGCTGATCGCGCCGCCGGAGGGGCAGCAGTGGCCGACGAAGTACACCGGGCGCGGCACCCGGCTGGCCCTTCCGGTCGCCGCGCTGACCCCCCACGAGGCCGACCTGGTCGCGGCCCGGATGGCCAGGGGGCCGCTCCGGCTCCGGCTCGATGGCACGTCGCGCAGCCGCTACCTCTACGACATCGTCCAGGTCTCGCAGGACCGCGTGCCGCGTCGCGTGCTGCATCGGGTGACGCCGGGCAACAGCGCCACCATCACCGCGAGCTACCACGAGATGGGCGGCGAGCCCTGGGCCAAGGAGCAGCGCTACGCCTGGCGGCCCTGGCAGCAGAGCACCGTGATCGAGAAGCAGCGCGAGCTGGCCACGCCACAGCAGCGCACCGAGATGGTGTCGAGCGGCGCCGACGACACGCTGTGGCGCCAGCACGTGCTGTCCCTGTTCAGCTGGGACACGATGAACCCGATCACCGGCGGCGCCGTGCACCCGATCCGCACCTACCGGCTGGGCTCGCGGTTGACCTACGACTGGTTCCGCTCCGTGGTCCGCCCGGACGTGCCGACGGGCTCGACCGCGACGCGGACCGGCGACGTCCTCGACCTCCAGATCGCCGAGCTGGCCGGCAACGCCGGCGCGACCTACGACCGCGCGACCGCCGCGGAGTCGACCATGCTCCTGCACGAGAACGGGCGGCTGGTCGCCGACGGCGACCGGGCGTGGGGCAGCTATCCGGTGCGGCAGCGCAAGGCGGAGTACACGCTCGACCTGACCGTCGAGCGCTCGGCGAACGTCAACTGGGAGTACTCGACGCGCACCGACACGACGTGGACCTTCCACTCCACGAGGCCGAGCGGAGGCTCGGCTCCGCTGCCGTTGCTGAACGTCGACTACGACGTGCCCGTCGGCCTCGACAACCAGGTCGTGGCGGGTCGCCGGCAGACCATCGGCTTCACCGTCGCGCCGGGCGCGCCCGGTGCGGGCCGGGTGCAGAGCGTGCAGGCCTGGGTGTCGTACGACGACGGCGACACCTGGCAGCGGCTGCCGGTGGCGCGTGGCCCCGGCAACACCTGGCAGGCACCGGTGCGGCACTCGCGCGACGCCGGGCACGCGTCACTGCGGGTCGAGGCCCGCGACCGGGCCGGCAACGCGGTCGAGCAGACGGTGCTGCGTGCCTACGGTGTCCGGGTGGCGGGCTGAGGGCTCAGCCACCCGCGTTCGGCGACCTGCCACGCGAGCTGCATGCGGGTCTCGGTCCTCGTGCGGGCCATCAGGTCGCTGATCCGGCGCTGGACCGTGCGGTTGCTGACGGCGAGCCGGGTCGCGATGGCCTTGTCGCTGACGCCGGCGACGAGCAGCGACAGCAGCTCGCGCTCGTCGGCGGAGACGTGGCCGCCGGGGGCGACCTCGCCGAGCGAGACCTGGCCCGGCCCGGTGTCGGCCGCGTGCAGCGGTGACGACGCCGCCCAGTAGCTGTCGAACAGCGCGATCAGGGCGGTGAGCAGGTTGCTGTCGCGCACCAGCGCGGCGGTGGGCTCGCCGCTGCCGTCCTGCCCGGGGACCAGTGGGCAGAGCGCGAGCTTGCGGTCGGCGATCGCCATCCGCACCGGGAGGTGCGGGTGGGCGCGGGCCACCTCGCCGGCGCGCAGGCCGCGGGCGAGGTCGTCGACCATGCCGGGCTCCTCCAGCAGGGCCTGCTCGTAGACGACCCGGTAGGAGACGCCGCGCTCGAGCATGGCGAACTCCTCGTCGTTGTCGCTGGAGGGCATCGCCACGTGCCCGGCCCGGCAGAACCACAGGCTCTCCTCGCGGGTCGAGAGCTGGAAGGTGCGCAGCTGCTGGCGGATCGCCTCGACGCCGGTGACCACCTCGACGAGCTGGTTGGCGTCGCGGCGGCGGACCGCCGCTCTGTACTCGTCGGTCAGCTGGGCGACGGTCGCCCGCGCCCGGTCGACCGACTCGGTGCCCTGCAGCAGGAGCGGCGCGAAGCCGACGTCCGGCGGTGTGGGGGCATAGCTGTGCGGGTTGCCGGAGACCGCCACCAGACCGGCCTCCCCCAGGCGGTCGAGCAGTCGCTCGGCGTCGTCGGCCGCGATCTCGAGGCGCTCGGCGACGACGGCCGCCGAGGCCTCACCGGCGCCGACGAGGAGGCGGTAGACGCGCTCCTCGTCGGGTCCGACACCTGCACCGATCAGGGTCATAGCCGTCTCTTCTGGGGGCTGCTAGGGCACGGCCCTAGTTGGCGTCGGCCTTCTCGCTGCCGCGGCGCCAGCGGATGCCGGCCTCGAGGAACCCGTCGAGGTCGCCGTCGAAGACCGCCGGCGGGTTGCCGACCTCGTAGCCGGTGCGCAGGTCCTTGACGATCTGGTAGGGGTTGAGCACGTAGTTGCGCATCTGGTCGCCCCAGCTGGCCTGCACGTCGCCGCGCATCCCGTCGAGGTGGGCCTTCTCCTCGGCCTTCTTCAGCGCGAGCAGCTTGGCCTTGAGCACCACCATCGCGCTGGCCTTGTTCTGCAGCTGGCTCTTCTCGTTCTGGCAGCGACACCACCGTGCCGGTGGGGATGTGGGTCAGCCGGACCGCGGAGTCGGTGGTGTTGACCGACTGGCCGCCCGGGCCGCCGGAGCGGTAGACGTCGGTCCGGATGTCCTCGTCGGGGATCTCGATCTCGTCGGTCTGCTCGAGCACCGGCACCACCTCGACGGCGGCGAAGCTGGTCTGGCGGCGGCCCTGGTTGTCGAAGGGGCTGATCCGCACCAGCCGGTGGGTGCCGGCCTCGACCTAGAGCGTGCCGTAGGCGTAGGGCGCGTGGATGGCGAAGGTGGCGGACTTGAGGCCGGCCTCCTCGGCGTAGGAGGTGTCGAAGACCTCGACCGGGTAGTTGTGCTGCTCGGCCCAGCGCACGTACATCCGCATCAGCATCTCGGCGAAGTCGGCGGCGTCGACGCCGCCGGCGCCGGAGCGGATCGTCACCAGCGCCTCGCGGGCGTCGTACTCGCCGGAGAGCAGGGTGCGGATCTCGAGGCTCTCGACGGCCTTCTTGACCTTGCGCAGCTCGGGCTCGGCCTCGGCGAGCGAGTCGGCGTCGCCCTCCTCCTGGCCGAGCTCGACCATGATGCCGAGGTCCTCGATGCGGGTGCTGAGCTCGTTGAAGCGGTCGAGCTCGCCCTGGAGGCAGGAGAGGCGGCCGGTGACCCGGGTGGCGTTGTCCTGACGTCGTCCCAGAGGTCGGGTGCGGCGACCTGCTCGCCGAGGTCGGCGATCTCGACGCGCATGCCGTCGAGGTCGAGCACCTGGCCGATGGTCTGCATCGTCGCCTGGAGCTGCTTGATCTCGGTGTCGAAGTCGGGGCCTGCCACAAGGGGCAAGGTTACTCGGCGGGGCGAGGCGGCCCGACCACCAGGAGGCCGGCCACCCGCCGCTGGTCGTCGAAGGTGATCTGCCCCTCCCACGAGCCGGCCTCGCAGACCAGCTCGGTGCGCGCGACGACCGAGCCCATCACGTCGTCGCCCTCGGCGACCGCGGTGCCGTCGGGCAGCTCGAGCCGGGTGCCGCGGCACGCCTCGAGGTTGCCGGTGTCGGCCACGGCCCTGGCCCACGCGTCGAGCACCACCCGGCGGGTGAGCACCCGGGCGATGTCGTCGGGCATCCGCCGGCGCAGGGCGTCGTAGTCGCCGGCGTCGAGGCGGGCGAAGAGGTGCTCGGCGAGGGCGACCAGGTCGGCGGTGGGAGCGGCGGTCATCGTCTCTCCGGTCCGCGGGTCGCGGGGCCCGCCGAAGCGCTTGAACGCCGCCTGGCGGCTGATGCCGAGGACGCTGCCCACCTCGGCCCACGTGTGGCCCTGCGACCGGGCCTCGGTGACGGCCTCGCGGAGGACGGCGCGGGCGGCCCGGGCCTCGCGCTCGGCCTCGACCACCGCCCGCAGCGGCGCGGGCGGCCCGTCAGGATCGCTCACGGTCGCGCGCGGCCGTGGTGGCGGGCATCACCGCGCCGGCGAGGATGAAGCCGACCGCCCACCAGGTCGGGCCGTCGCCGACCTGGAACATCGCCCACCCCAGCCCGATCGCGAACAGCGCCGCACCGAGGTAGTGGCGGGTCTCGACGCGGCCGCGGCCCCGGTCGGTGGACGAGCCGGCGTACGACCCGGCGTACGACCCGGCGAAGAGCATGACCCACAGCGACAGGGCCAGGGCGGCGCCGACGACGTACCCGGGCCAGCCGTCGTGCGTGAGCAGACCGACGGCACCGGTGATCGCCGCGGCGACGAGGAGGTGGAGGACGACCGGACGCATGACCCCATGCCATCGCGCCCGGTCGTCCTTGTCAACCTTTGGTTGACAGGAACCGCCTCAACGCGCGGCGGGGCGGCGCCGCCGCGAGGCGTCGACGAGCGACGGCGGTGCGTAACCGCGGTCGGCGTCGTTGATGGTCGTGCCGGGAGCGACGATCTCGTCGATCCGGTCCAGGACGTCGGTCGACAGCGACACCTTCTCGGCCCCCAGCTGCGACTCGAGCTGCTCGAGGGTGCGCGGCCCGATGATCGCCGACGACACGGCCGGGTGCTCGAGCACGAACGCCAGCGCGAGGTGGATCAGCGAGACGCCGGCCTGCGTCGGCGAGCTCGGTGAGCCGGTAGACGGCCTCGAGCTTGGTGGCGTTCTCCGGGCTGCTCGGGTCGTGGCGGGCCGGCTGGCGCTGCAGCCGGCTCGACGTGCCCGGCTCCTCGCCGCGGCGGTAGCGACCCGACAGCCAGCCCCCGGCCAGCGGGCTCCACGGCAGCACGCCGATGCCGTGCTTCTCGGCCGTCGGCAGCACGTCGCGCTCCACCTCGCGGGCGAGGATCGAGTACGGCGGCTGCTCGGTCACCGGGCGCTCGCGGTGGCGGCGCTCGGCGACCCACTGGGCCTCGACGATCTGCGAGGGCAGGAACGTCGAGGTGCCGAGGTAGCGGATCTTGCCCTGGTGCACGAGGTCGGACAGCGCGCCGAGGGTCTCGTCGATGTCGATCTCCGGCCGCGGCCGGTGCACCTGGTAGAGGTCGATGTAGTCGGTCCCGAGCCGGCGCAGCGAGCTCCTCGACCTCGCGGATGATCCAGCGCCGCGAGTTGCCGCCGTGGTTGGGGTCGTCGTCGTCCATGGCGCCGTGGAACTTGGTCGCCAGCACCACCTCGTCGCGGCGTCCCTTGCAGCGCCTTGCCGACGATCTCCTCCGACTCGCCCCGGGCGTAGACGTCGGCGGTGTCGATCACGTTGATGCCGGCGTCCAGCGCCCGGTGGATGATCCGGATGCAGTCGTCGTGGTCGGGGTTGCCCCAGGCGCCGAACATCATGGCGCCGAGGGTCAGCGGGCTGACGCGGACGCCGGTGCGTGCCGAGCGTGCGGTAGTTCGTCATGCGGTCCTCGCCTGGCGTGACGGGATCGGGCGTGGTGCATGCTGGCTCGGTCGGGGCTGGCCGGGCGCAGGCCGTAGTGGTCGCGCAGGGTGCGGCCGGCGTACTCGCGGCGGAACAGCCCGCGCGCGCTGCAGGATCGGCACCACCTGGTCGACGAAGGCCTCGAGCCCCGACGGCAGCACCGCCGGCATCACGTTGAAGCCGTCGGCGGCGCCGTTGTCGCACCACTGCTCGAGGGCGTCGGCGACCTGCTCGGGCGTCCCGGCGAAGGTGCGGTGCCCGCGGCCGCCGCCGAGCCGGCCGATCAGCTGACGCACGGTGAGCTGCTCGCGCCGCGCGAGGGTGACGATCAGCGTGTAGCGCGACTTGGCGCCCTCGATCTCGTCCTCGTCGGGCAGGTCGGCGGGCAGCTCGCGGTCGAGCGCGAGGTCGGCCGGGTCGACGCGCAGGGTGCTGCGCCAGCTGGTCGCGGGCGTACTCGGGCCGGATCAGCCGGTCGAGCTCCTCCTCCAGCGCCAGCGCCTCGGCCTCGGTGCTGCCGATCACCGGCACGATGCCGGGCAGCACCAGGACGTCGTCGGGGTCGCGGCCGTGCTGGCGCGGCCCGCGCCTTGACGTCGGCGTAGAACGCCTGCGCGTCCTCCAGCGTCTGCTGGGCGGTGAAGATCGCCTCGGCGTAGCGGGCCGCGAAGTCGCGCGCCGTCCTCCGACGAGCCGGCCTGCACCAGCACCGGGCGCCCCTGCGGGGAGCGCGGCAGGTTGAGCGCTCCGGCCACACTGAAGTGCCGGCCGGCGTGGCCGATCGGGTGCACGCGGGCCTGGTCGCCCCAGCACGCCGGCATCCTTGTCGGCGAGCACCGCGTCGTCGTCCCAGCTGTCCCAGAGCTTGGTGCTGACCTCGACGAACTCCGCGGCGCGCTGTAGCGCTCGCGGTGGCCGGGCAGCTCCTCCAGGTTGAAGTTGCGCGCCGCGTCGAGGGTGGCGGTGGTGACGATGTTCCAGCCCGGCCCGCCCGCCGCTGAGGTGGTCGAGCGAGGCGAAGCGCCGGGCCAGGTTGTACGGCTCGTTGTACGTCGTCGACGCGGTCGCGATCAGCCCGATGTGCTCGGTGGCCATCGCCATCGCGGCCAGCAGCACGGTCGGCTCGAGCGTGCCCGCCGGGACGCCGTCCGACGTCGTTCCACAGCACCGGCGAGTCGGCGAAGAACACCGAGTCCATCAGGCCGCGCTCGGCGGTGCGGGCCAGCTCGACGTAGTGCCGCACGTCGATGTTGGCGACCGGGTCGCTCTCGGGCAGCCGCCACGACGCCTCGTGGTGGCCGGTGCTCATCAGGAACGCGTTGAGGTGCAGCTCGCGCTTCATGCGGGGTCCCCGCGGCGCTGTTCGGCGGAGGAGCGGAGCGGGGGAGGCGAAGAACGTCGTGGGGTGCTCATGAGGCCGCCCGCTCGTTGACGTCCGGCGAGTCGGGGTCGTCGACCAGGCCGTCGGCGGTCAGGTCGAGCCCGAGCTCGGTGAGCAGCAGGCGGCGCAGGTCGGCGAACCGCGGGTCGGCCGGGTCGCGGCGCGAGCCCAGCTCGACGCGGACGTCGCAGCGGACCACCCCGCCGTCGAGCACGATCACCCGGTCGGCGAGCACGATCGCCTCGTCGACGTCGTGGGTGACCAGCAGCACCGCGGGCCGGTGCCGCTCGCAGAGCTGGCGCAGCAGCGTGTGCATCTTCAGCCGGGTGAGCGCGTCGAGCGCGCCGAACGGCTCGTCGGCCAGCAGCAGCTCGGGGTCGCGCACCAGCGACCGGGCCAGCGCCGCGCGTTGGGCCTCGCCACCGGAGAGCTGGTGGGCCAGGCCCGCTCCCGACCCGCGAGGCCGACCTCCTCGAGCGCCGTCCGGCCGCGGTCCTTGGCGTCGGAGCCGTCGAGACCGAGCACGACGTTGTCGAGGAGCCGGCGCCACGGGAGCAGCCGGGAGTCCTGGAAGACCATCGACACCTTGTCGGGCACGGCGATCCGGCCCCAGCCGGCCACGCCGCGGTCGAGGCCGGCGAGCGCGCGCAGCAAGGTGCTCTTGCCGCTGCCGCTGCGGCCGATCAGGGCCACGAACTCGCCGGGCGGGATCTCCAGGTCGAGCCCGTTCAGGACTCCCCCGGCCTTGCTGAAGCTGCGGTGCAGCTGGGTCGACCTCGACCGCGGGGGCGGCGTGGGTGGTCAGTTCTCGAGAGTGCGTCGCCATGTCAGCGCCTTCCTTGCGATGAGTCGCACGATGCCGTCGGCCGCCAGGCCCAAGATGGCGTAGACGACGAGCCCGACGATGATCACGTCGGTCTGTCCGTAGCTGGACGCCAGCGTGATCATGTAGCCGATCCCGCTGGTCGAGTTGATCTGCTCCACGACCACCAGCGACAGCAGGGCCGAGGTGACGGCGAAGCGCAGGCCGAGCAGGAAGCCGGGCATCGCGCCGGGGATGACGACGTGGCGCACGAAGGCGACGCGTCCGACGCCGGTGGTCTCGGCGAGCTCGGCGTAACGGCTGTCGATGCTGCGCAGGCCGTTGTGGGTGTGGATGTAGATCGGCACCACCACGCCGAGGGCGATGGTGATCACCTTCATCTGCTCGCCGATGCCGAACCACAGGATCAGCAGCGGGATCAGGGCCAGGCTCGGGATCGAGCGCTTGATCTGCACCGGCCCGTCGATCACGGCCTCACCGAGGCGGAACAGTCCGGACACGAGGGCGAGCACGATCCCGGACGCGATCCCGAGGCCGAGGCCGAGGAAGACGCGGGTGGCTGAGGTCTGCAGTCCCTCCTGCAGCCGGCCGTCGTCGATCAGCTCGCGAGCCGTGGTGACCACGGTCCAGGGGGCGGAGAGGGTGCGCTCGTCGATCCAGCCGGTGGCCGAGCCGATGACCCAGGTCGCCAGCAGCAGCACCGGACCCAGCAGCATCCCGAACGGGACGCCGTCGCCCGGCCCGAGCCGTCGTAGCCGGACCCGTTGGTCCTCGCCGGCGGGCGCGACCGGAGCCGGGCCGGTGGTGACCGGAGGCATCTCGGTGGTGGTCACTGCTTGCTCCCCTCGGCCTTGCCCTCGGCGCCGGGCTCGTAGCGCCGGTCGTAGAGGTCGGCGACGTCGAGGTGTTCCTGGCCCTGCTCCTTCTCGAGCAGGTCGGCGGTGGCCTGGTGGCCCTCGATGACGGCGTCCCAGTCCTGCGGGATCTCCTTGTCGCCGAGCGCCTCGGTGATGGCCTTCGCGTCCTCCTCGGAGAGCCCCTCGTGCTCGACGTAGTAGGCCTGGGCGTACTCGTCGGGGTGTTCGTTGACCCACTCGACCGACTCGGCCCACACCTTGGTGTAGATCTTCAGGGCCGCGGCCTTGTGGGCGTCCTCGAGCACCTCGGTGGGGGCGTAGAGGTGCCAGAAGTCGTCGCGGACGCCCGGCGAGATGGTCGTGCCGCCGTCCTGCTCGTACTTGGCCAGGAACGGCGGGACCAGGGTCTGGCCCAGGGGCGCGACGTCGACCTGCCCGCTGCCGAGCGCGTTGACGTAGACGTCGTCGACGCTGGTCATCTCGACCAGCTCGACGTCGTCCTGGGTGAGCCCGGCCTCCTGCAGCACCTTGAGCACGAGAGCGCCCTGCGCCTGCCCGGGGCTGTAGGCGATCTTCTTGCCGGCCAGGTCACCGATGTCGGTCACGTCGACCCCGGGCGCGACCCCGAGCTCGTAGGTGGGGTGCTCGAGCGGGGCGACGGTGAACCGGGCGGCGACGATCTTCACGTCGGTGCCGGTCCACTGCGCGAAGAGCGGCGGGATGTCGGCGACGGCGCCGACGTCCAGGGCGTCGGCGCGGAACGCCTCGAGGGTCTTGGGGCCGCCGCTGATGTTGGCCCACTCGACCTCGAAGGGCAGCTTCTCGTCGAGTCCGGACAGCTCGAGCGCGACCTGGGTGGCCGGGTCGCCGATGCGGAGCACGGTGTCCTCGGGCACGTCGCCCGGGATGGCGGCGGTCAGCTCGAGGTGGGGGCCCTCTTCCTCCTTGGAGCAGCCGGTCGCCGTCAGCGCGACGGCGACGGTGAGGGCCGTGGTCAGGGCGACGAGTCTCGGACGTCGCGTCGTCGACCGGCGGCGCAGCCGGAGCAGGGGTCGGGATCGGACGGGCACGGAGTCTCCTCTGAGCGGGGTCATTAACAGGTTTAAGTAAGTAAACCAGATAGACTTAAATGGTCAAGCCAGGTGCCCACGCGCGAGTCCCGGGTCACCGGCCGGACGACAACCAACCGGCGCCCACAGACGTCCCAGATGCACACCGGGGAGAGCCCCCGGAAACGCCGAAGGGAGTCTCCCGTGCCTGCCCGCCCCCGTGCCCTCGTGGCCCTCGTCCGGGTGGTCGCCGCCCTCGCCGTGTGCGCCGGTGTGACGACCGCGCCCGAGGCGGCGTCCGGCTCGATCGCCGCCTCGGGCCCCGCACCCTGCAGCGCCGGGCGGGTGGCCCTGACCTTCGACGACGGACCGTCGACGAGCATCACGCCACGGCTGGTGCGGCTGCTGCAGCGGCAGCACGTGCCCGCCACCTTCTTCATGGTGGGCAGCCGGGTGGCGCAGGCACCCGAGACCGTCCGCCTCGTCGCCCGGGCCGGGTTCACGATCGCCAACCACACCTACCGCCACCACGACCTGACGACGCTCAGCCGCCGCCAGATCCGGGCCGGTCTCGCCTCCACCCGCCGGGCCCTGCTCGACGCCGGCGTGCCGCACGTGTCGCCGTTCGTGCGCCCGCCGTACGGCGCCGCCGACGACCGGGTGCGCCGCGTGATCGACCGCCTGGGTTACGTGCCGGTGCTGTGGAACGTCGACTCCCGCGACTGGGACGGCCTCAGCAGCCGGCAGATCCGCCGGACCGTCGTCGACCAGGTGCGCGACCATGGCAGCGCCGGCAGCGTGGTGCTGCACCACGACGGCGTCGCCAACTCGGAGGCGACCCTGGCCGCGCTGCCCTCGGAGATCCGGACCCTGCGCCGCGACGGCTACTGCTTCGTGGGCCTCGATGCCGAGGGACAGCCGCGCGGGGCGTGACGTGGGATCAGGCCGAGGGCTCGTCCTCCGTGCCCCGTCCTGTCTGCGACTGCAACCGGTCGATGTGCTGCGACGCCTCGGCCTTGGTCAGGTCGGCCGACACGGTCTCACCCGCCTCGCGGGCGAGCGTGTCCAGATAGCTGCGCTGGGCGCCGGTCATGGGCTCGTCGCCCGTCGTCCACTCCTGCGGGTCCTTCTCGGTGGTGCCGCCCTGCTCGCCGCCGAGCACCTCGTCCGTCGAATGTGTGTTCGATTCAGTCATGTCGCCACGGTACGACGGCGCCGGCGTGGCCAGCCCACCCGTTCAGGTGGTGGGTCGGCGTCAGTCAGCGATCCGACCGCGGTCCGGCATGAAACCGTTCTGCCGGGCCCAGACGACCGCCTGGGTCCGTGAGGTCACGCCGATCTTGCGGTACAGGTGGCGGATATGGGTCTTGATCGTGTTGATGCCGAGGAAGGCGCGCGACGCGACCTCCTGGTTGCTCAGTCCCTGACAGATCAGGGCCAGCACCTCTGCCTCGCGGGCGCTCAGTCCGTGCCCGTCGCCCGGCCAGCGGCCGAACTGGTCACCCTCGGGCATCGCCTCGGTGGCCGGCGTGAGCCGGTCGCCGGCCTGGATCCGCTCCAGGGAGGCGACCAGAGCCTCGCCCGACAACCCCTTGCTGAGGTAGGAGTGCGCGCCTTGTCGCAGGGCGCCGTCGACGACCGCGGCCTCGGTGTTCCAGCTGAACACGACGATCTTCGCCGTCCCGTCGGCGACCAGCGAAGAGACGTCGATGTCGTCTCCCTGGACCTGTCCGAACGAGTCGTAGAGCACGACGTCGACGTCGCGGAGTACCGGCATCCGGCTGTCCAGCTCGACGACGTGGACCCGGTCGCGGTACGGCGCCAGCACCTCTGCCACACCGGCGACGACGATCTCGTAGTCGTTGACGATGGCAACGCGAACGGGGGGCATCTCGACCACACTAACGGTCGGGTCCGACGGTGGGCAGGTCGAGGCGACTGCATCCGGCGTGTGCTGCCGTCAGCTCCGTCGGCGGCGTCTGATCAGGGCCAGGGCCATGACGAGGCCCGCCGCCGAGGCTGCGGCGAGCACGAACGTCGACCCCACCGCCCCCTCTCGAAACGTGTCCCGCCCGGGTGTGAGGAACCCGCCCACGCTGGCTGGCACCGAGGGCGCACGCTCGCCGCCCCCTGCTCCGATTCGCTGTTGCACGACGCTCCTCCGCTCCTCGATGACGACGTCGTCCTGTCTACGTCTTGTGGCGGACACACGCACCACCCTCCGGGTCGGGCATCGAGCCGGTCCGGGCGCTCAGTCGCCGAGGACGTCGATCATGCGCTCGACGAGGAACGAGAGCGGGACGGCAGCCCGCGTCGCCGCCACGCGCAGGCGCTCCTCGGCAGCCTCCTGCGTCAGCCTGCGCGACCGAGCGAGCAGGACGGCGGCGACCGTCAAGCGGGTCGACTCCCGCAGCAATTCCGGAGCGCGCCGCGCGAGCTCGCGTGAACGGAACGGGAGGTCGCCGTCGCTCACGGCACCCTCGGCCCAGGCGCCCAGCAGATCGGCGAGCTGCTCGTGCCGGCCGTCGAAGGCATGGGCGCGGCCGGCGTACATGTTGAATCCGCCGATCATGGTCGGCCCACGGAGGATGGGCATCGACAGCGTCGCGGCCACGCCGCTCGCCGTGGCGGCAGCGCCGAAGAGCTCCCACGACTGCTCGAGGATCCCCGGCTCCTCGAGGGGCACGACCACGTCCGTCTCCAGCGCCTCGACGCAGGGACCGCCGTCGACGTACTGAACAGCGTCGAGGAAGGCCATCTCCTCGGCGCTGGCGACCACGGTGAAGGTCACTCCCTGCTCACGCGTCGACAGACTGAGGCCGATGCAGGACGGCACGACAGCACGCACCTGCGTTCCCAGGGAGGTCAGGTGCTCGAGCAGGTCCAGCTCGCGGTACACGAAGGGGCCGTAGCTGTCGTCGGCCTCATGGGACTCAGGGATGGGCAGCACACGAGCTCCTCACGGTCCTGGTCACGAGGCCCGCGAGCGATCGACGTCGGAGCGGCGATCACTCGTGCCAGCCTTCGAGACGCGTGCCCGCCGCCGCTCTCCCGGGGACGCGAAGAAGGACTCTCCTCTCGAACCGACGGTAGCCGCGGCATCGCCCCAGGAGAATCCCCCACCAGGGTGACGTCGTGCGGCTGCGGCACTTCGGCCTAGACCGACACCCAGCCGTGACCGTCACGTCGCACCAGCCCCGCCTCCTCGAACTCGCGCAACCAGCCCTGCATCGGCCACTCGCCCCACCGGTCCGCGAACAGGCTGCCGTTGCGGATGATGTCGTCGACGTGCTCGACGGGGGGTCGGGTCACCGGGTGGTGCTGGTGGTAGGCGCGTGCTGCGCCTACCCAGCCGAGATCTATGCCGGCCGCCCTGGCCCCGAAGGCCAGGTCGGTGTCCTCTCCCCCGTAGCCGACGTAGTCCTCACAGAAGCCGCCGAGCCGCTGCCAGGTCGGCGCCGACACCGCGAACGACAGCGACCAGAAGAGCTCGGGTCGCGATCCCGTCACGATCTCGCCGCGAGCGGGTGCCGGCCGGGCCGGGTGGGGATCGTCAAGCCGCTCGAGGCGGACCAGGTCGTAGCCACCTCGTGGTGCGGGCGGCAGGTAGGTGACCGGGCCCGACCACAACGTGTGGGGGTGCTCCTCGACGACCTCGGCGTAGCCGGCCACGAGGTCGCGGCCGGCCAGGCAGTCGACGTCGAGGAAGACCAGCACGTCGGCCCCGCTCTCGATCAGCTGCCCGGCTCCGCGGTTGCGTGCGGTGGCCAGCGGGAGGCCGCCGGGTGGCGCCGAGAGCCAGTCGACCTCCGACTCGAGCCCGTCGATCTCCGCCGGGCCCAGGCCGGGATCGGACATGGCGACCACGACGTACCGGTCGGGACGGCGTGACCCGAGCGCGAGCGAGCGGTGCTGATTCTCGAGATGGGCGCGGCGGCGGTGGGCGATCGTCACCACTCCGACCCGGGTCATGGTCCGCCCCGGGCACCGACGAGCCGGCCGGCGACCACGTCGGCGAACCGACGAGCGGCACCTCCGTCGCACCATCGCGACCAGGCCGACGCGTCTAACGCGGCAGCTCGTTCCAGCACATCGCGCCAACCCCTGCTGGGCCAGGTGTCGAGCACGACGGTCGGCCACGCGTCGTCGCGCAGGACGTCGGCCGTCGTGCGCTGCTCGTCGTGGGGGCGCTGCTGCGGCAGCACGACCGCAGGGCGGCGGGCAGCGGCCACCTCGGCCAGCGAGTTCTGGCCGGCGTGGGTGATCACGACGTCCGCGTCACGGAGGGCGGCGCGCGGGTCGTCGACCCAGGTGCCGAGGCCTCCGCCCAGCACCGTCCACGACCACTCCGGCGTCTGCTCGCGCGCTCGAGCGACGTCTGCGGTGGTCACGTCGTGACCGCCGGCGCCGAGCATGACGACCACCCGACGCCCCCCGGGCGGTCGGCCGCTCGCGCCGACGGGATGACGTGAGAGTCCTCCGACGGTGTGCAGCCTGGCCGTGACGGCGTCGCTGACCCCGCGCACCATGCCGCGCGCCTCGGCGGGCCAGAAGCCCACGAGCTCGTCGGCGACGTCGAAGCCCAGCCGGTGTGCCTCGTCGTCGCGGCGACCCGGCAGCACCGTCGACACGACGCGGACGCCGTGCAGACGAGCGAGAAGCACCATCTCGACCGAGACGTCGACCACCATCGCGTCGGGGCGGGCGTCCTCGATCCAGGCCGAGACCCGCGCCGTTCGCGACCGCAGGCCGCCATGCCCCAAGGGCACCCAGTGCAGCCGACCCCGGGCGCTGTCCGGTACCGGGTCGGCAACGTCGTCGCGGGGCAGGTCGACCCAGTCACCCACCCATCCGGCAGGTCGCGGGAGCGACGACAGCCCGGTGACGGCAGTGCCGGACGACGCGAGCTCCTGGGCCAGCACGCGCGCTCGGTGCACGTGACCGAGCCCGACGTGGTGCACGTAGTAGCCGATCACGCGGCGACCTCCTGCTTCGCCAGCGATCCGTACACCCGCTCGAACTCGTCGACCATCCGGGTCAGCGAGCACGTGCGCTCCGCGTGCTGCCGCACACCTGCCCGGTCGAGCAGGCGCGCGCGACGCACGGCGTCCGCGAGGGCCTCGACGTCCCCAGGCGTCACGAGGACGCCGGCTCCGGTACCGACCACCTCGGGCAGCGCACCCCGGGCGTAGCCCACGACGGGTGTGCCGCAGGCCATGGCCTCGGCGGCCACCAGCCCGTAGGGCTCGTCCCACGCGGGGGTGACCAGGGCGACCGAGGCGGTCCGCAGCAGGTGCGCGAGCTCGCGGTGCGGGAGGTGACCGCGGTACTCGACGCCGCAGCCGAGGCGGGGCTCGATCTCGCGCACCAGGTAGTCGCGGTCGTGAGCGGGGCCGGCCAGCACGAGCGGGACGCCCGCCCGCCGACACGCGTCGATGGCCTCGTGCGGCGCCTTCTCGGCCACCATTCTTCCCGACCACACGGCAGGACCACCGCCGTGGCCACAGCGCCACGTGGCGAGGTCGACACCGTTGCGGATCGTGGTGCTGGGCACCACGTGCGCCCACGACGCCGCCGTGAAGGAGCTGACCGCGGTGAACGTGGAGCGGCCCTCCGTGAGCGCCGCCGCCGACTCCACCATGGGCAGCGGCGGCGTGTGCAGGGTCGTCACCACCGGCACCGGAACGAACGGTGCCATCGCCACAGGCAGGTGGTGCAGGCTGTTGTTGTGCACCACGTCGTACTCCTCGCCGCGGGCCGCCAGCCGGAACATCAGGTCGAGGTAGGCGTGGTGCTCCTCGACCACGGCCGCGTCGGGAGCTCCGCGGTCGCGCATCGCTGCCTCGCTCGGGGCGAAGGTCGGCAGCGTGAGCAGGCGGACCGGCAGACCCGGGTCGGAACCCGGCCCGGCGAACAGCGTCACGTCGTGGCCGCGGAGCGCGAGCTGCCGCGCGAGGGTATGGGTCATCGCCTCCAACCCCCCGGCGAAGGGCTCGGCGATGGGAAAGCGGCTCGAGGCCACCAGGCACACGCGCATGCTCAGCTCACGACTGACTGGTAGACGAGGTCGTGCCCGGCGGCGACCTCGCGGCGCTGCCGCCGCCGTTCCTCGACAGTGGTGCCGAGATCGGGCCGCTCCGCGTAGGCCAGTCGGACCGCCCGGGCGAGCGAGTCGGCGTCGTACCGCTCGTCGGCGTGGTCGTAGGTGAGCACCGGTCCCTGGTCGGCGTAGTAGCCGCAGCTCGGTGCCACCACCGTGGTGTCGAGGTCGCGGCACGCCTCCAGCCATCCCGAATGGGTGCCGAACCGGTAGGGCAGCACCGACACGTCCAGCCGGGCCAGGTAGGCCCACAGGTCGTCGTCGGACAGGTAGTCGTGGACGTGGAGGTCGATCAGGCCGGTTGACGCGAACGCCTCTAGAGCCGGAGCGAGCTCCGCGTCGTAGCGCGGGCCGCCGGCGTCCATGACGTCGCGATGCGCGTTGACCTGCAAGACGGCACCGGGCAGGTCGCGCACGGTCTCGACCAGCGTCGGAAGCAGGCGGAGCGGGGCCATGCTCGCCCGCAGGCTCTTGATGTGGAGTCCGATGCGGAACCGACGGTTGGTGACCCTGCGGCGTCGGACGTCGCGCATCGACCGGGCGGCGCGCATGGTCTCGAACGGCACGACGTGCGGGTGCGGCAGCACGATCACCTCCCGGCCCCACCGGGTGCGGATCTCGTCGGCGGCGCCGGCGGTGAGGGTGATCAGGGCGTCGGCAGCGGGGACCAGGACGTCCAGCTGGGCGTCGTGCAGGGCCCGGTCCTGGTGGTGCGGGTTGCGGAGGTCGTGCACGGTCTGCACGACAGGGCGGCCGGTCTCACGCAGGGCGCGCACCGTCTCGGCCAGCTGATCCGGGCTGAGCGCGTCGAAGCCGAAGTGCAGGTGGAAGACGTCGAAGTCGTGCGACCTGATCCACGCCGGTTCGAGCATCTCCGGTGGCCACCAGGGATGCGAGGGGTCCGCAAGACGTCGCGGTCCGCCACCACCTTCGGGACTCAGGTGACGGACGTAGACATGGCCCGCGGGGACCGACGCCACCACTGCGCTGACGTCCCGGACACCAGGGACTTCGATGGCGATGTCGGGGTGGTCGGTGCTCAACCGCGACGGCACCGACGTCGGTGAGGTGTGCTCCATCACCCCGACGGGTTGCTCTTGTCCTGGTTGGGCGAGCCGAAGCCCCCGTCGGGTGACGGGGGCCTGGCTCGTGCCGTGGTCGCGTTCAGGCACCGGCGTCGGAGCGGACCGTCTGCACCGATGACTGGCCCTCGTCCTTGACGTTCGAGACGGCCTCGGTGCCGGTCTGCCTGACCTGGTCGGCGGCCTCGGTGGCGTTCTCCTTGAGGTTCTGGCCGACCTCGGCCGCGGCGTCCTTGGCGTCCTGCACCAAGGGCTGCGCCTTGTCCTGGACGACGTCCTTGACCTGCGCCGCGGCGCGCGACTCGGCCCTGGTGGCCGGGATCAGCGAGGCCACGACCATGCCGAGCCCGAACGCCGCGAGACCGGCGGCCAAGGGGGAGCCCTGGAACTGGTCGCGGGCCGTGTCCGCAGCATCGGAGGCGGTCGAGCCGACGCTCCCGCCGGCGCCCTGGGCCGAGCCCATCACCTTGTCCTTGACGCCGCGGACCTTGTCGCGGGCCGCAGCCTTCTGGCGACCGGCGATCGCCGACGGGCTCACCTTGTCCTGCAGCTCGTCGAGGTGCGAGCTGAGGTTGTCACGGGTGGTGGCGATGTCGCCGGTCAGCTGGTCTGTGTCCTGGCCCATGATGCGTCCTCCTTGAGAGTCTGCTGCGTCTGCGGCAGCTGGGGGTTGGCGTTCTTGAGGTTCTTGCGGCCCACGAGGGCGAGGACCGCGGCGATCAACGCCCAGAGCAAGGTCACGATCAGCGCGGCCAGCTCGACGGGCATGACGTTGTCGAGCAGGTACATCACGGTGAGCGAGGCGAAGATCAACAGCATCAATGCCGCCAGGCCGGCACCGGCGAGCATGCCGGCGCCCTTGCCTGCCTTGGTCGCCTCCTGCTTGAGCTCGACCTTGGCCAGCTCGACCTCCTGCTTGAACAGCGTGCTGATGTCGGAGGTCACCTCGCCGATGATCTCGCCGAGGCTGCGTGGCTCGCTCGACGTCGACGGGGTCGTCGACGACGGGTCGTGGATCGGCGAGGCTCCCGCCGCCGCGTCGTGGGCCACCGGGTCGGCGGCGCTCACGAGGGCGACCCCGGCAGCGGTCGGCTGCCGTAGCCGGCCGCGTCGGTGCCCAGCCCGGTGCCGCCGTCCGTGGCGTCGGCGAACGGTGCGGAGGTCGGTGGTGCGAACGCGGGGGTGATGGGCGGAGCGACCGCGGGGGTCGCAGCGACCTGCGTGCGGTCCTGTTCCTGGGAGCCGGACGGCTTGCCGTCGTCGTCCTTGACACCTCGGGCCAGCCGCCCGGCCACGACGCCGGCGACCAGCGCGCCGGCCAGGAACAGGCCCGGACGGCGGCGGGCGAAGTCGCGCACGTCGCCGAGCAGCTCACCCGGCTCGCGGCCGTCGAGGTAGTTGGTCAGAGTCCGGGTGTGCTGGGCGACCTCGCGTGCGACGTCGGTGGCCAGCCCGGAGCTCTCGCTCCGCTCGGCCATCTGGTCGAGGTCGTCGCCCAGGGTCCCGAGCGTCGAGACCAGCTTGTCGCGCTGCACGCGGGTCTGGTCGCCGACCTGCTCGGTCACCTGGGTCTTGGCGTCGCCGGCCAACGAGCGCACCTGTGCGGTGGCCTCGCCGGCAACCCGCTGTGCCTCTTCCTGTGCGACACCGGCGACGTGCTTGCCTTCGTCGGCGGCGGTGGATGCCGCTGCCTGTGCTCGCTCCGTGGTGGGAGTCTCGGTCATGTGGTTCCTCCTGTTGATGGTTGTTGCCGGTGCCCCTGTCGCCGCGGCGGATACCCCCTGCACAGGTGGTTCCTCGACGCGGCCCGCAGGGCGCGCCTGTCGCTTGAGGTGGTGGCGTCCCGGACGGCCCACGGGTACGCACCGTGCAGGCGCGCAGAGGTAGTTCGACCACCGCCCTGAGGCGGGATCGATCTGACGCTCCGGGGGCGCGGTTGCACGCAACGCCACCAGGGACCGGGGTGACGCCACCTGGGGTGGCTTACGTCGTAAACGTAGAGTTGGCTGCGCCCGCAGCGCACCCCTCCCTGAGGGTGATCCAGGGGTGAGCCGGGCGAGCCGGGGGTGAGCCGGCGACACCAGCTCAGCTGGCGAAGCCGGCTCCCCTAGCCTGTGAGGCAGGAGGACGCGATGCGGAGCGACGACGAGTACGGGACCGACGCCGACGCGGCGGTCGTGGCCGGCGCCGACCCGCCGTCGTCCCGGACGCCGCTGAGCACGCAGCGCATCGTCGGCACCGCCATCGAGTTCATCGACGAGCACGGGCTGCCCGGGTTGACCATGCGCCGACTCGGAGAACGGCTGGGCGTCGAGGCCATGTCGCTCTACCGCCACGTGCCCGGGCGCGAGGACCTGCTGGACGCCGTGGTCGCGCAGATCGTGGCCGAGCTGCACGACGACGCGGAGGTCGTGGCGACGTCGAGCAACGGCTGGCAGGACTTCCTCCAGCGTCTGGCGCACGGCATCCGCCGGATCGCGCTGCGCCACCCGCGCGCCTTCCCGCTGATCGCCTCACGCCCCCCGGAGGCGCCCTGGCTACGACCTCCCCTGCGCAGCCTGGAGTGGGTGGAGATCTTCCTCGAGGCCCTGGCCCGCGAGGGCTTCAGCGACGAGGCGGCCGTGTCCGCCTACCGGTCGTTCACCAGCTTCCTGCTCGGCCACCTCCTGCTCGAGGTCGCCGCCCATGACGCCGACCTCGGGCCCCTGGACGTGCTGACCCCCGACGACGAGCCGGAGGCGGGCCAGCTGGGCGACTACCCGTTGGTCAGGCGGCTGCGCGGGCCGCTGTCGGCCGACCACGCCGACGTCGAGTTCGAGGACGCCCTCGAGGCGTTGCTCGGACGGATCGCGCTCCACGCGTCGAACGAGGACCTGTGAGTCCTGTCCGACTCCTGACCACCCCGGCGGAGGACGACGCGAAGGGGGCGGCCACGGCACGGTGATCGCATGCCCGATCTCACCGCCGTCGTCCTCGTGTGCACCCTCAAGCGCTCGCCCGCGCCGTCCAGCTCGGAGAAGCTGGGTCGCGAGGTGCTGGCCGAGCTGCGCGATCTCGGGGTCAGCGGCGAGGTGGTGCGGGTCGTCGACCACGACGTCCGCTTCGGAGTCTCGGCAGACGAGGGCGACGGCGACGGGTGGCCGGCCATCCGCGAGCAGGTGCTCGCCGCGGACATCCTCGTGCTGGCCACGCCGATCTGGATGGGCCAGCCGGGCTCGGTGTCCAAGATGGTGATGGAACGTCTGGACAACGAGATCGCCGAGACCGACGACGACGGTCGACCCGTGCTGTTCGGGAAGGTGGCCGTCGTCGCCGTCGTGGGCAACGAGGACGGTGCCCACCACACCTCGGCCGAGGTCTTCCAGGCACTCGACGACGTCGGCTACTCGATCCCCGCGCAGGGCGTCACGTACTGGGTGGGCGAGGCGATGCAGGGCACCGACTACAACGACCTCGACCCCGCCCCCGAGAAGACGCAGGAGACGACGAGGACGGCCGCCCGCAACGCGGCGCACCTCGCTCAGCTGCTCAGGACCGCGCCGTACCCGGCGCCCTGAGCCCATCACCGCTCAACGAAGGAGAGACATGACCGACAGCGACACCAACGACAACGGCACCGAGCACGGGCTCCACGTCACCGACAGCGGCGGCGACGGCCGCCCCGTCCTGCTGATCCACGGCTGGCCGCTGTCCGGCGACTCCTGGTCGGCGCAGGTGCCGGCCCTCAAGGACGCCGGGTACCGGGTCGTCACCTACGACCGCCGCGGGTTCGGCCAGTCCGACCCCGGCGACAAGTACGACTACGACGCGTTGGCCGGCGACGTCGACAACATCCTGAAGGACCTCGACCTCACCGACGTCACCCTGGTCGGGTTCTCGATGGGTGGGGGCGAGGTCGCCCGCTACGCCTCCAAGTACGGCGTCGACCGCCTGCACAGCGTCGTGTTCGCCGCCGCCGTGCCGCCGTACCTGCTGAAGTCCGACGACAACCCCGACGGCCCGCTCGACAAGGACGCCGCGGCGGGGATGCGCTCCGACCTCGAGGACGACCGCGACAGCTTCCTCGACGGCTTCATCACCGCCTTCTACTCCGCCGACGGCGACCTCGCCGTCGACGAGGAGACCCGTCAGGAGGCGCTCACGATGGCCAAGAAGTCGAACCAGGACGCCGCCCTCGGCTGCATGGACGCCTTCGCCGGCACCGACTTCCGCGACGACCTGCCCGAGGTCACCGTGCCCGCGCTCGTCATCCACGGCGACAGCGACGCCACGGTGCCCTTCGAGGGGTCCGGCAAGCGCACCCACGAGGCCATCGACGGCAGCGAGCTGGTCGTGGTCAAGGGTGGCCCGCACGGCGTCAACGTCAGCCACGCCGACGAGTTCAACGCGGCCCTGCTGGCGTTCCTCGAGAAGTGACGGGTCAGGCGAACCGGGTGGCGATGCCCGGGTAGTCGACGACCAGCCCGGCGGCGTCGTACTCCAGGACGGCGGTGAAGTCGTCCTCCGACGTGTAGTCGAAGCGCCCGTCGTCGCGGAGCGTGTAGGTCTGGTCGAGCCGCCGCACGGCGAGGTCGAGAGCCCGCACGTACGCCGCCGGAGCCTCGACCACCTCGCCCACGGCGTGCCGCATCCGGTGCACCGGCAGGGTGTTGGTGCACGCCGACGCCTCGAGGTCGACGTCGACGAGCCCGTCGAGGTGAGGCGCGGGAGCGCCGTCGACGGTCCAGTGGCCCTCGCTGTCCGAGACCAGGACGGTGTGCCGCGGGCCGGCCACGGTGTCGGCCCACACCCGCGCCACCCGGGTGCGCCAGGCGTCGTCGAGCTCGATCTCGTAGCGGACGGCGTACGGCTGGCCGTCCTCGACGGCGGACGTGTGCCCGCGCAGGCTGCCGGGTCGTGGGTAGACGACCTCGAAGCCGTCGACCGCGTCGACGAAGCGCCAGGCGGCGAAGGCGGGGAGGTCGGTGAACCGCGTCGACATGGTGCGAGCCCACCAGATCCCACCCCGCCCGGCAACGCCTGCCCTAGGCGGGGTCGGCGACGGCCGAGCCGGAGCCGGTGACGTCGGTGGTCGCGGCGACGCCGGGGAACGTGAGGGGCAGGTCGACGGGGCGGTCAGGCTGACCACGATCCGGTCGCCGCGGACGGCGACGTCGTAGCGGAGCCCGGGGTACTCGCGGTAGGCGCCGATGTCGGAGAGGTAGGCCCGCACGCCGCTCCGGGCGCGGGCGGCGGTGAGCTCGAGCGGCGCCTGGCCCAGGCCGCCGGCGTACACCTCACCGCCCTCGGCGGCGACGTCGGCGCCCTGCAGCGCCGCGCCCTCCGCCATCGTGGCCAGGCCCTGGCGCTCCAGGAACGCGGCGCTGGCGTCGACGACCACCACGATCGCGAGCAGCAGGACGACGGCGAACCCGACGATCAGCGGGGTCGCCGAGCCGCGCTCGTCTCGACTACGGGGCCGCTGGGGCCGGGTCACCGGTGATCTCCTGGTAGCGGCCGATCGGGAGGGTGTGGGTGGCGTCGAGGGCGAACCGCGGCTTGCCGCTGCCCAGGATGTCGGGCAGCAGCGGCAGGTTGACCGCGGTCGAGACCCGGACGGTGATGATCGAGGTGCCGCTGTGGCACTGCTTCGGGAACGGCGTGCACGTCACCTTCACGGTGACCGGCACCCCCTCGAGACCCTGGTCGTCGAGCGCCTGCCGCGCGGCCGCACGGGCGGCCTCCGCACCGGCGCCGTCGGTGGGCGCCAGGGCGTAGGCGCGGCCCGCCGAGCGGGCAGCGGTGTTGGCGGCGAAGGCGCCGCTCTGCACCTCGAAGACCGAGATCACGATCCAGACGAGCGGCACCAGCAGCAGGACGCCGAGCCACACCAGCTCGACCAGGGCGCTGCCCCGCTCGTCACGGACCCGGCGCACCCGCCTCACGGCAGCTCCTGGACGGCGTGACCCTCGACCTCGATCTCGACCGCAGGGCCGCCGAGGCCGAGCGCCGGCACCTCGGCCCGCACCACCACCTCGACCGTGGCGACGCCGCCGACCGTCACCTGACGCACGGTGATGTCGTCGGCGAATCGTCCGAGATCGCGCCGTCGACCTGCTGGCGGGTGCGCGCCTCCCCCTCCCCCGCGCTCGCACCCTCCGCCGCCGCCGCACGGGCCCCCTCGGCCGCGGCGGACGCCAGGGTGTTGCGCACGTGGAGCACCAGCGCCAGCTGCAGGATGCCGAGCACCAGCGGCACCAGCACGATCAGCACCAGCACGAAGTCGACAACGGCAGCACCGCGCTCGTCGCGGCGCCGGCCGGTCCGGGGCACTACTTCACCTTGTTGAGCGCCTTGGTGAGCATGGACGAGAGCTGGTCCTCCGCCACCGCCCACACGACCATGACGATGCCGGCACTCATCACGGTGACGAGCACCCAGCCCGGCACATCGCCTCGATCGTCTCGGGTGCGCGGCGGCGCGACCAGGGCCACGTAGAGCCGAATGAGGTGTTCGTTGAGCTTTCCCATGATGGTTCCTCTCCGAGATGCCGAGCTTGTTCAGGACGTGGTGAGCGACAGGCCGATGAGGCCCGGCCAGAAGGCGAAGACGACGGTGATCGGCAGGATCAGGAAGACGACGGGCACCATCATCAGCACCTCGCGACGCGCGGCCAGCTCGATCAGCTCGCGGCGTCCGGCCTCGCGGACGTCGGCCGCCTGGGCGTGCAGCACGTCGGCCAGCGGGGTGCCGCGCTCGATGGCGATGGCGATGCCCTGCGCGAACCTCGACACCAGCGGCAGCCCGGTGGTGGCCGCCATCCGGTCGAAGGCGGCGCCGACTGGCTCGCCGGTGCGGACCGCGGCGAGCACCCGGGCGAGGTCGCCCGACAGCTCGCCACCGCTGCGCTGCACGACGCGGTCGAGGGCCGCCACCGGCCCCTCGCCGGCGGCGACCGCGAGGGCGAGCAGCCTCTATTAGAGACGGCGCCCTGGCCGCTGAACGAACGCTAATTTCCGGCGTCGCGGCGACCGGGCGACAAAAGCGCGGCGTCAGGCCCAGAGTTGGCCTTCGAGGGCTTCCTCCGCCTCGGCGAGGGTGCCGCCGTACGCGCCGGTCGACAGGTACTTCCAGCCGCCGTCGGCGACCACGAACGCCACATCCGCCCGCCGACCGGCCCTGACCGCCTCGTGCGCCACCGCCAGCGCGGCGTGCAGGATCGCCCCGGTGGAGAAGCCGGCGAAGATGCCCTCCACCTCGACGAGCTGCCGGGTACGCAGCACCGCGTCCCGGGTGCCGACCGAGAACCGCCGGGTCAGCACCGACGCGTCGTACAGCTCCGGCACGTAGCCCTCGTCGATGTTGCGCAGCCCGTAGACCAGCTCGCCGTAGCGGGGCTCGGCCGCGACGATCTCGATCCCGTCGACCTTCTCGCGCAGGTACCGGCCGGTGCCCATCAGCGTGCCGGTGGTGCCCAGCCCGGCGACGAAGTGCGTGATCGTCGGCAGGTCGCGCAGCAGTTCCGGACCGGTGGTCTCGTAGTGCGCCCGCGCGTTGGCCTCGTTGCCGTACTGGTACAGCATCACCCAGTCGGGGTGCTCGGCGGCGATCTGCTTGGCCGTCGCCACCGCCTGGTTGGAGCCGCCCGCCGCGGGCGAGAAGATGATCTCCGCGCCGTACATCCGCAGCAGCTGGACCCGCTCGGCCGAGACGTTCTCCGGCATCACGCAGACCAGCCGGTAGCCGCGCAGCTTCGCCACCATGGCCAGGGAGATCCCGGTGTTGCCGCTGGTCGGCTCCAGGATCGTGTCGCCCGGGCCGCAGCCGGCCGGCTCCTTCGGCCTCGCGGACCATGAACAGCGCCGGCCGGTCCTTGATGCTCCCGGTCGGGTTGCGGTCCTCCAGCTTGGCCCAGAGCCGCACCGGCGGTGCCCCCTCGGGCACCGTCGGCGACAGGCGGGGCAGGCCGACCAGCGGCGTGCCCCCGCAGGCGTCGAGCAGGCTCTCGATACCGCGCCATGGCGGCTCAGCCGTCAGCCGAGCATCGACCGCCGCCGCGGCGGCGGAAGCCCGAACGCGCCGCCGGCCACCGCCGGCAGGATGGTCACGGTGTCGCCGTCGGCGAGCTTGGCCTCGAGCGCGCCGAGGAAGCGGACGTCCTCGTCGTTGACGTAGACGTTGACGAACCGGTGCAGGCCGCCCTCGTCGGTGACCAGACGGCCCGCAGGCCGTCGTGCTTGGCGTCCAGATCGCGAGCAGGGCGGCGAGCGTGTCGCCGGCGCCTTCGACGATCTTCGCGCCGCCGGTGTAGCTGCGCAGGATGGTGGGGATGCGAACCTCGATAGCCATGGTATTGATCTCCTGTGGTAAGGGTCGAACGACGGGACAGGGTCGTGCGGCGGCAGCGTCAGCGACACTCGTAGTCGACCGTCGTCGGGCTCTGCCCGAACATGTACGACTGGACGGCGTGCGGTCCACGGTCGCATCCACGATGTGGACCGGTTCCTCGGTCACCACACCGTCCACGATGCGGAACGACCGGATCTCCTCCGAGTCCGGCTCGCGGGTGGAGACGAGCAGGTAGTGCGCCCCCGGCTCGCCGGCGAAGGAGATGTCGGTGCGCGACGGGTACGCCTCGGTGGCGGTGTGCGAGTGGTAGATGACCACCGGCTCCTCGTCGCGGTCGTCCATCTCGCGCCAGACCCGCAACTGCTCCATCGAGTCGAACTCGTAGAACGTCATCGACCGCGCGGCGTTGTCCATCGGGATGTGCCGGGTCGGCGTGTCGCCGCCGACCGGGCCGGCGACCACGCCGCACGCCTCGTCGGGGTGGTCCCGGCGGGCGTGGGCGACGATCGCGTCGATGATCGACCGGTCGATGCTCAGCACGCGCCCACCTTACCGTCCTCGCCGATCCGCGCGCGTGGCCGTGCCCACATGCGGCCGCTCACTCTGATCACCGGTCAGGGCGTTGAGCAGCGACTCCTGGAGGTACCCGAGGTAGGCGTACACCGAGAGCTGGAACACCCGGCTCGAGGCCGGGTCGCGCAGCACCGCGTCGTCGAGCTCCTCGCCCAGGTCGGTGTCGTCGCTGATGTCCAGCCGGATGCCCATCGCCAGCCGGGCGTCGTTGATCGCGCGCAGCCAGGCCTCGGCCGCCTCGGCGTCGAGGCGCACCTCGCCGCCGCCCTGGGCGGGCAGCGCCGCCAGGATCGCGCCGGCCTGGTCGATCTTGCCGGTCTTGAGGTCGCCCTCGGTGTAGCGGCGGAACTCCGCGGAGTCCTCCGGACGTCCGGGTAGATGTCCGGAAAGAGCCGCCCGACCACCGGGTCGTCGTGGTCGAAGCCGTCGGTCAGCAGCCCCACCACCTCGGCGGCGACCTTACGCAGCACGCGCACCTCGTCGACGGCGAATGTGGCGACGCAGTGGCGCCCTTGCGCCGGAACATGCTCTCACGAGTTTCACGGCCCGGTCCACCGTCGCCCAGAGCCCGTATCCGTGCAGCCGGGAGGCGTCGTGCTCCATCCGCTCCCGGGCACCGCGGACACGACGGCCCGCCCTTGTGTGTGCACGTCCAGCATCAGCTTCTCGGCCTTCTCCTGGCTGTAGCCGAACAGCTTCTGGAAGACCCACGTCACGTACGACATCAGGTTGACCGGATCGTCCCAGACGATGGTCACCCACGGCCGGTCGTCGGCCGGCACTCTCGATCTCCGGCGTCTCGACGGGAGCGACCTGTGGCGCCGCCATGCCCCCCATCGTGCCACCGGATCCGCCGCAACGGTGAGCCGCACGCCGAACCGCGGTCACCTCGGCCTGCGTCAGGGGCGGCCGGGCAATAGGGTGAGCGGCGTGACCTCTTCGCGCCCGCGTTGCTGACCGACCAGTACGAACTGACCATGCTCAACGCCGCGCTCCGCGACGGCACCGCCCACCGGCCGCTGCGTCTTCGAGGTCTTCGCCCGCCGGCTGCCGACCGGCCGCCGCTACGGCGTGGTCGCCGGCACCGGGCCGGCTCGTGGAGCTGCATCCGCGACTTCCGGTTCACCGGCGCCGAGCATCGACTTCCTGCGCACGGCGCGGATCGTCGACGACGATACCGCGGACTGGCTCGCGGCCTACCGCTTCACCGGCGACATCGACGGGTACGCCGAAGGCGAACTGTTCTTCCCCGGCTCCCCGATCCTCACCGTCTCCGGCACCTTCGCCGAGTGCGTGCTGCTGGAGACCCTGATCCTGTCCGTGCTCAACCACGACTGCGCGATCGCCGCCGCGGCCGCCCGCATGGTCACCGCCGCCCGGGGCCGCCCGATCATCGAGATGGGCTCCGGCGTACCCACGAGGACGCAGCGGTGGCCGCGGCCCGCGCCGCCTACCTGGCCGGCTTCGCCTCGACCTCGAACCTGGCTGCCGGCCCGCGCTACGGCTGCCGACGACCGGCACCGCGGCCCACGCGTTCACCCTGCTGCACGACGACGAATCGGCCGCCTTCACCTCCCAGTTCGCTGCGCTCGGCAACAAGACGACGCTGCTCGTCGACACCTACGACATCGCTCAAGGCATCCGCAACGCGATCGCGGTCGCCGGCCCGGGCTGCGCGCGGTCCGGATCGACTCCGGCGACCTGTCCGTGCTGGCCGCAGCAGTCGCGCGAGCTCTCGACTCGCTCGGCGCCCCGGACACGCAAGATCATTGTCTCCGGCGACCTCGACGAGTACGCCATCGCCGCCCTGGCCGCCGAGCCGGTCGACATCTACGGCGCCGGCACGGCCGTCGTCACCGGCTCCGGGGCCCCCACCGCAGGGTTGGTCTACAAGCTGGTCGAGGTCGAGGGCCGCCCGGTGGTCAGCGCTCGCGAGAACAAGGCGACGGTCGGCGGCCGCAAGACCGCCGTGCGCCGGCACAAGCCCACCGGCACCGCCACCGAAGAGATCATTTTATTTAGGGCCCCCCGACGTCAGCCAACGACCGCTTGCTGCAACGCGCCTTCGTCCGCCGCCGGCGAACCGGCCGAGCCGCCCACCCTGGCCGATTCCCGCGCACACCTCCGCCAGGCCCTCATCTCCATCCCCTGGGAGGCCTGAAACTCTCCGCCGGCGACCCCGCCATCCCCGTCACGATCGTCCCGACAACCTAGGGGGTCCGCCGTGTCCCGTGCACTGATCATCGTCGATGTGCAGAACGACTTCTGCGAGGGCGGCTCGCTGGCGGTCGCGGGTGGCGCCGCGGTCGCCAAGGGCATCTCACTGGTGCTCGACCGGGCCGCCAGTCGATGGGAGCACATCGTCGCCACCAAGGACTGGCACATCGACCCGGGCAGCCACTTCAGCGATCACCCCAACTATCCTGGACACCTGGCCGGCGCACTGCGTGGTCGGGTCGGCAAGGTGCCGAGTTCCACCCCGAAGCTGCACATCGACAAGATCGAGGCGGTGTTCCACAAGGGCGAGCACAAAGGCGGCGTACTCGGGGTTCGA
>CAWGVK010000027.1:0-50020 GCA_963825985.1 uncultured Actinomycetota bacterium | reverse complement strand
CACACATGCACGGAGCGAGCCCTCGGGCTCGCGGTCGCTGACTCTAACGCATTGCTCGAGCGCGCTCACATCGGCGGCCCGAAGGTCACCGTCCGGTAACAGTCACAGAAATGTGGTTGTTCGGCGCAACCGAACGCGTCCCCATGGCGTCCATAGGTCAAGAGGACCCGACCCCTCCCCCGATCTCGGACAAGGAACTCCATGACGCAGCAACCGCTTGCTCCCGCGGTCACCGCCGACATCGCCCTGCACTGCGACGACGAACAGGGGCGCCCGATGGCGTTCATTGCGACGTTCTCGTACGACGCAGCCGACCCGTACGCCGTCACCGTCACGTTCCACGTGCCGGCCGGCGACGTCCCGTGGGTGGTGGCGCGCTCCCTGCTCGTGCGCGGCCTCGCCCAGCCCGCCGGCGACGGCGACATCCGCCTGCGACCGGGCCTCGACGAGGACGGTCGCGCCGTCGTCCGGATGGACTTCCACTCCCCCGAGGGTCGACTCAAGGTCGAGGTCCGCACCGGCGAGCTGCTGGGCTTCCTCGGCCGCACCTGGCTGACGGTGCGGCCCGGCGAGGAGTCCGTCGACGTCGACGACCTGATCCACGCCCTCCTGCGCTGACACTGCCCCTTACCGGCCGAACAGCTCCGGCTCGCGGCGGCGCCATACCTCCGCGGCCGCCCGCGTGAGCGGCCCGACCGCCAGGTCGCGCTCGCCCCACCGGGTCACCGGCTGGACGTCGCGCGTCGTCGACACCAGGAACACCTCGTCTGCCCCCTCGGCGACCGCGACCGGCTCGTCGACCTCGTGGCCGCCGTACCACTCGAGCAGCAGGGCCCTCGTGACTCCCGCCAGGCACCCGCTCGCCAGCGTCGGCGTCCGCAGCTCGCCGTCGACCACGTAGAAGACGTTGGTGCCGGTGCCCTCGCAGAGGTGGCCCGCGAGGTTCGCGAACACCGCCTCCCCCGCCCCGTGCCGACGGGCCTCGGCGAGCGCCACCACGTTCTCGGCGTACGACGTCGTCTTCAGCCCCGCCAGCGCCCCCCGCTCGTTGCGCGGCCACGGCACCGTGACCACGCTCGCCGTCTCCGGGCTCGGGTCCATCGGCGCCGCCACCACCACGACGGTCATCGGGTGGTCCCCGCGCCCCGACCCGAGCGGCGCCGGCCCCCCGGTCAGCGTGATCCGGATCCGCCCGAGCGGCAGCTCTTGCCCGTCGAGTACGGCGTCGATCCCCCGTCGTACCAACGGCTCGTCGACCTTCGGCAACCCCAACCCGTGCGCCGAGCGCGCCAGCCGCTCCAGGTGCAGACCCAGCGCGAACGGCTCGCCGTCCACCACCTTGACCGCCTCGAACACCCCGTCACCCACCGTCAGCCCGTGGTCGACCACACTCACCGCCGGCGCCTCCGGGTCGGACAAGAGCTGACCGTCGATCCACGCTCGCATGGCGTCACTGTAGGCACCGCCCGCCTCCACGACACGGCCGGGGTCGATACCGGTTTTGGTGACGATCGAGGCATCGGCTACTGTTCTCACGCACATCAACCCGGGGGTTTCACACCGCCGGAATCGTTGTTGCAAGCGGACATAGCTCAGTTGGTAGAGCGCAACCTTGCCAAGGTTGAGGTCGCGAGTTCGAGTCTCGTTGTCCGCTCGGAGAGGTCAGTGTTACGGCCTGGGTCACGACCCGACCTCCGCGGTGGGTTGGCCGAGAGGCGAGGCAACGGACTGCAAATCCGTGTACACGGGTTCAAATCCCGTACCCACCTCCAGACAACTTCACATGGGCGATTGGCGCAGCGGTAGCGCGCTTCCCTGACACGGAAGAGGTCACTGGTTCAAACCCAGTATCGCCCACCACGTTTCCGCAGGTCAGAGGCCCTTTCGAGGGCCTCTTTCCATGTCTCGTGCCAGACGACGTGACGCCACCCGACTCTGCTGTCGGCGTGCCGGTCACGCGAGGCGGAGAAACTCCAGGTGGCCCTCGTAGTGGTTGAGGCAGTCGTGGATGACCTGCGTGGTGGTGTAGCCCATCACGTCGTAGTCCTGGCCGCCGCCGACGGTGTGGACCTCGAGGCGGGCGTACCTGTCCCGGTCGCCGATCATCCGGCCGCCGTACGTCGGCACCGGGGACTCGTGGACCTGCACCCGGTAGACGAACGGGTCCTCGTCCTCGAGGGTGCGCAGCTCGACCCAGGCCAGGCCGCCGTCATCGTCGTCGTCGTCGGCGACGCCGGCGGCGACGTGGTCGACCGAGGTGGGGACGCCGCGGTGCTCGAGCTCGTGTGCGACGTCGGTGAGGGCGGGCAGCACCACCGAGGTGAGGTGGGTCGTCACCGCCTCGACGTCGGCGAAGTTGATCGCGCGGGCGAGGCGGGCCTTCCAGGACGACTCCGGATGGCCCTCGGCGCCGCCATCCGGTTCGCGTCCGGGCACGGGGGCCGCGCGGGTGGCGACCCCGGCGCGGCGGCCCTCGACCCGCAGGGCCTTGAACAGCCCGAGCATGACCAGGACGATGACGAACGCGAACGGCAGGCCGAAGATCACCGTGGCGTACTGGAGGGCGTAGATGCCGCCGACGGCCAGCACGGCGATGGTGAGGAGCCCGGTTGCGGAGGCCCACACGATGCGCAGCCAGGGTGCGGCGTCGTCCTGCACCGACCGCAGCTCGGAGGAGAGGTTGCCCATGACCAGGGCACCCGAGTCGGCCGAGGTGACGTAGAAGAGGAGGCCGACGAAGACAGCGATCGCGATCACGGCATTGGCCAGCGGGTAGTCGCTCAGCAACGAGTAGAAGCCCGCCTCGGGCGAGGCCAGAGCCTCGTCGGCGAAGGCGGCGTCCCCGCCCCGGATCCGCTCGAGGGCGGCGTTCCCGAAGATCGAGATCCACATCACGATGTACGTGAACGGGATGATCATCGTCCCGGCGACGAACTGCCGAATGGTGCGTCCGCGGGAGATCCGCGCGAGGAAGAGCCCGACGAACGAGGCCCAGGCGATCCACCAGGCCCAGAAGAACAGCGTCCACAGCGACATCCACTCGGTCGCACCGTCGAAGGCGAAGGTCTCCATCGTCTTGCGGGGGAAGGTCTGGGCGTAGTCGCCGACGTTCATCACGACCGCGTTGAGGATGAAGCCCGTGCGACCGGTCAGCAGGACGTACGCCGCCAGTCCCAGAGCCAGGATCACGTTGAGCTGCGACAGGAACCGGATGCCGCGGTCGACACCGGTGGTGGCCGAGACCGCAGCCATCGTCACGGCGAGGGCGACCAGACCGATCTGGGCACCGAGGCCCACCGGAACGCCGAAGAGGATGTTGAGCCCCTGGTTGAGGAAGACCACCCCGATGCCCAGGCTGGTCGCGACGCCGAAGATGGTGCCCAGGACGGCGGCCGTGTCGACGGCGTGGCCGAGGCCACCGTCGATACGCCGTCCGAAGATCGGGTACAACGCCGAGCGCACGGCGAGCGGGAGGTTCATCCGGTAGGTGAAGTACCCGAGGGCCATGCCCATCAGGGCGTACAGGCCCCAGCCCGAGATGCCGTAGTGGAACAGGGTCCACACCGTCGCCTCGCGGGCCGCCGCGATGGTCTCGGGGTCGCCGGTCGGCGGCACCATGTACTGGCTCACGGGCTCGGCGACCGCGTAGAACATCACGTCGGTGCCGATGCCGGCGGCGAACAGCATCGACGCCCACGCGAACGTCGAGAACTGCGGCTTGGAGTGGTCGGGACCGAGCTTGATGGACCCGTAGCGCGAGGTCGCCAGGTACAGCACGAACACCAGCACCGCCGTGGTGAGCAGGACGTAGAACCACCCGAACCAGTCCACGACGCGAGCCACGGCATCGCCGATGACCGACTCGGCCTGGTCGGGGGCGAAGATCGCCCAGGTCGCCATCACCAGCACGCCGATCACCGCCGAGTAGAAGACCGGACGGCGGATGGGCGGCCCGTCGGTGAGGAACGCCCAGCGGCTGCGCCTGAGGGTGCGATCGTCGGTCTTCGTGGTTGTCATGGCGAACTCCTCGACACCGACCGCTCAGGCGGGCACCTGACACGGAACTGGGCGGCGCTGAGAGACATGATGGCCCCTCTTGGCCTGCGCGGTCACCCATCTGCCCTTAGCCGGCACCCGGGACGTCCGGACGCGGGACCTGATGGCCGGCGTCGGTCAGCTCGTTTCAGCGATGCCTTGAGGCGTCCGAGCAGGATCGAAGAAGCGCGCGGGGGGTGGGCGGCCCTACGGTCTTCGCATGACGATCACCTGTCCTCCCTGTTCGACCCCGTCTCGGGCAACCACGTCCGGATCGCTGAGGCCTGAGGGATGAGCTCAGCGCACGCAGCCGACAGCCACGACCTGATCCGCGTCCACGGGGCGCGGGTCAACAACCTGAAGGACGTCAGCGTCGAGATCCCGAAGCGCCGGCTGACGGCGTTCACGGGCGTCTCGGGCTCGGGCAAGAGCTCGCTGGTGTTCGCCACGATCGCCGCGGAGTCGCAGCGGATGATCAACGAGACCTACAGCGCGTTCGTGCAGGGGTTCATGCCCAACCTGGCGCGCCCGGAGGTCGACCACCTCGAGGGGCTGACGACGGCGATCATCGTCGACCAGGAGCGGATGGGGGCCAACCCCCGTTCCACCGTCGGCACCGCCACCGACGCCCATGCCATGCTCCGGATCCTGTTCAGCCGGCTCGGCAAGCCGTACGTCGGCCCGCCGACGGCGTTCTCGTTCAACGTCCCGACGCGCAAGGCGAGCGGGGTGATGAGCACGGAGAAGGCGGGCGGCCGGGTCGAGAAGAACGTGGTGCGGGAGGTCGTCTACCTGGGCGGCATGTGTCCGCGGTGCGAGGGCATGGGCGCGGTCTCCGACTTCGACCTCACGGCCCTGTACGACGAGAGCAAGTCGCTCAGCGACGGCGCCCTCACGGTGCCGGGCTACTCCATGGACGGCTGGTACGGCCGCCTGTTCGAGGGCGTCGGACTGCCGATGGACAAGCCGATCGCGAAGTTCACCAAGAAGCAGCTCGAGACGATGCTCTACTCGGAGCCGACCAAGATCAAGGTCGAGGGCATCAACCTCACCTTCGAAGGCATCATCCCGAAGATCCAGAAGTCGATGCTCTCCAAGGACGTCGAGGCGATGCAGCCCCACGTACGCCGCTTCGTGGAGCGCGCGATCACGTTCCAGACCTGCCCCGAGTGCGACGGCGCGCGACTCAGCGCGGAGGCGCGCTCGTCGAAGATCAAGGGCAAGAACATCGCCGACCTCTGCGAGCTGCAGATCAGCGACCTGGCCGAGTGGGTCCGCGGGCTCGACGAGCCGTCGGTGGCGCCGCTGGTCAAGGGCCTGCAGCACCTGCTCGACTCGTTCGCCGAGATCGGCCTCGGCTACCTCTCGCTCGACCGACCCGCCGGCACCCTGTCGGGCGGCGAGGCCCAGCGCACCAAGATGATCCGCCACCTCGGGTCGTCGCTCACCGACGTCACCTACGTCTTCGACGAGCCCACGATCGGCCTGCACCCGCACGACATCGAGCGGATGAACCAGCTGCTGCTGCAGCTGCGCGACAAGGGCAACACCGTGCTCGTCGTCGAGCACAAGCCGGAGACCATCGCGATCGCCGACCACGTCGTCGACCTCGGACCGGGCGCCGGGACGGATGGCGGCAGCGTCTCCTTCGAGGGCTCGGTGGAGGGCCTGCGCGGCAGCGACACCATCACCGGTCGCCACCTCGACGACCGGGCCACCCCCAAGGACGACCGTGCGCGACTCGACCGGCAAGCTCGACGTGCGTGGCGCCTCGACGCACAACCTCCAGGACGTCGACGTCGACGTCCCGCTGGGCGTGCTCTGCGTCATCACCGGCGTCGCGGGGTCGGGCAAGAGCTCGCTCATCCACGGCTCGGTCGCCGGCCGCGACGGCGTGGTGGTCATCGACCAGGCCGCGATCAAGGGCTCGCGCCGCAGCAACCCGGCGACGTACACGGGCCTGCTCGAGCCGATCCGCAAGGCCTTCGCGAAGGCCAACGGCGTCAAGCCGGCACTGTTCAGCTCCAACTCCGAGGGCGCGTGCCCCACCTGCAACGGCGCCGGCGTGATCTTCACCGAGCTGGGCGTGATGGCCACCGTCGAGTCGACCTGCGAGGACTGCGAGGGCAAGCGGTTCCAGGCGGCGGTGCTGGAGTACACGCTGGGCGGTCGCAACATCGCCGAGGTGCTGTCGATGTCGATGACGGAGGCGGAGGAGTTCTTCGGCGACGGCGAGGCGCGGACGCCGGCCGCGCACAAGATCCTCGACCGCCTCGTGGACGTCGGGCTCGGCTACCTCACCCTCGGCCAACCCCTCACCACCCTCTCCGGCGGCGAGCGGCAGCGCGTCAAGCTGGCCACCCAGATGGCCGAGAAGGGCGACGTCTACGTGCTCGACGAGCCGACCACCGGCCTGCACCTCGCGGACGTCGAGAACCTGCTCGGCCTGCTCGACCGGCTCGTCGACGCCGGCAAGTCGGTCATCGTCATCGAGCACCACCAGGCGGTGATGGCGCACGCCGACTGGATCATCGACCTGGGCCCCGGCGCCGGGCACGACGGCGGCCGGGTCGTCTTCGAGGGCACACCCACCGACCTCGTCGCCGACCGCTCGACCCTCACCGGCGAGCACCTGGCGGCGTACGTCGGCGCCGAAAGGTAAAAGATTCAACGGAGTTCGGCGAAATCCTGCGCATTCGCCAGGACGACCGCTACCTTCATCTCACTGAACCGCTGGAGACCCGAGACTCCGGCGGTTCAGTGCTTTTTGACCCCAGTCGGTCGCTGTGATCGACGCCACCCGGTGGACTTCGCCATTCGGCTTCGGTTGCGCCCACCCGCTGGCTATTCTGGGTTCACCGAGCCACTGGAGACCCGAGACTCCAGTGGCTCGGTTCTTTTTCACATGGGCGTGAGCAGGGCGGCGGGCAGCCACTCCTCGACCAGGCTCCAGGACGCCGGCCGCAGCAGCGCGGCGTACACGACCCGTCCCTCCCAGCCGGCGTCGACCTGGCGCCACTCGACCAGCAGGCCGGGCCGCTTCACGCCGTGGCCGTCGGCGGCGTCGGCGACCCAGCAGTGCCGCGCCGGGCAGGCTTCACTCTCCGAGCCCTGAGACACCGCAGGCACCGCCGAGCCGCGGACCCGCTCGGAGAGCGGGACGCCGCTGCCCTGCTTGCCCCAGCCGCCGCCCATGACGGCATCGTCTCACACCGTTCGAACACCTGTTCGACGATCAGGTCAGTCCTCGTCGTTGGCCAGGTCCTCGTTGTGGGTGCCGGGACGCGGCGCCCAGGGCAGCTCCTTGGCGGGGCGGACGACGATCAGCCGGTCGCCGCGGGCGAGCAGGGCGACCACGGGGTCGAAGTAGCGGTAGACCTTCTCGTCGCGCACCACCGAGATCACCTGGTCGGGCAGGCTCTGCGGCTGCTTGCCCACCTCGCTGACCAGCAGGTCGCGCTCGGCCACCTCGAGCCCCTCGCCGTAGGTCAGCAGGTCCTCCATCACCGAGCCCAGCATCGGCGAGAGGGTGGAGAGGCCCAGCAGCCGGCCGACGGCGTCGGAGGAGGTGATCACCGAGTTGGCGCCCGACTGCTTCATCAGGGGCGCGTTCTCCTGCTCGCGGACGGCGGCGACGATGTAGGCCTCGGGGTTCAGCTGGCGCACCGTCAGCGTGGCCAGCACGTTGGAGTCGTCGCGGTCGGTGGTGATGATGACCTGGTCGGCGTGCGCGACGTCGGCCCGCCGGAGCACCTCGCGGCGGGTGGCGTCGCCGGTGACCACGGCCAGCCCGTCGGCGTGCGCCTCGGCGAGCGCGGTGGCGCTCGGGTCGACGATGACGACGCTCTCGCGGTCGAGCCCGTTGTTGATCAGGGTCTCGACGGCGCTGCGGCCCTTCGTGCCGTAGCCGACGACGACGACGTGGTGGCCCATGGTCTTCCTCCAGCGTGCGATCCGGATCATCTCGCGACCCTGCGAGGCGAGCACTTCCAAGGTGGTCCCGATCAGCAGCACCAGGAAGGCGATGCGGGCCGGGGTGATGACGAACGCGTTCACGAGGCGGGCCCCGTCGGTGACCGGTGCGATGTCGCCGTACCCGGTCGTGCTGAGGGTGACGGTCGTGTAGTAGATCGCGTCGGTGAAGCTGATCTTGTTGAGCGGGTCGTTGTTGTCGGCGTACCCCTCGCGGTCGAAGTAGACCAGCAGCACGGTGCCGACCAGGATGCCGACCGCCATCAGCAGCCGCTTCGAGAGCTGCCACCAGGGTGAGCGGTTGCGCTCGGGCAGGGCGACACGGCCGCGGCCCTCCCCCACAGGCCGGCGCTCGGTCTCGTTCACGACAGCGAACCTAGTGCCTGGCTCAGCGCGTCACGCCTCACGCCTCGCGCTCCTCGGTGCTGCGTCCCATCGCACTGCGCAGCCGCGTCATCAGCTCGAGCCGGGCGCGCATCGTGTTCTTCTGCGGGAACACCGTGTCGAAGGCCGCGTTCACGGCCGCCCCGATCAGGACGGCGAGCGCGACGATGTAGAGCCACAGCAGGACGGCGATGGGTGCGGCCAGCGGCCCGTAGATCGACTTGGAGTCGGACGCGGTGATCGTGAGCACCCAGCGCAGCACGTAGGAGCCCAGGATCCAGGCGACCAGCGAGAACGTGGCACCGGGGAGGTTGAAGCTCCAGTTGGTGCGCACCGGGACCGACACGTGGTAGAGCGTCGCGAGGAAGCAGATGCAGATCACCACGACGATCGGCCAGTAGAAGGCACCGAGGAAGTCGAGCTGCTCGGGCAGCGCGCGGCGGACCAGGGTGGGCCCGGCGATCACGAGCGGGATGCAGACGGCGCCGGTGAGGACGGCCAGGATGTAGAGGAGGAAGGCGAGGGCCCGGGTCTTCACGATCCCGCGGTGGCCGCCGAGCCCGTGCATGATCGTGATGGTGTCGACGAACACGTTGAGGGCGCGCGAGCCCGACCACAGGGAGAGCACGAACCCCAGCGAGATGACGTCGAGCCGCCCACCCTGGAGCACTTCCTCCATGGTCGGCTCGATCACCTTGTTGACCGCGCTGTCGGTGAGGAACGTCGAGCAGGCGTCGATGACGGCCTGACGGATCTGGTCGAGCTGGGCGGCGCTGAACTGGTCGGAGACGTAGCCGATGCCACCGGCGAGCGCGAAGATCAGCGGCGGCACCGAGACCACCGCAAAGAAGGCACCCTCGGCGGCCAGGCCGGTGACCCGGTAGCGCATGCAGGAGGAGACGGTGGTGACCACGAGTCGCCACAGGGTCGCCCCGACCCGTCGCGCACGGTCGGCGACGCTCGTCACCGGCGCGGGCGCCGGGTCGGAGGAGGTCTCCGAGGTCATGGCCTCCACGCTAACGACTGGTGGGGCCCGGATCGGGGATCCGGGCCCCACCGAGCAGGGTGAGAAGAACGACGTCCGGTCAGACCGGCTGGGGCTCCTTCGCCAGCTCGACGGGCGCGGACGCCGGGGCCGGCTCGTGGTCGTCGAGCATCGTGGTCTCGTCGAACGGGTCGCCTCCGGCCAGCACCAGGTCGAGCTGCTTGCGGTCGAGGCCACCGGTCCAGTGGCCGATCAGCACGGTGGCGATGGCGTTGCCGGAGAAGTTGGTGACCGCGCGGGCCTCCGACATGAACCGGTCGATGCCGACGATCAGGCCGACGCCGTCCACGAGCTCGGGGCGGTGCGAGCTCAGGCCACCGGCCAGGGTCGCCATGCCGGCGCCGGTCACGCCGGCCGCACCCTTCGAGGCGATCATCATGAACAGGAGCAGCGAGATCTGCTCGCCGATCGAGAGCGGGTTGCCCAGGGCCTGGGCGATGAACAGCGAGGCCATGGTCAGGTAGATCGCGGTGCCGTCGAGGTTGAACGAGTACCCGGTCGGGACGACGACGCCCACGGTCGGCTTGTCGACGCCCGCGTGCTCCATCTTGGCGATCAGCCGCGGCAGGGCCGACTCGGACGACGACGTCGACACGATGAGGAGGAACTCGCGGCCCAGGTAGCGCAGCAGCGAGAAGACGTTGACGCCGGTGGCGACCTTGAGCAGCGTGCCGAGGACGACGAACACGAACAGCGCGCAGGTGACGTAGAAGCCCACCATCAGCACCGCAAGGCTCTTGAGCGCGTCGGCGCCGGTGGCCCCCACGACGGCGGCCATCGCGCCGAAGGCGCCGACCGGGGCGGCCCACATGATCATCGCGAGCACCCGGAACACCAGGCGCTGGACGTGGCCGATGCCGCGCAGGACCGGCTCGCCGGCGCGACCCATCCGCTGCAGCGCGAACCCGACGAGCAGCGCGACCAGCAGGGTCTGCAGCACCTCGCCCGAGGTCAGCGAGGAGAGCATCGAGTCGGGGATGATGCCGAGCAGGAACTCCGCGGTGGTCTTGTGCTCCTCGCCCACCTGCTCCTGGCCGGCACCGGCCACCTCGTCGGTCAGCCGCAGGCCGTCGCCCGGCTTCAGCAGGTTGCCGACGACCATGCCGATGCCGAGCGCGAACGTCGACATCGTCACGAAGTACGCCAGCGCCAGGCCGCCGACCTTGCCGACCCGCGCGGCGCTGGCAACCGACCCGACACCGAGCACGATCGTGCAGAAGATGACCGGCTGGATCATCATCTTGATCAGGGCCACGAAGCCCTCGCCCAGCGGCTTCAGCTCGACCGCGAAGCTGGGGAACGCGATGCCGGTGCCGATGCCGAGGGCGACGGCCAGGATCACCGCGAGATAGAGGTAGTGGGTCCGGTTGCGGACCGGTGGTGCCGCCGTGCCGCTGGCGCCGCTGGGGGTCGTGCTCATCGTGCCTCCCGATGCTGGGTGGTGCTGGACCGGGCGGGTCCCGGCGACCGCCAGCCTGCTGGCGTCTGTGACCCGGGTCACCCTTGTGGTCGTTGTGTTCGTCACAGTCGGTCGTGCCGGGGGTTGCTGGGTCTCGTGACGGGCGCAGAGCGCCCTCCTCGACCACCGAGGGCCGACCACCGGAGGTCGACGAGGTTCCGCTAGGAACCCCTCCTCGACCAACGACCACCACCGGAGGTCGAGGAGGTTCCGCTAGGAACCGTCACGAGACCCACCCACGCACAACCAGGTCTCGTGACGGGCGCAGAGCGCCCTCCTCGACCAACGAAGGCCGACCACCGGAGGTCGAGGAGGTTCCGCTAGGAACCGTCACGAGACCCACCCACGCACAACTGGGTCTCGTGACGGGCGCAGAGCGCCCTCCTCGACCAACGAGGGCCGACCACCGGAGGTCGAGGAGGTTCCGCTAGGAACCGTCACGAGACCCACCCACGCACAACTGGGTCTCGTGACGGGCGCAGAGCGCCCTCCTCGACCAACGAGGGCCGACCACCGGAGGTCGAGGAGGTTCCGCTAGGAACCGTCACGAGACCCACCCACGCACAACCAGGTCTCGTGACGGGCGCAGAGCGCCCTCCTCGACCAACGAGCCGACCACCGGAGGTCGAGGAGGTTCCGCTAGGAACCGTCACGAGACCCACCCACGCACAACTGGGTCTCGTGACGGGCGCAGAGCGCCCTCCTCGACCAACGACCGACCACCGGAGGTCGAGGAGGTTCCGCTAGGAACCGTCACGAGACCCACCCACGCACGACCGGGTCTCGTGACGGGCGCAGAGCGCCCTCCTCGACCAACGAGGGCCGACCACCGGAGGTCGAGGAGGTTCCGCTAGGAACCGTCACGAGACCCACCCGCGCACAACTGGGTCTCGTGACGGGCGCAGAGCGCCCTCCTCGACCAACGAGGGCCGACCACCGGAGGTCGAGGAGGTTCCGCTAGGAACCGTCACGAGACCCACCCACGCACAACCTGGGTCTCGTGACGGGCGCAGAGCGCCCTCCTCGACCAACGACCAACCACCGGAGGTCGACGGAGGTTCCGCTAGGAACCGTCACGAGACCCACCCACGCACGACTGGGTCTCGTGACGGGCGCAGAGCGCCCTCCTCGACCAACGAGGGTCGAGCGGAGAGCGCCCTCCTCGACCAACGAGGGTCGGGCGCAGAGCGCCCTCGTCGACCACCGAGGACTCCGTTTGTGCGCGAGGATGAGCCCGTGCTCCGCCCCGTGTCCGTCGCTCGCCAGGTGCTGCTGCTGCAGGTGGGCGTCGTGGTGGTGCTGGTGGTCGCGTCGATCGGGCTGGCGACGTACGACGCCCGCCGCGACGCCCGCACCGACGCGACCTCGCACGCCGTGGCCGTGGCCGAGTCGGTCGCCGACTCCCCCGCCACGCTCGACGCGCTGGCGACGGCGACCCCTCGCGCGAGCTGCAGCCGTACGCCGAGGAGGTGCGTACCGACACCGACGTCGACTTCATCACGATCATGGCGCCCGACCGGACCCGCTTCACCCACCCCGACCCGGCCAACATCGGCAAGCCGTTCATCGGCGACCTGGGTGACGCGCTCGACGGTGAGGTGTTCACGCAGGAGTACGCCGGCACGCTCGGCCCGTCGATGCGCGCGGTCGTGCCGGTCTTCGACGACGACGGCACCGTGGTCGCGCTGGTCTCGGTGGGCATCACGGTCAGCTCGATCGAGCGTCGGCTGCGCGACGACGTGGTGGCGATCGCGGTCGCGGCCGGGCTGGTGCTGCTCGTCGGCCTGGCCGGGGCCTGGCTGGTGAGCCGCCGGCTGCGGCGACAGACCCACGGCATGGGCGAGCTCGAGATGACCCGGATGTACGAGTACTACTCGGCGGTGCTGCACGCCGTCCGCGAGGGCCTGCTGCTGGTCGACCCGCAGGGCCGGGTCCAGCTGGTCAACGACGAGGCGCGCCGCCTGCTCGACCTGCCCGACGACGTCGACGGGCGGCTGCTGCACGACCTCGGCCTGGCCCCCGGGCTGGTCGAGGCGGCCCTGGGTCGCACGGCGGAGTCCGACGACCTGTACGTCGCGGGCGACCGGCTGCTCGTCGTGAGCTCGGCCCCGGCCGCCTGGGACGGACGCGCGGTCGGCGCGGTGGTGAGCCTGCGCGACCACACCGAGCTGAGGTCGGTGACCGGCGAGCTCGACGTCGTCCGCGGGCTCACCGAGTCGCTGCGCGCCCAGAACCACGAGTCGGCCAACCGGCTGCACACGGTGGTGTCGCTGGTCGAGATGGGCCGGCCCGAGCAGGCCGTCGACTTCGCGACCGAGGAGCTGAGGCTGGCCCAGCGCCTCACCGACGACGTCGTCGGCGCCGTCGGAGACCCCGTGGTCGCGGCGCTGCTGCTGGGCAAGACCGCCGAGGCCCGCGAGCGCTCGATCGAGCTGTCGGTCGACGGCGAGCTGCCCGGCTCGGGAGTCGCCGCACGCGACCTCGTGACCGTGATCGGCAACCTGGTCGACAACGCCTTCGACGCGGTGGCCGACGCCGACGAACGGCGGGTCTCGGTCACCCTCGGGGGCGACGACGACCTGGCCACCGTGGTGGTGGGCGACAGCGGGGTCGGCCTGAGCGACGACGACGCCGGCCGCGTGCTCGAGCGCGGCTGGACCACCAAGGCCGCCGGGCGCGGGGTCGGCCTGGCGCTGGTCGGCCAGGTCGCGCGCCGCTACGGCGGCGACGTGCGGGTCGGCCGGTCGCCGCTCGGCGGGGCCGAGTTCGTGGTCACGCTGCGAGGCGACGCGCCATGAACACCCCCGTGAGCGTGCGCGTGCTCGTCGTCGAGGACGAGGAGCTGGCCGCCGAGGCGCACGCGGCGTACGTCGGCCGGGTGCCGGGCTTCGAGCTCGCCGGGGTCGCCCGCTCGGCCGGCGAGGCGGCGCGGTTCCTGGAGAAGGACCGGGCGGTCGACCTGGTGCTGCTCGACATGCACCTGCCCGACGGGCACGGCCTCGGGCTGCTGCAGCGGCTGCGCGCGGCCGGCGACCTCACCGACGTGATCGCGGTCACCGCCGCCCGCGACTCCGACGTGGTGCGGCACGCGGTCGCGCACGGCGTCGTGCTCTACCTGCTCAAGCCGTTCACGTTCGCCACGTTCCGCGCCCGCCTCGAGCAGTACGCCGAGTACCGCGCCCACCTCGACGCCGCCCCCGACGAGGTCGCCCAGGACGAGGTCGACCGGATGCTCGGCAGCCTGCGCCCGGCCGCCCCCGACCTCCCGAAGGGGATGAGCGTCGAGACGCTGCGCGCGGTCGTCGCCGTCGTCCGCGACGCCGCCGCTCCGCTGTCGGCCTCCGAGGTCGCCGAGGCCGTGGGTGCCTCACGGGTCACGGTGCGCCGCTACCTCGAGCACCTCGCCGACTCCGGCGCCCTCGAGCGCGGGCAGCGGTACGGCGGGGGCGGCCGCCCCGAGGTGGAGTACCGCCGCACCTGACTACGAGCGCAGCTCGGGGTCGGCCGCCACCCGCTCGGCGAGCTCGCGACGCGAGGAGATGCCGAGCTTGATGTAGACGTGGCGCAGGTGGTACTCGACGGTCTTGGGGCTGAGGAAGAGCGCGGCCGCCGCCTCACGCGTGGTCCGGCCGTCGGCCAGCAGCCGCGCGATCTGGAACTCCTGCGGGGTCAGCGGCTGCGCGGCGTCCCCCGAGCGCGCGTGCACCCGCTCGCCCGTCGCGCGCAGCTCGGAGGCGGCCGACTCGGCCCAGGGCGCTGCGCCCAGCCGGTCGAACGCCGCCAACGCCGTGCGCAGGTGCGGCCGGGCGTCCACCCGCCGCCGTTCGCGGCGCAGCCACGCGCCGTACGCGAGCTCGGTCCGGGCCGCTTCGTAGACGTCGGGCGTGTGCGCGTGCTCGGCCAGCGCCGCCGCGAAGTGGACGCCGGGGTCGACCCCCGAGAGGGCGAGCGCGCGGTGCGCGCGGCCCTGTGCCCACGGCTGTCCCTTCGCGGACGCCGCGGCGGCGTACGCGCGAGCCTCGGTCACCGCCGCGTCAGCCTCTCCCAGCCGCACCAGGCACTCGACGAGCTCGGCCGCGGGCGACAGATCGGGGTCGGTGATGCCGAGCTCGGCCACGAGCGCCCCCTGGGCGCGGTACGACGCGACCGCGGCCTCGGTGTTGCCGAGGCCGGCCTCGAGGTCGCCCAGGGCGTAGCGGACCCAGGCCCGCCCCAGGTGCAGGCGGCTGTGCAGGCACGCGACCTCGGCGTCCTCGGCCACGATCCGCGCCTCCGACTCGCGGCCCTGCCGGGCCAGCAGCCAGGTCAGCCCCGAGAGCGAGATGGCCTCGTCGGTGCGCAGACCGGTCTCGCGGGCGAGTGCGACGGCCTCGCGGAAGCCTGCCTCGGCCGCGACCCACCGGTCGGTCGTGGCGTCGTCGCGCGCCGCGTGGAACAGCAGGAACGGCAGGGTGCCCACCGCGGCCCGGTCGCGGGCGTCGGTGAGGACGTCGTCGATGCCGCGTCGCGCGGCGCCCGACTCGCGCAGCCAGATCGGCCCCAGCAGCAGCCACGGCAGCCAGCGCGGGTCGTCCTCGAGCTCGCTGCCGGCGGCCGACTCGACGGCTCGGCGCACCCGCGTCGTGCCCTCGACGCCTTCGCCGAGCACGATCAGGCCCATGCCCGAGGCCAGGTCGCCGAGCAGCCGGGCCCGGGCGGAGCGGTCGTGGCGGTCGAGGTCGTCGAGGCGTCGGACGACGTCGGCCGTGGCGCCGGTGTCGCCCAGGTAGAAGCAGGCGTAGACCGCCTCGGCCAGCAGCAGCGTGGCCGCGTCGGCGTCCACGGACCGCAGGGCGTCGGCCGCGTCGAGCAGCAGGTCGCGGGCCTGGTCGAGCGCCCCCGACCGGGCGCTCAGCACGCCGCGCAGGGCGGTGGCGCGGGTGCGCACCGCCGGGTCGGGCGCCGTCCGGGCGGCCTCCTCGAGCAGCGTCGCCGCGCGTTCCGACAGCCCGCCCAGCCACGCCGACTCCCCCGCGGCCGTGAGCCGGCGCGCGCGGGCCGGAGCCTGCTCGCTCAGCCGCGCCGAGCGCTCGTAGCGGCCGGCCGCCACCGCGAACGCGCCGCGACGCTGCGCCGAGCCGGCCGCGTCTTCGAGCTCGAGGGCCACGGCCTCGTCGGGCTCCAGCGCCGCCTCGGAGAGGTGCCAGGCCCGCCGGTCGAGGTCGTCGAGCGCCTCGGCCAGGGCGCGGTGGGCGGCCCGGCGCTCGGCCGGCTCGGCGGCCTGCTGGACGGCGGCCCGCAGCAGCGGATGACGGAACCGCACCCGGTCGTCGGCCAGGGTGACCAGGCCGACCCGCTCGGCCTCCGCCAGGTCGTGCAGGTCGCCGCCGTCGTCCGAGCGGGCGCGGGCCAGGGTCGCGAGGTCGACGTCGCCGACCGCCGCCAGGAGCAGGGCGGCCCGGGTCGCCGGATGCAGACGGGCCAGCCGGGCGGTGAAGGCCCGGGTGATCAGACCGGGCAGCGGCACGACCGCCCCCGCGTCGGCGAGCAGGTCGGGGTACTGCGCCATCTCCAGCAGGGCCAGCGGGTTGCCGGCCGTCAGCGCCTGCAGGCGGGTCAGCTGGGTCACGCTCAACGAGCGATCGGCGACGAGCGCCTCGGTGCCCTGGGGGGTCAGCCCGTTCAGGTCGATGCGGTCGAGGCCGGCCACGAGGTCGTCGGCGCCCTCGTCGGTGCGCACCCCCAGCAGCATCACCACCCGGTCGGTCAACAGCCGCCGGGCCACGAACAGGATGGCCTCCGCCGAGGGCCGGTCGAGCTGGTGCAGGTCGTCGACGGTGACCAGCAGCGGCGTGTCCTCGGCGGCGCGGCACACCAGGCTCAGCGTCGCGGCCGACACCGCGAACCGCTGCGGGGTCGGCCCGGCGTGCAGGGCCAGCGCCCTGGCCAGGGCCACGGCCTGCGGTGCCGGGACGCGGTCGAGGAGCGGCAGCACCGGCCGCAGCAGCTGGTCGAGTCCCGCGAACGGGAGGTCCTGCTCGGAGGCGGTGCCCACAGCACGCAGCACCCGCATGCCGCCGGCGAGGGCCTCCGCCTCCGCGATCAGTGCGGTCTTGCCGATCCCGGCCTCCCCGCAGATCACCAGGGCGCTGCTCGACCCGGCCCGGGCGGCGGCCAGGCGCCGTTCGAGGACCTGCAACTCGCGCTCGCGGCCCACCAGCACCACCCGAGGCTAGTCCCGGCGCGGAACGGACGGCGTCCCCCAGGTGGGGCACGACCAGGGGGGTCTCCGGATGCGACCGGGACGGCGTTGTTCCTAGCGTCGGGTGCCACGGCACCCCTGCCGGCACCGAGTCGAGGAGACCACCATGACCGACGTCCAGAACCCACCCGCAGCCATCGACGAGGAACGCCTGATGAGCTTCGTCTTCCGGGCCGTCGACGAGGTCGGCGCGACGCTCAACGCCGCGCTCGTCGTGCTCGGCGACAAGCTCGGCTACTACCGCGCGCTGGCGGCCTCCGGGCCGCTGACCCCGGCCCGGCTCGCGGAGGACACCGGCACCGGCGAGCCGTACGCCCGCGAGTGGCTGAACGCCCAGGCCGCGGGCGCCTTCGTCGACTACGACCCGGCCACCGGCCGCTACTCGCTGCCGGCCGAGCACGCCGTCGCGCTGACCGACGAGACCAGCGCCGCCTTCCTGCCCGGCCTGTTCCAGATCGCCCTGGGCACGGTCGCCGACTCGCACCGCATCGTCGAGGCCGCCCGCGACGGCGCGGGCCTGGGCTGGCACGAGCACAACCCGGACGTGCACCACGGGTGCGAGCGGTTCTTCCGGCCCGGCTACCACGCGCACCTCGTCGAGTCGTGGCTGCCGGCGGTCGGGGTCGCCGACAAGCTGCAGCGACGGCGCCACGGTGGCCGACGTCGGCTGCGGCCACGGCGCCTCGACGGTGCTGATGGCGCAGGCCTTCCCGGCGTCCCGGTTCGTCGGCTCCGACTACCACGCCGCGTCGATCGAGGTCGCCCGGCAGCGGGCGGCCGACGCCGGCGTCGCCGACCGGGTCACCTTCGAGGTGGCCTCGGCCCAGGAGTTCACCGGCGCGGACTACGACCTGGTCACCACCTTCGACGCGCTCCACGACATGGGCGACCCGGTCGGGGCGGCCCGCCACGTGCACGACGTCCTCGCCGACGACGGCACGTGGATGGTGGTCGAGCCGATGGCCGGCGACCACGTCGAGGACAACCTGAACCCGGTCGGCCGCGCCTACTACGGCTTCTCCACGCTGCTGTGCACGCCCGCGTCGCTCTCGCAGCCGGTGGGCCTGGCGATCGGCACGCAGGCCGGCCCCGCCCGGATCCGCGACATCACGACCGCGGCCGGTTTCTCGGACTTCCGGTCGGCCGCCGAGACGCCGTTCAACCGGGTGTTGGCGGTGCGCAAGTGAGCCACCTGTCGACGCGAGGGCGTCTGCGGCGGACACTGGGGTCGTGACCCGCGCGCGGCGTCCCGACGCCACCGGCCATCTCGAGCGCGACGGCGTGCGCATCGCGTGGGAGGTCTGCGGCGACGGGACGCCGACGGTGCTGCTGATGCCGACCTGGTCGATCATCTCGTCGCGGTCGTGGAAGGCGCAGATCCCTTACCTGGCCAGGCACTTCCGGGTCGTGAGCTTCGACGGCCGTGGCTCGGGCGCCTCCGGTCGTCCGGTCGGGAGGACGGCGTACGCCGACGCGGAGTTCGTGGCGGACGCCGCCGCGGTGCTCGACGCGACCGCGACCGAGCGGGCGGTCGTCGTCGGCTTCTCGTGCGGGGTGCCGTGGTCGTTGCAGCTGGCGCTCGACCAGCCGGAGCGGGTGCTGGGCATCGTCGCGATCGGGCCGGCGGTGGGGCTGGTGCCGGGCCACGAGGAGCGCACCCGGCACCCGTTCCTCGAGCCGCAGCAGGGTGAGGACGGCTGGGCGACGTACAACCGGGAGAGCTGGCTGCACGGCGACTACGACGCCTTCCTGCGGTTCTTCTTCGGCCAGATCTTCACCGAGGCGCACTCGACGAAGCAGGTCGAGGACTGCGTCGGCTGGGGTCACGAGATCGGCGCCGAGAGGCTCGTCGACACCGAGGAGGCCCGCCAGCTGTGCCGCAGCCCCGATTTCGCCCGCCAGGTGGCGCGCGCCGACGTGCCGGTGCTCGTCGTCCACGGTGACGACGATCTGGTGCGCCCGTACGCCGAGGGGGTGGCGCTGGCGGAGGCGACGGGCGGGTCGCTCGTCACCGTCGCCGGCGGGGGTCACGCGCCGCACGTGCGCGACCCGGTGCTGGTCAACCGGCTGATCAGGGACTTCGTCGACCGGGTCGCGCCGGCGCCGCGTCGACGCACGTGGACGCGCGGCCCCCGCCGTCCGCGCCGGGCGCTCTACCTCTCCTCACCGATCGGTCTCGGGCACGCGCGGCGCGACCTGGCGATCGCCGACGAGCTGCGCAAGCACCACCCCGACCTGGAGGTCGACTGGCTGACCCAGCACCCGGTCACGGCGCTGCTCGAGCGCCACGGCGAGCGGGTGCACCCGGCGTCGGCGTGGCTGGCCAGCGAGTCGGCGCACATCGAGGACGAGTCCGACGAGCACGACCTGCACGCCTTCCAGGCGATCCGGCGGATGGACGAGATCCTGGTCAACAACTACCTGGTCTTCGACGACCTGGTCGGCGAGGAGCACTACGACCTGGTGATCGGCGACGAGGCGTGGGACGTCGACCACTTCCTGCACGAGAACCCCGAGCGCAAGCGGTTCGCGTTCGCCTGGATCACCGACTTCGTCGGCTGGCTGCCGATGGCGGACGGCGGGGCAGCCGAGGCGGCGCTGACCGCCGACTACAACGCCGAGATGCTGGAGCAGCGGGCGCGCTTCGGACGCGTGCGCGACCGCTCGATCTTCGTCGGCGACCCGGACGACGTCGTCCCGGCGTCGTTCGGCCCCGGCCTGCCCGCGATCCGCGAGTGGACCGAGGCGAACTTCGACTTCGCCGGCTACGTGACCGGCTTCGACCCGCTGGGCGATGGCGACCGCGAGCGGCTGCGCCGGTCGCTCGGCTACGGGCCCGACGACCTGGTGTGCGTGGTCACCGTGGGCGGCTCGGGTGTGGGCGCCGCGCTGCTGCACCGCGTGCTCGACGCGGTGCCGACGGTGCGCCGGGCGGTCCCGGGCCTGCGGTTCCTGGTCGTGACCGGCCCACGCATCGACCCGGCGTCGCTGCCGCGGCGCCGCGGGGTCACCGTGCGCGGCTACCTGCCCGACCTGCACCGACACCTGGGCGCCGCCGACGTCGCCCTGGTGCAGGGCGGGCTGACCACCTGCATGGAGCTGACCGCGCAGCGGGTGCCGTTCGTCTACGTGCCGCTGCGCCACCACTTCGAGCAGAACCTCCACGTGCGGCACCGCCTCGAGCGGTACGGCGCCGGCCGCTGCCTGACCTACGAGGAGGCCTGCGACCCCGCCGTCCTGGCCCGGGCCCTGGCGAGCGAGCTCGGCCGCACCCCCGACTGGCTGCCGGTCGAGACCGGCGGCGCCGCCCGCGCCGCGGCCCTGCTCGCCGAGCTCGTGTGACACCCGAGGAGACCCCATGCACGACCGCTCACCGCTCGGTCCGGCCGACGTCGACGACGCCGAGCTGGCCCGGATGGTCGCCTCGCTCCTGGGCCACGACCACGTCGAGGTCGTCGACTCGCGTGCCGAGCGCGTCGCCTACGACGTCCCGTCGATCACCACGGTCGGGCGCTGGTGGGTCTCCGGGACCGCCCGCACGCCGTCCGGCGAGGAGCCGTGGCGGCTGTTCGTCAAGCACGTGCAGGCCTGGCGGCACTCGCCGTTCTTCGCCTCGGTGCCCGCGGAGCTGCACGAGATGGCTGCCGCCAGCGTGCCGTGGCGCACCGAGGCGCTGGTCTACGCCTCCGACCTCGCGACGCGACTGCCCGCCGGCCTGACCATGCCGCGCGCGCTGCACGTCGCCGGCCTCGAGCCCGACGCGGCGGTCGTCTGGCTCGAGGCGGTCGACCACCCGCCCGTGACCTGGGACGTCGCCCGCTACGAGCGCGCCGCCCACCTGCTGGGCCGGCTGGCCGGCCACGCCGGGGTGGCCGAGCTCGCGAACGTCGGCGCAGTTCGACTGGAACGTCATGGCCTACGTCTACGGCCGGCTGGCCGTCGATGTCGTCCCCCAGCTGATGGACGACGAGGCGTGGCGCCGGCCCTGGGTGACGACGGCGTTCGACGACGACCTGCGCGACCGGCTGCGGGCCGCCGGGCAGCGGATGGAGCAGTACGCCGGCGAGCTGATGTCGCTCCCCCAGCTGACCTCGCACGGCGACGCCTGCCCCAACAACCTGCTGGCGGGCCCGACCCCCGACTCGTTCGTGCTCATCGACTACGGCTTCTGGCTGCCGCAGGCCGTCGGCTTCGACCTCGGCCAGCTGCTGGCCGGCGACATCCAGCTGGGCATCGGGCCCTGGCAGCGGCTGGGCGAGCTCGACGACCGCTGCGTGGCGGCGTACACGAGCGGCCTGGCGGCGGAGGGCGTCACCCTGTCCGAGGACGTCGTCCGCCGGGCGCACGCCCTGCAGCTCCTGCTGTTCGCCGGCCTGTCGTCACTGCCCGAGGAGGGCATGTCGTCGAGCCAGGCGGAGGCGCGGGCCGCGCTGGCGCGGCACAGCCTCGACCTGGTGGAGCGGACGGATCAGGTGAGCTCGAGTCCCGGGTAGAGCGGGTGCTCGTCGAGCAGCTCGGCGGCCGCGTCCTTGACCTTGTCGGCCACGCCGTCGGCGAGCCTGTACGACGCCTTCGACGGCGTGCCCGCCTTGGTGGTGCCGGCCTGGTGTTCTGCAGGACGTGCACGATCAGCTCGGCGACGCGGTCGAACTCGTCGTGGCCGAAGCCGCGGGTGGTCAGTGCCGGGGTGCCGATCCGGATGCCGGTGGTGTACCAGGCGCCGTTGGGGTCGGCCGGGATCGAGTTGCGGTTGGTGACGACGCCGGCGTCGAGCAGTGCCGGCTCGGCCTGGCGGCCGGTGAGGCCGAAGCCGGTGACGTCGAGCAGCACCAGGTGGTTGTCGGTGCCGCCGGTGACGAGCTTGGCGCCTCGCGACATGAAGCCGTCGGCCAGGGACTTGGCGTTGTCGGCGATCCGCTGCGCGTAGGCCTGGAACGACGGCCTGCCGGGCCTCGGCGAGCGCGACCGCCTTGGCCGCCATCACGTGGGACATCGGCCCGCCGAGCACCATCGGGCAGCCCCTGTCGACGCTCGGCGGCGTACTCCTCGGTGGCCAGCACCATGCCACCGCGCGGCCCGCGCAACGACTTGTGCGTGGTGGAGGTGACGATGTGGGCGTGCGGCACGGGGTCCTCGTCGCCGGTGAAGACCTTGCCGGCCACGAGCCCGGCGAAGTGCGCCATGTCGACCATCAGGGTGGCGCCGACCTCGTCGGCGATCTCGCGCATCTTCGCGAAGTTCACCCGGCGCGGGTACGCCGAGTAGCCGGCGACGAGCACCAGCGGCTTGAACTCGCGGGCCTTGCGCGGCCAGCGCGTCGTAGTCGAGCAGCCCGGTCTCGGGGTCGGTGCCGTACTGCTGCTGGTGGAACATCTTGCCGCAGATGTTGGGCCGGAAGCCGTGGGTGAGGTGGCCGCCGGCGTCGAGGGACATGCCGAGCAGGCGCTGGTTGCCGAGCTCCTTGCGCAGCGCCTCCCAGTCGTCCTCGGTGAGCTCGTTCACGTTCTTCTTCGCGGCCTTCTCGAGCCAGGGGCCCTCGACGCGGTGGGCGAGGATCGACCAGAACGCCGACCAGGTTGGCGTCGATGCCCGAGTGCGGCTGCACGTAGGCGTACTCGGCGCCGAACAGCTCGCGTGCGTGCTCGGCGGCGAGCGACTCGACGGTGTCGACGTTCTGGCAGCCGGCGTAGAAGCGGTGGCCGACCGTGCCCTCGGCGTACTTGTCGCTGAACCAGGTGCCCATGGTGAGCAGGACGGCCGGCGAGGCGTAGTTCTCGCTGGCGATCAGCTTGAGCGAGCCGCGCTGGTCGGCGAGCTCCTTCGCTGGTGGCCTCCGCGATGCGCGGCTCGACCGAGGCGATCACCTCGAGGGCCTGGGAGTACGCGGAGCTGGTGAGGGCGGAGAGGTCGGCCATGTGGTCAGCGTAGTGGTACGTCCTCGGCCCGTTTGATGACGGCGCCTCGCCTGCCGACCCGAGTCGTCCGGGTCTGATGAAGGCGCTCAGTCCGGTGACGAACGCGGGTCATCGGGCACCATCACTCCTGCTGCAGCCAGGCCAGCACCGCCAGGACCCGTCGATGGCCTTCGGCCTCCGGGAACAGCCCGAGCTTGCTCAGGATGCTGCCGATGTGGGCCTCCACAGTCTTGGGGGTCAACATGAGCTCGCGGGCGATCGCCGCGTTCGACAATCCCTGGGCCATCAGACCGAGGACCTCGCGCTCGCGCTCGGTGAGCTCCGAGACCTGGTCGCGCCGTGCGCCACGGCCGAGCAGGAAGCTGACCACGTCCGGGTCGAGCACGGTCTGTCCGGACGTCACCCGCTCGAGCGCGTCGACGAGCACGGAGACGTCGAGCACGCGGTCCTTGAGCAGGTATCCGAAGCCGGCGGGATGGCGCCTGGCCAGCTCGGCTGCGTAACGACGCTCGAGATGCTGGGAGAGCAGCAGGAGACCGATCCGGTCGTCGGTCTCACGGATCCTGCCGGCCGCTCGTGCGCCTTCATCGGTGAACGTCGGCGGCATCCGGATGTCGATCAGCGCGACGTCGGGCCGGTGCTCGACGACGGCGGCCTCGAGCTCGTCGCCGTCACCCACGAGCGCGACCGTCTCGATGCCTGCCTCTGCCAGCAGGCGGGCAAGCCCCTCGCGGAGCAGCACGGAGTCGTCCGCGATCACGACCCGCATGGCAGCTCTCCGATCAGGGCGGTGCCGCCGGCACCGGAGGCGACCGTCAGGGTGCCGCCGATCGCCTCGGTGCGGTCGGCGAGCCCGCGCAGGCCCCGGCCGTTCGGGTCGGCGTGACCCCGGCCGTCGTCGGATATCCGCACGGTCAGCGTGTCCTCGCAGACCGTGATCTCCAGCCCGATGTGCGAAGCGGACGCGTGCTTGACCGCGTTGGTGACGCCCTCGCAGGCGATGAACCACGCGGTGGCCTCGGTCTCCTCGGAGAAGCGCCGTTGGTCCAGTCGGCTCAGGTCGACCTCGACGGGGAACCGGGTGGCGAGGTCCTCGACCGCGCCCTGCAGCCCATCGTGCTCGAGGACCGCCGGGAGCAACCCCGCGGCCAGCTCACGCAGCTCGAGGACCGCGGCTGCCAGGTCGTCGATCGCGGACGCCACCGTCTCCTCGAGCCGCTTCGACGTGCCGTTCATCTGGGCCGCCCGAAGCTCGAGGGCCACCGCCAGCAGGCGCTGTTGGGCGCCGTCGTGCAGGTTGCGCTCCAGCCGCCGTCGCTCGGTCAGGTGCGCCGCGGCGATCCGCGCCCGCGACGCCCGCACCTCGACCAGCTGCAGGCTGATCCGTGCCCTGAGCCGAGCGTTCTCGAGCTCCGGGGTCGCCTCCTGGCACACCGCGGTGGCGAGGTCGGCGCCAACGGCCGACGCGTCGTAGGCGACCCGGGCGACCGGTCGGCCCTGGCGGCGTACGTCAACCAGGTCACCGTGCGTCGGCTCGGCGCGACCGTCCGGAAGAAGCCAGTCGTCCCGGTCCTCCACCCAGTAGGCGACCTCGACGCTCGGGTCGTTCAGCGCCAGCCGGAGCACCTCCTCGACCGATGTCTCCGGGTCAGGGTCACGTACGTGGTCCCGGACGCGTTGCACGGCGTCGTAGCGGCGTCGGTCGAAACGCCGGTCGATCACCTCCTGGAACCCTCGGTAGGCCGGCATAGCCACCGCAACGGCACCGAGGGTCGCGAGCACGGCGGGGATCGACGAGACGCCGTCGCCGTCGTCCACCAACCGACCAGCGGCCACGACCACGGTGGCGAAGGTGAGAGCCAGCACGGCGGAGGCGAGCATCCAGGCCATCGCCCGGCTGAGAATCTGCTCGACGTCGTAGAGGTGGTAGCGGGCGATCGAGAAGCCAGCCGCGACCGGCACCAGCCCCATGAAGCCGCCGACGGCCACCGACAGGAGCACAGGGTGGTCGGGGGAGGCATAGAACGCGAGCGCCACGAAGGCCGGGAGCGGGACGACCGCGATCGCAAGCCACAGCAGACGTCGACGGTCGTCACCGCGAGCACGGCGGAACCGGACGAGGAGGGAGGCTCCTCCGAGGACGAACCCACACGCGCTCGCCACGCCGAGCACCCCTCGCAGGACGCGGAGCGGGCCGGCCGCCCCGTCTCCCATGGCCAAGGGGCTGCGCACCGTGTCGAAGGGCGGATCGAGGTGGCCGGGCCACACCACGGAGGTGCCGAACCAGCACAGCATCGCCCCCGTCGACGCGACCGCGAGCAGCCGCCAGCGCGTCGTGAGCGGTGACCCGGTAGGCGTCAGGTGCAGAATCCACATGACCAGCCCGAACCAGGCTATGAACGAGCCGTCCGACACCACGGCGGCCGCCTCGGCTCCAGGAAGGCTGCCGGGCCGTGCCACCGCGCCGTACAAGGCGTATCCCTCGAATGCGCCGCTCGCGGCAACACAGGTACCCAGGACGAGGAAGAGCCATCCGACGGCATGCCGGGGCCGCCTCAGCGCGAGGACTGCTCCGACCACCGACGCGCTGGCCACCGTGGCGAGCAACGGTGCGGCCTCGGCATCGATGGAGAGCAGGTCGGGGCGGCTGGTGCGATCGAGGGCCAGCTCCAGCCAGAACACCGCGCCGAGCAGCAGCACGGTGGAGGCCAGGATCAGCCCCACCGCCACGGTGCTGCGCCTCGACGCGGTCATCTACAGATCGTGGCACTCCGACGGCGGTCTGGCGTCAGGGTCTGCCCGGATCCCCAGGAGTGGGGTGCGCCCCGATGTGTGTGGGCCCGGGCTCTCCGACAGTGGAGGAACCTTCGACGAAAGGCATCCGCCATGACCCACACCATCCCCACCCCGACCACGGCAGCGCGCCGTACCGCACCCTGGCAGCTCGCGGTCCTGGTGGCCGCGCCCGCCGTGGCGCTCGTCGCCCGGTTGCTCAACACGCCGTGGTACCAGGACGACTCAGACCAACCGGACAACGCCCGCCTGCTCACCGACGTCGCCGCGTCATCGTTCGCGAACGACGTCGGCGCCCAGCTGACCCTCGTGAGCGGGGTCCTGTACGCCGCCGTAGCCGTGGCGCTCGGCCTGATGGTGCGCGGTCGAATGCCCCGGGTGGGCACGACCGGCATGCTGCTCGCCGTGATCGGTGGCTTCGGCCTCGTCGGCTTTGCGGACCAGCTCGTCGTCATCGGTCAGGCGGCCCGGCTCGAGGAGGAGCGCCCCGCCATGATCGCGCTCCTGGACCAGAGCTACAGCGCCCCGCAGACCGGCCTCTCGTACGGGTTGCTGGTGCTGGGCGGACTCGGCTGGGTGCTGCTAGGCATCGCGCTCTACCGCGGGCGCCTGGTCCCCCGGGCCGCGGCCGTGCTCGCGGCCCTCGGTGGCGCGGCTGTGATGGTGACCGCCCCCGGCCCGCTGGTCTCCTTCATCGCCGGTTCGGCCGTGATCTCGCTGCTCGGCCTCGGCTGGGTCGCCCTCGCCGCCCACACCGCGTCCGAACACCCCCGCGACGTGACCTGAGGGCAGTGGCCGCCGTCGTGCTGTTGCGAGGGTGGCCGGACCCGGCCAATCCGTTGCCCCGTGTCGCGCCCGGAACCTACCGTGCGGAGATCCCTCCATCTCCACAACGACGTCGGGGTCGGTCATGATGAAACGTTACATCCGTCTGCTGCTCCTCTCGCTCGTCCTCGCCCTTCTCGCGGCGCCCGAGGTCTCGACGGCGAGCCCGCCACCATCTCCCGAACGGACCGCGCCGACGCGCGAGCTGAAGGTCACCGGCCTCCGCGTCGACGGGATGACCGACCCGCTCGGCACCGGCGTCACCACGCCGGCGCTCAGCTGGCGGGTGACCTCCGACCGCAACGGCACGCGGCAGACGGCGTACCAGCTCGAGGTGGCGTCGTCGCGGCGCGCGCTGGACGACGGCCGCGCCGACCTGTGGGACGCCGGCCGCACGTCCGGCGCCGAGCAGTCGGTGACCTACGCGGGAGACGAGCTGGGCAGCCGCGACCAGGCGTGGTGGCGGGTGCGGGTGTGGGACGAGCGCGGGCGGGTCTCCGGCTGGAGCCGGCCGGCGCACTGGGAGCTCGGCCTCCTCGACGCCGACGACTGGACCGCCGACTGGGTCAAGCATCCGGCGTTCGGCGAGAAGCAGCTGCACCCGGTCACCGTCGACCTCACCCGGACCACCGCACGCCACGTGCGGATCGAGGCCTCCCGGCTCGGGCTGCCGCTGCAGGAGGGCTTCGGCCGCGACGCGTGGCGGCTCCAGCTGGCCGAGGTGCAGGTCGTCGACTCGGCCGACCCCGAGACCAACCTGGCGGCCGGAGCCGGCGTCACCGCCAACCGGTCGTACGTGGTGGACGGCGTGTGGGAGCCGCGCCTGGTCACCGACGGCCTGCTGTCGACCGACGAGGCGCAGAAGGGCTACACCAGCCTGCACACCTTCGACCCCGACGTCAGCGCCGACCCGATGTGGGTGCAGCTCGACCTCGGCGGGGAGCGCACCTTCGACCGGCTGGTGCTCTACCCGCGCACCGACGCGCTGACCCCCGACGGCGCGACGCCGGGGTTCCCCCGCGACTTCCGCGTGCTGGCCGACGACGACGTCGTGGCCACGGTGTCCGACCAGCCGACGCCCGAGGCCGACGAGCCCGACCCGCGGCGGATGCCGGTGTTCGCGCGGCAGTTCGACCTGCCGTCCTCGGTGCGCAGCGCGCGGCTCTACGCGACCGGTCTCGGCGTCTTCGCGGCCGAGCTCAACGGCGACCCGCTCGGCGACACCGTGCTCGACCCGGCCAACACCGACTTCAAGGAGCGGGTCACCTACTCGACGTACGACGTCACCGACCGGCTGCGCCGGGGCCGCAACGTGCTCGGGATGCGCCTGGGCAACGGCATCTACAACGTGCCCGACACCCCGGGTCGCTACAACAAGTTCGTCGGCTCGCACGGCCCGCCCCAGCTGATCGCGCAGCTCGAGGTCGAGCTCACCGACGGCCGCCGGGTGGTCGTCACCTCCGACGACCAATGGCGCACGACGCTGGGCGCGACCACGTTCTCCAGCTGGTACGGCGGCGAGGACCACGACGCGCGCCTCGTGCCCGACGGCTGGGGCCGGCCGCACGCCGACCTCGGCGCGTGGGACGCCGCCGCCGTCACCACTGCCCCGGCGCCGACCACCCAGCTGTCGGCCCGCTACGGCCCCGGCATCGAGGTGGTCGACCGGATCCGGGCCCGCAGCGTCACCAACCCGGCGCCCGGCGTGCACGTCTTCGACCTCGGCACCAACGTGGCCGGGTGGCCCGAGCTCAAGGTCCGGCTGCCCGCGGGCACGTCGGTCGAGATGTGGCCCGACGAGAAGCTCACCGACGGCCGGATCACGCAAGGCAGCACCGGCCGCCCGATCTGGGACACCTACACCGCCGCCGGGCGCGGCACCGAGGTCTGGCACCCGGAGTTCAGCTACCACGGCTTCCGGTACGTCGAGGTGCGCGGCCTGCCCGACGGCCCGCCCGGCTCGACACGATCACCGCGCTGGTGCTGCGCGCCGCCAACGAGGAGGCGGGGTCGTTCGACTCCTCCAACGCCCTGGTCAACGGCATCCACCGGATCATCGACCGCGCCGTGCAGGGCAACATGTACTCGGTCCTGACCGACTGCCCCCACCGCGAGAAGCTGGGCTGGCTCGAGGAGACCCACCTCGTGTGGGAGACCGTCGCCCGCGGCTACGACGTGTCGGCGTACGGCCGCGACCTGACCCGCAACATGGCCGACGCGCAGACGACCGACGGCCTGGTGCCCGACATCGCGCCGGAGTACACGGTGTTCGGCGGCGGCTTCCGCGACGATCCCAACTGGGGCAGCGCGATCATCCAGGTGCCGTGGCGGATGTACCAGTCGTACGGCGACCTCGGCGGGCTGCGGCCGTTCTACGACGACATGAAGGAGTACCTCGACTACCTGTCCGGCAAGGCGGAGGGCGACCTGCTCGACTACGGCCTGGGCGACTGGATCACCTTCGACAACAGCACGCCGCTCGGGGTCACCGCCACGTTCGGCTACCACGAGGCGGCCGAGTCGCTGGCGAAGATCGCGGGCGTGCTCGGCGAGGACGCCGACGCCGACCGCTACGAGCAGCTGGCAGCCGACATCCGGGCGGCGTTCCACGCGAAGTACTTCGACGCCGACGGCGGCACGTACGCCAGCGGCAGCCAGGCCAGCGACGCCCTGGCGCTCGACATGGGCGCGGTGCCGGACGCCGAGCGCGAGCGGGTGCTCGACCACCTGCTGCCGCCTCGATCGCCGACGAGCGCTTCCACCTCACCGTCGGCGAGATCGCGCTGCCCTCGGTGATCCGGGTGCTGCACGAGTCGGGTCACGACGACGTCATGTACCGGATCGCCAACCAGACGACCAACCCCAGCTACGGCTACCAGGTCGTCAACGGCGCGACGTCGCTCACCGAGCGGTGGGACGGCCCGACGTCACCGGAGGGGCAGAGCTCGCTCAACCACTTCATGCTCGGCGCGATCGACGAGTGGTTCTCGGGAGGACTGGCCGGCATCGGCCAGCAGGAGGGCTCGATCGGCTACCGCGCGCTCGAGATCGCGCCGTCCGTCGTGGGCGACCTGACCGAGGTCGACGGCTCGTACCGCACGCCGTACGGCGAGGTGCGGTCGCGTTGGGAGAAGGAGCGGCGGCGGCTGACGATGCGGGTCGACGTTCCGGTCGGCTCGACCGCGCGGGTGCTGGTGCCGACGTACGGCGAGGGCCGCGCCTGGCGCCCGGACGCCGACCGCGGAGCGCGGTACGTCGGCATGGACGGTGACCGCGCCGTGTTCGAGGTGGGCTCGGGCAGCTGGCGGTTCCGGTCACGGCTGGCCGAGACGACCCCGGAGCCCGAGCCGCAGGTGGCGGTCACCGCTCCCGACGACGTGCTGCTCCTGACCGGCGAGCCGCGCACCGTCGACCTCACCCTGACCAACCTGGAGGACCGCGCGGTCACGGTCCGGCCCACGGCGACCGCGCCGGAGGGCTGGACGGCCTCGCTCACGCCCGACCGCGTCTCGATCCCGGCCGGTGGTCAGCGCACCGTGGCGCTGCGGCTCACGGCCGATGCGGCCGGTCCCGACGGCGAGGTGACCGTGGATGCCGGCGCCCGCGACGTGACGATCGCGGTCGGGGTCACCGACAACCCGGTGCGGGTCGCGACGATGAGCGCGTCGAGCACCTACGGCGGGTACGCCGCGGCCAAGACGGCCGACGGCGACGTCGGCCCGATGACCGACATCGACGCCTGGAACGCCGGCGGAGGGTGGAACGACGGCACCGCCTCGGCCTACCCCGACGTGCTCACCGCGTCGTGGGCTGCGCCGGTCGAGCTGGACGGCGTCAGGGTCTCCACGCTGGACGCCGCCGCCTTCCCGGCATCCCGGTTCGGCGTTCGCGACGTCGATGTCGAGGTGCTCGTCGACGGCACCTGGACGGCGGTCGCCCGGGTTCGCGGCAACACGGCGGGCGTCGTCGAGGCATCGTTCGCTCCGGTGCGGGCGACCGGGCTGCGCCTGGTGGTGCTCGCCACCAACAGCGGTGACTTCAGCCGGGTGGTCGAGCTGGAGGCCTAGGCCGTGCTGGGAAATTCATGGCGGCGCCCACGCCGCCCAGGCCGCGCGCTGGCGGCGTCGCCGACACTCGGAAGACGCCCAGTCTGCCTTCGCGCCGGCGACTTGCCTTCGCACGACCTGAACGACGTGGGCATCCACCAGCAATTCCCCAACACGGCCCGGCTCGGCGGAGTGTGACCTACGCCGCACCGCGGCCCTCGCTCAGGCTCAGACCGCCCGTCACGCGTCTCAGTATATGGATCTGCGTCCCACATCATGGGATTCCGGTTTGTGGTCGCGCCGTCCGCACCGTGAGACTCCATGCCATGGTCTCCGCTGCAACGCACACCCACCTCGTGGTACGCCGCCACGTGGACCTGGGTCGCACGCGCAGCATGCTGTGTCGACACCGCTGAAGTACACGAGCTCGTACTCCCTCTCCGCCGCTCCTCTGAGAGCAGGCTCTTCAGCGAAGGACCATCCCGATGCCCGACCTGCGCTTCCAGTCCCAGCCCGCGGCCCACACCGACGTCCCGCGCCCCAAGCGGGCCGAGGGCCAGTGGTCGCTGGGCTACAGCGAGCCGCTCAACAAGAACGAGCAGTCGAAGAAGGACGACGACCCGCTCAACGTGCGGGCGCGGATCATCAACGTCTACTCCAAGCGCGGGTTCGCCTCGATCGATCCCGCCGACCTCCGCGGCCGGTTCCGGTGGATGGGTCTCTACACGCAGCGCGCCCCCGGCTTCGACGGCGGCAAGACCGCGATGCTCGAGGAGGAGGAGCTCGACGACGAGTACTTCATGCTCCGCGTCCGCTCCGACGGCCGGCTGCTCACCCACGACGCCGTCCGCGCGCTCGGCTCGATCGGGGTCGACTTCGCGCGCGACACCGCCGACGTCACCGACCGCGAGAACATCCAGTACCACTGGATCCGGGTCGAGGACGTGCCCGAGATCTGGGACCGGCTCGACGCCGCCGGGCTGAGCAGCGTCGAGGCGTGCGGCGACTCGCCGCGGCCGTTCCTCGGCTCCCCCGTGGCCGGCGTCGCCAAGGACGAGATCATCGACGGCTCCAGCGCGCTGCAGGAGATCTTCGACCGCTACATCGGCGACCCGGCGTTCTCGAACCTGCCGCGCAAGTTCAAGACCGCCCTGACCGGGCACCCCGGCCACGACGTGGCGCCCGAGGTCAACGACGTCTCGTTCGTCGGCACCGTCCACCCCGTGCACGGTCCCGGCTTCGACCTGTGGGTCGGCGGCGGGCTGTCCACCAACCCGATGCTGGCGGCCAAGCTGGGCGTCTGGATCCCGCTCGACGAGGTCGCCGACGCCTGGGCCGCGGTCGCCTCGGTGTTCCGCGACTACGGCTACCGGCGGCTGCGCTCGCGGGCCCGGCTGAAGTTCCTGGTCGCCGACTGGGGCGTCGAGAAGTTCCGCGAGGTGATGGAGAAGGAGTACCTCGGCCGCGAGCTCGTCTCGAACCCCTCTCCCCCGTCGCCGACCGGCCACCGCGACCACATCGGCGTCCACGAGCAGAAGGACGGCAAGTCGTACGTCGGCGTCGCGCCCGTGGCCGGCCGGGTCTCCGGCACGATGCTGCTCGCCCTGGCCGACGCCATCGAGGAGTTCGGTGTCGCCGGCGCCCGGCTGACGCCGTACCAGAAGATCGTGCTGATCGGCGTCGAGCCCGACCGGCTCGAGGCGCTGATCGCGCGGCTCGACCAGATCGGGCTGTCGGCGCGACCGTCGAACTGGCGGCGCAACACGATGGCCTGCACCGGGATCGAGTTCTGCAAGCTGGCCATCGTCGACACCAAGGAGCGTGCCCGCGCGCTGGTCGCCGAGCTCGAGCAGCGCTTCCCCGACCTCGACACCCCGATCAGCGTCAACGTCAACGGCTGCCCCAACGCGTGCGCCCGCACCCAGCTCGCCGACATCGGCCTCAAGGGCCAGCTGGTGATGCACGAGGGCGAGCAGGTCGAGGGGTTCCAGGTGCACCTCGGCGGTGCGACCGGTCTGCAGGCCAACTTCGGCCGCAAGCTGCGCGCTCACAAGGTGACCAGCGCCGGCCTCGACGACTACGTCACTGCGGTGGTCACCAACTACCTCAGCGACCGTGCCGCCGACGACGAGAGCTTCGCGACCTGGGTCGCGCGCGCCGACGAGCAACTACTCCGCGGCGAGAAGGTGTTGACCCCGCTATGAGGGATTACCCCACGACGTTCTTCGTCTCCCCCGCTTCGCTCCTCCCCCGAACAACGCCGCGGGGACCCCGATGAGCGAGAGAGGCGTCCCCTTCCACTGCCCCTACTGCGGCGAGCAGGACCTGTGGCCGCACGAAGCCGCCCACGGCTCCTGGGAGTGCCGCGGCTGCATGCGCGCGTTCTCGCTGAAGATGCTCGGACTGGTCCGGCCCACCGGCGGCCTGCGGGGGGACCCGTCATGAGCACCCCACGACGTTCTTCGCCTCCCCCGCTGCGCTCCTCCGCCGAACAACGCCGAGGGACCCCGCATGACCGGCGTCGCACTCACCCAGACCGCGCGCGACGCGCGCGGCGTCTCCACCGAGGGCCGCTCACCCGAAGAGCTGCGCGACCTGGTCTCCCACTGGGGCGCCGAGCTCGAGCTGGCTCCCGCCGAGACGATCATCGAGTGGGCGGCCGCCACTTTCGGCGAGCGCTTCGCCATCACCTCCTCGATGGGCGACGCCGTGCTCGCCGACGTCGCCTCGAAGGTCGTGCCCGGCATCGACGTGGTCTTCCTCGACACCGGCTACCACTTCATCGAGACCATCGGCACCCGCGACGCCGTCGACGCCGACCATGGACGTCAACCTGCTGTCGATCACGCCCGAGCAGACCGCCGCCGAGCAGGACGCCGAGTACGGCAAGGACCTCTACAAGACCGACCCCGACCGCTGCTGCGCGCTGCGCAAGGTCGCACCGCTGGCCGACGCGCTGGCGTACTACGACGCCTGGGCGACCGGCCTGCGGCGGGCCGAGACCCAGAACCGCGTGATCGCGCCCGTCGTCGGCTGGGACGCCAAGAAGGGCAAGGTCAAGGTCTCGCCGCTCGCCCGCTGGAGCGACGAGCAGGTCGAGCGCTACATCGCGGACAACGGCGTCCTGGTCAACCCGCTCGTCTACGACGGCTACCCCTCGATCGGGTGCGCTCCGTGCACCCGACGCGTCGCTCCCGGTGAGGACCCGCGCAGCGGGCGCTGGGCCGGCACCAACAAGACCGAGTGCGGGATCCACATACCCCGCGATCCCGCCCGCTCGCACCGATCGTGCGAAAGGAGGCGGTCGTCGATGGCTGCTCCCGCACTGGTCGCCCTGGCTCACGCGAGCCGCGACCCCCGCACCGCCGAGACGATCACCGCCCTGGTCGACGAGGTCAAGGCCCAGCGTCCCGACCTGCGCGTCGAGCAGGCGTTCCTCGACCTGACCACGCCGGCGCCCGCTGGGCGACGGCGTTCCAGGCCTTCGTCCGCCTCGCGAAGGCCGGGTACGACGAGATCGTCGTCGTCCCCATGGTGCTGACCGAGGCCTTCGAGCGCCGGTGTGCCCGAGGCCGTCGCCGACGCGACGGCGAGGCACCAGGGCCTCAGGTCCGGGTCACCGCCACTCGGCCTGGAGCCGGCTTCCTCGAGGTGCTCGACGAGCGCCTGCGCGAGGTCGCTGCGGGCCTCGCGGATACGCGAGCTCGACGCGCTGGTGCTGGCCGGCGCCGGCTCCACCGACCCGCTCGCCAACCAGTCCGTCGCCCGCCTCGCCCGGCTCTGGGGCACCCGCCACAAGCTGCCGGTCACCGCGGCGTACGCCGCCGCGCCCCGCCGGCCACCGGCGAGGCCGTCCGCGCCTTCCGCGCCGAGGGCCGCCGCCACATCGCCGTCGCCTCGCTCTTCCTCACCCCCGGCGTCCTCACCGACCGTGCCGCCGAGCTCGCCCTCGAGGCCGGCGCCGTCGCCGTCTCCGACCCCCTGGGCGCCCACCCCGAGGTCGCCCGCATCGTCCTCGCCCGCTACGCCGTCGGCGCCGTCGAGCTCGTCCCGGTCTGAGCTGACCCGTCACAAACTGCGCGCTGACCCGTCAGAAAGTTTCTGACGGGTCAGCCGACCAGGTTGAAGGAGGTGCTCGAGCTGGCGGGCCGGGTCGGTGGTGACGCCGCCGTGGACCGGTCCGGGCTGGAGCACGGTGCTCTGCGGGCGCCTTGAGGAACCCGAAGCGCGGCCGACCGGCTTGTCCGGCAGGCCGCGCCGCCGCGCTCGAGTCGCCGGCGCACACCGCCTCGACGAACCTCAGCGCGTCGGCAGGTGATCGAGGTCGACCCGTGCGTCGAGGGCGCGAGGCGGGCCGGGTCGACCTCCAGGCGACGTCGAGGAAGTCGGCGGCGTGGCAGTAGACGACGACCCCGACGTTGAGGAACTCCTCGCGGTCGACGCGCGGAACGCAGCGCAGGTCGACGTACTGGTAGGCGCCTGGCTCACGCCGCGCCCCCCCGGGCAGCCGCTGGCCACGTCGCGACCGAGCCGGGCGGTCAGGAACTCGACGTACGCGGCCCGTACGCCGTCCGGCGGTCGGCGCCCGGCACCGGTTCGAGCCAGCGTCGGGCACCTCGGCCACCACCTCGGCCAGCACGTCGGGGTGACCCGGACGCCGAGGTCGGCGTCGGCGGCGCCGAGCCCGCCGGCCACGAGCGAAAGACGTGGTCGGAGGGGTCCCAGGGCTGACCCGCGAACCGCTCGGGGTCGGTCAGCCCGCCGCCACCAGGCGTGGTGGAAGTACAGCGAGGCGCCGTGGTCGATCACCCACAGCTCGCCGCCCCACAGCAGGAGGTTGGGGTTGCGCCAGCGTGCGGTCGACGTTGGCGCAGAACGCGTCCAGCCACAGCACCTGCCGCGGCGACCCCGGCCCCGTGGTGCAGCTCACCGTCGAAGCCGAACGAGCCCGGCAGGAAGTCCATGCCGAGGTTGAGGCCCGTGCTGGCGTTAGCAGGTCCTGGACCTCCTCGTCGGCCTCGTAGCGCGCTATCTCGAGGTCGAGGTCGAGCCCGACCAGCCGGGGCGTGTTGAGCCCGATCCGCCGGGCCAGCTCACCGACGATCACCTCCGCCACCAGCACGCGCACCCCTTGCCCGGCGCCGCGGAACTTGCAGACGTACGTGCCGAGGTCCTCGGCCTCGACGATCCCGGGCATGCTCCCGCCCTCGCGTAACGGCGTCACGTAGCGGGTGACGCCCACCGTGGGCAGGTTCACGGGGTGCTCATTGGGGTGCTCATGCGGGGTCCCCGCGGCGTTGTTCGGTGGAGGAGCGGAGCGGGGGAGGCGAAGAACGTCGTGGGGTGCTCGTGGATCGGGGTCTCGCCCTCGAGGCGGGCCCGCTGCTCGGTGACGTCGAAGTCGGCGGCCGGCCACTGGGGGTCGAGCCCACGCAGGGTGTCGAGCAGCAGCGAGCCGATCGACCAGGTTGCGGAACCACTTTCTTGTCGGCCGGGATCACGTACCACGGGGCGGTGTCGGTGTTGGTGCGTTCGAGAGCGATCTCGTAGGCGTCGCGGTACGCCGGCCACTTGGCGCGCTCGTCGATGTCGCCGGGGTTGAACTTCCAGTGCTTGCTCGGGTCGTCGAGGCGGGCGAGCAGGCGCGCCCTCTGCTCGTCGGCCGAGATGTGGAGCATGCACTTGACCACCACGGTGCCGGCGTCGACGAGCCGCTGCTCGAAGTCGTTGATGGCGCCGTACCGGCGCTCGATCTCGTCGGCGGGCGCCAGCTCGCGGACCCGCGCGATCAGCACGTCCTCGTAGTGCGACCGGTCGAAGACGCCGAGGATGCCGGGCCCGGGAAGCGCGCTCTCGACGCGCCACAGGAAGTCGTGGCTGCGCTCCTCCTCGGTCGGCGCCTTGAACGAGGTGATCTGCACCCCCTGCGGGTCGACCAGCCCGACCGTGTGTCGCAGGGTGCCGCCCTTGCCGGAGGTGTCCATGCCCTGGAGCACCAGCAGCACGTTGCGGGTGCCGCCCGACCGGCCCTCGGCGAAGAGCCGCTCCTGCAGCTCGGTGAGCTCGTCGCTCATGGCCGCCAGCGCGGTTGCTCCGTCGGCCTTCTTGCCGTCGTAGCCGGGCGCGGCGTCGGTCTCGATGCCGGCCAGGTCGACCGGGCCGGGCGGGAGGCGGACGGCGTCGGCGATGCTCATGCGGGGTCCCCGCGGCGTTGTCCGCGGGAGGAGCGCAGCGGGCGACGCGGAGAACGTCGTGGGGTGTTCATGGGGACACCCTATTGAGATCTGCGCTCGTAGTACCGGCGGGACTTCACCCGGCTGCCGCAGGTCTCCATGCTGCACCAGGCGCGGCGGCCGTTGCGGCTGGTGTCGAGGAAGAGCCAGCCGCAGGCGGGGCACTCGCCGACGCGGTCGAGCGGGCCGTGGGTCAGGAGGTCGACGGCCGACTCCGCGACCCGGCCCACGACGTCGGCTCCGGACGCGGGGCTGGGCCACACCAGGGCGAGCGCGTTGCCCTCGGGACGCAGGGAGAGCCGGCCGAGCGCGTCGGCGTGGGCCCGGAGCAGGCGGTCGGCGGCGGCGTTCGGCGCCTCGCGACCGTGGGCGAGTGGCACGAACACCGAGCGGACGTCGGCGCGCACCCCTCGCAGGAGGGTGAGGTGGCGGGTGTCGAGGCGGCGCACCTCGCCGTCGATGACGAGCTCGGCCCAGGCACGCGCCTCGGCGGGGGTGTCGAGCAGGTCGCGCTCGGGGGAGTTCCAGTTGTTGACCGTGTTGGCGAGCTCGAGGCACACGGAGTTGGCGACGGTCGAGGGGAACATGTTGACACTCTCTCACCTTTCATTTGATGTTGAAGGGTGAGAACGTGATCTCACCATCAACTCGTGATTGAAAGGTGAGACGATGCGCGGACGCGGCTTCGGCTCGTTGTGGGCGGCGACGGGCAGCGCCAACCTGGCCGACGGGATGACGCTGTTCCTGCTGCCGGTCGCCGCGCTCGGGACCGGGTCCTCGCCCGCCGGCGTGGCCGCGGTCACCGTGGCCGCGACCCTGGCCTGGCCGCTGCTCGGACTGCCGGCCGGCTGGCTCGTCGACCGGCTCGACCGGGCCAGGTTGCTCGTGCTGGCCAACGTCGTCCGGGCCGCGGTGATCGCGGCCACCGCGGTCTCCGCCGGGGTCGGTGTGCTCGGCCTCCCGATGCTGCTCGTGACCGCCGCGGTGTACGGCGTGACCGAGGCCGTCGTCGACTCGGCGCTCACCGCGTTGGTGCCGACGGTGGTCGACGAGGCCGACCGGACCCGCGCCAACGCCCGCATCGAGACCACCATCAACCTGACCAACAGCCTGATCGGGGCACCGCTGGCCGGGCTGCTCGTCGGGCTCGGGCTGGCCACCTCGTTCGGGGCGAGCGCCGCTCTGTACGGCGCCGCCGCCGTCTGGGCGGTGAGCCTGGTGGCCGGTGCGGCCCGGCGTGCGGCACCGGCTACGACGCAGGCCGCACCGGTCGTGGTCGACCCCCGCGTCCGCGCCGGCCTCGTCCACCTCTGGGGCCACCCCCTGCTGCGTCAGCTCACCCTGGTGACCGCGGGCATGAACCTCGTGTGGGGCGCGTTCGGCGGCGTCTTCGTGATCCACGCCCTCGCGCCGACCGGGCTCGACCTCAGCGCCGCGGCGTACGGCGTCCTGCTGACCGCGGCCGCGATCGGGGGCCTCGTGGCGTCGGCGGCGGTCGGACCGCTGCAGACCCGGTGGGGTGCTCGGCGGCTGCTGGTCGTCGACTGCGTGGGCACGATCGCGCTGGTGGCGCCGGCCGCGCTCGGCTGGAGCGTCTGGGCGGTCGCGGCCGGCGTCGTGCTGGCGGGTGCCGGGTCGAGCATCTGGCGGGTGCTGGTGGCGACGATCCGGCAGGCGACGACGCCCGACGCCCTGCTGGGCCGGGTCTACTCGGCCTCGCGTGTCATCAGCTGGGGCACGGTGCCCCTCGGTGCCGCCCTGGCCGGGGTGGTGGCCGACCTGATGACGGTGCGCGCCGCCCTGGGTGGCGCGTCGGTGCTGGCCGCTGTCGTGCTGGTGTGGTTCGTCGCCGGCCTGCGCGGTCACGACCTGGACGCTGCGTTCGCGTCACCGGCGACGGCACGTCAGCCCACCACCTGACGCAGGTCGAGCGTGCAGCCGACGACGGTGTCGACCGAACCGTCGTCCTGCGGCTCGTCGAACCAGACGCCCTCGGCGAACCCGAGCTTGGCGAGCATCCGCAGCGAGGCGCGGTTGCGGTGGTCGGGGGCGGCGAAGAAGGCTCCGACGTCGGGATGCCGCTCGCGGGCGTGCCGCACCCACGCCCACCCGCAGCGGGTGCCGATGCCGCGGCCGGTCCACTCCGGCTCGCCGATCAGGTAGTCGAACCCGATCGCGTCGGGGTCGGGCGCCAGGAGTGCGAACTCGGGATGGTCACCGATCCGGTAGTCCTGCACGAACCCGATCGAGCGGCCGTTGACCTCCCACACCCACAGTCGGGTCGGCTCGTCGCCGTCGATCCTCGGTCCGTACGACGCCGTCACGCCGGCCAGGTTCGGCTGACCGTCGGAGGACCACCACCGCGCCACGTGTGGCGCCGCTCGCCACCGGGCCACGTCGGGCAGGTCGCCCCGGGTCATCGGACGCAGCGCGACCCGGTGGTCGGGGTCGACGACGAACGCCTTGACCTCGCCGGACAGGTCGACCGGCGTCGGGTCGACCGCCGCACCCGGCACCAGGCGGTGCGCCGCTGCCCACCACGACTCCCCCGGCGCCGCGTCGGTGACGACCACGTCGCCGCCGACGGCGACCTCGACCCGCGCGCCCACGACCCGAGAGCCTAGGCCTCGGGCGCCTCGCGGTCGGCCCGGGCCAGCTCGTCGCGGACGACGGCGAAGGCGACCCCCGAGCCGTAGCCCTTGCGGGCGAGCATGCCGACCAGGCGCCGGGTGGCGGTGGTGTCGTCGACGCGGGAGAGGGAGCGCAGCTTCTTGCGGACCAGCAGCCGGGCCGCCTCCTCCTCCGCGGCCGGGTCGACCTCGTCGAGAGCCGCGCGGGCCACCTCGTCGTCGATGCCCTTGCGCCGCAGCTCCTGGGCCAGTGCCCTGCGGGCCAGGCCCTTGCCGGGCTGGCGGTGCGAGATCCACAGCCGGGCGAAGGCCTCGTCGTCGATCAGGCCGACCTCTTCGAACCGGTCGAGCAGGGCGGACGCGATCTCGTCGGGCACCAGCTTCTTGGCCAGCTTGTCGGCGAGCTCGTGACGGCTGCGGGCCTGGCCGGTCAGCGCGTCGAGCAGGATCTTGCGGGCGACCGCCTCGGGGTCGGCGTCGGGCCCGAGCGCCTGCTCGTCGTCGGGGACCTCGGTGCGGCTCCGGCGGCGCTTGCGGTGGGGGTTGCGGTGGGGGTTGCGGTTGCGGTCGCGTGGTCTCGTGACGGTTCGCTAGCGGAACCTCCTCGACCTCCGACGAACGCGGAACCTCCTCGACCCCCGACGAACGCGGAACCTCCTCGACCCCCGACGAACGCGGAACGTCCTCGACCCCCGACGAGCGCGGAACGTCATCGACCCCCGACGAGCGTGTCCAGGCGGCGACGCCGTCGTGGACGTCGCCGCTCCAGCCCGACCGGCCGGTGGGCTCAGAAGTCATCGACACCGATGGGCTTGTCGGACAGCTCGTCGGCGGGGGCCTCGACGCTGGGGCCGATGCCGAGCTTCTCGAGGATCTTCTTCTCCAGCTCGTTGGCCAGGTCGGGGTTGTCCTTGAGGAAGGTGCGGGAGTTCTCCTTGCCCTGGCCGAGCTGGTCGCCGTCGTAGGTGTACCAGGCGCCGGCCTTGCGGACGATGCCCGCCTCGACCCCGACGTCGATCAGGCCACCCTCGCGGCTGATGCCCTTGCCGTACATGATGTCGAACTCGGCCTGCTTGAACGGCGGGGCCACCTTGTTCTTGACGACCTTGACCCGGGTGCGGTTTCCGACCATGTCGGTGCCGTCCTTGAGGGTCTCGATGCGGCGCACGTCGAGGCGGACCGAGGAGTAGAACTTCAGCGCCCGGCCACCGGTGGTGGTCTCGGGCGAGCCGAACATCACGCCGATCTTCTCGCGGAGCTGGTTGATGAAGATCATCGTGGTGTTGGAGTTGTTGAGCGCGCCGGTCATCTTGCGCAGCGCCTGGCTCATCAGCCGGGCCTGGAGGCCGACGTGGCTGTCGCCCATCTCGCCCTCGATCTCGGCGCGCGGCACCAGCGCGGCGACCGAGTCGATGACGATCACGTCGAGCGCGCCGGAGCGGATCAGCATGTCGGCGATCTCGAGCGCCTGCTCACCGGAGTCGGGCTGCGAGACCAGCAGCGCGTCGGTGTCGACGCCCAGCGCCTTCGCGTAGTCGGGGTCGAGGGCGTGCTCGGCGTCGATGAACGCCACGATGCCGCCGCGCGCCTGCGCGTTGGCGACGGCGTGCAGCGCCACCGTCGTCTTGCCGGAGGACTCCGGGCCGTAGATCTCGACGACCCGCCCGCGCGGCAGGCCGCCGAGGCCGAGCGCGATGTCGAGCGCGATCGACCCGGTCGGGATGACCTCGAGCGGGGCGCGCGTCTCGTCGCCGAGGCGCATGACCGAACCCTTGCCGAACTGCTTCTCGATGTTGAGCAGCGCGGAGTCGAGGGCCTTGTCGCGGTCTCCAGCAGCCATGATCTGTGTGTCCTTACGTCGTGTGTCGGATGTCGTCGTCGTCCGTGATCTGTGGGCGAGACGCTAGAGGAGCCCGCCGACAGTCCGCTCCGTCGCGGGTGCGGCCTGTGGAGAAACCCTAGCCCGAACACGTGTTCGAAGCGGTACCGACACGCCGCGACTCGGATCGAGGTCAGACCGACCGGGGCAACCGCACGAGGAACCGGCACCCGGCCGGGTCGACGTTGTGCACGCTGACCTCGCCGTCGTGCGCCTCGACGATGCCCTTGACGATCGCCAGACCGAGCCCGGCCCGGGTGCTGCCGTCGCCGGACGCGTCGGGGGTGCGCGCACTCGACCCGGTCCAGGCGATGTCGAAGACCCGCTCGAGGTCGTCGGCGGCGATGCCACCACAGCCGTCGGTCACGCTCAGCTCGACGCGGCCGTCGACCGCGGCGCCCACGATCTCGACCCGGCCGCCGTCGGGGGTGTGCCGCAGCGCGTTGGCGACGAGGTTGGCCAGCACGCGGGTCAGGCCGGCAGGGTCGACGCCGCACCTGCAGCTCCCGGCTCGACCCGGCCGCCGAGGTGCACGCCCTGGCGGCGGGCCACGGGCTCGGCGGCGGCGATCGCCTCGCTGACCAGGTCGTCGAGCGACAGCGGCGTCGGCTCGTGCGGCAGGACGCCGGCATGGATCCGGGAGAGCTCGAAGAGGTCGTCGACCATCCGCGACATCCGGTCGACCTCGGTGCGCACCTGGCGGTGGTAGCGCTGCGGGTCGGGCGCCACGCCGTCCTCGAGCGCCTCGGTCATCGCGCGCAGCCCGGCCAACGGGGTGCGCAGGTCGTGGGAGACCCACGAGACGAGCTCGCGGCGAGCGGTCTCGACCCGCTGCTCGCGGGCCCGCGACTCGGCGAGCCGGGTCTGCATCTCGTCGAGCTCGCCGGCCAGGGCCCGGAACTCCGCAGGGCCGCGCGGGGTGGCGGTGAAGGTGCTGCCCTCCCCCACGCGTCGTACGCCGGCCCGCAACCCGGCCGAGAACCGCACCAGGGCGACGCCGAGCGCCAGGGCGACGACGCACGCGATGACGGCGGCGGCCACCGTGACCAGGGTGACCACCCCGAGGTCGTGCTCGGAGATGAGCATCCGCTGCGAGACGGCCAGGACGCCGGCGAGCACCGCCACGACGGCGACCACCGCGACCAGCCCGAGCTGCCACAGCAGCGAGCGGCGCCGCAGCAGGTAGCCGGCGCCGAGCCCGAGGGCCCCGACAGCGGTGGCGGACATCGCCGCGACCACCAGGATCTCGACCTTGTCGTTCATGAGGCCTCCCAGCGGTAGCCGACGCCCCAGACCGTCACGAGGCGCACCGGCGCCGCCGGGTCGGGCTCGACCTTCTCGCGCAGGCGGCGCACGTGCACCGTGACCGTCGACTGGTCGCCGATCGTCCACCCCCACACCTGCCGGAGCAGGTCGTCGCGCGAGAACGCGACACCGGGGTGGGCGACGAAGTGGCGCAGCAGGTCGAACTCGCGGCCGGTCACGGGCAGCGGCTCGCCCCCACGGGTCACCTCACGGCGGACGCCGTCGACGACGAGGTCGCCGTCGGACGCGACGTCGGGCAGCGACTCCGGCGCACCGGAGCGACGCAGCAGCGAGTCGACCCGGAGCACCAGCTCGCGCGGGCTGAAGGGCTTGGTGACGTAGTCGTCGGCACCGATCTCGAAGCCGTCGACCCGCGACTCCTCGCCGGCCAGCGCACTGAGCAGGATGACCGGCACCGAACCTGCGGAGCGCAGGCGCCGACAGGTCTCCCGGCCGTCGAGCTCGGGCATCATCAGGTCGAGCACGACCAGGTCGGCCGGACGCCGGCGCATGGCCTCGAGGGCCGCGAGGCCGTCGCCGGCCTCGTCGACGTCGTGACCGGCGGCACGCAGGTAGGAGGCGACCACCTCGCGCACGGTGAGGTCGTCGTCGACCACGAGCACTCGAGCCATCACTGCTTCCTGTCCGCACGAGACCGCACGACCGACGCCACGGCGACCGCGACCACCACGAGCGTCGCGAAGCCGACCCATCCCAGACCATAGTCACGGTCGAGCAGGGTGGGGTTGTTGGGCTTGGCGCCGTAGCGCCCCAGCACCGGGACCGCGAGCAGCGTCACCGAGCCGAGCACGACCCCGCCCACGACGGTGGGCGCGCGGGCGGCTTCGGGCACGACGCGGGTGACCACGAACCCGGCCACCAGCACCACGGCGGCCAGCGCGACGTCGTGCAGCACCACGCCGCCGACCAGCCACCGGCCCAGGCCCCACAGCTGGTCGGAGGTCTGCCGCGTGTAGAGCAGCCAGCCGCCGTACACCCCGACGGCGACGCCGACGGCGGCCAGGCCGCCACCTGGTGGCCGTCACGACTGCACCTCCAGGGTGCCGAGCCACTTCGTCTGGTAGACGCCGGGCCGGTTGGGGCGATCAGGCGGCACGGGTAACCGTGGTCGAGCGCCAGCGTCTCGCCGTCGAGCTCCAGCGCGAGCAGGGTGCGGTCGTCGGCGGCGAAGTTGGCCTGGAGCGTGTTGACGACGTAGGAGGGCCGTGCGGCTGGAACGACGCGACGGTGACGTCGGCGTCCCGCCGGCGCCCCGACGAGGGCGAGCAGGTCGCGAGCCGCACGCCGGTCCAGTCGCCGCTGGCGCTCCATCCCTCGACGCAGGCGATCGGCAGCGTCTCGGTGTGCTGTGCATCGCGAGAGCTCGGCGCGGGAGAGCGCTACCTCGCGTCTCGCCGTTGATCACGGTGAGCCGGTACGCCGGGTTGGTCGCCATCGGGATGACCCTGGCGGCCTTGCGCTCTTGTTGACCGGGATGCCGCGGGGGCCGTCTCCCGACCGGACCCCGAACACTGACACCCTGCGCAGCAGCGGCACGGTCGCGCCAGCGGTGCGAGCACCGCGACGCCGCCGGCCAGCCACGTGGTGCGCAGCAGTCCGCGGCGCGCAGCACGCCTGCTCGACCGCGGTGCGACCGGTCTGGCGGTGTCGTCGACGTCGCGCGGTGAGCGCGTGCGGATGAGCGGCAGCTTGACCGCGATGTGCACCAGCAGCGCGCCGATCGCGACCCAGGCCACGGCGTAGTGCGTGGCGCGGAAGCTGAACACCCACGGGTACCACTGCGCCGAGTTGGCCAGCCCGGTGGCGAGCTGGAAGATCGCCCCGGCGACGAGCACCGCGATCGAAACGCGCTCGAGCGCGGTGACGGCCAGCTGCCGGGCCCGCCGCGACGGCGGGCGCGTCGAACAGCCGCGGGTAGACCGACCACAGCTTGACGAGCAGCAGCGGCATGGCTGCGGTGCCGCCGATACGTGGAGGCCCTGGGTCACCCGGTAGCCCCACGACGGGCGGGTCGGGAACGTGAACGGTGCGAGTGTCCTGCGCGAAGTGGCTGAGCAGCCCGGTGACGAAGCGATGCCGAAGCAGATGCCCAGCCACAGGCCGACACGCGCGGCGACGGCGGGGCTGCGCAGCCGGGAGGTGAAGTGTCCGGGTGCGGCGGCGACGGCGAGCGGCGTCCTCACGACGCGCTCCTCCAGCACCGCGAACCACCGCCCGCCGTGCCGGGAGGTCGAGGCTGACCGGCGACGCCGGCCTCGGCGGCCACGCCAGCGGTGTCGGCCGACGACCGCCCAGTGGAAGGGGCGGCCGGTCGCGCGGCGCACTCGAGGGTGGCCCGACACCGTCCTCCTGCGGGACGCCGGGCTCGGCGACCTCGACCACGGTGCGGCCGCCCGGCTCGAGGAGCTCGCGGACCCGTCGCAGCAGTGACGGGGTCGCCCGAGATGCCGACGTTGCCGTCCGCGAGCAGCGCCGTGTCCCAGCGCCCCTCCCCGGGCATCGTCGAACACATCGCGCTGCAACGCGGTGGCGCCGCGCTCGCGGGTTTGGCGGACGGCCCCGTTCACGACGTCGATGCCGAGGGAGGCGACTCCCGCCCGCCGAGCGCGGCGATCATCCGGCCGGGGCCGCAGCCGATGTCGATGGTCGGACCGCCGCAGAGGTCGAGGATGGCGGGTCGTCGGCGTCGGCCGGACGGGTCCACTCCTCGACCGGCAGTGCCTCGGGGTTCTCGTCGAGGCCGACCACCGGCACGGATGGCCTGGAGCGCGTAGGCGAAGACGGTGGTGAAGGAGCGCTCGATGGTCATCGGACCACGCGTCCCGTCCACGCCCGCGCGAAGAGGGTCGTCGGGCCGCGTGCCGCCACGGCGTCGGCGTCGGCGAGGTCGTCGACGTCGCGCAGGGCCGTCGTCGTGGCGACGCTCAGGCCGCGGGCCAGGAGGGCGGCTCGCGTTCGTCGTACGTCGTGGGCATCGACATCGGCACGCCCCGCAGTGCGCGGCCGCGCCGGGGCGCGCGGGCGAGCCCCCACCAGCCGCCGTCGTCAGCGGGGCCGAGCACGGCGTCGTGGTCGACCAGTCCGGCGGCGGCGTCGCGGAGGAGGCACGTGTAGCTGCGGCGTGTCCATGCCGACCTGGACGACGGGTCCCGGTCCGGCGTCGGCGTGGGCGGCGGCGAGCCGCTCGTCGAACCCGTCGCCGCGCTGGGGACGACCGTCCAGCCGTGCAGGGCCGCGGCGATCTCGTCGGCGGCGCCGCCGTCGGCCAGGTCGCCGGCGAGCGCCAGCACCCGGCAGGGGCGCCGGACCCGGCGGCCGCCTCGAGGGTGTCCAGCAGCGCGGCGGCCGCGACCTCGGCGGCGGGCGGTCGCCGACGGTCGCACCGAGGCGGGTCTTGGCCTGCCCGGCGACCGGTGCCTTCGCGACCACGAGCACGGCGAAGGTCATCGCGACAGCACCTTAGCGAAGTCGCGCGCGGTGCGCAGCGTGCCCGACACCGAGCCCGAGACTTTCGAGCGCGTGCCCGCCGCGCGCGGGTGGTAGGCGACGTCCCGCTCGGCGAACCGCCAGTCGGCGGCGGTGGCCTTCGGAGCATCTCGACCGGGTAGCCGAAGCGCCGGTCGCGGACGTCGAGGGCGAGCACGCCTCACGGCCACAGACCCGCATCGGCGCGATGTCGTGCGCGTCGAGGCCGGTCCGGCGCCGCAGCCAGGCCACGATCAGCGCGTTCCCGGCCCGCGCGTGCCAGGGCCACACGCCACGGCCTGTCGGACGCCGGCGTCCGACCGCGAGATCGGCGCGTCCGCTGCTGACGTCCTCGAGCATCGGCAGCAGGTCGTCGGGGTCGAAGGACCCGTCGCCGTCCATGAAAGCCACGTAGCAGTTCGTTGCCGCGTGCAGACCGGCTTGCACCGCGGCGCCGTAGCCGGGTGTGTCCTCGACCACCACGCGGGCTCCAGCGCCGGCTACGTCGGCGGTGCCGTCGCACGAGCCGTTGTCGACCACGATCACGGAGAGGTCACGTGGAACGCGCGGGAGCAGTCCGCGCAGGGCCGCAGCTTCGTCGCGGCAGGGGAGGATCAGGTCACAGGCAGGCATCGTCTGTCCAACGTAGGGGCGCGCCCGGCCGCTGCCTCCACCCGAAGGCTTACGTTCCGTGACGCCACCACTCCTAGGGTGGAGGGCGTGCCGACGACGACCGACCCCACCGCGCCGGTGCACGTCGGGCGCGGCGTCCCCTGGGCGGGTCTCGGGGTGGCGGTCGCGCTGGTCGTCGCGGCGTTCGCGGTGCCGCCGCTGTTCGGCGTCGAGACCTACTCCCGCGCGCTCCCGGCCGCCGACGACAACCTCGACCCGATCATCGGGTACTTCGACCAGCAGTGGTTCGGCCCCGGGACCCTGCCGGCGCTGGCCGTCGCCGCGCTCGCCACGTGGTACGCCGTCGACATGGCCGGCCGGCTGCCGTGGGGACGGCTCCTGCTCACCTCGTACGCCGTGGGCCTGGCGTGGCTGGTCGCCCTCGCGGCCGTGCGCGGCGAGCAGGGTTTCGTCCACGCGCTGGAGAGCCCGCCCGAGTACCTCGTGACCGCGCGCACGATCGACGACGTCCCGTACGCCCTCGAGACCTGGGTCGACCGGATCCCGTACGGCGCCGCCGACGGCTGGCAGGTGCACGTGTCGGGGCACCCGCCGCTGGCGACCCTGTTCTTCGTCGTGCTGCTGCGGTGGGGGCTGAGCAGCCTCGCGATCGGCCTGGTGGTGACGGCGATCGCGGCCTCGACGGCGCTCGCGGTCCTGGTCACCCTCCGTGCGCTGGACGCTGAGCCGCTCGCGCGACGCGTCGCTCCGTTCCTGGTGCTGACGCCGGCCGCGGTGTTCATGGCGGTCTCGGCCGACGCGATGTTCGCGGCGGTGGCGGCCTGGGGTCTCGCGACGCTGGCCATCGCGGCGACAGCGGGCACGACGGGGCGGCTCGTCGGGTGGTCGGCGGTGGCCGGGCTGCTGCTCGGGGCGTGCGTGATGCTCTCCTACGGCCTGCCCCTGCTGGGGATCCTCGCCCTGGCGGTGCTCGCCGCAGCCCGGTCGTGGCGGCCGCTGCCGATCGCGGCGGTGGCTGCGCTGGTGGTCGTCGTGGCGTTCGTGCCGTTCGGCTTCTCGTGGTGGGAGGCGTTTCCCGTGCTGCGCGACCGGTACTGGGACGGCCTCGCCTCCGCCCGGCCCGGCGGCTACTGGACCTGGGCGAACCTCGGGGCGCTGACCCTGTCGGGCGGGCCGTTGCTGGGCGCCGGCCTCGCGACGCTGGTCGCCCTGGGCCGGCGCGCCGACCGGGTGGCCCTCCTGCTCGCCGGCGCCGCCGTGCTGATGATCGTCGTGGCCGACCTGTCCCAGATGAGCCGGGCTGAGGCCGAACGGATCTGGCTGCCGTTCCTGCCCTGGCTGACGGTCTCGATCGGTGTGCTGCCGGAGGTGTGGCGCCGCTGGGGGCTGGCGCTCCAGGTCGCGTGCGCGATCTCGTGGAGCACCTCTTCTACACGGACTGGTGAGGCTCAGTCGCGCAGCGGTGCCGTGGCGAACGCCGCCAGGCCGGCGGCGGGCAGCACCTGCGCGGTGAAGCCGAGCTCGGCGCTCGCCCGGGCCGGGGAGGCCACGACGTGCCGGACGTCGCCGAGCCGGTAGCCGCCGGTGATCTCGGGCTCGACCCCGACGCCGTGCCGGCCGCGACCAGGCGGGCGACGTCGAGGATGGTGACCGGGTGGCCGGAGGCGACGTTGTAGGCGGCGTACCGGCCCGGGTCGTCGTCGACGACGGCCTCGAGCGCGCGCAGGTTGGCCCGGGCCACGTCGTCGACGTGCACGAAGTCGCGCATCTGCCCGCCGTCCTCGTAGACCTGCGGCCGCTCCCCCCGTTCGAGCGAGGAGCGGAACATCGCGGCGACGCCGGAGTACGGGGTGTCGCGGGCATCCCTGGCCCGTAGACGTTGTGGTAGCGCAGGGCGAGCGCGGAGGCGTCGGCCTGCCGCACCCAGGCCGAGGTGTAGTGCTCCTGGGCGAGCTTGCTGGCGGCGTAGCTGCTGCGCGGGTCGAGGCGGGCGTCCTCGTCGACCAGGGCCCACCCCAGGGCCTCGCCGCACCGCGGGCAGTGGTTGTCGAAGTCGCCGGCGTCGAGGTGGGCGACCTCGCGCGGCGGCGGTGACTGGTCGCCGTGCGCCGGGCACGCGTAGCGGCCCTCGCCGTAGACGACCATCGACGAGGCGAGCACCAGCCGGCTCACGCCCGCCTCGTGCATCGCGGCGAGCAGTGCAGCCGTGCCGAGGTCGTTGTGGGCGGCGTACTCGGGCAGGTCGGCGACCGCCACTCCCGCGCCCACCACGGCAGCCTGGTGGCACACGGCGTCGACGCCGGTGAGCAGCCCGGGCCACGCACCCGCGTCGCGGACGTCGAGCCGGTGGGTGCCCGCCGGAGGCTCCGTGCCGCCGTGCGCCTTCTCGAGCATGACGTCGACCCCGACGACCTCGTGTCCGGCGCCGCGCAGGGCCGCGCCGATCGCGGTGCCGATGAACCCGGCCGAGCCGGTGAGCAGGATCTTCATGGAACTTCCCCGCGGGTCTCGAGACGGCCGTGGCCGGCCTCCTCGACCTCCGAGACTTCGGTGGCCGAGGAGGTTTCTAGTGGAACCTCCTCGACCTCCGAGACTTCGGTGGTCGAGGAGGTTCCGCTAGGAACCGTCACGAGACCCATGGAATCTCGTAGGTGAGCTCGACGTCGTCGGCCCACGTCGAGCAGGAGCAGCCGGCGGGGTCGGGCAGGCCGGCGATGGCGGCGGTGAGCAGGTCGGTGAGCCGCTCGAGGTTGGCCTTGAACAGCGCGAACACCTGCTCCTGGCCGACGCCCTCGCCGGCCTCGGCGCCGGCGTCCATGTCGGTGACCAGCGCGATCGCGGCGTAGCACTGCCGCATCTCGCGGGCCAGCGCCGCCTCGGGGGCGCCGGTCATGTTGATCAGGCTCCAGCCCTCGGCGGCGTACGAGCGCGACTCGGCGCGGGTCGAGAACCGCGGACCCTCGACGACGATCATCGTGCCGCCGGCGGTGATGGTCGGGTCGGCGGCGGTGACCGCGCCCGAGACGCCGGCGCAGTAGGGGTCGGCGAACGGCAGGTGGACGGCGCCGCGCTCGACGTAGGAGCCGACCCGGCGGAAGGTCCGGTCGACGAGCTGGTCGGGCACGACCACGTCGCCCGG
>CAWGVK010000026.1:0-136745 GCA_963825985.1 uncultured Actinomycetota bacterium | reverse complement strand
ACCGGCCTCGGCATCCTCACCTCGATCGGCCTGTCCACCGCGCTGGTCGTGCTGATCGCTGTGGCCGCCGCGATCACCCTGCTGCCCGCCGTGCTGAGCCTGCTCGGCGACCGGATCGACACCGGCCGGCTGGTGCGGCGCCACCGGCCCGCGAAGCGCGCCGAGGAGACCGTGTGGTGGCGCTTCGGGCACCGCGTGTCGGGCCGCCCGTGGCCCTACCTGCTCGGTGCGGTCGTCGCGCTGCTCGCCATCGCGGTGCCGACCCTGTGGATCCAGACCGCCTTCCCGGCGGCGGGTGACGCCCCGACGTCGACCACGCACCGGCAGGCCTACGACCTGCTCGCGGACGGGTTCGGCACCGGGTTCAACGGTCCGCTGCTGGTCGTCGTCGACCTGGACGCCGATGGAGTCGACGCGGCCGGCGTCCCTGCTGTGGCCGAGGACATCACCGCGATCCCCGGCATCGCGTCGGTGACCGAGCCGCAGACCTCCGCGGCGGGCGACACCGTGGTGTTCAGCGCGTTTCCGACCACGGGCCCCGCCGACCTCGAGACGTCGGACACCATCGCGCGGGTCCGCGACGTCGTTCCCGACAACGCCTACGTCTCCGGCATCACCGCGGTCACCGACGACCTCAACAGCCAGCTCGAGGACACCCTGCCGCTCTTCGTCGGCGCCGTGATCGCGGTGTCGTTCCTCCTGCTGATGCTGGTGTTCCGGTCCGTCGTGGTGCCGCTGAAGGCGGCCGTGATGAACCTGCTCTCGATCGGCGGCGCGTACGGCGTCCTGGTCGTGGTCTTCCAGTGGGGCTGGGGTGCCGAGCTGCTCGGCCTGGAGGGCCCGACGCCGATCACGTCGCTGATCATCGTGATCATGTTCCCGATCCTGTTCGGGCTGTCCATGGACTACGAGGTGTTCCTGCTCTCGCGGATCCGCGAGGAGTACCTGCGGACCGGCGACAACGCCGAGTCCGTCGCGCGTGGTCTGGCCGGGACCGGGCGGGTGATCACGTCGGCCGCGCTGATCATGATCGCCGTCTTCCTCAGCTTCGTCGCCAGTCCGGTGCCGTCGCTGAAGATGCTCGGGCTCGGGCTCGCCGTCGCGATCCTGATCGACGCCACCGTCGTGCGGATGGTGCTGGTGCCGGCCACCATGGCGCTGCTCGGCAAGGCCAACTGGTGGCTGCCGGCCTGGCTCGACCGGGCCCTGCCCCACCTGACCGTCGAGGGCCCGGCCGCCGTCGCCCCGGCGTACGCGGTCACCCCGGAGACCGACGAGCTCGTGGGTCGCTGATCTCCCCTCCGGCCGCTGGCCCCCGGCACCGTGCCGGGGGCCGGCGGTGTGAGCGATCGCCGGACGAACGGCTGCGGAGGAGCGATGATCCTCGGCATGCGCGAGCAGTGGCGGACCGTCGACGTCCGCGCCGCCCTGCGCTGGCTCGGCTCCCCGGTGACCGTGTTCTGCCTGGGCGTCCTGGCGCTGAACGACCAGGTGCTAAAGCAGGCCTGGCCCGGGCTCGTCACGGGCAAGCTGAGCGACTTCGCCGGGCTGGTGGTGGCACCGCCGTTGCTGGCGGTGGCCCTGATGCTGCTCCGGGTGCCGTGGTCGGCGGCGGTCGCGCTGGCGGCGACGGCAGGGGGCTTCGCCCTGACCAAGTCGACTGGGTCCGGGGCCGAGGTCGCCAGCGTGGTGTGGAGCTGGGGCGGCTTCCCGACGTACATCCGCAGCGACCCGACCGACCTCGTGGCGCTGCCGGCGCTTCTTCTCGCAGCCCGCGTCTGGGTGCTGACCGGGCGCTCGGTCGAGTCCTGCCGCCGGAGGCTGCACCTCGCCGTCGGTGCGACGCTGCTGCCGTTCGCGGTGGTCACGACGGCTGCGACGTCGTGTGATCCGGACACAGGAGGAGTCAGTGACGTCCAGGTCGTGACGGGCGACTTCGCGGGCGCGCCGTACGCCGAGGAGAGCCAGCTCGTGGTGCTGACCGACTCGTTGCAGTACGCCGTCCGACCCTCGGGCGAGGTCCGGCGCCTGGCACGGATCGATGTCGACCGCGTCCCCGTTGCGTACGGGGGCGCCGAGGGCTGTGATCGGGCGAGCCCGTCGACGTGCTGGCGCGACGGCAGCGCTCGGCGGCCGGTCGTGGAGTCGTCCGCGGACGGCGGCCGGTCCTGGCAGCCGGACTACGAGATGAGCGAGCGGGAAGCCGAGGACCTCGTCGACGACCTCGGTGAGCAGTGTGGTGACCTTCCCCCGGATCGACGTGGACGGGATCGTCGTCCTGGACACGCCGGACGGTCCCGTCGTCGCCGCGGCGGCCGCTCAGGCTGGGCTGCTGCTCCGGCTCCCCGGCCAGCAGTGGAGTCGGATCGCGCTCCGCGACCTCGATGTGGACGCCGAGGATCCCGAGACCGACCCTCCGCGGGGCCCGCTGCGCGCGGAGGAGCCGCTGCTCCCGTCGGGCAACTAGGCCGGGAACAGCTTCCAGTTTCCCTCGGAGACGACGTCGACGTTGCCATCGGTCACCCGGATCGCCGTCTGGTCGTCGATCGCGTACGCCGGACCCGCGATGTCGGCCGCCCACCGCTCGGCGTCGGCCATGGTGTTCTCGGGCATGAGCTCGTGGTCCACGTGCGGGAAGATCGAGAAGTCGACGACCCCCAGGGTGCGGTCGCCCCCGGTGGGCGGCCGCCAGTTGACGAAGTCCTCCCCGATGCGGGGGGTCATCACCATGCTGCCGGCGCTCAGCCCCACCCAGACCGTGTCGCGCAGTGACGGCAGGAGGTCGGCCAGCCCGGACTGCCGCATCCAGTGACTCAGGAACAGGGCATCGCCGCCGTCGACCAGCAGGACGTCGGCCTCGCGGACCCACGGGACCCAGCGCTCCTCGCCGATGCTGGGCAGCGCGGTGAGCTCCAGGACGCCGACCGACTTCCAGCCCAGGTCGCACATGGGGCACGGGGACTGGCCGGCGATGAAGCGCCAGGTGAAGTCGGGAGTCAGGCTGGGGTGCCCGTACGCCGCCGTCGGGATGCACAGGGCGCTGGACTCGGCGATGGGCTTGCCCAGGAGGTCGGTCAACGCGTCGTGGATGCTGGGGTTCTGGACGCCTCCAGACGTGAGAAGGAGCTTCAAGGGTGCCTCCGAGTCGAGTGCGATGGACTGCCGTCACGTGCAGACCGGCGCACGCCGCCGGACTCATCGGTGGTGCTCGGCCGGGTTGAGACGGTCGTGTGCCTCACAGCGGGCTCCAGGCCGTTCCCGGGCACACGACCCCGCCCGACCGCCGGCGTCGACGCCGAGAGTGACGAGTCCTCGAGACCGGCCTAGAGTGCGAACTCCCCGGACCGGATGAGGTGTGGCATGGCAGAGCGCGACGATCGGACGGCTGAGTTCCACCGGCTGCACGCCTCGGGATGCTTCGTGATGCCGAACCCGTGGGACGTCGGGAGCGCGCGGGCCCTGCAACAGCTGGGGTTCACGGCACTGGCCACCACGAGCTCCGGGCTCGCCTGGACGCTGGGTCGTGCGGACACGCACGTCACCCGAGACGAGGTGCTCGACCACCTCCGTCTCGATCGCAGGGGCCGTGACGGTTCCGGTGAACGCCGACTTCGAGGGCGGCTACGCCGTGCGAGCCCGGGGACGTCGCAGCGAACGTCACGCTGGCTGCGGACACGGGGATCGCCGGACTCTCGATCGAGGACTCGACGGGTGACCCCGCCGAGCCCCTGTTCGGGTTCGACCTGGCCGTGGAGCGGATCGCCGCGGCCCGCCGCGCGATCGACGAGAGCGGCACGGGGATCGTCCTGACCGGCCGGTCCGAGGGTTTCGTGTGCGGGCGTCCCGACATCGACGAGACGATCCGCCGGCTTCGCGCCTACGCCGAGGCCGGAGCCGACTGTCTCTACGCGCCCCGCATCGACAAGCTCGAGCACGTCACCGCGATCGTCGCCGCGGTGGCACCGAAACCGGTGAACCTCCTGATCAACGCCCCCTTCATCACCGTCGCGGAGGCTGCCCAGCTGGGCGTGCGACGGATCAGTGTGGGCGGCACGCTCGCGCGCACCGCGTGGGACGGCTTCCTGAAGGCCGCCGGGGAGATCGCGGATGCGGGGACGTTCGGTCGCTTCGAGGACCTGCCCAACGTCGACGCCCTGATGCAGGCGAGCGAGACATGACCGCGAGCAGGTCGGCGCGAGAGAGAAGGCCGCCGTCGAGGCAGGTCCGCTCGCAACGGTGAAGATCCACACCGACCGCAACGACCAGTTCGTCTACAAGGTCAGCTGCGTCGAGTGCGTGGCCCGCGGCGACCGTCCCTGGTCGGCGTACCGGCCCGGCGACGACAACGGATTCATGGCGGCGATGGACCGCTGGATCTTCCACCTCGACGAGAGGCACCCCGGTGCCGAGGCCCCGTGCCTGGCCTTCCGTTCGGCAGCCCAGCAGCGCCTGCACGAGCGGCGTGCGAGGCGACAGACCGGGTAGCTTCGCGGCGTCAGTCCCGGTGGCTCGCGATGTTGAAGACGTTGCCGTCCGGTGCTCGCACGAAGAAGCGGCGCACGCCCCAGGTCTCGGTCGTCAGCGGGTGCACGATCTCGAAGCCGAGCCGCTGGGCCTCCTCGTAGGCGTCCTGGATGTCGTGGGTGAGCACGGAGGCCACCGAGTCCTCGGGTGCGGTGGCGTCGCGGGTCACGAGCTGGACGACGGCGCCGCCGTCGGGCGAGGTGAAGCGGGCCACCCACCCCATGTTGAACTCCTCGGTGCCGAGCCCGAGGTAGTCGGTGTAGAAGCCCTTCGCTGCCTCGACGTCCGGCACGCGAAGGTTGGACAGGATGCGGGTGGCTCGCACTGGGTCCTCCTGACCTCATCGGTCCTCGACGGTAGTCGAGGGACGTGACCCGATCAGTCGGACGCCGGCGTCGAGCCGCCCGCCACCTCGTAGTTCCACACCTCGCTGTGCGTGGACACGGGGCGGGGGGCCTCGCCGCCGGCGCGCTCGACCGCGGAGCGGTGGCCCTCGGTGAAGCCGGGTGAGCTCACCCACGCCTGGAACGACTCCTCGTCGCGCCAGCGGGTGATGACGAGCCACTGCTCCCGCTCGTCGGTCGGGCGCAGCAGCTCGAAGCCCTCGAAGCCGTCGGCGTCGTCGACGGCGCCGGCCCGGGCCGCGAAGCGGTGGGCCAGCTCGTCACCGGAACCTGCGGGGACGGTGATGGCGTTGATCTTGATCGTGGTCACCCGGCCAGCGTGTCAGGTCTGCCCGAACCAGGTGGTCAGGGCGTCCCTGAGTCCGTGCTGCGTGCCCTCGCCGCCCACCCACGCGACGTGCCCGTCGGGCCGGACCAGGACGGCGCTCGGAGCGGTGACGACCCCGAGCACGGGCAGCTCCCACGGCCCGTCGTACTCGGCGACCACGTGCTGGACGCGGTCGGCCCACGGTCCGAGGTCGAGGCCGCCGGGCTGACCGAGGTCGAGCAGCACCGGCCGGGCGCCGTGGAGCAGCGCGAAGACCCGGAGCGGGCCGCCCGGGGTGACCAGGTCGAGGTCGGGCATCCGGCGCCCGAGCAACGGGTGCCCCTCGCCGAGGTCGTAGGCGACGTCGAGGCCGGAGATGAGCCCGGCGACCTTGTTCCGCGCGCCGTCGACGTCCAGCACCTCGGCGATCAGTCCGTTGAGAGCATCGGTGCGGACGTCGGACCGCTGGAGCAGCGACTGCGCCATCGTGTACCCCATCGCGCGGGCACCGGCCGGGTGCCGCTCTGCCTGGTAGGTGTCCAGAAGGCCGTCGGTCGAGGTCTCCCTGACCACCTGGGCGAGCTTCCAGCCGAGGTTGACCGCGTCCTGCACGCCCAGGCCGATGCCCTGCCCGCCCGCGGGGTGGTGGATGTGGGCGGCGTCCCCGGCGAGCAGCACCCGACGGTCGCGGTAGGCGGCGGCCTGGCGGGTGGCGTCGCTGAACCGCGAGACGGACGTCGGGCTGTGGATCCCGAAGTCGGTGCCGTACACGGCGGTCAGCGTCTCGGCGAGGTCGGCCAGGGTCGGCTCGGCGGCGGGCCCGAGTCGTTGCTCGGTCACCATCATCCGCACGGTCCGCCCGTCCTCCAGCAGGCTCATTCCGTGGATGCCGGTGGCGTCCTGGCGGACGCCGGCCGGGATCTCCTCGGTCACCTCGACCTCGGCGATCAGGTGGCTCCGGGTGGCATCGGGTCCGACGAACTCGATCCCGGCGGCCTGACGGACGACGCTACGTCCGCCGTCGGCCCCGACCAGGTACGCCGCCCGCAGCGGCCCGCCCTCGGCTCGGTGCAGGTCGACGCCGGCGTCGTCCTGGGCGAAGCCGGTCACCTCGACACCGCGCCGGATCGGCACCCCCAGCTCCTCGACCCACCCCAGCAGGATGCGCTCGATGTGCTTCTGGAACAGCCCCAGCGAGTAGGGATGACGGCTGGGGAAGTCGCTCATGTCCAACGTCGTGCTGCCGAAGTGGGTGATCTGGACGGTCCGTCCCTCGGAGAGGAACCGGTCGGCGATCCCACGCTGGTCGAGGATCTCGATCGTGCGCGAGTGGAACCCACCCGCGCGCGAGCCCACCAGCTCGGCCGTCTCCCGACGGTCGACGACCACCACGTCGACCCCCGCCAACGCCAGCTCGCCGGCCACCATCAGGCCCGTCGGACCGCCCCCGACCACCACGACCTCGTGCATCTCGACCCCACTCCTCCGGCTCCGGCCGAGCAGTGTGCGACACGACCGGGGCCTTGCCGCAAGACCCCCTGTCGGCTATACGTTGAAGTGGAGGGGACGGGCCCGCCGGTCAGTGGAGAGTGGGTCGGTAGACGAGCTCCTGAGTGCGGCCGTCGAGGGTCCGTTGCTCGAGCAGCTCGAGGTCGAAGTCGGCCGCCCCCGCGAAGATCGGGGTCGACCCGCTCACGCCGGTGATGACCGGGTAGATCGTCACCTGCACGCGGTCGACCAGGCCGGCGGCCATCAGGGCCCGGTTCATCGACACGCTGCCGTGCGAACGCAGCGGCACGTCGGACTCCTCCTTGAGCCGGGCGACGACGTCGACGGCGTCGCCGCTCGCGACGGTCGCGTCCGGCCAGTCGAGCGGGCCCTCCAGCGTCGAGGACACCACGGTCGCCGGCAGGTTCCTCATCCGCGTGACCCAGGCGTCGAACACCTCGGCGTCCTCGGGAAGCGAGGCCACCATCTGCGCGAACTCCCGGTAGGTGGTGGCCCCGAAGACCATGCGCTGCTCCTCGTTGTAGAGGGACAGGCGGTGGTCGAGCAGCTCGGGGCCCTGCTTGCCCCAGTAGCCGCCGTAGTCGCCTCCGGAGACGGAGCCGTAGCCGTCGAGGCTGGAGAAGATGTCGAAGGTGTAGGTGGCAGTCATGGCGTGGTCCTCGTGGGTGGTCGGACGTTGTCAGGATGATCGTGGTCCGCAAGCGTCGCCGGCCGCCACCATTCGGCTCTGCTCCAATCCTCAGCCGGCCAGCCCGTGCTCGTGCGCGAACACCACGATCTGCACCCGGTCGCGCAGGCCGAGCTTGCGCAGGATCGCGCCGACGTGGGTCTTCACGGTCGACTCGGAGGCGAAGACGAGGCCGGCGATCTCGGTGTTCGACAGACCGCGGGCGACCGCCGCGAACACCTCACGCTCCTTGTCGGTCAGGCCGAGGTACGCCGCCGGGGTGGGAGTCGGCGCGGTGAACCGCCCCTCCAGCAGGCTCGACAGGTCACCCGGCGCGAGCACCGCGTTGCCGGCGTACACGGTACGGATGGCGTCGCGCAGCAGCACCGGCGTCGTGTCCTTGAGCAGGAACCCGCTGGCGCCGTGCCGGATCGCGGTGGCCGCCCGGTCGTCGAGGTTGAACGTCGTCAGGACGACGACCCGGACGGGTTGCGCGCGGCGCGCGACGCGCTCGGGCGCGAAGATCTGGCGGGTCGCCTCGACGCCGTCCATCTCCGGCATCCGGATGTCCATCAGGACGACGTCGGGTGCGAGCTCGTCGACCAGCCGCACCGCGTCGAGGCCGTCGCCCGCGGTGCCGACGACCTCCATGCCGACCTGGGCGTCGACGATGACCCGCACGCCCTCACGGAACAGCTCCTGGTCGTCGACCAGCAGCACCCGGATCATCGGGGACTCGGCGCTCATCGGCTGCTCATCGGCTGCTCATCGGTTGCTCACCGGGAGCCAGGCCGTGACGGTGAAGGTGACGGCGTCGTCCTCGTCGCGCCGGCGCACGTCGAGCCGGCCGCCGGCGGCGTCGAGCCGCTCGCGCATGCCGTCGAGCCCCTGCCCGCCCTCGCCGCCGCCCCCGGCGACGGTGTTGCGGACCTCGATCCGCAGCTCGCCGGCGAACGAGCCGTCCGGCCAGTGCCGCTCGACGAACACCGGCTCGTCGCGGCGGCCGTGCTTCACGGCGTTGGTCAGCATCTCCTGCAGCACGCGGTAGGCGACGACCTCGAGCTCGGGCGGCAGCGGCTGCGGGGTGCCGAGCTCGCGGGAGACCACCTCGTGGCCTCCGGCCCGCACGCCCTCGACGAGGGTGTCGAGCGGGCGGGGCGGGGCGTCGGTCTCGGCGCCGGGCGTCAGCACCTGGCGTACGTCCTGCAGCGACGACCGCGCCGAGGTCGCGATGGTCTGCATCGTCTGCTTGAGCCTCTCGGTGTCGGCGTCGGGGAGGTACTGCGCCGACTCGGCCTGGGCGAGGATCACGGCGAGCGAGTGGCCGACGACGTCGTGGACGTCGCGGGCGAGCCGCGCCTGGTCGTCGCGCAACCGGGCGATCTCGCGGGCCTGCTCGGACTCTCGAACGGCGCGGGCCGCCTCTTCCTCGGCCTCGACCTGGTGGACCCGCGACGTGCGCGCCCGGTCGCTGAACCGCATCGCGAGCCCGGCCAGCCAGGGCACGCCGAGCAGCGACATCAGGATCACCGCCGCGCCGACGCGCCAGGTGTCGCCGAAGCGGGACGTCGCATCGAGCAGCGCCCGGTAGTCGACGACGTCGACCAACGGGACGTACTCCCGCACCGCGACGAGCGCGACCAGGCCGGCCGCGGCGGCCGGGATCGACAGGGCGCTCGCGAGCACCGTGACGGGGTGTCCCCAGCGGGCCGCGGCGAAGGCGACGACCACGAAGCACGCCTCCACGAGGAGCAGCTGGGTGTCCGACCAGGCCTGGAGCCCGAAGGTCAGCCAGACCGCGGCGAGGGCCGCGGCGGGGTGGCGCCGGGCGATCGTGACCGCGGCCGCGGTGGCGACGGCGACGAGCACCAGTGGGAGGTTGCTGCCGTCACCGGCCCCGTCGTACTGCGGGTTCGTCGAGACCGCCTCGCCGATGCCGAGCGCCAGCACCAGGAAGCCGAGGGTGAGGTCGGGGGACCACTCCTTCAGCCGGTCGGTGGGTGAGCGCATGACGGCGCTATCGAACCATGTCGTCACCCGAGGAGTGCGTCGTGCACGAGCAGGTCGAGCAGGGCCGGGTAGTCGAGTCCGGCCGCGGCGAACATCTTGGGCACCTGCGACTCCTCGGTGAACCCGGGCATCGTGTTGACCTCGTTGAGCACCGGTCCGGCCTCGGTGAGGAAGAAGTCGACCCGCGCGACACCGGCACAGCCGAGCGCGTCGTAGACCGCGACGGCGGCGTCCTCGAGAGCCTTCAGGTCGGCGTCGTCGAGGGCCGCGGGGATCCGGAAGTCGGCGCCGCCGCCGTACTTGTCGTCGTAGTCGAAGACGCCGTCGGCGACGATCTCGAGGGCCGGAGCCACCACCCGCGATCCGTCGGGGCGGCCGAGGACGGCGAGGTCGATCTCGCGCCCGACGACGACGTCCTCGACGAGCACCCGGTCGTCGAGGGCGAACGCGGCGGCGAGCGCCGGCGCCAGGTCGGCTGCGTCCTCGACCAGTGCGACGCCCCGGCTCGACCCGGCGGCGACCGGCTTGACCACCACCGGGTGGGTCCAGGTGTGAGCTGTCCTGACGTGACTGGTGAGCAGGACGCCGGGTGCGGTGGCGACGCCGACGGCGTTCGCGACCAGCTTGGTCGCCCACTTGTCCATGGCCAGGGCGCCGGCTCGCACGCCGGAGCCGACGTACGGCAGCCCGGCCAGGTCGCAGAGCGCGGCCAGGGTGCCGTCCTCGCCGTGCGGACCGTGGACGACCGGCACGACGACGTCGCAGCGTCGCAGCAGGCACAGCGCGCCGGTCAGCCCGACCGGTCGGCCACCGGCGTCGAGCCAGGTGCCGTGCGGGTCGATCCTCAGACGGACGACGTCGTACCGCTCCGGGTCGAGGGCAGCCGCCACCGCCGCCGCGGATGCCAGCGACACCTCGTGCTCACAGTTGGCGCCGCCCCCGATCACGGCCACCCGCGTCGTCATGTCCGGCCCACCCGCGCACCGATGCCGGTCACGATCTCGTGCTCGATGGTGTCGGCCCAGGCCGCCCACTCGGCCACGGTCGGCTCGCCGTCCCGCCCCGGCCCGAACACCGTCGCCACCTCGCCCGGCTCCACCGGCTCGTCGCCGACGTCGACCACCACCTGGTCCATCGACACCCGGCCCACGATCGCGCGACGGCGTCCGCGCAGCCACACGTGCGCCCGGCCGGTGACCGCACGGGGCAGGCCGTCGGCGTACCCCAGCGGCAGCAGGGCCAGGGTCGTGCTCCGCGGTGCCGACCACAGGTGTCCGTAGCCGACGCAGGTGCCGGCCGGCACCCGCCGCACCCCGACCACCGGCGCGGTGAGGGTGAGCGCGGGGGAGAGGGCGTGGGTGTGGCTCGGGTCGATGCCGACCAGCCCCGCGCCGACCCGGCTCATCGTGTGCAGGGAGTCGGGGTCGGTCAGCGTCGCGGCGGTCGCGGCGAGGTGCCGCAGCGGCGGGCGCAGCCCGGCGGCCCGAGCGACGCCGAGCCCCCAGGTGTACGCCGTGCGGCCGACAGCGTTGGCCGGGTCGTCGGGGGCGTCGGCGCAGCCGAGGTGGCCCATCACGCCGACGACCCGCACCAGACCTGCCCGCTCCGCCCGCCGGGCCGCCCGGCACAGCGCCGCCCAGTCGGCCGGCGCCGCGCCGTCGCGGGCCATGCCCGTGTCGAGGTGGAGGTGCACGCGGGCGCCGAGCCCGCTGCGGCTCACCGCTGCCAGGTGGGCGAGGCTCGGGACGGCGAGGTCGACGTCCGCGCCGATCCCGGCGACGAAGTCGGCGTCGACCGGGTTCAGCCAGCTCAGGACCGGTGCCCGCAGGCCGTCGGCGCGCAGCGCCAGCGCCTCGTCGACGCTGGTGACGCCGAGCCACGAGGCGCCGTGGGCGAGCGCGGTGCGCGCCACCGCGGCGGCGCCGTGCCCGAACCCGTCGGCCTTCACCACCGCCATCAGCGCTCCCGGCGTCCTCGCGGCGAAGAGGCGGGTGTTGGCCGCGACCGCGTCGAGGTCGACGTGCAGCGACGGACCTGGTCGCACGGCCGCCAGGACGGTCATGCCGCGAGCGCCGTCTCGACCGGCCCGTACAGGGCGTGCGGTGCACCCGTGACCAGGGCCCAGTAGCGGTCGCCGTACGACCAGTGCCACCACTCGGTGGGGTAGTTCACCAGCCCGGCGTCGCCGAGCACCCGGGCGAGCAGGTCGCGGTGGGCGCGCGCGTCGGCGCCGATCCCGTCGGCGGCGAACCAGCAGCGGCCGTCGCTCTGTTCGGGAGTGGCGTCGATCGCGGTGCCGAGATCGAGCTCGTCGCCGCAGGCGTCGACCAGGGTGAGGTCGACCGCGGCGCCCGCGACGTGCGGCGCGACCTCGACCGGCGCGACGAACCGGCTGGTCAGCACCCGCAGGTCGGCGTCGGCGATGCCGGGATGCAGTCCGCGCAGCTCGGCGGCGTACGACGCCACGATGGCGGTCTGGTCGGCCGTGGTGCGGTGGCCCTCGACGACCCGCAACGCGATGCCGGGCGGGAGGGCGGCGTCGGCCGCCCGCAGCCGTGCTCCGAGGTCCGCGCGCACCGCTTGCCGGGTCGGCGACAGGCGGTGGTCGAGGCGCACCAGGGGCTCACCGGCGTCCAGGACCGGCACCGCCGCGACCCGCGGGTCGGCGAGAAGGATCGTCATGACCCGAACGCTAGGAATCTCCCGCCCTCGGGGCCTCCACCTCAGGTGCCGATCGGCTGACCGGAGGTACCGACCCGCCTACCTCGGGGTCAGGGTGCCGCGGCGGTCGCGCTCGAGAAGGGCGGCGACGTAGGCCTCGACGTCACGGTCGGGGACGTCGGTGCCGGCGGCTCGTCGCTGCTCGACGACCGGCAGCACCTCCTGCTCCCACCAGCGCCGGGCGAGCTCGGCACGGGTCTCGTCCTGCACCCGAGGCCCCGAGCGGAAGGCCCATGCCTCCGCGGCGTCGGCGAGCCGCATCCACTGGGCTGGTTCGTCGAGCCAGAGGTCGACCCGCACCGCGTCGTCGAGCGGGATCCGCTCCAGGAACTCGCGTTCGGCGGCCTTGCTGGCCAGGTGCCGCCAGCGCAGGCAGCCCATGCCGAACGCGATCGTGCAGACGTGCTGCACGCGGGCGGTGATCTCCCGCTGACCGCGCTGCGCGGCCAACGAGATCCGGTGGTGCCCGTCGAGCACGAAGTAGAGCTCTCCCAGCCGGATCAGCCGGATCGGTGACGGGGCAGGCCCGCGCCGCTCGGCCTGGCCGACGAGCTCCCTGCGCAGTCGCAGCTCGCGGTGGCGCGGCCGGAACAGGGCGTCGAAGTCATCGGCCCGCGCCACGCTGCCGACGATGCGGTGCACCAGCACGTCGGTGACCTGGTCACCGGTCACGCTGTGCTTGCCCAGCGCCGCGAGCGCCTCGTCGTACGGGATGAGGCGCTCGACCGGACGCTTCCACGGAGCCATAGCAGTTCAACGCACCGCCAGGTCGGTCTCTTCCGTCAGTCGTCGCGGACCGGGCCGCGCAGCCGCTTGGTCTGGCCGCGCTGCTTCTTGGCCTCGATCCGGCGGCGCTGCGAGCCCTTCGTGGGCCGGGTCGGGCGGCGCGGCCGCGGGGGAGCGGCCAGGGCCGAGCGGAGCCGGTCGGCCAGCCGCTCGCGGGCCGCGACCCGGTTGCGGTGCTGGGAGCGGTGCTCGGAGGCGACCAGGACGACGGGCGAGCCGAGGGTGCCCACCACGCGAGCCCGCTGCAGGTCGGTGAGCACCCGGGAGGCCAGGACGTCGTACTCGAGCTCGACCCGGCTGTCGGTGGTGTTCACCGACTGCCCGCCGGGGCCCGAGGAGCGGGAGAACCGTTCCACCAGCTCGGCGGCAGGGATCACCAGCCCGGGCCGGATCTCGAGGTCGTCGCCCGGGCGCGACATCAGGGCGTGTCTCCCCATGCCCTACGTGTGCCTCGGCCTGGCCCACTCGATCGCGGGGCAGGTGTCCATGACCATGGGGACGCCGGCGGCGACCGTGCGCGCGAACGCCGCCTCGTCGACCACGCCGAGCTGGAACCAGACCGCCCGGGCTCCGGCCGCCACCGCCTGGTCGGCGAACTCGCCGGCCGCATCGGAGCGCCGGAAGACGTCGACCACGTCGATCGGGAACGGCACGTCGGCCAGCGAGGCGTACCCCGGTTCGCCGAGCACCTCGGCGCTGTCGAGGTTGATCGGGACGATCCGCTTGCCACGCTCCTGCAGCAGCCGGGCGATCGAGTACGCGGTCCGCGTCGTGGTGGTGGTCAGGCCCACGACCGCCCACGTCTGGCACTCGTCGAGCATGAAGCGCACCGCTGCCGGGTCCTGCCAGTCGGTCGCCGTCGTCCCTCGCGTCATGGCATCGAACCTACCCAGCGACCGGTGCCGTCCGGATCCGCATACCCCCTCGGGGCGTGGGTACGGATGGGCGGGAGCCGCCGAGATCCCCCGCTCGGCGGCTCCCTTCGTGCCCCCGTCCCGACGTCCTGCCGTCGCGGGGGCGATCGGAGTTTTTCCGGTTCTTGTCCCCGAATGTGCCAAAGTGTGACAACATTCGTGAGAAGGCAATCTGTTGTGCCTCGGGTGACGAACTGCCACCATGAGGCATCTCTTGAGAGATGCATCACACGGTGCATTGCTCACGGAAGGTAACTCGTACATGGGGTCGAGTCGCACCATCTCAGACGCTCGTCGTCGCGTGGAGACGGCGGTACTGCTCTCGCGCGCCCGAGCCAGCCAGGGCGCCCGTCGTGCTCACTACGAGGACGACGCGATCCGCCTCAACATGGTGGTCGCGACCGATGTCGCGCGCCGGTACCACGGCCGCGGAATCCCGGCCGAGGACATCGACCAGGTCGCCTACCTCGGGCTCGTCAAGGCCGTGCGCGGCTTCGACCCCACCGTCGGCGAGGACTTCCTCAGCTACGCCGTCCCGACCCTGCGTGGCGAGATCCGGCGCTACTTCCGCGACGCCGGGTGGGCCGTGCGTCCGCCGCGGTCGGTCCAGGAGGTCCAGGCCCGGGTCACCCAGGCCGACGCCGAGCTCACCCAGCGCCTCGGCCGCGGGCCTCGCCCCGCCGAGATCGCCGTGCACCTCGACGTCCCGCTCACCCTCGTCGTCGACGCCCTGTCGGCCACCGGCTGCTTCAGCCCCGTCTCCCTCGACGCCCCGCGCCCCGACGGCGAGTTCGTCGACTCCCCGCTCGACCGGATGGGCGACCTCGACCCCGCCTTCGCCAGCGCCGAGGCGCGGGTCGCGCTGCGGCCGCTGATGGAGTCGCTGTGCGAGCGCGACCGCCGGATCATCGAGCTGCGCTACTTCGACAACCGCACCCAGGCCCAGATCGGCGTCGAGGTCGGTGTCAGCCAGGAGCAGGTCTCCCGGCTGCTGACGAACATCCTGCAGAAGCTCCGCCGCTCGATCGCCGCCTGATCACGGCTGCGGAAACACGCGGGGCAGCTCGGAGGCCTTGCCGGTGAACGCCGGCGTCCGCTTCTCGCGGAACGCCGCCACGCCCTCCTTGCCGTCTCCCACCGAGGCGTGCCACATCGCCAGCGAGTCGGCCAGGTGCGCCTCGAGCGGGTGGTCGGCGGCGGCGTTGCGGTAGAGCAGCTGCTTGGCCAGCCCGAGCGCCACCGGTGAGCGGTCGCGCACGAACGACCGCGCCAGCTCATGGGCCGCGGGCAGCAGCTGGTCGGGCTCGTGCACCGAACGCACCAGCCGCCCGGCCAGGGCCGCGTCGGCGGTGAGGACGTCGGCGGAGTAGACCCACTCGAGTGCCTGCTGGAGGCCGACGATGCGGGGCAGGAACCACGTCGAGGCCGCCTCCGGCACGATCCCGAGCCGGCCGAAGACGAAGCCGATCTTGGCCGTGGTCGACGCCAGGCGCAGGTCCATCGCGAGGGTCATGGTGGCTCCGATGCCGACCGCCGCACCGTTGATCGCCGCGATCACCGGCTTCGGCAGCGCGTGGATCGCCAGCGTCACCTTGCCTCCGGTGTCGCGCACGCCGTCGGCGTACGCCGGGTCGTCGAACCGCTCGCGCAGCGACTCCGGCGTCGGGTCGAGGGTCTCGTCGAGTCCGAACACGTTGCCCTCGGCGGAGAGGTCCATGCCGGCGCAGAACGCCCGACCCGCCCCGGTGACCACGACCGCCCGCACCGCGTCGTCGTGGGCGTCGTTGCTGAAGACCTCGAGCAGCTCGTCGGCCATCGTCAGGTCGAAGGCGTTGAGCGCGTCGGGGCGGTCGAGGGTGAGCGTCGCGACGCCGTCGGCGTCGACCTCCCACCGGATGGTCCGGTAGGTCACCGCGCGACGCCGTTCGGCGTGCACTGCGCCTTGGTGATGTCGCCGGTCTGGTCGTCGATGATCGCCTGGAACATCGGGTCGGCACGGTCGCGGTCCCAGGTGTTGGCCGAACCGTCGGTCACCGGCATCGTGCAGGTCAGGTTGTCGCCGCTGTTGGTCTTGCTCATCGCCAGGGCCCACCGGCTGGCGCCGATGGCGCTCATGCCGTCGCCGAACTTGAAGAACGACGGCACCGCGTCGTTGAGCCGCCACCAGCGCACCGGGTTGACCACCGACCACGGTGAGAGCACCTTGTCGCCGATGGCGCCGATGACCTCGCGCTGGCGGCGCACCCGCTCGAGGTCGCCGAGAGCCGACTGCTTGCGCGAGCGTGAGTAGCCGAGGGCGGTCTCCCCGTCGACCTCCTGGCAGCCCTTCTTGATGTCGAGGCCGGCCAGCGGGTCGTTGAGCCGCTCGCGGGGACACACCTCGATGCCGCCGACGGCGTCGACCACGCTGGCGACGCCGCCCAGACCGATCTCGACGTACTCGTCGACCCGGATGCCCGTCTCGGTCTCGATGATCTGGGTCAGCAGGTCGGGGCCCCCGTTGGCGTAGGCGCCGTTGATCTTGCCGGAGTAGCCCGCGCTGTCGATCACGGTGTCGCGCGGGATCGACAGCAGCACGCTGGGTCCGTCGCCGGTGTGCAGCAGCAGGATCGTGTCGGTGAGCTTCGAGGACGGGTTGCCGGTGTTGAACTTCTCGCGCTCCTCCTTGGTCAGGTCGGCCCGCGAGTCACTGCCGACCATGAGGTACGTCGTGCCGTCCTGGTCGCCCGGGCGGTCGCCGTCGGGCTCGTAGGCGATCTGCTCGGAGCTCTGCCAGGTGATGAACGGCACCGCGACGGTGTAGATCAGCCACAGCAGGAGCAGGACAAGGAACGTGCGCACGTAGAAGCCGGGACGCCGCAGGCGACGCGCCCAGAAGCCGCCGCCCGGAGGCTGGGGCCCGCCGGGACCGCGGTGCGGGGGTGGTGGTGGCGGGGGCGGGTCGCCGTACGGCGGCGGCGCCGGAGCGGGGGACGGCGGCCGCGGCCCGGTGCTGGACGGCACCGTGTGCGGAGGCGGGCCGGATGACGGGCCGTCGGGGCGCGGCTGGACCGGCATCACCTGGGTCGCCTCGACGTTCGGGTCGTCGCCCGCGTCGGGGTTGCTTCCGGGTGGCCGGCCGTAGAGCCAGCCGAACTCCTTGCCCTCGTCGGGGCCCCCGGTGCCGGGACGTTCAGCCATGGGCCGAGACGCTACCGTGCGGCCATGACCGCAGCCGGCAGGCCACCGTCGTACGCCCGGGTTTCGCTGGCCGTGATCACCTCAGGTCGCGAGGCGAACCTGCTCGGCAACATCCACGGCGGCGAGATCGTGAAGCTGGCCGACTCGACGGCCGGGGCGGTGGCGCAGCGGCACAGCGGCGGACCGGCCGTGACCGCGGCGCTCGACGAGATGGCGTTCCTCGCGCCGGTCCACGTCGGCGACATCGTGCGCACGTTCGCCCAGGTCAACTGGGCCGGGCGCACGTCGATGGAGATCGGCGTCCGCGTCGAGGCCCAGCCCTGGAACGACCCGTCCACCGAGGCGCTGCACGTCGCGTCGGCGTACTTCGTGTTCGTCGCGATCGACCCCGACGGCCGCTCCCGCGAGATCCCCCCGCTGCTGCCCGAGTCGCCCGACGAGCAGCGCCGCTCGCGGGAGGCCGAGATCCGCCGCGCCCACCGGCTCGCGAGGAAGCGGGAGATCGAGAGCAGCCGCACCTCCTGAACCTGCCTGAACGCTGAGTCGGCGTCCTTCGGCGCGTCACGCGGGCTGTGACGGGTGTGACTGGTGATACTGACGGACAGTTTCTGCTTCCTTCCCCAGCAGAGAAGAGATCTTCCCCGATGTCGACCTCGTCGCCCGTGTCGGAACGAGCCGCCCAGGTGCGGTTCCGTCGCGCCCTGTCGCTGATGGCGATGACGCTGGTCGTCCCCGGCTCCGCCCAGCTGTTGGCCGGAAACCGCCGGGTCGGCCTGGTCGCCTTCCGGATCTACGTCGGCCTGCTCGGCGCCGCCGCGATCACCCTCGGCGCGGTGCTGGTGCACCGCGACCTCGCGTTCCAGATGGCGACCAACACCGCCCTGCTGCTGTGGCTCAACCTCGGGTTGATGGCGCTCGCCGTGGCCTGGGCGGCCCTGTTCGTCGACGCCTGGCGGATCGGGCAGCCGCTCACCTACTCCCTGGGCCACCGGCGGATGTCGGTCGGCGTCAACGGGCTGCTCTGCTTCAGCGTCGCCGGCACCCTGCTCTTCGGCGCCCACATCGTCGGCGTCCAGCGTGACTTCATGCTCGCGACGTTCGGCGACGGTGAGGCCACCTCGGCCACCGACGGTCGCTACAACGTGCTGCTGATGGGCGGCGACGCCGGCGACGGCCGCTGGGGGCTGCGTCCCGACTCGATGACGGTCGCCTCGATCGACGCCGAGACCGGGCGCACCGTGCTGATCGGGCTGCCGCGCAACATGACGAACTTCCCGTTCCGCAAGGATTCGGTGATGGCCGAGCAGTTCCCCGACGGGTTCGACTGCGAGGGCTGCATGCTCAACGGCGTCAGCACCTGGGCCCAGGACAACACCGAGCTCTTCGGCGACTCCGACGACCCGGGCACCGACGCCACCGTGATGGCGATCGAGGGCATCACCGGCCTGACGATCAACTACTCGGCGATGGTCAACCTCGACGGGTTCAAGGACCTCGTGGACGCCGTCGGCGGCGTCACCCTGACCGTGCGTCAGCCGATCCCGATCGGCCTGCCCGGCGACGCCGTCACCGGCGTGATCGAGCCCGGCACGCGTGAGCTCAACGGCTTCGAGACCCTCTGGTTCGCCCGGGCCCGCGAGGGCTCCGACGACTACTCGCGGATGGCGCGCCAGAAGTGCGTGATGAACGCGCTCCTCGAGCAGATCAGCCCCCAGTCGGCGCTGGCCAACTTCGAGAAGATCGCGAAGGCGTCCTCCGAGATGGTCAAGACCGACCTGCCGGCCTCCGAGGTCGACGACTTCCTCTCCCTGGCCCTCAAGGCCAAGTCGCAGAAGATCGCGACCCTGTCGCTCGTGCCCCCGATGATCAACACCGCCGACCCCGACATCGGGCTCATCCACCGCAAGGTCGCCGAGGCCATCGACCAGGCCGAGGGCGACGCGCCCAAGCCCAGCGGCAAGAAGAAGAAGGACGCCGGCGAGGTCGTCACCGGTGGGTCGGTCGGCTCGCTCGACAAGGGGTACGCCGCCAACCAGGCAGACGACCTGGCCGCCAGCTGCTGAGTCGGGTCAGCGCCAGTCGGCGGTGACCGCCCAGCCGGCCACCACGGCGTCGTACGTCGCGCGGTCGGCGGCCGCGACCAGCCCGGCGTCGTGCGGCCGCTGGGCGTCGTACTCGTCACCCGCCGGCGTGAGCAGCACGCCACCGGCCTCGGTGAGGAGCAGCTGGCCGGGCGCGTGGTCCCAGGGCTTGGTGCGTCGGTACAGCAGGAAGTCGGCGGCACCGGCCACCAGCTGCGGGTAGTCGACGCCGCAGCAGACCCACGACAGCTCCAGCGGTGCCATCCCCGGCAGCTCGCGGCCGAGCCAGCGCCGCCGCGACGTGGCGCCCCGCCAGGACGCCGGCGGGCCCGTGGGTGGCCGGGTGGCGAGCCGCTCGCCGTTGCGGAACGCCCCCGCGCCCCGCTCGGCGACGTAGGCCAGCTGGTGCTGTGGCTGCCAGATCCACGAGCGCACCACGACCCCGGCGCGCAGCTCGGCGGCCATCACGGCGTGGTCGGGGGAGCCGTGCACGAAGTTCTTGGTGCCGTCGACCGGGTCGACGGTGAAGGCGTGCTCTGCCGCGGCGAACCGGTCGAGCACGCTCGGGTCGGCGCTGGCGGCCTCCTCGCCCAGCACCACCGCGGCCGGGTACGCGGCGCGCAGCGCGTCGGTGATGAGCACCTCGGCCTCGTGGTCGGCGACGGTGACCAGGTCGCCGGGGTTCTTCTCGCTCACCTGGTCGGCGTCCAGGGCACGGAAGCGCGGGTCGATCACCTCGGCGGCGACCTCCTGCAACAGGGTGGTGATCGCGTCGGTGTCCACGGGGTCACCGTAAGGTGTGCGCCGTGCAGGTGGTGGCGGTGGTGGTGACGTTCAACCGCCTCACCCTCCTTCGTCGGCTGGTCGCCCGGCTGCGCGAGGTGCCGGGGGTCGCGGAGATCCTGGTCGTCGACAACGCCTCGACCGACGGCACGGGCGAGTGGCTCGCCGAGCAGACCGACCTGCACGCCCGCACGCTCGCCGAGAACACCGGCGGCGCCGGCGGCTTCCACGACGGGCTCGCCTGGGCGATGGAGCGCGGGGCCGACCTGGCCTGGCTGATGGACGACGACGGCATCCCCGCGCCCGACTGCCTGACCACGCTGCTGACGCACGACGACCTCGACTTCTGGGGGCCGGCGGTGCTGGCCGAGCACGACCCCGACCGGCTGTGCTTCCCGATCCGCCTGCCGGGCGGCACCCGGGTCGTGCACCGCATGGCCGAGGTCGAGGCGGCCGCCGACGGCGGTCTCGTGGACGGCGTGGTCATCCCGTTCAACGGCGTCCTGGTGACCCGCGAGCTGGTGCAGCGGATCGGGCTGCCCCGCGCGGAGTTCTTCATCTGGGGCGACGACGTCGAGTACCTGTGGCGCGCCGAGCGCGCCGGTGCCCGGATCGCGACCGTCGTCGACGCCCACTTCCTCCATCCCGCCACCGACGACCTCGGAACGCCGATGATGTTCGGCCGCACCACCTACAACCACACGCCCAGCGACCTCAAGCACTACTGCATGGCCCGCAACAACACCGTCAACCTGCGCGAGTACCGCGGCTGGCCCCACGTGCTGATGTTCTGGGTGAAGACCGTCTGGTTCTTCCTGCTGACCGCGCGCCGGCCGGGCCGGATCCCGACCAGCGCCCGCGCGGCGTACGCCGGTCTCCGCGGCGACTTCACCGGCCACCGGAGATTCCTCACGTGACCGAGCGAGAGACCGTGGCCGTCGTCGTGGTCACCTACAACCGCGCCGACCTGCTCGAGCGGATGCTGGTCGGCCTCGGCGCACTCGAGCGCGTGCCCGACGCGGTGATCGTGATCGACAACCACAGCGACGACCACACACCCCAGGTGCTGGCCGCCGCGACCGTTCCCCACCTGCAGGTCGTGCGCAGCGACGTGAACGTCGGTGGTGCCGGCGGGTTCCATCGGGGCGTGCGGCTGGCCTACGAGCAGGGCTTCGACCGGATCTGGCTGATGGACGACGACGTGGTGCCCGCACCCGACTGCCTCACGGTGCTGATGGCCGTCGACGAGCCCTGCCTCCTCAGCGTGCGAGAGGACACCGACGGCGCGCTGGCCGAGAAGGCGGCGACCCGCTTCGACCTGCGCAACCCCCTGGCGATCAAGCCGAAGAAGGGCACGGTCGAGACCGAGTACGCCACCCGCACGGCGATGCCCGAGCGGGTCGAGATCGACAACATCGCCTTCGAGGGCTTCCTGGTGCGTCGCGACGTGGTGGCGGCGATCGGCCTGCCCGACCCTGCCTTCTTCATCTTCTACGACGACGTCGACTACGCCCTGCGGGCCCGCCGCGCCGGACGGCGGATCTGGGCGGTCCGTGACGCCGTCCTGGTGCGCCAGCTGCCGTTCGACCAGCAGCACGACCTGGCCGGGTGGAAGGGCTACTACATGTACCGGAACCTGTTCGTGGTCCACCTCCGGTACGGCGAGAACCCGCTCGTGCGGCTCAAGCCCTGGGCCATCGCACTGGCCGTGGTCGTGCTCAGCCCGCTGCGCGGCGGACGCGCCGAGGCCCGCAACGTGCTGCGCGCCGTCCGCGACGCCCGCGGGATGGCGCGCCTCTCGCCGGAGGCCCGCCCAGGTCGTTGAGGGCGAGGAACCCTCACCAAGGCCCGTCCGCTTCGCCGAGACTCAGCGCGAGGACGGCTCCGAGTCGGCGGCCGACGTCAAGGGCTCGGGCCGCATCAGCCTGGGTCGCAGGCCCACGTGGTTGCCGGTGGCCAGGGCGGCGGCCCAGACGGTGACCGAACCGACGGCCGCACCGGCGAGGACGTCGACGAAGTAGTGCCAGCCGAGGTACATCGTGGCCAGGATCGTCAGGCCGAGGAACACCCAGGAGACCGCCCGGATCCACCGGGCCAGGCCGACGTACTGGACGACGAGGCAGATCGTCACCATGATCCCGACGTGCAGTGACGGGAAGGCCGCGATCGTCTGCAGCGTGCCGGACCCGAAGACGTCGCCCACGACACTGACCCGGTCGTCCCACAGGGTGTCGGCGAGCTGGGTGTTGTAGGTGTGGGGGAGCGTCTCGAACTGGCCCTTCTGGGCCTCGGTGTAGACCGGGCCCATCGACGGCAGCAGCAGGTAGACGACCGACCCGAGCATCCAGTCGAACGCGACGGCGGTGACGTACCACGACCCGGCGGTGTTGTGGCGGGTCCAGACCAGGGCGATCGCGATGCTCACCGGCACCAGCGCGATCCACACGAAGTAGACGCCCGAGAAGAAGTGAGCCGCGAACCCGGTGCCGAACACGTTGTGCAGCACCACGGACGGGTCGTGCCCGAACCACAGCACGCGGTCGATGTGGCGGAACTCGCCGTCCCAGTTCTTCTCGTTGATGAACGGGACCATGCTCTTGAGGTTGCGGAACGTCGCGTAGCAGAGGTACCACGCGCTCACCCCGCCGACGGCGAAGAGCCAGTGCGACCTCGTCCAGCGCTCGCGCATGATCTCGCGGAGCGTCGCGGCGACGCCCTTGCCGGCCGCTCGCATCCGCCACACCAGGCGGGGGACGACGTCGAGCGCGATCGCGCCGAGCACGATCGCCGGGAACCGGATGTAGCCCGGGACGACGGCGTCGGGATCGCGGATCGGCAGCTCGCCGATCACCGAGAACAGCACCGTGGCGATCGCCATCGCGATGCCGGCCGCCCAGGCGTATCCGAAGTTCCGCTCGAGCGCGGAGCGCACGCGACCAGTCTCCTGCATGGCACCAGCCTAATTCGTCCGACCCACATCCCAGAAACTCGACGGAGCCCACCGCGCGCCGACGTGCCGGACCTCACTACACTCAGCCCTCGTGTCTGCTGCCTCTGCCGCCCCGTCCGAGCTCCCCGACCTCGTCGTCGTCGGCGCCGGCTTCTTCGGTCTGACCATCGCCGAGCGCTGCGCCAGCGAGCTGGGCCTCAAGGTGCTGGTGCTCGAGCGCCGCTACCACCTCGGCGGCAACGCCTACTCCGAGATCGACCCCGAGACCGGCATCGAGGTGCACAAGTACGGCACCCACCTGTTCCACACGTCGAACAAGAAGGTCTGGGACTACGTCACGCAGTTCACGACCTTCACCGCCTACCAGCACCGGGTGTTCGGCAAGTACCAGGGCCAGGTCTACTCGCTGCCGATGAACCTGGGTCTCATCAACCAGTTCTTCGGCAAGAGCCACACCCCCGACGAGGCCCGCGCGCTGATCGCCGAGCAGTCCAGCGAGATCGCCACCGAGGACGCCTCGAACCTGGAGGAGAAGGCGGTCAGCCTGATCGGCCGCCCGCTGTACGAGGCGTTCATCAAGGGCTACACGGCCAAGCAGTGGCAGACCGACCCCACCGAGCTGAGCCCCGACATCATCACGCGGCTCCCGGTCCGCTACACCTTCGACAACCGCTACTTCAACGACACCTACGAGGGCCTGCCCACCGACGGCTACACCGCGTGGCTGACCCGGATGGCCGACCACCCCAACATCGAGGTGCGGGTCGACACCGACTTCTTCGCCGTTGCCGACGAGTTCAAGGGCAAGGTCCCGATCGTCTACACCGGGCCGGTCGACGAGTACTTCGGCAACAGCGAGGGCCGGCTGTCGTGGCGCACCGTCGACCTGGAGGCCGAGACCCTCGACGTCGACGACTTCCAGGGCACCGGCGTCGTCAACTACAACGACCAGGAGGTGCCCTACACCCGGATCCTGGAGTTCAAGCACCTCCACCCCGAGCGCACCTACCTGCCCGGCAAGACGATCGTCGTCCACGAGTACTCCCGCTTCGCCGAGGACGACGACGAGCCGTACTACCCGATCAACACCGCCGACGACCGCGCCAAGCTGCTCAAGTACCGCGACCTGGCCAAGCAGGAGCCGATGGTGCTCTTCGGCGGGCGGCTGGGCACCTACAAGTACCTCGACATGCACATGGCCATCGGCTCTGCTCTGTCGATGTTCGAGAACAAGCTCCGCCCGCACTTCGCCGACGGCACGCCGCTGACCAGCGGCGGGGTCGAGGGCTAGCGCCCGCTCTCTAGCCGCCCACGCCCTCCGGGAGCGGCTCGTCGTACGTGGCGGTCGCGACGATCAGCGGGTGGTCGGTGACGTTGCCCGCGCCCACCCGGGCGTAGTCGGAGAACGTCAGGTTGGGTGTCGCGAAGATCCAGTCGATACCGGACCCGGACGGCGGCGAGCACGGCGACGCGCTGCCGCCGTTGGCGGCGACCATGCCGCCCGCGGTCACCTGGCAGAACGCCTCGCTCTTCTCGTTGAAGTCGCCCATCAGCACCACCGGACGGCCCGAGGCCCTGAGCTCGTTGACGAGGTCGACCTGGATCGAGGTGGCGCGAGTGCGGTGCACCTGGTTGTTGCCGCGGCCGGCCACGCTCGCCGGGTTGTGCAGGCTGATGAAGTAGACCTCGCGGCCGGAGTCGCGGTGGCGGAGCAGCACCCACGGCATCGGAGCCGGGTTGCCGTGGAAGTACGGGATGTTGCGGGTGCCCGACTCGAGCAGCTCCCACGTGTCGAGCCGCCATGCGACCGCGTCGCGGGCCCTCGAGTCGGCGACGTGGTAGGCCCACGCGCCTCCGGTCTCGCGACTGAAGGCGCCCTTCTGGACCTGCTCGAACTCCTGGAGGGCGACGACGTCGACGTCGCGGCTGCGCAGCAGGCCGACGGCGCCGTTCATCCGCGCGCTGCCGGAGGCGAGGCCCGGCTTGTTGCCGCCGGCCGAGGTGTGGGAGTCGCCCAGGACGTTCAGGGTGGCGGTGCGGAATACCGCGGGAGGCGCCGTGCGCGCCTGCTTGGCGAGTCGCTCGGCGAGCTTGGCCAGCGCGGTCTCGCGCTTGCGGTTGGCCTTCTCCAGTGCCTTGTCGGCCGCGGTCTGCGTGTCCTCGGTCGCGTCGGTCGGCTTCGGCTCCTCGCCGGGCGTCGGAGACGTGCTCGGTGTGGCGGTGCTGGGCAGCGTCGGGGCCTCGGGGGCGAGCGGTTCGGCGGAGTCGCGCGGGTCGCCGTCGAACGGCGCCCCCCACGCCAGGGCCGCCACCCCGGTGCCGAGCACGACGACCGCGGCGAGGGCAGCGACCACCACCGACCACCCGCGCTGCGGACGCCACCGCGACAAGGCGCTCACGAAGCCCTCCGGCAGCCGCAGGCGGTGCGTCGTCCGGTGCCGGGTCACGGCGCGTCCCCATCAAGCAGGGGGCGGAGGGCGTGAGGACTCATGGATCGATTCTCGGCGTCGGGGCCGTGCGGATTGAGGGGTGAGGTGCAGGCGCGTGAGATGCAGAAGTCTAACCGTTGACGCTCGCAATGCCTGGGGTTGGCCATCGTCCGACGTATGATCCGACGGGCTCACCGACCGGGCCCTACAGTCCATGGGAGATACGTACATGCGCCGACTTGGTCCCTTCCTCGTCCTCGTCTTGATCGCTAGCACGATGACCTCACTCACCGCCGACGCCGGCTCTGCCGAGCAGGCGGCTCAGAAGCAGCAGCGTCGCGGCGGCCCTCCGGCGACGTCGTTCAACACGCCCCGCCCGTGGGGTTCCCCGGCCGCGCAGAGCACCATCGTGCGCCGGGTCGAGCGCGCGATCAACGCCACCCGGCCGACCAAGAGGCACCCGAAGCCGACGATCACCATCGCGAGCTTCCTGCTCGACCACTCCGGCAGCGTGAGCGCCCTCATCGGCGCCTGCCGGCGCGGGGTGGGCGTCCGGGTCGTGCTCGACAAGGACATCGTCAGCGGCAACTCGCGGCGGCTGATCTCGGCGCTCAACGGCGACAACGTCACCGACAAGAACCGCGACGGCAAGCCCGACAAGAAGCCGGCCACCGGCAGGTGCGGCAAGAAGAAGAAGAGGCACCGCGACGCCCGGTTCGACTCGCGGCTCGACCGCCGCGCCGTCGTGGAGGGGGGCGAAGGGCTGCAGCTGCTGACCCGCCGAGCCGCCAAGGCGAGCCTCAACCTGCCCACCGGCGACCAGTTCAGCTGGGGTCGCGACCGCAGCTACGTCAAGAAGTGCCGCGGGGGCTGCCGCAACGCGGGCGACGGCGGCAACATGCACAGCAAGTTCTACGTGTTCTCGCGCACCGGCAAGGCCAAGCACGTCGTGATGGTCAGCTCGTCGAACCTCAACCGCGGCGGCATGACCGCCGGGTGGAACGACATGTACGTGATGCGGAACCGGCCCAAGACCTACAAGTTCTACCTCCAGGTGCACCGGGCGATGACCCGTCAGCTGCGCGCCGGCAAGGCCCGTCTGGCGGTGGCCGACGGGCCGTTCGTCAGCCGCTTCTTCCCGATGCGCGGGGCCGGGCAGAAGGCCGACCCGACCCTGGCCGACCTCAAGCAGATCAGGTGCTCGAGCCGGCTGGGTCGCACCCAGATCCACGTCTCGATGTTCTACTGGAAGGGCACGCGCGGCAACTACCTCACCAGCCGGCTGTTCGACCTGGCCCGGCAGGGCTGTGCGGTCTCGGTCGTCTTCGGTGCGCCGTCGCGACAGATGTCCGGACGGCTCAAGGCCGCCGCGCGGGTCGGCCTGATCAACCTCTACGACTCGCGGTGGGACATGAACGAGGACGGCTACAACGAGGTCCGCACCCACGCGAAGTTCGTCGCCGTCAAGGGCACCTACCGGGGCGACCGGTCGGCGTGGGTCGTCATGACCGGTTCGCAGAACTGGGTGGGCGGATCCTTGTCGCTGGGCGACGAGAACACGCTCAACGTCTCCCTGAGGTCGGCCTACGACGCCTACCGTCGTGAGTGGAGCAGGATCGTCAGCCACTCCAAGAAGCTGCCGCTCTACTCATAACCTCCGAGGACACCCCCATGACCCCCGCGAAGAGTGACCGCCAGCGCATCTTCATGCACGTCGGCAGCCCCAAGACCGGAACGACGTTCCTGCAGCAGGTCCTGTGGTCGCAACGTGAGCTGGCGGCCGAGCAGGGGGTCCACCTGCCGCTCGACCGGTTCCACGACCACTTCCTGGCCAGCCTCGACGTGCGGGGCATGGCCGGGAAGGAACCTCACCCACCCGAGTCGGTGGGAGCCTGGAACCGGCTGGTGGCCGACGCGCGCGCACGAGGCGGGACCGCACTCATCTCCCACGAGCTGTTCTCCGCCGCGAACGCCGAGCACGCCCGCCAGGCGGTCGCGTGGCTGGGCAGCGACGTCGAGGTGCACGTCGTCCTCACCGCCCGCGACCTGGTGCGCCAGGTCACCGCCGAGTGGCAGGAGCACGTCAAGCACCGCGCGGTACGCAGCCTCGAGGACTTCGTGGCCCAGCTGCGCAAGCAGGCTCCCGAGCGCCAGGGGTGGTTCTGGCTGGTCCAGGACTACGCCGGAGTGGCCGCCCGCTGGGGGGCCAAGCTCCCGCCGGCGCAGGTCCACGTGGTGACGGTCCCGCCGTCCGGGTCGCCCGGTGACCTGCTGTGGGAGCGCTTCGCCGGGCTCCTGGGTCTCGACCCGGCGTCGTTCGAGACGCAGGCCTCCCGCTCCAACACCTCGCTCGGGCGCGAGCAGGTCGAGGTGCTGCGCCGGGTCAACGCGGCACTCGGCGACCGGGTGCCCATGCCCGGGCCCTACCCCGGCATCGTCAAGGACGTGCTGGCCCACCGCATCCTGGCCGATCGAGACGGGTCCCGGCTGACGCTCACACCCGCCGACGCCGACTTCGCCCTGACCGAGTCGCGGCGCGCGGCCGACGCGCTGGCCGCCTCCGGGGTCGACATCGTCGGCTCGCTCGACGACCTGGTGCCCGACGACGCCACGGTGGCGGCGGTGTCGGACGACGCGGCCTACGAGCCGGCGTCCGACCGAGCCCTGCTCGAGGAGAGCATCGCCGCCCTGGCCGACCTGGTCGACGTCATGGCCCGCCGCGACGAGACGCAACGCCGCCAGGCCGAGGTCGTCGACTCCCTGCAGCGCAACCCGCTGCTGGCGGCGCTGAACCAGGCCAGCGAGGGGCGCCCCGCCCTGGAGAAGGCCCGCGGCGCCCTGCGCCGATTCCGCCAGCACTGAGTTCGAGTCGCGACGCTGGCTCGGACAAGCCGACACGCCGGGTTGCCCAACTTATCTTGGTCACTTCTGTGACAGGTGGGGCGCTTGTGAGTATCGTGACGGCGGCGCCGCAGTATGGATCATCCCCCCGACATCCGCCTGCGCGACACGCCGCTGATCCCAACTCAGGAGGAATCCATGGGGAACTCCCGTCGCCTGGCCGGCGCGTGCATCCTGTCCCTGGCCGCCGCGCTCACCACCGGTTCGATGACCGCGGCGTCGCCCGTCGCCCGAGCCGCCGCCGCCGACCCGCCCCGGATCGCCAAGGAGGCGCCGCTGCGGATCGCGACCTTCAACACCGAGGTGCCCCAGAGCGACCGCAAGGCGATGCGTGACATCACCGCGCTCGCCGCGAAGCTGCCCGACGTGCTGACCCTGCAGGAGATGAGCAGCCCCTCGAGGCGACGCCTGGTCCGCGAGCAGCTGGTCGACTGCGAGACCTGCCTCTACGACGCGTTCATGCCGAGCGAGGCGGTGCCGGGTGGCACCCCGATCCTCTACCGCTCCGACCGGTTCACCTTCCTCGGAGGCGAGAGCCTCAAGGTCACCAACCCGACCTACGTCGGCAAGAAGGGGGCCGGCCCGTCGACGATGCACTCCAAGTACGTCAACTACGTGCGGCTGCGTGACAACGTGACCATGCGCAAGCTCAACATCTTCAACAACCACGCCGTCCCGTCGGTGCAGGGTGCCAACGGCGGCCCGAACCTCAAGATGGGCAAGCGGCTCGGCATCTACGAGAAGCACATGCGCGCCCTCGTCGCCACCCTCGCCCGCGTGAAGCAGACCTACGGCGGCTTCAACTTCGTCACCGGTGACCTCAACGTCAACTTCCGCCGCGACCGGGTGCTCAGGCCCAAGCTCTTCCCCTACCGCAACATGGGACTGGCCCACCTGCGAGCCAGCTTCGACCTGCTCGGGGAGCCCGCCCGCGGCACCCACGTGCTGGGCAACGGCAACGGCAGCCGCCTCATCGACTACGTCTACGCCGACACGCGGCGTCCGGTTCGGGCAGTAGGCCAGCAGATCCTGATGGGCTACAACTCCGACCACCGGCCGGTCCTGGTCGACTTCAAGGTGCGCTACATCAAGCCGTACTCCGTCGCGCCGCCCGTCGAGGAGCCCGCGGCCCCGTAGGCCTCGCGAACTCGCTACGCTCTCTCCGGGGTGGTCCCCAGACGTCGGGCCGACCCGGACAAGGAGTACGTCGTTGGGCAGCGAACCCGCGTCGTCGCCGCGAGTGATCCTGCACGTGGGGGCACCCAAGAGCGGCACGACCTTTCTCCAGAAGGCGCTGTGGAGCAACCGCGAGGCACTGGCCGCTGAGGGCTTCGCTCTGCCCGGTCATCGACAGCGCGCCATGTTCATGGCCGCCATCGAGGTGCGGCAGGGACACCAGTTCTGGGGTTACCCGCCGGAGCAGATCGACGGCACCTGGAGCCGGCTGTGCGCGGAGGCCCGCGAGCACCGAGGGACGACGGTGATGAGCCACGAGCTCCTCGGTGGCGCCACCGACGAGCAGGCCAAGGCCGCGCTCGCCGAGCTCGACGGGGTCGAGGTCCACGTGGTCTACACCGCCCGTGACCTGGCCCGGCAGGCCACCTCGGAGTGGCAGGAGCGGGTCAAGAACGGCAGCAGCCGTCCCTTCGAGCGGTTCCAGCGTCGGATGCTGCAGCAGCTCGAGAGGGGCCAGCTCTCGTCCGGGTTCTGGCGCAACCAGGACATCCTCGGGGTGCTGACCCGCTGGGGCGGCAACCTGCCGGCGTCCCAGGTCCACGTCGTGGTGGCCCCGCCTCCAGGCGCCGAGCCCGGGCTGCTCTGGCGTCGGTTCGGGGGCGCCGTCGGGTTCGACGCCGACGCGTACGACCCCTTCACCACCGACGCGCCGACGAACCAGACGCTCGGGGTGGCGCAGGTCGCGGTGCTGCGCCACGTCAACCAGGCGCTCGCCGGACGGATCCCGCAGCCGGCGTACGCCCGGGTGGTGAAGGAGCAGTTCGCCGAACAGGTGCTGGCCGGCCAGCCGTCGCCGAAGCCGGTCTGCCCGGCCCTGCTGGCGCGTCGCCTCCTGGCCGTCACCGAGGAGACCAACGCCGCCATCACCGACCTCGGCTACCGGGTCCACGGTGACCTGGCCGAGCTCCTCCCCGACCCGGACGACTCGGCGCCGTCGCCCGACGACGTCGACAGCGCCGTCGTGCTGGCCGCTCACCACGAGGCCGTCGCGGCCCTGCTGGTGCAACGGGCACACCATCGAGCCGAGGGCCAGGCGCGCCGGGCGGCCGCGCAGGCCGCTGCCCCTGAGCCGCCCGGCCAGCGCCATCGCCTCGTCAGCCGGCTGCGGAGCCTGGTGCGTCGCTCCAGCTGACCACCAGTCGGCACACGTGCGGGTCCTCGGTCTCGTGGATGGCCAGCCCGTCACCCTCGACGCGCTCCACGATCCGCCCTCCGAACGCCTCGATCTGCGCGACGACCTCGTCGGGGTCGAGGAAACGACGCTTGGGATTGCGGTAGAAGTGGGAACGGCGCGCGTCGCGGACGGTACGGAACTCGAGGAACAGGAGTCCACCGCGCCGCAGGGTCATCGAGGCCAGGCGGAAGACGTTCTCGCGACCGTGCTGGTCGAGGGCGTGCAGCAGGAACCGGCCGTAGAGGTCGATCGGCTCGTCGTTGCGGCTGAGTCGCATTCCGAGCGAGAGCACATGACGCAGGTCGTTGACGTTCAGCACCTCCCGGGTCACCCCGGAGTTCGGGCCCTGCTTCGCGGCGGTGCGCGTCATCATGCCCAACGCGTAGTCGATGGCCAGGACGGCCCGACCGCCCTTGCGGGCGAACCACTTGGCGTCGCGGCCGTTGCCGCAGCCCAGGTCGACCAGCATCCGCGCCGACGCGTAGTCCTGGGCCACCCACCGGGCGAACGCGGTCGGCGTGTGCGGCACCTTGCGTCCGGGACCGGCGTAGAAGCCGTCCCAGAGCTTGCGGTTGGTGCGCAGGCCGCCGAACCAGCCGTCGAAGCGGCGGGAGAGCCAGCGAGGCGTCTCGTACTTGAACGACGGGTCCGGGGTCTGCCACGACGGACCGTAGGTGGCGGCGAGGAGCTTCTCGTACTCGGCAGGTGCCGGCATCGGGCGCCCGAGCAGCTCGACGGTGGTGAGGGGGAACACCGCCTCGCGGGGCAGCCGGAAACCGGTGTCGGACTGCATGTAGAAGACGCCGTCGACCCAGTGGGCGGTGAAGACGTCGACGAAGCGCACCGTCCCGTCGCTCTGGGTGAGCCGCACGTTGAGCCGGGTGCCCGACCCTCGGCGCACCGTCCACCCCGCCTCGGTGAGGAGCCGCTCGACACGGTATCCCTCGCGGACGACGTCGACCGGGTACGGCAGGTCGCTGAGGTAGGCGATGTCGACGTCGTTGTCGTGACCGATGAGCTGCCCGTTGCGGACCGCCCCCAGCAAGGTCCCGTAGCAGATGAACGCCGGCCTCCCGGCCTTGTCGCGCAGGTCGGTCATGAGGGCCTCGACCTGGTCGAGGAACGCCTCGATGCTGTCGTCGTCGTCGGCCGAGAGCGGCCGGGTCAGGCGGTTGTACTTGTCGAGGACGAGCGGGTTCCCGCCCTTGTCGGTGACACTCACCGTGCGGGTGTCGTCGTCGCGGAAGACGTGGTGGCCGGCGGCGAGCGGGGTGTCGTCGAGGTGCTCGTGGACGACGACGTCGGCGGTGCCGACCAGGTGGCTCCGCAGGGCCTTCGGCCACCGCGCCACGAGCTGGCCCCGCCGTGGCTCGGTGTCGCGACCCGGCTGGATCGACCAGACGTGCGACCCGTTGATCAGTACGTCGTACGTCGTGTCGGGGTCGAGGGACGCCGGTAGCCTCAGCTCGCGGTCGGTGAGACCGAGCGGTGCCGCGGTGGTCGAGTCGTCGGTCGGCAGGTCGGTCACGAGGGTTCCTTCGGGTCGGGCTGCTCACGGCGTCGCAGCCGCGACGCCAACCGGCGGACGAGACCGCCCCGCGCCCGCGCCTGCAGCAGGTCGTCGCGCTCGATGGTCAGGTCCTTCACGTCGTGGATCATCTGCTCGATCGCGCGGGTGGCGACGTCGAGCATCTCCTCGGTCGTCACGTCGTCGGGGTGCGGCCCGGGGCCGGGCGTCCCCGAGTCGCGGAGGTCGCGAAGCTCGCCGTAGACGGCATACCCGCCGCGCCTGATGGTGCGGCGCGCCCTCCTGCTGCGCCGCAGCAGGACCTCGCGATGCTCGGGCCGCGGCGAGAACCGGTCGCCACCCTGCGGCACCAGCACCTCGTGGCCGAAGTAGCGCCGGACCCAGCGGTGCCGCACCGAGCCTTCGAGGAGCGAGCCGGACAGGCGTGGCTTGAGCCGGCGCAGGAGGGCCGCCTGCTGGGCGCCGAGGGACTGGTTGGGTCGGCTGACCTCGAGGTCGAACCCGCTGTCGTCGATCTCGAGCGCGGTGCACCACCGGCGCCACAGCAGGTCGCGCGGGCTGCCGGGTGGCGGGACGGTGACGATGTGGATCCGCTCGGCCGGCACCGCCGACCGCCAGCGCGCGAGCACGGCCGGGAGGTCCTGGGAGTCCCAGCTCCAGGCACCGCTGAGGCGATCGGCGAACAGGTCCTCCATGAACTCGTCGAAGGAGGAGTCGACCCCCATCTTGAGGGCCTCCTGCCACACGGCGGGGAACTGGCGCACGTAGGACCGCGCCGTCACCACGACGTGAACCTCCGCCGGGGCGAGGTCCTCGATCAGCCGAGCCACCTGCTTGCGGGTGGCCATGCTGAAGAACTCGTGCGACACCAGGCCGACCCCCGGCCAGTCGGAGAGTTCGGCACGGAGCCGCTCCCAGGCACCTTCGGGATAGGGGTCACCGGGATGCGGTCTGCGGCGCACCTGCTGGTAGGCGTAGTAGTGGTCGAAGCGCTGTCGACCCGGGTACAGGAAGTCCTGCTTGCCGAGCGGCCCTCGGTTGTGCCACATCGTGGTCTGCAGGAACGTCGTCCCGGTCTTGGGCAGCCCGATGTGGATGTAGACGCGGCGAGCCAAAGCCGGTCACGCCCCTGCCGGGTGTCTCGGGCGGCTCACAGGACGGTCGAGTGGCTGGCGAGGTACTGGCGCACCTTCTCCTCGTCGCGCTGGCTCAGCGGGACGAGGAGCTCCTCCACGACGTCCATCAGCTCGGCCAGGCGGCGGTTGAGCAGCCGCATCTCCTGCATCTCGGCTTCGAGCTCGCGCACCCTGAGCCGCAGGCCGATCGTGCCCCCAGGGCTCTCCGGGTCGCGACGGTCGCGGAGCCAGTTGAGCACCTGGCTGGTCGGGCGGCGACGGGCGTCGGTCATGGGTGTTCCACCTTCGTTGGTGCGGGGACGCCGCCTCGAGGTGACGGTTCGATGCGGCCAGGCAAGGACGTCACGTTACTACGGCAGGTCTGCCGCTCCGGACGGGCGCGGTGCACGATAGCGTGGCGTCGCCCGAGCCCGGGTGACGCCACGAGGAGGCAGGGACAGCACGTGATCGGCATGGTCTTGGCAGCAGGTGCTGGGCGGCGGCTGCGCCCCTTCACCGACACCCTCCCGAAGGCGCTGATCCCCGTCGACGGCGACCGCACCATCCTCGACATCGCGCTGCACAACCTCGCGGCGGTCGACCTGCGCGACGTCGTCATCGTCGTGGGGTACGCCGCGGGCGCGGTCGAGGAGCGCCAGGCCGAGCTCGAGAAGCGCCACGGCGTGCGGCTCACCCTCGTGCACAACGACAAGGCCGAGATCTGGAACAACGCCTACTCGCTGTGGACGGCGCGCGACCACCTGGCCGAGGGCGCCCTGCTGGTCAACGGCGACACCGTGCACCCGGTGTCGGTCGAGGAGACGCTGCTGGCCGCGCGCGGCCCCGGCGTCCTGCTCGCGGTCGACGCGGAGAAGTCGCTCGCCGAGGAGGAGATGAAGGTCCAGGTCGGCGCCGAGAAGCAGGTGGTGCGGATCACCAAGCTGATGGACCCGGCCACGGCCTACGCCGAGTACATCGGCGCCTCCCTCATCGAGGGGTGGGCCGCCACCCGGCTCGCCGACTCGCTGCAGGCCACCTTCGAGCGCGACCCCGACCTCTACTACGAGGACGGCTACCAGCACCTCGCCGACCTGGGCGAGGTCATCGGCACCGCTCCGATCCCCGCCGACACCAAGTGGGTCGAGGTCGACGACCACGTCGACCTCGAGAAGGCCAGGAAGATCGCGTGCCTCTACTAGCCAGGATGCTGGCGAGTCCCCTCTTCGTCGACATCCGGCGCGGGGCCGTCGAGCAGCTGCCGGCGCTGCTGCACCAGAGCACCGTGTCGACGACCGGCACCGTGCTGGTCGCCGTCGGTCCGTCGACCGGCGAGGAGATCTGGCGCCGGATCGAGCCGACGATGCCGAACGCGACCGTCGTGGTCGTCGAGGACGCCAGCCTGACCGCCGCCGGACGCCTGCAGGAGAAGCTCGGTGAACGCGGGTACGACGCGGTCGTCGCCATCGGCGGCGGGCGGACCATCGACGTCGCCAAGTACGCCGCGATGCGCGCCGCCCTGCCGATGGTCGCGGTCGCCACCAACCTCGCCCACGACGGCATCTGCTCCCCGGTGGCCTCTCTCGAGCACCCCCACGGCAAGGGCTCGTTCGGGGTGGCCCTGCCCCTGGCGGTCGTGGTCGACCTCGACTACGTGAGGGCCGCCCCGCCCGCGCTGGTCGCCGCCGGCATCGGCGACGTGGTCAGCAACCTGTCGGCGATCGAGGACTGGCTGCTCGCCTCGCGCGAGCGTGGCGAGACGGTCGACGGCCTGGCCCTGGCCTTCGCCCGCACGGCGGGGGAGTCCGTGATCGCCCACAGCGGCTCGATCGAGGACGACGACTTCCTGGTGCTGCTCGCCGAGGCGCTGGTCCTCTCCGGCATGGCGATGTCGGTCGCCGGCACCTCGCGCCCGTGCTCCGGCGCCTGCCACGAGATCCTGCACGCGCTCGACCAGACGTTCCCCGGCCGCTTCAACCATGGCGAGATCGCCGGGCTGGGGGCCCTGTTCGCGACCCACCTGCGCCGCGACGAGGCCCGGTTCGCACAGATCCGGGCCTGCCTCGACCGGCACGGACTCGCGACCACCCCCGACCAGCTGGGCCTCGGCGCCGACGACTTCGCCGCCGCCGTCCTCGCCGCGCCGGGCACCCGGCCCGACCGCTACACCGTCCTGGAGCACCTGGGTCTCAGCGAGGCCCAGACCCGGGCCGAGGTCGCGGGCTTCCTCGCCGCCGTCGCCGCCGCCGCGGACTGACCGGCCTGCACGTACGCTCGCGTGAGACGCCTCACGTCGCCCCTGGGAGCCAGCGCAGAACAGTTGCCGACGCGTACCGGGAGATCGGTCGTGAGGGATCCCGGCTGATACGGTGACCGGCGTCTTCAACCGCCCAGAACCCAAGGATTTCCTCACGTGGTGAACGCCTCCGACGCCGTGACGGACAACCCGTCCGTCGGCTCCTTCCGTGTCGTGCAGCGCACGCTGATGCGCGCCGACCAGGAGCTCGACGTCCGCTCCCTCTACGTGTGGGCGGTGACGTCACTGGCCGGTGGCGACGCGGGCGACGAGGGCTCGACGGTCGGCCAGGGCTCGCGCGACGAGCCCACCGCCCCGACGAGCGACGTCGGCCTCTCCGGCTACGGACGGATCACCGACGACAACCACACGGTCGTCGACCCCGGCCGCCGGATCAGCTTCGGCGCCTACTTCAACGCCTTCCCGGCCAGCTACTGGCGCCGCTGGACCGACGTCGAGTCGGTGCGCCTGGTCGCCCAGGTCCGCGGCGAGGGCACGCTCATCGTCTACCGCTCGACGTCGAAGGCCCACGTGCTACGCACGAGCTCGCACCACATCGACGCCGAAGACACCGAGACCGTGACCATCGACCTGCCGCTCAAGCCGTTCATCGACGGCGGCTGGTACTGGTTCGACATCGAGGGCGGCGACACCGAGTTCACCCTCGAGAGCGCCCACTGGGCCGTCGAGACCGACAAGGTCACCTCGGGGCGGGTCTCGGTCGGCATCACGACGTTCAACCGGCCCGACTTCTGCGTCAACCAGCTCAACGCGATGGCCGCCAACGAGGCGCTGCTCGAGATCGTCGACCACGTCTACGTCATCGACCAGGGCACCCAGCTCGTCTCCGACGACCCCGAGTTCGCCCGCGCCCAGGCGGGGCTGGGCGACAAGCTGCGCGTCCTCACCCAGCCGAACCTCGGCGGGTCGGGCGGGTTCTCGCGCGCCATGCACGAGACCGTCAAGGCCGGCGACTCCGACTACGTGCTGCTGCTCGACGACGACGTCGTCTGCGAGCTCGACGGCATCCAGCGGGCGGTCGCCTTCGCCGACCTGGCCAAGAACCCCACCCTCGTCGGTGGCCACATGTTCAGCCTCTACGACCGCACCGTCATGCACGCCTACGGCGAGGCGATCGCCAAGTGGCGCTGGTTCTGGGGCCCGGCCCCGGCCACGACGCACGGCCACGACTTCGCTCGCGTGCCGCTGCGGTCGGCGCGCTGGCTGCACCGCCGGATCGACGTCGACTACAACGGCTGGTGGATGTGCCTGATCCCCACCCAGGTGGTCAAGGAGATCGGCCTGTCGCTGCCGATGTTCATCAAGTGGGACGACGCCGAGTTCGGCCTGCGCGCCGGCGCGGCGGGCTTCCCGACCGTGTCGTTGCCCGGTGCCGCGGTGTGGCACGTGCCGTGGACCGAGAAGGACGACACGCTCGACTGGCAGGCCTACTTCCACCAGCGCAACCGGCTGGTCTCGGGTCTGCTGCACTCGCCCTACGAGCACGGCGGACGCCTCGTGCTCGAGAGCCTGGAGAACCACGCCAAGCGGCTGGTCTCGATGCAGTACAGCACCGGCGAGATCATCATGATGGCTCTCCAGGACGTGCTCGACGGTCCCGACCGGATGCACCGCGACCTGCGCGAGCGGCTCCGTGAGGTCCGCGAGCTCCGGGCCGGCTACGAGGACGCCACGCCGCGCACCGAGCTCGACGTCTTCCCGACCCCGCGTCTCGAGAAGCCCCGCCGCAAGGGCAAGGGCGTCGCGAACCCGACCAGCAAGCCGGGTCGCGTGATGATGGCGGCGACCGGTCTGGTGCGTCAGATCCGGCCGCCGCGCGGGTTCGCCAGCAAGCACCCCGAGGCGCTCGTGCCCCACGTCGACCAGCGCTGGTACCGGTTGGCCCACATGGACTCCGCGATCGTCTCCGCCGCCGACGGCACGTCCGCCGCCTGGCACCGGCGCGACCGCAAGCAGTTCCTCGACCAGGTCGCGCGCTCGACGAAGCTGCACCAGCGCCTGTACCGGGAGTGGCCCGAGCTGCGCGCCCGCTACCTCGAGGCACTGCCCGAGCTCACGTCCCCCGAGGCCTGGGCGGAGTCCTTCGAGGGCAACGACCAATGAGTCCAGCGGGTCACGAGTGAGCGCGGCGTCGGTCGTCGGTGACGAGCGACTGGTCGAGACGTCGCTGCCACCGATGCAACCGCCGTCGTCGTCCAACGGGCTGAAGGCGGTCTTCCAGCGCCACTACCTGCTCAAGCTGCTGGTCAAGCGCGAGGTCAGCGCCCGTTACCAGGGCTCGCTGCTGGGGCTGTTGTGGTCGTACATCAACCCGTTGTCGCAGTTCTGCATCTACTTCTTCATCATGGGGCAGATCTTCGCGCTGCACACCAACATCCCGAACTTCGCGATCCACATCTTCTCGGCGCTGGTGATCGTCCACTTCTTCACCGAGACGTTCAGCGCGGGCACCCGCTCGATCGTGCGCAACCGCGCGATCGTGCAGAAGATGGCGATGCCGCGCGAGATGTTCCCGGTGGCCTCGATGCTCGTGTCGCTCTACCACGTCGGCCCGCAGCTGGTGATCCTGCTCGCGGCCTGCCTGTTCACCGGCTGGACGCCGGATGCGACCGGGATGGCGGCGCTGGTGCTCGCCCTGGTGATCATCATGATCCTCGGCACCGGCCTGGCGCTGCTCTTCAGCGCGGCCAACGTGTTCTTCCGCGACGTCGGCAGCGTGGTCAACATCCTCACCAACCTGGTGCGGTTCGGCGTCCCGATGATCTACAGCTACGAGATGGTCGACCAGCGGTTCGGCTCGCTGGCGCCCTACTACCTGCTCAACCCGATCGCCGACGCCGTGCTCCTCTTCCAGCGGGCCTTCTGGGTCGGCACGACCGACGAGCCCGTCGTCATGCCCGACGGCCTGCTGACCCGGGGCCTGATCATGGTCGGGGTCTCGATCGTGATCCTCGGCATCGGCCAGCTCGTCTTCTCACGGCTCGAGAACAAGATCCCGGAGCGACTCTGAGATGAGCAGCGCATGACCGAGTCCATCCGGGTCGAGCACGCCACGAAGACGTTCACCCGCCGCTACCAGCGGACCATGAAGCAGATCACCGTCGCCAAGCTGCGCGGTCGTCGCACGATCGAGGAGTTCTCCGCGATCAACGACGTCTCGTTCAGCGTCGACCAGGGGGAGTCCATCGGGCTGATGGGCCTCAACGGGTCGGGCAAGAGCACGCTGCTCAAGATGATCAACGGCGTGATGCGGCCCGACTCCGGCAGCGTGCTGACGCGGGGCCGGATCGCCGGGCTGATCGCGACCGGAGCCGGCTTCCACCAGCAGCTGAGCGGGCGCGACAACCTGGTGCTGAACGCCGCCATCCTCGGCATGTCCGAGAAGGAGACCGCTCGCAAGTTCGACGCGATCGTCGACTTCGCCGGCATCGAGGACAAGCTCGACACCCAGGTCGGCCACTACTCCTCGGGGCAGAGCGCCCGGCTCGGGTTCGCGATCGCGATCCACGTCGACTCCGACATCTTCCTGGCCGACGAGGTCCTCGCGGTCGGTGACCGGCCCTTCAAGAGGAAGTGCCTGAAGCGGATGGAGGAGATCCGTGACAGCGGCCGGACGCTCTTCTACGTCAGCCACTCGACGGGCTCCGTGCGCCGGATGTGCACCCGCGTGCTCGTGCTCGACTCCGGCCGGCTGGTCTTCGACGGCGGCGTCGACGACGGCATCCGCTTCCTCGAGTACGACGACGAGCCCGAGAACTCCCGCGACCTCGACGAGGAACAGCTCGACGAGGAGATCGGCGCCGACATCTGATCGGTCGAGACCAGGGCAGTTGGCGACGAGAAACTTCCAGCCCATCGGCGTGTCGACTGGAAATTACAGTCTTGTAGTTACTCAGATTCCCTTCCCAGGTCCTGTTACGGATGTGACAGTTGCTTCTCGTGTGACTCTTCCCCGCCGCACTTGGAGCTCCCCTCATGTCTTCTCAGCACCGCCCTGCCCCCTCCGACCACGAGCCGGACGACGCCGCCCCGCGCACGCGTCGGCCGCACCGTCGAGACCGGCGAGGACGATTCGTCACCGCCTGCCAGCAGCTGCTGGTGCTCGGCGTCATCTGCGCCGGGCTGACGCCGGCCGCTCGGGTCGTCTCCCTCGAGCTGGGTCCCCAGCCCGACGCGGGCGCCGCCCCCTCGGGTGAGGCCGCGCTGCCACCGCTGTCGATGGCGGCGTACTCACGCGCCCAGACCAAGGCCGTGGCCGTGCCGTCCGAGGTGGTCGACCCCACCGTCCGCGAGGTCTCGCTGACCGCGCCGGCCGGTGCCCGGGTGGCGCCGGGATCCCTGGCCGCCGCCAGCAACCGCGTCGTACCCACCGGCGAGTCGCAGCTGGTGAGCGAGCCGCAGCAGGTGACCGGCTACGGCGCCGTGGGCCTGACCTGGCAGCACGGCGACGTCGTGCCCGACGACCAGATCGCCGTCGAGGTCCGCACCCGCGACGAGGCGGGCTGGTCCGACTGGCTCGCGATGGAGTACCACGACGACCACGGCCCCGACCCCGACAGCCGGGAAGGACGTCGCGCCCGACCGGGCACCGACGAGCTCCTCGTCGGCGAGGTCGACCAGGTCCAGGTCAAGGTCGTCAGCGACCGGCCGGCCCCGGCCGACCTGCGCCTGGCCGTGATCGACCCGGGCGTCGCCGAGCACAATGCCAAGGAGCTGCCGGCGATCGACACCGGCGCCGGCGACGCCGCCCCCGCGGTCGACACCACCCAGGAGACGTCGGAGGGCGACCTGGCGCTGGCAGCGGGGCGGGTCACGCCCAAGCCGGTGATCTACTCACGTGCCCAGTGGGGTGCCAACGAGAAGCTGCGCGACAAGGGCTCGCTGCACTACTACGAGGTGCACGCCGGGTTCGTGCACCACACGGTCAACGCCAACAACTACAAGGCCGCCGACGTCCCCGCGATCCTGCGCGGCATCTACGCCTACCACACCCAGTCCCGCGGCTGGAGCGACGTGGGCTACAACTACCTCGTCGACCGGTTCGGCCGGATCTGGGAGGGCCGGTACGGCGGCGTCGACCGGCCGGTCGTCGGCGCCCACACCCTCGGCTACAACGACGACGCGTTCGCCATGTCGGCGATCGGCAACTTCGAGGAGGCCAGGCCGTCGCGGGCGATGATCCAGGCCTACGGTGCGCTGTTCGGCTGGAAGCTCTCCCTGCACGGCATCAACGCGTCGTCGTCCAAGCAGTTCGTCACGTCGCGGAACTTCGCGGCGATCAACGGACACCGCGACGCCGCGTCGACCGCCTGCCCGGGCAAGTACCTCTACGCGAAGATCCCGCAGATCAGGACGCTCGCCAGACAGGCACAGGTCGGGTTCGCGGGTCGGCAGCTCGAGTCCAACCTGGCGGCCGGCGAGCGGCCCGACATCGTGGTGCGCCGCGCCTCCGACGGCCAGGGCTTCGTGGTCCCGATCCGCAGGACCAGGGCCGGCCTCTCGACCGGCAAGCCGAGGCCGATGAAGGTCACGTTCCGCGGGGCCAGCCGGATCCTCAACGCCGGTGACTGGGACCGCGACGGCCGGGGCGACGTCATCAACCGCCGGGCCTCCGACGGCAAGCTGTTCCTGCGCCGTGGGCTCGGCAACGGCAAGTTCGCCGCCAACCGGCCACTCGCGACCGGCTTCAAGACCGTCGGTCTCCTGGCCGCCGTGGGTGACATGACCGGTGACGGCTGGCCGGACCTGATGGGTCAGCCCCGCGGCGGGTCGATGCGGATCTATCCCGGACGCGGGCTCAGCGGCCTGAAGCCCAGCTACGCCGCGTTCGGCGGCGTGCAGGCCGGACGCCAGATCCCGGTCGGCCTGTGGACCGGCGACGGGGCCCCCGACAGCCTGTTCCGCAACGGTCGGACGCTCAAGATGCACCCCGGCAACGGCCCCGGTGGCTTGATGGGTGGACGCACGATGCAGCTCGACCTGACGCCGTACGACTGGGTCGTCGGGATCAGCGACGTCGACCTGGTCGGACACCCCGACCTGGTCGTCCGCAACCGCACCACCAAGCAGCTGATGCTGATCCCGGGCTACGCGACGGGCAAGGGCTTCGGCACGCCGATCGCCCTCGGCAGCGGCTTCGGGATCTACGACAGCGTGGGGTGACGAGGATGTCCGGTCGCTCAGGCAGGGAAGCGGGCGGTGGCGCGCTCGGCGACGAAGGTCGCCTCGAGGCGTTCCCGTCCGGCCCGAGCGACCAGGACGAGTGAGCCGCGGCGAGTCAGCGGCTCCGTGAAGGTGGCGATCCCCGGCGGGGAAGCCGGGTTCGCCTCCGACAGGAGGCGGCCGCCGTCGGTGACGAGAGTCCCGGCGGCGGCCGCGCTCCACAGCTCGGCCTGCGTGTGGCGGACGCCGTCCAGGTCGGTCGCGACATCGGCCCCGGTCGGCGGGTCCCAGGCCGTGAACGCGTCGGGCTGTGACCAGATCTCGACCCCCACGTCGTGCACGCCGGCCGGCACCGGCTCGGCGAACCGCACCCCGAGCGGCAGCAGCGCGCACGCCAGCACCGGGAGATCACCTGCCCGGGGCGCCCACGTGGCCACGGTGTCGGGTCCGCAGACGACGGCGTCCGGGTCGGCGTCGTCGGTGACGACGAGGCCCGCCGTCCACGCGGCCCCGAGGAACACCGTGGTCAGCCAGTGGGCCGGCAGGTCGATCCGCAGCGTCGACCCGCGCTCGACGTCGAGCTCGTCGACCAGCAGCGACGCGGCCTTCGCGACCCAGTTGGCGTACGTCGTCACCGACAGCTCGACCCGCTCGCCGGTCGCGTCGTCGTAGAAGGTGACGAGGGGCCGGCCGGCGTCGTGGCGCAGGATGTCGGCGAGGACGGTCGCGAAGGTGGTCACCCGCTCCAGTCTGCCCACGCCCTAGGCTCCGCCCATGTCCACCCCCATCGACCGGCCCATCGACTCGACCGGTTCTGGGCCGTGGTGCCGGCGGGCGGGGCGGGCACCCGGCTGTGGCCGTTGTCGAGGTCGTCGTCGCCGAAGTTCCTGCACGACCTCACCGGCACCGGGAGGTCGCTGCTGCAGGCGACCCACGACCGGCTCGCACCGCTGGTCGGCGACCGCTTCGTGGTCGTGACGGGCGAGGCGCACCGCGACGCCGTGTCCGCGCAGCTGCCCGCGCTGGGGCGCGAGGCGATCGTGGCCGAGCCGTCGGCGCGCGACTCGATGGCCGCGATCGGGCTGGCCGCAGCCCTGCTGGAGCGGCGCGACCCCGACGCGGTGCTGGGCTCGTTCGCGGCCGACCACGTGATCGCCGACGCCGACGCGTTCGGTGTGGCGGTGCGGACGGCGATCGCGGCGGCCCGCGACGGGTGGCTGGTCACGATCGGGATCGAGCCGACGCACCCGTCATCCGCCTTCGGCTACCTCCACCTCGGCGCCGCGCTGGAGGGTCACGCCGGCGTGCACGTGGTGACCGCGTTCGTCGAGAAGCCGTCGGTCGACGTCGCCGAGGGCTACCTGGCGACCGGGCGCTACCGGTGGAACGCCGGCATGTTCGTCGTCCGGCCGACGGTGCTGCTCGACCTGCTCGCCGACCGCGACCCGGTGTTCGCGGCCGCCCTCCGCGCGATCGCCGCCGATCCGACCTCGCTGGAGCGAGCTGTGGCCCACGCTGCCACGCGTCGCGCTCGACCACGCGGTGGCCGAGCCGGCCGCGGCGGCCGGTCGGGTGGCGGTCGTGCCCGCGTCGTTCGACTGGGACGACGTCGGCGACTTCGACTCGCTCGCCGCGCTGATCGAGGACCACACCCGGGCGACGGTGACCGTGCTGGGGGACGCCGACCTGGTGCGGGCCGTCGGCGCCACCGGGCTCGTGGTGCCGGCCGGCGGCAAGGTGGTGGCCGTCGTCGGGCTCGACGACGTCGTCGTCGTCGACACCCCCGACGCACTCCTGGTGACCACCCGGGCCCATGCCCAGGACGTCAAGCAGGTCGTGGCCGCCCTGAAGAAGGCGGGGCGGGCAGACCTGATCTGACCAGAGGTCGGTCGCTACGCGTCCCACGACCGTGGTCCCGTTCTCGAGATCGCTTACGAGGTCTCGACACGCCGGTTCACCTCGCGAGCAAGCTCGCGGGTGAGGTCAGGGAACGACCGCCTCGGGCGCGTCGGTGTAGGGGTAGTCGTCCATGAACGTCTCGAGGGCCTCGCCGCTGACCTCGCTGCAGTACTGCCACACGCCGGTGGACGTCGTGTCGTCGCCCTTCCAGTGCGTGAAGGCCACGTGCTGGTCGTCGGGGAAGTCGGCGCCGTCCTCGTCGGACGAGGTCCAGGGGGCCGCGATGAACTTGTCGCGGAAGTTGGGGTCCTGGATGGTCGTCGCGTCGTACTTGTCGGCGATCGCCTTGATCTGGTTGAGCTGGGTGGCGTCGTCGGCGATCGTCTCGTCGTACCAGAGGATCGTGTAGCCGTGCTCGAGGTTGTGCACGAGGGCCTCGAGCTCGGGGCGGTCGTCGGCCTCGTAGAACTTCTCGTCGAACGGGGCCGGCGCGACGCCCGCGACGTTCCAGTGCGGGCCGTAGGCGGGCGGGGCCACGTCGTAGGTGACCTTCTGGGGCTGGTCGACGTGGTTGGAGACGCCGGTGCCCTCCTGCTCCTTGACCTTCTGGCAGACCGACGGCGCGGCGCCGATCTGGGCGACGGTGTCGTCGGCGTAGGCCGACTGCTGGAACTGGTCGCGGATCATCGGCACCACGGGCACGGCGATGATGCCGGCCGCGATCAGCACGGCGGCGGCGACGATGATGTTGCCCCGTCGCTTCTCGACCGACCGCTGCTTCTTCAGGGTCTCGTCGATGAGCCTCTGACGCTCGGTCTTGGCGCTCTTGCTCGGCTTGGCCACGCTCGGCTTACCTCTGTTCCAGCGGTGCTGATGGGGTGCTGACGGGATGAACGCGCAGAGTCTACGGAGTCACCTCGAGAATCAGGGGATCGGCACCGTCGCCGGCGCCCCGTCGGCCGAGAGCTCCCAGCCGTGCGCGAAGGCGAGGACGGCGAGCAGCGGCCCGGCGGCGGCAGGAACGGCGAGGGTGCCGGCGTCCAGCACGTCGACGGGGAGGCCGAGGGCGTCGCGGACGACGGCCGCGAGCTCGTCGGCCGCGGCCGGCCGGCCGAACGGCGTCCGGTCCTCGGGTGTGCCGCGCACCGCCCGCACGACGGCCTCGCGGGCGCCGAAGCCGAACAGGTCGGCATCCTCGGGGCGCACCAGCGCCGCGGCGCCCGGCCCGTCGTCGCCGACCTCGAGCACCAGGTCGGCGCGGCCGCGGACGACGGCGAAGGGCCGCCCGCCGAGCTTGCCCTGCGCCAGCTCGGCGAGCCCGGCGATCTCGTCGGCGACGGCGGGGGCGGTGACCGCCAGCTCGTTGCCGTGGTGGTCGTGGCGGCCCGCGAAGTCCTCCGCGACGACCAGCCCGGCCGCGCCGACGGCGATGTCGGTCTGCCCCTCCCGCCAGGCCCGGCCGGCGGTGTCGGTGACGACGACCCCGACGTTGCGCCCGGAGCCCTCGCGCAGGGCCGCGCGCAGGCGGCGGGCCGAGGCGTCGGGGTCGACCGGCAGCAGCACCGCTGAGCCGAGAGCGACGTTCGAGGCGTCGATGCCGGCCGCGGCCAGGGTGAGGCCGTGATGGGTGCGCACGATCGTGGTCGGGCCGCGGCGCGCGACCACGCGGGCGGTCTCGGCGGCCAGGTGGTCGTCGCGCGAGCCCGCCACGACCCGCCCCTCCGCCTTGCTGACGACCTTGCTCGTGACCACCACGACGTCGCCGTCGGCCAGGTCGACCCGCGACAGCAGCAGCGCGGCCAGGTCGTCGCCCGCGCCCACCTCGGGCACACCCTCGGGGGCGAAGGCCGAGACGGTGCCGCTCACGTCACCAGCCCGATGGCGGCGGCGGCCATCGCCGCGGTCGCGTCGACGTCGGTCATCATCAGCGGCACCGCGGCGCAGGGGATCCCGGCGGCCTCGACCTGCGGCACCTGGTCGGCGTCGCGGACGTCGACCAGCCAGCCGTCGAGGATGCCGTCGCCGTCGGGCTCGGCACGGGCGCCGTAGTGGAGCCCGACCGCACCGGCGCTGACCTCCACGCCGATCGAGGTCAGCATCTGGTGGGCCATGCCGCGCACGTGGGTGCCGCCGACGATGGGGGAGAGGCCCACGACCGGGGCCCGGGTGGCCCGCAGCGCCTCGCGGACCCGAGGGACGCCGAGGATCGTGCCCACCGAGACGACCGGGTTCGACGGTGGCAGCACGACCAGGTCGGCGTCGGTGATCGCGTCGATCACGCCGGGACCCGGCGAGCAGGTCTCGAGACCGACCACGATCACGGTCTCGGCCGGGACCTCGGCGCGCAGCCGCACCCAGTACTCCTGGAAGTGCACGACCCGGCGGCCGCTCGGCGAGTCGGGGTCGGTGATCGCGACGTGGGTCTCGACGCGGTTCTCGGTCATCGGCAGCAGCCGGACGCTGCCCCTCGAATCGGCGGAGAGCCACCGGTTGCACAGGGCCGCGGTCACCTCCGACAGCGAGTAGCCGGCGTCCAGCATCTGGGTGCGGACGACGTGGGTGGCCAGGTCACGGTCGCCCAGGCCGAACCACGTCGGCTCGACGCCGTACGCCGCCAGCTCGTCCTTGACGCTCCACGTCTCGTCGCGCCGCCCCCAGCCCCGGTCGAGGTCGATGCCGTCGCCCAGGGTGTACATCACGGTGTCGAGGTCGGGGCAGATCTTGAGGCCGTGCATCCACAGGTCGTCGGCGGTGTTGGCGACGACGGTGATCTCGGCGTCGGGCGCCACGCCCGGCAGGGCGCCGGTGGCGATGCCGTGGCGGAGTCCCTGCAGGAACCGGGCGCCGCCCATGCCCCCCGATAGCACGGTGATGTTCTTCATGGGGCCTACTCTGCCGAACCGGTCGGCAACGGCCGGGACCGGTCCGGACCAGGTGTTACCAGGCGGGACCAATACCAGACTTCCGCTTGACTTCCGTGCATGACAGGCATGTAATTCTCACAGTGTTGTTCCAGCACGAACGCGGGTCGAGAGGCGAGAACCATGAGAGAACTCTTTCTCCTGGAACCGGAGACGGACGAGGCGGGATGGCAGGAGCGCGCACTGTGCGCTCAGACCGATCCCGAGGCGTTCTTCCCGGAGAAGGGCGGGTCGACGCGAGAGGCGAAGAAGGTGTGCCTCACGTGCGAGGTGCGCGACGAGTGTCTCGAGTCAGCCCTGATGAACGACGAGCGCTTCGGTATCTGGGGCGGTCTCTCCGAACGAGAGCGCCGCAAGCTGAAGAAGCGGGTCGTCTGAACAAGGTCCACCAGCCCACCACCAGCACGTAGAGGGAACCCCGGTCGCCACGACCGGGGTCCTCTGCTTTTTCGCTCGCCTCGACGGCCAGCGAGTCGGGCCCTCGGTGTCGAGGAGGTTCCGCTAGGAACCGTCAGAGGCATCGAGTGGGCCGCGGCGTGGCCGGCCTCCTCGACGGCCCGTCGAGGAGGTCCGCTGGACCGTCCGAGGCGTGCGGGGTCTCGTGACGGCCGTGGCCGGCCTCCTCGACCAGCGAGGGTGGTCTCGTGACGGCCGTGGCCGGCCTCCTCGACCAACGAGGGGTGGGGTCTCGTGACGGCCGTGGCCGGCCTCCTCGACCAGCGAGGGTGGGCCTCGGTGGTCGAGGAGGTTCCGCTAGGAACCGTCACGAGACCAGTGGTGGGGCGGGGGGGTCTCGTGACGGCCGTGGCCGGCCTCCTCGACCAACGAGGTGGCTCGGGGTCTCGTGAGCGGCCGTGGCCGGCCTCCTCGACCAGCGAGTGGTGATGGGGTCTCGTGACGGCCGTGGCCGGCCTCCTCGACCAGCGAGGTCGGGCCTCGGTGGTCGAGGAGGTTCCGCTAGGAACCGTCACGAGGCCAGTGGCGGGGCGTGGGGGTCTCGTGACGGCCGTGGCCGGCCTCCTCGACCAGCGGCCCTCGGTGGTCGAGGAGGTTCCGCTAGGAACCGTCACGAGACCAGTGGCGGGGGTGGGGGTCTCGTGACGGCCGTGGCCGGCCTCCTCGACCACGAGGGGTGGGGTCTCGTGACGGCCGTGGCCGGCCTCCTCGACCAACGAGGGGTGGGGTCTCGTGACGGCCGTGGCCGGCCTCCTCGACCAGACGAGGGTGGCGCCATCGGCGGTCGACGGCGCTTCGGCTCAGGACCCCTCACGAGACCAGTGACGGGGCGTGGGGGTCTCGTGACGGCCGTGGCCGGCCTCCTCGACCAGCGAGGGGTGGGGTCTCGTGACGGCCGTGGCTGGCCTCCTCGACCGACGAGGCGGCGAGTCGCAGGCGCTGGGCGCGCTCGCTAGGGTTGCCGATCGTGCCTTCCCCGACCTCGCCCGTGGCCACCGGCCGCGTCGTCGCGCTGCTCGTGAGCCACGACGGCGCCCGGTGGCTGCCCGGCGTGGTCGAGGGCATCGCCGAGCAGGGGCCGCTCCTCGACCGTGTGGTCGCCGTCGACACCGGCAGCCGCGACGGCAGCCGTGAGCTGCTGCCGGCGGGCGCCGACGTCGTGGAGGCGACCTCCGCCACCACCTACCCCGAGGCGGTGCGGCTCGGCCTCGAGCGGATCGGCCCGGACGCCGACTGGGTGTGGCTGCTCCACGACGACTCCCGGCCCGCCCCCGGTGCCCTCGCCGCGCTGCTGGCGGTGGCCGACCGGCGTCCCGACGTCGACGTCCTCGGACCCAAGCTGCGCGAGTGGCCCTCGTTGCTGCGCCTGCTCGAGCTCGGCGTCACCATCTCCGGCACCGGACGACGCGAGACGGGCCTCGAGCGCGGTGAGTACGACCAGGGCCAGCACGACGACCAGCAGGAGGTGCTGGCGGTCAACACCGCCGGCATGCTCGTGCGCCGCGACCTCCTCGCCGAGCTCGACGGCTTCGACCCCCGGCTGCCGATGTTCGGCAACGACCTCGACTTCGGGTGGCGCGCCGCCGCGGCCGGGCACACGACGCTGGTCGTGCCCGAGGCGGTCGTGTTCCACGCCGAGGCCGCGCACCGCGGGCTGCGCCGGACGCCGCTCACCGGCCGGCACACCCACTACCAGGAGCGCCGCGCCGCCCTCTACACGCTGCTCGTCAACAGCAGCCCCGCCGCGCTGCCGTGGCGGGTGCTGCGGCTGACCCTCGGCACGCTCGTGCGGATGGTCGGCTTCCTGCTCGTCCGCTCGCCCGGCGAGGCCCTCGACGACCTCGCCGCCCTGGTCACCGTGATCTTCCGCCCCGGTCCGGTGCGCGCCGGACGACGAGAGCGACGCGAGCGGCAGACCGAGCCCGACCGCGAGCGGGTCGAGCGCCTGCTGCCGCCGGTCTGGCTGCCCTACCGCCACGGGCTCGACTTCGTCGGCGACGTGGCCGCGGCCGTGACCAACCAGGCCGCCGACGTCGCCGAGCGCCGCCGCGTCGCGGCGGCCGAGCGCGACCCGTCGTCCCTCGCGGCGACCCGCCTGCGCGCGGAGCAGCAGCGCGAGGACGACGACGAGCTGGCCGACACCGGCGCCGTGGCCCGGTTCTTCACCAACCCGGTGGCGCTCCTGCTCGTGCTCGTCGTGGTCGCCCTGGTCGTGGGCGCGAGCACCGCCTTCGGCGCCGTCAGCGGCGGTGCCCTCTCCCCGACGCCCGACACCGCGGGCTCGTGGTGGTCGCTGCACTACGAGTCGTGGCACGAGCTGGGGTTCGGCACCGACGTCCCGGCGCCGCCGTACGTGCTGCCGCTGGCCCTGCTCGCCACCCTGCTCGGACCCAGCGCCGCGGTCAGCGCCCTGCTCCTGCTCGCGGCCCCCTTCGGCCTGTGGGGTGCCTGGCGGTTCCTGCGCGTGGCCGGCCGGCTCGTGAGCCCGCGTGGCGCGCCGCGGTGGCTGCTGGTCGGCGGCGCGACGACGTACGCCGTGGTGCCGGTGACCGCCGGGGCCTGGGGCGAGGGCCGGCTGGGCCTGGTGGTCGCCGCGGCCCTGGTGCCGTGGCTGGCCCACGCCGCACTCGGCTTCGCCGACCCCGACGCCGATCGGCGCTGGCGGGCCGCGTGGCGGGTCGGCCTGCTGCTCACGCTGGTCACCTCCTTCGCGCCCGTGGCCTGGATCCTCACCGCCGTCCTCGTGGCGGTCGTGCTGGCCGGTGGGCTGCTGCTGGCGCGCGCCGTGATCGGCTCCCGCGACGTCTGGGGGCCGCTGCTGACGGGCGTGGCCGTGCCGCTGGTGCTGCTCGCGCCCTGGTGGTTGCCGGCCGTGACCGACGGCGCTGCCACCGCCCTGGTGCTCGAGGCCGGGCGGGCGCCGTCGGAGACCGTCGGCCCGCTCGACGTGCTCACCGGCCGGCTGGGCGACCTCGCCGCCCCGACCTGGGTCGGCCTCACCCTGCTCGTGCTGGCCGTGCTCGCGCTGGTGCCGCGCGCCACGCGGATACCGGTCGCCCTGTGCTGGCTCGTCGTCCTGGTCGCGACCGCCGTGGCCGCCGCGCTCGCCGTGCTGCGGCCCACTCTCACCGCGGGCAGCACGCCTCCCGGCATCGGCATCCTCGTCGTCGTGGTGCAGGCGTGCCTGGTCTCCGCGGTCGTGCTCGGCGCCCAGGGTGCGACCCGGGCCCGGCTCGCGCCGGCCCTGCGGGTCGTGGCAGTCGCAGCCGCCGTCGCCGCGGCCGTCGTCCCCGTCACCGGCCTGGCCTGGTGGTTCGTCGGCGACGACCGGCTGACCTCCGAGACCGACACCGTGGCACCGGAGTACATGGTGCAGGAGTCCGAGACCGGCCCGGAGCACGGCATCCTGGTGCTCCGCGGCGACGTGGCGACCGGCCTGACCTACAGCGTGCGCCGCGGCGACGGCATCACCCTGGGCGAGGACGAGGTGCTCGACCTCAGCCCCGAGGACGAGCGCGCCACCACCGCCGTGCGTGACCTGGTCTCGCGCCCCGGCGCGGGCGTCGTCGAGCGCCTCGGCGAGCTCGGCGTCGAGTACGTCCTGCTGCCCGCGCCCGCCGACGGCGAGGTCGCCGCCGCCCTCGACGCGACGACCGGCCTGACCCAGGCGAGCACGGGCGCCGACCGCGCCTGGCAGGTCGAACGGCCACTCGACCCGGACGCCGTCGCCGGCGACGGGTCGCCGCTGCGCACCGTGCTGCTGGTCGTGCAGGGGGCCGGCCTGCTGGTCGCGCTGGTGCTCTGCGCCCCCAGCCTGCGGGCCGCACGTGGGGGGAGACGCCGATGACCGACCACGCCACGCCCGCGCCGGGCGGCTCCGGCCACGCCCGGGTCTCCCGGTCGACCCGGGTCGACATCACCACGGTCGTCGCCTGCGTCGTCCCGCTGCTCGCGCTCGTCCTCGCCCTCCTCGTCGACGCCGACGCCGACCCGCGGCGGTCCGCCCCACCGGCCGAGACGCCGCTCACCCGCGCCAGCGTGATCTGCCCGAGCGGTGGCTCCGACGTGGTGGTGGCCTCCACCTCCGGCGAGTCCGGCCCCGTCTCGGTCACCGGCGGTTCCGGGGACGAGGAGGCCGACGTCGCTCCGGGCACGACCTCGCCGGTCGACGTCGGACGCGGGGCCGCCGTCGTCACCGGCAGCGACGCCCTCGCCCCGGGCCTGGTGGCCGGCCGCTTCGCCGACCCGCTCGCCAGCTACGACTGTCGTCCGCCCGCCTTCGACCAGTGGTTCACCGGGGTCGGTGCCGGAGCCCGGCACCGTTCGGTGCTGCAGCTGGTCAACCCCGACGGTGGTCGCGCCGTCGTCGACGTGGAGGTGCTGGGGCAGGACGGACCGGTCGACGCGCCCGCGCTGCGCGGCATCGCCGTCCGCGGTGGCGAGGAGCGCCAGATCGACCTCGCCGAGGTCCTGCCGCGCCGCGACGAGCTGGCGCTGCACGTCACCGTCGTCCGCGGTCGGATCTCGGCCAGCGTGGACGACACCGTGCGCGGCATCGGCAGCGGGCGCACGGGCGACGACGCCCTGGCCGCGCAGGACGCCCCTGCCACCGAGAACCTCCTCCTCGGACTCCCCAGCGGTGCCGGTCCCCGTCGCCTGGTGCTGGCCAACCCCGGGACGACGCAGGCGCGCGCCACGCTCCGCCTGGTCACCGGCGACTCGGTCTTCGCCCCGGCCGGCCTCGACGAGATCGACCTGCCGCCGCAGTCCGTGGTGCGGGTCTCGCTGACCGACGTCCTCGCCGAGGCGGGGTCGGGAGCCGACCGGCCGGTCGGGCTCCTCGTCGACTCCAACGTCCCGACGACGGCGAGCCTGTCGATGTTCACCCGCGGCGACCTGCTCTCCGCCGTCCCGGTCGCCCCGCTCGTCGATGCGGGCACCACCGTCCTGCCCGCCGGCAAGAAGCGGCTCGAGCTCGGCGCAGCGACCCGGGCGGGCGTCGTCACGGTGGCGCTGTGGGACGCCGACGGAACCGCGCTGCCCGAGCAGCGGGTCGAGGTCGCGCCCGGCGGCGTCGAGGTCGTCGAGCTGCCCGGCGAGGCGCGCCTGGCGACCGTCACCCCGGAGCGGACGCCGGTCTCCGCCGTGGTGCTGGTCACCGACGACGACGGCGCCACGCTGGTGCGCGTTCGTGAGCCGATCGTCACCGGGCTGGTCCCGACGGTCCGGCCGGGTCTGCCGTAGGTCGTCAGCCCGCGACGCCGAGACCCCGGAGCACCTCGGGCAGCCGGTCGGTCGCCACGTCGTAGGGCACGAACGCCGTCTGGTGGTCGCAGACGCGGTCGACGATGCGCTGCATCGGCTCCTGCCCGCTCGTCGAGCGCCGGTCGCCGAGCTCGACCACCCGCAGCCCCGCGGGTGCGAACGCCGAGAGGTGCAGGGCCGACCCCGAGACCCCGGCGAGCACCGAGGCACCCGCGGCGAGGCGTACCTGCTGCCTGACCGAGAGCTCCTCGGGAGCCACCACCCGGAAGCCGGCGTCGGCGAAGACCCGGTCGAGGGCGACGTCGCGCTCGGGCTGGGTGCGGACGCGTTTGCCCCGACCGGTCTCGCGGAAGTTCTGGTTGAAGCCGGTGCGGCTGAGGAAGACGCGGTCGCCGTCGGGGTCGAGGGTCGGCGTCGCGCCGGCGGTGGCCGCCATCGCCCGCCACACGCGGCCCGCCTCGGGGTGCGCCCACCCGTTCAGGACGACCGACCGGTCGGGCACGACCAGGCGTTCGGCGCGCAGGGCCTCGTCCTCGATGATCTCGACCGGCAGGCCGGCGTACTCGGTGAGGCGCAGCAGCTGCTTCTGCCACGGCCGCTTGCCGTTGTGCTTGCGCAGGTAGCCGTGGAAGACCAGGCCCTGCACGTCCAGGCCCTCGGGCCACAGGGTGGTGAGTGACTCGGTGAAGAAGTGGCCGAAGTGCTGGATCCAGTTGCCCCCGTAGAGCCAGGTCCCCTCGAGCAGACGGGCCTCCGGCTGGGCCGGGACGCGTCTCGGGTCGGCCATCGCCATCGGGGAGTCCAGCAGGCCGCCGAGCTTCTGGGAGGCGACCACGAGTCGGAGGTCGGCGTCGTACACGGCGCCCTGCAGCCACCGCGTCGGCTCCTCGAGGGTGCGCAGGGCGCCGCGGCGCATCCGCGTCAGGAGGGCGTCGGGGACCTCGGTCAGGCCGGGTGGTGCGTCACGCGGCTCGAACGGGAACGTGGGGACGCCCCAGCCCGGCTGCGACACCTCAGAGGCCGAGGTCTCGGCGCAGCTCTCGCCGGATCTCGGCGAAGGGGCGCAGCTGGAGGACCTCCTCGTCGAGCACGACCCGCTCGAACGAGAGATCGGCGATCTCGCCCAACGTGCGCTGGGGAACCTCGGAGCGGCGCTGGCGCCACAGCACGGTCTGCCCGTGGTTGTTGACGATCGTGCGGAAGGTCAGGTTCGGGCAGAAGGTCTCGACGAACCACACCAGCTTGAAGACGTCCCCCATCCACCGCTTGTCCGTGCTGCCCGACCACCGGCGCAGCGCGAAGAACTCCTCACGGTCGGGCAACGAGGCGAGGTGGGTGGGTGGCCGGGTGTCGTCGATGACGATGACGCCCTGGGGCTGCAGGTGGTGCAGGGCGTTCATCAGGTCGCGCAGGGTCTGCTCGTAGACGTGCAGCCCGTCGAGGTAGATGACGTCGAACTGCTCGTCGGGTCCGACGACGCTCGCGAAGTACTCGTCGCTGGTGACCTGGTGGTACTCCGTGCCGGCGTTCTCGCGCTGCTTCTGCTCGTGGTCGAACTGGAACACGGGGTCGACCGCCACCTTGCGGTGGGCCGGGACCTGGTCGAACGTCACGCCCCTGTTCACGCCGACCTCGAGGTAGCGGGCGCTCTCGTAGAGGTTGGTCAGCCGCCGCAGCACGCCGTGCCGAGCGATCCTGCGCGGCGGTGCCGTCTCGTCGGTGCCGGCCGGGTCAGGTTCGCTGTGGTCTTCAGTCACGCCGGAAGGCTACCCAGGGAGCGGACCGTCGTCGCCGCCGACACGGGGATCGACGACCTCCGGGTCGACCCCGAGCAGCTCGGCCACCTGCTCCACGACGACGGTCAGCACCATCGCCTCGAGCTCGGTGCGCGAGCCACTGCGGTGCTCGATCGGACGCCGGAAGACCACCAGCCGCGTGGGGGTGCCACCCGTCCCGCGCACCAGCGACGAGAGCGGCACGGTGCCGGTTTCCCAGTCGTCGGGCACCTGCGGCGCGTCCTCGACGGCGTACTCGACCAGGCCGAGCCGCTCCTGCCAGCGCTCCTCGATCTCGGTCACCACGCTGAGCACCAGGTCGTCGAACCGGTCGCGACCCGTGCGGAGGACCGGAGTGCCGGGGTCGCGGGGGAGCACGGCCGGCCCGCGCAGGCCACGACCGCGCCGGTCGCGGATGCGTCGTCGTACAGGGGTGTCCGCCACGACCGCGAGCCTAGAGCCCGACGCGGCCTTCGACCGGTAGCGTCGGCGTCGTGAACCACCCCACGAACGCGCGAGAGGGGCTCGCTCCGCTCGCGGACGCGCGTCCGCGGGGACCCCGATGAGTCTCGCCCGGCGCTGTTCGCGCACCGCTTGCGGCCGCCAGGCGGTGCAGACGCTCACCTACGTGTACGCCGACTCGACGGCCGTCCTGGGGCCGCTGGCGACCTTCGCCGAGCCGCACGCCTACGACCTGTGCGCCCTGCACGGCGAACGCCTCTCGGCGCCGCGGGGCTGGGAGGTGCTCCGGCTCGCCGCCGACACCTCCGACCGCGGGCCGTCCGAGGACGACCTGCTGGCGCTGGCCGACGCCGTCCGCGAGGCCGCCCGCCCCGTGCCGTTGCCCCGCACGCTGCCCGCCGAGGAGGGCGGCCGCGAGACCGCTCGCCGTGGGCACCTGCGGGTGCTGACCACCGACTGAGCCGCGGTCACCACTAGGGTCGACCGCATGGCTCCGTCCGCCGCCGCCACGGCCGTCTTCAAGGCCTACGACGTGCGCGGCCTCGTGCCCGACGAGCTCGACGACGACCTCGCCCGGGCCATCGGCGGAGCCTTCGTGCGCGTCGTCGGCGCCCCCGAGGTGGTCGTCGGGTACGACATGCGGCCCAGCTCACCCGGCCTGGCCGGGGCCTTCGCCGCCGGCGCCAGCGACGCGGGTGCCGACGTGACGATGATCGGGCTCGCCTCGACCGACCAGCTCTACTTCGCATCGGGCCACCTCGGCCTGCCGGGCGCGATGATCACCGCGAGCCACAACCCGGCGCAGTACAACGGCATCAAGCTCTGCCGGGCCCGGGCCGTGCCGCTCGGCATGGACACCGGGCTCGCCGACGTCCGCGACCTCGCGACGTCCGGTCGGGTCGCGCCGTCCGGGCACGCGGGCTCGATCAGCGAGCACGACGTCCTCGAGGCGTACGCCGTGCACCTGCTCTCCCTCGCGCCGGTCGTCGGCCGGCGGCTCCGGGTCGTGGCCGACGCGGGCAACGGCATGGCCGGCTACACGGCGCCGGCCGTGTTCGGCCGGCTCGGCGACCAGGTCGAGCTGGTCCCGCTGTTCTTCGAGCTCGACGGCACCTTTCCCCACCACGAGGCCAACCCCATCGACCCCGCCACCCTGGTCGACCTGCAGGCCACGGTGCTCGAGGTCGGTGCCGACGTCGGGCTCGCCTTCGACGGCGACGCCGACCGCTGCTTCCTGGTCGACGAGCTGGGGCGCGTCGTCTCCCCGTCGACCCTGACCGCGTTGATCGCAGAGCGCGAGCTCGCCAAGCACCCGGGCGCCGCGGTCATCCACAACCTCATCACCAGCCGGGCGGTGCCCGAGATCGTCACCGAGCTCGGCGGCACCCCGATCCGCACGCGGGTCGGCCACTCCTTCATCAAGGCCACCATGGCCGAGACCGACGCGGTCTTCGGCGGCGAGCACAGCGGCCACTTCTACTTCCGCGACTTCTGGCGGGCCGACTCGGGCATGCTCGCGGCCCTGCACGCCCTCGCCGCGCTGGCCGCCACCGACGTCCCCCTGTCCGAGCTGCTCGCGCCGTACGACCGGTACCCGCTGTCGGGCGAGATCAACTCGACGGTCAGCGATCCGGCCGGGGTGGTGGCCCGGATCGAGACGACGTACGCCGGTCGCGACGGCGTCACCACCGACCACCTCGACGGGCTGACGGTCAGCCACGCCGACTGGCAGCTCAACGTCCGGTCGTCGAACACCGAGCCGCTGCTGCGGCTCAACGTCGAGGGCGCCGACCAGGACACCATGACGGCGCTGCGCGACGAGGCGCTCGCCCTGATCCATGCCCCCGTCCACGCCCCGCTCCACACCACAGCCCACGCAGCCACCGATGCAACCACCCATGAAAGAGGCCGACATGGCTGACGAATCGACGACCATCGACCCGGGACTGCTCGAGATCATCGTGTGCCCCGACTGCCGCGGTGAGCTGGCCGTGGTCGCGGCCGGCGAGGCCACCGAGCTGGTCTGCCAGGGCTGCGGTCTCGCCTACCCGGTGCGGGACGGCATCCCGGTGCTGCTCGTCGACGAAGCCCGCCGGCCCTCCTAGTCGGCGGCCCGACGATGACCTGGTTCGACGAGTCGCGACTCGACGACGAGACGGCTCTGGGTGCGGCCGACCTGCGGCTTCGCACCCTCGCCGAGTCGGGTGCGCGGGTACGCCGTGAGGCGGGCGGCGCCGCCGAGGCCACCGCGCTCGGCGTCGTGCGGGGCCAGGAGGCCCGGCCACGTGCCGTGATCGCGGCCGGTCCCGACTCGCGGCTGCTGCGCGCCGTCCTCGAACCGTGGTGCCCGGTGCCGTTCGTGGCCTGGCCGGGGGCGGGGCTGCCCGGCTGGGCGGGCAGTCTCGACCTGGTCGTCGTCCTGGCACCGATCGGGTCCGACTCCGGCACCGCGTCCGCCGTCGCCGAGGCGAACCGTCGCGGCTGCCAGGTCGTGGTCGCCTGCCCGGCGACCTCGATGGTCGCCGAGCACGCCGCGGGCAGGTGGAGCACGATCCTGCCCACGGTCACCGACGACCAGCTCGCCACCGCGGTCGTGATGCTGTCCTACCTCCACCAGGTGGGGCTCGGCCCCGAGGCCGAGCCCGACCGCGTCGCCGAGGCCCTCGACGACGTCGCCACGGCCTGCTCGCCGAGCCGGGACATCTCGATCAACCCCGCCAAGATGCTGGCGATCTCGCTGGCCGACGCCAACCCGCTGGTGTGGGGCGGCTCGGTGCTCGCCGCCCGCGCCGCGCGCCGGGTCTCGGAGTCGATCCGACGGGCCAGCGGCCGGACCGCCCTGGCCGGGGACGCCGAGCACCTGCTGCCCGTGATCGAGGCCACCCGCCCCCGCGACGTCTTCGACGACCCGTTCTCGGGGTCGGGCGACGGCGAGCTGCGACCCGTGCTCGTCGTCCTCGACGACGGCGCCGACGACCCCGTCGTCCGCGAGCACCGGGCGCGCCTGCAGGCCGCCGCCGCCGAGCGCGGCGTCCGGGTCGAGACGGTGCCGACCGAGGCCTCCACCGAGGTCGCGCGCTACGCCTCGTTGCTGCTGTCGGGCACCTACGCCGCGGAGTACCTCCGGCTCGGACTGGTCGACGACTAGCACGGTTCGTCGGACAACCTGACACTTGGCGTGCCCGGGCGGGCTGTGACTACGGTCGATCGAGTGCCCTCCCGTGATCCGTGGCTCGACAACGCCAAGATGACCCTGATCACCCTGGCCGTCCTCGGGCACTGCTGGGGCCTGCTGCAGCACACCGCCCTCAACGACCAGCTCTTCCACTTCCTCTACGTCTGGCACATGCCGGCGTTCGTGTTCGTGAGCGGCTACGTCTCGCGGCGCTTCTCCTGGAGTGGTGCCCGGCTGTGGCAGACGGTCCGCACGCTGGTGGTGCCGTACCTGGTGTTCGAGGCCGCGCTGGCCTGGCTGATGATCCATGTCGGCGACGAGCGCCCGCTCGACCTGTTCCTCGCGCCCCTGTGGCCGCTCTGGTACCTGTGCGCGCTGGTGCTGTGGCGGTTGGCGGCACCGGTCTTGCTGCGGGTGCCGTGGCCGCTCGCCGTGGCCGGCAGCGTGGCGGCCAGCCTGGTCGGCGGCGTCGTGGACTACCCGTACTTCGCCGTGTCGCGGTTCCTCGGGCTGCTGCCCTTCTTCGTGCTCGGCCTGGTCGTCACCCCCGGCGTGCTCGAACGGGTGCGGTCGGTGCCGGCCCGGGTCGTCGGCGTGGCCGCGCTGATCGTCACGCTGGTGCTGGCCCGGTTCACCGACAGCTGGGCGAGCACCTACCAGCTGTACTACTTCGGATACGAGGCCCTCGGTGTCAGCGACAGCCGGGGCATGGTCGTGCGCTCGGTCGTGCTGGTGCTGGCCCTCTTGTGCACCATCGGTGTGCTGTCCCTGGTGCCGGCGACGGGCGGCTGGTTCGCCCGGATGGGTTCGGCGACCATGGTCGTCTTCCTCGTCCACGGCCTCGTCGTGCGCCTGCTCGAGTACGGCGGCGTCCCCGAGTGGGCGGCACGACACCCGGCGGTGGCACCGCTCGTCGTCGCGACCGGAGCGGTCGGGCTCTCGCTGGGCCTGGCCTCGCCTCCGGTCTCGCGCGTCCTGGCGCACGTCGTCGACCCGATCGCCTGGGCGCCAGGGCCACGTCCGGCACGCCGTCGACCTGTCGATGGCGGTCGCCCGCCACGAGTGGGAGCACGAGTGGGAGAAGTACGTCACCACGGCGTCCGTCGAGGCGATGCGCGTGCCCGTGCTGGCCCGCTGACGCTACCCTTCCGCGCATGGCGCTCGGACGGATGACCCCCACGGCGGTACGGCGATGAGCGCCGGCCTGTTCGGACTCCTCGACGACATCGCCGTGCTCGCCAAGCTGGCCGCGGCCTCGGTCGACGACGTCGGTGCCGCGGCGGCCAGGGCCAGCGCGAAGGCCGCGGGCGTGGTGGTCGACGACACCGCGGTCACCCCGCAGTACGTGCAGGGCGTCGCCGCGCAGCGCGAGCTGCCGATCATCAAGAAGATCGCCGTCGGGTCGCTGCGCAACAAGCTGCTCTTCATCCTCCCGGCGGCCCTGCTGCTCAGCCAGTTCGCACCCGACTGGGTGCTGCCCGTCATCCTCATCTGCGGCGGCACGTTCCTTGCCTACGAGGGGGCGGAGAAGATCTGGGAACGCGTCAGCGGCCACGGCGAGGCCGCCGTGGACGAGCCCGGGGCCGAGATCAGCCCCGAGCAGGAGAAGACGATGATCGCCGGCGCCGTCCGCACCGACTTCATCCTGTCCGCCGAGATCATGGTGATCGCGCTCAACGAGGTCGCCGACGAGGCGTTCCTGGCCCGGGCGGTCATCCTCGCCGTCGTCGCGGTCGGCATCACCGTGCTCGTCTACGGCGTCGTCGCCCTGATCGTGAAGATGGACGACGTCGGCCTGAGCCTGGCCCAGCGCTCGTCGGCCGCGGCCCAGCGCGTGGGGATCGGTCTCGTGAAGGCGATGCCCCGGCTGCTCGCCACGATCTCCGTCGTCGGCATCGCCGCGATGCTGTGGGTCGGCGGACACATCCTCCTGGTCCAGCTGCACGAGCTGGGCGTCGACCCGCCCTACGACCTGGTCCACCACCTCGAGGAGGGCGTCCACGACGCCGTCGGTGCCCTCGGCAGCGTGCTGGGCTGGCTCACCAACACCGCGGCGTCCGCCGTCGTGGGCCTGGCCGTCGGCGCGCTCGTCGTCGCGGTGATGCACGTGCTGCCGTTCGGCAAGAAGCACGGCGCTCACTGACCGGTGAACGACGTCGTTGACGTCGGGGTGTGGCGGTCCGAGGATTCTTCGATCGGCGAAGCGTCGTCCTAGCCTTCTACCACGCGCTTCATCCGTCTCGCACAGCACTCAGGAGCATCACGTGGACTTCAAGGTCGCCGACCTCACCCTGGCCGACTACGGCCGCACCGAGATCCAGCTCGCCGAGCACGAGATGCCCGGCCTGATGGCGATGCGCGAGCGCTACGGCGACTCCCAGCCGCTCGCCGGCGCCCGCATCGCAGGCTCGCTGCACATGACGATCCAGACGGCCGTCCTCATCGAGACGCTGACCGCGCTCGGCGCCGAGGTCCGCTGGGCCTCGTGCAACATCTTCTCCACCCAGGACCACGCGGCCGCTGCCGTCGCCGTCGGCCCGACCGGCACGGTCGACGCCCCGGCGGGCGTCCCGGTCTTCGCCTGGAAGGGCGAGACGCTGGAGGAGTACTGGTGGTGCACCCAGCAGATCCTGCAGTGGCCCGCGGGCACGTTCGCCAACATGATCCTCGACGACGGCGGCGACGCGACCCTGCTCGTCCACCTCGGTGTCGAGATGGAGAAGACCGGCGTCGCCCCCGACCCCGCGTCGGCGAAGAGCCACGAGCAGAAGGTCATCTTCGACGTCCTCAACGCCTCGCTGGCCGAGACCACCGACCGCTGGACGCCGATCGCCGGCGAGATCAAGGGCGTCACCGAGGAGACCACCACCGGTGTGCTGCGTCTCTACGACATGATGAAGGAAGGCTCGCTCCTCTTCCCGGCCATCAACGTCAACGACTCGGTCACCAAGTCGAAGTTCGACAACAAGTACGGCTGCCGCCACTCGCTCATCGACGGCATCAACCGCGCCACCGACGTCCTCATCGGCGGCAAGGTCGCGGTCGTCTGCGGCTACGGAGACGTCGGCAAGGGCTGCGCCGAGTCGCTGCGCGGCCAGGGCGCCCGGGTCATCGTCACCGAGATCGACCCGATCTGCGCGCTGCAGGCGGCCATGGACGGCTACCAGGTCGACACCCTCGACAACGTGCTCGAGGTCGCCGACATCATCATCACCGCGACCGGCAACAAGGACGTCGTGACCGTCGAGCAGATGTCGCGGATGCGGCACAACGCGATCCTCGGCAACATCGGCCACTTCGACAACGAGATCGACATGGCCGGCCTCGAGGCCGAGGGTGTCGCCGTCCGCAAGAACGTGAAGCCCCAGGTCGACGTGTGGACGTTCCCCTCCGGCAACGCGATCATCGTGCTGTCCGAGGGTCGCCTGATGAACCTCGGCAACGCCACCGGCCACCCGTCGTTCGTCATGTCGAACTCCTTCACCAACCAGGTGCTGGCGCAGATCGAGATCTTCACCAAGCCCGAGGACTACCCCACCGGCGTCTACGTGCTGCCCAAGCACCTCGACGAGGAGGTCGCCCGCCTGCACCTCGGCGCCCTCGGCGTGAAGCTCACGACCCTCAGCGACGACCAGGCGTCCTACCTCGGTGTCGACGTCGCCGGCCCGTACAAGAGCGACCAGTACCGGTACTGATCTGACCCCTCGGAGGTCGAGGAGGCGCGCCAGCGCCGTCACGAGACCCCCGCAGGCACCACGCGAACGCCACCACGGAGATCTCCGTGGTGGCGTTCGCGATTTCACCCGGCCAGGCTCCTCGTGCCTCGGATCCTGGTGGGCACTGACACAATGGGTTGTATGACAGAGCCGTCGAACGACCTCGCGACGCACGGTCGTGTCCTGGTCGTCGACGACGACGCCGCGCTGGCGGAGATGCTGTCGATCGTGCTGCGCCAGGAGGGCTTCGACTCCCAGACGGTGTCGCGCGGCGACCGGGCGATCGAGGCGTTCCGTGACTACCGGCCCGACGTCGTCCTGCTCGACCTGATGCTGCCCGGTCGCGACGGCATCGACGTGTGCAAGGAGATCCGCGCCGAGTCCGGCGTCCCGATCGTGATGCTCACGGCCAAGGGCGACACGGTCGACATCGTGGTCGGGCTGGAGTCGGGAGCCGACGACTACGTGGTCAAGCCGTTCAAGCCCAAGGAGCTCGTGGCCCGGATCCGCGCCCGGGTCCGGCGCAAGGAGAACGGCGGCCCCGACCAGCAGGAGGCTCTGTCGATCGGCGACCTCGAGATCGACGTCGCCGGACACGCCGTCAGCCGGAACGGCGCGAGCATCGGTCTCACCCCGCTCGAGTTCGACCTGCTCCTGTGCCTGGCCCGCAAGCCGTGGCAGGTCTTCACCCGCGAGATGCTGCTCGAGAAGGTGTGGGGCTACCGGCACGCCGCCGACACCCGCCTGGTCAACGTCCACGTCCAGCGGCTGCGCTCGAAGGTCGAGCACGACCCCGAGCACCCCGAGATCGTGGTCACGGTCCGCGGGGTCGGCTACAAGGCCGGCACGCCGTAGTCCATGTTCGCGCCGCGGGTGCCCACCGGCGTACGTCACGCGCTGACGTTCTGGCGCCGCTCCACGCAGGCCCGCGTCGTGGCGAGCACGCTGGTGCTGTCGGCGGTCGTGATCAGTGCGGTCGGGTGGTACCTCCTGCGGCAGACCCGCGACGGCCTGCTCGACCACCGGGTCGACACGGTCGTCGCCGAGGCTGCCGGCGAGACCCGGGAGGCCGAGGTCAAGCTGACGGCCGCCTCCGGCACCGAGGTCGACGCGGCCCGACAGCTCAGCGACCTGGCCGGGCCCATCATCGAGCGCGGCGAGACCCGCGGCTACAGCGTCGTCGTCGCCGGGCCCGTCGACGCGGGCCTGGCGGTCGAGGAGGGGGGTGCGGAGTCCAGCGCCGGCCTCGACCTGGCGCGCAGCGTGCCGGCCTCCCTGCAGGCGCGGCTCGCCTCGGTCGGGGCATCACCGGCCTGGACGTACACCACGATCGTGACCGAGACCCGCGGCGAGGTCATCAGCGAGCCGGGGGTGATCGTCGGGTCGCAGGTCAAGCTGCCGGCCGACGGCCGCACCTACGGGCTGTACTTCATCTTCCCGCTCGACGAGGAGGAGGAGACCCTCGACCTCGTCACCCAGGGCATGCTGACCGCCGCGGTCCTGCTGCTCGCCCTCGTCGCCGGCCTGACCTGGCTGGTGACCCGGCAGGTCGTGAAGCCGGTGCGGTTGGCCCGGCAGGTCGCCGAGCGGCTGGCGGCCGGGCGGCTCCAGGAGCGGCTCCGGGTCACCGGCGAGGACGACCTGGCCCGGCTCGCGACGTCGTTCAACCAGATGGCGAGCAACCTGCAACGCCAGATCCGTCAGCTCGAGGAGCTCAGCCGCGTCCAGCGCCGCTTCGTCTCCGACGTCTCCCACGAGCTGCGCACGCCGCTGACGACGGTGCGGATGGCCGGTGACGTCCTGCACGACGCCCGCACGTCGTTCAACCCGGCCACCGCCCGCGCCGCCGAGCTCCTGCAGACCGAGCTCGACCGGTTCGAGGTGCTGCTCGCCGACCTGCTCGAGATCAGCCGCTTCGACGCCGGCGCCGCCATCCTCGACATCGAGGACGTGAACCTCGGCGACGTCGTCCGCCGTGTCGTCGACTCGACCCGGGTGCTCGCCGACCGGCGCGGTGTCCGCGTCGTCGTCGAGGACGCCGAGGGCCCGTGCCTGGCCGAGGCCGACGCCCGCCGCGTCGAGCGGATCATCCGCAACCTCGTCACCAACGCCATCGACCACGCGGAGGCGGGCGGCCGCGATCCCGGCATCGTGATCCGGCTCGGTGCCGACCAGACCGGGTCGGCCGTCGCCGTCCGCGACTACGGCGTCGGCCTCGAGCCGGGGGAGTCGGCGATGGTGTTCAACCGCTTCTGGCGGGCCGACCCGGCCCGGGCCCGCACCACCGGCGGCACCGGTCTGGGGCTCTCGATCGCCCTCGAGGACACCCACCTGCACGACGGCTGGCTGCAGGCATGGGGACGCCCCGGCCGGGGGGCCCAGTTCCGGCTCACGCTGCCCCGCCGGGCCGGCTTCGCACTGCGTCGCAGCCCGCTCCCGCTCCAGCCCGACGACGCCGACGACCGGCACGAGGACGAGGTGCTCCGATGACGCGGCTGCGACTCGCCCTGGGGCTCCTCGTCGCGCTCCTCGTGACCACGGCGTGCACAGGGCTGCCCGAGTCCGGACCCGTGGTCGACGTCAACGTGTCGTCGGTGGTCGACGACGAGCGACCCTCCGACTTCAACCCGGCGCCCCCGGTCTCGGGCGCCTCCCAGACCGAGATCGTCCAGGGCTTCCTGGAGGCCAACACGGCCTCGCCGATCCGTACCGACGTGGCGCGCGAGTTCCTCGCGACGTCGGCCCGGGCCGAGTGGGATCCCGAGGACTCGACCATCACCTACCAGGGTTCGGTCCAGCTCCGCGGTGAGGGCCTGACGGTGACCGCACCGCTGACCGGCGCCGAACGCCTCGACCGCTCCGGAGCCTGGCAGGGACGACTCTCAGCCGGCGAGGGGGAGATGACCTTCCAGCTCACCGTCGAGGACGGCGAGTACCGCATCGTCAACCCACCGGACGCCCTGGTCGTGCCGACGTCCTGGTTCGCACAACGGTTCCGCCCGGCCTCGATGTACTTCTTCGACCCGAGCGCCCGGATCCTGGTGCCGGAGCCGGTGTTCGTGCCGCGGGGCGAGCAGCTCGCCTCCGCGCTGATCTCCAGCCTGCTGACGGGGCCCGGAGACGGGCTCCGCGGAGTGGCCCGGTCGTTCCTGCCTCCGGGGCTGTCGGTCCAGGTCTCGGTGGCGGTGTCGGCCGACGGGGTCGCCGACATCACCCTGGTCGGCGAGCCGGGCGCACAGACGGCCGCCGCCACCGACAAGATGCTCGCCCAGCTGGCCTGGACGCTGCGGCAGGAGCCGACGATCCGTGCCCTGCGGGTCACCATCGGCGACGAGGTCGTGCGCACGCCCAGCGGCGGCGACGAGTACTCCGTCGACGAAGCCAGCGCCTACGACCCGAACGGCGCCGCCGCCTCCGACGACCTCTTCGCCCTGCGCGACGGTCGGCTGACCGAGCGCGACGGCAACGAGCTGGTGCCGGTCGGCGGGGTCTTCGGCGCGGGCGACTACGACCTGCGCGCGGTCGCGGTCAACCTCGATGCGAGCCAGGCGGCCGCCGTCGCCACCGACGGTCGCCAGCTCTTCGTGTCCGACCTGGGCGGCGGGACGGTCGCCGACGGCGTCCAGGCCCGCCGGCCGTTCGTCGGCACCGATCTGCTGCGTCCCGCGTGGGACTTCGCCGACCGGGTCTGGGTGGTCGACCGCACCGCCCGGGGCGCGGTCGTCCAGTACTTCGTCGACGGGCGCCGCAGGCAGGTCGAGGTGTCCGGCGTCAGTGGCAAGCAGGTGCGCAGGTTCCTGGTCTCCCGCGACGGCACCCGGTTCGTCGCCGTGGTGCGTGCGCCGGACGGCGACCAGTTGCGCGTCGGCCGGATCGAGGTGGACGACCGTGGCGTCCTCACCCGCGTCTCGCGGACCACGGACATCGTGCGCGATCCCGATCTTCCGGTGCGGATCAAGGACATCGCCTGGGTCTCACCCACCGCGGTCGCGCTGCTCACGGCTGTCGCGGCCAACGAGATCTTCGAGGTCCGCACGGTCAGCGTCGACGGCTCGGCCCCCGGCGTCGAGTCGCTCTCGACCACGGTGGCCGAGCCCGTCACCGGGCTCGTCGGGTCGCCGGATCCCGGCCTCGCGACGTACAGCGTCACCCCGACCAACCTGATCGACCTCTCCGACCGCGCCCCCTACGGCTTCGTGGGCGGTCCGGCGACCAGCTTCGGCTACGTCGGCTAGGACCGCTGTCCACAGGCAACCTGCGGGCGGTGGCTCCGCCGGTCCCGGGCTGGTGCGATGGGGGAGTGACCCGGCTGCGTGACGCGTGCGTCGACCTGCTCCTCGGCGGGCGCTGCGTCGGCTGCACGCGACCCGGCCGGGTCCTGTGCGACGACTGCCGGGCTCGGCTGCCGACCGGAGCCGACGTGCACCACCCGAGTCCGTCGCCTGCCGGCCTGGCCACGCCGTACGCCGTCACCGCCTACGACGGGCTGGTCCGCGAGCTGGTCATCGGCCACAAGGAACGGCGGCTGCTCGCGCTGCGACCCGTGCTGGGCGGGCTGCTGGCCGAGGCCGTCCGGGCGGCGCTGGCGGGTACCGCGAGCGGGCCGGTGGTGCTGGTGCCGGTGCCGTCGCGGCGCTCGAGCGTGCGGGCCCGGGGGCACGACCCGACGCACGCGATGACCGTCGACGCCGCCCGGCGCCTGGCGGTCGAGCGCCCCGTCACCGTGGCCCGCCTGCTCCGCTCGCGTCCCGGCGTCGTCGACCAGGCCGGGCTCGACGTCGAGCAGCGGCACGCCAACCTGGCCGGCTCCATGGCCGTCACCGCCGCGCGCCTGCGCGCGCTGGCCGGCCGTCACGGTGCGGCCCACGTGGTGGTGTGCGACGACGTCCTCACCACGGGCGCCACGGCCCGCGAGGCACAACGCGCCCTGGGGGCCGTCGGGCTCGGCGTCCTGGCCGTCGCGACCGTCGCGGCCACCCCCCGCCGGGGGACGCCGAGGCAGTTCCCAGACGATCTTCACGCGGCCCGCCTTTCGTTGCCACCCGGCACGCACTAACGTCACTGCATGGAGTCCGTCCGGGTCCGTGGTTGCGTCGTCCCGGGGTTCGCTCCGGGCCGGCTAGCCGATGCCAGTCGCAGGCGAAACGGCCCACGTAACTCGATGCCCTCGCGGGCGCGAGGATCACGGTGCGGCTTAGGAGTAAGTCCTGCCTCGTCCCGGCCGTCAGATGCGGCCGCGCGCGGGAGAAGGCCGGTAGTGGCGCCAGAGATGGCAGATGAGCCGCGGAAGCCTCAGCAGGCGGTTGTGGGGTCGAAGACCAGGTCGGCCGGACGGGCTCCGACTCGACGCGGCGTTACCAACTGCAAGCGGGAGGTTCACCATGGATGTTGTCGTCACCGGGCGTCACTGCGAGATCAGCGACGCGTTCCGCGGTCATGCTGCGGAGAAGCTGACCAAGCTCGAGAAGCACGACCACCGGATCATGCGGGTCCACGTCGAGGTCAACTGCGAGCCCAACCCCCGGCAGCACGACAAGTCCATCCACGTCGAGCTCACGGCGTTCTCCAAGGGCCCGGTGATCCGCGCCGAGGCAGCCGCCGACCACCAGATGGGCGCGCTCGACCTGGCGCTCGACAAGATGGCCGCTCAGATGCGCCGCGCCGCCGACCGCCGCCGGGTCCACCACGGGCGCCGGGCGCCGGTCTCGGTCGGGCAGGCGCTGGCCGACGTACCCGTCGACGAGGACGACGACGAGAACGCCACCCGCGAGCGGGCCGTGGGCCCCATCGACGTCACCGGTGACGGACCGCTGGTGGTCCGGGAGAAGTCGCACCCGGCCACGCCGATGACCCTCGACCAGGCCATGTACGAGATGGAGCTGGTCGGCCACGACTTCTACCTCTTCGTCGACAAGGAGAGCGAGCGACCCTCGGTCGTCTACCGCCGTCGCGGCTACGACTACGGCGTCATCTCGCTCGAGCTCGAGGGCTGACCGCCGACGCCCGAGCCTCGAGCGTGACATGATCCGTCCTGTGGCAGATGTTGCAGGACGTGGCTCTCAGTCCGACCGGGAACCGATCCGGGTGCTGGTGGTCGACGACCAGCAGCTGTTCCGCCGCGGGTTGACGATGCTGCTGGCCGTCGAGCCCGGGCTCGAGGTCGTGGGCGAGGCCGGCGACGGCGTCGAGGGCACCGCCCTGGCCGTGACCGCCGCGCCCGACGTGGTGCTGCTCGACGTCCGGATGCCGAAGAAGTCGGGCATCGAGGCCTGCCTGGCGATCAAGGAGGCCGTGCCGTCGGCCAAGATCATCATGCTCACCGTCTCCGACGAGGAGGCCGACCTCTACGAGGCCGTCAAGAGCGGCGCCTCGGGCTACCTGCTCAAGGACTCCTCGATCGAGGAGGTCGCCCAGGCGATCCGGGTCGTCGCCGACGGCCAGTCGCTGATCAGCCCCTCGATGGCGATCAAGCTGATCGACGAGTTCAAGCAGATGTCGCGGCCCGAGCGCGAGAGCGGCCCGGCCCTGCGCCTGACCGAGCGCGAGCTCGACGTGCTGCGCCTGGTCGCCCAGGGCCTGAGCAACAAGGACATCGCGGCCCGGCTGTTCATCAGCGAGAACACCGTGAAGAACCACGTGCGCAACATGCTCGAGAAGCTGCAGCTGCACTCGCGCATGGAGGCCGTCATGTACGCCGTCCGCGAGAACCTGCTCGAGCTGCCCTGACTCGGACCGACTGTCGGCGCCGTCCGGTAGAACAGCACGCGTGACACAGTCGCTCTCCCGCGCCCAGGCGCGTCGGATCGCCCTGGCCGCCCAGGGGTTCCTCGACAAGCCGCACGACACGCCGACGATGCGCACCCTCGCCCGTACGGTCGCGCGCACCGGCGTGCTCCAGGTCGACTCGGTCAACGTGCTGCAGCGCGCCCACTACATGCCGCTCTACTCGCGGATGGGCCCCTACGACTCCGGCCTGCTCGAGCGGGCGGCGTCGGGACGACAGCAGCGGCGGCTGCTGGAGTACTGGGCGCACGTGCAGGCGTTCATGCCGGTCGAGCTCTGGCCGGCCATGCAGCACCGGATGGCCGCCTACCGCGAGCAGCGCGGCAAGTGGCTCGAGCTCGGTCCCGACGAGCAGATCCAGCAGGTGCTCGCCCAGGTGAGAGCTCGTGGCGCCTCGACGGCGCGTGAGCTCGACGACGGGCAGCCGCGGAGCAAGCAGCACTGGGGCTGGAACTGGTCGGAGGCCCGCAAGAGCCTCGACTGGCTCTACATGATCGGTGAGCTGGCGATCGTGCGACGCACCAGCCAGTTCGAGGTCGTCTACGACGTGCCCGAGCGGGTGCTGCCCGACCGGGTGTTGGCGATGCCCGACCTCACGGTCGAGGAGCAGCACCTGGCGCTGGTACGCCGGGCGGCCATCTCGCACGGGGTGGCCACGGTGCGCTGCCTGGCCGACTACTACCGGATGCAGGATCAGTCCGCACGGCGCGCGCCGTCGACGTGATGGTCGAGTCCGGCGAGCTCGAGCCGGTGACGATCGAGGGCTGGAAGCGGCCGGCGTACCTGCACCGCGACGCCGCGGCGGCCCGAGGGCCGTCGGCGCCCGGGCGCTGCTCAGCCCGTTCGACCCGGTGGTGTGGGAGCGCGAGCGCGCCGAGGCAGCTCTTCGACTTCTACTACCGCATCGAGATCTACACGCCGCCCGAGAAGCGGGTGCACGGCTACTACGTGCTGCCGTTCCTGCTGCGCGACGAGATCGTCGGCCGGGTCGACCTCAAGGCCGACCGCGCCAGTGGCCGGCTCCTCGTCCAGGGCGCGTACGCCGAGGACGGCGCCCCCGCCGACACCGCTCACGAGCTCGCGGCCGAGCTGCGCCGGCTCGCCGGCTGGCTCGGGCTCGACGACGTCGTCGTGGCGCCGCGGGGCGACCTGGCGCCACCGCTGCTCGCCGAGATCACCCGCGGCTGACCCGGACGGCGACTCTGCTCGGGGGTCGCTCGTTAGGATGGTCGACGGCCCGTGTCCGGGTCGCCCGTTCCTCCACCCGACCCGACCCAGGAGCCGTCTCTCGTGCCCGCCATCATCGACAAGCTCCTCCGCCTCGGAGAGGGCAAGATCATCCGCCAGCTCGAGGCCATCGCCAAGGCCGTCAACGCCATCGAGGACGACTTCGTCAAGATGACCGACGCCGAGCTCCGGGCGATGACCGACGGAGTTCAAGGAGCGGCTGGCCGAGGGCGAGACGCTCGACGACATCATGCCGGAGGCCTTCGCCACCGTGCGCGAGGCCGCCAACCGGGTGCATCGGCCAGCGCCACTACGACGTCCAGATCATGGGCGGCGCCGCGCTGCACCTCGGCAACATCGCCGAGATGAAGACCGGCGAGGGCAAGACCCTGGTCGCGACGCTGCCGTCCTACCTCAACGCGCTGCGGGCAAGGGCGTCCACGTCGTCACCGTCAACGACTACCTGGCCAAGTACCACGCCGAGTGGATGGGCCGCATCCACCACTTCCTGGGCCTCACCACCGGCGTGATCCTGCCGCAGATGCGCCCGACCGAGCGGCGCGTGGCCTACAACTGCGACATCACCTACGGCACCAACAACGAGCTCGGCTTCGACTACCTGCGCGACAACATGGCCGGCTCCATCGAGGAGTGCGTCCAGCGCGGCCACACCTTCGCCGTCGTCGACGAGGTCGACTCGATCCTCATCGACGAGGCCCGCACGCCGCTGATCATCAGCGGACCCACCCAGGACGAGGTGAAGTGGTACGGCGAGTTCGCCAAGATCGCCAAGACCCTGGCTCATCGACGCCGACTACGAGGTCGACGAGAAGAAGCGCACCATCTCGGTCCTCGAGGGCGGCATCACCAAGGTCGAGGACCACCTCGGCATCGAGAACCTCTACGAGTCGGTCAACACCCCGCTGATCTCGTTCCTCAACAACTCGATCAAGGCCAAGGAGCTGTTCCGCAACGACAAGGAGTACGTCGTCATCAACGGCGAGGTCCTCATCGTCGACGAGCACACCGGCCGCATGCTCGCCGGACGCCGCTACAACGACGGCCTGCACCAGGCGATCGAGGCCAAGGAGGGCGTGAGGTCCGCGAGGAGTACCAGACCCTCGCGACCATCACCCTGCAGAACTACTTCCGCCTCTACGAGAAGCTCTCCGGCATGACCGGTACGGCGATGACCGAGGCCTGGAGTTCGACAAGATCTACAGGCTCGGCGTCGTCCCGATCCCGACCAACAAGCCGATGATCCGCGTCGACCAGGCCGACCTCGTCTACCGCACCGAGGAGGCGAAGTACGACGCCGTCGTCGAGGACATCGCCGAGCGGCAACGCAAGGGCCAGCCGGTGCTGGTCGGCACCGTCTCGGTCGAGAAGTCCGAGCACCTCTCCGAGAAGCTCAAGCGCTCGGCGTCCCGCACTCGGTCCTCAACGCCAAGGTCCACGCCGACGAGGCCAAGATCGTCGCGCTGGCCGGCCACAAGGGCGCGGTCACGGTCGCCACCAACATGGCCGGCCGAGGCACCGACATCATGCTCGGCGGATCGGTCGACTTCCTCGCCGACGCCGAGCTGCGCAAGAAGGGCCTCGAGCCCACGGGCGAGACCGCCGACGAGTACGAAGCAGCCTGGCCGGCGATGCTCGAGCGGATCAAGGAGCAGGTCGCCGCCGAGCACGACGAGGTCAACGAGCTCGGCGGTCTCTACGTCGTCGGCACCGAGCGCCACGAGTCCCGCCGCATCGACAACCAGCTGCGTGGTCGCTCCGGCCGTCAGGGCGACCCGGGCGAGTCCCGCTTCTACCTGTCGCTGGAGGACGAGCTGATGCGCCTGTTCAAGTCCGAGTGGGTCGACCGCGTCCTGCACGATGCTGAAGATCCCCGACGACGTCCCGATCGAGAACAAGCGGGTCACCAACGCGATCGCCAACGCGCAGGGCCAGGTCGAGTCGCAGAACTTCGAGTCCCGCAAGAACGTCCTCAAGTACGACGACGTCATGGACCGCCAGCGCAAGGTGATCTACGGCGAGCGTCGCGAGGTGCTCGAGGGCGCCGACATCGAGGAGCAGATCCGCACCTTCGTCGACGACGTCGTCGAGGGCACGGTCGCGCGGCAACCTCGAGGAGTTCGCCGAGGAGTGGGACCTCGAGCAGCTGTGGACCGACCTCGAGCCAGTTCTGGCCGGTCTCGCTCTCGCACGAGACCCTCGCCGACGCCGCCGGCGGCCAGGGCGGCCTCGACAAGGACGAGCTGATCAACGCGCTCCAGAAGGACGCGCAGGACGCCTACGACGCCCGCGAGGCCGAGGTCGGCTCCGAGGTCATGCGCGAGCTCGAGCGGCGCGTCCTGCTCTCGGTGCTCGACCGCAAGTGGCGCGAGCACCTCTACGAGATGGACTACCTGCGCGAGGGCATCTACCTGCGCGCCTACTCCCAGCGCGACCCGCTCGTGGAGTACCAGCGCGAGGGCTTCGACATGTTCGCCGCGATGATGGACGGCATCAAGGAGGAGGCCGTCGGCTTCCTGTTCAACCTCGAGGTCCAGGTCGATGAGGAGGGCGACGACGGCGAGCACGACCACGACCACGACGCACGAGCACGACGAGGTCGAGGAGCCGATGCGCCGCGAGCTGCCCTCCGTCCCGCGCGATGCCCCCGTGCTCACCAAGACCCAGGCCCCGCAGATCCGGGCCAAGGGACTCGAGAAGCAGTCGCTGCCCAGCAACCTCAAGCTCTCCGCACCCAGCGAGGACGGCGAGGTCGTCGAGACCGGCGGCACCGTCACGACCGCCGACGACCCGTACGCCGGCGTCGGGCGCAACGCGAAGTGCCCCTGCGGCTCGGGCAAGAAGTTCAAGCAGTGCCACGGCGCACCCGGCGGCCCCACGGGGCTGACCGCGCGGATGGGCTGACTGTTGCCTCGGCGACCGTTCGGGCGCCCGCCGCGTAGCCGACCGCCGACCCGGCCGACCCCGAGACCACCGGGCAGCGTGAGTTTCACCGGTTAACCGGTGAAACTCACGGTTCTGGCACGAAACTTCGGACCAGAACCGCAGTTTCGTGCCGCCGCCGTGCTTCGTGTGACTCGCGGGCCACCAGTGACGCAGGGTGGGCTGAGCGCGCGGGCAGACCAACCCCGAAGCGGCAGTCAGGCGAACTCGAGCGCCGTGCACACCCACCGCTGCTCGCGCCGCTCGAAGCGAGCGGCGACGGCGCGGGAGCGTTCGCCGTAGCGCACGTGGGCGCTGGCCTCGACGATCTCGGCGTTGGTGAAGCTCGTGTGGATCGAGTGGACGCGGGGGCGGACGGGCTGGACCCGGGCGGCGCCGGGCTGGTGTCCACCGGCGCGGGCCACGAGCAGGGCGCGACGTTCGAGGTCGTGGTAGACCGCGCGGCTGGTCCAGCGGACCAGCTGGCTGGCGGGTCGGTCGCCGCCGACGATCTCGACGGCGGCCTGGGCGAAGCGGTGCGCCCAGCGGTCGACCTCGCGCCGTCGCCTCAGGTCGGAGGGGGGCGGGGGTGCGGGGGGCTCGAGCCGCGGCTGCAGGTCGAGGGCGAGGGTCCCCTGGGTGGCGGCCAGCGGCACGGGAAATCGCAGCGGTACGACGTTCTCGTGGTACAGGTTCGAGCGGGACATGGAGGCTCCTCTCATCGGTCCGGGTGCGGGTCGGGCATCCGGAGCTGCTGGCCGGGGTGAATGACGTCGGGATCGCGACCGATCGTGGGTCTGTTCAGGGCGTACAGCTCGGCGGTCGCGGCCGCGATCCGGACGTCGCCGGCGTCGTCGTCGAGCCCGTCGGCGGCGATCGTCCAGAGGCTCTCGCCGCGGCCGACCACGTGCGTGCCGTGCCGTGCGGGCGGCTGTCGGTCGACGGGTCGGGCGCCGCCGGTCGCGCGGTCGGGGAAGGGCAGACCGTCGAGAGACGTCGGGCGCGGCGGGTCGACGTCGACAGAACCGCCGACGGCCTGGGCCGGGACCGCGGCCAGGACGGCGAGCCCACACGCCGCGAGCACCGCCCGCCCGGCCCAGGCCGGCACCCCCCACGTGGGCCGCACCGCCCCCCGCACGGCCTGGGCGACCACGACGGTCGTCACCAGCCAGGCCCACGCGGCACAGCCGGCCAGGGCGAGGCCAGCCCCGCCGGCGACCAGCTGGTCGAAGGTGCCACTCAGCCGCGCCCCGGCCATCGACCACCAGACGACCGCGACGGCCGTGGCGCTTGCCGCAGCCCACACCGCCAGACATCGAACAGCGCGACCGTTCATCCCGAGACCTTTGTGTTTGCTTCTGTTTGCTTCACTGAACGCCTGTTTCATCACATCGTCAAGCGTTCGTCCACAGGTGGTGAGGTCCGGGCTCTTGAGTAGGGTCGCCGCCATGGCGTGGGAGGAGGACCTGTTCGGGTTCCTGGACGACCTCGAGCAGCAGGCGGAGGCCCTCTACGACGCCGAGCGGGCACCCGAGCTGGCCGACCGCTCACGCGCGGAGTACCAGCAGGTGCCCCTCGCGGCGCGGCTGATGGCCTCGCTCGACTGCGACCTGACCCTGCACGTCACGGGCGTGGGCGCCGTCCGCGGCCGCCTCGAGCGCGTGGCCAACGGCTGGTGCCTCCTGGCCGGGACCAGCCAGGACTGGGTGGTGCGGCTGCCCGCCCTCGCCGCGGTCGACGGCGCCTCCGACCGTGCCGTCCCCGAGGTCGCGTGGTCACCGGTGGCCCGGCTGGGCCTGGGCTCGGCGCTGCGCCGGCTCGCCGACGCAGGGGAGCGGTGCGTCGTGCACCGCCTCGACGGCGGTCGTCACGACGGCGTGGTGGTGCGGGTGGGTCAGGACTTCGTCGAGCTCGCCGAGGGCGAGCAGCGCCGCCTCACCCTGGTCGCGTTCGAGACCATCGCCGCGGTGCAGAGTCGCGAGCCGGGATAGTCCCCGCCGCCGGCTCGTCAGGTCGCGTCAGGTCGCGTCGACGTCGTACGGCGGGACCTCGCCGTCGAGCAGCGGGCGCAGGCCGCGCTTCTTCGGCTTCTGCGCCTCGTCGCCGGCGTCCTCCATGGCCTCGACGATGTGCTTGCGCACGATCGCGCGCGGATCGAGGTCGCGCAGCTCGAGATCGGCGAACTCGGGGCCGAGCTCGGTGCGCAGGTCGTCGCGTGCGGAGTTGGCGAAGTCACGGGCCTTGCGGAGCACGGCGCCCGCCTGCTTGGCGAGCTCGGGCAGCTTGTCGGGACCGAAGACCACGATCGCCACCAGCGCGATGACAGCCATCTCGGCCAGCCCGACCCCGAACATGCCTCGTCCTCAGAACCGGTTGCTCGGGGTGAGGCCGAGCTGCATGCCGGCCAGGCCGCGCCCACGCCCCGACAGGACGTCGGCGATGGCGGCCAGCTCGGCGGCCGCGGGCGCCGTGGGGTCGGACTCGACGATCGGCTTGCCGACGTCGCCTCCCTCGCGCAGCGACAGGTCGATCGGGATCCGCCCCAGCACGGGCACGTCGTAGCCGAACCGCTCGCCCAGGGTGGCCGCCACCCGGTCGCCACCGCCGGAGCCGAAGATCTCGATCCGGTGGTCGACGCCCTCGGGCGTGCAGTGGGGGCAGGGCAGGAAGCTCATGTTCTCGACGACGCCGACGACCCGCTGGTGCATCATCGAGGCCATCGTGCCGGCCCGCTCGGCGACCTCGGCGGCGGCCTCCTGCGGCGTGGTGACCACGACCACCTCGGCGCCCGGCAGGTGCTGGCCCAGGGAGATCGCCACGTCGCCGGTGCCGGGCGGCAGGTCGAGCAGGAGGACGTCGAGGTCGCCCCAGAAGACGTCGGAGAGCATCTGCACCAGGGCCCGGTCGAGCATCGGCCCGCGCCACGCGACCACCTGGTCGCGGCGCGGCTTCAGCATGCCGATCGAGATCACCGACACCCCGGACGGCGTGGGCACCGGCATGATCAGGTCGTCGACCTGGGTGGGCCGGGAGTCGGCCACGCCGAGCATGGCCGGCACCGAGTGGCCGTAGATGTCGGCGTCGACGACGCCCACCTTCAGGCCGTGCTTGGCCATCGCGATGGCGAGGTTGACCGTGACCGACGACTTGCCCACGCCCCCCTTGCCGCTGGCGATCGCGAAGACCTTCGTGAGCGAGCCGGGCTGCGAGAACGGGATCTCCCGCACCGCCTTGCCGTTCTGCAGCACGTCCTTGAGGCCGGAGCGCTGCTCGGCGGTCATCACGCCCAGGGTCAGGTCGACCCCGGTGACGCCGTCGACCTTCTCGAGCGCACCGGTGACGTCGCGGGTGATGGTGTCCTTGAGGGGGCAGCCGGCGACGGTGAGCAGCACCGTCAGGTGCACGACCCCGGCCTCGTCGACCTCGACGGAGTCGACCATCCCGAGGTCGGTGATCGGACGCTTGATCTCGGGGTCGTTGACGGTCGCGAGGGCAGCCTCGAGCTGGTCCGGGGTGGGAGTGCGCATGATGTCCTCAGTCTAGGAGACCGACCTCAGGGCATTCGGAGCCACCGCCCGTGTGGACGGCGACGAGGGCGAATCGCGTCACATGCCGGGCGGCAGCGGCCGGTCGGTGTCGCTCTCGCCGAGCAGCTCGCTGAGCTCGTGGTCGTGCTCCTGGTCACGCTCCTGGGCCCGGTCGTCGAGCTCGGTGAGCATCGAGCGCAGCTCGGAGCGCAGGTAGTCGCGGGTGGCGACGTCGCCGACGGCCATCCGCAGGGAGGCGACCTCGCGGGCCAGGAACTCCATGTCGGCGTGGGCGCGGGCGTTGACCTGCCGGTCCTGCTCGGCGATCACCTTGTCGCGCTGCTCCTGCCGGTTCTGCGCGAGCAGGATCAAGGGGGCGGCGTACGACGCCTGCAGGCTGAGGACCAGGGTCAGGAAGATGAACGGGTAGTCGTCCCACCGCACGTCGACCGGCGCCAGCGTGTTCCAGCCGACCCAGAAGAACACCACGAGGGTCATGTAGGCCAGGAACGTCGCGGTGCCCATGAACCGGGCGAACTGCTCGGCGAAGACGCCGAACGCGTCGGCGTCGACGCCGGTCGCCTGACCAGCTGCCGCCGGGTGGCCGCGGGGCGTGTCGAGCCGTTCGCGCCGCTCGCGGCGTTCGCGCTCAGCCACGGCCGGTGCCCCCCATCGGGTCGTCGAGGGCGCTGTCGCGCCAGCCGTTCGGGAGCATGTGGTCGAGCAGGTCGTCGACCGTGACCGCGCCCAGCAGGTGCCGGTTCTCGTCGACGACCGGCGCGCACACGAGGTTGTACGTCGCCAGGTGGGCGGCGACCTGGTCGATGGTCGCCTCGGGCCGCAGGTTCTCCAGCGACTCGTCGAGCGCACCGGCCACGAGCGTCGACGGCGGCTCGCGCAGCAGCCGCTGGATGTGGGCGACGCCGAGCAGCTTGCCGGTCGGGGTCTCCAGCGGCGGGCGGCACACGTAGACCAGCGCGGCCAGGGCGGGGGTCAGGTCGGGGTTGCGCACCTGGGCCAGCGCGTCGGCGATGGTGGCGTCGGGGCCGAGGATGACCGGCTCGGGGGTCATCATCGCCGCCGGCCGTGTTCTCGACGTACGACATCAGCCGGCGTACGTCCTCGGCGTCGTCGGGCTCCATCAGGTCGAGCAGGATCTCCGCGGTCTCCGGGGGGAGGTCGGCGATCAGGTCGGCGGCGTCGTCGGCCGACATCTCCTCGAGGACGTCGGCGGCGCGTTCGGAGTCGAGGTGCTCGAGGATCTCGACCTGGTCCTCCTCGGGCAGCTCCTCGAGCACGTCGGCCAGCCGCTCGTCGGTGAGGGCGGCGACGACCGCGGCGCGCCGCTCGGGCGGGAGGTCGTGGATCATCGTCGCCGCGTCGGCGGGCCGCATCTCGTTGAGCGCGTGGAGCAGGTGGGTGGCCCCCTGGGCGTCGTTGTCGGGGCGGGTCAGGCCCTGGACGTCGCGCCACTCCGACCACGTGGGTCTGGCCGCGCCGGCGCAGGCCCTTGGTCGGCTCCTGCACCGCCACCCGGCTCAGCACCCAGTCGCGGTTGCGGCCCTGCTCCATGGCGACGTCGTAGACGGTGCCGACGATCGGGCCGTTGCTGCCGGGGATGGTCACCCGCCGGTCGAGCATCTGGCCGATCACCAGGGTCTCGGTCGACCGCTGCTCGAAGCGGCGCATGTTGAGCAGGCCGGTCGTGTAGACCTGCCCGCTGTCGATGTTGGTGACGCGGGTCATCGGCACGAAGATCCGGCGCCGCCCGAAGACCTCCGCGACCAGGCCCAGCACCCGCGGCGGGCTCGCCTCGGAGCGCATGGTGACCACCAGGTCGCGGACCTTGCCGACCTGGTCGCCCATCGGGTCGAAGACGGGAAGCCCCAGCAGTCGCGCGACGTAGACCCGCGCCGGTGCTGTGCTCATGGGCCGAGGCTAGTGCGTCGGGGACGGGGTAGGCGGGAGGCACCACGACCCTGACAGGATGGGGCGCGTGACTGTCGAGGGACCACGCCTGCTCCTCCACATCGGGGCGATGAAGACCGGCACCACCTACCTGCAGACCAGGCTCACCGCGAACGCCGAGGCGCTTGCCGGCCAGGGCTGGTGGGTCCCCGAGGGACCCCGGATCGCCCGCGCGGTCCGCGAGCTGCTGCCGGCGGCCGGCGGGGGTCCGACCCCGAAGTGGGACGAGCTGATGCGCGAGGCGCGCGCCTGGGACGGGCACGGCACCGTGATCTCGATGGAGTTCCTGAGCTTCGCCCGGCGCCAGCACGTGCCCGGGATCCTGGAGAGGATGGCCGGCGTCGACCTGCACGTGGTGCTCGCCGTGCGCGACGCCGTCCGCGCCCTCCCGTCGCAGTGGCAGACCCTGACCCGCAACGGGTTCGGGTTCTCGTGGCCCGAGTTCGCGGGCGGCGTCCGCCAGCGCCGCGAGAGCGGTCCGGGGCCGGGCACCGCCCCGTTCCGCCGCACCCAGGACGTGCACCGGATGCTGGTGGCGTGGGGCAACGCGCTGCCCAGGGAGCGCCTCAAGGTGATCACCGTGCCGGCGCCCTCGCAGCCGCGTGACCTGCTGTGGGAGCGCTTCCTCGGCATGATCGACGTCGACCCCCAGAAGGCTCGGGCGCCCGCGAGGTTCGACAACCCGCAGCTGGGCTACGGCACCTGCGAGCTGCTCCGCCTGGTCAACCGGGCGGGGCTGGACGGCGAGGACCCCGTCGCCTACCGCAAGATCGTCAGGAGGCTCACGCACGACCACGTCGACGCGCTGCGCGAGGGCCAGTCCCGCCCGCGGATGGACGCCGCCACCGCCGAGTTCGCGGTGGCCTTCAACGCTCGCACCCGCCGGATGATCAGGAACCGCGGCACCCTGGTCGGCGAGCGGTCCGACCTGCCGACGTCGCTCGAGAACCACCCGGTGCTCGACGAGCTCGACTCCGGCCCCCTGCCCGAGGCGGCGCCCGAAGCCGAGGTGCACCGTGCCGCCGAGGTCATGCGCCGGGCCAGCCTCGAGATGTGCGCCAGGAAGCGTCTCGCCCTCCCCGACGCACTGACCGGCCCGCTGCCCGGGCACCTCACCGGCGCCGTCGAGCAGGTGGCCGGCCTGATGGCCGTCGCGATGACCGGTGACGTATCTCACCGTCCCACGCCGCGGCCGCCGCGGGTCGACGCCTCTACGGTGGCGACCGGGGAGTAACCCACACCTGCGACACACACCTGCGACCGCGAGGAGACCGCGATGGCCCGCCTGTGCGAGACCGACGGACTCACCGACGACCAGACCGAGATCCTCAAGGCGGTCCGCACGTTCGTCGAGGAGAAGATCCTCCCGGTGGCCACCGAGCTCGAGCACGCCGACGAGTACCCGCAGGAGATCGTCGACGGGCTCAAGGAGCTGGGCATCTTCGGGCTGATGATCCCCGAGGAGTACGACGGCCTCGGTGAGTCGCTGCTGACCTACGCGCTGTGCGTGGAGGAGATCGCGCGGGGCTGGATGAGCGTCTCGGGGGTGATCAACACCCACTTCATCGTGGCCTACATGCTGATGCGCCACGGCACGGAGGAGCAGAGGAGGAAGTACCTGCCGAAGATGGCGGTCGGCGAGGTGCGCGGCGCGTTCTCGATGTCCGAGCCGGGGCTGGGCTCCGACGTGGCGGCGATCAAGACCAAGGCCGTCAAGGGTGACGACGGCGACTACACGATCGACGGCCAGAAGATGTGGCTGACCAACGGCGGCTCCTCCACGCTGGTCGCGACCCTGGTCAAGTCCGACGAGGGCGCCGAGTCGGTGTACCGGAACCTGACCACGTTCCTGGTCGAGAAGGAGCCCGGGTTCGGCGAGACCGCACCCGGGCTGACCATTCCCGGCAAGATCGACAAGATGGGCTACAAGGGCGTCGACACCACCGAGGCCATCTTCGAGGGGCACCGGATCTCGGCCGAGCAGATCCTCGGCGGTGAGCCGGGCCAGGGCTTCTACCAGATGATGGACGGCGTCGAGGTCGGCCGCGTCAACGTCGCGGCGCGGGCCTGCGGCATCGCCAACCGGGCCTTCGAGCTCGCCATCGCCTACGCCCAGCAGCGCGAGACCTTCGGCAAGCCGATCGCGGAGCACCAGGCGATCCTGTTCCGCCTCGCCGAGATGGCCACGAAGGTCGAGGCCGCCCACGCGATGATGGTGCGGGCCGCGCGGCTGAAGGACACGGGCGAGCGCAACGACGTCGAGGCCGGCATGGCCAAGTACCTCGCGTCCGAGTACTGCAACGAGGTCGTCCAGGACTCCTTCCGCATCCACGGCGGCTACGGCTACTCCAAGGAGTACGAGATCGAGCGCCTCTACCGCGAGGCCGCGTTCATGCTGATCGGCGAGGGCACCGCCGACATCCAGAAGATGATCATCGGCCGCTCGCTGCTCAAGGACTACAAGCTCAAGGGCTGAGTCGTGGACGTCGTCGAAGCCTTCCGGTCGCAGGCCGAGGACTGCGGCGAGCTCGGGTCGCCCATGTACGCCGACCTGCTGGCACGGGTGGCGGACGACGTCGAGGCCGGCGGTCCCTCGCGCGTGGTGCTGGTCGGCTACGAGGACCTGCCGGGCCCCTCGGCGCTCGCGCTGCGCCTGGCCGGGTCGGTGCACCGTCTGGTGCTCGAGCGCCGGGCCGGTGCGCTGGCGGCGTCGTACCCGAGCGTGGGTGGCACGTGGGAGCCGGAGGCCTGCTGGACGGCGTTCCATGACCTGTTGGCCGAGCAGCCCGACGCCGTCCGCGAGTGGCTCGACCGGCCCCCGCAGACCAACGAGGTGGGGCGCGCGACCGCGCTGATGGGCGGGCTGCTCGAGATCGGCACCCGCTGGCCGGCCCTCCCGGTGCGCCTGTTCGAGATCGGCTCGTCGGGCGGCCTGAACCTGCTGGCCGACAGGTACCGGTACGTCGCCCGCGACGGCACCGCCGTCGGCCCGGCCGACTCGCCTGTCGTCATCGACGACGCCTGGGTCGGTCCGGCGCCGCTGAGGAGCCCGTGGCCACAGCTGGTCGATCGGGTCGGAAGCGACCTGATGCCGGTCGACGTCGCCACGACCGAGGGCCGGCTGACCCTGACGGCGTACGTGTGGCCCGACATGGTGCACCGCCACGAGCGGCTGCGCGGTGCTCTGCAGGTGGCCGCCACGACACCGGTCGAGGTGCGCCGCCAGCCGGCCGGCGACTTCGTCGACGAGATCGCGACGGCTGAGGGAGCCGTCACCGTGCTGTGGCACAGCGTCATGTGGCAGTACGTCGAGCGCGAGGAGCAGGAGCGGATCGTGCGGCGGGTCGCTGACCTCGGGGCGCGGGCCACCGAGCAGGCGCCGTTCGTGCACCTCTTCCTCGAGCCGACCCGGCGCACACCGGAGGCCGAACACGAGCTCTGGCTGGTCGCCCAGGCCTGGCCGGGAGGGGAGCGTCGCTTCCTGGGCCGCTCGCGCGGGCACGGCGTCCCCACCACCTGGGACTCCGTGGGCTAGCCACTCAAGTCGCCGGCCGGTGGGGCCGATGGGACTGATGTGACCACCGCCCCACCGCGCCGCCTCCGGCTGACCGCCCTCGCCGTCTTCCTTCTCGGCGGCATCGCCGGCGCGCTCGGCGTCCAGGCCGTCACCGTCGCTCCGCCCGTCGAGCGGACGCCCGGCGCCAGCGAGGTCCTGCTCGTGGGTCAGGCGAAGGCCGACCAGGAGCCGACCACGTTCCGGATGGCCTCGCTCAACATCCTCGGCCACGGACACACGGCGAAGGGCGGCAACAAGCCCCGGTACGCCTCAGGTCCCCAGCGGATCAGGTGGCAGCTCGACGTGCTGCGGGACGAGGGGGTCGAGGTGGTCGGTCTTCAAGAGCTGGAGAGGCCGCAGTACGCCGCGTTCACGAGGCTGGCTGCGGGCGAGTACGCCCTGTGGCCCGGTGGCGACGACCCCAAGGTGCTGCGCAACTCGATCGCCTGGCGGACCGACACCTGGACGCTGGTGAAGACCAGCCGGATCCTGCTGCCGTACTTCCACGGGAAGCAGATCCCGATGCCCGTCGTCCTGCTGCGGCACAACGTGACCGGGCAGCAGGCCTACTTCATCAACTTCCAGAACCCCGCCAACACCCGCGGCGACGCGACCCGGTGGAGGGCCCAGGGGCGCGCCCTGCAGAGCGACCTCGTCAACCGTCTGCGCGACACCACGGGGCTGCCGGTGTTCTGGACCGGTGACCTCAACGACCGCGAACGTGCGTTCTGCGACGTCACCAGCCGCACCGAGCTGAAGGCCGCCAACGGCGGGCGGAACGTCGGCGGGCGGTGCACCCCGCCGAAGCAGCTGGCGGTCGACTGGATCTTCGGCCCGGCCGAGGCCACCTTCACCGAGGTGAGCTTCGACCGGCGTCCCGCGATCGTCAGGAGCACCGACCACAAGCTGGTGCTGGCCACCGCCACGCTGCCGGGTGTCCCAGCGTCGCCCTGCCCCGTGTGACCTGACCGAGAACACGGTCGACGGCAGCGGGGCGGAAGTGTCAGGGTGGAGCGCATGACCGACTCGCAGAACGACGACCTGAAGGCCAAGATGCGCGAGGCTCTCGACCGCAAGGGCGGCAAGGAGAAGGGCGTCTCGGAGGAGAAGCCGGTGCACGAGAAGGCGCACGGCTCCGAGGTGATCGGCGGCGCGCCGAAGATGCACCGGCGGAAGGCCGGCGGCGGGGGTTCCTGACCCACGGACGGCGCCATCGGCGCAGCGCGCGACCTGAGAGACTTCCGCACGTCGTACCCCTGACGTGTGAGGAGACAGCCCCGTGCAGTTCGGTCGCAGCTACGAGGAGTTCGAGGTCGGAGCGACGTACAAGCACTGGCCCGGCAAGACGGTCACCGAGTACGACGACCATCTCTTCTGCCTGCTCACGATGAACCACCACCCGCTGCACCTCGACACCAACTACGCCGCGGAGACGACCCAGTTCGGCAAGAACGTCGTGGTCGGCAACTACGTCTACTCCATCCTGCTCGGCATGTCGGTGCCCGACATCTCCGGCAAGGCCATCGCCAACCTCGAGGTCGAGTCGCTGCGCCACGTGGCGCCCACCTTCCACGGCGACACGTTGTACGGCGAGACGACCGTGCTGGACAAGACCGAGTCGAAGAGCAAGGACGACCGGGGCGTCGTCCACGTCGAGACGATCGGCTACAACCAGGACGGCAAGGTCGTCTGCATCTTCCGCCGCAAGGTGATGGTGCCGAAGGACAGCTACCTCGAGGCGCGCGGTGGCGAGCAGCCGGGCCGCCCGGTGCCGCAGGCCGACAAGTTCTGGTCGGGACCTCAGACCGGCTGACGCTCGGTCGCGAACGCGCGCGCAAGCGGCAGCAGGGCGAGCACCAGCAGGGCGGGGACGGCGAAGCCCCAGCGCAGCGAGTCGCTGCCCACCACCCCGGTCAGCACCGCGCCCAGCAGCGCACCGGCGTAGTTGAACTGGTTGAAGCGGGCGATCACCGCGTCGGTGCGCGCGGCCGACCCGCCGGCGATCCGGCCGGCCGCCGAGAAGCTGAGCGGCGCGACGACGGCCATGCCCGCACCGGTCACGGTGAACCCGACGACCGCTACCGGCCAGGTCGGGGCGGTCACCACGGTCACCAGCCCGGCACAGCCGACCAGCGCCCCGACGCGCAGCACCGGTACGACGCCGTGGCGCTGCACCAGCCCGTCGCCGGCCAGCCGGACCACCAGGCTGGCCAGCAGGTACGGGAACGTCGCCAGCGCCACCAGGTCCTCCGGGGCGACGACCGTGCGGTCGAGGTAGGTGGCGCCCCACGTCGTCGCCGCGGTGTCGACCATGTAGAAGACGACCATGCCGAGCCCGACGAGCAGGATCGGGCGCCACGGCACGTCGATCTCCGCCTCGACGGCGGAGGAACCGGGCACCTCCGCCCGTGCGATCAGCGGGCCGAACGCCGCCACCAACGGCACGACGCCGACCGCCGCGGCCGTCTGGTCGGGCAGGCCCGACGTCGCCAGGGTGAGCCCGGCGCCGACCAGCCCGCCGAAGGTCCAGGCGCCGTGGAACGACGGCAGCAGGGGACGCCCCCAGCCACGCTCGACCGCGACGCCCTGCATGTTGGTGGTCGCGTCGACCAGGCCGAGGGCGACGCCGTACGCCGCCAGCCCGGCCACGAAGCCCCCGAACACCGGCGACAGCAGCAGCGCGGGCACGGCGACCGCCGTCACCAGCAGCCCGACGCGCAGCACCCACGCGCTGTCGCGGTGCGCGGCCAGCCGCTCGGCGAGCACCGAGCCGCCGCCGGCGAGCAGGACCATCATGAGGAGCAGCAGCGAGAGCTCGAGCTCGCCGAGGTCCCACCGATCGGTCGTGTCGGGCAGCCGCGTGGTGAGGCTGATGAACACCAGCCCCTGGCTCGCGAAGGCCACCGCCGCGGCCCGGCGGTGCCGCGCGAGTGAGGTCACGCGGGTGATCGTGACACGGCCACCGCCGATGCGTCTCGCGGAAGGTCCGGGGCGCTAGGTTCCTGTCGTGACCGCTCCCGAGCTCTGGATCGTCCGCCACGGCCCCACCGAGTGGAGCAGGGCCGGCCGGCACACGTCGGTCACCGACCTCCCGCTGCTGCCCGAGAGCGAGGACGACGCCCGCGCACTCGCCCCGCGGCTGGCCGGGCTCGACCCGGTGCTGGTGCTGACCAGCCCCCGCGAGCGTGCCTGGCGGACCGCCGAGCTGGCCGGCTTCCCGGTGCCCGACCGGGCCGAGGTCGACGACGACCTGGTCGAGTGGGCCTACGGCGAGTACGAGGGCATCACCACCTCCGAGATCCGCGAGCGCGACCCGGGCTGGTCGGTCTGGACGCACCCGAGCCCGGGCGGCGAGTCCGCTGCCGACGTCCAGGTCCGGCTCGACCGGGTCGTGGCCCGGGCGCGGGCGGTCGACGGGCCGGTGCTGGTCTTCGCCCACGGCCACTCGTTGCGGGCCCTGACCGCGCGCTGGCTGGGGCTCTCGGTGAGCGAGGGGCGGCTCTTCCGCCTCGACACGGCGACGGTCTCGGTGCTCGGCCACGAGCGGGAGACCCCGGTCGTGCTTCGCTGGAACTCTTGACGGCCCCGCGCGCCGCCGCGACGGTAGTCGGCATGTCGCTGTCGGTCGGATGCCCCCGGTGCGCGGCCCCGGTGAGCCGGTTCGAGGGCGGGTGGGTCTGCGTCGAGCACGGCGAGATCGAGCCCCTGTGGCGGCCCGAGGAGGTGTCCTACGCTGCGTTCGCCGACCACCTGCGCCGCACCACCTCGATGCCGACGTACCTGCCGTGGCCGCTCAGCCCGGGCTGGGTGGTCAGCGACTTCGCCGCCGTCGGCGCCGAACCGGAACGCGCGCGCGCCACCATGACCTGCACGTCGGGGTCGAGCGCCCTCGACGGTCCGGTCGACGTGATCGTGATTGCCGAGGAGGCCGGCACCGGCCTGGGCGCGCGGATCGCCGGCACCACCCACGACGATCCCGGAGCCGACGTCGGCGACGGTCCGCCGAGCGTGCGGGTGCGGATCGAGCGGCAGGTGGTGCCGCTGTGGCCGGTCTCGACCAGCGCGTCGACGGGGGAGTGGGACCGCTCGGTCTTCGCTGGCGAGGCCGCCGGCCGGTGGCTCTGGATCGTGATGCGCCCGGCCTCGTCGATGCTGCTGCTGCGCGACGACTGGATCCTGCGCGACACCTCGCAGTCGGGCCCGCACCTCGTCGAGATGCCCTTCGGGGGGCCCGCTCCTGCCTGGTGAGCCCCTACGCTGCAGCGGTGCGCATCGATCTCCACACCCACTCCTCGGCCAGCGACGGCACGCAGACACCGGCCGAGCTCGTGGAGGCGGCCCGACAGGCGGGCCTGGACGTCGTCGCCATCACCGACCACGACACCGCCGCCGGGTGGGACGAGGCGGCCGCGACCGCCGTCCGGGTCGGCATCCGGCTCGTGCGCGGCATGGAGATCAGCACCAAGCACCAGGGCCACGGCGTGCACCTGCTCGCCTACCTGCCGGACCCGACCCACCCGGCGCTGCAGGCCGAGCTCGACCGGATCGTCGACGGTCGCGGCTCCCGGGCGCCGGCGATGCTCGAGAGGCTGGTCGGCCTGGGCATCGACATCGACCTCGACGACATCGCCGCCGCCGTCCCCGGTCGCCCGCACGTCGCCGACGCACTGGTGCGCAAGGGGGTCGTGGTCTCGCGCGACGAGGCGTTCGAGCGCTACCTGAACCCCGGCCGACCGGCCTACGTGGACCGGTACGCCGCGTCGCTGACCGCGATGATCGCGACCATCGGCGCGGCCGGCGGAGTCTGCGTGGTCGCGCACCCGTGGGGCCGCGGTCGCCGCGGGTCGCTGCCGCCGGCCGAGCTGGCCACGCTCGCCGCCGCGGGCCTGGCCGGCATCGAGGTCGACCACCAGGACCACGTCGACCCCGACGTCCGCGACGAGCTGCGCGGCATCGCCCGCGACCTCGACCTGGTCGCCACCGGGTCGAGCGACCACCACGGGCTCGGCAAGAACGACCACGAGCTGGGCTGCCACACGACCACCCTCGAGGAGTACGAACGCCTCCTCGCCCGGGCCGCGGCCGCCTCCGCGGCGTCCGGCCGCACCACCCCCGGCGTCGTCAACGGTGACGGGTAGCGCTACCTGCGGCCGATGGACTGGTAGGTCTGCAGGGCGCGGGAGGGGATCAGGCGGGTGAGCCCGACGATGGCCTTGTAGTGGGCGCCGGGGATCGAGAAGGTGCGGCCCTTGTCGTAGTCGCGCAGCGCCTTGTCGACCAGGAAGTCGGCGTCGAGCCACATCAGGCCGGTGCCGCGCCTGACCTGCATCCGCTCGTGGAACTCGGTCTTGGTGAACCCCGGGCACAGCGCCATCACGGTGATGCCCTGGCCGCGGTACTCGTTGGCGGCCCACTCGCTGAAGCTGTTGACCCAGGCCTTCGCCGCGGCGTACGTGCCGCGCGGCAGGAACGCCGCCACGCTCGACACGTTGATGATGCCGCCGTGGCCGCGCTCACTCATCGGTCCGAGCGCCGCGTGGCTGAGCCTGAGCACGGCTCGCACCAGGACGTCGAGCATGGCGACCTCGGCCTCGACCGGGTTGTCGAGGAACCGCTGCTTCAGGCCGAAGCCGGCGTTGTTGACGAGCAGCTCGACCGGTCGCCCGGCGTCCGCGAGCCGGGCCTCCACCGTCGCGAGCTGGGCGGGGTCGACCAGGTCGGCGGTGAGGGTCTCGACCTCGACGCCGTGCTCGGTGCGCAGGTCGGCGGCGACCTGGTCGAGGCGGGTCGCGTCGCGCGCGACCAGCACCAGGTCGTGGCCGCGGCGGGCGAGGTGGACGGCGAAGGAGTGGCCGATGCCGGCGGTCGCGCCGGTGACGAGGGCGGTGGGCATGACGCGCATCCAAGCACGCCGCACCGCCTGCCACACCTGGCCGGGTGGGTCGGGCATGATGGTGCCCGATGACCACCACCCTCGCGATCGCCAACCAGAAGGGTGGCGTCGCCAAGACGACGAGCGTGGCCTCGATCGGGGCGGCCCTGGCCGAGCTGGGGCACTCCGTCCTCCTCGTCGACCTCGACCCGCAGGCGTGCCTGACCTTCTCGCTCGGCATCGACCCCGAGGACCTCGAGCTCTCGGTGCACCACGTGCTCACCAAGGGGCTCGACGCGACCGAGGTCATCGTCGACACCGACGACGGCGTGGCGCTGCTGCCCGCCACCATCGAGCTGGCCCGGGCCGAGGCCGACCTGCTGACGCGCACCGGCCGCGAGCACGCGGTGCGCGCCATGCTCGAGGACCTCGCCACCAAGGACGCCCACTACGACTGGATCCTGCTCGACTGCCCGCCGTCCCTCGGCGTGCTCACCGTCGCCGCACTCACCGCCGCCGACGGCGTGCTGATCCCGCTGCAGTGCGAGACCCTGTCGCACCGTGGCGTCGGCCAGCTGCTCGACACCGTCCACGACGTCCGCCGCTTCACCAACCGCGACCTCGCCATCTGGGGAGTGCTGCCGACCCTGTACGACGGGCGTACCAACCACGCGCGCACCGTGCTCGAGACGATCTCGGAGACCTACGACCTCGACGTGGTCGAGCCGCCGATCCCGAAGACCATCAAGTTCGCCGAGGCACCGGCCGCCGGCCGCTCGATCCTCGCCACCAGCCGCAGCAGCAAGGGTGCCGCCGCCTACCGCGCCGTCGCCGCCAACCTCGTCACCCGGGCCGCGAAGCGATGACCACCGCATGAGCCGACACCGCGCGCTGCCGCCGCCGCGCTACCAGACCCACTACGGACGGGTCGTGGTGCTCGGTGTGTCGCTCGTGACCACCGGCGTCGCCCTGCTCGGGGGTGTCGGCATCCTGCCGTCCGCCGCCGACGACAAGGGCTCCGGCAACGACGCGCAGGCGTCGGTCGCGTCCGCCGACATCGGCGACGACACGCAGCAGGAGTACGACCGTGACGCCGGCCAGGACGCCGCGCTGGCCGACTCGGTGCCCGACGCTGAGCCCACACCCGACCGGGGCCCGGAGGGGCCGTCGATCGACGACATCGACGAGACCGCCGTCCCGCTCGACTCCGGCGAGGGCCGCCGCGTCGTGTTCAGCGAGGACCGGCAGCGCGTGTGGCTGATCGACGAGAAGGAGCGCGTCGAGCGCACCTACCTGGTCTCGGGCAGCGTCACCGACAACCTCGACCCGGGCACGTTCGAGGTCTACTCACGCTCCGAGGACGCCGTCGGCATCGACGACTCCGGCACCATGAAGTGGTTCGTCCGGTTCACGCAGGGCGACACGGGTGCCGCGATCGGCTTCCACGACATCCCCGTCGACGACGGCGACCAGGTGCAGACCAAGTCTCAGCTCGGCACCCCGCAGTCGCACGGCTGCATCCGGCAGAAGGAGAAGGACGCGAAGGCCCTGTGGGCCTTCGCGCCCCTCGGCACGACCGTCGTCGTCGTCTGACGACTCCCGCTGGGTCGATCAGGCCTCGGTGCTGGTCGGGGCCGCCTCGCCCGAGCCGCTGCCCGAGCCGCTGCGGCGGCGACGCCGGCGGTTGCGGTTGCCCGATCCGGACGCGCCGGCGGTGGTGCGCTCCTGGGCCTCGCCGGCGGTGACCGGGGTGTCGGTGTCGGCCGCGCCGGCTCCCTGGGTGACGGTCGCGCCGCCGCGGGTGCGGCTCCGGCTCCGGTTGCGGTCGCGGTTGCGGTCGCGGTCCTCACGGGGCTTGCGGTCCTCGCGCGGCTTGCGCTCGACCGGCGCCGGGTCGACGATCCGGCCCTTGGTGCCGGGCGCGATGCCCTGGTCGTGGAAGAGGTGCTCGGAGGTCGAGTAGGTCTCCTGCGGCGCGTCGAAGGGCAGGTCGAGCGCCTTGTTGATCATCTTCCAGCGCGCCAGGTCGGCCCAGTCGACGAACGTGATCGCGATACCCGAGGCGCCGGCCCGGCCGGTGCGGCCGATCCGGTGGATGTAGGTCTTCTCGTCCTCGGGGCACGTGTAGTTGATGACGTGGGAGACGCCGGACACGTCGATGCCGCGCGCGGCGACGTCGGTGGCGACCAGCACCCGCAGCTTGTCCTCACGGAACCGGGTCAGCGCCTTCTCGCGCGCCACCTGGGCCATGTCGCCGTGCAGCGGGCTCGAGCTGAACCCGCGCTCGGCGAGGTCCTCGGCGATCCGCTGCGACTGCCGCTTGGTGCGGGTGAAGACGATGATCTTGTCGGCGTCCTCGGCCTGCAGCACGCGGCCGATGATCTCGGGCTTGTCGAGGTCGTGGGCCTGGTAGATGAACTGGGCGGTCGCGGGCACCGTCGCGTTCTCGTACGACGACTCGGCGCGGATGTTCATCGGGTGCCGCATGTGGGTGCGGGCCAGCGCCACGATCGCGGCCGGCATGGTGGCCGAGAACAGCATCGTCTGCCGGGTCTCGGGCGTCATCCGCAAGATCCGCTCCACGTCGGGCAGGAACCCGAGGTCGAGCATCTCGTCGGCCTCGTCGAGCACCAGCGCGTGCACGTGGGAGAGGTCGAGGGCGCGGCGGTTGGCCAGGTCGATCAGCCGGCCGGGCGTGCCGACGACGATGTCGACGCCGGCCTGCAGGGTGTCGAGCTGCGTGTCGTAGCCGACGCCGCCGTACACGGTGAGGACGCGGAGGCCGAGGTCCTTGCTGGCCAGGGCGAGGTCGCTGGAGACCTGGAGCGCGAGCTCGCGGGTGGGCGCGACGATCAGGGCCTGCGGCTTGCCCTGCGGCAGGTGCTCGTAGGCCGGGTCGGTGTTGACGACGCTGCGCTGCAGCACCGGGATGCCGAAGGCGAGGGTCTTGCCGGTGCCCGTGCGGGCCTGGCCGATCAGGTCGGTGCCGAGCAGGGCGACCGACAGGGTCATCTCCTGGATGGCGAAGGGGGTGGTGATGCCGGCGCGCTCGAGCGCGTCACAAATCTCGGGGAGCACCCCGAGCTCTCGGAAGGTGGTCAACTTTTCTGCTTTCGTGAGTCAGCCGGACAGCCGATGGATGTCGGATCTGTGCGGCTGACTGAGCAGAGAAAGTGGCGAGTCAACCGCGCACATACGGGAGCGCCGGACGGTTGTCACGGGTTCGTGACGGTGAGCGCTCGTGCTCTCAGTCTATCGGTAGGGTTCCCGCATGCCTGCATCCGCCGAGCCCGAGGGCAACCTGGCCATCGCCGACCCGGGCTACCGTGCGGCGGTCGTCGACCTGCTCGGCGTGATCGCGTACGGCGAGATCTCGGCGTTCGAGCGGCTCGCCGAGGACGCCAAGCTGGCACCCACCCTGCAGGACAAGGTCGCGCTCGCCTCGATGGCGGCGACCGAGCTCGGCAAGGTCGCGCCCCTCCAGCGGCGGATCGCCGATCTGGGCGGTGACCCGTTCGAGGCGATGGCGCCGTTCCGGGTCGCGATCGACAACTTCCACCTGCACACCGCACCCGCCGACTGGCTCGAGGGCCTGGTCAAGGCCTTCGTCGGCGACGGACTCGCCAACGACTTCTACCGCGAGATCGCGGCGTTCCTCGACGCCGACACCCGCGACCTCGTCGTGTCGTCGGTCGACGACGACGGCGGGCACGCGGCGTTCGTGGTCGAGCGGGTCCGCGAGGTGATCGCCGCGGACCCGACCGTGGGCGGTCGGCTGGCCCTGTGGGGACGCCGCCTGATGGGCGAGGCCCTCACCCAGGCCCAGCGGGTCGCCGCCGACCGCGACTCGCTGACCGCCCTGCTCACCGGTGGCGTCGACCGCCCCGGCCTCGACCTGGCCGCGCTGGGGCGGATGTTCACCCGCCTGACCGAGCGGCACGCCGAGCGGATGAGCGAGCTGGGCCTCGACTCCTGACTGTTGCTTCGGGGTCGGCTCGGGGTGGCGGTGAGCTGGTTCCTGTTTTGCTCGGCGGTTTGGTTACTAGGTCACCGCTGGGCGGGGTGGGCTCGGGGTGGCGGTGAGCTGGTTCCTGTTTCGCTCGGCGGTTTGGTCACCAGGTCACCGCTGGGCGGAGTTGGCTCGGGGTGGCGGTGAGCTGGTTCCTGTTTTGCTCGGCGGTTCGGTCACCAGGTCACCGCTGGGCGGGTCGGCTCGGGGCGGCGGTGAGCTGGTTCCCGTTTCGCTCGAACATTCGGTCACCAGGTCACCGCTGGGCGGGGTTGGCTCGGGTGGGCGGTGAGCCAGTGCGGGTTTCGTGCGCCGTTTCCTCACTTGCTCACCGCCGCCTGGGACCACTGCGACCCAAGGTGACCAGCGTGCTTCGAGGTGCTGGTGGGACGTCACCAGGTCGGGCGCGCCCACGCTGTGGTGTCCCAACGGGTCACGCTCGAGGGACGAAACTGCGGGTTCTGGTCCGAAGTTTCGTAGCAGAACCGTGAGTTTCACCGGTTAACCGGTGAAACTCACGGTCCCGGGGGACGCAACAGTCAGCTACGGAACCCCACGGTGCCGGCGACACCGCCACCGATCTCGACGTAGGCGATCTTGGTCGCGGGCACGATCACCTTGCGGCCCTTGCTGTCGGTGAGGACCAGGACGCCCTCACCGGAGACGGCGTCGGCCACGAGCTTCTCGATGGCCTCGCCGGACTCGTCGGTGTCGACGACGAGCTCACGCGGCGAGTGCTGGACGCCGATCTTGACCTCCACGGTCGTGCTCCTTCGGTTGCTGGTGCTCAGACGATCAGGGTTGGGCAGATGAACATGCAGATGAACATGCAGATGAAGAAGGTGGTCAGTCGGTCAGCGGGTAGCCACGGATGCCGCGCCAGGCGAGACCGGAGACGAGGGCGGTGGCCTGGTCGCGGTCGAGGCCGCCGGCCTCCGACAGCCAGAACCGGGCACTGACCTGGGCCATTCCCACGAGCGAGACGGCCAGCAGCCGCGAGGCCGGGTCGGGCAGCCCGGTGTCGTCGTGGATGACGTCGGCGATCATCGCCGCGCACTCGCTGGTGACCCGCTCGACGTGCTGGCGGACGGCGGGCTCGTTGGTCAGGTCGGACTCGAAGACCAGCCGGAACGCGCCGGTCTCGCTGCCGACGTAGTCGTAGAAGGCGTCGATCGCCGCGGCGACCCGCTGCTTGTTGTCGTGGGTCGCCAGCAGGGCGTTGCGGCAGTTGTCGATGATCGCGTCGCAGGAGCTGTCGAGCAGGGCCAGGTACAGCTCGAGCTTGCCGGGGAAGTGCTGGTACAGCACCGGCTTGGAGACGCCCGCCTTCTCGGCGATGTCGTCCATGGCCGCCGCGTGGTAGCCGTGGTTGACGAACACCTCGAGCGCCGACTCGAGCAGCTGGACGCGACGCTCGCGCCGAGGCAGCCGTCCGCCACGCGGGCGGGAGCCGTCGAGGTCGGAGGTCGTCGAAGCCACGACCCGAGCCTACCCGCGGGTCCGGATGACGGGACGGCGGCCGTCCACGCCGACCCCCGCGCGGGAACAATGGACGGGACCGACGGCGTTCTCCGCCTGACGCCCGTGAACGGCGCCATCCGATCGAGGAGTGAAAAGTGACCTTTCCCGCGCTGGTCGAGCCCGCCGACGAGCTGACCATCGACGAGGTACGCCGCTACAGCCGCCACCTGATCATTCCCGACGTGGGGATGACGGGGCAGAAGCGGCTCAAGAACGCCAAGGTGCTCGTGATCGGCGCCGGCGGCCTCGGCAGTCCTGCCCTGCTCTACCTCGCCGCCGCCGGGGTCGGCACCCTGGGCATCGCCGAGTTCGACACCGTCGACGAGTCGAACCTGCAGCGCCAGGTCATCCACGGCGTCAGCGACATCGACAAGCCGAAGGGCCTGTCGGCCAAGGAGTCGATCGCCGAGATCAACCCGTACGTCACGGTGGTCCTGCACGAGGAGCGGCTCGACAACGACAACGTGCTGCAGGTCTTCGAGGGCTACGACCTCATCGTCGACGGCACCGACAACTTCGCGACCCGCTACATGGTCAACGACGCGGCGTACTTCCTGAAGATCCCCTACGTGTGGGGCTCCATCTACCGCTTCGACGGGCAGGCGAGCGTGTTCTGGCCCACCGGCAGCGACGACGCGCCGTGCTACCGCTGCCTCTACCCCGAGCCGCCGCCGCCGGGCATGGTGCCGAGCTGCGCCGAGGGCGGCGTGCTCGGCGTGCTGTGCGCCAGCATCGGCTCGATCCAGGTCAACGAGGCGATCAAGGTGATCACCGGCATCGGTGACCCCGCCGTCGGCAAGCTGGTCATCTACGACGCCCTCGAGCTGGAGTGGCGCAAGCTCAAGGTCCGCAAGGACCCCAACTGCGCGCTGTGCGGCGAGAACGCCACCGTCACCGAGCTGATCGACTACGAGGCCTTCTGCGGCGCGATCTCCGACGAGGCCGCGGACGCCGCCGCCGGATCGACCATCTCGGTCACCCAGCTCGAGCACATGCTCAAGGAGCGTGACGAGGGCACCCGCGACTTCGTGCTGGTCGACGTCCGCGAGCCCAACGAGTTCGAGATCAACCGGATCCCCGGCTCGGTGCTGATCCCCAAGGGCGACTTCCTCAACGGCTCGGCCCTCGAGCAGCTGCCCAGCGACAAGCCGATCGTGATGCACTGCAAGTCGGGCGTCCGCTCGGCCGAGACCCTGGCGATCGTGAAGGGCGCCGGGTACGCCGACGCCGTGCACGTCGGGGGCGGCGTGGTGGCCTGGGTCAACCAGATCGACCCGTCGCAGCCGTCGTACTGAGACCTTCGCCGACTCCTACCGGCGCGTAACCCCGGTCGGCCCGGCTCGTTGAGCCGGGCGTCAGATCACCGACCGGGAGGAACCCATGAGGTTCACGAAGATCATCGTCACGATGGCCGCGACGGCCGTCACCGTCCTCGGCACCACGCTGGTGGGGGTCGCGCCCGCCAGCACGGCAGCCGACGCCCGCGTCACGGCGTACGCACCGGCCGACACGGCCGAGATCACGCCGGGCGTGCAGATGTACACCAACGGGGCACAGTGCACGGGCAACTTCGTGTTCTCCGACTCCGCGGGCAACACCTACGTCGGGTACGCCGCCCACTGCGCCGGCCTCGGCGAGGCCACCGACACCAACGGCTGTCTCAACGAGTCGGTCCCGCTCGGCACCGCCGTCACCTTCAACAAGGGTGGGTCAGTGGTCTCCGAGGGCACCCAGGTCGGCTCCGGCACCCTGGTCTACAGCTCGTGGCGCACCATGCGCGCGAAGGGCGAGTCCGACGCCAACACCTGCGCCTACAACGACTTCGCCCTGGTGAAGGTCAGCGCCGGCGACGCCGGCAAGGTCAACCCGAGCATCCCGTTCTGGGGCGGCCCGACCGGCATCGACACCGACGGCACCGCCGCCGGCGACCGGGTCTGGTCCTACGGCAACTCCAGCCTGCGCGGCGGTATCACCCAGCTCTCGCCCAAGACCGGCATCAGCCTCGGCGACAGCGCCGCGGACGGCGGCTGGAGCCACCCGCTCTACACCGTGACCCCCGGCATCCCCGGCGACTCGGGCTCGGCGTTCGTCAGCGCCGAGGGCAAGGCCGTCGGCACCCTGTCGACCCTCGGCCTGGCCCCGCTGCCGCTGTCGAACAACATCGGCGACCTCGCCAAGGAGCTCGCCTACGCGCAGGCCAACTCCGGCATCGCGGGCCTGCAGCTGGTCAACGGCACCGAGCCGTTCGACCCGATCATCTGAGGTAGTCCGCACCCGACGGAGCCCCGGCCGCTGTGCGGTCGGGGCTCCGTCGTGTCACCGGGGTCGTGACCTGCGCGTGATCGTTTCCCGGTCGGGCCGCAGGTACGTTGCCGCCATGACGTGGGGTCCGGAGCAACGCCGCGCCTCGTGGGTGAGTGCCCTCGCGGTGGGCATCGCCACGCTCCTGGTCCTCCTCGTGGCGGTGTGGGCCGCCTCGGCCGGACCCGACGACCCGTTCCGCGGCGAGGGCCTGAACCCCGACCGGGTCACCACCAGCGACCCGCCGCCACCCACCGAGACCGTCGAGAGCGGAGCACCAGCGCCCGCCGGAGACCGGGACTCACCCAGCAGCACGTTGACCAGGGTCATCGTCATCCTCCTGGGCGTGCTCGCCGTGGCTCTCGTCGTGACCGCCGTGTCCATGCTCGTCACGTTGCGTCCGCACCTGCCCCGCTGGCGACGGCGGTCCCGAGGCGACGCGCTGCCCGCCGTCGAGCTCGACCCCGTCGATGCGGTCGCCGCTGCGATCAGTGAGGACGCCGTCGACCAGGCGGCCCTGCTCCGGTCGGGGACGCCGCGCAACGGGGTCGTCGCCTGCTGGCACCGCTTCGAGGTCCAGGCGGCGCAGGCCGGCGTCGCCCGCGAGCCGTGGGAGACGTCGTCGGAGTTCACGCTGCGCCTGCTCGACCTGGTCGAGGCCGACGCCGCAGCCGTGGCCCGGCTGGCCGGCATCTACCGCGAGGCGCGGTTCTCCGAGCACGAGCTGGGCGAGGACGCGCGCACCGACGCCCAGGACGCGCTGCAGCGCATCCACCACGACCTCCGCACGCTGCTCAGCGGCGGCCGCCGATGACCCTCTGGGTACGACGGGTGGCGCTGACGGCTGCCGTCGCCACCGGGGTCGTCGCGGGCGCCACCCTCCTGAAGTTCGAGCCGGAGCCCGTGAGGGTGGTGCTCCTCACGGTGCTAGCGCTCGCCGGCGCCTGGGCCGTCGCCGCCGCGCAGTCGCGCGACGCCGTGATCTGGTACGCCGCACCGACCCACCCCCCGGTCACCCGAGGTCGCGACCGCACCACCCAGACGCACCTGCGGCACCTCGAGGACCATCAGGCATCCCGGCATCCCGACCCGGTCGTGCGCGACACGATCGCGGCCCTGGCCGACCGGATGCTCCAGCTGCGCCACGACGTCCGCCTCCACTCCGAGCGCGGCCGCGAGCTGCTCGGACCGACGGTGTGCCAGGTCGTCGACGGGCCCGTCGTCCGCCTCAGCCCACGCCACATCGACACCTGTCTGCGCACGATCGAGGAGCTGTGATGACCGACCTGCCACCCGTCCCGCCACCCGAGGTCACGCCCCTCGACCCGGTCGAGGCCGCCCGGGTCGCCGAGCGCGTGCTCGACGAGGTCGGCCGCGCCATGGTGGGCAAGCGCGGGTCGCTGACGCTCGTGCTCGCCGCCGTCCTCGCCAAGGGCCACGTGCTCATCGAGGACCTGCCCGGCCTCGGCAAGACCCTGACCGCGCGCTCGTTCGCGCAGGTCCTGGGGCTGCAGTTCAGCCGCGCCCAGTTCACCCCCGACCTGCTGCCGGCCGACCTCACCGGGTCGTTCCTCTACGACCAGCGCCGCGGCGAGTTCGACTTCCGGCCCGGGCCGGTGTTCGCCGGACTGCTCCTGGCCGACGAGGTCAACCGGACGCCGCCCAAGACCCAGTCGGCGCTGCTCGAGGCGATGCAGGAGCGCCAGGTCACCGTCGAGGGCCAGACCTTCGCGCTGCCCGACCCGTTCTGCGTCCTGGCGACCGCCAACCCGGTCGAGTACGAAGGCACCTACCCGCTGCCGGAGGCCCAGCTCGACCGCTTCCTGCTGCGGGTCGGCTTCGGCTATCCCAGCGCCGACGAGGAGTACGACGTGGTCGCCCGCCGCGTCGCACGCCGTCGCGAGGAGATCGTGCTCGACCAGCTCACCGACGCCGACGGTGTCCGCGCCCTGCAGGCCACCGTCGAGGAGGTGCAGGTCGACGCCAGCGTCGGCCGCTACTGCGTCGAGCTGGCCGCCGCCACCCGCGAGCACGGCCACGTGCAGACCGGCGCCTCACCCCGCGGCTCGCTCGGGCTCGCGCTGACCGCGCGCGCCTTCGCGACCGTCCGCGGCCGCGACTACGTCATCCCCGAGGACGTCAAGGCGGTCGCCCGCTCGGTGCTCGCCCACCGGGTCTCGATCAAGCCCGAGCTGTGGATGACCGACGCCACCGGCGCCAGCGTCGTCGACGACGTCCTCTCGCGGGTACCGACCCCGGCCACCCTGGAACAGCGGTGACCGGTTGGCGCCCCACGGGTGCCCTCGGTCGCGCGGTCACCGTCGGCGTCGTGGGGCTGGCGTGGGGCGTCGCCGCCGGTCAGCCCGCGCTGCTCGTGCTCACCGTGCCGATCCTGCTGACCGTCGTGCCGGCCGTCGCCCGGCGTCCCCGATCCTCCCCGCGCGTGTGGACGACGGTCGAGCACCCGTCGCTGCACGAGGGGCACGGCACCGCCGTCCACCTGAACGCCGCCGACGACGGCGACGTCGAGCAGGTCACCCGGGTCGTCGGACCGGAGCCGTTCGCGCTCGTCGAACCCGTCGGGGGCAGCATCGCGGTGCTGTCCGGGTCGGGCACCGACATGGTGGTCAGCCCGCAACGATGGGGCACCCCGACGCTCGGCACCGAGCGGGTCGCGCTGACCAGCGCCTGGTCGGGCTACCGGTGGGGCCCGGTCGCGGTGCCCGGCCGGATGGTGCGGGTGCTGCCGGCCACGGCGTACCGCTCGCGCGCCGAGTCGCCCCAGCCGCGCGGCCTGGTCGGCGCCCACCGCTCCGCACGTCCCGGCACCGGCACCGAGCTGTCCGGGATCCGACCGTTCCAGCCCGGCGACCGGCTGCGCCGCATCAACTGGCGCGTCTCGGCCCGCACCGACGCCCTCCACGTCACCACCACGCGTGCCGAGCAGGACGCCGGCCTGCTGCTCGTCCTCGACCTCTTCGCCGAGCACGGCACCGCCCAGGGCCTCCACGGCACCGCCAGCAGCCTCGACCTCACCGTCCGCGCCGCCGCGTCGCTCGCCGAGCACGCCGTGCGCACCGGTGACCGGGTGGCGCTGCGCCCGATCGGCGGACGGGCCCGCAGCGTCCCTCCGGGCGCCGGGCAACGGCACCTGCGCCGCCTCCTCGGCACCCTGGTCGACGTCCGCACCGGGTCGTCGCCGTACGACGACGTGAGCCGCCTCGACCTGCGCGCGGGCGCCGGCACCACCGTCGTCGTGCTCTCGCCGCTCCTGGTCGACGCCGTCGCGACGACGGCAGCCAACCTGGTGCGCCGCGGGCTGCCGACCGTGGTGATCGACACGCTGCCGCCGGACGCGCGACCCGATCCCGGCGACGCCGACCCGGTGCTCACCGACCTCGCCTGGCGGATGCGGCGGCTCGAGCGGGAGCAGGTGCTGCCCGCCCTCGCCGCGATCGGCTGCCCGGTGGTGGCCTGGCACGGAGCGGGCACCGTCGACGACGTGATGCGCCGCCTGGCCCGTCGACACCGGCGCCCCGGAGCCGGCTCATGAGGTGGGCCGTCGCGCGGGCGACGCCGCTCTCGCAGCGGTGGCTGCGCGTCGTGGTCGGCCTCGGCCCCCTCGTCGCGCTGCTGGCGGCGGCACCGGCGGGGGAGCCGCCGCCCGCCGGGTTGGTCCTGGTCGTGGCCCTGGTGTCGGCGTACTTCGCGATCGCGCCCGAGTCCGGAGCCGGCGCCCTGGCCATGGTGGCGGTGGTCGCGTGGTGGGGCCGCGCGCCCGACGACCTGCTGCACCCGTCGTGCCTGGTGGCCGCGACCGCGCTGCTGGCATCCCACCTGGCCGCCCTGGTCGCCGGCTACGGTCCGGCGGCGACCCCCGTCGACCCGGGCGTACGGCGGCGCTGGCTGCGACGCGGCGCCGCGGTGCTGGTCGCGGCCCCCGCCCTGTGGGTGATGGCGCTGGTGCTGCGCGAGGGTGAGGCGCCGGCCGCCCTCTGGCCGGCCGGCCTGCTAGCGGCGATCCTGGTCGCGGTCGTCACGACCATCGGGATCGGCGCCCCCGACGCTCGATAGCCTGCACCGCGTGCGCGCTGACGAGGACTTCATCGAGTCCGTGCTCAGCATCGTCGAGGCGGTGCCCCGCGGTCGGGTGACGACGTACGGCGCCATCGCCGAGGTCGTGGGCAGCGGCCCCCGCCTGGTCGGCAACGTGATGGCCCGCCACGGCGGTCCCGTGCCCTGGTGGCGGGTGGTGCGGGCCGACGGCTCGCTGCCCCCCAGCCACCAGGACGAGGGGCGCCAGCGCTACCTCGAGGAGGGCACCCCGCTGCGCCGCTCCGGCACCGCCGTCGACATCGTGGCGGCGTACTGGCAGCCGCCGCAGCGTCAGCGCAGCCGGCCGACGTAGCGAGACGCGCGCTGCAGGTCGACGACCCGGCGCTCCCAGGTGATGCCGACCACGACGAGGACGGTGCCGGCCAGGCCGATCACGACCCACTGCGGTGTCTGCGCGGCGTACGGCTGCAGCTCGACCAGGGCGAGGACGCCGCCGACCACGGCGCCGACCTCCAGCGGTGCGCTCCAGCGCAGCTGCGTCCCGGCCAGCACCAGGAGCAGGCAGCCGGCGCCGAGGGCGAGCGCGCGGACCGACACCGGGTCGTTGGCCAGCACGTGGAGCAGCGTGGGAACGGTCGCCAGCACCAGCCCGGGCAGCAGCGTGGGACCGGTCGCGGCCCGACGGTCGCGCACCAGGTGACGCAGCCCGACCAGCGTCAGGACGACGGCCGCCGGCAGCGTGTACGCCTCGGGGGCCTCGACACCGAGATCGGCCAGGCGCACCCAGGTGGCGAGCATCAGCAGGGTGCCGCCGGCCCACGCGAGCCCGCGCCGGCTGGGGTACACGAGCGACTGGATCGTCACCAGCGCGCCCGCGACCGTGAGGTGCACCGCGAGCGACACCGAGACGTCGCCCGCCTCCGGGACGGCCGCACAGGCCGCGACGAAACCGGCGAGGGCCGCGGGCAGCTCGACTTCGGATCGGGGACGGACCAGCGCCAGCAGACCCATGACGACCAGCACGGGCACGGCCCGCTTCGCGACATCGACGTCGGCCACGTCGGCGACGGTCCAGAGCAGGAGGGACAGGGCCAGCGGCAGCACCAGGCTGCCGACCTCGTCGGCCGCCACGAACCGGCCGACCGTCATCGCCGAGGCGGCCAGCACGGTGATGAGGGCGATCGGCGCGGTCAGCAGGGCGGCGCTCGGCATCGCGACGCCCGCAGCTGCCACGAGGACGGCGCCGGCACCGGCCGCCTGCACCAGGCCGCCCGGGCCCGGGCGGCGCAGGGCGTCGGCGGCGTACGCCGTTGCCGGCACGCAGAGGGAGGCGACGACGGTCCAGAGCGGGACCGGGTGCAGGGCCAGGGTGGCGACGGCGGCAAGGGCGACCACGGCCGCGCCGCCCACGACCAGCGCGCGGCCGACGACCGGTCGGGTCACGGTGACGAGGTAGGCGAGCACGGCGAGCACGGTCGGCACCAGCAGAGCAGGCTCGGCCACCGGGGCGTCCGGGGAGAGGCGGAGGTCGTCGCCGGCCAGCAGGGCGGCCGCGACCGCCTGGGCGAACAGGGCCGCGCCGATCAGGGCGGCCGGCAGCAGCGAGGCGGCCGCCGGGACGGCCGGCACGACGAGGTGACGGCGCGGCACGACGTACGCGACCGCCGTCCACGCCAGGCCGGCAGCGAGGGAGGCGACGGCGACGTGGCTGGCTCCGTTGTCGAGCACGGGCAGGGCGAGGACGCCGGTGAGCATGCTGACCGACAGGGTGATCAGGGGCTGCGCGAGCTCGTGGCGGCGGGTGACGGCCAGCGGACCGAGGAGCAGCAGTGCGGCGGCGGTGAGTGCGATTCCTGAGCCGCCGGTCCACAGGTCGGCGAAGGTCAGGTTGCCGCCGCTGTCGAGAGCGCTCAGCGCGCTGCCGGTCAGGTCGACCCAGGACAGCCCGGCCGCGGTGCCGGCCGCCCACGGCGCGACCGCGAGCCCGACGGTGTGCGTGGCCCAGGCGAGGCCGCCGAAGGCAATCGCGCAGAGACCGGCGACCAGCAGGCCGTGTCCGAACACCCCGGGCAGGGCGGCGGAGGCCAGGAACAGACCCAGCACCCCGGCGACCTGGGGCACCGCCAACCGTCGGTCGACGGCGACGACGAGGCCGGACGCCGCGGCGACCGCGGCACCGATCACGCAGGCGAGACCGGCGGGGGAGATGTCGCCCCACCAGCCGGCGCTCTGGGCCCCGAGGACGTCGAGGGCGACCAGGCCGAGGGCGACGACCACCAGCGACTCGGCCGCCACCCGCAGGCCGCGGCGGCCCAGCTCCAGCCCGGCACTGCCCGCGGCGAGGGTGAGGCCCACCAGGACCGCCGTCCGGCCGCCGACACCCAGCCACGACCAGGCCACGGCCAGGAAGGTGACCGCGGCGATCAGCAGGCACAGGGCGCCGAGCCCGAGCAGGATCGCCGGCACCGACGATGTGCGCACGCCCGTACGGGCCATCGGAGCCGGAGCCGGAGCCGGAGCCGGAGCCGGCGCCGGCACGTAGGTCGAGGGCGCCGGGGCCGGCACCGGGCTCGAGCGCGCCTGCCCGACGAGGACGTCGGCGCGCTGGAGGCTCGCGAAGACCTGGTGGATCAGCGGGTGCACGAGGGAGAAGTCGCACGTGGTGCAGCGGTCCTGCTGCTCGGAGAGCGGGGCGCGGCACGAGGGACAGGCGTGCGGGTCGGCGTAGGTGAACATGGGTCGATGACATCGGTTCCGGGGCCGGAGCGGATCGGGCCGACTGCTCAGGTGCGCCTGAGTACGTCGGCTCAGACACCCGGCGTCCTGGGGGAAACCTGTGCATGGCGGGCGGGTTCCTGTGGACAGACACCCCCGCGCCTGTGGATGCGTGGTGGAACCAGGGGAATGTCGCGCGAACCTCTTGCGCGGGCGTCGCCCGAGGGCATAGAACTTCTCCCACGCACTCCGGCAACGGGGAGCGTGGCCACTCGGAGACGAGGGTCCGTACGGCAGCAGAACCGGTCCGCCGGGGACGCCGCCGCCGCCACCAGGTGATGAGGTGGCTGGGGACCGGAGTCGAGGAGAGGTCGGTCGGGAGCGTCACCCCCCGATCACCCAGAAGGGCCCTTGTGACTCATACTCGCGAGGGCCCTTCGCCTATTTCCCAGGAGTTGCCGTGACCGACGCGAACGACCTGCTCGCCGCCTACGACGCGCAGCTGCGCGGCGAGGGCGAGGTGCAGGGGGCAAGCTCGTGGGAGCGGGTCGGGCCGCTGTGGCGCGCGACGTACCACGGGCGCGGCTTCGTCACCTACGAGAGCCTGGTCGGCTACGACCTGGTGGCGCTGGTCGGAGCCACGGTCGCCCACTACGCCGACGAGACCGACCTCGCGTCGTTCGAGTGGAAGACCCGCGGTCACGACGACCTGCCGGGGCTCGAGGCGGTCCTGGACGACCACGGACTCGTGGCCGAGGAGGCCGAGACCGTGATGGTGGGGGAGGCCGCGGCGCTGGCCGTCGACGTACCCCTGCGCGACGGGCTCGTCGTGCGGCGCCTCGACGGCGACCCCGAAGCAGACGCCCTGCTGGCGGCGGCGACCGCGGTGCAGCGCGAGGTGTTCGGCGAGACCGGCGACCTCGCCGAGCACGTCGCCCTCGGCGAGGGACGGATCGAGGTCTGGGGGGTGATCGACGAGGCCGACGGCGCCCGGATGGTGTCGTGCGGGCGGCTCCAGGTGGTCGCCGGCACCGAGTTCGCCGGGCTCTGGGGCGGTGCCACGCTGCCGCGATGGCGCGGTCTGGGGATCTACCGCGCCCTGACCGCGGCGCGGGCCCGGTCGGCGCTGACCCGCGGCGTCCGGCTCATGCACAGCGACTGCTCGCCCATGTCGCGGCCGATCCTGGAGCGCTCGGGTCTGGTGCCGGTCACCACCACGACGCCCTACGTCTGGTCTCGCGGAGCGGCGTGAGTCGCAGGACCGGTCGGTAACCGACAGACTGAGCCGGTGGTGTTGTACCAGGTCCTTCATGCGGTCGTCCCGCCCGTCGCGAAGGTGGTGTGGCGACCGACGGTCACCGGTCTGCACCACGTGCCGGCCCGCGGCGGCGTGCTGATCGCCAGCAACCACCTGAGCTTCATCGACTCGGTCGTGATCCCGGTCGTGGTGCCGCGCAAGGTGGTGTTCCTGGCCAAGTCCGACTACTTCGAGGGCACCGGCATCAAGGGCGCGTTCTCGAAGGCGTGGTTCACCGGGCTCGGGATGCTGCCGGTCGACCGCGACGACACGAGGGCTGCGCTCGCGAGCCTCGACGTGGCGCTCGAGGTGCTCGGCCGTGGCGAGGCGTTCGGGATCTACCCCGAGGGCAGCCGCTCGCGCGACGGCCGGATCTACCGTGGCCGCACGGGCGTCGCGCACCTCGCCCTGACCGCCGGGGTGCCGGTCGTGCCGGTCGGGCTGGTCGGCACCGAGAAGCTGCAGCCGGTGGGCAAGCGGCTGCCGCGGGTGGTGCCGGTGTCGGTGACGTTCGGCGAGCCGATCGCGGTGGCCGGCACGGTTCGACGGCGTCCCGCTCGGCAAGGCGCGCCGCGTGCTGACCGACGAGGTGATGGCCGCCGTCCGGGAGCTGTCGGGCCAGGAACCTGCGGGCATCTACAACGAGCGGGCCATCGACGCCTGAGAGTCCGGAGGCGGTGACCGACCCCGTTGCCGAGCAGTTACCGACCCGTATGGCGAGATTAATCGGCTCTGCCCCTCCCCGGCTCGTCGATTGTCAGACAGGGTGAGCGGCACCCCTGCTGCGGAACGAGGACTCGGTGACCAGGAATCGCACTCTCGCCCTGCTCGCCGGCGCGACCATGGTCGCGGCCGGCCTGACCTTCCCGGCGGCTCCAGCGCCGGCCGCACCGGCACCAGCGCCGGCCGCCGATCCGCCGGGTCCCGTCGGTGGACGTGGCCCCGGTACGGCGACCACGGCCCCGCCGTCCGACCGCGCGGAGGTCGCGCGCCGGGCCGCGGCCGCGCCCCCGGTGGCCGACCCGCTCGAGCTGCCCACGTCGTACCCCTCGCAGCCGCAGCTGCGCTTCTACCGCGACAACCCCGACGACGCCGCCGACACCCCCGGGCTGTACACGCACCCGGCCCTGGCGCCCCAGCTGACCGAGTGGATGGAGGACAGCAACCGGATCTCGGCGCAGGTCGTCGGGCAGTCGGTGCAGGGTCGCGACCTCTACCTGGTGACCGTGACCGCGCCCGAGTCGGCGGCCGACACCGCCCGGCAGACGGAGTGGCGCGAGCTGATCTCCGACGACCCGGAGGCGGCGGCGGCCGACGCGGAGCTGCTGGCGCAGTACAAGACCCCGGTGTGGTTCAGCGCCAACATCCACGGCAACGAGTGGGAGGGCACCGACGGGATCATGGAGTACCTCGAGTGGCTGGTGACCGCGCCGCAGTCGGAGGTCGGCAGCATCCTGCGCAACAACCGGCTCTACTTCTCGCTCTCGCTCAACCCCGACGGCCGCACCAGCGCCACCCGGGCGACCGGCCTCGGACTCGACGCCAACCGCGACATGATCACGAACACCACGCCCGAGGCGACGTCGTTCGTGCGCACCGCGCAGGCGATCCAGCCGATCTACGCCGCCGACCTGCACGGCTACACCGACGTGCTGCAGGTCGAGCCGTGCGGGCCGCCGCACGGCTCGAACTACGAGTACGACCTGTACCTGCCGCACGACTACGCGATCGCGCTCAAGGTCGAGCAGGACGTCGTCGAGGCCGCCAACTCCCGGGCAACACCTACTACAACATCGAGACCGGTGAGGTGGTCGAGGAGAACACCGGCCCCGACACCGCGCACATCGCGATCCCGTACCGCGACACCCCGTCGGGCTGGGACGACTTCCCGCCGATCTTCACCGCCCAGTACGCCGCCTACTACGGGGCAGCCACGTCGACGGTCGAGCTGCCGCTGTCGCGCAACGCCCCCGGCGGACGCCAGTCGCCGGAGAACGCCGTGGTCAACCGGGCGGTCGCCGAGCAGACGGTGACCAGCATGGTCGACTACCTGAGCGTCGCCGGCAACGCGCGACGAGATGCTGCTCGACCAGATCGAGGTCTTCCGTCGCGGCGCTCGCCGGGCGAGCCAAGACGTCGGTGACCACCGAGCCAACATCGCCGACGTGCCCGGCCCGGCCGAGTGGAAGCCGCTGTGGGACGTCGCCGACGACCAGGAGCCGGTCGAGCTGCCGCGCGCCTACGTCATCCCCGTGGGCGACGACCAGCGCTCCGCGGCCGACGCCGACCGCCCTGGTCGAGCAGCTGCTCTTCCACGGCATCGAGGTCGGCGCCCTCACCGCGGACGCCGTGGTCGACGGCACGACCTACCCTGCGGGCTCCTACGTCGTCGACCTGCACCAGCCGCTGCGGGGGCTCGCCAACAGCGCTGCTCGACCTCGGTGAGGACATCTCCGACAAGGTGCCGTCGATGTACGACATCTCGGCCTGGAGCTACGCCTCGCTGTGGGGCGCCACCGTCGACCGGTCGGCGACACGACCGACGCCGACCCGGTCGGCCCGACCACCCCGGTGACCGAGCCCGCCTCGACGCCAGCGTGCCGGCGTCCGGCTACCTGACCTTCGACCTGGCCGGCGTCGACGACGTGCAGGCGCTCAACGCGCTGCTCGAGGACGACGTCGCGGTCCCGCTGCTCGACGACGGCTCGGTCGTCGTCGCGCCGTCCGACCGGGGTGCCGTGGCCGCGGTGTCGGACGAGTTCGACCTGCCGGTCACCCGGGCCACCCGGCCGCCGACGTCGACGCCCTCGACGACGAGGCGACCAAGGGACTCGGCGACCTCACGATCGCCTACGCCGGCACCCAGGACGACCGGCTGTCGCTGACCCAGCTCGGCTTCGACGACCTGGTCGCGGTGACGGCGACCGGGGTGAACGACGACCCGACGCTCCTCGACGACGTCGACCTGCTGTGGGTCGGCAGCGCGTTCAACCTGCAGGAGGGCAGCCCGGGTCGCACCGCGGTGCAGGCGTTCGTCGACGCCGGCGGCTCGATCGTCGGCCGCTCGGCCAACGCGTTCAACGCCGCCGCCACCTACGGGCTCGTCTCGGGCACCCCGGTCAACGGCAACGGCGCCGGCAACGGCATCGTCGACGTCGACGTGCCCGACGACTCGCTGCTCGCGGCGTACCCGCAGGACGAGGCCTTCATCTACCCGGCCACCTGGTTCACCGGCCTGGGCGCGGGCACGACGGTCGAGCAGACCTACGGCGCCGACCCGTTCCTGGCCGGCCACTGGCTGCCGGGGGCCTCGGGCGGGAACCCGCTGCCCAACGGGCCGGCCGACGCGGCCGGCCAGGCCTCGGCCGTGTCGGGCGAGGCCGCGTCGGGGGCGAGGGCCTTCGTGTTCGGCACGTCGGTCTTCTTCCGCACCCACCCCAAGGGCCAGCTGGGCCAGGCCGCCCGGGCGATCCTCTGGGCCGCGCCTCCGGGCGCCGAGGTGCCGGGTCCGTCGGCCACGACCGTGACGCTGAGTGCCGGCTCGCCGGTGGCCTACCCGCGTCCGGTGCGGTTCGACGTCGACGTGGCCGCTGCGGGAGGCACGCCGTCCGGCTCGGTGTCGGTGCTCGACGCGGCCGGTCGGCCGGTGGGCACCGCGTCGCTGTCCGGCGGCGACGCGACGGTCACGGTGCGCGGCCTGCGGCCGGGCACGCGCCGCTACACCGCGTCGTACACCCCCGACTCGCCGGACTTCACCGCGGCGACCAGCACCGCGGTCGGCGTGAGGGTGACCAAGGCGCCGTCGACGACGGGTCTGGCCGTGCAGCGGCTGAGCGACCGCCGGGTGCGGATCACGGTCAGGCTCGCGATCGAGGGTCTGCCGAGCCGCGGCCCCGTCGTGGTGTCGGACGCCGGCGACCGGCTGCGCGTCGTCCGGTTCGACGGCACCGGCCGGACGCGGAGCGTCGTGGTGCGGCTCGGGCCCGGCCGGCACGCGCTGCGGGCGACGTACGACGGCACGGCGCTCGTGAGGGGCAGCCGGTCGCCGGTGCGGACGGTGGCGTTCAGGGCTCGATGAGCCCGGCCCGGATGGCGTAGCCCGTCAGCTGGGTCCGGTCGCGCATCCCCAGCCGGGCCAGGATGTTGGCTCGGTGACGCTCGACGGTCTTCACGCTGATGGTCAGGGCGGCCGCGATCTCCTTCGACGACGCGCCCTCGGCGATCAGCTCCAGCACCTCGTCCTCGCGCTCGGTCAGCACCGTCGCCGGAACCTCGGATCGCGGCACCGTCGCCGGCCTCCGCGACGACGCTCAGGTCGGGCTGGCGGTCGAGGATCAGCCGGACGCCGCGGCGCACCAGGGCGTGGTCGTCGACGAGCAGGATCCGGATCGGTGCCGCGCCCGGTGCCACCTTCGACGACGAGGTCGCCGCCGACGAGCAGGGCCCGCTCACGCATGCCCGCGATGCCGCGGCCGTCGTCGCTCACCTCGAGGACGACGCGATCGCCGCAGCGTCCCAGCGACAGCTCGACGTGGTCGGCCTGCGCGTGCCGAGCCACGTTGGTCAGCGCCTCCTGGTCGGCCGGGCGGCGTCGTCCTGTCGGTGGCCGATGGTTAGGTGGTCGTCATGAGCAGCTCGCCGACGTACCGTCTCGTGCGCGAGCACGTCGCCGTCGACGTGCCGGTCCTCGACGAGCACCAGCAGCAGGTCGTCGACCACCGCGAGGGGCCGCTCCTCGTGCTCGCCGGGCCGGGCACCGGCAAGACCACGACCCTGGTCGAGGCGATCGTCGACCGCATCGAGGGCGGGCACGCGACGCCCGAGAGCGTGCTGGCGCTGACGTTCTCGCGCAAGGCCGCCGAGCAGCTGCGCGACCGGGTCACCGCCCGGCTCGGCCGCACGATGACGACCAGCCTGAGCTCGACGTTCCACTCCTTCGCCTACGGCCTGGTGCGGCGCTACTCGCCCGCCGACCTCTACGTCGCGCCGCTGCGGCTGCTCTCGGCACCCGAGCAGGACGTCGTCCTGCAGGAGCTGCTCACCGACGCACCCGAGTCGGTGCGGTGGCCCGACGCGCTGCGCGCCGCCGTCGGCACCCGCGGCTTCGCCCGCGAGGTGCAGGCCGTGATCGGGCGCGCCCGCGAGCGCGGCCTCGACCCCGACCAGCTCGTCGACCTCGGACGGCGCGAGGGGGTGGCCGAGTTCGAGGCCGCCGGCCTGTTCCTCCAGCAGTACCTCGACGTGCTCGGCGACCAGGCCGCGATCGACTACCCCGACCTGATCGCGCGCGGCGTGATCGAGGCCGAGCGGCACCGCGCCGAGCTGCGGCGCCGGTTCAGCCACGTGTTCGTCGACGAGTACCAGGACACCGACCCCAGCCAGGTCGCGCTGCTCCAGGCGCTCGCGGGCGACGGCGGCAACCTCACGGTGGTCGGCGACCCCGACCAGTCGATCTACGGGTTCCGCGGTGCCGACGTGCGCGGCATCCTCGACTTCCCGGCCGAGTTCCGCACCGCCGACCGGGCCCCGGCCCGGGTGGTCGCGCTCGGCACCACGCGTCGGTTCGGGTCGCGACTGCTGCGCGCCTCGCGCACCGTGGCGGCCTCCATCGGCGTCACCGGCTCCATCCCCGCCGAGCAGTACGCCGCCTTCCGCCACCCCGAGGCGGCACCGCACGGCCTGGGCCGCGGCGTCGTCGAGGTGCTCACCTTCGACACCGCCCGCGCCGAGACCGAGCACGTCGCCGACCTGCTGCGCCGCGCCCACCTCGCCGACGGCATCGGGTGGGGCGACATGGCCGTGCTGGTGCGCTCGGGGCGCACCTCGATCCCGGGCCTGCGCCGCTCGCTCGCCGCCGCCGGCGTGCCGGTCGAGGTGGCCAGCGACGACACGCCGCTGGTGCGCGAGCCCGCCGTCGTCCCGCTGCTGTCGGCGCTGGCCGTGGTGGTCCATGCCGACATCGACGACCCCACCCACGACGACTTCGTCGGAGTCGACCGGGTCGAGGGCCTGCTCACCTCGCCGCTCGGGGGCCTCGACGCCACCGACGTCCGGGCGCTCACGCGTGCCCTGCGGCCCCGCGACGCCGACGCGCGACCGCGCGACCTGCTGCGCCGGGCCGTGCTCGACCCTGCCCTGCTCGAGGGTCTCCCCGGCGAGGGGGCGCGGCGCGCGCTGCGGCTCGCGACCCTGCTCCACGAGGGCCGCGTCGCCCTTGCCGAGGGGGCCACGGTCGAGGAGGTCCTCTGGACCGTGTGGGAGGGCAGCGACTGGGGACGGCGCCTGCGTCAGGGCACCCAGTCCGGTGGGCAGTCCGCCCGCCTCGCCCACCGCGACCTCGACGCGATCTGCGCCCTCTTCGAGACCGCCGCGCGGGCCGAGGAGCAGAAGGGCCACACCAGCGTCTCGTCGTTCGTCGAGACCCTGCGGGCGCAGGAGATCCCGGCCGACACGCTCGCCGAGCGGGGAGTGCGCGGCGACGCCGTCCGGCTGCTCACCGCCCACCGGGCCAAGGGTCTCGAGTGGCGCGTCGTGGTGGTCACCCACGTGCAGGAGGGCGCCTGGCCCGACCTGCGGCGTCGCGACTCGCTGCTCGGCGCCGACCGGATCGGCCGCGACGAGCTGCAGCCCCCGACGACCCGCCGCGCGATGCTCGCCGAGGAGCGCCGGCTGTTCTACGTCGCGGTCACCCGGGCCCGCCAGCGGCTGGTCGTCACCGCCGTCCGGTCGCCCGACGACGACGGCGACCAGCCGTCGCGCTTCGTCGACGAGCTCGGACGCCGCCCCGAGCACCGCGTGGGTCGCCCGCCGCGGCCGCTCTCGATGACCGGTCTCGTCGCCGAGCTGCGCCGGGTGCTGGCCGACCCGGCCCAGCCGGAGCCGCTGCGACGGGCGGCCGCCGTCCGGCTGCGGCGACTGGCCGAGACCGACGTCCACGGCCATCTCGTCGCGCCCCAGGCCGACCCGTCGTCGTGGTGGGGCCTGCGCGCGCCCAGCCGCTCGGCCCGTCCGGTGCGTCCGGCCGACGAGCCGCTCACCCTGTCGGCCAGCGCGCTCGAGGGCCTGCTGACGTGCCCGGCGCAGTGGTTCCTCACCCGCGAGGCGGGCGGCGCCGTCGTCAGCTCGACGAGCCAGGGGTTCGGCAAGGTCGTGCACGCCGTGGCCGAGCGCATCGCCAAGCTACGAGCTCGACGTCGGCGACGACCTGATGAGCCTGGTCGACGAGGTCTGGGCGCGCATGGAGTTCCGGACGCCGTGGTCGGGGGAGCGCGAGCGCGAGGCCGTGATCGCGGTGCTGGGCCGGTTCGTGGCCTGGCACGCCCGCCCCGACGCCCGCACCGTGGTCGCGGTCGAACCCCAGCTGCGCGCGGAGGTCAAGCTGCCCGACGGCCAGGTCGTGCGACTCCACGGCTACGCCGACCGGCTCGAGCTCGACGAGGACGGCCGGGTGGTCGTGGTCGACCTCAAGACCGGCAAGTACCCGCCCAGCGGGCCCGAGGTCGAGCGCCACTCCCAGCTCGGGCTCTACCAGCTCGCGGTCGACCACGGAGCGGTCGACGCCGACGTACGCCGTCACGTCGAGGGCGAGGTCGTCTCGGGCGGCGCCGAGCTGGTGCAGCTGCGGCACGGCGACGTGCTGCCGAAGGTGCAGCACCAGTCGCCGCCCACCGACGACGGACCCCGGCTCGTCGAGGAGCAGCTGATGCAGGCCGCGGCGACGCTGCGGGCCGAGGAGTTCGTGGCCCGCCCCGGCAAGCACTGCGACCGCTGCTCGTTCCGGGCGATCTGCCCCGACAAGGCCTCCGGGACGGTGCTCTCGTGACCGCGACGACCGCACCGATGGCCATCGACACCCCCGAGCAGCTGCGCGACCTGCTCGGTGAGCAGTGGACCTTCAGCGACGCCCAGTTCCGCGCGATCACGGCGCCGCTCGAGCCCGCCGTCGTCATCGCCGGCGCCGGCTCCGGCAAGACCACGGTGATGGCCGCGCGCGTCGTGTGGCTCGTGGCCACGGGCCGGGTGGCGCCGTCGGAGATCCTCGGGCTCACCTTCACCACCAAGGCCACGGCCGAGCTCGAGACCCGCATCCGCGAGAGCCTGCGCCGCGCCGGGCTGCTGCCCGACCGCGCCGCCCCCCGCGACGACGACGACGAGGAGGTCGAGGAGCCGACCGTCTCGACGTACCACTCCTACGCCTCGGCGCTGCTCTCCGAGCACGGCCTGCGGATCGGTCACGAGCCCGACACCCGGCTGATCGCCGACGCCAGCCGCTACCAGCTCGCCCCGCGGGCGGTGGCGCGCTACACCACGCCGGTCGAGCACCTCAGCGACTCGCCGGTCCACGTCGTGCGCTACCTGCTCGCCCTCGACGCCGAGATGAGCGAGCACCTCGTCCACCCCGACCGGGTGCGCGATCACGACGCCCGGGTGCGGCCGCTGCTCGAGGCCGGCATGGCCACCGAGCACCGCAAGACCTACCGCGCGAAGAACGAGAAGGCGATCGCGCCATCGACGCCCGCGGCGAGCTGCTGGGGTTGGTCGAGGCCTACCGCCGGCTCAAGGACCACCTGGGCCTGATGGACTTCTCCGACCAGATCTCGCTGGCCGCGCGGCTCGCCGAGACCTGCCCCGAGGTCGGCGTCATCGAGCGCGAGAAGTTCAGGGTCGTGCTGCTCGACGAGTACCAGGACACCTCGGTCGCCCAGGCGCTGATGCTGAGCCGGCTGTTCTCCGGGCCCGACCCGGCCTCCGGCCGTGGCCACGCCGTGACCGCGGTCGGCGACCCCAACCAGGCGATCTACGGATGGCGGGGCGCCTCGGTGTCCAACATCCTCGAGTTCGGCGCCGACTTCCCCTCGACCGACGGCACCCGCACGACGTACCCGCTCGTCGTCAACCGGCGCTCCGACGAGCGGATCCTCGCCACGGCCAACCACCTGGCCGCCGACCTCTACGCCACCCGCGACCGACCTGCTGCCGCTGAAGCCGAAGCACGGCGCGGCCCCGGGCGAGGTCCGCGCGATCGTCCACGAGACCTACGACGACGAGCTGGCCTGGCTCGGCGACCGGGTGGTCGAGACCACGCCGGCCGCGGCGCTGCGCGAGGGGCCGGCGTGGCGGGAGATCGGCGTCCTGACCCGCGACAACGCCCACGCTGCCGCGGTCTTCGACGTGCTCACCGACCGCGAGGTGCCGGTCGAGATCGTGGGCCTGAAGGGCCTGCTGCGCCTGCCCGAGGTCTCCGAGGTCGTGGCCACCCTCACGCTGGTGCAGGACGTCACGGCCAACGCCGCCCTGCTCACGGTGCTCACCGGCCCCCGGTGGGCGATCGGCCCTCGTGACCTGGCACTGCTCGGACGGCGAGCCGGCGAGCTGGCCGGCGCGCGGCGGGTGCCGAGGTGTTCGCCGACGTCCACGACCAGCTGGTCGCCGCCGTCGAGGGCGCCGACCCCACGGAGATCCCCTCGCTGTGCGACGCGATCGACGACCTCGGCGACGCCGACTACTCCGAGGAGGCCCGCGAGCGGTTCGGCCTGCTGGCCGCCGAGCTGCGCCGGCTGCGCGCCGCGATCGGCGAGCCGATCCTCGACCTGGTGCGCCGGATCATCGACGTCACCGGCATCGACGTCGAGCTGGCGTCGTCGGTGAGCCCGGCCGCCGCTGCGCGCCGCGACAACCTCGACCTGTTCGTGCAGGCGGTCGCCGAGTTCCAGGCCGTCGACGGGCAGGTCACCCTCGCCGCGCTGATGGCCTGGCTGGAGGCCGAGGACGAGTACGGCCAGGGTCTCGACGTCGCGACGCCCTCGGAGGCCGACTCGGTCAAGCTGCTGACGGTCCACCGCGCCAAGGGCCTGGAGTGGGACGCCGTGTTCCTGGTCGGGGTCACCGAGCGGAAGTTCCCCACCAACCGGGGCCGCTCGAGCTGGCCGACCGTCCCCTCGGTGATGCCGACCGAGCTGCGCGGCGACGCCCGCGACCTCCCGCAGCTCGCGGGCCACACGCCCGACGACCTGACCGCGCTCGCCCAGCGGGCCAAGGAGCACGAGGCCCTCGAAGAGCTGCGTCTCGGCTACGTCGCCTGGACCCGCGCCCGCCACGTGCTCTCGGTCTCGGCCTGGTGCTGGGCGGCCCACCTGCAAGGCGGCCTGGGGCCCTCGCCGTACCTGCTCCGCACCCGCGAGGCGATGGCGGCCTGGGGTGGCGAGCCCGACGCCTGGCGCGACGTAGTGGCCAAGGGCGAGCGAGCCCGTACGCCGCTGCTGGTCGACCAGACCTTGCCGATCTCGCACCACACCGCCGAGGTCGAGCGTCGCCGCGAGGCGGCCGCAGCGGGTGCGCGCCGCCGACGGCCCGACGCGGCCGACGACATCGAGGACGTGCTCGAGCTCGACGGGTCCAGCCGTGGGACGACGAGATCGAGCGGCTCCTCGAGGAGGCGGCCCGCGACCGGGCCCCGGAGATCGTGGTCGACGCTGCCCTCGAGCCTGTCGGCCACCTCGCTGGCGCGGCTGCGCGACGACCCCGAGGTGTTCGCCCGCGACCTGGCCCGGCCGATGCCGCGCCCGCCGTCGTCGGCGGCCCGGTTCGGCACCCGCTTCCACGCCTGGGTGGAGGCCCGGTTCGGCCAGCAGCTCCTGCTCGACCCCGACGAGCTGCCGGGCCGTGCCGACGCCGGCATCGAGGACGACGCCGACCTGGCCGAGCTCGTGGCGGCGTTCGAGCGGGGTCCCTTCGCCGAGCGTCCGCCGCTGGCGGTCGAGCCGTCGTTCGCGCTGGTGCTCGACGGGCAGGTCGTCCGGGGCCGGATCGACGCGGTCTACCGCGACGGCGACGGCTACCTCGTCGTCGACTGGAAGACCAACCGGGCCCGCACCGCCGACCCGCTCCAGCTGGCGATCTACCGGCTGGCCTGGGCCGAGCTGCACGACGTCCCGCTCGAGTCGGTCCGCGCGGCGTTCTACTACGTGCGCACCGGCGAGCTCGTCGAGCCGCCCGACCTCCCTAGCCGCGACGGGCTCGTCGCCGTCCTCGATCCGGCCGCGGGCTAACCTTGTTATACTCAGGCGAAGTATAACAATGCATCTCGGGGAGCCATGATGACCGACGCCCTGCCCGACCCGTACACGCCCGGCCAGGTCCCACGCGTCCTGGCGGGCCGGCGGGTCGAGCTCGACCGGATCCGCGACCGGGTCGGCCGCGTGGTGACCTTCGGCGAGCTGGCCGGACCGCTGCTCGTCTTCCACGCGCCCCGCGGCCTGGGCAAGACCTCGCTGCTCCGCGCCGCCGAGCGCGAGGCCGTCGCCCTGGGCTTCGCCAGCGCCTGGCTGGCGTGCTCGCGCGAGCGACCCTTCCTGCCTGAGCTGGTGCGCAGCGTCGAGCGGGCCCTCGACCGCGTCGACCTGCAGGTCGGGCCCCGCAAGCGCTGGCGCGACCGCCTGCGCAGCCTGTCGGTCGAGCTCGGGGTGCTCGGGGTGTCGGTCGGGGGCGAGGTGGTCGCTGCCGACGACGCACCACCTGCAGCGGGTGCCGCGCCGATCGGGGCACTGGAGGACCTGCTCCACGAGGCGTCCCGCGCGGTCCGCGACCGCCACGGGGCCGGCCTGGTCGTGTTCGTCGACGAGCTGCACGCCGCCTCCGCCGACGACCTCTCCACCCTCCTCAACGCCCTGCAGAACCTCGACGGCGCGCGCGCCGACAATCCGCTCACGGTCGTGGCCGCCGGTCTGCCGGTGACACCGCGGGCGATCACCCGAGCGGCCACCTTCGGCGAGCGGAGCGCGTTCGTGCCCCTCGACGTCCTCAGCGACGACGATGCCCGCCAGCTGCTCACCGAGCCCGCCGACGCGCTCGGCGTCGCGTGGGAGACCGACGCCCTCGACGCCGTCGTCCGACGAGTCGGTGGCTATCCGTACCTGCTCCAGCTGGCCGGCAGCTGCACCTGGCAGGCCCTCCGACCGAGCGCCGGCGACGCCGTCGACCTGACGGCGGTCGACGCCGGACTGCCTGCGGCCGAGCAGCAGCTGGCGGCGATGTACGCCGCCCGGTGGGGCTCGGCCACCGACCTCGAGCGGGCCTTCATCGCCGCGATGGCCGCGTCGGGGCCGGGCAACGTGACCCGGGCGCAGATCGCCGTCGCGATGGGCGTCGACTCGCGCGCCATCAGCGTGCCTCGCGAGCGGCTCATCGCGAAGGGCGTGATCGAGCCGGTCGGGCACGGCCTCGTGCGCTTCACGATGCCAGGGTTCGACGCGTGGGTCCGGGCGCGACCCGACCAGTGAGAAGTCAGGCGACCTCGGCCTGGCGGTCGAGCCACGCCGCCACGCCGCGAGCCGCCACGCGGCCGGCGCGGTTGGCTCCGATGGTGCTGGCCGAGGGTCCGTAGCCGACCAGCTGCACGCGCGGGTCGACCACCGCGGTGGTGCCGTCGAGCTGGATGCCGCCGTGCTCGCTGCGCAGCCGCAGCGGCGCGAGGTGGCTGACGGCGGGCCGGAAGCCGGTGGCCCACAGGATCGCCTCGGCCGGCTCGAAGCTGCCGTCGGGGAAGCGCACGCCGTCGGGCTCGATCGAGTCGAACATCGGCCGGCGCTCGTAGGCGCCGAGCGCCGCGGCGGCCCGCTCCTGCTCGCGCAGTGCGAGGCCGGTGACGCTCACCACGCTGGCGGGCGGCAGGCCACGACGCACCCGCTCCTCGACCAGCGCGACCACCTCGCGGCCGACCTCGGGCGTGAAGTCGTCGGTGCGCCACACCGGCGCCCGTCGCGTCACCCAGAGGGTGTCGGTGACCGGGGCGATCTCACCGAGCAGCTGAACGGCCGACGCGCCGCCGCCGACCACGACCGTGCGCCGGCCGTGGAAGGCCTCGGCGCCCGGGTAGGCGACGGTGTGCCACTGGCGGCCGGCGAACGTCTCGACGCCGGGGTAATGCGGCACGAACGGGTGCGACCAGGTGCCGGTCGCGTTGACCAGCGTGCGGGTGGTCCAGCTGCGGTCGCCGGCGTGGACGACGAGCAGCCCGTCGTCCTCGGTCACTCGCTCGACGTGCACCGGGCGCACGACCGGCAGGTCGTGGTCGCGCTCGTAGGCGGCGAAGTAGGCCGGCACGGCCGCGTTGGCCCGCGCGTCGGGCGAGGCATCGGGCACGGTGCTGTCGGGCAGCGCGGCCACTCCGTGGACGTCGTGCACGGTGAGCGAGTCCCAGCGGTGCTGCCACGCGCCGCCCGGGGCCGCGTCGGCGTCCAGCACCTGGTGGTGCAGCCCGCGCCGCGACAGGTGGTACGACGCCGACAGCCCGGCCTGGCCGGCGCCGATGACGATGCTGTCGAAGACCTCCACGCCGGGAGAACGCCCCGTCAGGCGGGGTTAGTCCCGGCGGTCAGCGCCACCTCGACCATCCGCCCGAACGTCTGCTCGCGCTCCTGCGACGTCGTCTCCGCGCCAGTGACGATGTGGTCGGAGACCGTGCAGATCGCCAGCGCCCTGCGGCGGTGACGGGCCGCGATCGTGTAGAGGGCGCTCGCCTCCATCTCGATCGCCAGCACGCCGTGCTCCACCAGCCGCGTCGTCGAGCTCGGGCCGGGTCGGGTAGAACGAGTCGCCGCTCAGGATCAGGCCGACGTACGCCTCCGGTGCGGCCGCGGCGGCGTCGCGCAGGAGGCCGAAGTCGGCGACCGGGGCGTAGTCGAGCCCCTCGAACGTGATCTTGTTCATCGAGGAGTCGGTGCAGGCGCCGGAGGCGATCACGAGGTCACGGAGCGCGAGCTCCTCGGTGAGCGCGCCACACGACCCGACCCGGATCACCGACTGCACGTCGTACTCGCGGAACAGCTCGGTGGCGTAGATCGCCAGCGACGGCTGCCCCATTCCCGAGCCCTGCACCGACACGCGGTGCCCGCGCCAGGTGCCGGTGAAGCCGTACATGCCGCGCACCTCGGAGTAGCAGGCGGCGTCGTCGAGGAACGTCTCGGCGATCCACCTCGCGCGCAGCGGGTCACCGGGCATCAGGACGAGAGGGGCGACGTCGCCGACGGCGGCTCCGATGTGGGTGCTCACACGCCCAGCCTCTCACCCGGCGCCGCCTCAGCCGCTGACGGCTTGCAGCTCGTTGGGCACCGCGGGCAGCTCGATCCGGTCGACCACCTCACCCGATGCCAGGTCGACCACGTGGACCGCCCGCTCGCGGGGCTCGGTCACGTACGCGGTGTCGCCGACGACGTCGAGGGTGGGCCGGGGCTGCTGCCAGTCGAGCGGCTCACGCCAGGCGCCCACCACGGGCACCGACGTCCGCACGCGACCGCGTGCCGGGTCGATGACGTGCAGGGCGCCGTCGGTGCCGAGGACGACGCCGTCGCCGTCGGCCGTGCGCCCAGCGAGCGGAACGAGTAGCTGGTGCCCAGGTCCACCAGGCGCATCGAGGCGTCCCGCGAGTCCACGACCGCCACCCGGCGGGGCCGCTCCAGCTCGGCGTCGGGGTCGGTCTTGTAGTCGCCCAGCAGGAACGGCGACGTCGGGTGACCCGCCTGGTTGCCGATCCGGCCGTAGGGGTCGGGTGAGTCGACCTTGGTCACGTCGCGTCCGTCGAGCAGCAGCACGCCGTCCTCGCAGCCGAAGGCAGCCACTGACCGACGTAGGCCTCGCCGTGCACGCCGGGGCACCGGTCGCTCGAGGCGAGCTCGGCGCCGGCCGCGGTCACGAGCCGGACGCCGGTGCGCGTGTCCGCGTCGCCGACGGTGTGGGCGAGGTTGCCGAACCGGTCGGCGACGGCGACGCCGTGGTGGGGCTGGTCCAGGGTCAGGCTGTCCGCCACGGGCACTTCGCCGTCGGCGAGCCCGGCCAGGTCGTCGGTGGAGAACCAGGTCACCGTGCCCGTGCCGTCGTCGAACAGCGTCGTCCGCCCGTCGTGGGCGACGACGTGCCCCGGCTCGTCCGCGGCGACCTCGAAGGGTGTGAGCGTCGGCGGCACGGTCCAGGAGTGTCCGTGGTCGCCGTGCTCCTCGGTCCAGGTCCCCAGGTCGACGGCGGTGAACCCGCCGGCGCGGCTGAGCATCAGGTGGCGTTCGTCGCCGGCCGCGCTCAGCCGGCTGAAGCCGTCGACGGATGCGTCGAGCAGGGTCTCGCCGGTGGCGACGTCGAGCACCAGGACCCCGCCGTCGTACGTCACGGCGAGCCGTGGCTGGGGTCCGGGCTGCTCGGTGGCGTCGGTGGCGTCGGTGGCGTCGGTGGCGTCGGTGGCGTCGGTGGTCGGGCCGGTCGTGACGGTGGCGCCGCGGCGGTCGTCGTGCGGTGCGGCGCGCCCCGCGTCGGAGGAGCATCCCGCGAGAGCGAGGGGGACGAGGGTGAGGGCGGCCAGGGCTGGGTGCGGTCGTCTCTGCATGAGAATGATTCTCATTAAAAATGGGAATCGTTGTCAACTGGCGGATCCCGAGACACGACCTAGGCTCGACGCGTGACGTACCCCCACCTGGCCCTCAGCGCCGGCGCCCACGACCGCCTCGGCGTCCTCCGCCGGGACGAGTCCTGGCTCGACCAGCGGTGGGCCGCCGCGACGTCCCGGGTGCTCGTGGTCTCGGGCACCCGCGTCCGACCCGTCGAGGGCGGGCTGCCGTGGCTGCCGACGTCCGAGGCGCCCGACGGCGTGCGGGTGCTGCTCGGAGAGCGCGACGGCACGACGTACTGGGCGATCATCGTCGGTCCGGAGGCCGCGGCCTCGCAGGAGGGGGAGTGGTACCCGCTGCGCGGCCTGCTGCCCGCGCTGGCCGGCGACGGCGTGGTCGACGCGCCCCTCGTGTTCCACGCGCTCGGGCTGGCCGAGTGGCACTGGGTGACGCGCCACTGCCCGCGCTGCGGGGGTGGGCTCGAGTCGGCCGCCGCGGGGCACGAGCTGTCCTGCACCTCCTGCGGGCGCACCCAGTTCCCCCGCACCGACCCCGCGGTGATCATGCTGATCGCCTCGGGAGAGCCGGGCAGCGACGACGAGCTCTGCCTGCTGGGCCGGGGGCCGGAGTGGGGCGAGAACCGCTTCTCCACGCTGGCCGGCTTCTGCGAGCCGGGGGAGAGCCTCGAGGACGCCGTGCGGCGCGAGGTCGCCGAGGAGACCGGCGTCCTGGTCGGCGAGGTCGAGTACTTCGGCAACCAGCCGTGGCCGCTGCCCCAGAGCCTGATGCTCGGGTTCGTCGGTCGCGCCCTGACGACCGACATCCAGATCGACGAGCACGAGATCGAGGAGGCGCGCTGGTTCACCCGCGCCCAGATGAAGGAGCAGGCCGAGTCCGGCGCGCTCGTCCTGCCGGGCGGCGTCTCGATCAGCCGCTCGCTCGTCGAGCACTGGTACGGCGGTCCGCTGCCCGGCCAGTGGTGAGCTCGAGCAACCTCACGCCAGGGCGGCGAGCTTCTCCTTGACCTGGGTCAGCGACGGGTTGGTCATCGCGGTGCCGTCGGCGTACACGAGGGTCGGCACGGTCTGGTTGCCGTTGTTGGCCGACTCGACGATCTGGACGGCGTCCGGCTGCTGCTCGATGTCGACGATGTCGAAGGCGATGCCCTCCCGGTCCAGCTGGCTCTTGAGCCGGTGGCAGTAGCCGCACCAGGGCGTCGTGTACATCGTGAAGCTGCTCATCGCAGACTGTCTCCTCAGGCGTCTAGGGTCGGATCGTTCCCCTGCCAAGCCAACCACCGCCCGCGAGGAGTTGTTCCACCGATGGCCCCCGACGAGCTGCTCGACGCCCTCGATCCCGAGCAGCGTCAGGTCGCCGAGACCCTCCGGGGGCCGGTGCGCGTGCTGGCCGGTGCCGGCACCGGCAAGACCCGCGCGATCACCCACCGCATCGCCCACGGCGTCCACAGCGGCGTCTATGCCCCCACCGAGGTCCTCGCGGTCACGTTCACCACCCGCGCGGCCGGCGAGATGCGCGGTCGCCTGCGTCGGCTCGGGGCACCGACGGTCCAGGCCCGCACCTTCCACTCCGCCGCCCTGCGTCAGCTGCGCTACTTCTGGCCGCACGTGCACGGCACCGAGCTGCCCACCCTGATCGAGTCGAAGATCCCGCTCGTCGTGGCCGCCGCCCGACGGCTGCGCCTCAACACCGACCAGGCGCTGCTGCGCGACCTCGCCTCCGAGATCGAGTGGGCGAAGGTCAGCAACGTCGGCCCCGACGACTACCCGGACGTCGCCACGGCGCGCGGCCGCACGGTCGCCAACCTCGACGCCGAGCAGGTGGCCAAGATGCTGGCCGGCTACGAGGAGGTCAAGCGCGGCCAGGGCCGGATGGACATGGAAGACGTGCTGCTCCTCACCGCCGGCGTCCTCGCCGACGACGAGCGCGTGGCCGCCCAGGTGCGCCAGCAGTACAAGTGGTTCGTCGTCGACGAGTACCAGGACGTCTCGCCCCTCCAGTCGGCGCTGCTCGACCTGTGGCTCGGCGGCCGCCACGAGATCTGCGTCGTCGGCGACCCCGCCCAGACCATCTACTCCTTCGCCGGCGCCAACGCCGACTACCTGCGCGACTTCCCCGCCAAGCACCCGTCCACGACGTCGGTCGAGCTGGTCCGCAACTACCGCTCCACGCCCGAGGTGGTCGGTGCCGCCAACGTCCTGCTCGCCGGGTCGGCCAGCACCAGCGTCGAGCTGCGCGCCCAACGGGCCTCCGGGCCGGCGGTCACCTACGAGGGCCACCCCGACGAGGTGGCCGAGGCGACGTCGGTCGCGGCCCGCATCGAGCGGCTGCGGGCCTCCGGCCGGGCGCTGGCCGAGGTCGCGGTCCTGTTCCGCATCAACGCCCAGTCCGAGGCCTACGAGGAGGCGTTGACCGACCGGAAGATCCCCTATGTCATCCGTGGCGCGGCCCGGTTCTTCGACCGCCCGGAGGTCCGCGAGGCGGTGACCCGGCTACGAGGTGCCGCCCGCTCGGGGGTCGAGCCGGCCGACGGCGACACCTGGGTCGACGTGGTCCGCGACACGCTGGCCGGCATGGGGTGGTCGCCCGACCCGCCCGAGGCGCGCGGCCAGACCCGCGACCGGTGGGAGTCGTGGCAGGCGCTGGTCAGCCAGGCCGAGACGTTCGCCGCCGACGCCGGTGCAGCAGGGGGAGCCGGGCTCAACGTCTTCGTCGACGACCTCGACCGCCGCGCCTCCGAGCAGCACGCCCCGGTCGCTGAGGGCGTCACGCTCGCCTCGTTCCACGCCGCCAAGGGTCTCGAGTGGGACTCCGTCTTCCTGGTCGGCCTGCAGGACGGCACGCTCCCGATCACCTACGCGCAGACGGCGGCCGCGATCGAGGAGGAGCGCCGCCTGCTGTACGTCGGCATGACCCGCGCGCGTCTCGACCTGTCCCTGTCGTGGGCCGCCGCCCGCAACCCCGGGCAGGCGGCCCGACGCAAGCCGTCGCGCTTCCTCGACCCGCTGCTGCCCGCCTCCGCGCGGCCGGCCGCCAAGGCGGCGTCCAAGAAGGGCGCCCGCACCTGCGTCGAGTGCGGCAAGCCGCTCCCGTCGGCCGACCGGTCCCGCCGCCGGTGCGCCGACTGCCCCACGCCCTACGACGAGGCTCTCTACGAGCGTCTGCGCAGCTGGCGCTCCGACCGGGCCAAGGCCGAGGAGATCGCGCCGTTCATGGTCTTCAGCAACGCCACGCTCGAGGCCCTCGCCGAGCACCGACCGCAGAACCCACGGGCGCTGCTCGCCATCAGCGGCGTCGGCCCCGACAAGCTCGAGAAGTACGGCGACGACCTGCTCGACCTGGTCGGCTGAGGGGCTTATCCCCACCTGGCAGAAAAACCTCGTGAAATAGTCATAAAATAGTTTGCCCCTTACATGTGGAACGCGTTAGCGTTCCTATCACGCAACCAGTCCGCGCACCAGGGCACTGACAACGCCCGCGCTCAACGCATCGAAGGAGGTGGCCTCAATGGAGAACACCATGATCCAGACGACGAACCCGATCTTCAGCATCACCCCGGGCAGCGCGTCTGCTTTTGCCATGTCCATGCGCGGCTGCACCCTCGGTGCGCAGCGGATCTCGGCCACCGGTGTCACGTCCGTCGTGACGACCCCGGAGTCGGTCATCCGCGACCGCAAGGACCTGGCTGCCAAGGGACACGTGGCTCTCGTTGCCTACGTCCCGGGGATCCCCGCCTGGAGTCCGCCCCTCTGTTGAGACCCAACAGACGAGCAGCCTCCAGGCCGCGGAACCCGAAAGGGATCCGCGGCCTTTCTGTTTCCCAAATCCAGGTCCACAGAGAGCAGGACATGACCCGCACCACCCCGCAGCACCGCATCACCAGCACCACATCAACCGCGATCAGTAACGAAAGAGGTGACACATGAACACCAGCATTCTCACTCGGTCCGACGGCAAGCTGGTCGAGTTCCAGGCCACTTCTGGTGCCACCCTCGGTGGCTTGCACGACCAGGCCCAGAAGGTCGACGAGTCTCTGCTGCCCTGCCGGGTCAACGACCCGGAGCTGTGGTTCGCCGAGCTCCCCGCCGACGTCGAGTACGCCAAGGCCATGTGCCAGGACTGCCCGGTCCGGCAGCTGTGCCTCGGCGGCGCACTCGAGCGGCACGAGCCGTGGGGTGTCTGGGGCGGTGAGCTGTTCCTCCAGGGAACGGTGATCCCCCGCAAGCGCCCCCGTGGCCGGCCCCGCAAGGACGCGGTGGCCTGACATGACGACCACCACCATCACGACCAACCCGAACCCACACAGGAGTACCGCCATGAGCACCATGCACGAAGAACTGGCGCGCGCGCAGATGACCGCGCGCCTGGGAGAGGCGCAGGAGTTGCGCGCAGGCCACCAGCTGGCCCGCGCTCGGCGCTTGAGCCGGAAGGCAGAGCGAGCCGCACAGCAGGCTCGCCTCGCCCTCGCTCGCGCTCTGTAAGGCCCCGGAGCTGTCACCTCCGGACACCCTGATCGCGGGTGAAATCCAGGAGCCGGGCACGACGTCCACGTCGTGCCCGGCTCCTCTCAATTTTTCGCACCACCCGACGTAGGCTGGACGGGTGCTGACGTGTGACTTCTGTGGCCGGCAGGCCGAGGAGGCCGCCACGCTCACCTGGACCACGAGCGTCGAGAACGGCCGGCAGCGCCGCTACTGCGACACCTGCTCGCGCGAGCACCTGCGGGCGATGGAGGGCAAGCTCGACAGCGAGTACTGGTGAGTGTCGGACGGCCTAGTACGGCACCATGTCCCAGGCACAGCCGCAGTGCGGATGGCGCTCCCACCGCCGCACCACCGGTGCTGGGTCGTCGAGGTCGACCGTCGCCGACCAGGTGAGCGGCCGGCGTCCGGACGTGTAGGCGACCACCTCGCGGGCCGCCCACGCCAGCCCCCAGGCCAGCAGCACCGGGTCGAGCGGCGCGGCCGCGAGCCCGGCCAGCTGCTCGACGACCAGCGGCCGGCGCGGGTCGAGCAGCGCCTCGTGGGCGTCGACGCAGCGCAGGCAGGCGGTGATCCCCGGCTCGACGAGCGGCCCGAGCCGCAGTCCGCCGGGACGCCCGGTGCCGGCCAGCACCAGGTGGGGCGCACCCTCGCCCAGCCAGTCGTCGAGGGCGCCGCGGGGGAGCGGCGCGGCGGCGCCGACGACGTACAGCGCGGGCACGTCGGTGGCCGCGACGACCTGCACCCCCGAGCCGGTCAGCACCCGGTCGAGGCCGGCCAGGCCGAGGCCCCGGTCGACGACCGCGACCGTGCCGGTGCCGCGGCCGGATGCCGGGTCGGTCTCGAGCAGACCGGCCTCGCCCAGGGCGCGCAGCACGTGGGTGGCCTCGGGTGTGGTCACGACCGGGGGCCGGCCCTCGCTGAGCCCCTCGAGGAGCGCGAGGACGTCGGGGCGACACCGGACGATCACCCGGGCCGGCGGGTCGACCCCCACCTGCACGTGGTCGTCGTCGCGCTGGACGACGTGGACGCCGGGCCGTAGTCGGGTCGCGAGATCGGGCATGCCCGAGGGTCACACAGCATCCGCGCACGCCGCCGCGTCTCTCCACAGGACGACGAACGGCGGCTCCCCGGCGTGCGGGAGCCGCCGTCCGGCGCGAGCTGGATGCGGGTGGGGCCGGTCAGGCCTTGCCGAGGATCCGGTTGAGGTTGGTGCTGCAGACGGGGCACACGGCCTTCGCCATGCGGGTGCCCTTGTCGTTCACCCTCACCTCGCCCTCAGCCTCGCGCTTCTCCTTGCACTTCACGCAGTAGAACTCGCCACTCCAGGTCTCCGCCATGACGGCCTCCTTGCCCTTGATGTCATCGGTCCGTGGTTGCCGCGGCGGGGACCTCGGGGAAGCCCGCCGGAAGCCCGGCGCTACCGCTGGGCGACTGTGACCTTACGCCAGGCGCGCCGCGGGGTGTGCGAACGCGAGCGGCGCGCCGTCAGGGCAGTCTGAGCGGCCCGAGGGGCGTCAGTAGGGTGCGGAACATGCCCGAACGGACCCACCTGCGCCTCGAGCGCCCCTCCGAGGGCGTGGCCCTGCTCGTTCTCGACAACCCCGCGATGCGCAACGCGATGTCGGAGGAGATGACCGCGTCGTGGGTCGCGGCGGTCGACGAGCTGGCCGCGGACCCGACCCTGCGCGCCGTCGTGGTCACCGGTGAGGGCAGCGCGTTCTGCTCCGGCGGTGACACGAGCTGGATCGCCGGCGAGCCCGACGCGAGCGTCGACCGGCTGCGGACCCGGATGATCGGCTTCTACCGGGCGTGGCTGTCGATCCGCAGGCTCGAGGTTCCGACGATCGCCGCGCTCAACGGCGCCGCCATCGGTGCCGGCCTGTGCGTCGCGCTGGCCTGCGACCTGCGCTACGCCGCCTCCGGGGCCAAGCTCGGGGTGCCGTTCGTCAAGCTCGGCATGCACCCCGGGATGGCGGGGACCTACCTGCTGCCGCACGTCGTGGGGGAGGCCGCGGCCCGCGACCTGATGCTCACCGGGCGGATCGTCGACGCCGACGAGGCCCTGCGCCTGGGGCTCGTCTCGCGGGTCCTCGACCCCGACACGTTCCTCGATGCCGTGCTCGAGACGGCCGCCGGGATCGCCGCCACCGCCCCGATCGCCAGCCGCCTCACCAAGCTCGCCCTGGCCGACGGTGGACACGCCGACGTGGAGGCGTGCCTGCAGTGGGAGGCGATGGCCCAGCCGATCACCCTGGCGACGTCCGACCTGCAGGAGGGCATCCGGGCCACCCGCGAGAAGCGTCCCCCGGTATTCGAGGGCCGCTGACGGGGAGACGGAGATGGCCCCCGCACCGCGTTCACGACACTTGCCTTCCCCTTGCGAGTGTCACTCGGCGGCCCGGGGGCCAGCTGTCTGCCACGCTAGAGACGCGTGAGGGTGCGGTCAACGTGCTGCGGTCCCCGCCTGTGGACGACCTTGTGGACAGGCCTGTGGAGAACCGGTGGGATCCGTGGAGAACCGGCCTCCGCAGGTGTGTAGACCTTGTGGACGAACGACGGACCGGGGGGCCGTACGCTGCTCTGACCAGCGGTGATGGTCGTCCACCGCCTGTGGAGGAAAGAAATACATGAGCCAGCACGTCGGGGAGTACGAGCACGGGCCGGTCGCGGCCCTGCGCCGGATCGCGTTCCTGCTCGAACGCGCCCGGGAGGACACCTACAAGGTCAAGGCGTTCCGCGGCGCGGCGGCCACGATCCTGCCGATGCCCGAGGCGGACGTCGTCCGCGCGGTCGAGACCGGCACCCTCACCGACCTGCCCGGGGTCGGCGCCAGCTCGGCGAAGGTGATCGCGGCAGCGGTGCGCGGCGAGCTGCCCGAGCGGCTCGCAGCCCTGGAGGCCGAGCACGCGGGCCCGCTGACCGACGGGGGAGCGGTGGTGCGGGCGGCGCTGCGCGGCGACTGCCACTCCCACTCCGACTGGAGCGACGGCGGCTCGCCGATCGAGGAGATGGCGATGACCGCCATGGAGCTCGGTCACGACTACCTGGTGCTCACCGACCACTCGCCCCGGCTCAAGGTCGCCCGCGGGCTCAGCGTGGAGCGCCTGACCCGCCAGCTCGGCGTCGTCGAGGCGGTCAACGTGCACCTGGGTGGGGGCTTCACCCTGCTCAAGGGCATCGAGGTAGACATCCTCGACGACGGCTCGCTCGACCAGACCGACGAGATGCTCGCCCAGCTCGACCTCCGCGTCGCGAGCGTGCACTCCAAGCTCGCCATGGACGCCGGGCCGATGACGAAGCGGATGATCGGGGCGGTCCGCAACCGGCGTACCAACGTGCTGGGCCACTGCACCGGCCGCCTGGTCACCGGCAACCGCGGCATGCGCAAGCAGTCGACGTTCGACGCGAAGGCCGTCTTCGAGGCCTGCGCCGAGCACGACGTCGCCGTCGAGATCAACTCCCGACCCGAGCGCCGCGACCCACCGACCGAGCTGCTCGCGGTCGCCGTCGACGCCGGCTGCGTGTTCTCGATCGACTCCGACGCGCACGCGCCCGGGCAGCTCGACTTCGTGGCGCTGGGCTGCGAGCGCGCCGAGGAAGCCGGCATCGACGTCGACCGGATCGTCAACACCTGGCCGCGGGAGCGCCTGCTGGAGTGGGCCCGGAAGTAGTTTGAGCCCATGGCCCAGCCCGAGGTGGAGGTACGACGCTCCAAGCGCCGTCGCCGCACGGTGTCGGCCTACCGCGACGGCGACCGGATCGTGGTGCTGATCCCGGCGTCCTTCAGCAAGGTCGACGAGGCCGAGTGGGTGCAGAAGATGGTCGCCAAGGTCGAGCGGTCCGAGCGCAAGACCCGGCTCTCCGACGACGACCTGATGCGCCGCGCCTCGGCGTTGAGCGACGAGTACCTCGGAGGGCTGGCCACCCCGGGGTCGGTGCGGTGGGTGTCGAACCAGAACTCCCGGTGGGGTTCGTGCACGCCCGGCGACCGGACGATCCGGCTCTCGGAGCGGCTGCGGACGATGCCGGGCTGGGTCGTCGACTACGTGCTCGTCCACGAGCTGGCGCACCTGCTCGAGCCCGGCCACGACGCCAGCTTCTGGGCCTGGGTCGACCGCTACCCCCGGGCCGAGAAGGCCAAGGGCTACCTGCTGGGCTGGTCGGAGGCGTCGTCGGTGACGCCGCCGCCCGACGACTGAGCCACCGACCGGGCGAGCGCGACGAACGGCACCAGCTCGTGGTTCGGCAGCGCGTCGACCGGCCACCAGGCGACGTCGAGCGACTCCTCGCTGACGGCGTACGTCGCACCCGCGCGGGCCACGGCGCCGAACATCACGTCGAGGTGGTGGACGCCGTCACCCGACCCGCAGAACGGCACCGGATGGGCGTCGAGCAGGACCGGCCGCGGGTCGAGCTCGAGGTCGGACGCCGCCAGCCCCGACTCCTCGAGCGCCTCGCGCAGCGCCGCGCCGGCGAGAGTGCGGTCGCCCGGCTCGGGGTGGCCGCCGAACTGGAACCAGAGCCGGGCCTTCGCGTGCAGCGTGAGCAGCACGTGGGTGCGGTCGTGGTCGAAGACCAGGGCGCTCGCCGTGAGGTGGTCGGGGCGGCAGGCCCGCGTCATCGCGTCGGGGTGCGACGACAGGTAGGCGACGTACCGCTCGCGCAGGTCGCCCTGCCCGGGCGTCGGCGGCTCCCACGCCCGCAGGACCGCGAGCGCGTCGGCGTGGAGGTCGCTCACTCCTCTGTGGAGTCTGGCCCGGCGTCCGGCTTGTCGCCCTCGAGCAGCTTGCGCAGCTCGGCGTCGAAGTCGTCCTCGGTGAGCGTGTCGGGCGCCGCCGCCTCCTCGCGGAAGCCCAGCGGGTCGTCGAGGTCGGCCGAGGTCGGCAGCAGGTGGGGGTGCAGCCACACGCCGTCGCGGGCCTCCGTGCCCTGCCGGGTGCGCAGCGAGGCCCACAGGGTCGAGGCGTCGCGCAGCCGGCGCGGCCGCAGCTCGAGTCCGACGAGCGAGGCGAAGGTCTGCTCCGCGGGACCGCCGGCGGCCCGGCGCCGGCGTACGGCCTCCTGCATCTTGGCGGCCGCGGGCATCCGCTCGTGGGTGGCCTGGCCGACGACCTCGTCGACCCAGCCCTCGACGAGCGCCAGGGCGATCTCGAGGCGTTCGAGGGCGGCCGACTGGGCGGGGGACCGGGGCATCTCGAACATGCCGCCCTCGATCAGCTGCTGGAGCGACTCGGGGTTGCTGGGGTCGATGCCGCGCAGCTGCTCCTCCATCCGCTGCTGCAGGCTCTCGGTGTTGATCTCCAGTCCTCGCGCGTAGTCGGTCACGGCGCCGATGAGGTGCTCGCGCAGCCACGGCACATGGGCGAAGAGCCGCTGGTGGGCAGCCTCGCGCAGCGCCAGGTAGAGGACGACGTCGTCCTCGGAGACGTCGAGCCCGTCGGCGAACGCCGCGACGTTGGCCGTGACCAGCGCGGCCTTGCCGGGGGCGCCGAGCGGCAGCCCGATGTCGGAGGCCGTGAGCACCTCGCCGGCCAGCTCGCCGAACCCGGAGCCGACCTGGGTCGCGAGCATCGCCCCGACCGCCTTGCCGAGGATGCCGAGCAGCGGCCCGGCCTGCGCGGCGGCCTCGGGCGGCAGCGCGCCGCTGAGCCCGTTCACCGACTGCTCGGCGACCGGCTCGACGAGCACCTTCCACACGTCGAGGGTGCCGACGATCCACTCCGCGCGGCTCCACGCCGCGGTGGAGGTGACGCCCGACGGGAACTCGGTGGCCTCGTCGAGCCAGTGGTCGGCCAGCCGGACGGCGTCGGCGACGGCGTCGGCCTGCTTGGACGACGGCGACGGGTCGGGCTCGCGGGCCACGCTCTTGCGGGCGATGTCGACGGCGACGTCCCAGTTCAGGGCGCCGTCGTAGGGCTGCATCATCGACTGCAGCTGTCCGAAGAGCTGCCCGAGGTCGGGCATGCCGCCCATGTTGTTCAGGTTCATCCCCCCGAGGTTCATACCGCCCCCCGAGAAGAACTGCTCGAACGGCGTGCCCTTGAAGGGGTTGGGCTGCTCGTCGGGGGTGTCGTCCGGCCCGTCGCCAGGAGTGTTGCTCATGCGGCCACGGTACGCCGTGACGACAATGTCTAGTGTGTGCTGGGTGACCCGTCCCGCCGTCCGCCTCGTCGAGATCCGCGACACCCCGCTCGCCGTCGACGACGTGCTCGCCTCGCTCGACGAGGCCGCCGACGGCGGCGTCACTCTCTTCGTCGGCCGGGTGCGTGACCACGACGGCGGCCGCAGCGTCACCGGGCTCGACTACACCGCCCACCCCACCGCCCTCGACCGGCTCCGCGAGGTGTGCGAGGAGGTGGCCGCGCGCCACGACGTCCACGGCGTCGCCGCCGTCCACCGGGTGGGCCGCCTGGGCATCGGCGACCTCGCGGTGGTCATCGGCACCGCCGCCGCCCATCGCGGCACGGCGTTCGATGCGTCCCGTGACCTGATCGACACGCTCAAGGAGCGGGTGCCGATCTGGAAGCACCAGGTCTTCGCCGACGGCACCGACGAGTGGGTCGGCACGCCGTAGCGCCTGCGCGGGTTCTCGGAAACCGCGACCTACCCTCGGGTCATGGTCCTGCTCTGGCTCGTCCCGCCCCTCGTGGTCACCCTGACCGCGATGGTGTGGGTGTCGTGGCTGGGGCGTGAGGGCCGTGGTGAGGTCGACCGTGACGTCGCACTGCGCCGGATGGGGGCCGTGCTCGACGGCACCGCACGGCGACGCCGACGCCCGGTTCCGGGGTATGCCGTCCCGCACACGCCACGTGACCGCAGCACCGGGGTCGCCGTCCGTCCCTCGCGGCCGGTGGCGGGAGGCGTCGCCGCACCACACGAGGACCGTCGCGCGTCCTGACGCGTAGCGCCCGCACGCTTGCGAACTTGGGGCGGATGAGAGGCTTTGCGCCATGAGCCAGCGCTTGATCGCCGCGTGCGTCGCCGTGCCGGCGATCCTCGCGCTGCTGCTCTTCGCCGGCATCGCCCGGCTCCCCTACGCGACCTACCAGGCGGGCGGCACCCTCGACGTCCTCGGCGACGACGACGACGGGGCCGAGATCGTCCAGGTCGACGGCGCCGAGGTCTATCCCGACAACGGCGAGCTGCGGATGACCACGGTGCGGGTCTCGCCCCCGGCCGCCTCCGCCGACGAGGTCGGCACCAACCTCGTCGACCTCGTCGCGACCTGGTTCGACGGCGACAACGCCGTCTACCCCTACGACGCGGTGCACTCTCCCGACGAGACCCCCGAGAGCAACGAGGCGCAGGGGCAGCAGCAGATGACGACCTCGCAGGACGTCGCCATCGACATCGCCCTGGGCGAGATGGACATCGACGTCCCTCAGGTGCTGCAGGTCGTCGACTTCCGCGAGGGCCTGCCCGCCGAGAAGGTGCTGAAGATCGGCGACGTCATCCGCACCATCGACGGCGAGCGGGTCGACGACGCCCGCGAGCTCGTCGAGCTCGTCGACGCCGCGACCCCCGGCACACCGATCGCGATCGGCATCACCCGTGCCGGCAAGCAGCAGACGGTGCAGGTGACGCCCGTCGAGGAGGACGGCCGCACGCTGATCGGCATCACCCCCGAGGTGGCCGACTACAAGTTCCCGTTCGAGGTGAAGATCAACATCTCGCCGAACATCGGCGGCCCCAGCGCGGGTCTCGTCTTCTCCCTGGCCGTCTACGACACCCTCACCGAGGGCTCGCTCACCGGTGGGCGGGCCGTCGCCGGCACCGGCGAGATCTTCCCCGACGGCAGCGTCGGGCCGATCGGCGGCATCCAGCAGAAGATCGCCGGCGCCCGCGACGACGGCGCCGACCTGTTCCTGGTCCCGGTCGAGAACTGCGCCGACGCGCTGCAGGCCGACCACGGCGACATGCGGCTGATGATGGCCGAGACGATGCACGACGTCCGGGTCGCGCTCGAGGCGTACGCCGACGACCCGGACGCCGAGCTGCCGTCGTGCGAGGACGCCGACGAGATCCTCGAGGCCACCGGCTGATGGACGATCCGCTCACCGACGACCCCCGCTGGGGCGATCTCGATGCAGACCCGGCGCTGGCCTCGGCCGTGCTCGAGATCGAGGGGCACATCTCCGAGTCGGGATGGGACCAGCCGGCCCGGCTCTACGCGCTGGTCGACACCGCCAGCCTCGTCGTGCAGGAGCCGGCCCTCGCGGCGGCGATGGGCCTCGACGACGCCGCCGAGCGCGGGTCGCTGACCGCGGTCGAGCAGGACCAGCTCGACCCGGCCGCCCCCCTCGAGCAGGTGCTCGAGTCGATCGTCTGGCCCGACGGCGTCACCGGCTGCGCCGCCGTCGTCGAGCGCCTGGTGCTGCCGCCCGGCTCCGACGACGAGCTGCCCGCCGACCCGGTCGCGGCGAGGGCGTTCGCGCGCGAGCACCCCGACCGGCAGGAGGTGCGGATCGTCGCCGGCGCGACCCGCACCGGCTCGACGTACTGCGCGCTGCGGATGCGGGCCCACGACGACGACACCTCGGTGGTGGGCGGCATCGACCTGGTGCCCGGCCTGCTCACCCTGCTGGGCGCGACCCTGACCGACGAACCGATGGACGAGAATGACGAGGCGGCTCCTGACGGACCGCTGGAGGAGACACCGTGAGCGAGCTGTTCGACGACGACCCGCGGGCCACAGCGCCCACCCGGACGGCGCCACGCCGTTCCCGGGCACTGCTGATCACGGCCGTCGTCCTGGTCCTGTCGATCTTCCTGCTCACCGGGTTCGCGTCCATCTACACCGACCGGCTCTGGTACCAGTCTGCCGGCTACGGCCAGGTGTTCAGCACCCTGCTCTGGACCAGGATCTGGCTGTTCCTCGCCTTCGGTGTGCTGCTCGGCGGCGCGGTGGCCGTCAACATCTACCTCGCCTACCGCTTCCGGCCGCTGTTCCGGCCCTCGTCGCGCGAGCAGACGAACCTCGACCGCTACCGCGACGTCGTCACCCCCATCCGCACCTGGCTCGTGATCGGCATCGGCGTCGTCGTCGGCGCCTTCGCCGGCGCCTCGGGCATGAGCCACTGGCGCACCTACCTGCTGTGGCGCAACGCCCAGGACTTCAACATCAACGACCCCTACTTCGAGAAGGACATGGGGTTCTACGTCTTCCACCTGCCGTGGTGGCACTTCGTGGTCGACTTCGTGATGGCGACGATGGTGATCGCGCTGATCGCGGCGCTCGTCGTCCACTACCTGTACGGCGGCATCCGCCTGCAGAACACCCGCGACAAGCTGTCGGGCGCGGCCCAGGCCCAGATCTCGGTGCTGCTCGGCCTGTTCGTGCTCGCGAAGGGCGTCGACTACTACCTCGACCGCTTCGACCTGGTGACCCAGAAGAACTCCCTGTTCACGGGCATGAACTACACGGCCGAGAACGCCGTCCTGCCGGCCAAGAACATCCTGATGGCGGTCGCGGTGATCTGCGCGGTGCTGTTCTTCCTCAACGTGTGGCGACGCACCTGGCAGCTGCCCTCGGTGGGTCTCGCGCTGCTCGCACTCTCGGCGATCCTGATCGGGATGATCTTCCCGGCCGTCGTCCAGCAGTTCCAGGTCAAGCCGTCGGAGGCCGACAAGGAAGAGCCCTACATCCAGCGCAACATCGAGGCCACGCGCACCGCCTACGACCTCGAGCGCGTCGAGAGCGAGTCCTACAGCCCGGGCACCGCCGCGCCCGACGACCCGAGCGCGCTGCTTCCGCTGCTCAGCACCGTGCCGCTCGTCGACCCCGGCCAGGTGTCGCCGACGTTCGAGAACATCCAGCAGGACTCGACCTTCTACTCGGTTCCCGACGTGCTCGACGTCGACCGCTACGCCGTCGACGGCCAGGAGCGGGCACTGGTGCTCGGAGTTCGCGAGCTCAACCAGAGCCGGCTGAGCGAGGAGTCGCAGAACTGGTCGAACCTCCACACCGTGTACACGCACGGCAACGGCATCATCGCCGCCTACGCCAACCAGCGCGACAAGGCGAACGAGATCCAGGACGACACCTCCGGAGAGGGCGAGGAGTCCGTCTCGTCGGGGCGCCTGGAGTGGGCGCAGGGCATCAACACCGGCGAAGCTGACCTGTCCGAGGAGCTGGGCGACTTCGAGAGCCGGGTGTACTACGGCGAGCTGAGCCCCGACTACTCGGTGGTCGGGCGTCCCGACGACTCCGACAACGACGTCGAGCTGAACCTGCCGACGCCGGGTTCCGAGCTCGGGACGTCGACGACGTTCGACGGCCCGGGTGACGCCCAGGTGGGCAGCACGTTCAACCAGCTGATGTTCGCGATCAAGTTCGGTGAGCCGAACTTCCTGCTGTCGGGTCGGGTGAACGAGAACTCCAAGGTGCTCTACGAGCGCGAGCCGGCCGAGCGGGTCGAGAAGGTGGCGCCGTGGCTCACCGTCGACTCCGACGCCTACCCGGCGATCGTCGACGGAAAGATCCAGTGGATCGTCGACGGGTACACGACCACCGACCGGTTCCCCAACGCCCAGCGCGCGTCGTTCGAGTCGATGATCCAGGACGCCCTGCAGGTCGACACCGGCCTGCAGACCCTGCCCACCGACGAGATCAACTACATGCGCAACGCGGTCAAGGCGACCGTCGACGCCTACAGCGGCGAGGTCACGCTCTACGCCTGGGACGAGGACGACCCCATGCTCAAGGCCTGGATGGGGGCGTTCCCCGACACCGTCAAGGACAAGAGCGAGATGTCGGACCAGCTGCTCGAGCACGTGCGCTACCCCGAGGACCTGTTCAAGGTGCAGCGCTACCAGTACGCGCGCTACCACGTCGACAACGCCAGCGACTGGTACCAGAACAACGACCGCTGGGAGGTTCCGACCGACCCGCAGGAGCCGGGCACGTTCCAGGCGCCGTACCGGTTGTTCGTGCAGGACGGCGCCTCGTCGACGTTCTCCCTGAGCTCGGTCTACGTGCCCTACGGCCGTCAGAACCTCGCCTCGTTCGTCTCCGTCGACTCCGACGCCTCCGCGGACAACGAGAACTACGGCACGATCCGGGTGCGCGAGATCGAGGGCGCCGAGGACGACAACGAGAGTGAGCAGATCCAGGGCCCTGGCCAGGTGGCCAACGAGTTCCAGTCCGACGACACGATCCGGGGCGAGCTGCTCCCCTTCATCAACTCCGAGGCCGACGTGACCTACGGCAACCTGCTGACGCTGCCGGTCGGTGACGGGTTGATGTACGTGCAGCCCGTCTACGTCTCCCGTCAGGCCTCCGATGCCAGCTATCCCGAGCTGCGGCGGGTGCTGGTCAAGTACGGCAACGACGTCGCCATCGGCGACACCGCGGACGAGGCCTTCCGCACGGTGCTTGGAAGCGGCTCCACCACGCCGCCCGATACCGACCCGCCCGATACCGACCCGCCCGGGACCGACCCGCCGGAGAATCCGCCGAACCAGCAGACCCTTCAGGCGCAGCTCGACGTCGCGGTGGACGAGGCGGTGGACGCCCTCGCGGCGGCCCAGGATGCCCTTGTCAACGACGACCTGGGGCTTTACCAGGAGAAGGTCGATGAGGCGCAGACTGCGCTCGACCGCGTGGCGACCCTGCGCGACCGGATCGCCGCACGCAACGGCACCGACACTCCCTCCGAGGGCGCGACCGACCCCGCGGCCGATCCCGCAGCCGAGGACGGCTCGGCGGCCGCACCGGCGGGCGACTGACCTCGATTTGAGTCCCGCCACCCCCACCCGGTAACGTTCTGTTCAGCGACGCGGGGTGGAGCAGTTCGGTAGCTCGCTGGGCTCATAACCCAGAGGTCGCAGGTTCAAATCCTGCCCCCGCTACCAAGTGAAGTAGCAGGTCAGAGGCGGTTTTCGGAGGAGATCCGGAAGCCGCCTTTGGCGTCTCTTCGCCGCTGCTTGTCCGCATCAGTAAGCAGCCGGCGCACGGCTCTGGTCACGGCCCGTGGCACTACGGCTGTCCGAGGATCGCGTACACGAATACTGGACACGCAGAGGATATCAGGGCACGAACCGAGCCCGGCGTGGACGTCCTTCTTCGGCGGCGCTTTGGCCACGACCTCTGGGTCGTTGGCGGAGCGGCTCGAGGTCGGATCGCAACGGCGATAGGTCGCGGGGCACGAGGCGCGTCAAGATGGTCACGGGATTCCTTGGCTAGTTTGCTGGCCTTCGAGGTGCAGAACAAGCTTAGTCGATGTCTTGGCGGGCGGGCGCGCGTGGTCAGTCTCTTCGGCTTCGTCGGCGCTCGTACCGAACATGCAGAGAGCACATGGGCGGCCTTTGCGGAGCGATGCGCGATAACGCCGTCGACCTCCGCCAACCCGCCTTATGGCTCACTTTGGGCTCGACTTTGCGTCACGGCATGCCCGACCTGCGTGCGGAATCCCGCCGCGCGTGAGTCTAGCAGGCCTGAGGGCGTGCAGGCTCGCCGGCAGATGGGCGCGTAGCTCGTCGATCGGACTCGGGGGGCCGTGAGGAGCCCGAAGGACGCTCAGCGCGATCTATTGACACCGCGGGCAATCGCTGCGACCCTCACTGCAATATTCGTTCGGGTCCGTACGATCTAATGGAGACCACCGTGAGCCTGCCTCCCGCCCCACCGCAGACCGAAGAGACGTCACTGCACGTAGGCCGCCTCGGTGTGGTCGGCATCGTGTTCTACGTGGTGGCCGCGGCCAGCCCCATGGTCGGCATGACTGGCGCCCTGCCGGTCGCGATCGTGCTGGGCAACGGCGCCGGCGTCCCGGGCGCCTACCTGGCGGCCGGCATCGTGCTGCTCCTGTTCAGCGTCGGGTACGCCGCCATGAGTCAACGGGTCACCAACGCCGGCGCGTTCTTCGCCTATGTCGGGCGCGGGCTGGGTATCGGTCCGGGTGTCGGCAGCGCCTATGTCTCCCTGGTCGCCTACCTCGCGATCCAGCTGGCCATCTACGGCTTCTTCGGCGCTGTGATGGCGGGCCAGATGGACGCCAAGCTCGGCATCGACCTGTCCTGGTGGGCCTGGGCGCTGATTGCCTGGGTCATCGTGCTCGGGTTGTCTGCCTTCAGCGTCGATGTCGGCGCCAAGGTCCTCGGGGTGCTGATGTTGCTCGAGATCGGGTCGCTGGCCCTGGTGTCGCTGGCGGTGATCTTCCAGGGTGGCGGCCCGGACGGCTTCGACTTCGGCGCGTCCTTCGCACCCAACAACATCCTCGTCGGTGGGCTGACCGGCTCCGCGGGCATCGCGCTGGCCTTCGCCTTCGCCTCCTTCATCGGCTTCGAGGCCACGGCCATCTACGGCGAGGAGTCCAAGGACCCCAAGCGGACGGTCCCGATGGCGACGTACGTGGCTGTCACGCTCATCACGGTGCTGTTCGCGGTCACCACGTTCGCCGTGGTCTCGGCGCTGGGCGCTGCCAACGTGGTCGAGGAGGCAGCCAACCGCTCCGCCATCGACGGCGTCCCGCTCGCCGACTCCGCAGCGGTGATCTTCTCGGTGGCCGACGAGTACGTCGGCAGCTGGCTGGCCGACGTGATGAGCTGGCTGGTCCTCAGCAGCCTGTTCGCAGGCCTGCTCGCCTTCCAGAACTCTGCCGCGCGGTACTTCTTCTCCATGGGTCGTGCCGGCGTGCTGCCCCGAGCTCTCGACCGGGTCAACCATGCCGGCGCCCCGTTGCTCGGATCGATCGTCACCTCGGTCGTCACCTTCGTCGTGATCGTGCTGTTCGCCC
>CAWGVK010000025.1:0-60198 GCA_963825985.1 uncultured Actinomycetota bacterium | reverse complement strand
TCGGCCAGGACCTTCGCTCGCTGTCGGCCGCCGCCCACCAGCTGACCAACGACTTCCCCGGCGAGCGGCTCAGCGCCGACAAGGTCTCCCGCTACTTCGGCGGCCGGGCCGAGGCCAAGTCGTTCGCCGTGGCCGACCACGCCTTCTCGGGTCACCGCGAGCAGAAGCGCTGGAGGAGCTGCGCTGGGCCCTCGACAACGGCACGGCCGCGGTCCTGGTCACCCTCCGCGTTCGCCGGCAGCGCCCGCGGACTGGCTCGCTACAAGGGGGCCGTGCGGGGGCTGCGCGACGCCGACCTGGCCCGCGAGGTCGGGGTCCCGCCGTGGAAGCTGAAGACGCTGCGCGGCCAGGCCCAGGGCTGGTCGGAGTCCGGGCTGGCGCGGGCCATCCGGGTGGTCGCCCAGGCCGACGCCGACGTCAAGGGCGCCGCCAGCGACGCGTCGTACGCCCTCGAGCGGCTCGTGCTCACCGTCGCCGCCCTGCGCGACGTCCGCTGAAACAGCCTCTGACCCCCCGCTGCCCCAGGCGGGCAGCGGGTCGGGCTGGTGACCAGCAGGTCAGGAAAGAGCAGCCTCAGAGCGACGCGGAGGTCTTCGAAGATCGCCGACTTGCGGTTGGCGGCCTGGTTCTTGTGGATGACGCCCTTCGACGCGGCCTTGTCGAGCATCTTGTTGGCCTGACGGCCGAGGGTCACGGCCTCGTCCTTGTTGCCGGCCGCAGCGGCCTCGCGGAACTTGCGGATGGCGGAGTTCAGCCCGGTCTTGACGGCCTTGTTGCGCTCGTGGGGCCTTCAGGTTCTGCTTGTTGCGCTTGATCTGGCTCTTGATGTTCGCCACAGGGTTTGCCTTCGCGTCGGATGCTGGGTGCTGGTCAGATGATGGGGTGCGGCTCGGCGGGGACAGCCGGACACGCGACGTGCAAAGTTACCAGTGGGGCGCTCAGCGGACCAAAACGTGCGGCAGGCCCAGACGTCGAGCCGCGGCATCGAGGAAGCGGCGTGACTCCTGACGCCGGAAGTCGGCGAGGGTCGGCAGGTTCACGTCGACGGCGGTGTGGGCGCGGTAGGCGAGGAACGAGCCGGCGCCGACCAGCCACGAGGTGACAGACGTCGTCACCGGCCCGCGCCAACGCCGGAGAGGTGGCCAGCGAGGTGTCGAACCAGGGCAGGTGCACCCGTTCGAGGCGCGCCAGCAGGGGATCCAGCCAGTCGGGGCCGACGCCGCAGGCGCCCCAGTCGAGGAACACGATCTCGCCGGTGGGGCGCACGAGCAGGTTGTCGTTGCGGATGTCGTAGTGGACCAGGTGGTCGGTCGGGCCGTCCGCGAGCGCGACCACCCCGGCGCGCAGCTCGTCGGTGCGCTCGACGACCCAGCTCGGGATCAGGTCCGGCGGCATCTCGGGGGCATGATCGAGCCCGCTCGCCCAGCCGTGGAACACGGCACGGAGATCGGTGAGCCCCTCGCGGAACAGCGGGTTGCCGGGGCCGGACGACGGCGCCGGGGGCGCGGGCACGCGCTCCTGCATCACCCGCACCAGCTGGTCGGTGGCTTCGACCAGCCGCGCCATCACCGGGTCGTCCCCGAGGTCGGGGTGGGTGCCGTCGACGTCCTCGAGCACGAGCGCGACCCAGTCGCCGTCGTCGTACGAAGCCAGCAGGTCTGCCCACAGCGGGTGAGAGCCGAGCAGGCCGAGCGCCAGCACCTCGCGCCGGAACAGGGTCGGACTGTCGGGGTTGAGCCCAGCGCCCACGGCCTTCACGAGGAGCGGGTGCCGTCGGCGCACCGCACCCTCGTCGCGCATCCCGGCGAGAAGCCGCCGACCTGGTCGGCGGTCTCGACCACCGGCGACCCGAGGGTCCGGTCGACCCAGGCGCGCACGTGCGCGGGCATGGCGGCGTACGGCGCGCGCCGGCCCACGGCTCGAGGCTGGTTCACTCCCCGGTCTCCCAGCCGCGGCGCTCGCAGAGCCAGTCCCACAGCACGTCGGCCTGCCAGCGCTGGTGGTCACGCAGGTGCGGCGACGTCGACGGCACCGGGTCGTCGGCGGACTTGAGGAAGTAGCCGATGACCAGCGCCAGCACGATGTCGACCGACTCGGCCGGCACGTCGGCGAAGGCGGGATGGGTCGCCAGCACCGCCTCGACGTCGAGGCCGTCGCCGCACGGACCGATCAGCAGGAACAGCGAGTCGAGCCAGGCCGCGCCCACCACCGGCCAGTTCCAGTCGCACAGCACGGCACGACCGCCGTCCGGGCCGTCGGTGATCAGGATGTTGTCGTCGCGGACGTCGGTGTGCACGAGCGTCTCGCCGCCGGTGACCTCGGCGAACCGTGCGGCGAGCGCCGCGGCCTCCTCGCCGTGCGGCAGCACGAACGTCGAGAGCGCGTAGTCCCAGTGTCTCGGCCAGTCGGCGAACTCGGCTGCGAAGTCGTCGAGCGCCAGCCCCGACGGCGGCGGGGTGAGCGCCGCGGCCGTCGTCGCGAGCATCGCCAGGGACGCGTCGAGGTCGGCCGTCGTCCAGGGACGCAGCGGGGCCCGGCCGTCGACGTGCTCGATGCCGAGCACCACCCAGTCGTCGGCGTCGTGGGTCCACAGCAGCCGGGGGGCGGGCACCGACGCGGGCAGGGCGACGAGCTTGCGTGCCTCCTCGCGGTAGGACTCGGCGAAGAGCCGCTGTGCCTTGACCGACGCCGCCTTCACGAAGTGGCACGAGCCGTCGTCGCCCACCAGGACCGAGGCGAAGCCCGGGGTGAAGCCGCCGGTCCGCGAGCGCGCCACGGCCACCGGTGCCCCGATCCGCTCCTCGATGACGTCCCGCAACCCCGGCGGCAGGTGCTGCCACTCGAGGCGACGCGCGGTCCGGCCGACCGGCGCTGGGTAGGGGCGGCGGGCGGTCACGGCCCCATCCTCGGCCACGCGGCACCGCCACCGCGAACGGGTTGACTTGGGCGTGTCCGGCAATGCAGGCGGCGCGGGCATCCACCAGCAATATCCAGACACGGCCTGGTAGAACTCGACCCGTGCTGCGGTTCTACGTGCTCGGTGTCCTGGTGTTCCTCGGCGCCGTGGCGACCCTCGCGGCCACCATCGGCGGCCCCGGCTGGTTCCTGCTGCTCGCGGTCGCGGTGGTGCTGTTGGTCGTCGGCGTCCACGACCTGGTGCAGAAGCAGCACGCCGTGCTGCGCAACTACCCGGTGATCGGGCACATCCGCTTCCTGATGGAGGGCATCCGCCCCGAGCTGCAGCAGTACTTCATCGAGCGCAACTTCGACGGCCGCCCCTACGACCGCAACACCCGCTCGTCGATCTACCAGCGCTCCAAGGGCACCGAGGAGGAGCAGCCGTTCGGCACCGAGCGCGACCTGTACGCCGTCGGCTACGAGTACCTCGTGCACTCCACCGCCCCGTCGACCCGATGCCGGAGCCGCCGCGGGTGCGGATCGGCGGCCCCGACTGCACCCAGCCCTACGACATGGCCCTGCTCAACGTCAGCGCGATGAGCTTCGGCTCGCTCAGCGCCAATGCCATCCAGGCGCTCAACCAGGGCGCGGCGGGCGGCGGCTTCGCCCACGACACCGGCGAGGGCGCCGATCAGCCCGTACCACCGCAACGGCGGCGACCTGGTCTGGGAGATCGGGTCGGGCTACTTCGGCTGCCGCACCGACGACGGCGGGTTCGACGAGGAGGAGTTCGCGGCCAAGGCGGCCGACCCGCAGGTGAAGATGGTCAGCCTCAAGCTCAGCCAGGGCGCCAAGCCCGGCCTCGGCGGCGTCCTGCCCGGCGCCAAGGTCAACCGTGAGATCGCCGAGACCCGCGACGTCCCGCTCGGCCAGACCCGTCGTGTCGCCGGCGTACCACCGCACGTTCTCGACGCCGCGCGAGCTGGTGACGTTCATCGGGCGTCTGCGCGAGCTGGCCGGTGGCAAGCCCACCGGCTTCAAGCTGTGCCTGGGCTCGCGGGTCGACCTCCTGGCGATCTGCAAGGCGATGGTCGAGGAGGGCGTCACTCCCGACTTCATCGTGGTCGACGGCGCCGAGGGCGGCACGGGGGCGGCGCCGATGGAGTTCTCCGACCACGTCGGGATGCCCCTGACCGAGGCCCTGATGACCGTCGACAACGCCCTGGTCGGCGCCGGCCTGCGCGACCGGATCAAGGTCGGCGCCTCGGGCAAGGTCGCGACCGGGGTGGACGTCGTCAAGCGGATCATCCAGGGCGCCGACTACACCAACGCCGCCCGCGCGATGATGATGGCGGTCGGCTGCATCCAGGCGCAGACCTGCCACACCAACACCTGCCCGGTCGGCGTGGCCACCCAGGACCCCAAGCGCACCCGCGCCCTCGACGTCCCCTCCAAGACGCTGCGGGTGGACCAGCTACCAGCGCGAGGTCGTCGAGTCGGCGCTCAAGGTCGTGGCCTCGATGGGGCTGCACTCCTTCGACGACCTCGAGCCGCACATGCTCCGACGCCGGATCGACCACGGCACGATCGCGTCGTACGCCGAGATGTTCGACTACCTGGCCTCTGGCGCGCTGCTCGGCACACCGCCCGCGAGCTGGCGCGCCGACTGGGAGGCCGCCGACCCCGACCGCTTCACGCCGTGAGCGGTCACCCCTGAGAAGGCGGCGTGCGGGTTGCGGCGCGTGACACCGTGGAGGGCATGCCGACCGTCGCCGAGCACCTGATCGAGTCCCTCGCCGAGCACGGCGTCACCCAGGTGTGGGGCGTCGTCGGCGACGCCCTCAACCCGGTGACCGACGCGATCCGTCGCGAGGACCGCGTCGAGTGGGTCGGCGTCCGCCACGAGGAGGCCGCGGCGTTCGCCGGCATCAGCCCAGTCGCAGCTGACCGGCGGTCTCGCCGTCTGCATGGGCACGGTGGGGCCCGGGCTGCGATCCACCTCCTCAACGGTCTCTACGACGCCAAGAAGTCACGCACCCCGGTGCTGGCCATCATCGGCCAGGTGCCGCGCGAGGACATGGGCTCCGACTTCTTCCAGGAGGTCGACAACGACGTCCTCTTCGCCGACGTCGCCGTGTTCTGCGAGACGCTGCACCAGCACCGACCAGCTGCCCGGCCTGATCGAGCAGGCCGGGCAACGCGGCACTGCAGGAGCGCGGCGTCGCGGTGCTCACGCTGCCCGGCGACGTGGGCGGCCTCGACCTCCCCAAGCACACACCGGTGCCGAGGTTCGTGGCCCAGCAGCCCGCTGACCCAGCCCGACCCGGACGCCGTGAGGGCAGCCGCCGACGCGATCAACGCCGGCCGGCCCGGTCACGCTCCTGGTCGGGCTCGGTGCGCGGGGAGGCCCGCGGCGAGGTGATGCGCGCTGGCCGAGCGACTCGCCGCACCCATGGTGCTCTCGTTGAAGGCCAAGGAGGGCTTCGACGACCGCAACGACCCACTCGAGATCGGGCAGTCCGGTCTGCTCGGCAACCCCGCGACCGCCAAGGCGTTCTCCTCATGCGACGTGCTGGTCCTGGTCGGCACCGACTTCCCGTACACGGCGTTCCTGCCCACCGGGAAGACCGTCGTGCAGCTCGACGTCCGCGGTGCTCACATCGGACGCCGGACGCCGGTCGACCACGCGATCGTGGCCGACACGCGTCTCGGGCTGGACGCGCTGCTGCCGCTGCTCGAGCAGAAGACCGAGCGCGGACACCTCGACGACGCCCGCGAGGCCTACGAGGAGTGGGAGAGGCGGGCAGGCACCACTTCACCAGCCCCGACTACGACCACAAGCGGGTCGGCCTGCTGCGTCGCAAGGTCGACAACCGCGACGACCTGATCCGCCCCGAGCTGCTCGCGGCCGCCGTCGACCGGCACGCAGCCCCGGACGCGATCTTCACCTCCGACACCGGGATGGCGACCGTGTGGCTCTCGCGGTTCGTGCGGATGAGCGGCACGCGGCGGCTCCTGGGCTCGTACAACCTCGGCTCGATGGCCAACGCGATGCCGATGGCGCTGGGAGCCCAGGCCCTGGACCGGACCCGCCAGGTCGTCGCCTTCTGCGGCGACGGCGGTCTGTCGATGCTGATGGGCGACCTGATCACCGCCGTCTCCCACGACCTCCCGGTCAAGCTGGTCGTCTTCGACAACGGGCGCCTCGGCATGGTCAAGCTCGAGATGGAGCAGGTCGGGCTGCCGGAGTTCGGCACCGTCCTGCACAACCCCGACTTCGCCCGGGTCGCCGAGGCGATCGGCCTGCACGGCATCCGGGTCGAGGACCCGCACGACGTCGACGGCGCCGTCGCCGAGGCCCTGGCCCACCCCGGACCGGTGCTGCTCGACGTCGTCACCAACCCCGACGAGGTCGCGCTCCCGCCGAAGCCGACGCTCGAGCAGGGCTGGGGCTTCGCGATCGCCAAGATGAAGGAGGTCGCGGCCTCGCCGGAGTGACTGACTCAGCGGCGGTGCGCGATGAGCGTGCGGCTGTAGATGCCCGCGCCGTCCACGTCGCGCAGCGTCACGGTCAGGTCGCGGCTGGCGGCGTCGATCTCCACCTCGCCGAAGAACTGGAAGCCCTCGGCGGGCGAGGCGTTGGCGGCCGGAGGTGCGGCCACGAAGTCGGCGACCGGCCCGAACGTGCCGTCGAGGGCGTTGGGACCGAACGCGCCCGCGTTCAGCGGCCCGGACACGAACTCCCAGAACGGGTCGAAGTCCTGGTAGGCCGCGCGATCGGGGGAGTAGTGGTGCGCCGCCGTGTAGTGCACGTCGGCGGTGAGCCACACGTGGTTGCGGATGCCGAGGCGCTTGAGCCCGCTCAGCACGTCGGCGATGTCGAGCTCGCGCCCCAGCGGCCGGCCGGCGTCGCCCTGGGCGACGCCCTCCTGCGCGGTGGTGCCGTCCGGCACCACGAGCCCGAGGGGCAGGTCGGCGGCGATCACCTTCCAGGTCGCGCGTGAGCGGCCCAGCTCGTCGAGGAGCCACCGGGTCTGCCGCCGACCCAGGACGCCGCCGTCCCGCGCCGGCTCGCGGTCGGTGGTGTTGGGGTCCTTGTGCGTGCGCATGTCGAGCACGAACAGGTCGAGGTGCGGGCCGTAGTGGATGACGCGGTAGACGCGGCCGTCCGGGTCGGGCGAGATGTCGGCGACCGGCACGTAGTCGTGGAAGGCGCGTCGGGCCCGCGCGGCCAGGACGTCGACCCGCTTCTCGCCGTAGCGGACGTCGTCGAGGATCTCGCCCGGGTACCAGTTGTTGGTGACCTCGTGGTCGTCCCACTGCGACACCTGGGCGGTCTCGGCGAGGAAGGCCCGCCAGTTGTCGGCCAGCAGGTTGTAGCGGTACTGGCCGCGGAACTCCTCCAGCGTCTCGGCGACCTTCGACTTGGCCTCGGTCGTGACGTTGCGCCACGTCGTGCCGTCGGGCAGCGGCACGGTCTCGACGACCGGGCCGTCGGCGTACACGTTGTCGCCGCTGCACAGGAAGAAGTCGGCGTGGCGGGCGCGCATCGCGTCGGCGATCCGGAAGCCGCCCAGGTCGGGGTTGACGCCCCATCCCTGGCCGGCGATGTCACCCGACCACAGGAACCGCACGTCGTCGCGGCGACCCGGCGCCGTCCGCAGCCGGCCCTCGACGGCGCGGCTGCCACGGCGGTGGTCGTGCAGGTCGACCGCGCGGATCCGGTAGTGCAGGTCGGTGCCCGACGGCAGCCGGGTCAGCGGGATCTCGCCGGTCAGGTCGGTGTGCGGCGTCACCACCGGCCCGCGGACGGTGACCGAGCGCCGGAAGGACCGGTCGCGGGAGATCTCGGCCACGAGTCGCGACGGCCGGTCGGCGCGGCTCCAGAGCACCGCCCGCCCTTCGCGGACGTCGCCGGCCTGGACGCCGTGGGTCAGCCAGGGGCGGCCCGAGCGCACGAAGGCGGGGGCGGCGGACGAGGCTGCGGCCGGCAGCCCGGCGGCCAGCGCCGAGAGGGCTGACCCCCTCAGCAGGGTGCGGCGGTCGAGGTCGAAGGAGTCCGGAGTCATGGCCACACGCTCGCGAAGGCACACGAACGGGCGGTGGCGTCACCCCGAACCACAGGGAAACGGCTGCGGGCCCTACGCCTGGGGCACCTCGAAGGAGCCGCGGAACGAGCCGCGCGCGACGTCCCACTCCAGCACGCCCCGGCTGCTGCTCACGGCGTACAGCGAGCCGCCGTCGGGCGCCCACAGCACGGCCCGCGGCGGATCGCCCCGGGCCGTCAGCGTCCGCGTCCTGCCGCCGGTGACGGGCCACAGGGTGACGGCGGCACGGTCCTTGCGCGAGAAGGCGAGGACGTCGCCGGTCGGGTCGAAGGCGAGCAGGTCGGCCGGCACCGGCCCGGGGAAGGTGCGAGCAACGCGTAGGTCGGCGGCGTCCCAGAGGCGCACCGTGGGGTCGGGGACGTCGATGCTCCGGGTCCCCGTGGCCACCCAGCGCCCGTCGGGGCTCCACGCGACGGCACCCTGCGAATCGGCGTCCAGGGTGCCGGTCTGGGCGGCGGTGGCGACGTCCCAGACCTCGACGGGGACGTCGGGCGCAGCGACGGCGAGGCGCCGGCCGTCGGGGCTGAACGCCAGGGCGTCGGGAAGGTCGCCGGCCACGTCGAGCACACCGAGTGAGGCGCCGTCGTCGGTCGACCACAGTCGCACCGTGCCGTCGTCGGCGGCGCTGGCGAGGACCGCGCCGACGGGGCTGAAGGCAAGCGCGGTGACACCCCGGTCGGTATCGGTGACCTGAGCCAGGTCGTGGCCGAGCATGGTGCGCACCGCCCGCCCGTCGTCCGGGTCGAGGAGGGCGATCTCGGCCTGGTCGCCGGACGTCGTGGCCGTCGCGACCAGGTCGCCGTCGGGGCTCCACGCCACGACGTCACCGCCCGGCAGGGTGCGGGCGAGCGCGCCGTCGTTCGTGGTCCACAGGCAGAGGTCGTCGGTGCAGGGAGCCACGACGAGGGCTCCGTCGGGGCTGATCGCGGCGGCGTCGGGGGTGACCGGATGGCCGGGAACCCGCTCGAGGTCACCGGCCGTCCCGGCCGACGAGACGGGGTCGGCGGCGGGCTGGTCGGGGTCCGAGGAGCAGGCGGCGAGGACGACGGCCACCAGGGCGAGCCCGGCCACCCGGACTGGCCGCTGCCGTCTCATGCCGTCGGTCGGCTCAGCGGCGTGATGTCGAACCAGGCCTCGGTGCCGTCGTCGCACACGTGGTGGTCGAGGTCGCGGCCGTCTCGCGTGACGAGGGTCTGCCGGCGGGAGACACGGTCCTGGGAGCGCAGGACGTCGTACTCGTCGCTCACGCGGAGCACGGCCCAGGGCCGATCGGCGCTGCCGTCGCCGGAGCCGAGGATGGCGGCCATCGCCAGCTGGGCGATCCGGCGCTCCTTGCGCGCCCGGTCGGGGCGTCCGGCGGCCTCGTGGGCGCCGGCGAGGACGGCGTGCGCGGCCGGGCTGAAGAAGGCACCGGGCATCAGGTCGTCGACGAGCCCGACCACGTCGTCGTAGGCCTCGCGCGCCAGCAGCGGTGCGGTGGCAGCGGGGACGTCGAGGTCGGGCCGGAAGTTCGGCGAGCGCCGCACGGCCTCGCGCAGCTCGTGCAGGGAGCCGGCGTCGCGGTCGCGTCCGTAACGGGCGGCCAGCTCGCCGATCGAGGAACGTCGTGTGGTCGTCATCCTGCTTCCCTCCGCAGCCGCTCGAGCTCCTCGGCCGTCAGCCCGTCGACGTAGGCGTCGCCGGCCTCGCGCGCGTCGGCCTCGACGGGCTGGTTCTCGTAGCCCTCGAAGTCGATGTCGGCGTCGATGTAGTTGTCGAAGTTCTCCTCCCAGTCCTCGACCTCCTCGCGGGTGACACCGGGGGGCGGGTTGAACGGGTCGTCCTTCAGTCCCGCGTCGATGAGCCAGCGGTCGAACGCCCCGGGGTTGGCGTCGCGGACCTGCTCGTGCTGCGCCGCGTGCCGCACCTCGTGGGCCACGGTGTTGATGGTGTGGGGGTCGTCGAGGTCGTTGATGTCGAGGCGGAGCACCTGGTCGTCCTCCGACCACGACCCGTGCGAGTTGGTCCCGGGGTTGTCGTCGACGCCGTCGCCGTCCTGGTCCTCGAGATCCTCGATCACGATGTTCGGGTCGTCGAGGCCGTAGGTGTCGGCGAGCTCCTCCACCATCTGCTCGATGACGGCGCGGCGCTCGTCCTCCGACATCGACTCCCACTGGCGGGCCACCTGGGGGTCGACGACGCCCTGGGGACCGTCGTCGTTGAAGGCGTCGTCGGGCCGGGCCTGCACGAGCGCGCTGTCGACCTCGTAGGCCTTGTCGACGATGGTCTGGACCCGCTCGACCAGGGCATCGCGCAGGGTGGTGCGGCCTTCCGTGTAGGCCTCCGCGGCCCTGACGGACACGAAGGTCGGGGGATCGGAGACGTCGGAGACCGTGCCGTCGCTGCTGATCTCGAACTCCTGGCCCCGAGCGTCGCTCTCGACGTCGGTGACGAGCTCGCGGATGGTGGTGACGGCGGTCTCCGCCTTGAAGATCGCACTCTGCAGCCGGCGTCCACCTTCGAGGTGGCTCTCCATCGTCGCAACGAGCCGGCGCTGCCGGGCCCGCGCGAACACCGAGCTCAGCCCGAGCCAGGAGCCCGGCACCGCCTTGGCGCGCAGGTCGTCGTTGGCACGCTCCAGCCGGTCGAGGCTGCCCTTGAGGTCGTCACCGGCCTTGCCGACCGCGGCGGGCTTCCAGTCCTTGACGTCTCCGTAGGCGACCATCACGGAGCCCCCGTGGACCCGGCGCGGTCGTTCAGGCCCATCAGCCAGCCGGCGGCAGACCCGTCGGTGGTGGTGGCGTCGGAGGTCATGCTCTTCAGGCTCGCCGAGAACTGGTCGACCTCGGTCGACCACTGCTGCACGCCGGTCTGCCAGGCACTCCCGAGCTCGGGATAGACGTCGGCGGTGGTGGTGCCGGGCAGGGCGCCGGCGAGACCGGCGAGCTCGTCGGACCCGTCGCTGCGCCGGGCGTCGTCGGCGACGGAGCCGGTCGCCTCGGCGGCCGTGGTCATGTGGCCCGGTTGGAGGGCGAACGTGGACATGCCATGACACGTGCCCGGTGAGGCTCGCACCAAAACGCGGCGTCCGGATCGCTGCGGGTTCGTGCCCCCGGGTGGGCGGATGGAAGAATCGGGGACGCAGACCGCCCGAGTCCCACCCGAGTCCTCGACCGCCCACCGAAAGTCACCCGTGCCTGCCGCCCCGAAGCCCGGTCACACCGACCCCGCGATCATCCGCAACTTCTGCATCATCGCCCACATCGACCACGGCAAGTCCACCCTGGCCGACCGGATGCTGCAGCTCACCGGCGTGGTCGACGCACGGGCCGCCCGGGCGCAGTACCTCGACCGGATGGACATCGAGCGCGAGCGCGGCATCACCATCAAGAGCCAGGCCGTGCGGATGCCGTGGACGGTGCCGGCCGACAACACCGCCGGCGCCGAGCCGGGCACCTACGTGCTCAACATGATCGACACCCCCGGCCACGTCGACTTCACCTACGAGGTGTCGCGGTCCCTCGAGGCGTGCGAGGCCGCCGTCCTGCTGGTCGACGCCGCCCAGGGCATCGAGGCCCAGACCCTGGCCAACCTCTACCTCGCCCTGGGCGCCGACCTGCACGTCATCCCGGTGCTCAACAAGATCGACCTGCCCTCGGCCCAGCCCGAGAAGTACGCCGCCGAGCTTGCCGGCATCATCGGCTGCGACGTGGGCGACGTCCTGCAGACCTCGGCCAAGACCGGGCTGGGGGTCGAGGCGCTGCTCAACGAGATCGTCGCGCAGACCCCGCCCCCCGTCGGCGACGCCGACGCCCCGCCCCGGGCGCTGATCTTCGACTCGGTCTACGACACCTACCGCGGCGTGGTCACCTACGTGCGGGTGGTCGACGGCAAGCTCAGCCACCGCGACCGGATCAAGATGATGTCCAACGGCGTCGTCCACGAGATGCTCGAGGTCGGCGTGATCAGCCCCGAGCCGGTCAAGTCCAGCGACCTCGGGGTCGGCGAGGTCGGCTACCTGATCACCGGCGTGAAGGACGTGCGCCAGTCGCGGGTCGGTGACACCGTCACCAGCCAGCACCACGGCGCCAGTGAGGCCGCTGGGCGGCTACAAGCACCCCAACCCGATGGTCTACTCGGGGCTCTACCCGATCGACGGCGACGACTACCCCAACCTGCGTGACGCCCTCGAGCGGCTCCAGCTGAACGACGCCGCGCTGGCCTACGAGCCCGAGACGTCGGGCGCGCTCGGGTTCGGCTTCCGGTGCGGCTTCCTCGGCCTGCTGCACATGGAGATCGTGCGCGAGCGGCTCGAGCGCGAGTTCGACCTCGACCTGATCTCCACCGCACCCAACGTGGTCTACGAGGTGCTGATGGAGGACGGCTCCAAGGTCGAGGTGACGAACCCGAGCGAGTACCCCGAGGGCAAGATCGCCGAGGTCCGCGAGCCCGTCGTCAAGGCCACGATCCTGGCGCCGTCCGACTACATCGGCACGATCATGGAGCTCTGCCAGTCGAAGCGCGGCAACCTCGGCGGCATGGACTACCTCTCCGAGGACCGCGTCGAGATGCGCTACACGCTGCCGATGGGCGAGATCGTCTTCGACTTCTTCGACCACCTGAAGTCGCGCACCAAGGGCTACGCGTCGCTCGACTACGAGCGCTCCGGCGACCAGGCCGCCGACCTCGTGAAGGTCGACATCCTGCTGCAGGGCGAGCCGGTCGACGCGTTCTCCGCGATCGTGCACAAGGACGCCGCCTACTCCTACGGCGTGATGCTGGCCGGCAAGCTCAAGGAGCTGATCCCGCGCCAGCAGTTCGAGGTGCCGATCCAGGCCGCCATCGGCGCCCGGGTGATCGCCCGCGAGAACATCCGCGCCATCCGCAAGGACGTGCTCGCCAAGTGCTACGGCGGTGACATCACCCGCAAGCGCAAGCTGCTGGAGAAGCAGAAGGAGGGCAAGAAGCGGATGAAGATGGTCGGCCGCGTCGAGGTCCCCCAGGAGGCGTTCATCGCCGCGCTCTCCACCAGCGGCCCGGCCGGCGACAAGCCCAAGAAGTAGTGCAGCTCCCGCCCGAGTGGCTCGGGCACCACGAGCCGACCGGCCGCTGGCAGAAGTGGCTCGACCGGGCGCCTCGTCTCGTCGACGAGGTGCTGCGCGACTGGGAGCTGAGCCTCGACGGCGCCCCCCTGCACGGGTACGCCGCTCTGGTGCTTCCGGTCCGCACCACCGACGACGAGCCGGCGGCCCTCAAGGTGGGCTTCCCGCACGAGGAGGCCGAGCACGAGCACCTCGCCCTCCAGCACTGGCACGGGAACGGCGCCGTCCGGCTGCTGCGGGCCGACCCGGGCCGGTCGGCGATGCTGCTCGAACGGCTCCACACCACCGACCTGACCGAGGTGTGGGACGTCGAGGCCTGCGAGATCATCGCCGGGTTCTACGCCCGGCTGCACGTGCCGGCTCCGCCGCAGCTGCGCACGCTCACGTCGTACGTCGAGCGCTGGACCGACGACCTGTCGCGGCTGCCGCGCAGCGCGCCGCTGCCGCACCGACTCGTCGAGCAGGCGGTGGCGCTCGGCCGCGACTTCGTCGCCGACGGGGCCAGCAACGGCCTGATGATCCACGGCGACCTGCACTACGAGAACGTGCTCGCCGCCGACCGCGAGCCCTGGCTGGTGATCGACCCCAAGCCGATGAGCGGCGACCCGCACTACGAGGTGGCGCCGCTGCTGTGGAACCGCTGGGACGAGCTCGCGGGCGACGTCCGGGGCGGTCTGCGGCGTCGATTCCAGGCGACGGTCGACGGGGCCGGGCTCGACGAGGACCGGGCCCGCGACTGGGTCGTCGTCCGGATGATGCACAACGCGATGTGGGAGCTGGAGGACCGGGTCGCCGGCCAGGACGGCGACGACGACTGGCTGACCCTGTGCGTCGCGATCGCCAAGGCGGTGCAGGACTGAGGCCCGGGTGCGGGTGTGAACGGCCCGCGACTGGACAGCATCGTCGCATGCGCATCCTCCGTCACATCGCTGTGCTCGCGGCCCTGACCCTGGTCGTCTCGTCCTGCTCGGACGACGAGGACGGCGACAGCGGCGGGCGCGACGGCGGCGAAGCCGGCGCGCCCTCGGCGATCGGCGACCTCAGCTGGGCCGTCCCCTACGACGACACTGACATCTCGGTGTGCGCCGGCATCGCCGTGCACGGTCCGGTGGGGGAGACCCCGACCGTCGTCGACACGGCGACCGGCGCCGTCACCGAGCTGGCGGTCACCCTGCCGCCGGATGCGACGCTGGAGCCGAGCGACTCGTGGAACTACCGGGCCCGGTGCCAGGACACGCCGTCGGGTGATCCGGTCGTCCTGGTCGAGTGGCAGGACCGCTACCTCGACCCCGACGACGAGCCACCCACGGTCTACGCCGGCTTCAACGCGGCAGGCACCCAGCTGTGGGTGCGCGAGGGCGAGGGCGCCACGGTGACGACCGAGACCGGGATCGGCATCCTCGGGATCAGCGTCCGGGAGAGCTCCGAGTGGACCTTCGTCGACACCATGACCGGAGACGAGCTCGGCACGGCCACGTTCACCGGCATCGCGAGCTCGGAGCCCGAGCCGATCAACCCCGAGCTCATCGTCGACGGGTCCGCACTCGTCTCGCCCTCGGGAGAGCCGCGCGGCGAGCTGCCCGCCGGCAGCTGGATGCCGGTGGGCCCCGACCGGATTCTCGTCGACGACAACGCCGGCGTGACCCTGCTGTCCCTGCCTGACCTCCAGCCGCTGTGGACGGCGCCCGAGTTCCTCTTCCTCGGCTTCGCCGACGACAGCTTCGACCCCACGACAGGGACCATCGTCGTCGAGGACACCGACGACCGGGTCAGTGGACTCGACGTCGAGACCGGCAAGGTCCGCTGGACCAGCGACGTCGTCTCCTCGATCATCGGCGTCGACCACGTGGGCGGCGGCATCGCGACCTTCCCCGACGACGAGTACGACGAGATCGCCTGGGTCGACACCGCGAACGGAGAGCTCGTCGCCACCGACGACGACCGCTACGTCCTGACCGGGCCCGAGACGATCATCGCCGTCGACGACGGCGAGCCAGCCGTGGTCACCCTCGACGACCTCCGCTGAGCGCTGGGTCCGATCCGGCAGAATGCTCCTGTGTCGCTGCTGCTCTCGATCAACGTCGGGGGTCCGCGACCTGCCGACTGGACGGCGATCGGCCGCACGTCGATCGACAAGACCTCGGTGCCCGGGCCGGTCGACGTCGGTCCGCTGGGGCTCGACGGCGACGAGGTGTCGAACCGGCGCCACCACGGCGGGGTCGACAAGGCGGTCTACGCCTACGCCCGCGAGGACCTCGACCGGTGGGCCGAGCGACTCGGAGCAGCCGTGCCCGACGGACAGTTCGGCGAGAACCTGACGACGAAGGGGCTCGACGTCAACGGCGCGGAGATCGGCGAGCGCTGGCGGGTCGGTGACGACGTCGTGCTCGAGGTGACCATGTTCCGCACGCCCTGCCAGACCTTCAAGGCGTGGATGGGGCGCACCGGCTACGACGAGCGGGCCTGGGCGCGCCGCTTCGCCGAGGACGGCCGCCCCGGCGCCTACCTGCGGGTCGTCGTGCCCGGCGCCGTCCGGGCCGGTGACCCGATCGAGGTGGTGCACCGACCCGGCACCGGTGTGACGGTGTCGTCGTGGTTCGGCGAGGTCTTCGGCCTAGATCAGGGGATCCCTACCGGCGAGTACACGCCGTGATCTAGGTTACGTCGCATCGACCTGCCGATCTCGGCCCAGAGCCAGGAGCACCATGCCTGACAATCAGCCCGTCAACCACGACACGTCCTTCGTCGACAACCTTCCCCAGAACGTCGCGGTCCAGTTCCTCGAGCGGGTGCGGGTCTCGCCCGACTCCGAGGCCTTCCGCTTCCCGCGGGGCGAGTCCTGGGAGTCGGTGACCTGGAAGCAGGCCGGCGACCTGGTCGGCCGCCTCGCCGCGGGTCTGCTCTCGCTGGGCCTCGAGCCCGAGCAGCGCGTCGGCATCGCCTCCGGCACGCGCTACGAGTGGATCCTGGCCGACCTGGCGATCATGTGCGCCGCCGGCGCGACCACCACGGTCTACCCGAGCACCAACGCCGACGACACCGGTTTCATCCTCAGCGACTCGGCCTGCCGCTTCGTCTTCGCCGAGGACGACGCCCAGCTGGCCAAGCTCGCCGAGCAGGAGGCCAACCTCGGCGAGGTGGTCAAGGTGATCACCTTCGACGGCAAGGCCGACGGCGACCGGGTCATCACCCTCGACGCGCTGGCGGAGCTCGGCGACGCCTACCTGGCCGAGCACCCCGACGCCGTCGAGGAGACCGCGAAGGCGATCCCCGCCGATGCGCTGGCCACCCTCATCTACACCTCCGGCACCACCGGCCGCCCCAAGGGGGTGCGGCTGCAGCACCGGGCCTGGGTCTACGAAGGCGCCGCGATCCAGGTGCAGAACATCCTCGACGAGTCCGACCTGCAGTTCCTGTGGCTGCCGATGGCCCACTCGTTCGGCAAGGTGCTGCTCTCGGCCCAGCTCGCGTGCGGGTTCGCCACCGCCATCGACGGCCGGGTCGACAAGATCGTCGACAACCTCGGCGTCGTGAAGCCGACGTTCATGGGCGCCGCGCCCCGCATCTTCGAGAAGGCCCACGCCCGGATCGTCACCATGACCGCCGCCGAGGGCGGCGCGAAGGAGAAGATCTTCAAGCGGGCCTTCGCGGTCGGGATGAAGGTCGACGAGCTCACGGCGGCCGGCAAGTCGGTCCCCCTGCCGCTCAAGCTGCAGCACGGTCTGTTCGACAAGCTGGTCTTCAGCAAGGTGCGCGACCGCTTCGGAGGCCGCGTGCGGTTCTTCATCTCGGGTTCGGCCGCGCTCAACCCCGAGATCGCGGCGTTCTTCCACGCGGCCGGCGTCCTGATCCTCGAGGGCTACGGCATGACCGAGAACGCCGCCGGCGCCACGGTCAACCACCCCGGCCACTACAAGATGGGCACCGTCGGCCCGCCTCTCCCCGGCAGCGAGGTCAAGATCGGCGAGGGTGACGAGGTGCTGCTGCGCGGCCCGCACATCATGGCCGGCTACCACAACAACCTCGACGAGACCGCGAAGACGCTCGACGCCGACGGCTGGCTGCACACCGGCGACAAGGGCTCGCTCGACGACGAGGGCTTCCTCACCATCACCGGTCGGATCAAGGACCTCTTCAAGACCTCCGGCGGCAAGTACATCGCGCCGCCCGCGATCGAGGCCAAGTTCAAGGCGATCTGCCCCTACGCGAGCCAGTTCATGGTGTTCGGCAACGACCGCAACTTCGTCGTCGCGCTGGTCACCCTCGACCCCGACGCGATGGCGGGCTGGGCCGACGAGAACGGCATGAGCGGCAAGTCGTACGCCGAGATCGTCGCGTCCGAGCCCGTGCACGCGATGGTCAGCGACTATGTCGACCGGCTCAACGAGCGGCTCAACCGCTGGGAGACCATCAAGAAGTGGGAGATCCTCGGCGACGACCTCACCATCGAGTCCGGTGAGCTCACGCCGTCCCTCAAGGTCAAGCGCAACGTGGTCGAGGCCAACAACAAGGAGCGCATCGCCGCGTTCTACTCGTGAGCCACTCACGGCCCTGACACAGGAGACGCACAGCCGCGCTTCCCAGACTCGGGGCATGACGACCCACCACTCCCACGGCGAGCTCGAGGACCACGACCTCGGCCTCTCCCACGACCTGCCCCTGATCGTCGAGCGCCAGCGCTCCCTCGGCCGCCGCGGCCTCCTCGGACTCTTCGGAGGCCTCGGCGCCGTCGCGGTGGTCGGCTGCGCCGCCGACGGCGCCACCACGGCCTCCGACACCTCGTCGTCGGGGTCGTCGTCGGGCGCGGCGGCCGGCGGCCCCGGCGGAGCGCCCCCGGACGGCGGGCCCGACGGCGCGATGGGCGGCGACTCGAGCGTCGAGGTCGCCGAGGGCGAGATCCCCGAGGAGACCGCCGGCCCGTACCCGGGCGACGGGTCGAACGGCGTCAACGTGCTCACCGAGTCGGGCATCGTGCGCAGCGACATCACCACCAGCTTCGGCGACGCCTCCGGGGTCGCCGACGGCGTCCCCACGACGGTGAGGCTCAAGGTCTACGACCTCGCCGGCGACGACGCGACCGCCCTGGCCGGCGCCGCGATCTACCTGTGGCACTGCGACCGCGACGGCCAGTACTCGTTGTACTCCGAGTCGATCGTCGACGAGAACTACCTGCGCGGCGTCCAGGAGGCCGACGCCGACGGCCGCGTCGAGTTCACCACGATCTTCCCGGCCGCCTACTCCGGGCGCTGGCCGCACATGCACTTCGAGGTCTACGCCAGCCTCGCCGAGGCGACGTCGGCCGAGAACAAGCTGCGCACCAGCCAGCTCGCCCTCCCCGAGGACGTCTGCACCGACGTCTACAGCAACGTCGACGGCTACGAGCAGAGCCTGACGAACATGGAGCAGACCACCCTCGACAGCGACGGCGTCTTCTCCGACGGCTACTCGCTGCAGCTCGCCTCGGTCACCGGCTCCGTCGACGAGGGCTACACGGTCACGCTCAACGTCCCGGTCTAGGGGGCTACGATCTGGTCTCCGAGCAGGCAGGAGCCGCCCATGAGCAGCACCGAGAAGACCGTCCGCGACCAGCTGGCAGCGGTCGACCTCTTCCGCGGCCTCTCCAAGCGCGAGCTCAAGCGTTTGGTCGAGCTCTCCGAGCGGGTCGAGCACACGCCCGGCAACCAGATCGCGAAGGAGGGGCTCGGCGCCCTCGCCTTCCACCTCGTCGTCGAGGGCGAGGCCCGGGTGTCGGTGGGCGGCAAGTCGCTGGGCACGCTGAGGCCGGGGCAGTACTTCGGCGAGATCAGCATGATCGACGGCAGGCCGCGGTCGGCCGACGTCGAGGCGGTCGGTGCGTTGACCACGATCGCGGTGCCCCACCTGGTCTTCCAGAGGCTGCTCGACGAGGAGCCGGAGTTCGCGCGCACCCTGCTCGTGCTGCTGTGCGCCCGCCTGCGCGAGGCCCAGGCGGGCTAGCCACCCGGGCGTGCCCATGGTGCGTGCGGAAGACTGGCGGGGTGCCGCCGTCCGCCCTGCCCGCCGGTGAACCGGCGCCCGACGACGGGTCGCTGCCGGCCTCCGCGCTGGAGGGGCTGGGGGAGCGGTCGTTCTCCTTCTACGTGCACGTGCCCTACTGCACCGTCCGCTGCGGCTACTGCGACTTCAACACCTACACCGCCGACGAGCTCGGCCCCGGCGTCACGCGGTCGACGTACGCCGCCTCCGCGATCGCCGAGGTACGCCGGGCCCGGGCCGCGCTCGGTGACGTCGACCTGCCGGTCTCGACGGTCTTCTTCGGGGGCGGCACGCCGACCCTGCTGAGCCCCGCCGACCTGGGGTCGGTCGTTGCGGCGATCGGGGCCGAGTTCGGACTGGCTCCCGACGCCGAGGTGACCACCGAGTCGAACCCCGACTCGGTGGCGCTGTGGGACCTCGAGGAGCTGCGGGGAGTGGGCTTCAACCGGATCTCGTTCGGGATGCAGTCGGCGGTCGACCACGTGCTGCGGGTCCTCGACCGCACCCACGACCCGATGCGGGTGCCGCACGTCGTCGAGTGGGCCCGGGCAGCCGGCTTCGACCAGGTCAGCCTCGACCTGATCTACGGCACGCCGGGGGAGACGCTCGACGACTGGGCGACATCGGTCGACACCGCGCTGGCGTGCGCACCAGACCACGTGTCGGCGTACTCGCTGATCGTCGAGGACGGCACCGCCCTGGCCCGGCGGGTGCGCCGCGGCGAGCTGCCGATGCCGGACGACGACGACCTGGCCGACAAGTACGTGCTGGCCGACGGCCGGCTGACGGCAGCCGGGCTGGGGTGGTACGAGGTGTCGAACTGGGCCGCCGACCCGGCCGCGGCGTGCCACCACAACCTCGCCTACTGGCGCGGCGGCGACTGGTGGGGCGTGGGGCCCGGAGCCCACTCGCACGTGGGCGGCACGCGGTGGTGGAACGTCAAGCATCCAGCGGCGTACGCCGACCGGCTGGCCGCCGACCGCAGCCCGGCGCACGCCCGCGAGGTGCTCGACGACGAGACCCGCCGCGTCGAGCGGGTGCTGCTCGAGGTGCGCCTGGCCGGCGGGCTCGCCCTCGACGTCCTCGACGACGACGGACGGGCCGCCGTGCCGGGGGTGCTCGCCGAGGGCCTGGCGACCGTCGACGGCGACCGGCTCGTGCTCACCCTCCGCGGCCGCCTGCTCGCCGACGCCGTGGTCCGCGACCTGCTCGGCTAACCCTTCTCGGCACCAGCCGTCCCACCTCGCACGAGATGCTTCTGGAACACGAAGAACATGATCGCCACGGGGATCGTCATCAGCAGCGCGGCCGCCATCGTCAGCGGGTACTGCTGGCCGGAGCCCAGCTGACCACTGGTCAGGGTGGCGACCCCCTTGGTGAGGGTGAACAGGTCGGGGTCGTTGGCGGCCACGATGAAGTGCGGCAGCTCGTTCCACGACCCCTGGAACGACAGGATCGTGATCGTGATCAGGGCCGGCTTGGCCATCGGCAGCACGACCGACCAGAAGATCCGGAACGGGCCGGCGCCGTCGATGCGGGCGGCCTCCTCGACCGAGACCGGGATGTTCTCGAAGAACTGCTTCATGATGAACACCCCTGCCGCGTCGACCAGCAGCGGCAGGATCAGCGCCGGGTAGGTGTTGTAGATGCCGATGTAGTTGAGCACCAGGAACTTCGGGATCAGCAGGATCACGCCCGGCACCGCCATCACGGCGAGCATGCCGGTGAACACGGCCTCCCGGCCGCGGAACTTGATCCGGGCCAGGGCGTAGCCCGCCAGCGAGTCGAGGAAGACCCGGCCGGCGGTGACGAAGAGCGTGACGACCACCGAGTTGGTGAACCACAGCGGGAAGTCGGTGGCGAAGAGCCGGTCGAAGGCCGCGCCGGTGAACGGGTTCGCGATCAGCGACAGGGGGTTGTCGACGGCGTCCGGGTTGGTCTTGAACGACGTCGTCAGCTGGATGAAGAACGGGTAGAGGTAGACGAACGCGAAGACGACGAGGACGGCGTACCCGAGGAACATGCGCCAGGGCGGCCCGGTTGCTCAACCGTGTCTTGGGGGCGGTGCGTGGCACGGCGTCGGCCTTGGTGTCGACGGGGTCGAGGGTCGCGGTCATCGGGCACCTCCGGAGGCCGCGAGCGCCCGGCGGCGGACGCGCTTGTTGCGTCGCTCGCGGCGCTTGACGACCTGCGCGTCCTTGTCGCGGAAGACCCAGCGCTGGATCGACGTCATCACGAAGATGATGAGGAACAGCACGAAGGCCATCGCCGCGGCGACGCCCCACTGCTGGTTCTCGAAGGCGTAGAAGTACGACAGCCACGCCGGGGTGAGGGTGCTCTTGCCCGGCCCGCCCTGGGTCATCACGTAGACCTGGTCGAACACCTGCCAGGTGCCGATCAGGCCGAGCGTCGTGACCAGCAGGAACGTCGGGCGCAGGTGCGGCACGATCACGTTGCGGAAGACCTGCCAGCGGTTGGCGCCGTCCATCAGCGCGGCCTCCTCGATCTCGACCGAGAGGTCCTGCAGGGCGGCGAGGAACATCAGCATGAAGGTGCCGGTGGTCGTCCAGACGACGAGCATGATGATCACCGACCACGCGACGCTCGGCCCGGCCAGCCAGCCCCACCAGCTCAGGCCCAGGAACGAGCTGTCGGCCAGCCCGCTGGGCGGTGAGTCGATGTTCCAGAGGCCGAGGCCGTCACCGAGCAGGTGCAGGAGCCCGCGAGAGTCGCTGAACCAGGTCGGGCCGTCGATCCCCACCAGGTCGAGCATCGAGTTCACGGCTCCGCCGCCGGTGAACAGGAACAGGAAGACCAGGCCGATGGCCACCGAGCTGACCACCGACGGGAAGTAGAACGCGGTGCGGAAGAAGCCGCGGGCCTTGAGGAGCCGCTGGTTGAGCACGAGCGCCAGGAACAGCGCCAGCCCCGTCTGCAGCGGCACCACGAGCGCGACGAAGTAGAAGTTGTTGCGCAAGGAGGTCATGAAGTCGGACCGGGTCAGGCCGCCGTCGGAGCCGACGAGCTCGGCGTAGTTGTCGGTGCCGACGAAGCCCACCCCCGACTGGAACGGGCTTCCCCGCCCGTTCCAGTCGGTGAACGAGACCCACAGCGCCATCAGCACGGGGACGGCGAGGAACAGACCCAGGATCACGATCGTCGGGGTGACGAAGAGCCAGCCAGCCCGGTTCTGGCTCTTCCGGTCACCCGTCCCGCCGCGCCTCACTGCAGGGCCGCCTCGGCGTTCTCCTGGAAGGACTCGAGGATGCCGTTCACGTCGGCGGTGGCCAGCTGCTCGAGCTGCGAGTCGAGGTCGGCGGCCACCGGGGTGAGCCCGGGCAGGTTGATCGGCCCCTGGCCGTACTCGCCGCCGGCGATGAACGGGGCGTCGTCCGGGAAGGCCTCGATGTAGTCGGCCTCGACCGACTGCCGGCTCGGCATCACGCCGAACGCCTCGGCGCTGGCCAGCTGGGCCTCGGGAGTCGTCAGCGCCTCGACGAGCGAGAGCGCGGCGTCCTGGTCGGGGGAGTCGGCGGAGATGCCCCAGCACTGGGTGAACGTCAGGGTGCCCTTGCCGGCCGGGCCCTCGGGCAGCTCGGCGACGGTGTAGTCGACGTCGGGGTAGTCGTTGGTCATCGCGCCGCGGATCCAGTTGCCCTCGATCGTCATCGCGGCGCCCTCGGTGCCGAAGCCCTCGCCGCCCCAGCCGGCGTCGATCTCCGGCGCGAGGACGGCGACACCGCTGTCGAGCAGGCCCTGCACGTACTCCAGCGCCTCGGCGTTGCTGTCATCGGTCGCGGTGGCCTCGCCGGTCTCGCCGTCGATCCAGAAGCCGCCGTTCTGCACCAGGAACGCGCCGACGCGGTCGCGGCCGATACCGAGCACCAGGCCGGCCTGGTCGTCGGTCGTGAGGGTGGTGGCGACCGCCTCGAGCTCGTCCCACGTGGTCGGGATGTCGGCGTCGGTCAGGCCGGCCCTCTCCCAGGCCGCCGTGTTGATCTGCAGCGCGAGCGTCGAGAAGTCCTTGGGGGCGCAGTAGCGCTCGTCGTCCAGGGTGAACGACTCGACGAGGTTGGGGTAGAAGTCCTCGGGGTCCTCCATCTGGTCGAGGTAGGGATAGAGGTTGCCGGCCTTGGCGTAGTCGCCGAACACGCTGGCGTCGACGTAGAAGACGTCCGGTGGGTTGCCACCGGCGAAGCCCTGCGAGAGCTGCTGGGCCATGTCGTTGGCGGGCAGCACCTCGACGGTGTTGCCGGTCTCCTCGGCCCACGCCTGCGCGACCTCGTCGACGGCGGCGGTCTCGGCGTCGCCGCTGGAGGCGATCAGCACCTCGAGGCTCGCGTCGCCGTCCTGCGACGCCGGCTCCTCTCCAGCATCACCGCCGCCACCACCACCGTCGTCGTCGAACCCGCCGCCGCAGGCGGCGAGCGCGGTGCTGCAGGCGAGGGCCAGGACGGCCAGGCCGACCCGGCGGGGCCGGCGGATCTGGATGGGACGGTTCATCGTGCGCTCCTCGAGGTGGTGGTGGCGCCCGGGCCGGTGCCGGGGATCCGGAGAGTGGGGGCGACCAGGAAGCCGCGGGGTGCGGCGTCCGGGGTGGCGAAGCGGTCGTGGAGCAGGTCGACGCACTGGTGGGCGACCCGGTCGATCGGCTGCTGCACGCTGGCCAGGCCCAGGGCGGCCGCGACCGGCGTCGCGTCGAAGCCGACGACGCGCAGCCGGGGTGTCGGCGCGCGACGCGAGGGCGGCCCGGTGGAACCCGAGGGCGAGGGTGTCGCTGGCGCAGACGACGGCGTCCACGGGGTCGTCGCCGGTCGAGCAGGGCGGCGGCGGCGACCTCGGCGGCCGCCGCGTCGTTGAGGCTCCTGGCCTCGAGCAGCGGCCCGGGCAGGCCCTGTCGGCCGAGCTCCTCCGCCCAGCCGCGGCGCCGGTCGGTGCCGGTGCTCGGCTCGTCGCCGTCACCGGGCCAGCCGAGGTAGCCGATCCGACGGTGCCCGGTCTCGACGAGGTGGCGGACGGCGAGGGCGGTGCCGGCCGCGCCGTCGACGTCGACCCAGTCGTGCGGCTCGTCCTCGTGTCCCCACGGTCGCCCGAACGCGCAGAACGTCAGGCCCGCGGCGCCGAGGTGGTGGGGCCGGCCGTCGTCGGCGCTGGTCGCGGTGAGCACGACGGCGTCGGCGCCGCCGGTGAGCAGCAGCTCCTCGACCAGGGCCAGCTCGGCGTGCTCGTCGGCCTGCTGGGCGTAGAGAAGGACCCGCAGTCCCTGGGCGTGACCGGCCTCGGCGAGCCCGTGGTAGAAGGCGTCGAGCACCAGGCCGGAGATGCCGTCCTGCTGCCGCTCGGCCCGGACGGCGATCGCGTGCGCCCGCCGGGTGGCGAGCTGGCGGGCGGGGAGCGAGGGCCGGTAGCCGGTCTCGCGGATGGCCGACAGCACCCGCTCGCGGGTGGGGGCGGCGACCCGGGCGGGGTGGCGCAGCACGTTCGACACGGTCTGCCGCGAGACGCCCGCACGGGCGGCCACCGAGTCGAGCGTCGCGGGGCCCGATTGCTCCATGGCGTCCCCCGTCCCGATGTCGTAGGCTGTTTGAGCGCTCAAATCTTTGAGCGCTCAAACCGTAACGCAGGTCACACTCAAACGGAAGGGTCGTCGCATGGAGCGGGACCAGCAACCCTGGCTGCACGACCTGGTGCTCTCCCTCGGTGCGCCGACCCAGGTGTGGTCGGCGCGCGACGGGCAGGTACGCCGCGGTGGTGCCCACGGCGTCCATCACGGCGACCGGCGGCTGCTCGCCGAGATGCTGCTCACCGTCGACGGCACCGAGCCGACCCCCGTGGCCCACCACGCGGCGGGCGGTGGGTCCGCCACGTTCGTGGCCGTGCCGCGACACCTGGGCGACCCGGGTCCCGACCCGACCGTGCGGGTCGTGCGGCGTCGGGAGGTCACCCCCGGCCGCGTGCGCGAGACCTACACGGTCACCAGCGCCGCGTCCGACCCGGTCACCTGCGAGCTCGGTCTACGCGTGTCGGCCGACCTGGCCCCGCTCGACCTCGTGAAGTCCGGTGGCGCGGGCAGCTCCGTGCCGGCGTCCGGCGTGGGCACCGACGAGCTCACGTGGAGCGGCGAGGGTCTGGGCGGGGTGCTGCACGCTCCGGGGAGCACCACCTCCGCCGAGGGCGACGGCGTCGACGTGACCTGGCGAGTCACGGTCGTGCCCGGAGGCTCGGTCAGCCACGACGTCGAGATCACGCTCACCGAACGCGCGCCGGTCACGGTGGCGCCCCGCGACGACGTCCGTTGGGGTGGGCTCGACGTCACCAGCGCCGACCGTCGGCTCGGCCCGGTCGTCGCGCGCTGCCTCGACGACCTGCGGCTGCTGCGGCTCGCCGCGCCGGCCGACGGCGACCGGGACGAGGAGGAGTTCGTCGCCGCGGGGGCGCCGTGGTTCCTCACCCTGTTCGGCCGCGACAGCCTGTGGACCGCCCGGATGCTCCTGCCGGTCACGAGCGCGCTCGCCGGCTCCACCCTGCGGCTGCTGGCCCGGCACCAGGGCCGCGGGATCGACCCGACGACCGCGGAGCAACCGGGCAAGATCCTGCACGAGGTGCGCGCTGCCGGCTTCACCCTGGGTGACGACAACGGCGTCGAGCGGCACCTGCCGCCCGTGTACTACGGCACCATCGACGCCACCCCGCTGTGGGCGCTGACGCTCCACGACGCCTGGCGCTGGGGGCTGCCGGCCGACGAGGTCGAGGCGTTGCTGCCCGCCCTCGAGAACGCCCTGACCTGGCAGGTCGAGCACGGCGACGCCGACGGCGACCACCTGCTCGAGTACGTCGACAGCTCCGGGCACGGCCTGGCCAACCAGGGCTGGAAGGACTCCGGCGACTCGGTGCGGCACGCTGACGGCTCGCTCGCCACCGCACCGGTAGCGCTGGCGGAGGTGCAGGCCTACGCGTACGCCGCCGCGACCCGGGGCGCCGACCTGCTCGAGGCGTTCGGTCGGCCCGGCACCGACCGGTGGCGCGAGTGGGCGGCGCGGCTGCGCGTGGAGTTCGACAAGCGGTTCTGGGTCGACGGCCCCGGCGGGCCGTTCCCGGCGATCGCGCTCGACGCCGACAAGCAGCCGGTCGCGTCGCTGACCAGCAACATCGGGCATCTGCTCGGCACCGGCCTGCTCGACGGCGAGGGCGCCGACGTCGTCGCCCGCCTCCTGGTGCGCCCCGACCTCCTGAGCGGCTTCGGGATCCGCACGCTGTCCAGCGACGCGGCCGGGTACTCGCCGACCGGCTACCACGTCGGGTCCGTGTGGCCGCACGACACCGCGATCTGCCTGGCCGGCCTGGCCGCCGAGGGCCGGGCCGAGGTGGCGCCGGTCGCCGAGGCGCTGCTCTCGGCGCTTGACGCCTACGACGGTCGCCCGCCCGAGCTCTTCGCCGGCGACGACCGCGCCGAGCACCCGGCGCCGCTGCCGTACCCGGCGGCGTGCCGGCCGCAGGCCTGGTCGGCGGCGTCCGGCATCTCGTTGCTGACCTCGGTGCTCGGGCTCAGCCCCGAGGGCGAGGCGCTCTCGGTGCGCCCGGTCGAGCCCTGGACCTTCGGCGCCACCCGGGTCGACGGGGTGCGAGTGGGGGAGCAGTCGTACGTGGTCGACGTCGACGACGACGGCATCGCCGGCGGGCGCGCGGTCGGCTAGCCCTCGACGGTGACGAAGTCGATGAGCTCCTCGACCCGGCCCAGCAGCGCCGGGTCGCAGTCGGCGTAGGAGTCGACGCGACCGAGGATCTGCTTCCACGCGCGGGCGATGTCGGCCTGTTCGGCGTGCGGCCAGCCCAGGGCGGCACAGACGCCCTTCTTCCACTCGACGTCGCGCGGCACGTCGGGCCAGCGGTCGAGCCCGATCCGCTCGGGTTTCACCGCGGCCCAGATGTCGACGTACGGGTGGCCGACCACGAGCACGTGCGGACCCTCGACCTGCCGGGCGATCCGCTGCTCCTTCGAGCCCGCGACCAGGTGGTCGACCAGGACGCCGACCTTGCGGGTCGGGCCGGGCCCGAACTCGGCGAGGACGTCGGCGAGGTGGTCGACGCCGTCGAGCAGCTCGACCACGACCCCCTCGAGGCGCAGGTCGTCGCCCCACACCTTCTCGACCAGCTCGGCGTCGTGCCGGCCCTCGACGAAGATCCGGCTGGCCCGCGCCACCCGGGCCTGGGCGCCGTGCACGGCGACCGAGCCCGACGCCGTCCTGGTCGACCTCGTCGGCGCTGCGGCGCGTACCGGCGCGTGCAGGATCACCGGCTTGCCCTCGAGCAGGAAGCCCGGGCCGAGCGGGAAGGTACGGCGGCGGCTGCGCCGGTCCTCCAGGGTCAGGGTGTGCAGGTCGCGGTCGACGGCGACGATCTCGCCGACGAAGTCGGTCGTGACCTCCTCGACGACGGCGCCGAGCTCGGCGGGCGCCTCGACGGCACGCCCCCGCTTCGGCGCGCGCCAGTCGCCGGCGAGGACGTCGGTGCCATATCGATCGGTCACCCGCTCCACGCTAGGAGCGGGCGCTCCTCGCGTCGGTCAGGACGCGCCGTCGTCGTCGTTCTGTGACTCTTCTCCCTCGGGTTCCTCGGCGTCCTTGCCACCCGAGAGGAGGTCATCGACCGTCTCGCCCGGCTCCAACCCCTCGGCCAACGGGTTGTCGTCGTCGGGCACCAGGTCCTCGGGCAGCTGGTCGTCGCCGATACCGGGTTTGTGCTCGGATTCGCTCATGGCCCGACGCTACTGGCGTTCCGTGGCCTCGAGCCCCACCCCGGAGGACCGCCCGGGGCTCGGGTTCGAGCACGAACTACGCAATTGCGCGGTTGGTGTCGGGTGGGTGGGGTGTGGTCGACCTGATCTGCGCAATTGCGCGGTTGGTGTCGGGTGGGTGGGGTGTGGTCGACCTGATCTGCGCAATTGCGCGGTTGGTGTCGGGTGGGTGGGGTGTGGTCGACCTGATCTACGCAATTGCGCGGTTCAGGCCGGCCGTCTCGAATCCGGGTCAGCCAGGAAAGTGCTCGCGCCAGGCGTCGTCCAGCTCGGGGACGTCCGGCAGGCCGCGCAGCACCAGCTGTCGGCGAACCCGCAGCAGCGTCTGCAGTGGATCCCGGTAGATCCCTGGTGCGGTGACGACCAGGATGCGATATCCCTCGTCGTCGAACTCCTCACGGCGCTCGAGATCCTTGGTCCACTGCTGGACGTTCTCGGCGTGCTGGCGGCCGTCGTACTCGATGATGAGCTTGAGGTCCGGGTAGCAGAGGTCGAACCTGCGTCGCCACGTGCCGTCGTCGTTGTAGACCTTGTAGTTGACGATCGGCTCTGGAAGTCCGGCCAGCACGATGAGCAGGCGGAGCCGTGTCTCCATGGGCGAGTCGACGCCCTCCCGCACGAGGGCAGCGGCGGCGAGTGCCCGGCGCTTGTAGTAGTCCGTGCTCTGCTTGCAGGCCCTGAGCAGACGCTTGGGCGAGATGTCGAACATCTTGACGATCGCGTCGCCCAGGACGACGAGATCGACGAGTGACAGCCAGCCGGCGCAGTCGATGAAGGTCGCGATCGGGTCGGTGACCCTGATGCCCCTGACGGTGATGACCCTTCGCCTGCGTTCGGTGACGTGCGACTTCAGCTGTGGTCGGAATCGACGGTCCTTGGGTCTGAAGACCGTCACATGGACGAACCAGTGGTCGGGCACCGGCAGGCCCAGCACCTTGGCTGCGGAGACGTGACTCGCGAAGGCGTCGTCGGGGTGGAGGTGGAGCGCCGCACGGATCGTCGAGTCCTGGTCGATGGCGGTCTTCCTGATCCACACACGCGGCAGGATCTGGAGGAACTCGTCATGCCGGAGCACCGAGACCTTCACGTCGGCAGCGAGCAGCTCGGCGCGGGTGAACGGGTGGTCGAGGTCGATCGTTGACACCTCGCGCTGCTGTGACTCATCAGGAACGGCCGTCATGCGTCGAGCCTGCAACGGATCGGTCCGGTGGCGCTGGCGTCATCCACAGGCCCGGTGCCGGGGCGTCCCGTGCGCTTCGCCCGCTCCGACCTGAACTGCGCAATTGCGCGGTTGGGGTCGGTCGCAGGGCGGTCTGTCGACCTGATCTGCGCAATTGCGCGGTTGGGGTCGGTCGCAGGGCGGTCTGTCGACCTGATCTACGCAATTGCGCGGTTGGTGTCGACGGCCGGACTGCGAGCCCGGGCACGAGCCGGAGCTCACACGAGGGGCAGCCGCTTCTGGCTGCGGGGCAGCTGCTCGTAGCCGCGGCGGACGGCGTCGGCGAGGTACTTCGGGTCGAACGGCCACTCGCCGGTGGCGAGCGCCTCGGACACCGGCACGCCGCGGCCGGCGAGGTCGCGGATCGTCTCGGCGAGGATGCCGATGTCGTTGCGCTGGTCCTCGAGGAACTCGCGGTCGACCACGCCGCCGTGCCCGGGCACGACCACCGAGGAGGTCGTGGTGAGCCCGAGCAGGATGTCGAGGGTGAGTGGCCACTCGAAGGGATAGCAGTCGGCACCGAAGCCGGGGGTGGCGTCGCGGGCGGCCGACTCCTCGATCAGGTCGCCGGCCAGCAGGACGTCGGCGTCGGGGACCCGCACCACGAGGTCGCCGGCGGTGTGGCCGCGACCCGGGTGCACGAGCTCGACGAACCGGTCGCCGAGGTCGAGCGCGACCGCGGAGGAGAACGTGTGGTCGGGGGGCACCAGCTCGGTCGCCTGGACCTCGGCGGCGTGCGGGTCGTCGGGCTCGTCGTCGTACAGACTCTTGATCCGCTCGCCGGCAGCGACCACGTTGGCGGCCGCCGTCTCGTGGGCGTGGATCGGGACGGCGCCGTACGCCGCGCGCAGCTCGCCGTTGCCGAAGGTGTGGTCGAAGTGCTCGTGGGTGTTGACGACCGCCATCACCTCACCGGCGCCGAGCGCCCGGATGTCGGCCACGACCTCGCGGGCCGCGACGGCCGAGGCGTGGGTGTCGACGACCAGCAGACCGCGGTCGCCCTGCACGAGCGTGACGTTGACGTCGAACCACGGATAGCGGGCGACCCACACCCGATCGGCGATCTCGGTGAAGGGCATGCGCCCTTACTAGCAGAGCCCGGCGTGCAGCTCGCTTCGCAGGAGGTCACCGAGCTCGTCGGTGGTCGTGGCGGCGCGGGGGAAGTCGAGGGTGCGGGTGTGCGAGCCGGTGAGGTCGACCCACTGGATCTCGACGCCGCCGGGGGAGAGGGAGACGAGCGAGACCCCGACCACCTCGGCCAGCCGGGTGCCGGTGGTGGTGGAGACGGCGCGGCGCAGCTCGTCCTGGTGGCACCGGTTGGCGTGCTCGGAGGAGCGCTGGAGAAAGCCGCGGTTGAGGACGTGGTCACGCGACCCGAAGTGGTCGACCGACACCCGCACCTGCTCGTCGTCGAGCCCGGGTCGGGACAGCACGACGAGGTCGACGACCAGGACGACGGTGTCGCGCTCCTCGGCGCAGCACTCGCAGCTCTCACGACCGCGCGACTCGAGCTGCCCGCCGAGGGTGAGCACGGCGTACCGCTCCTGGGAGCCGCGCGGCCCGAGGCCGCTCTCGAGGGTGAGCAGCGCGCGGCGGCCGTCGGCGGCGGCCTGGCCGAGGCGGGTGCCGACCGGGCAGGAGAAGGTGGGGACGCCGCCGAGGTCCTGCATGCCGAGCTCGCCGCGGCCGTCGGCCGGGTCGTCGCTGCCCACGTCGGCGAGCACGTCGTCGACACCGTCGACCACGACGTTGACCGCCGCCGGGCAGGCCAGGATGCTGCGGGCGGCCCCGGCCAGGCGGGACGGGTCGTGGGAGGTGTGCAACGTGCGGTGTTCGACGGACGTCATCGGCGCTCCTCGAGTGGTGTAAGGCAAGGCTAACCTACTCGCCCTGGGGGTGCGCAACCCGTGTCCAGGTCGGCGGTACGCTTGGCACTCGAACCACGTGAGTGCCAAGCAGAGCGCGCAGCACCAGATGCAGGGGAGGCGAGGATGCAGGAGGAGCGACGCCTGTCCGTCCTGCGCGCCATCATCGAGGACTACGTCTCGACCGAGGAGCCGGTGGGCTCCAAGGCGCTGGTCGAGCGGCACGCCCTCAACGTCTCGCCGGCCACGGTCCGCAACGACATGGCGGCCCTCGAGGACGAGGGCTATCTCACCCAGCCCCACACCAGCGCCGGCCGTGTGCCCACCGACAAGGGCTACCGGCTCTTCGTCGACCGGCTCACCACGGTCAAGCCGATGAGCGCCGCGGAGAAGCGGGCGATCTCGACCTTCCTCGACGGCGCCGTCGACCTCGACGACGTCGTCCAGCGCTCCGTGCGGCTGCTCTCGCAGCTGACCCGCCAGGTCGCCGTCGTGCAGTACCCCACGCTCTCGCGCTCGACGGTGCGCCACGTCGAGCTGGTCGCGCTGGCGCCCGACCGGCTGCTCGTGGTCGTCATCCTCAGCACCGGCCGGGTCGAGCAGCGTGTCGTCGAGCTGGCGATGCCGGTCACCGACGACGACCTCACCCGGCTGCGCACCCGGCTCAACCTCGCGGCCACCGGCGAGGTGATCGCCGAGGCCGTGGCCGCGCTGCGCGAGCTCGCCGACCACCCGGAGAGCCCGCCCGGCCCGGCGGCCGCGGTGGCCGGCGTCCTGATCGACGCGATGAGCGACCACCGCTCGCAGGGCCGGATCGCGGTCGGCGGCGCCGCCAACCTCGCGCGGTACGGCGACAGCTTCGACTCCGCCGTCCGGCCGCTGCTCGAGGCGCTCGAGGAGCACGTCGTGCTGCTGAAGCTGCTCGGCGAGGCCTCGGCGTCCGGCACCGTGACCGTGCGGATCGGCGCCGAGGGGCCCTACGAGGAGTTCGCCTCGACCAGCGTCGTGACCACCGGCTACGGCCCGCACGACGACACCCTCGCGATGCTCGGCATCGTCGGCCCGACCCGTATGGACTACCCCGGCACCATGGCAGCGGTGCGCGCGGTGGCGCGCTACGTCTCCCGGATCCTCGACGAGGGCTGACGTCTCCCACCCACCCACCCGACCAGCACCACCCCGACCCGAACCACGAAGGACACCCCGTTGAGCCAGGACCCGTACGACCTCCTCGGTGTCGCCCGCGACGCGGACGCCGACACCATCAAGAAGGCCTACCGGCGCCTCGCGCGTGAGCTGCACCCCGACGTCAACCCCGACCCGGAGACCCAGGAGCGGTTCAAGGAGATCTCGGCCGCCTACGAGGTGCTCTCCGACCCGCAGAAGCGCGCCTCGTACGACCGCGGCGGCGACCCCTTCGGCGGCGCGGGCTTCGGCCAGGGCGCCGGGTTCTCCTTCACCGACATCATGGACGCCTTCTTCGGCGGCCAGGGCGGCGCCGGGGGCGGCCGGGGCCCGCGCTCGCGGGTACGTCGCGGCCAGGACGCGCTGATCCGCATCGAGATCGACCTCGCCGAGGCGGCGTTCGGGGTCTCCCGCGAGCTCAAGGTCGACACCGCCGTCCTCTGCACGACCTGCCACGGCGACGGCGCGGCCCCCGGCAGCCAGCCGGTGCCGTGCGAGACCTGCCGCGGCCAGGGCGAGGTGGCCCACGTGCAGCGCTCGTTCCTCGGCGAGGTGCGCACCCTGCGCCCGTGCGCGGCCTGCCGGGGCTTCGGCACGATCATCCCCGAGCCGTGCCGCGAGTGCTCCGGCGACGGCCGGGTCCGCTCGCGGCGCACGCTGACGGTGAAGATCCCCGCCGGCGTCGACACCGGCACCCGCGTCCAGCTCACCGAGCAGGGTGAGGTCGGGTCCGGCGGCGGCCCCGCCGGCGACCTGTACGTCGAGATCCATGTCGCGCCCCACGAGACGTTCACCCGGCACGGCAACGACCTGCACTGCACCGTGACGCTGCCGATGACCGCGGCCGCGCTGGGCACGACGCTGACGCTGCCGACGCTCGAGGCCGACGTCGAGTCCGGGGCGGGCTCCGGCGTCGAGACGTCGTTCGAGCTCGAGATCGAGCCCGGCACCCAGTCGGGCACCGAGCGGGTTCTACGAGGTCGCGGCGTGCCCGGGCTGCGTGGCGGCCGGGGCGACCTCGTCGTCACCGCCGTCGTCGACACGCCCACGCGGCTCGACCCGCGCCAGGAGGAGCTGCTGCGCGAGCTGGCCGCCCTCCGCGACGAGGAGCGGCCCACCGGACAGGTCCGGGCCCAGCAGAAGTCGGTGTTCGGCCGGCTCTTCGGTCACTGATGAGCCTGCCGGTCCACCTGGTCCCGTCGCTGGCCGGGGTGGACGTCGGCTCGACCGTCACCGTCGAGGGCGACGAGGCGCACCACGCGGTCGCCGTGCGCCGGCTCCGGGCGGGCGAGCAGGTCGTCCTCACCGACGGAGCCGGTACGTCGGTGGTCGGCGAGGTCGCCACCACCGGCAAGCGGGTGCTGACCGTGACCGTGTCCACCATCGAGGCGACGCCCGAGCCGGAGCCGTCGTTCGTGGTCGTGCAGGCCCTGCCCAAGGGCGATCGCGGCGAGCTCGCCGTCGAGGTGCTGACCGAGGTCGGCGTCGCGCGGGTCGTGCCGTGGGCCGCCGCGCGCTCGGTGGCGGTGTGGAAGGGCGAGCGGGCCGAGAAGTCCCTGGCCCGCTGGCGATCCACCGCGCGCGAGGCCGCCAAGCAGGCGCGCCGTCCGTGGCACCCCGAGGTCTCGCCGCTCGCGACGACGGACGACGTGGTGGGGCTGCTGGGCGGCGCCGACCTGGCCGTCGTCCTGCACGAGGACGCGACCACGCCGCTGGCCGGCCTGCGTGTGCCCGCGCGCGGCACCGTCGTGGTCGTCGTCGGGCCCGAGGGCGGGCTGACCGATACGAGGTGGCGGACTTCACCGCTGCGGGCGCCGTCGGCGTCCGGCTGGGCGCGGAGGTGCTGCGGACGTCGACCGCCGGCGTGGCCGCCGTGGCCGCGTTGCTGACGCGGACGTCGCGCTGGGGTTGACCTGGAGCGTGCTCCAGCCGATGGAGTGGGTGCATGCAGACACGCACCCTTGGCTCCGGAGACCGCACCCGCACCGTCAGCTCGCTCGCACTCGGGGCGATGCGGTTCGGCACCACCACCGACGAGGCGACCTCGTTCGCCATCCTCGACCGGTACGTCGAGGCGGGCGGGACGTTCATCGACACGTCGAACAACTACGCGTTCTGGGTCGACGGCACCCAGGGCGGCGAGAGTGAGCGGCTGCTCGGCCGGTGGCTGCGGACGACGGGCGCCGACGGCCTGACCATCGCCACCAAGGTCGGCGGCCGACCGACCTCGCCCACCTCGACGTTCGGCGGCGTGCCGCTCGACGGGCTGTCGCCCGCCAACCTGCGCGAGGCCGCCGAGCGCAGCCTCGAGCACCTCGGCCGCGACCGGATCGACCTCTACTACGCCCACATCCCCGACCCGGCGGTGCCGCTGGCCGACCAGGTCGCGGGGTTCGCGGCCCTGGTCGAGGCGGGTCTGGTCGACCTGCTCGGCGTCAGCAACCACTGGCCGTGGCAGGTCGAGCGGGCCCGCGCGCTGGCGTCCGCGGCCGGTCTGCCGGGCTACGACGTGCTGCAGTACGAGCACACCTACCTGCGGGCCCGCACCGACGTGCCGACCCGGTTCTCACCCGAGGGGTCGATCGGGATGGCCGACGGCGGCGTCCTCAGCTACCTCGCCGACCAGCCCGAGCTGACGATGGTGGCCTACTCGCCCCTCGTGAACGGCGCCTACACCCGCGCCGACAAGCCGCTGCCCGACGGCTTCGACCACCCCGGCACGCACGAGCGGCTCGCCCGACTTGCGCAGGTCGCCGAGGAGGCCGGACGCAGCGCCAACGAGGTGGTGCTCGCCCAGATGTCGGCCGACCCGCAGGTCGTGCCGCTGGTCGGCGCCAGCTCGGTGGCCCAGCTCGACGAGAGCCTGGCCGGGGTCGCGCTCGAGCTGGACCCCGACCAGCTCGCCCGGCTCGGCTGACGCCGCGTCCGTCGTCCGCGTCAGGGGCGCGCGAACTCCTGCTCGACGGTGGCGCGGGACACCTCGTCGGGGGTGAGTCCGCGCGAGCGCAGGGTCCGCCTGGTCGACGGGTTGTCGGCCGTCTGGTGCAGCGTGGGGTCGCCGTCGACCACCGAGTACGAGCGCCGGGTGAAGGCGGGCAGCCCGGGCGCGGTCACCCTGGGCAGGCACCGGAAGTCGACGTCCAGCCGGCTCGGCGTGATGGTCGTGTTGGCGTAGCCGCGCAGGTTGTTCCAGAACTTCAGGTGCGGGTTCTGCGGGAACCAGGGGTGGGTGCCCGTGGGCTCGTCGGCACCGTCGCCGCCGGAGGTGATCGAGGAGCAGACCAGCTCGGTGCCGACCGACGCGCTGGTCGGGTCGGCGAAGTCGAGCTTGACCTCCGAGGCCCAGTGCGCGTGCACGTCGCCGGTGAGGACGACGGGGTTGCGCACCTGGGCGTCGACCCAGCCCTGGGTGATCCGACGCCGGGACTCGACGTAGCCGTCCCACGAGTCCATCGAGGTCACCGTCAGCGGGCCGGCGTCGTTGTCGCGCTGGGAGAAGAAGACCTGTTGGCCGAGCACGTCCCAGCGGGCGGTGGACTGGTTGAACCCGTCGAGCAGCCAGGCCTCCTGGTCGGGCCCGGTGATGGTGCGGGCGGGGTCGGAGGCGGCCGGGCAGGCGTCGTACCCGTCGCCACAGGCCTGGTCGTCGCGGAACTGGCGGGTGTCGAGCAGGTGGAAGGTCGCGAGCTGACCCCACCGGACGCGGCGGTAGAGCGGCATGTCGATCCCGGTCGGGATCGAGCTGCGACGCAGCGGCATGTTCTCGTAGTACGCGCGGAACGCGGCGGTCCGGCGCTCGAGGAACCCGGGCACCGACGCCGCGTTCTCGGGGATCTCGTCGGCCCAGTTGTTGTCGAGCTCGTGGTCGTCCCAGACGACCAGCCACGGCGCTACCGCGTGCGCCTCCTGCAGGTCGGCGTCGGTCTTGTACTGGGCGTGGCGCTGCCGGTAGCCGGCCAGGGTGGTGGTCTCGGGGCCGCGGTGGTCGCGGACGTTGCCGGTGGGGGAGGTGTAGTCGTCCTTCTTGTACTCGTACTGGTAGTCGCCCAGGTGCAGCACCAGGTCGGGCCGGTCCTCGGCCAGCCTGCGGTAGGCGGTGAAGAAGCCGTGCTCGAACTGCGAGCAGGACACGAACGACATCGCCAGCGCGGCGGGGAGGCTGCCGGGCTCCGGCGAGGTGAGGGCGCGGCCGGTGCGCGACATCCAGCGGCCGGTGCGGAAGCGGTAGAAGTACTCGCGGCCCGGGGCGAGCCCCGAGACCTCGACGTGCACAGCGTGCGCCGAGCGTTGGTCGGCTGGGACGACGCCGCGCTTGACCACGAGCCGGAAGCGGTCGTCGACGGCCACCTCGTAGCGGACGTCGTGGCGTCGCGACGGCATGCCGCCGCGGCCGTCGGCGGCCAGCGGCTGCGGGGCCAGCCGGGTCCAGATGACGAAGCCGTCGGGGCTGGGGTCACCCGAGGCGACGCCGAGGGTGAAGGGGTCGCGGCGCAGCGGTGCCGCGGCGGCGCTGGCGCGTTGGTCGAGGGCGGCGCCGGCGGGGACGGCGATGACGCCGCCCACGGCGGCGGCAGAGGCGATGATGGATCTCCGAGATGTCTGCATGGCACCCAACCCACGCCCGCCGGTCGACAGCAGGGCGACACCAGGGCGGTCGCCGGCCGACGTCGGGATGAACGTCGGGCGTCGCTCAGCCCGGATCCGGGCTCAGGTCGCGAGCAGGGCCTCGACCCGGCCGATCTCGTCGTCGAGCTCGGACCGCTCGCCACGGGTGAGCGGCCGCAGGGTCTCGAGCATCTCGACCCGGCCGTCGACGGCGCGCCACAGCCCGACCAGCCAGCCGTCGGCGAACACGGTGCTCGCCAGCCCGCCGTTGCTGCCCATCCACGCGTCGCGGGTGCCGGGCGCGGTGACCCGGTCGCGTCTGGCATGGGACAGCCAGACGTTGTCGTAGGTGCCCAGCAGGCGTAGCGGCGACGGGGCGTCCTCGTCGGCGAGGACGCCGTCGGCCACGTCGAAGAGCACCCTGCCGGCGTCGTCCTCGTGGCGCACCAGGTCGTCCATCGCCTGCAGCACCGGGCCGAGTCGGGTGATGGCCGACCACGCGGTCATGTCGGCGGCGGTCGCGGGCCCGAAGGCGCGCAGGTAGCGGCGGACGACGTCCTCGACGTCGGGCATCATCAGGTCGGCGCCGGTCCAGCGGTCGGCGTGGTCGTACACGACGCCTCCGGTGCCCTTCCAGGTGCCGCGCGGCGGCAGCTGCACCAGCGGTGCGACCGAGCGGGAGAGCTGGCCGAGCTGCGTGGCCGGGTACGCCGGGAACCGCTCGGCCAGCGCGGCCCCGATCGCCTTCTGCGGCAGGGGTCCCGCCGCCAGGACGTCGTCGAGGGCGGCCCGGAACGCGTCGCGGTCGACCTCGCGCGCGTCGCCGATGTTCTGGCTGCTGCGGATCTCGCGCTCGTGCACGGGCTGGGTCCAGAGCCGCAGGGCGGCGTCCTCGGCGGGGAGCAGGTGCACGGTGCCGCGCATGGTGAGAACCCTCACCAGCGACCGGTCCTCGAGCCCGCGGGTGACGTCGACCGGGTCGAAGGGGTCGAGGCGGGCTGCCAGCGAGAGGAACGGCGGCAGGTTCTCCTGCGCCTGCAGCCCGACCAGGTGGCGGCACAGGTCCACGACTGGCAGGTCCACCCGCTCGAGCAGGTGCTGGCGGTGGAGCAGGGTGCGGTTGAGCCGCCTGGCCGTGAGCCTCACTCGATGGTGAAGGTCTTCGTGTCCTCGTAGGCGCCGGGTCCCTCGGCGCCGCCGCTCGGGTCGTCGGTGCGCGCCACGAAGGTGTACTCACCGGGCGCCAGGCCCGACACGTCGATCTGCTTCTTGAAGGGGTAGAGCTTGTCGACCCAGCCCTCGGCGGTGGCGAAGTCGCTCAGCACCTCCTTGCCGGAGGCGTCCTCGACGACGAACGGCACCGTCGCCTCGAACGAGCTGGCCACGCCCTCGACCGTGAGGGTGCCGCTGGCGACCCCTCCCTGCTCGGGTGTGGTGACGTTGACCAGCGACAGGACGTCGAGCTCCTGGGCCGCCTTCACCCCCTGCGACGTGGGCTGGTCGAACAGGTCGGTGGGCGAGCCGTCGGCCAGCTCGATGCGCACCGGATCACGCGTCTGGGCGACGCCCTGGAGCGTGTAGACGAGGGACTGGACGGCGACCTCGGCGTCGCCGGCCGAGAGCGACTTTCGGCGGAGGTGACGGAGTCCTCGGCGAGCGTGACCACGATGGCGCCGTCCTCCTGCTCGACGCCGGCGACCGTCACGCCCGACAGGAGAGTGCCGTAGTCGGGGTCGAGCGCGTCACCGGCGACGAGCATGGCGGCGGCCTCCTCGAGCGGGTTGTCGGACTCGACCTCGCGGAACTCGCGGTACAGCCGCACCCCGAACGGGCTCTCGCCGGTGAAGTACAGCGGCACGGCCTCGCCCTCGACGGGCTCGGACGGCGGCTCGGACGCCGGCTCCGACTCGCTCGTGCTCGGCGGGTCGCTGGGCGCGCTGCTCGGCGGGTCGCTCGGGTCGGCGGCCGTGGGTTCGGCGTCGTCCTCGCCGCAGCCGGCCAGCAGCCCGGTGCTCAGGGGCAGGGCGAGGGCGAGCACGATGGCGCGGGTCCTGAGATTCATGTTCTCCATCCTCCTGTCGGTCGGCGGCTATTCGACGGTGATCGTGCGCGTGTCGGTGTACGCCCCGACGCCCTCGGTGCCGCCGGTAGGCGTCTCCGGTGGTGCACGCGAACGTGTATGTGCCGGGCAGGACATCGGCGAAGGTCGACGCTCGAGCCGCCACGGAATACAGTCGCTCCTCCATCCAGCCCTCGGCCGTGGTCACGTATGGCCCATAGCTCGCCTCCGTCGTCGCCGACGTAGAGCCAGCACGCCATGCTCGCCTCGAAGCCGTTCGACGCGGCCGCGTGGCGGTGAACGAGCCGGTCACGTGCCGACCCTCGGCGGGCTCACTCGATGTTCATGTGCGAGAGCACGTCGAGCTCCCCGGGCCAGCGGCTCCCGTCGTTCGCAATAGGCCTCGTCGGAATCGTGATGCCGCCAGTCGAACTCCGGTTCAACCGCGTAGTTGCGTGCTCGGTCGCAGCGTGCAGCGTGTAGATGAGCTGCTCGGCGGCCAGCCGTCGCCTCCGTTCACTGAGGTCGCCGGTTGTCGCGCACCTCGACCAGCGCATCCGACCACCCCACCTCTGGCTGACAGTGCAGGGACCGCCCACGGGCCACAGGGTCCGGTAGTCGGGGTCGCTCGGGCGTCTCATCAGCAGGTCGAGCGGGTCGCCGTGCCGGTCTCGGTGTACCGGTAGAGCATCCTGCCCTCGGGGCATCCGGCCCGTCCGGGCCAGGGCCCACGTAGTAGACCGAGACCGGTCGTGCAGGCATCGTCCTGGCGACCGTCGGCCGCTCGGCTCGGGCTCGCTCCGTCGTCGCCTGGGCTGACCACCGACGAACGCGGTCACCAGCGGCAGCCGCGGCGAGCAGCGCACCGCCACCGGCGTACCAGGTACGACGGGTGCGCCGCGCTTGGCAGTCGCGCGCCGGATCTCGCGAGCCGGTCGTCGGTCTCGACGTCGGCGACGGCGTCGGCGATCAGCACCCGGTCGCACGGTCATCGAAGGACTCGTCGTGGTCGTTCACAGGTCTGCTCCGTTCAAGAGCTCGCGCAGGGCGGCGGCGCCGCGTGAGGCATGGGACTTGACCGCACCGCGGCTGATGCCCAGGGCATCGGCGATGTCGGCCTCCGAGAGGTCGAGGTAGTAGCGCAGAGCGAGCACCTCGCGCTGGCGGGTGGGCAGGTCGCGCAGGGCGTCGAGGACGACCTCGCGCCGCGACCGGGCCAGTGCCGACTCGTCGGCGGGTGGTGCCGTCTCGGGTGCGCGTTCCCTGGCGGCGTACCGGTCGACGACGCCGCGGTGACGCAGCACCGAGCGCGACCGGTTCACGACCGCCTGGCGCAGGTAGGCGAGGGCCTTGTCGGGGTCGCGCAGCTTGCGCCAGCGGCCGTGCATCGCGACGAACGCGTCCTGCACCACCTCCTCGGCGGTGCCGACGTCGCGCACCAGCAGCACCGACAGGCGCACGAGCTGTCGCCAGTGTGCGGCGTAGAGGGCCTCCACCGCCGCGTCGGCGTCCCAGGCGGGGGACGGGTTCACCGCTGCCTCGGATTGGGGCGCATGGGTCATCACGGTAGTGGGACGCGCGGGGCGGCCCGGGGGTTTACCGTGGCGGCGTGGCTGCCCAAGGAATCGACCACTGTCTCTTCTGCAAGATCGTCTCCGGCGAGATCCCCGCCGAGGTGGTGCACACGACCGAGCGCGCGGTCGCGTTCCGCGACCTGTCACCGCAGGCGCCGCTGCACGCCCTGGTGGTGCCGCGCGACCACTACGAGAACGCCGCCGCGCTCGCCGCGGGCGACCCGGAGGCCTCGGCCGAGCTGGTGCGCACGGCAGCGGCCGTCGCCGCCGCCGAGGGGTACGCCGACTACCGGCTGGTCTTCAACACCGGCGAAGGCGCCGGGCAGTCGGTCTTCCACGCCCACCTGCACGTGCTGGCGGGGCGGTCGTTCACCTGGCCGCCGGGCTGAGGTCTCGTGACGGCGCTGACGCGCCTCCTCGACCTACGAGGCCTCGGTGGTCGAGGAGGTTGCGCTGGCCACCGTCACGAGACCTGGGCCTCGGTGGTCGAGGAGGTTGCGCTGGCCACCGTCACGAGACCTGGGCCTCGGTGGTCGAGGAGGTTGCGCTGGCAACCGTCACGAGACCTGGGCCTCGGTGGTCGAGGAGGTTGCGCTGGCAACCGTCACGAGACTCAGTCCACGAAGACGTAGAACAGCCGCATCACGGCGAAGACGACCGGAAGCCCGAACACGACCAGCAGCACCCAGGCGGTGAGGCGGTGCAGCGGCTTGGCGCCGTCGAGGTTGCCGGCGAAGTCGAGGAGGGCGCCGTCGGGCACGTGGTGGGTCAGGCCCATCTTGCGGGCGTCGTCGGGGAGGTGGCCGCCGGGGAACCAGTGAGGTGGCGACTCGTCGTCGGGCGCGAAGTCCTCGTCGTACTCGTCGCGCGGCATGGCTCCACCGTACGGCCAATATGTCTTGGGTCGCCTCCGAACGCTCGCGTAGCATGGAACTCACAGGAATCTCCTACCCGAAAGGCCGCCCTCCCGGGCGCTCATGACCGACTCCTCCACCTCCGGCGACTTCCAGACACGACACACCGTCGTGGTCCCCAACAGCGTCAACATGGTCAGCCTGCTGGGCCCCGGCGACGAGCACCTCGGCATCATCGAGGGCGGCTTCGACGCCGAGATCCACGTGCGCGGCAACCGGATCACCCTGCGCGGCAACCCCGGCGAGGTCGCGCTCGCCGAGCGGCTGCTCGACGAGCTGGTCACGATCATCCGCACCGGCCAGGGCGTCACGTCCGAGACCGTCGAGCGGGTGCTGCAGATGCTGCGCACCGAGACCACCGAACGACCGGCCGACGTCCTCTCGCTCAACATCCTGAGCAACCGCGGCCGCTCGATCCGCCCGAAGACGCTCAACCAGAAGCGGTACGTCGACTCCATCGACAAGCACACGATCACGTTCGGCATCGGCCCGGCCGGCACCGGCAAGACCTACCTGGCGATGGCGAAGGCCGTGCAGGCGCTGCAGGCCAAGACGGTCAACCGGATCATCCTCACCCGCCCGGCGGTCGAGGCCGGCGAGCGGCTCGGGTTCCTGCCGGGCACGCTGAGCGAGAAGATCGACCCCTACCTGCGGCCGCTGTACGACGCCCTGCACGACATGATCGACCCCGAGACGATCCCCAAGCTGCTCGCGGCCGGCACCATCGAGGTGGCGCCCCTGGCCTACATGCGGGGCCGCACGCTCAACGACAGCTTCATCATCCTCGACGAGGCGCAGAACACGACGCCCGAGCAGATGAAGATGTTCCTGACCCGGCTGGGTTTCGGCTCGAAGATCGTGGTCACCGGTGACGTCACCCAGGTCGACCTGCCGGGCAGCACGAAGTCGGGGCTGCGCATCATCCAGGGCATCCTCGACGACGTCGACGACATCTCCTTCCAGCGACTCACCGCCCACGACGTCGTCCGGCACCGTCTCGTTGGCCGCATCGTCGCGGCCTACGAGGAGTTCGACGAGGGCGGCGGCCTGCAGTCGGCGAAGGAACAGCACAAGTGACGCCATCATGACGATCGAGGTCCTCGACGAGTCGGGCCACGAGATCGACGTGAAGCACCTCGCCGCGCTGAGCCGCTTCATGATCGAGCAGCTGCGCGTGCACCCGCTGGCCGAGCTGTGCATCAAGGCCGTCGACGAGGACACCATCGCCCAGCTCAACGAGCAGTGGATGGACAAGGAGGGGCCGACCGACGTTCTGGCCTTCCCGATGGACGAGCTGCGGCCCGGCCTGGTCAACGAGGAGCCCGAGGAGGGCGTGCTCGGCGACCTCGTGCTGTGCCCGGCAGTGGCGGTGCGCCAGGGCGAGACCGCGGGCCACGGCACCACGGCGGAGATCGAGCTGCTGACCGTGCACGGCATCCTGCACCTGCTGGGCTACGACCACGCCGAACCCGAGCAGCACGCGGAGATGTTCGGCCTGCAGGACCGTCTGTTGGAGCAGTGGCGCACCCGGTGACCTCCTGATGACGCCCCGATGACCATCGCCGTCGCCGCGGTGCTGGTCGTGCTGGCCGGCGTCTTCAGCGCGGTCGACGCGGCGGTCGCGTCGTTCTCCAAGGCGCGCGCGGTCGAGCTGGTGGCCGAGGAGCGCGCCGGCGCCAAGCGGCTGGTCAGGCTGCTCGAGGACGCGCCGCCCCACCTCAACACCGCGCTCCTGCTGCGGATGCTGTGCGAGATCTCCGCGATCGTGCTGGTCACCCTCGACATCGACGAGGCGGTCGACGGCGCCTGGTGGGTCAGCGTGCTGGTCGCGATCGGCGTGATGCTGGTCGTGTCGTTCGTCGTGATCGGGGTCGGGCCGCGCACCCTGGGCCGCCAGCACTCCGAGTCGGTCGCGCTCCTGGCGGCGGGTCCGCTCGGCGCCTTCACGACCGTGCTGGGGCCGCTGTCGAAGGTCCTGATCCTGCTCGGCAACGCGATCACGCCCGGCCGCGGCTTCCGCGAAGGGCCGTTCTCGTCGGAGACCGAGCTGCGCGAGATGGTCGACATCGCCGAGGCCTCGGCCCTGATCGAGGAGGGCGAGCGGAAGATGATCCACTCGGTCTTCGAGCTCGGCGACACGACGGTGCGCGAGGTGATGGTGCCGCGCAACGACGTCGTCTACATCGAGCACTACAAGAACCTGCGCCAGACCCTCTCGCTGTTCCTGCGCAGCGGGTTCTCGCGGCTGCCGGTGATCGGCGAGAACCTCGACGACATCCGCGGCTTCGCCTACCTCAAGGACATCGTGCGTCGCGACTTCGAGGCGCCCGACGTCGAGCTCACCCAGCACGTCGAGGAGGTGATGCGCCCGGTGGCCTGGGTGCCGGAGTCGAAGCCGGTCGACGCGCAGCTCTCCGAGATGCAGGCCGACCGCCAGCACATCGCGGTCGTCGTCGACGAGTACGGCGGCACCGCCGGCCTGATCACCATCGAGGACCTGCTCGAGGAGATCGTCGGCGAGATCACCGACGAGTACGACGAGGACGAGATCGAGGTCGAGCACGTCGACGGCGGCCAGGTGCGGGTCTCCTCGCGCTACCCGGTCGACGACCTCGACGAGATCTTCGGCTTCCACGTCGAGGAGGAGGACGTCGACAGCGTGGGCGGGCTCATGGCCAAGCACCTCGGGAAGGTCCCCATCCCCGGGTCGCACGTCGAGGCCCACGGGCTGCGGTTCGAGGCCGAGGACACCGCCGGACGACGCAACAAGATCGGCACCGTGCTGATCCGGCGCGCGGCACTGCCCGCTCGGCCCGCCGAGACCGAGGTCGCCGACGCCTGAGCCGAGAGCCCTTCGTTGGTCGTCTCAGTACGGTCGGGGCATGGCTCTTCCCACCCTGTCGCACCTGCCGATCCCGGGTCACGGCACCCGCAAGCCCCGCACCGTCCTCGAGGTCGACCTGTCCGCCGGAGTCGTCTTCGGACCGCCGCGGAGCCCGCTCGACGCGTTGCGGCTGCGCCAGGCCCCGACCGTGCGCGCGCTCGGCGACGCGTTGCGCCGCGCCGCCGACGACGACGACGTCCTCGGGCTGCTCCTGCACGTCGGCACCTGCCCGCTGACCCTCGCGCAGGCCGACGAGGTCGCAGCGCTGGTCGCCGACTTCTCGCAGAGCAAGCCGTCGGTGGCGTGGACCGAGACGTTCGGCGAGCTCACCAGCGGCCTGGCCGGCTACCGCGTGGCCGTCAGCGCCCGCGACGTCTGGCTGCAGCCGTCGGGTGCGCTCGGCCTGACCGGCGTCCACCTCGGCATCACGCTGGCGCGCGGCGGACTCGAGAAACTCGGCGTCGAGCCCCAGTTCGGGCAGCGGCACGAGTACAAGTCGGCCGCCGACCAGTTCGCCGCCACCGAGGTCACCGCCGCCAACCGGGAGATGATGCAGCGCCTGGCCGACTCGATCGTCGACGACACGGTCACCCGCGTCGCTGCGCGCCGGAGGCTGACCACGGCGCAGGTGCGCGACGCGATGGCCACCGCGCCGCTCTCGGCTGCCGCGGCCGTCGAGGCCGGGCTCGTCGACCGGGTCGGCTATCGCGACGAGGTCTACGCCTGGGCCCGTGAGACGTGGACGCCGGCGTGGGAGCCGCGCTACGCCCACCGCTACGCCCCGGCACGGGGCCGGCAGCTGCGCGCCGCCGCGCGTCGGCACCGCCCGGCCGTCGCCGTCGTCGACGTGAACGGGCCGATCGTCCTCGGACCGGGAAACCCCCGCCAGGCCGGTGGCGAGTCCGTGTGTGCGCGGCTCCGGGAGGTCGGCCGCGACGACGACGTCCGCGCCGTCGTGCTGCGCATCGACAGCCCGGGCGGGTCCTACGTCGCCAGCGACGCGGTGCGTCGTGAGGTGCTGCGACTGCGCGAGGAGGGCCGACCCGTCGTCGCCACCATGGGCACGCTGGCGGCCTCCGGCGGCTACTTCGTGGCGATGGGTGCCGACGAGGTCGTCGCCCAGCCGACGACGCTGACCGGGTCGATCGGCGTCCTGGCCGGCAAGTTCGTCATCGAGCGGCTCCTCGACCGCGCCGGCCTCGTGCACGAGTCGATCGACTCGGGGCCGCGGGCCGCGATGATGGCAGCGGGGCGCCCCTTCACCGACGACGACTGGCGGGTGCTGGACGCCTGGCTCGACGACGTGTACGCCGACTTCACGGCCAAGGCCGCGGCCGACCGCGGCCTCGACCTCGCCGTCCTCGAGCCGCACGCGCGGGGTCGCGTGTGGACCGGTGCGGACGCCGCCGAGCGCGGTCTCGTCGACCACCTCGGCGGCAGCCGGCTGGCGCTCGAGCGGGTGTGCACGCTCGCGGCTCTCGACCCTGCCGACGTCCGGGTGCAGGCACCGTCGCCCCTCGACTTCCTGCGCCGCCTGAAGGCACCCGAGTCGAGCGAGGCACCCGCCGCGATGGCGCTGACGGAGCCGGCCGGCCCCGAGGCGCTGCTGGAGCGGCTCGCCTCGGCCGTGGGCCTCGCGCTGCCGCACGGGGTGCTCTCGATGCCGGCGCAGATCACCCTAGGGTGAGCGGCATGCCTGCAGATCTCAGTGCCGAGGACGCCAAGCTCGTCACCCTCGCGCGAGCCACCCGGACGCGGGCCCAGGCCGCCGAGGGTGCCGCCGTGCGCGACCTCGACGGGCGCACGTACGCCGCCGCGACGGTCGACCTCGAGTCGCTGCAGCTCAGTGCGGTGCAGGGCTGCGCGGCGATGGCCGTGGCCTCCGGCGCCAAGGGCCTCGTGGCCGCGGTGGTGCTGGGAGAGGCGGCCGACCTGACCTCGCCCGACCGGGCGGTGCTCGACGAGCTCGGCGGGCCCGGCATCGTCGTCCACCTGGGTGACCCGACGGGCACCGTCACCAGCTAGGGATCGAGCAGCGCGCGCAGGTCGGCGACGAAGCGGGTGAGCTCCTCACCCGGCTCGATCGTGAGGTCGGCGCGCACCTGCCATCCGTCGTTCCCCCACCCGGGGCCGACGGTCCGCATCAGCACCCGCACCTGCAGGTTGCGGAACTCGTGACGCGTCTCCAGCACCAGCTCGCCCTCGAGCGACTCCCACCGCCGGACGCCGGCGAACCCCCTCCAGTCGGCCTCGAGAGCCTCGAAGTACCGCACCAGGTCGACGAAGCCCTGGGCGAGGAACGCGACCACCGGCAGGCCTGCGGTCAGCCCGCCCGACCGCAGGTCGGCCACCAGCCGTTCGGTGCGGCTCGCGGGCTGCGCGGTGATCCGGAGGCACTCGGCACCGCTGCCGAGCTGCGCGAACGTCATGCGCACATGATGTTCGACGGGGCGGTGCCTGGATACCCGGACGACTTCTGACGGCGGGCGGGAGTAAGTTGGAAGTCGTGGCAGTTACCCAGGTCATGGACCCCTGGACGGCGCACGAGAAGGCGGTCGCCAGGCTGGCCGCGTCGTACGCCGCCATCCCGGCCGGCGAGCCGGTGCGCCTGGCCAAGCGCACCACCAACCTGTTCCGGGTGCGCAGTGCGACGACGACCCCCGGGCTCGACGTCTCGGGGCTCGACGGCGTGATCGCGGTCGATCCCGTCGCCCGCACCGCCGACGTGCAGGGCATGTGCACCTACGAGGACCTCGTCGACGCCACCCTGCCGCACGGCCTGATCCCGCTGGTCGTGCCGCAGCTGCGCACCATCACGCTCGGCGGCGCGGTGACCGGACTCGGCATCGAGGCGACCAGCTTCCGCAACGGGTTGCCCCATGAGTCCGTCGTCGAGATGGACGTCTTCACCGGGGCCGGTGAGGTGGTCACGACCCGGCCCGGCGACGACCTGTTCGACACCTTCCCCAACTCCTACGGGTCGCTCGGCTACGCCACCCGGCTGCGGATCGGCCTCGAGCCGGTGCCGGCGTACGTCGCGCTGCGCCACGTCCGCTTCGACGACGCCGCCCTGCTCGCCAAGACGATCGCCGAGATCACCGCCACCGCCGAGCACGACGGGCAGCGGGTCGACGGGCTCGACGGGGTGGCCTTCTCGCCCGACGAGCTGTACCTGACGCTGGCCCGCTGGACCGACGAGGGCCCCACCGACGCAGGCACGACGTCCGACTACGCCGGCCAGGACGTCTTCTTCCGGTCCGTGCAGGAGCGCGAGACCGACCTGCTCACGATGTACGACTACCTGTGGCGGTGGGACACCGACTGGTTCTGGTGCTCGGGCGCCTTCGGTGCCCAGAACCCGCGCATCCGGCGGCTGTGGCCGCGCCGGCTCCGTCGCTCCGACGTCTACATGAGACTGCTGGGGCTCGACCGGCGCTTCGACATCGCCGACCGGCTCGACCGCCGCGCCGGCCGGCCGCAGCGCGAGCGCGTGGTCCAGGACATCGAGGTGCCGGTCGAGCGGCTGCCCGAGTTCCTGGACTGGTTCGACGCCGAGATCGGGATGCGACCGGTGTGGCTGTGCCCGCTCGTGGCGCGACGCTCGTGGCCGGCGTACCCCCTCGAGCCGGGCGAGACCTACGTCAACGTCGGCTTCTGGGGCACCGTCCACGTCGGGCCGGACGCCGTCGACAGCCCCCGCAACCGGGCGATCGAGACGCGCGTGCACGAGCTCGGCGGCCACAAGTCGCTCTACTCCGAGGCGTTCTACGACCGAGCGACGTTCGACGAGCTCTACAACGGCACCCACCTCGCCGCCGTCAAGGACCGCTACGACCCCGACCACCGACTGACCGCGCTCTACGACAAGACAGTGAGGAAGCAGTGACCAGCCCCATCAAGTCCCCCGGAATCAAGATCGCCGAGGTCGTGGCCGACCTCACCCGCGACGGGATGCCGCTCCGTTTCACCGCCTACGACGGCAGCGTCTCCGGGCCCGAGGACGCCGAGATCGGGCTCGAGCTGCTCAACCAGCGCGGGCTGCAGTACCTCGTCACCGCGCCGGGCGACCTGGGCCTGGCGCGGGCCTACGTCGCCGGCGACCTCGTCGTCCACGGAGCCCACCCGGGCAACCCGTACGAGGTGATGCAGAAGATCAAGGACCACACGAAGTTCCGGGCGCCCACGGCGTCCGAGGCGGTCACGATCATCCGGGGGCTCGGCCTGTCGAACCTCAAGCCACCGGCACCGCCGCCGCAGGAGCACCTGCCGCGCTGGCGGCGGCTGATGGAGGGCATGCGGCACTCGCTGACCCGCGACGCCGAGGTGATCAGCCACCACTACGACGTCTCCAACGCCTTCTACCGGCACGTGCTGGGGCCGTCGATGGCCTACACCTGCGCGGTCTACCCGTCGTCCGGGTCGACCCTCGAGGAGGCGCAGGCCGAGAAGTTCGACCTGGTCGCCCGCAAGCTCGACCTCAAGCCCGGTCAGCGCCTGCTCGACGTCGGGTGCGGCTGGGGCGGGATGGTGCAGCACGCCGCCCGCGAGTACGGCGTCAAGGCGCTCGGCGTCACGCTCAGCCGCCAGCAGGCCGAGTGGGCCAAGGAGGAGATCGACCGGGCCGGGCTCGGCGACCTCGCCGAGGTGCGTCACCTCGACTACCGCGAGGTGCTCGACACCGGCTTCGACGCCGTCAGCTCGATCGGGCTCACCGAGCACATCGGGGTGCGGCAGTACCCGGCGTACTTCGGGTTCCTGCGCGACAAGCTCAAGCCCGAGGGCCGGCTGCTCAACCACTGCATCACCCGCCACGACAACCGGCCCGCCCAGACCGGGGCGTTCATCGACCGCTACGTCTTCCCCGACGGTGAGCTCACCGGCAGCGGCCGCGTCATCTCCGAGGCCCAGGACGCCGGCCTCGAGGTCATGCACAGCGAGAACCTGCGCCTCCACTACGCCCAGACCCTCGCCCACTGGAACGAGAACCTGGTCGAGAACTGGGACGCCTGCGTCGACGAGGTCGGCATCGGCACCGCCCGCGTGTGGGGGCTGTACATGGCGGCCTGCCGGGTCGGCTTCGAACGCAACGAGGTGCAGCTGCACCAGGTGCTCGCCGTCCGCACCGGCGACGACGGCGACGACGGCTTCCCGCTGCGGCCTTCCTGGTGAGCGTTGATGCGGGGCGGGTGCCTGGGCTGACTGTGCGGGCGCCGCGCGCGGAGCCTCGCTCGATCGGCTGACGGCGCGCTCGGCGGCGAGAGCAAGCTCCCGCCGCCGCATGCGCGGCGCCCGGGCTTCACGCCTGTCACACCGACACCGCTGGTCACAGTCACGCGACGAAAGTCCGGGTTCTGGTACGAAGTTTTGCACCAGAAGCGTGAGTTTCGTCGGTCAGCGTGCGCTCGGCGGTTCGTCCCCCAGCGCACCAGTCAGGTGTGAGTTTCACCGGTTAACCGGTGAAACTCACGCTTCCTGCACGAAGTTTCAGACCAGAAGCCAGAGTTTCGTCCAGTCAGGCACACGACTGGGGTGGGTGCGACAGCAACGCGCGGTCACACCGCCCCGAGGCAGCTGCACGATCACGCGGCATGCCCGACACCCACCAGCAACACCAGGCGCCGCCGCACTACCCTCGTCCGGTGAGCACCCGGGCAGCGACGTACCAGGCGCAGGTGCTGTCCAAGACCCCGATCTCGGCGCATCTGGTGCGCCTCGTGCTGGGCGGGCCGGGCCTGGCCGGGTTCAGGAGCACCGGGGTGCCCGACGAGTGGGTCGGGCTGGTGGTGCCGGGGCAGTTCCAGAGCCGCTACTACACCGTGCGGGCGTGGACCGGCAGCGAGCTGACGATCGACGTCGTCGTGCACGACGTCGGGCTGGTGACCGAGTGGGCGGCGGGCGACTGCGTGGGCGACACGGTGACGGTCACCGAGCCGAAGGGGTCCTTCGACATGCCCGCGGACGCCGCCTGGCTGATGCTCGTCGGCGACCTCACCGGCCTGCCCGCCATCGCGCGGATCCTCGAGACGGTGGCCGTCCCGACGCGGGTCTGGGCGGAGGTGCCCGACGAGCTCTCGACCTACCTTCCCGGCGTCGAGGTCGACTGGCTCGACCAGCCCGGCGACGGCGTCAGCCGGCTGGCCGAGGTGGTCACCGACCTGGTGTGGCCCGAGGGCGACGGCTACTTCTGGATGGCCGGTGAGTCGGCGCAGATGCGTGCCATCCGCAGGCACCTGATGCGCGAACGCCGACTGCCCAGCACGGCGTACGACGTGATGGGCTACTGGCGCGGTACCCAGTCGTCGAGGGGCGCCCGGCCGCCGCGGGACGTCGACCCCGGGCCGATCTGGCAGGCGGGCAAGGCGGCGGGCAAGTCCGACGAAGAGATCTGGGCCGACTACGACGAGGCGAGAGATGGCTGACCACGACCAGAACCACGAGCAGGAGCACAAGAGCGGGTTCGTCTCGTTCGTCGGGCGCCCGAACGCCGGCAAGTCGACCCTGACCAACGCGTTGGTCGGCAGCAAGGTCGTGATCACCAGCTCGAAGCCGCAGACCACGCGCACCGTCGTCCGCGGCATCGTGCACCGCCCCGACGCCCAGCTCATCCTGGTCGACACCCCCGGCCTGCACCGCCCGCGCACCCTGCTCGGCGAGCGCCTCAACGACCTGGTCAAGACCACGCTGGGCGAGGTCGACGTGGTGGCGGTGTGCCTGCCGGCCAACGAGAAGATCGGCCCCGGCGACCGCTTCATCGTCACCGAGATGGCCAAGGTCAAGCGCACCACGAAGGTCGCGATCGCCACCAAGACCGACCTCGCGACCGGAGAGCAGATCGGCTCGCACCTCCTCGACATCCAGAAGCTCGGCGCCGACACCGGTATCGAGTGGGCCGAGATCGTGCCGGTCTCGGCGCAGGCCGGCGACCAGGTCGGGCTGCTCGCCGACCTGCTGGTCGGCCTGCTCCCGGTCGGCCCCCAGCTCTACCCCGACGGCGACCTCAGCGACGCTCCCGAGGAGGCGATCGTGGCCGAGCTGATCCGCGAGGCCGCGCTCGAGGGCGTGCGCGACGAGCTGCCGCACTCGATCGCCGTCGTCGTCGAGGAGATGGGCATGCGCGAGGGGCGCCCCGACGACAAGCCCCTGCTCGACATCCACGCCAACCTCTACGTCGAGCGCGACTCCCAGAAGGGGATCATGATCGGCCACAAGGGCGCCCGGCTACGCGACGTCGGCAAGGCCGCCCGGTTGCAGATCGAGGCGCTGCTGGGCACGCCGGTCTACCTCGACCTGCACATCAAGATCGCCAAGGACTGGCAGCGCGACCCGCGCCAGCTCCGCAAGCTGGGCTTCTGAGCCGGCCGTGAGCGTCGGCGACGGCCTGCACTTCGACCGGGTGGCCGCCGCCTACCACCGGGGCCGGCCGCCGTACCCGCCCCAGGCCTACGACGAGCTCGTGCGCGTCACCGGCCTGCGAGCCGGCACCCGGGTGCTCGACGTGGGCGCCGGCTCGGGACTGGCCACCGCCGAGCTCGTCGCGCGCGGCGCGGCCGTGACCGCGGTCGAGCCGGGGCCGCGGTTCGCGGCCGCGCTGGCGCACCGGTTTCCCGACGTCGCCGTCGCCGTCGGCCCGGTCGAGGAGGTCGCCCTGCCCGACCAGGTCGACGTCGTGGTCGCCGCGACGGCACTGCACTGGGTCGACCTCGACCGGGCGCTGCCGCGGCTGCACGCGGTGCTGCGCCCCGGCGGGTGGCTGGCCGCGTGGTGGAACGTCTTCGGCGACCCCGCGGTGTCGACCCCGTTCCGGCGGGCGGTCGACGAGATCAGCCACGCCGGCGGCATCGGGTACCGCGGGACCCCGCGGCCCCTCCAGGCCGAGGCGCGCTGCGCCGAGCTCGCCGCGGGCGGGTTGTTCGCGCCGCGCCCGCCCAGCGTCGTCCGGTGGAGCATCGAGCTCACGACCGCCCAGCTGCGCGACCTCTTCACGACCTTCCCGACCTGGACGCCCGACCTCGTCGACCGGATCGGCGCCGCAGCCGACGAGCTCGGCGGGACGGTCACCGAGCACTACCTGACCGTGCTCTACCTGGCCCAGCGGCTCAGTCGGGAGCCCAGCAGCGGATGAACGTCTGGCCCATCGCCCACTGCTCGGAGTCCGGGCCCTCGTAGCCCCACTCGTAGTCGAGCGCGTCGTCGGCCACCGCCGCGGCGGCGTCCTCGCAGGGCCCCGCGCCGGCGTCGGCCACGGCCCGGGCACCGGGGTACTTGCCGCCCGGCAGGTCGATCACGGAGAACGCGCGCCAGCTATGGTCGGCGCGGCACGGCACCCGCTCGAAGCCGTCGTCGTCGGGGCCGGCGGTGCCGCACATGCCGTAGCGGTCGCGGCCCTCGGGGGTGGCCAGGACGCCGGACAGCGAGCCCTCGACGGTCGCGAGGTCCTCGGCGCCGGCCAGGGCGACGACGTCGCAGCGGTACCAGTCGGCGCCGAGGGCCGACTGCTCCAGGCTCGGGGTGAACCACACCGACCGCAGCATGCTCAGCCGCAGGTCGTCGGCCGTGCCGCCGACCACCTTGCTCAGGCGGTCGGGGCAGACGGCGGCCACGCGGTCCTGGACGCGCGCGGAGTCGATCGCGAGCAGGTGACCGTCGACGACGTTGTCGACCCGCCCCACCTCGTAGGTCTCCGAGGTGTGGGCGTCCCGGCACCGGACCGGGCGCACCTCGGCGGTCGGTGACACGGCCTCGTCGAAGCTCAGGTCGTAGCAGGCGTCCTTCGCCGGTGTCGGCGGCGGCTCGGCCGTGGGCGGCGCGGTCGGCGTCGGCGTCGCGGACGGCGTGGGGTCGGCGTCGGGCGCCGGGTCGTCGTCGTCCGAGCAGCCGGCCAGCCCGACCACGAGCAGCACGGAGGCGGCGACCGCGAGCAGGGACCCTGGGCGCATCACTCGGTGGTCTTGGCCCAGCAGACGGACCGTCGGTTGCCGGCGTCCCACTCCGCCTCGTGGAACCACGTGTACCCGTAGTCGAACTCGACCGGGTAGTTCAGCCAGGCCTGCACCGACCGCGAGCAGTAGTCGCGGGTCTGGACCTCCGAGAGCCGGTCACCGGGGTAGGAGTCGTCGGGCTCGCCGAGCTTGATCGTGGTGACCGCGCGCCAGTCGTGCTTCTGGGTGCACGGGATCTTCGCGGAGCCGTTGACGGTCTCCCCGGCCACGCAGACCATCCACCGGTCGTCGGGCCGCCCGACCAGCAGACCCTCGGCGGTGTCGGGAAGCGGCACCAGCGCGGCGCTCTGCTCGCCCCCGCCGACGACGTCGCAGCGGTACCAGCGGGCGCCGTCCTCCCACGCCTTCTGCGACGGGCGGAACCAGGCCCAGCTGAGGACCGTGCGCATGGACAGGCTCTCGTCGGCGCCGAGGAACTTCCGCAGCTTGGTGCTGCAGGTCTCGTAGGCGAACGCGCCGGACTCCTTCGAGTCGTACGCCGCGTCGTCGAGCTCGTCGGGCAGCTCACCGACGGCGTAGGTCTGGGCGGTGTGCTTCTGGGTGCACTCGACGGTGCGGGTCGCGTTGGTGGGCAGCCCCACGTCGTCCAGCGTCAGGAGCCGGCAGGCCCCCAGCTCGGGTGTCTCGACGGAGTCGACCTGGTCGGGATCGGCCTCGGCAGGCGTCGGGGCGCTCCCGCAGGCGGCCAGGACGCCGAGCAGGGTCGCCAGCGCCGCGATCGCCCCCGCGACCCGCACCGCTCCACCTGTCCTTGCCACAAGGGGCGATGCTACCGGCGGGGTGGACGCCGTCCGCGTCGTACCGTCACGACAGCAGCGCCGCCAGGGTCCCGCCGAGCTCGTACGCCGTCGCCAGCTCGTCGTCGCCGACGTCGCCCAGCACCTCCAGCACGGCCGCGGCCTGCGTCCACGGCAGCGCGGTCACGATCGACTGCACCGAGCGCACCGCGCCGGTCGTGTCGTAGCGCCCGTGCACCCACAACCCGTAGGGCCTCTTGCCGCCCTCCGTGGCCGCCCCCGACCCGTCCTCGCCCAGCGCCCCGCCGGCCTCGAGGAAGATCGAGTCGAAGAAGTGCTTCAGGGCCCCACTCATGTACCCGAAGTTCGCCGTCGTGCCGAGCAGGTAGCCGTCTGCGGCCAGCACGTCACCGGCGTTCGCGTCGAGCGCCGCCTTGACCACCACGTCGACGCCCTCGATGGCGTCGTCGTTCGCGCCCGCGACCACGGCGTCGGTCAACGACTGCACCAGCGGCGTGGGGGAGTGGTGGACGATCAGGAGGCAGGGCATGAGCCGAGGCTAGTCACGGCCTGCCGCCGAGCCGGGTCATGGGATGCGGACGACCGTCAGGTCGGTGCGCGGGGTGATGGTGTCGTCGTACCCGCCGGCGACGAGGACCGTCTCGGGACCGACCCGGGTGACGGTCCGGAAGAGTCGAGGTTCGAGGACGGCGTCCACCACCTCGGTCAGGGAGTCGTCGTCGGGGTCGAAGACCGCCAGGTGGTCACCGGAGGGGAGCACGACTCGTCCGTCGTCGAGGACGGCGACGGCGCCGTCGAGCTTGTACTCGCCGGTCGACAGCCGAGGCCCGGGTGTGGTGGTGCTCCGGGCGAGGTCGACGACCTCGGTGCTGGCCAGCTTGTCGTGCCCCTCCGTCGTCAGCGCGCCGCCGATGACCAGTGCGCGGTCGTTGCCGACGGCTGCCAGGCCAGCCTTGACGCGAGGCGTGCCGAGCTCCGGACCGGGTGACCAGCGGCCGCCGAAGAGGACGTCGGTCGACCCTAGCGCCGCGTCACCTTCCGTTCCCCCGACCAGCAGCAGCCGGCTGCCGAGGGCCGCGGCCTGGTGCGCCGCGCGGGGAGCGCTGAGCCGCCGTCCGGGCACGACGGCGTCGGTCACCGGGTCGAACACCTCGGTGGTGTCCAGGGCTCGCCCCTCGTCGTCGAAACCACCTGCCAGGACCACCGTGCCGTCGGGCATCAGGGTGGCGGTGTGGTCGGCGCGCGGCGTGGTCAAGGTGCCGACCGTGACGAACTCGCGAGAGTCCGACAGGTAGGCCTCGAGCGTGTCGGTGGGCCCCTGACCCTCGCCCGGGTAGCCGCCGGCCAGCAGCACCCGCCCGTCGTGCAGGAGCGTCGCGGTGCCACTGGCCCGGGGCGTCACGGTGCGCGGACCGGAGACGACCCCGGAGCCCGGACGGTAGATCTCTGAGTCCTGACCGTCCTCGAAGCCACCGCAGCCCGGCGCGGTGCAGCCGCCGGTGATCAGCACCGAACCATCCGGAAGGGCGGTCGCCCGGTGGACGGCGCGCGGCTGCAGCAGCCCGCCGGCGTCCGCGGGTGCGGTGCTCGTGGACCGGGTTGGGTCGGGGCGTGGTGCCTCGGACGGCGCGCCACTGCAGGCCGCCGCCAGGACCAGCACCACGATGTTGATCGGGCCGAACAGCCGGCGAGCCATCGGCCGATCCTCGCTCAGTCGTCCTCGCGCCGCCAGAGCGGCAGCACGACCCAGAGCACGACGAAGAACGTCAACGCGACGGCGAACGCGACGAGGCCAGGCACGGTGCCCACGGTCACGTCGAAGACCAGGAACAGGACGCCGGCGCTGGTGAGGGCCAGCAGCCCCAGCCCGACGCGCGCGGCCTTGTTGGCCGACTCGACGATCCACCGGCGCTGGTGGTGCCGGAACAGAAGCCGGTGGAAGGCCACCGGAGCCACCACGAAGCCCGTCGACAGCACCGAGCCGCAGAGCACGGCGAGGTAGATCCGCACCTGGCCGGTGGTCAGGTCGTCGTAGCGGCTGGAGAACGGCACGGTGAGCAGGAAGCCGGCAAGGATCTGCGACCCGGTCTGGGTGACCCGGAGCTCCTGGAGCAGCTCGTTCCAGTTCCTGGTGAGCTGCTCGTCGCTGGACTCCTCGACCATCTCGGCACTGTAGGCCCCGGCCACTCGACGGCCCCCACCTGCGCGGGCGAGCCGGACGGGCTATCGTGGACGTCGTCATGATGCGCCGACTCCTCCTTCGCTGCCGCAGCGAGGTCTGACCGCCGACCTCCTCGCTGCGGAGGTCGCACGTGCGCCGGCGTCACCGCCATCCAGCAGGAGCAGCCATGACCAGCACCAACCCCCAGCAGCCCAATCCTCAGCAGCCCAGCGGCATGCCGCACCAGCGCTACGAGCCGTTCGTCCCGGTCGTCCTCGCCGACCGCACCTGGCCCGACCGGCCGATCGAGAGGGCGCCGCGCTGGTGCGCGGTCGACCTGCGCGACGGCAACCAGGCGCTCATCGACCCGATGTCACCGGCCCGCAAGCTGACGATGTTCAAGCTGCTCGTGCAGATGGGATACAAGGAGATCGAGGTCGGCTTCCCGAGCGCGAGCCAGACCGACTTCGACTTCGTCCGCCAGCTCATCGACGACGACCTGATCCCCGACGACGTCGTCATCCAGGTGCTCACCCAGGCCCGCGAAGAGCTGATCGAGCGCACCTACGAGTCGATCAAGGGGGCCAAGCAGGCCATCGTCCACCTCTACAACTCGACCTCCACGCTGCAGCGCCGCGTGGTCTTCGGCCTCGACCAGGACGGCATCGCCGACATCGCCGTCCAGGGCGCGCGGCTCTGCAAGAAGTACGAGGAGACCGTCCCCGAGACGACGGTCTTCTACGAGTACAGCCCCGAGTCCTACACCGGCACCGAGCTCGACTTCGCCGTCCGGGTCTGCAACGAGGTGCTCGAGGTCTTCGAGCCGAGCGCCGAGAAGCCGGTCATCATCAACCTGCCGGCAACCGTCGAGATGGCCACCCCCAACGTGTACGCCGACTCGATCGAGTGGATGCACCGCCACCTCAACCATCGCCAGCACGTCGTGCTGTCGCTGCACCCCCACAACGACCGAGGTACGGCGGTGGCCGCCGCCGAGCTCGGCTACCAGGCCGGCGCCGACCGGATCGAGGGCTGCCTGTTCGGCAACGGTGAGCGCACCGGCAACGTCTGCCTGGTGACCCTCGGCCTCAACCTGTTCACCCAGGGCATCGACCCGCAGATCAGGTTCGACGACATCGACGAGATCCGGCGCACGGTCGAGTACTGCAACCAGCTGCCGGTCGCCGAGCGACACCCCTACGGCGGCGACCTCGTCTACACGGCGTTCTCGGGCTCGCACCAGGACGCGATCAAGAAGGGCTTCGAGGCGCTCGAGCGCGATGCCGCGGCGGCCGGCGTCCCGGTCGAGGACCACCCGTGGGCCGTGCCCTACCTGCCGATCGACCCGAAGGACGTCGGGCGCTCCTACGAGGCCGTGATCCGCGTCAACAGCCAGTCGGGCAAGGGCGGCGTGGCCTACATCCTCAAGGCCGAGCACAAGCTCGAGCTGCCGCGCCGCGCGCAGATCGAGTTCAGCCGGGTCATCCAGCAGCGGACCGACGCCGAGGGCGGCGAGGTCACCCCCGACGAGATCTGGGCGGCCTTCCGCGCCGAGTACCTCGACCGCGAGCAGCCGCTCCGGCTCAACTCGGTGCACACCAGCTCGGCGGCGGGGGAGAAGGACGCGCTCACGGTCAACGTGTACGTCGACGGCGAGATCCGCACCCTCGACCGGTCGGCGGGCAGGGCAGCCAGCGCGGCGCGCTTGTGCGCCAGCAGCTCGTCGCGTTCCTCCTTGGTGCCGGCGAAGGCGCGGCCGGGCTCGTCGACGACGAGCATGATCGCGGTGCGCATCGCATGAGTGCCGACGCTCGCCGACTCTCGCACCGCGAGAAGCCTGCGTTGCGCAGCAGGTCGAACACGGCCTCGGCGATCTGGCGACCCGGTTCGGTGACCAGCACCAGGGCGAAGGCGAGCTGCACGGCGCCGGGATGCGCGCGCAGCGCGGTGACCAGCCGGTGCACGAGGGTGCGCAGCTGCTCTGACCACGGCAGCTCGGCGTCGACGGTCGGCGAGACATCGGCGAACAGTGCGTCACCCATGGCGGCGAGCAGTTCGTCCTTGTTCTTGACATGCCAGTACAGCGCCATCGGGGTGACCCCGAAATCCTTGCGATACGCCGAATGGAAACGGCGTCCAGGCCGTCGATGTCGGCGACGGCGAGCGCGTGATCGATGACCGCCTCCCGGCCGAGATTCCCGATCTGGAAGAAATCTTACCTTGACAACTATACACCGTAAAGGTTACCTATACAGCGTAGATGTACACCGTATAAGGAGCCGTCGTAGGAGCCGAAATCGTCTGACCCTGTCCTGGCCGTGGCACTCGCCACCTTCATGACCTACCTGGACAACAACATCATCAATGTCGCGATACCGGCGATCCAGCAGGATCTGCACCTGACCACCTCCGGACTGGAGTGGGTGGTCAGCTCCTACATCCTGGTTTTCGCCAGCCTGCTGCTCGCCGGCGGCCGGCTCGCCGATGTCTGGGGGCGCCGGTTGTTCCTGATCGGATTGTCGATCTTCACCGGGGCCTCGCTGGTGGCCGGGTTCGCCGGATCGTCGACGTCCTGGTGGTCAGCCGGGCCGTTCAGGGACTGGGCGCCGCACTGGTCACCCCGACCACCCTGGCCATCATCTCCGCCACCTTCACCGAGGGACAGCGCGCCGCCGCCGTCGGGATCTGGAGTGCCGTCGGCGCTCTCGCGTTGGCGGTCGGCCCGCTGCTCGGTGGCCTGCTCAGTGAATACCTGAGCTGGGGCTGGATCTTCTTCATCAACGTGCCGGTCGGTCTGGCGACCCTGGCGCTGGCCGCGGTGGCCATTCGGGAGTCGAGGGAGGTCTGGGCCGCGCCGGATCGATGTGCCCGGCGTGATCACCTCAGCCGTTGCGCTGTTCGCTCTGACCTTTGCGCTGATCGAGGGACACGACCGGGGCTGGACCTCGCCGGTCATCCTGCCTCGTTCGTCTCGCCGCCGTCCTGGGCATTCGTCTTCGCGAGTGGAGCGGCGGGGAGCCGATGGTCACGTGGCGCCTGTTCCGCGAACGGGTCTTCTCCGGTGGCCTTATCGCGCTGATGATGTGGGGCTTCGGACTCTTCGGCATCTACTTCTTCACCTCGCTCTATCTGCAGGGAGTTCTCGGCTTTTCGCCGACCGAAGCGGGCGCCGCGTTCGTGCCGATGGCCTTGCTGATGGCGGCCGGTGCGGTGATCTCCGAGCGGGTGTCTCGCACCTCGGCGCGCATCGGGTGGTCGGTGGCGATGCTGCTGATGGCCGGCGGGATCGCATCGGTCAGCCTGCTCGGTGCGCGATGCCGGTTCGCCTCGCTGATGCCCAGTTTCGCCGTCATCGGGATCGGCGGCGGCCTGACCGTGCCGCTGACCGCCAGCGTGCTGGATGCGATGCCGCGGGCAGGCGGGAGTCGCGTCGGGATCTTCAACGCCTCCCGGGAGGTGTCCGGGCTGCTCGGCATCACCGTGATCGGGGCGGTCCTGACCGCCCGGCAGACTGCGGCGTCCTGGTGCGCGCGCCGCCGACGGCTTCCTGTGCGGCTACCATACGGGCCTGCTGTGGCCGCCGGCCTGGTCGCACCCGGCGGCCTGGCCGCCTTCGTGGGGCTGCGCGGCACGTCGCAGCGCGAGCTCGACGCGGCCGCCGAGCTGGCCCTGGCCGGCTGATTCAGGTCCCGTCCGCCCGTCCCACGTAGGTGACTGGCGCGTTCGAGCGCGCAAACCCTGCCCTGATCAACAGGCCCGAACCGCCCCTATAGGGCCGTTCGGGCCTGTTGATCACGATGAGGAGGTCAGGCGGACCGGGACGTCCCGGCCGACAGCAGGTCCTCGCAGGCATGCTGCACGCGCGCGGCCATACCCGGCTTCGGCGAGCTTGAGGTAGGTCCGCGGGTCGTAGGCCTTCTTGCTGCCGACCTCGCCGTCGATCTTGAGCACGCCGTCGTAGTTGCCGAACATGTGGCCGGCCAGCGGGCGGGTGAACGCGTACTGCGTGTCGGTGTCGATGTTCATCTTCGCCACACGCCGTAGCCCACCGCCTCGCGGATCTCCTCGAGCGAGGAGAA
>CAWGVK010000024.1:0-108285 GCA_963825985.1 uncultured Actinomycetota bacterium | reverse complement strand
TGCCAGACGCGCTCAGTTGGGCAAGCGGGAGCTCCTGGTGGGCGTCTGCGGGGCACCGCTGGTCCTGGGCAGTGTCCTCGTCTTGCTGCCGGCGCTGCTGAGGGCGACGGGACTGCTCTCGGGTTGAACGACGTCACCGACAACAACGATCACCACGGAGATCCGCTCACAACGGTTTCGTCAGACCCGCTCGACACGCGGACGCTGACATCAAGGAGCGAGCGAGCGTGCCGAGGCCGCAACAGTTTGACCCCCGGAGACACACGGTGTCTCGACCACGACTCCCATGGAGGAATCATGCGCCACACACTGAAGGTCTTGGCGCCACTCATGTGCCTGCTCGTGGGCGCCACGCTCGCGCTCGGAGCCGACGCGATCACCGTCCCCCGGGACGGCGCGTCGTCGCGCTCAGTCGCGAGCTCAACAGGTCTCGGCCACGGCACGAACGATCAGATCGTCAGCGTCAGTGGATCGGGTGGCGGCACCCTGCGCTACCTGGGTTCGAAGGCGATACCGTTTCCTTCCGCTTCCACGCTTCCGCCAACGACGCGACTCCGTGGAACGCCACAGGCGTCTTCTCAGTGACCCACGTCCGCCCTGACGGAACGGTGCTGGCCGACTTCGGCGGCACGGTGAGCTGCCTGATGCAGGGTGCAGATGTCGCGGTCTTCACCGGCACCATCACCAGGGGTGGCGCTGCCGGAATGCCGGGTGAGGAGATCGGCCATCGAGTGGGCATCACCGTCGCCGACCATGGTCGCCGAGACCACCTGGGATGGAGCTGGCTCGTCCTGCAGTTCCACGACGCACCGCACTGCACCAGCACCGCGCCGTTCTTCCCCATCACTGCAGGCAACTTCCGCGTCGATGCCCGCTGAGGAGTGGGACACCTGGAGGTGACGGACGTCGGGTCTCGCTCGATGTCTTCCGCTCGGCGCGGGTCTGGAGGGAGCAGTTGCGTGGGGAGTGGTTGACGGAACCGTGTTCGAGGAATCAGCGTGAGGATTCGGCCCGGTCGGTTGCGCGCTCAGAGTATCGGTGTCGATGTCGGCGTTGCTGTCGCTGGAACAGCTCTCACCTCTAGAACGCGCTGTGTTCGTGATGCGTGAACAACGAGCTGTTCGGTGAGCCGATCAACAGCCACCGGGCCTCAATCCCTGCCGAGGCCATTCGAGAGCGGGCGCTCCAATAGCCGATTCGCCCAGGGATCACAGCAATCGACGCCAGGTCAGGGCTCGCTGTCAGTAATTCAGGAGATGGCCGACGTTGCCCAGTGCGGCGCCGCTCTGCTGCACCGCTGTCGACCGCGTCGTCCGCATCCTGTCGGCCGTTCGGTCGCGTATCAGTCACCAGCCGACCGGGCCGAGGCGATCGATGAAGATCCCGGTCGGACCGTCGGCGTCGAGCGTGGCGAGCGCGATGATCGAGTCGGTGCCCTCGGTGACCGTCAGCTGACCCATGTGGTTGTTCATGTCCGTCGCGGCGAACTTGTGGTTCGCGACCTCTCCGGGCGTGGCGACGTTGAACTTGATGTGCGGGCAGAGCCTGGGCATAACGGAGGGTGATCATGTTCAGCGCCGCCTTGGACGAGCTGTAGGCCAGCTCGTGCATCTTCGAGACGGGCTGCTCGGGATCGGTCACCACCGAGAAGGAACCGCCGGCGCTGGAAACCATCACCACCCTCGGTGACTCCGCGGCCTGCAGCAACGGCAGGAAGGCGTGGGTCACGCGGATCGGTCCGTACACGTTGGTGTTGTAGACCGAGTGGATCTCGTCGGCCGTGGCTTCGGCCGGCGGGACCACGTTTCCGGAGGCACCGGCGTTGTTGATCAACACGTCCAACCGGTCCGTGTGTCGCCGAACGACTTGAAGTGCATCGCTCACCGACTCGTCCGAGGCCACGTCCAGCGGGACCATGACCACGTCCACGCCGGCACCAGCCAGCGCCTCGGCTGCCGCCTGTCCCCGTCTCTCATCACGAGAGCCCAGGAAGACCTTCCATCCGTCCTCGCCAAGGCGGCGAGCCGCCTCGAAGCCGAGTCCCTTGTTACCACCGGAGATCAGTACCGAGTTCTGTTGTGTGTTCGTCATGCTCCAATGACGAGTCGGCTTCGCCCGCAGTGACACGGTCTGGACGGTCGGGCACTCCGAACCAGCTGAGGCGCTTCGTGACGTGCCGGCGCAGCAGAGAGCTCCGGTCCCGTCGATGGCTCCGGCCCCGGCGACCTGGGCGTCCGGGCGGATCAGGAGTGCGTCTGCTGTCGGCGTTCGGATCTCGCGGTCCGGCCAGACGACCCGATCGCTCGGCAACCCCGACAAGCTCGGACACCTGGGTCCGGGTAGCGGACGCCGGGGCCGCTCCACCGGGAGTACAGGCAGGCTCGCGACGCCTGAGCTGCGGGCCCATCCGCCGGGGATGTAGGAAAGTCCAGCAAAATGTCGCGGCTCTGGAGAGATCTCTATAGGGCACCCGGTGACGGGACGCTTCCCTGTACGCGTGACCCTCCGACCCAGCGAGACCCGGACCATCGTGAGCCATGTCGTGCCGGCACGTCATGGGACAGCAGTGCGGGTCCGTGCCGGTCAGCTGGTCCGGGTCACCGACATGTTCGGCGGACAGGTCGGTGACCTGTTCGCCTTCGTGGATGACGGCGGGCGCCGGCTGGATGCGCACCTCAGCACCGCCCACACGCGAGGCCACAACAGTCGGCTCTTCCCCATCATCGGGGAGGACTTCGTGACAGCGACGCGTACGCCGGTGCTCGGGCTGGTCGACGACACCTCGCCGGGTCGCCACGACATGCTGATCCCTGCCTGCGATCCCGAGCGCTATCGCCTGCTGGGCGCCCGGAGTCACCGCTCGTGCGTGGCGAACATGCACGAAGCGCTCGCCGAGCTGGGCCTCACGGTCGACGTGGTTCCGCAGCCGGTGAACCTGTTCATGAACATCCCGGTGCGTTCCGATGGCGTGCTCAGCTGGCTCCGCCCCCACTGCCCGGGGTGACGCCGTCACGTTCGTCAGCCATCTCGACACCGTCGTCGTGCTCTCGGCCTGCCCGCAGGACCTCGTCGCCATCAACGCCGGTCCGCCGACAGATCTGCTGCTCGACATCCTTGACCGACCCTTGACCAACCGAAGAGAAGGATCACTCGCACATGACCACCGAGCTCCACGACCACCCTGCCCTTCAACCCGGCCGATTGGGCCCGCTGGACCTGTCCAACCGACTCCTCGTGGCACCGATGACGCGGGTCTCCGCTGACGCCGACGGCGTACCCACCGATGCCATGGCCGACTACTACGCAGAGTTCGCAGCGGGTGGCTTCGGGCTGGTGATCAGCGAGGGCGTCTACCCGGACGCGGCCTTCAGCCAGGGCTATCTCCGTCAGCCCGGTCTGGTCACCGACACGCACGTGGAGGGGTGGCGGTCGGTGACCGAACGGGTGCACGCCGAGGGAGCGCGCATCGTCGCGCAACTGATGCACGCGGGCGCTCTCTCGCAGGGCAATCCTCACTGTGAGGGCACCATCGCGCCCTCGGCGGTGCAGCCCCTGGGCGAGAAGATGGCGGCGTACGGGGGCAGCGGACCATGGCCCGTCCCCCGCGAGGCCACCATCGAGGACATCGAACACGTCATTGACGGGTTCGCAGCCGCGGCAAGGAATGCGGCGCGTGCCGGGTTCGACGGTGTCGAGGTGCACGGTGCCAACGGCTACCTGCTTGACCAGTTCATCACTGAGTACACGAACCAGCGGACCGACCGCTACGGCGGCTCGACCGCGAACCGGGTGCGGCTCACCGCGGAGGTCGTGGCACGGATCGCCGCCGAGGCTCCGGAGGGCTTCGCTGTTGGTGTCCGCGTGTCGCAGACGAAGGTCAACGACGTGGTCTACCGGTGGTCCGGAGGTGCCGATGACGTCTCGGTCATCGCTGAGACGCTTGCGGAGGCGGGCGCCGGCTACCTGCATGTAGCCAGTGAGGGGCGGTCGTGGTTCGACACCGCGCGGTTGCCCGACGAGACGACGGTCACCGGGCTGGCACGTCGCGTCTCAGGTCTGCCTGTCATCGCCAACGGAGGCATGCATGACGCCGCTCAGGCCCACCGGGTGCTGGCCGACGAGCATGCCGACTTCCTCGCCATCGGTCACGCGGCACTGGCCAACCCCGACCTCCCCCGCCGATGGGCCATGGGCCTCGAGCTGGCGTCCTTCGACCCGGCGATGCTGCGGCCAGATGTCACACTCGACACCAGCAACGGGTGGCGACAGGTGGTGTGAGCATGGTCGAGGAGAACGGTGCCTGGCGCGCCGGCGCGGCGGCAGTAGCCACGCTCACCTTCGACGTCGACGCCGAGACGCCGGTGCTCGCGCAAGGTTCTGGCTACGTGCGGCACCTGTCGACCATGTCGCACCAGGCGTACGGCCCGGATGTCGGCGTACCGCGGATCCTGGACCTGCTGGATGATCTCGAGGTGCCCGGCACGTTCTTCGTGCCGGGCTGGGTCGCAGAGCAGCGCCCCGCCCTCGCGCCGTCGATCGTCGACCGAGGGCACGAGGTGGCGCACCACTCCTACAGCCACCGGTCCGCGACCGACCTGTCGCCCGGCGGAGCAGCGCGCGGACTTCGAGCGGGGTCTGCAGGTCTTCGCGGGCCAGGACATCGCGATCAGCGGTCATCGAGCTGCCCTGTGGCAGACCACGACCACGACCATGGAGCTGCTGGTCGGAGCACGGGATGTCCTACGACTCCTCGATGATGGGCGACGACCGTCCCTACCGCCTGCAGATCGGCGACTCGGCGGTGATCGAGCTGCCGGTGCACTGGTCGCTCGACGACTGGGAGCAGTACGCGTTCCTACCCGAGCCGTATGTCGGTTCGGTGATCGAGGCGCCATCCAAGGTGCTCGACCTGTGGTGGAGCGAGCTCGACGCGATGCGCGAGCACGGCTGCCTGTTCAACCTGTGCATGCACCCGTTCCTGTCCGGGCGGTCGAGCCGGCTCGCGGTGCTCCGGCAGCCTGGTCGAGCGGGCGAAGGAGCGCGGCGACGTGACGTTCGCTCGATGTCGCGACGTGGCGGCGCAGGTCGCCGACGCCGGCGGTGTCCGCGACGTGGAGCCCATCGAGATCGAGATCGAGCCAGGCACCTATCCCACGCTGACCGCGCCTCAGCGGAGCGCGTCCGCTTCCAGCGCGAGCACCAGGTCCACGCGGTCCACGGTGCGCCGCGGGTCGCGGCCGGTGAGCTCGGTGATCTTCGTCAGCCGCTGGCGCAGCGTGTTGACGTGCACGTGGAGGCGGGTGGCCGTCTCGGCGAAGCTGCCGTCGAGCTCCAGGAAGGCCCGCAGCGTCGGCTCGAGACCGCCCTGCCGACGGCGGTCGTGGTCCCGCAGCGCACCGAGCACCCCCTCGGCGAAGCGGGTGAGCGTGTCGTCCCCGAGCATGCCCAGCAGCAACCGGTAGTTGTTCAGGTCCGAGAACGCCTGGACCCGCCGGACCGCCTCGCTGGTGCTGCATCGCTCGGCAGGTCTCACGGGCTTGGACCAGCAGCTCGCGCAACGCCCCGACGCCGGTGCCGACGCCGCCGATGCCGACCAGCACCGGGGTGTCGTCGGGGCCCCGGCCGGCAGCACTGTGGAGATCTTCGGCGAGCTGGCGCAGCGACCGCCCTAGTGACTGCGGCCACGAGACCAGAGCCACCGTCTCGCGCGTGCCCGCAGCAACCAGGGCCGCCAGGCCGCGATCCACGAGGAACCCGGCGATCTTCTCGGTCGGATCCGCGTGGCCAGCTTCGGTCACCACACCCAGCACGGCGATCGGTCCGGTGGGATCGACACCGAACGACCGGAGCCGTTGTGCGACGTCTCCCTCACGATGCGGTCCCGCCTGGATCATGTCGAGCACCTCACCGGCGAAGCGCTGCTCGATCGCGTGCACCGCCTGCAGCTTGGCCACCTCGAGGCTCAGGTAGCTGCAGGCCTGCTGGAGCGAGTCGATCTCACCCTCCGAGAGGTCGCGGTAGGGCCGGAGGCACACGAGCGCCGCGTCGACGTCGCCGACGGCAGCGATCAGGAACAGCGAGGCAGTGGCCTCCCCGAGATCGAGCTCCAAGGGTGGTGGGCGGACGGCCAGCGCGTCGGCCACCTGTCGCAGCTGCGGGGGATCGAGCTCGGCTCCTGCCAGTGCGAGCTGGCGCCCGGTCCTGTCCACGACGGCCATGGGCAGGTCGTGGTCGCGACGTACGACGTCGAGGACACCGCTCGCGCCGCTGCCGCGCGAGACGGCCGAGGCGAGCGCGCCGGTGCGCCGGATCGTGCCGGTCAGGTCGCGCACCCGACTCTCCGCGAGGATGGAGGCGGCCGCCCGGGTCACGGCCGTGAACGGGACCGCCGGCGAGATCTCGGCGAGCGGCAGCCCCGACCGACGGCACGCCTCGACCAGCGCGGAGGGGGTGGTCGGCGCCTCCTCCCGCAGGCCGTAGACGATGCCCGCTCCCTCAGCGCGCACCACGGCGTCGACGAACGACCCGCGTCTGTCGCGTCCGACCACACTCCATTGGTCAGGACCAGCTCGCCGGAGCGAAGATAGGGCGAAGGGTCGGGCAGCTCCGTGTTGTGGAGCCACAGCAGCTCGCGGTCGACCCCGTCGCCCGCGACCAGAAGCGTGAGTTCCAGCTCAGGCTGCTCGATGAGTCGAGCAAGGGTCAGCATGGGTGTGATTATCCACTGCAAGTCGGGTAGACGTGTCGGGTCCTCCACTGACACGCCGAGGTGCTCGCTGCTTCAGTGGCGTCGATCACACCCAGGAGGAACGCCATGACTGTCACATCCTCGGCACCACCCCGCGACTCGGACATCGTCCCGTTCGACGCACACGGCATCGAGCCCATCCCGACGAGGTCGCGGGACTCGACCCCCACCGAGCAGTTCTGGATCTGGTTCGGCGCCAACCTGGCACCCATCAACTGGGTGCTGGGAGCCCTCGGGATCGTTCTCGGTCTGAGCCTGCTCGAGACGGTCATGGTCATCGCGGTGGGAAACGTCTTCGGCTGCGCGCTCTTCGGTCTGTTCAACGTGATCGGCCACCGAACCGCGGTCAACCAGATGGTGCTGGGTCGCGCACCCTTCGGGCGGCGCGGCAGCCTCGTCCCCGGTGTCATCCAATGCCTGCTGACGATGGCGTGGGTGGGGGTCAATACCTGGGTGGTCCTCGACTTGGCGATCGGGGTGTTGGGCGAGCTGGGCATCGAAGGTGGCACCGGGCTGCGCTACGTCGTCGCCGTGCTCATCATGTTCACGCAGCTGGCCTTGGCGCTGTACGGCTTCTACGCCATTCGCACCTTCGAGAAGTACACCGTCCCGGCTACCGCCGTGGTGATGGCCGTGATGACCGTGGTCGCCCTGTCTCAGGTCGGCCTCGACTGGACTTCTGCCGAGGCGACCACGACGAAGGACAAGGTCACCGCGATCACCCAGCTGCTGACCGCCATCGGCGTGGGTTGGGGGATCACGTGGATCCCGTACTCCGCTGACTACAGCCGCTTCGTGCGGACCGACGCGTCAGAGAAGTCGGTGTTCTGGGCGTCCGCGGCCGGCATGTACGTGCCAACGGTCTGGCTGGCGGTGCTCGGTGCGTGCCTGGCAAGCGCTGGCAACGGCGGCGATCCGTCCGCGCTGGTGATCACCACCTTCGGCGGCCTGGCCCTACCGGTCCTGCTGCTGATCATGCACGGGCCCGTGGCCACCAACATCCTGAACCTCTACTCCTGCTCCCTGGCTGCCCTGTCGATCGGCGTACGCGCCGCACGCTGGAAGGTAACGCTGGTGGCCGGAGTCGTGGCATCGATCGTGCTGGCCGTCTTCGTCAACGCAGACGACTTCGCCCATGCCTTCGACCTCTGGATGGTCTCCATCCTGGTGTGGATCAGTCCGTGGGCCGCGGTGGTGCTCGCCGACTTCTTCGTGGTCCGTCGCGGTCGGCTCGACGTCCTCGCCCTGTACCTCCCGGCGGAGGACTCGCCGTACGGCTCCGTCAACCGCGCCGGTCTGCTGAGCCTCGGCCTGGGCATCCTCGCCGGGTGGAGCTGCCAGTACGGTCTCGTGTCCGCCATGCAGGGGCCGGTCGCCCGGTTCCTCAACAACACCGATCTCTCCTGGTTGGCCGGTGGCGTGGTCGCGGGCGGGCTGTACCTGTTTCTCAACCCGCGCACGGCGTCGCAGCCTGGCGTTGGCCGCCCGCCTACAGCTGCCGGCGTGGGTGAGGGATGACGGCGGCCCTCACGGTCGAGGACCTGGAGCTGGTCGTCGAGCGAAGCAGGGGTTCTTCAGCGGTCTTCATCCGGGTGCTGCCCGACCAGGCAGGGGCTGCCATCGCCACCGCGCGATCACGACGACGCACGGGTCGTCCGCTGGGACCGCTCGACGGAGTGCCGATTGCGGTCAAGGACAACATCGACGTGGCCCATGTGCCGACCACCAACGGGTCCGTGGGCGAGGCCATCCGCCCAGCGCTGCGTGACGCGGTCGTCGTGCAGCGCCTCCGCCGGCAGGGGATGGTGGTGATGGGGAAGACCAACCTGAGCGAGCTCGCCTTCTCCGGCCTCGGCACGAACGAGCACTACGGGTCGCCTGTGAACCCCGTCTCCACGGTGGAACCACTGGTGCCGGGCGGGTCGTCGTCCGGGTCGGCGGCCGCGGTCTCCGCCGGGCTGGTGCCCGTGGCCCTGGGCACTGACACCTCGGGTTCGGTCCGGGTGCCGGCCGCGTTCTGTGGGGTCGTCGGCTACAAGGCCTCCGAAGGGCTGGTGCCGCTCCACGGAGTGCGTGGTCTGTCGGACACGTTGGACAGCATCGGAATCCTGGCCAGGTCGACCGTGGAGCTGCGTCAGACCGCCTCGGCGCTGGGGGTTCGAACGGTGTACGCCGACGAGCCGGGCCGCGGGCCGTTGCGCCTCGTCGTCCCCGAAGGTGACGAGGTCGTCGAGAGCGGCCAGCCGGAGGTCCGCGGCTGGTTCGATCGTCACGTCCGCGACCTCGAAGCCATGGACGGGGTGGTCGTCGAGCGACGATCGATCTCGGCACTGCGGGTCGCGCAGGACCTGATGGACGAACACGGCACGATCGTGGCGGGCGACGCGTACGCGCGCTACGCCCACCTCCTCGACGACCAGCGAGCGGCCGGCGTGGACCCAGCCATCATCCGTCGACTACGTGGCGCAGCCGATCTGGGCGACGCGGCGCACGTGCGAACCCGAATGGCTTCGCTGCGGTCGGTGGCTGTGCGTCAGCTCGCCGGAGCACTGCTCATCTGCCCGACCGTGCGTCACGCACCTCCGACCGTTCGTGAGGTTGCCCAGTCCCCGGCCGCGTTCGACAGACTCAACGAGAGCACGCTCCGCACCACCATGTTGCTGAGCTACCTCGGCATGCCCGGGGTGAGCCTCCCTCTCGGGACAGGGCGGGTTGCTGGACTCGGTCTCCTCATCTCGGGACCCCTGAGGTCCGACGGACAGGTCCTGAGAGCGGCCTCGGTCGTCGAGCGAGCGATCAGCTCGCCGACGATCGCGCCTCGGCTCGCCGTTACGTCCAGCGTCTGAGCAACGTCATGTCTCGAAAGAAGCAACGCGAGGAGGTCGGACATGCCGGGGACCAATGCGGGCGACGCTGTAGCGCGCGCGTTCGAGGAGCAGCGCGGGCACCTCATGTCAGTCGCCTACCGCATGCTCGGGTCACGGGCCGATGCTGAGGACGCTGTCCAGGAGGCCTGGCTGCGGCTAGCGCGTCAGGACGCCACAGGCATCGACAACCTCGGCGGGTGGCTCACCACTGTGGTGGGGCGGGTGTGCATCGACGTGCTGCGCACGCGGAAGAAACGCGGCGAGGCGTCGTACGACGAGCGGTTGCCAGAACTGGTGGTGACGGAGGACGTCGAGGCCGGGCCCGAGGAGACCGCGGTGGCGGCCGAGTCGGTGGGTCTGGCGATGTTGGTGGTCCTCGAGGCGCTTCGGCCAGCGGAGCGGTTGGCGTTCGTGCTGCATGACATGTTCGCGGTGCCGTTCGAGGAGATCGGGCAGATCCTCGGCACCTCCACTGACGCAGCCAAGATGCACGCATCTCGCGCGCGTCGGAAGGTACAGGGCACACCGCGCCCGACTGCTCAGCGTGGCGACCAGCGCGCAGTGGTCGACGCCTTCCTCGCCGCCGTTCAGCACGGGGACTTCGAAGGGTTGGTGCGGGTGCTCGACCCCGAAGTGACGTGGCGCGTCCACAACGGGCGTCGCGTGACCGTCAGGCAGGGAGCAAATGTCGTGGTCGACAAGGTGCAGCGCGCGCTGCACGTGGACGTCACCGCGCGTCGCGTCCTGGTCAACGACGAGCCCGGGATCGCGGTGTGGAGCTCGGACGGAAGGTTGCGGGCGGTGATGGCCTGCACCGTCGTCAACGACCGGATGGTGTGGATGGAGTCGGTCACCGATCCGGATCTCCTCCGGGCCATCGACCTGAAGGCCACGCCCGCCTGAGTGGGCCTCATCACCGTTACCTCGACCCCGGCGCGGCCGTCATGTCTGTGAACCCACCAATGAGGAGGAGACACACCATGACCACTCGACTCGACCACTCGGCACACCCGGAGAAGACCCACGTCCTCGTCATCGGCGGCGGCTACGCCGGCGTGATGGCGGCCAATCGCCTGACGCAGCGCGACGACCTCGCTGTCACGCTCATCAACCCTCGCGACAGCTTCATCCACCGCATCCGCCTGCACCAGTTCGTGGGCGGCTCGGACGAGGCGGTCGTCCACTACTCGGAGATCCTGGCTGAGCCCATCCGGCTGATCGTCGACAGTGTGGCTCAGATCAACGCGTCCGAGCTCAGCGTCACGCTGGCAGGCGGCGACACGGTCGGCTACGACTACCTCGTCTATGCCTTGGGCAGTGGCAGCGCCACCCCGGACGTGCCGGGCGCAGCCGAGCATGCGTTCCCGATGGCCAGCGTGGAGGAGGCGCGACGGGCCCGGGAGGCCCTCGCGGACACGCCCGACGTGGCGCCGGTGACCGTCGTGGGAGGAGGTCCGTCCGGCATCGAGGTCGCTGCCGAACTGGCCGAGGCCGGCCGCAACGTGACGCTGGTCTCCGGGACGGTGCTCAACCCGTACCTGCACCCCAGGGTGCGGCGCAAGGTCGCCAAGAGACTGGACAGGCTCGGCGTGACCGTGCTCGAGGGCGCGGACGCGAAGGTCACTGCTGTGACGCGCGACGCCGTCCGGCTCGGTGACGGCCGCACGCTCCCGAGTGCGATGACTATCTGGACCGCCGGGTTCAGCGTGCCCGACCTGGCTGCGCGGAGCGGGCTGAGCACCGATGCCGACGGGCGGCTGCTCACGGACGAGACCCTGACCAGCGTTGACGACCCGCGCATCTTCGCGGCGGGGGACTCGGCAGCACCGTCGGGGGTGCCGCTGCGGATGAGCTGCCAGGCGGCCAACCCGCTGGGCGCACACGCGGCGGACAACGTGCTGAGGCGGATCGCGGGCGAGGAGCTCACTCCCATCGACGAGGCACTCTTCTTCCAGTGCATCGCCCTCGGCCGGCAGCACGCCATCGTGCAGTTCGGCTCCAAGCAGGACGTGGCCAACAGGTTCTACGTCGGTGGCCGCCTCGGGGCGAAGATCAAGAACACGAGCTTCCCCGGCCTGGTCAAGGAGCTCGCGCACGAGGGTCACGAGCCCGGGTCCTACTCGTGGCGGATGAAGAACCCCAAGCGCCAGGAGCAAGTGGCTGCTGTGCGCGAGGGGGCGCCGGCTGCCTGATGGACGCCCAGGGCGGCCAGAGGGGAAGGTGGCGACGGCCCCGTCGTCATGAGGGGCCCCCAGCACCACCGGCGCCGCCTGCCCGGCGCCGCCCGTCGTGGGAGCGTGAAGTTCTCCACACCGGGCCGGCGTGGCTTGATGTAGCAACGCCCATCGAGGCGAGCGAACTCCGGATAGATCTCCATCGTGAGGCCGGACCGTGGGCGGCTTACCTGTAGGCGTGAGCCTCCAATCCAGAGAAGTCATGAGAGTTGACAGCGGGTCTGTCGAACAGGCCGTTCTCGAGCGTGCGACGTCGGATCCCGAAGGACACCCCGAGTCACAGATCGTGGTCCTCGGCGGCGGTTTCGCGGCGGTGTGGAGCGCGGCTGCCGCAGCGCGGCGTCGGGCCGAGAGCGGACGCCGCGACGACGAGATGGGCATCACCGTGATCGCCCCTTCGGCGGAGATGGTCGTCCGGCCCCGGCTGTACGAGGAGAACCCGTCGTCGATGACCGTCCCGCTGGACGACGTGCTCGGCCCCATCGGCGTACAGCGGATTCAGGGCACGGCCCAGGCCGTCGATGCCAACCGCCACGTGATCGTCGTGGAGCACGACGGTGAGACGACCGGTGTGCCATATGACCGGCTCGTGCTCGCTACCGGCAGCAAGTTGCTGCCGCCGCCGCCTGTTCTCGGCGCGGACCTCATGCACGACGTTGACACCCGTGACGCCGCCGCCGCCTTGGCGAGACACCTCGACGCCCGGCACCTCTCAGACGGCCCGGGTAGGTTCGCGGCGGTCGTGGTGGGCTCGGGTTTCGTCGGTCTGGAGGTGGCCACCGAGCTGGTGGATCGCTTGGATAGTCGTGCGGCGGCGGTGGGCGCACGCGACGAGGTGCAGGTATGGCTCGTCGAGCGTGAGGACGTGGTGGCGCCGGAGCTCGGCGAGGGGCCCCGTGGCGCGGTCCTGGCGGGTTTGGCCGACGCGAACGTGGACCTGGTGCTGGGCTCGACGGTCGCCTCGATGGACAGGCGCCACGTGATCCTCACGGACGGCCGTGAGCTCCACGCCGAGACGGTCGTCTGGGCAGGCGGTATGCGGGCGCACGGCCCGCTTGGCGGGCTCGCCGGACGCCGCGATGCACTAGGTCGCCTCGAGGTGGACCAGCACATGTTCGTGCCCGGTGTGCCAGACGTGCTGGCCGCGGGCGATGTTGCCTCTGTCGAGGTGGCGCCAGGACGGGTGGCGCCCCAGAGCTGCCAGTACGCGCACCAGCACGGGAAGCACGCTGGGCACAACGCGGTGGCCGACTTGCTCGGGGAGCCGTTGTTGTCCTTCGCAGGTGACCCGTACGTGACGGTGGTCGATCTCGGATCCGCGGGTGCCGTCTACACCGAGGGTTTCGATCGGCAGGTGCGAGCCACTGGACAGCCGGCAAAGGATGTGAAGCGCATGGTCAACACCGAGCTGATCTATCCTCCAACGAAGGACGCCGCGGTCATCCTCACCGCGGCTGACCATCTCAGCGAGTCACGGCCGGTCAAGCCGGTGGCGGGTGGGCGACGCTGATCGGACATCTCGATCGAGCCCGGGCGAGGTGACTGCTGCTCGGGCCCCCCAGCTCGGCGCAGCCTGTGGGGGCTGACCGAGGCGGTTGCGGAAGTCACGCGGTGGAACTCCGAACGCCGCGCTGAAGGCGCGGGTGAAGGTGGCATGGTCCGGGTAACCCCAGCGTGCCGCGATGCGATGCACGGGGAGGTGTAGCAGTTGGGGGTCTGTGAGATCTCGCCGGGCGCGGTCCAGTCGTTCCCGACGGATCCAGGCCCCCACCGTCGTGTTCTGATCCTGAAACAGACGATGCAGGTAGCTGACCGAAATATGGTGAGCGGCAGCGACTGAGGTGGGGGACAGCTGCGGATCGTGGAGGTGCTGGCGCATGAAGGCCATGATCCGGTGGAGCATGACGTCGCGGTCACCAGATCGACGGCGAGGTTCGCGAGCCGAGGCAGATCGGCGTGAACGTAGGCCTCCGAGTCATCGGTGACGCGAGTCAGGAATTGACCGAGGAGCGCGCCGACGCCTCGTTGACCAGGAAGCGGCGTGGCGAGCCTTTCATCGAGATTGCCCACGACGCTCGAGAGCAACGAGCGAGGCATGTGTGCGCGCACGAGCCGAGCAGTGCTCGCGTCGCTGTCGATGGTGATCTGGAACGGCTGTGAACTCGTCTAGAGAGCGAGATCACCGGGCCCGAGGACTGCTGCTCGCCCAGCCTGGGTAACGACGAGTCGTCCGGACCTGACGACGAGGACAGAGACGAGCTCCGGGTCCAGCTGTCGCACGAGCCGGGGAGTCCTGACCACGCGGGCGGGGCTGCAGCAGAGGTCGACGAGGTTGACCGCGCCGAGTTCGAGTGTCCGCGCGTGCGCAACAAAGGTCTCGGGCGCATCGCTGATGACGTGCATCGGATGGTCACTGTGCATCTGGACGTGGTCGAAGTGGTCGAGCCGATCTCTGGGCGGCACGCCATCGGTCGTGGAGGCGTCGTCGTCAATCTCCGCCAGGTCCTCATCGACTCGGAGTGTGGACTTGTGCGGTTTGACCGACGCGGGGACGCCCGAGTTCACCCCCTCAGGCTACGAGCCTCAGGCGTCCAGCCGAAATGTACTTTCCGATGACGCTTTCTCCGTAGGCAGTGGATGCATCCACAAGGTTTGTCGAGTCTCGGTCCAAGGACTCTGCGGCTGATTCTTTTCAGACTGGCTCCCGTCCGCCGGCGTGCCGTGCGCCGGTCAGACGGAGGAGAGAGGGATGACGGGGTCCGCGGAGAGATTGTCGTGAGTCGAAGAGAGGAGCCGTCCCGCACCGAGGAGTTCGAGCAGCTGCGACCTCTGCTGTTCTCCTTGTCCTACCGGGTGTTGGGCAGCGTGGCTGAGGCGGAGGACGCGGTCCAGGAGGCGTGGTTGCGGTATGAGGCGACCGAGACTCGGCCTCGGTCGCCCAAGGCGTTCTTGTCTGCGGTGATCACCCGGATCTCGATCGATGTGTTGCGTTCGGCGCGGGTCAGGAAGGAGCAGTACGCGGGGGAGTGGTTGCCTGAGCAGTTGCTGGAGGATCCGCTCGAGGATCCGGCTCGATCGGCGGAGCTGAGGGACTCGGTGTCGATGGCGGCGATGTTGCTGTTGGAGAGGTTGTCGCCGTTGGAGCGTGCTGTGTTCGTGCTGCGTGAGGTGTTCGCCTATGACTTCGCCGCGGTGGCGGTGAGCGCTGGTCGGTCGGAGGCGGCTTGTTGCCAGCTGTTGGTGCGGGCTCGTCGTCACATGGGGGCCGGGCGACCTCGGTTCGAGCCTGATCGGAAGGCCCGCGATGCGCTGGCTGCTCGGTTCTTCGATGCGTTCCGCAAGGGCGATGTCGAGGGGTTGAGAGACATGCTCGCTGCCGACGTACAGCTGGTCGGTGACGCGGGCGGCAAGGCGCCCGCACTTCGCTGCTCAGCTCTCAGCTCGGCTGTTCCAGGGTGCCACCCAGGATCGTTCCTGGACGCTCATCTGCTCTCAGGTCGACGGCGACACATCACGACAGGAGCCTCCGCGTGTCAGTAGCTGCCTCAGCCACTGCTTCGATCGGCGATGGACCGGCCGTCGCCGATCCGACCCTGGTCCGTGCTGGCGCTAGCCCTGGGGATAAAGAAGAGATGCAGTGTGCAGCCGGTCGTTGAGGCGGACAGGTGCCACGAGTCAGCGGGGGCGTGCAGGAACGTGCCGGCCCGATGGTCGCGCGCGCCGTCGTTGAGGATGTCCGCGACGACGTAGACCTCCTCGGGCCGACCTCGTGGACATCGCGCCGCGACCAGGACGTGCCGGGGTCCATCTCCAGCACGTTGGCGTGCGCGCGTGCGTGACCTTCCACAACGGACGGACCCGGATGCCTGGCAAGATCTCACGGGTAGCGACGTCGTCGACCGAGACGGTGGCGTAGCCCTCCTGCTCGAGAGTCTCAAGAAGCATGGTTCGTCGTGTGCCGCGCGCCCCATGCGCCTCGGCCGGTTTGGTCGCGATGGTCCTCGACCAGGACGAGTGTGGTGTGTGTGGACGCGTCGAGGTCCGCGACCCGGAAGCCTCCCGCGGGCGTAGGTCCCGCAAAGGATGCCGAGACCGCGGCGTACCGGGAACCCAATGGTCGCGCAGCTCGTGAGGCCAACAGGTCGAGCCAGGCCTCGTTGAACGGCCGGCTCGCGTCGATCACGAAGATCCAGTCGGAGCCGTGGCTGATGCTCATAAGGCGGTCGGTCCACAGCCTCAGCACCCGCACAGGGGACGGGCTGTGCGCCAGCCCGGGGAAGCCTGTCGTGCGGCGAGCGAAGTCGATCGAGCCGCCCGGCTGGACGAAGATCTGCAGCAGGGGTAGCGGAGGTAGCCTCGGCATCCCCCTCCGGTTCGCTGCTTTCAGATACCCCAGCTGATGGGTATGCACGGGCTCGCGATGCCGGGTTGCGCTCCAGCACTCAAACAGGCGTCCGTACGCCGCGAGGTCCGTTCCTGTCTCGGGCGGGGTCGTCGCCGGTCGCTGCTTCTTCACGTCGTGAACGACTCGGGACCGAAGCGCCCCACAGCGACGAAGACGGCGAGTGCGACGTACACCACGTTCACCATGACCAGCTTTGTCTGGCCCAGACGACCATGGGTGATCATCGCCCCGATCATCAGGGCGACCCAGGACACCGCCGTCACCGGCACCATGACCGGTGCCACGTCGACGACGGCCGGAAGGATCAGACCGAGGGCGGCCAGGATCTCGAGTACGCCGAGAGACTTGAGAAGCGCAGGGTTCACGTCACGGGTCCATCGCGCTCCTTCGTGGTGCGCCAACGTCTCCCTGGGCACGAACGCCTTGGTGATGCCACCAACCAGCGCGACCAGGGCGAGCAGCCCGGCTGCGATCCACAGGGTGAAATTCATTGCCTTCTCCTCGAGAGATTCACTTCGGTCGGCCATGGAGGCTTCGGACCTGAGACGAGTCGACGGACTCGCCTGTGACATCCGCGGGCGGCCGAGCAACAAGTAGCGGTCGTTCGGGGGGCTCATGCATCGACGCGCGGTAGGGAGGCTGGCCACCAGCGTCCCGAGGCGGCCAGCTCCGTCACGAGGGCAGCGAAGGCGATGGCGTGCCCGCGCGCATTGCAGTGGATCCGATCGTCGGCGTAGATGGCGGGATCCGAGCTGCGTGGGTGGTGGTGCGTGCCGATGTGCAGACCGTTCACCGATGCGACGGAGTCGAGGGTGAGCTGGTCGAGCTCGTCGAACCTGGCCGCCAGCTCGTGCCGCAGCTCGGGGGGCACCAGGCCCGAGCGCGCGAGGTCGAAAAGGCCGATGGTGATGACGTCCGCGCCGGTCTCGGCCAGCGCGCCCAGAAGCGCGTCCAGCCGGTCCTTGACGTAGACGCCGTCGAACCTTCTTCCGAGAGCGTCGTTGCCTCCGGCGATGACCACCGCCGCATCGGGCCGAGTCTCGATTGCCGGAGCGAGCTGTGAGTCGATGATCTCCTGGAGCTTGAGATCCCGGACGCCAAGGTTCTGGTACCGAAAGCCTGGCCTCGTGACGGCAAGGGTGTGACCGAGGCGATCGGTGAAGCACTCATCCAGATACCCATCCAGTGGCTGCCGGACGCCGGCGGCCACGCTGTCGCCGACCACCACCAGGCTCTGCCAAGGAGCGCCGCTGAGCAGCTCGACGGCCTGTGCCGGGCTGATGCAGTCCGGGTCGAGGGCTTCGAGCCCCAGCACGGACGTGGGTCGGTCTGTCATTCTGCTATCCCCTCGTGACGTTGGCGGGAGCGGCGGGCGTCGCTGGAGCGGAACGGGGTCGCAGCAACAGTGCGATGGGGAGGATCGCGAGTGAGGCGAGCGTGATCACCCAGTACACGGCGCGGAAGCCGGTGATCGGCCCGGCGCCCGGCTGAGCCGCGATGATCGCAGCGAAAGTCGCGACTCCGATCGCACCGCCCACCTGGCGCGCTGCGACGTTGAGCCCGGTCGCGGTCGCGAACTTGAGTGGCGGGACGGACATGGCGGCGGCCGTGGTGACACCGACGCTCGCGGCGCCGATGCCCACACCGAGGACCAGCCCGGTAGGCACCCAGAGTTCCCAGAGCTGCGGATCGGAGTCAAGCGTGAGGGCGAGGACGATCCCGACACCGGCGACCAGCGTCGTCCCCGCGGCGACGAGGGCGGCGGGCGAGGGCCGGCGAGAGAGGCGCCCGATGTAGATCCCGACGCCGGCCGACGTCAATGCCCCCGGCGTGACGGCGAGACCTGCCTCCAACGGCGAGTAGCCCCAGACGTCCACCAGAAACACGACGCCGGCGATCAGGATGATGTAGAGAACGACACCGAAGAGGAATGAGATCCCGTTGGCGGCGGCGTACACGCGAGAGCGCCACAGGGCGATCTCCAGGGCGGGGGTCCGGTGTGTGGCCGACCGACGGATTGCGATCGCGCCGAACAGCGCCGTTGCTGCGAACCCGCCGAGCACCGAGGCACTGACCCAGCCCCAGTCCTCGCCCTGGGTGATGCTCAGGACAAGGGAGGCCACCGCGAGGGCGAAGAAGGTCGCCCCGACCGGGTCCGGCGAGCGGTCGGAGCGGAGCTTCGTCCGAGAGAGATCGCGAGCCCCTAGGTAGAGCCAGAGCCCGACCGGGACGTTGATCAGGAAGAGCCAACGCCAGCTCGCCACGTCGACGACGAGCCCACCGAGCGTAGGGCCGACCGCCGCCGCGACTGCGGCAAGCGCGCTCCAGACGCCGATGGCCGCCGGCCGCTTGTCGGGAGGGGTGTCGGCCAGCACGAATGCCAGTGAAGCCGGGATGAGCAAGGCCGCTCCGGCGCCCTGTACGGCCCGTGCGGCGATCAGGACCCCGATCGTGGGCGAGACAGCCACAGCAAGAGACGCGAGGGAGAAGGTGATGAGCCCCAGCGTGAACAGACGCTCGCGGCCGACGAAGTCGGCGATGGCGCCACCCGGTGCCAGAAGCGCGGCCATCAGCACGGCGTACGCGGTCACCACCCACGAAACAGTGGTGACGGTGGCGTCGAAGTCTGACACGAGGGACGGCACGGCGAGGTTGGTCACGGTGACGTCCAGCGTGCCGATGAATGAACCGCCGCAAGCCAACACGAGGCGGCCGGGCCTGGAAATGAGTGTGTTCATGGCTCCTTCGTTCGTCTGGGTCGCGGAGCAGGTTAGCGTACGATCGTTCGTCATTCAAAACCGATCGAACGTCCGCTATAGTGTCGGCATGGCTGGACGCGCATCCGTACTAGCGGCACTCACAACCCGACAGAACGTGCTGCGGGCAGCTGCCGACCTCGCTTCGGTTGAAGGGCTGGACAGCGTGACGATCGGCCGGCTCGCCGGCGTGCTCGAGATGAGCAAGTCCGGCGTCATCGGACAGTTCCGCACCAAGGAGGCCCTGCAGCTCGAGACGGTCGAGCTCGTCTTCGCCGCTTTCCGTGACCGGGTGTGGAACGGCGTGAAGCGCTTTCCCCCAGGCCTGCCCCGCCTCCTGGCCGCCTGTGAGGCCTGGGTCGAGTACGCCGCAGACCCCGGATACCCCGGAGGATGCCTGCTCACCCAGGTGACCTACGACTACGACGGTCGCACGGGGGCGGTGCACGATCGGCTGGTCGAGGGCCGAGAGCTCTGGCGGAGCGCACTGCGGGCAGAGCTCGACAGAGCCTTGGAGGCAGGAGACCTCGCGAAGGGGACCGACGTCGGAGCGGTGATCTTCGGGCTGGAGGCATTGGCGGCCTTCGTGACGCCGGCTCGCCTGCTCCACAATGACGACCAGGCGGCCGATCGGGCCCTCTCCGGCATGCGCCGGATGTTGGGTGTGGCACAAGCGAGATAGTGGCTGGAAGATCGCGATGGGCCGCGACGTTGGCCCCGGACATGAAGATCAGCGAGGCGTCCAGAGCCAGCGGAGCGAGTGCGCGGTCGTTGCGACATTACGAGGATGAGGGCCTGATCGTCCCTGGTCGGTGCAGCAACGGGTTCCGCGACTACTGCCAGTCGACCATCGACAGGGTGCTGGTCGTCCGCTCACTGCTGGAGTCCGGGCTCCCCGTGCGGTTGATCAGGCACGTGCTGCCCAGCCTCACTGACGGAGTTGATGTCAGCACGGATCTGGTGGCCGCGGAATTTCTCCACGAAGTCGAGAGCCACCGCGATCGGCTTGCCGCACGTGCCGCCGTTCTGAGGGATCAGAAGGAGGCGCTCGACGGCTACCTGCGCGAGACCCGTCGCACCAATCCATGACCACCGCTTGACCTTGACGCAAGTGTGAGATTCCTACGGTCGGGGCATGGAGATCAACGAGCAGCCGGTGCGGGCACTGGTCCAGTCGTCGCTTCTGGGCCCGCAGGACCTGAGGCTTGCGACCGCTGGGCGCCGCCCAACCGCAGGCGACGGCGAGTATCTGATCCGCGTGGGCGCCGCCGGCGTCAACTTCGCGGATGTCATGCAGACCCATGGTGCATACGGGGGAGGCCCGCAGGCGCCCTAGGTGGCGGGCTTCGAGGCTGCCGGCGAGATAGTGGCCGTCGGTGCGAACGTGGAGAGCCCGCTCCCGGTCGGCACCCACGTCGTCGGCACTGGCCCGGGCGCCTTCGCGCAGTACATGACGATGCCGGCTCCGGGAGTACTGCCCGTGCCGTCCGGTTGGAGCGACGCTGAGGCTCTTGGGCTAGTGCTGAACTGGGCTACCGCCTTGGCGGCACTGAAGCCGCTGGGTGAGATCAAGGCGGGCGAGGTGGTGCTCGTGCATGCCGGGGCTGGAGGCGTGGGGCAGGCCGCCATTCGCCTCGCCCGCCACTACGGTGCACGGGTGATCGCGACGGCGTCACCGGCCAAGCTCGACACCGTCAGGGCGCTCGGCGCCGACGAGGCCCTGGACAGCCGACGTCCCGACTTGGCAGCGGAGATCACCCGCCTTGCCGGCAGTGTCGACGTGGTCCTGGAATCGGTGGGAAGGGCCACGTTCGGGGCCAGCCTGGCGGTCACCAAACCCTTCACGGGGCGCATCGTCGTGTTTGGTGCGGCTTCCGGCGACGCCACGTTGACCACACACGACCTGGTCTTCACCCACCGAGTGCAGGTCAAGGGCCTGCACATCGGGGCGTTGGCGGCCGCGGTCCCGTCCCTCTACCGGTCGTTGCTCGTCGAGATCCAAGCACTCATCGACCACGGCGCTTATCCGCCGGGCACGCCCGAGGTCCACCCCCTGGCCGACGGGCCAGCGGTGTTGCAACGGCTCGAAGCCGGTCAAACCCGCGGCAAGCTCGCCCTGGATCCCTGGCGCTGAGCGAACCGGTGCGCTACCGCGACTCCCACGACCATCTGTTCCTCAGCACTCCAGCGCTCCCGGGGCAGGAGCTCGATGAGGTGGCACCCGCGCACGCACAACTCACCGCCACCCTTCATCCTTGACGAACCAGTCTGTGCTTCGGGCGGCAATTCTCAGGCACGACAGGCGTCCTGCCACAAGCCCTATCGGGCTACCCCGTCAAGGGGTCGACGGGTGAGCCCGTGCATTCCCCAGCGGTTGTCTCCTGACGGTCGTGGCCGAACGCGCACCGACCGAGGCTCGGAGCCGACGTCACAGGCGGCCGAGCTGTCTCGTCTGAATACCAACGGCGAAAAACGGGAGTTCAACGATGCGGGTGTTCGTGGCAGGCGGCAGCGGCGTCGTCGGTCGTTGTCTGGTGGAGAAGCTGGTCGCCCGAGGACATCAGGTGAGCGCGACCACGACGGATGCCACCAAGCTGGACCTCCTGCAGCAGCTCGGCGCAGTGGGGCGGGTCATGGACGGGCTGGACCCGATCTCGGTCGGGGAGGTGGTCGCGGCGTCTCGTCCGCACGTCATCGTCAACCAGATGACGGCACTGTCCGAGAAGCATGCAGGCAAGCTCAGGCCTCGACAGGCAGAACGCTTCTTCGCGACCACCAACCGGCTCCGCACGGAGGGGGTCGATCATCTGTTGGCAGCCGCGCAGGCAGCCGGCGTCTCCCGACTAGTGACCCAGAGCCACGCCAGCTTCAACGGTGCCCGTGACGGCGGCTGGGTCAAGACGGAGGACGACCCCCTCGAGACCACCGAGGGCACCAAGGCGGTAGCCCGTCTGGAGCGGCTCGTCGTCGAGTCCGGCGGTGTCGCCCTGCGCTACGGCGCCTTCTACGGGGCCGGAGCCAGTGACGACCAGATAGCGCTGGTGCGCAGACGCTTGGTCTCCGTCATCGGAGGTGGCAAGGGCTATTCCTCTTTGGTCCACGTGGAGGACGCAGCGAATGCAACCGTCCTGGCAGTGGAGCAGCCGTGCACGGGCGTGTTCAACATCGTCGACGACGAACCGGCGCCGGTCTCGGAGTGGCTCCCGTATCTCGCCGAGTGCGCGGGCGCCCGGCCGCCCCGGCGGATTCCGGCCTGGCTCGCTCGGCTGGTGGCCGGCGACATGGTGGTCGGCATGATGACGGAGGGGCGCGGCTTCTCCAACGCCAAGGCGAAGCGCGAGCTGGGTTGGACCCTGCGCTACCCCTCGTGGCGCCAGGGATTCAAGGAGGAGTTGGCGTGACCGCGAAAGGACATGGCATGAACCGCACGGAGGAGTTCGAAGAGCTTCGGCCCTTGCTGTTCTCCCTGGCGTACCGGCTGCTCGGCAGCGTGGCCGAGGCCGAGGACGCGGTCCAAGAGGCGTGGCTGCGCTACGAGTCGACTCCGACCCGACCCAGGTCGCCCAAAGCGTTCCTCTCCGCGGTGGTCACCAGGATTTCGATCGACGTCCTGCGCTCGGCACGCGTCAGGCGGGAGCAGTACGTCGGGCAGTGGCTTCCCGAGCCGTTGCTGGAGGACCCGTACGAGGACCCCGCTCGGTCGGCCGAGCTGGCGGATTCGGTGTCCATGGCAGCGCTGCTGCTGCTCGAGCGTCTCTCGCCTCTCGAACGTGCTGTGTTCGTGCTGCGTGAGGTGTTCGCCTACGACTTCGCCGAGGTGGCCTCTGCCGTCGGTCGCTCGGAGGCGGCCTGCCGCCAGCTCTTGGTGAGGGCTCGTCGCCACATGGAAACCGGCCGACCTCGGTTCGAGCCGGATCGCAAGACACGAGACGAGTTGGCCGCCCGGTTCTTGGACGCGTTCCGCAACGGCGACGTCGAGGGGCTGCGAGAGATGCTCGCTGGCGACGTCCAGCTGGTCGGCGACGCCGGCGGCAAGGCGCCCGCGCTGGGCCGCGTTGTGGCGGGTGCGGACAAGGTGGCGCGCCTGCTGGCGTCGGTCTTCCCGAGACTCGACCGAGTCCACGTAACCCTCGAGCAGCGTGAGGTGAACGGTCAACCCGGCGCGATACTCCGAGACCGCGAGGGCAAGGTGGCCTTCACGTTCGCGCTGGACGTGCTGGAAGGCCAGATCCAGACGATCCGATCGCTCGGCAACCCCGACAAGCTCGGACACCTGGGTCCGGTGGCGGACGCCTGGGCGCTCCACCGCGAGTTCAGGCAGGCTCGCGAGGACTGAGCGAGGTCGTGACCGCCACGACACAGACCGCCGGTCCTACTCCTGGGGGATGAAGAACCCCAAGCGCCAGCAGCAAGTGGACGCCGTGCGCGACGGCTCGCTGTTGGCCTGAGCGTGGGACCACCTCGCACCAGATGACGTTTCCAGAGTTCAATTTCTACGCTGATGAGGAGTCGAAGATGTCTTCCATGCGCCAGCCGGTGCGTCGGGCCGCTCTGTCGGTCGCGGTCGCGGCCACCGTGCCGTACATCGCCTTGAAGGTGATGTGGCTCAGTGGCTCGACGATCGGCATGACGAGCGACGCGGGTGCCACCGAGATGAGCGGCACCCGCTTCGTCACGGGCAACGTGATCACGGTGCTGATGATGATGGCTGCCCTCGCCTTCGTCATCGCCGTGACGCGGCCGCGGGCGCGACGGGTGCCGGCCCGGCTCGTGCTCGTGCTGGGCGCCGGGGCCACGGGCCTCTTGGCCCCGATCCTGCTGGGGCTCCCCTTGGGACTCGTGATCCAGCTCGCCGCCGACGGATACGTGAATCCTGCCGACGAGACGGGCTTGGCGCCGTGGGTGTTTGGTGTGGTGTACAGCGGCTTCGGGCTGCTCGCCGTTGCGATGGCGGTCCTGGTGGCGGCGTACGTCCTGGAACGTTGGGGCCACCTCATGACGACGGGGCCGACGCCACCGTCTCCTCTGGTCGCCCTGGCCGGCGCCGTCGGGCTTCTGCCCTTCGGCGCGGCCCTGATCTATTGGGGCGTCCACGGCCCAGGAAGCACCGGGCCGCAAGGCATGGACCTCCCGGCGCAGCGGACTGTGCTGATCGTCACGGGGGCTCTGAGCGTGGTCGCTTTCGCCGTACCGTTCCTGGGGGAGCGAGCCGGCCGATGGCCTCGGACCGCCTGGCTCGTGTTGTGGACCGGAGCGTGCGTCAGTGCTCTGCAGGGGCTGGCCCTTACCCTGCTCGCGCAGGGGGGCGACGTTCGACCGGTCGTCGCCCTCATCGCGCTGATGGCGACGCCGGGTTCGTGCATCTACGGCTTGGGTGCGCTGATTCGACACCTGTCACCTACGAACAGTGGCGGCTCGATCGCAGCAGCGTATCCGCGCGCCAGTGCTCGGAATTCCTGAGAGACTCGGAGGGCCGCTGCATTCCCTGGTACGCGCCGTCGGTCAGGTCAGACATGCCCCCATGCCCGACGAGGAAGCAGCACCTGACACCGAGACCGACGCCGGCCTCGGGTCCTACGTGGGCTGCGGACGCCGCACTGGTCACGAGCCGCCGCAGACCTTATGGGCCAAGCTCCACGCGTCGGCGTCAACGGTCGGCTGGCGAAGGCCAGACCGGGCAGCGAACCGCTCGGTACCTCGCGTGGACGGCTGCCGCTCACGCACTCGCGCCGCCGTCGACGACGACGTCGGCGCCGACGACATACGACGATTCGTCCGAGGCCAGCCACAGGATGGCGGAGGTGATCTCGTCGAGGCGTCCGACGCGGCCGCTCGGGTTGGTCGTCTTGAGACGTGCCGTTCGGTCGTGGTGTGTCTCGCCGGGCCGTAGCGACATCGTGGTGTCGATCGGTCCTGGGCTGACCGCGTTGATCCGCACCCCCTCGGCGATGTGGTCGAGCGCCGCGGCCCGGGTCAACGCGCTGACTGCGGCTTTTGTAGCGATGTAGCCGGCCAGGCCGGGGCGACGCTGATGTGCGCCGAGGTTTGCCGCGACGTTGACCACCGTGCCACCACCGCCGGCGCGCATTTGCCTGACCTCATCGCGAAGGCAGTGGAAAATCCCGCTGAGGTTGGTGGAGACCATGCGAGCCCAGGCTTCGTCGTCCAACTCGGTCACCGATCCGGCCGCGAGCATGCCCGCGCTGTTGACAGCGATGTCCAAGCTGCCGTTGTGGGCGACGATCGTGTCGACGAGCGCGCGTGTTCCTGCACCTTCAGTGACGTCGACGACTGCGACCTCGGCATGTCCGCGGTTGTCGTGAATTGCCCTCGCGGTCTCGCGCAGGGCGGGCTCGTGGCGCCCGGCCACGATTACCGATGCTCCTTCAGCGGCCAGGGCCATCGCGGCTGCGCGCCCGATGCCCGACCCAGCACCGGTGACGAGGGCTGTCTTGTCGTTGAATCTCATCGTGCTCATGGAGTCGTTTCCTTGAGGTCGTAGGTAATGGCCGCCGACGTCGCCGCGGCGACGTCGAGCAAACCGGCCGAGATCAACCCGCATGGGGTTCCGGATGTTCGGCCTGATTCCAGATCGTGCGTTCTGTATTTGGGGTCGGCTTCGCGACCGGTTCGACCCGACACGGCTCAGGCCAGGATCTCGATCAGGGTGGTGACCGTCTCGCTCGGGGATGGCGCCCTCGGTGCTGCCCGAGCGAACACCTGGAGGCCCTGCATGAACGTCAGGATCAGGTGCGCCAGTGACTGTGGGGATCGGTTCGGCGGCAGTTCGCCAGTGTCTTGCGCGGCGGCCAAGGCTGTCGTCAAGCCTCGACTGAGCGTCTGCCAGCTGCGTTCGACCAGCGCGGCGACCGTGATGTCGCGATCGGCCAGCTCGACGGCAGAGTTGACGACCAGGCATCCCTTGGGGGCTCGGTCGTTGTCAGCGTTGGCCGCGTAGCGCTCCAACAGACTTCGGATGTTGCTCATCGGGGACCCCGGTCGCCCCAGAATCTCGACGACTGACCGGTCACGTTCATCGACGTAGCGCTCCAGGGCTGCGATGTACAAGCCGTGCTTGCTGCCGAACGCGTCGTACAGGCCGGCTCGTGCGACGCCCGTTCGTTCGACAAGGTCAGTCATGGACGTGGCGTCGTACCCACGCTCCCAGAAGAGCTGGAGGGCGGAGTCGAGGGCGAGGTCGGCGTCGAACTCACGAGTACGTGCCACTGACGGAGCATAACAGAACGATCGATCTTGATAGACAGACCCCGACACGTCCGAACAGCTGACCCTGTTCTGACGTGCGACAACTCTGAGCGCCCCCGGCACGATTCGAACGTGCGACCGGCGGATTAGAAGGCCGCTGCTCTATCCAGCTGAGCTACGGGGGCAGGCGGCGCAGGTGGTCGCCGCGCCGGGTCCAGTATGTCAGCCGACCAGGTCGGCGAGACGCTGCGCCTGGAGCACGGCCAGCGGGTCGTTCAGGGCCAGCACGCCGACGTCGCTGGTGCCCACCTGCGAGGTGCCGACGAACGAGACGAAGTTGTCGCGGAGCATCACGACGAAGCTGTCGGTGATGTCGAACGACTGGCCGCCGCCGGCGATGGTGCCGGTGACCTCGGCGCGCAGCTGCTGGTCGGCGTCGACGAGGTCGACGGTGTCGTCGTAGGCGATCTGGAGGTCGTAGGCGATCCCCTCGTCGTCCGTGGTCGAGATCGTCGTGCACCCCTGCAGGCTCGACACGAACGTGGTGAACGCCTCGGCGACGGGACCGCCGTCGGCGTACGCACTGATGCTCGAGCTGACCATCGACTGGCCGGCGTTGTCCTCGGCGGTGAACTCGGTCTCCGCCTTGACGTCGGGCTCGAAGCCGAGGGCGTCGTCGAACTCGCCGATCTCGCCGAGGCAGGTCCCCTCGAGGCTGTCGCCGGAGTCGTCGTCGGGCTCGCCCTCCGTCATGCCCGGGGGGACGTCGGCGGCGCTGACCAGGGCGGTGACGAGCTCCTCCTCGGACGGCACACCGGCCGGTTCGGCCGGCGCGTCGGACGTCGTCGGCTCCACCGGCTCCGACGTCTCGGTCTCGTCGGTGGTGGCCGAGGGCGACTCGTCGGAGGAGCGCTCGTCGTCGTCGGAGCCGGAGTCGTCGCCGCCGCACGCGGCGAGCGAGAGGCCGAGCAGCAGGGCAGCGGTGGCGGCCGTCGTACGGCGGCGCAGGGTCGGGGAGGTCACAGCCCGAAGCGTAGGGGCCGCGGCAAGATCACGAGCGGTGTTCGCCCATCCAGCTCTCGACGTCGTCGGCGGCGCGGGGGAGCGCGGCCGACAGGTTCGTGTGGCCGTCGGCGGTGACGAGGATGTCGTCCTCGATCCGGATGCCGATGCCGCGCAGCTCGGCGGGCACCAGCAGGTCGTCGGCCTGGAAGTAGAGGCCGGGCTCGACGGTGAGCACCATGCCCGGCTCGAGGGTGCCGAACTTGTAGGCCTCGGGGGCCGCCTGGCCGCAGTCGTGCACGTCGAGACCGAGCATGTGGCTGGTGCCGTGGAGCGTCCAGCGGCTGTAGACCTTCGACTCGGGGTCGAGCGCCTCCTCGGCCGAGATGGGCAGCAGACCCATCCCCTCGAGGCCGTGGGCCAGCACCGTCATCGACGCCTCGTGAGTGCCCGCGAACGGCTCGCCGGGGCGGACGGCGGCGATGCCGGCGTCCTGCGCGGCGAGCACCAGGTCGTAGAGGTCGCGCTGCAGCGAGCTGAACCGGCCGTCGACGGGCAGGGTGCGGGTGACGTCGGCGGTGTAGAGGTTGCGGCCCTCGACGCCCATGTCGAGCAGCACCATCGTGCCCGGCGTGATCGGGCCGGTGTTGTCGATCCAGTGCAGCGTGGTGGCGTGGGAGCCGCCGCCGACGATCGAGTCGTAGCCGATGTCGTTGCCCATCGCCCGGGCCCGCCGGAAGAACGTGCCCTCGATCCAGCGCTCGCCGAACTCGAGCACGCGGCTCCACTCCGCGACGGAGTCGGTGAAGCCGAGCGTCGTGATGTCGCAGGCCTCCTGCAGCTCACCGATCTCCCAGTCGTCCTTGACCAGCCGCATCTCGGAGATGACGCGGGCGAAGTCGTCGTCGGTGGCGGCGTCGGCGTTGACCATTCGGTCGACCGACAGCGACACCCCGCGGTGCACGCGGGTCTTGCCGGAGCCCGACAGGGCGTCCTGCAGCCGGTCGATGTGGCGCACCGGCAGGCCGAGGGACGACGACAGCTCGCGCAGGGAGGGGCGCTTGCCGACCCACAGGGCGCCGTACTGGCGGTCGCGGAAGAACTCGTCGCTGTCACGCCCACTGCGCGGGCGGGCGTAGAGCACGGCCTCGCCGTCGTCGATGACCAGGACGGCGTCGGTGGTCTGGTTGCCGCTGAAGTAGGCGTGGGCGGTGTCGACGCGGAACCGGTAGTCGGTGTCGTAGGAGCGCACCTTGTGGTCGCCGCCGGGCAGCACCAGCCGCTCGCCGGGGAACATCGCGGCGAGGCGGGTCCGCCGGTCGGCGGCGCGGTCGGCGACCGGGTGCCGCGGCAGGTCGGCCTCGGCGTCGTCCCAGCCCTGCCGCATGAAGGCGGAGTACGCCTCCGGGACGGAGGGATCGTGCGACTCGGTGTGCAGCTCACCCGTGAGGGTGACGGGGGCAGGGGTCTCGGGCGTGATGTCATCGCTCACCCGCCTCACTCTACGCCGCGCGCGCCCGGCAACCACGGTGGTGGCGCCCCCTGCCGATAGGCTGGACCGCATGCCAGCGCGTCGCCACGACAGCCTCACGTTCACGGTCGTGGTGACCGTGACGGTGGTCCTCGGCGCCCTGGCGATGCTGGTCGTCCTGGCCCTGTCCGGTGCCCCGCGGGTGACCTTCGTCGCCACCCTGCTGGCGGCGCTGCCCGTCGTCCCCCTGGTGGCCTGCTTCATGTGGCTCGACCGCTACGAGCCCGAGCCGAAGCGGCTCCTCGTCAACGCGCTCCTGTGGGGTGCCTTCGCGGCCACCGCCATCGCGATCCTGGTCGGCGGCGTCGGCGGGCTGTTCGTGCCGGTCACCGGCCACGTCTCCCTCGCGGTCGTCGCCCCGGTCACCGAGGAGGCCAGCAAGGGCCTGTTCCTCTTCCTGCTGCTGTGGTGGCGACGACACGAGCTCGACGGCATCCTCGACGGCATCGTGTACGCCGGCCTGGTCGGCGTCGGCTTCGCCTTCACCGAGAACATCCTCTACCTCTCCGCCGCCTACAACGGCACCGACGGCATGGGCCCCGGCGGGATCGAGGGGGTGACCAGCACCTTCGTGCTCCGCTGCCTGGTCAGCCCCTTCGCGCACCCGCTCTTCACCGCCTTCACCGGCATCGGGATCGGCCTCGCCGTCGCGTCGACCGACCGGAGGGTCCGCGTGCTCGCGCCCCTCGGCGGCTACGTCGTGGCCGTGCTCGCCCACGGCCTCTGGAACGGCTCCACCATCTTCGGCGTCACCGGCTTCGGCGTCGTGTACGTCGTCCTGATGGTGCCCGCGCTCGTCGGACTCGGCGCGCTCGCCCTATGGGCCCGCCGCTCGGAGGCCGTGATGCTCACCGCCGCGCTCCTCGACGCCTCGGAGCGCCAGCTGATCCCGGCCACCGACATCGGCTGGGTGGTCGACCTGCGAGCCCGCCGCGCGGCGCGGGCCCACGCCCTGGCCACCGGCGGCCCCGACGCCGCCCGCGCGATGCTCGACTACCAGCAGGCCACCATCGAGCTCGGCTTCCTCCACCACCGGCTGCTGCGCGGCACGGCCCCCGACGACTGGCAGGCCCGCGGAGCCGAGCACGTCGCTCGCATCCGCGCCGTCCGCCCCCACGTCGCCTTCCCCGGACAGGTCGTGCCCACACGATGAGCACCCCTAGTCACTCCAAGGAGACGTCGGAGGCCGGCGACGACGCCAAGATGGTCACGGCGCTGGTGCAGCTGCGCCAGTCGCTGCAGGCCGCGACGCTGCCGCTCGACCTGCCCGGCACCGACGAGCTGCGCGCCGCCCGCGCCGAGATGGTCGCCCAGCTCGAGGACTACGTCATCCCACGCCTGATGACCCTCGACGCGCCGCTGCTGGCCGTCGTGGGCGGCTCCACCGGCGCCGGCAAGTCCACGCTCGTCAACTCCCTCGTCGGGCACACGGTCACGACGTCCGGCGTCCTGCGGCCCACGACCCGCTCGCCGGTGCTGGTGCACCACCCCGACGACGCCCACTGGTTCGGCCAGGACCGGCTCCTGCCCGAGCTGGTGCGCGTCGACCACACCACCAACGACCCCGACTCGATCCAGCTCGTCGCCTCCGACGCCGTGCCGGCCGGGCTGGCGATCCTCGACGCCCCCGACGTCGACTCGGTCGAGGAGCGCAACCGGCTGCTGGCCGCCCAGCTGCTGGCCGCCTCCGACCTGTGGCTGTTCGTCACCTCGGCCGCGCGGTACGCCGACCAGGTGCCGTGGGAGTTCCTCAAGCAGGCCGCCGAACGCTCCACCGCGGTGGCGATCGTGCTCGACCGCACCCCCGACGAGGCCATCGCGACCGTGTCCACGCACCTGGCCCGGATGCTGGCCAGCCGCGGCCTCAAGGACTCCCCGTTGTTCATCGTCACCGAGGGCAAGGTCGGCGAGGACGGCCTGCTGCCCACCCACCACGTCGCCGAGATCCGGTCGTGGCTCGAGTCGCTGGCCGACGACGTCGACGCCCGCACGGTCGTGGTGCGGCAGACGCTCGAGGGCGCCGTCCGCACCCTGACCCGCCGTACCTACCCGGTCGCCGACGCCACGGTCGAGCAGACGGCGATCGCGCGCAGGCTGACCGACGCCGCCGACGCGACGTACGACGAGACCGTCGCCGCCCTCGGTACTGCGACCGCCGACGGCACCCTCCTGCGCGGCGAGGTGCTGGCGCGCTGGCAGGAGTTCGTCGACACCGGCGAGCTGCTCCGCACCCTCGAGGCGCGCGTCGGCGGACTGCGCGACCGGCTCGTCAACACGATCCGGGGCAAGCCGCAGCAGGCCGAACGCGTCGCCGTCGCCGTCGAGTCGGGTCTCGAGAGCCTGCTCCTCGAGCACGCCGAGGCCGCCGCCGAGCGTGCCTACGCCGCCTGGAGCCAGCAGCCGGCGGGGGCGGGCCTGCTCGCCGAGGCCGCCGGCAACGCGAGCGACCTCGGCCGGGCCTCGCGCGAGCTGCGGCGCAAGGCCGAACGCATGGTGCGTGACTGGCAGCGCGAGGTCGTCGACATGGTCCGCACCGAAGGTGCCGACAAGCGCACCACCGCCCGCTTCCTGGCCTTCGGGGTCAACGGGCTGTCGGTGACCATGATGATCGTCGTCTTCGCCCGCACCGGCGACGGCCCCGGTGGGCCGGCGGCGCTCGGACACAAGCTGCTGGACGCCGTCTTCGGCGACGAGGCGGTGCGCCTCCTGACCGAGCGCGCGCGCCGCTCGCTCGACCAGCGCGTCACCGCTCTGCTGCACGACGAGCGGGCCCGCTATCTTTCCCTGGTCGACACGCTCGGCCTGCAAGCCACCTCGGCCGAGCAGCTGCGCCAAGCGGCACGCCGCGTCGACGACCTGCGCTACCAGGCGTCCTCCCCCCGGGCGGACGCCGATCCTGGAGAGACTCTGTGACTTCCCTGCTCGAAGGCGCCCGCCAGCTCGTGACGCGTGGCACCGACATCGGCGCGCGGATCGAGGGCCTCGAGGCCGCCGCCGCGGCCGGCCGGGGCCGGCTCGACGACGCCGTCCTCGACCAGGCCGAGACGATCGCAGCCCGGGCCGCCGGCCGCCTCAAGCTCTCGGCCGACCACACGGTCGTCGCCATCGCCGGGGCCACCGGGTCGGGCAAGTCGTCGACGTTCAACGCGCTCACCGGGCTCGAGCTGTCGTCGATCGGCGTCCGCCGGCCGACCACGTCGTGGGCGACGGCGTGCGTGTGGGGCAGCGCCGGCGCCGAAGAGCTGCTCGAGTGGCTCGGCATCCCGCCGCGCCACCAGACGATGCGCGACTCGATGCTCGACACCCGGCACGCCGACCGCGAGCTCGAGGGCGTCGTCCTGATGGACCTGCCCGACCACGACTCCACCGAGGTCTCCCACCACCTCGAGGTCGACCGGCTCGTGCTGCTCGCCGACCTGCTCGTCTGGGTGCTCGACCCGCAGAAGTACGCCGACGCGGCCGTCCACGACCGCTACCTCGCACCGCTGGCGAGCCACGCCGGGGTGATGGTCATCGTGCTCAACCACATCGACACCGTGCCCGACGACCGCCGCCAGGCGATGGTCGACGACGTCCGCCGGCTGCTCGACCTCGACGGGCTGGCGGCCTCCCCGGTGTTCGCGGTCAGCGCGCGCGACGGGATCGGTGTCGACGAGCTGCGTGCCGAGATCGCGTCCCGGGTCACGGACAAGAAGCTCACCCGGCAGCGGATCGAGGCCGACCTGCGCGCCGCCGCCGGCGCGCTCGACGAGGCCAGCGGCGAGGGAAAGCCCCGCGAGCTGTCGCGCAAGCGGGTGGCCGAGCTCGAGACCGCGCTGGCCGACGCCGCCGGGGTGCCGATCGTCGTCGACGCCGTCGAGCGCTCCACGCGCTTGCGAGCCCGTCGCGCCACCACGTGGCCGGTCGTGTCGTTGCTGTCGCGGTTCAGGTCCGACCCGCTCAAGAGGGTCGACCTCGAGCTCGGCGACGCAGGGGCGGCGCTCAGCGGCTCGCGGCGGCGCCAGCTGCCCGAGACCACGCCGGTGCAGCGGGCGCGGGTCGACACCGAGGTGCGGGCCTTGGCCGACGACGCCTCGGCCGGCCTGGGCGCGCCGTGGGTCGAGTCCGTACGCCGGGCCTCGACGTCGCGCACGGCCGAGCTCGGCGACCGGCTCGACGGTGCGCTGGCCGGCACCGACCTCGGCGTGGCGAAGCTGCCCGTCTGGGCCGGGCTGGTGCGGGTGCTGCAGTGGCTGCTCATCCTGACCGCCCTCGGCGGCGCGGTCTGGACCGCTGTGCTCGCGGCGGGTGGGTCGCTGTCCGACGAGGAGTACCAGCTGGCCGGGTTGCCGATCCCGCTGCTGATGCTCGTCGGCGGGGTGGTGCTCGGCATCGTGGTGGCGCTGGTGTGCCGGGTACTGGTCGGCGGCACGGCCCGGTCCCGGGCCGCGGCGGCCGAGGAACGGCTGCACGACGCCGTCCACGAGGTGGCGCACGAGCTGGTGGTCGCCCCCGTGTCGGCCGAGCTGGCGGCCTACTCCGAGGTGCGCGCGGGCCTCGCAACCGCCCTCCGGTAACCACGAGTCGTCCACAGGGGCCCGTTCGGGGATCGTTCTCCACAGGCTCTCCGTGACCGCGGCCCGCCTGTCGGTGCCGCCGCCTTGGCTCGTCGGTGTCCAGATCGCTGGACACCGACGACAAGGAGATCGACATGTTCAACGAGACGACGGTGACCCTCCAGGGGTGGGTCGGCGGCGACGTGATGCTGCGCACGGCGGGGGAGACCGTGGTGGCCAACTTCCGGGTGGCCTGCACGCCGCGACGCTTCTCGCGCAAGACGCAGGAGTGGGTCGACGGCCCGACCCAGTGGTACACGGTCAACGCCTGGCGGGCGCTGGGCGAGCACTGCCAGCACTCGCTCAACCGCGGCGACCCCGTGGTGGTCCACGGGCGCGCCAACTCGCACACCTACATCAACAAGGCCGGCGTCGAGATCACCGAGCTCGAGGTGGAGGCGACGTTCGTGGGCCACGACCTGTCCCGCGGCACGTCGGCGTTCACGCGCGCGGCCAGGCCCGGCGGGCCGGTCGCCGACGCGGCTGCCGCCGGAAAGGAGGCGGCTGCGGCGTGAGGCCGCAAGGCCCTGGGGGGCGGTCGCCCCCGATCACCCCGGGCGGGCGGGTGCGAGGTGCGATGACTAGGCTCGCTGACCATGGCGGACTATGTCTTCACGTTGCGCAACGTGCGCAAGGCCCACGGTGACAAGGTCGTTCTCGACAACGTCACGCTCTCCTTCCTCCACGGCGCCAAGATCGGCGTCGTCGGCCCCAACGGCACGGGCAAGTCGTCGTTGCTCAAGATCATGGCGGGGCTCGACCACGCCAACAACGGTGACGCGATCCTCGACCCTGGTGCGACCGTCGGCATGCTCGCGCAGGAGCCGCAGCTGACCGAGGGCACGACGGTGCTCGAGAACGTCGAGGAGGCGGTCAGCGAGACCAAGGCCAAGATGGCGCGGCTCGACGAGCTCTACATGCAGATGGGCGATCCCGACGCCGACCAGGAGAAGGTCGCGAACGAGGCCGGTGACCTGCAGAGCGAGCTCGACGCGGCCAACGTGTGGGACCTCGACAGCCGGCTCGACCAGGCCATGGACGCGCTGCGCTGCCCGCCGCCCGACGAGCTGGTCGACCACCTCTCCGGTGGTGAGCGTCGCCGGGTGGCGCTGTGCAAGCTGCTGCTCCAGCAGCCGTCGCTGCTGCTGCTCGACGAGCCCACCAACCACCTCGACGCCGAGTCGGTGCAGTGGCTGGAGGGTCACCTCAAGTCGTATCCGGGCGCCGTGCTGGCCATCACCCACGACCGGTACTTCCTCGACAACGTCGCCGAGTGGATCCTCGAGCTCGACCGCGGCTCGACCCACCCCTACGAGGGCAACTACTCCACCTACCTGGAGACCAAGAAGGAACGCCTCAAGATCGAGGGGCAGAAGGACGCCAAGCGCGCCAAGATGCTCGAGCGCGAGCTCGAGTGGGTGCGCTCGAACGCCAAGGCCCGCCAGACCAAGAGCAGGTCGCGGCTGGCCCGGTACGAGGAGATGGCCACCGAGGCCGACCGGATGCGCAAGATCGACACCTCCGAGATCAACATCCCGGCAGGTCCGCGGCTCGGTGACGTCGTCCTGGAGGCCGAGCACCTCGGCAAGGGCTTCGACGGGCGCACCCTGATCAACGACCTGTCGTTCACGCTGCCGCGCGCCGGCATCGTCGGTGTGATCGGACCGAACGGCGTCGGCAAGACGACCCTGTTCCGGATGATCACCGGCAGCGAGGAGCCCGACAAGGGCTCGCTGACGGTCGGCCAGACCGTGAAGCTGTCGTACGTCGACCAGAGCCGCGGCGGTCTCGACCCCACCAAGAACGTCTGGGAGGTGGTCTCCGACGGGCTCGACTTCATCAAGGTGGCCAACTTCGAGATGAACTCGCGCGCCTACGTCGCCTCGTTCGGCTTCAAGGGGCCCGACCAGCAGAAGAAGGCCGGCGTCCTCTCCGGTGGTGAGCGCAACCGCCTCAACCTGGCGCTCACGCTCAAGATGGGTGGCAACCTGCTGCTCCTCGACGAGCCCACCAACGACCTCGACGTCGAGACCCTCTCCTCGCTCGAGGACGCCCTCCTCGAGTTCCCCGGCTGCGCCGTGGTCACCTCCCACGACCGGTGGTTCCTCGACCGCGTCGTCACCCACATCCTCGCCTGGGAGGGCGACGCCGACGAGCCGGGCAACTGGTACTGGTTCGAGGGCAACTACGCCTCCTACGAGGAGAACAAGGTCGAGCGCCTCGGCATCGAGGCCGCGCGCCCCCACCGCGTCACCCACCGCCGCCTCACGCGCGACTGAGGCCTTCGCTGGTCGAGGAGGTCGCTCTGCGACCGTCACGAGACCCGCTGACGGCTACTCGCGCCGGGGGTGTTGTCGGATCCATGGATGGCTCGGTGGGTCGCCGGATCGTCGGGGTGCAGCCCGGGAAGGCGCAGAGCCGGTCCCGGGCGATCAGGGCGGGCCAGAGGGCCATCGTGACCAGGCGGTGGCTGCGTCCGACGTCGAGGACCTGGCCGTCGGTGCCGAGGCAGATCGGGACGAGGTCGGGCCCCCCACTCGGTGGTCGAGGCCCACGCCAACTGCGTTCAGGGGAGCTCTCGGTGGGCGATCTCGGTCAGCAGGTGCGGGCGTAGCGCTGCGGTCTGCGAGGTCGAGCAAGCAGACGTCGGCGCCGCTCGTACCACGAGTCCCTCGCGACATGGGGTGGTGACCTCCGACTCGCCGCACGATCAGCCTGGCGGCGCATGATCGGGCGGTGGCTGCTCGACGGGGCCGGGGCCTCGACCCTCAGGAGCGCGCGCTGCGGATCGACTTGCGCTCGATGATGTCGCCCGCGCAGCCGGTGCGGTCGCAGTGCGCGCCCCGGTTGAGGTAGACCCGGTACTCGTTGAGGATCTCGAACGTCTGCGTCCCGGCCGGGTCGTGGAAGTCGACGTACACCGTGCACGAGGGCCGCACGCCCTTCGGGGCGCACACATCGTGGACAGCGCCGAGGTACTTGCCGCTGCGCTGGCGGCTGATGTCCTGGTCGATGCGGTACACGCGGCGAGTGCACTTGATGGTCGCGATGAAGCGGAACGTCGTGCTCGTCACCTGACGGGTGTTGGCCTGGAAGCTGCACGCAGACGGCTCGGGCGGCGGCCGGTCGGCCGCGGCGGGGCTGACCGCGCCGGGGGCCTGGACGAGGGCGGAGGCGGCGAGGGCCACGGCGGAGCCGGCGGCGAGCCGACGCAGGATGCTGGTCATGGGCGGTCCTTGAGCTCGGGAACGGGTTGACAGCCCTACTACGCCCGAGCCCGGCCGTTCGGTTGCATCCGATCTCGCCGCGGCAGCAAGTGCCCGTACGCCGCCCTGAGGACCGACCGCTCACTTTCGCGACAGGGTCGGGCTGCGCCAGGAGTGGGTCGCCACCCGCCGAGAACTGCCCGCTGTTCCGCCACAGGGTGGTTTGCGCTGGAGGCCGCGGAAAAATCCGATGGAGTCGGTGTCGAGAACCCCGAGGTGAAAGCCCAGTCGGGGCCGGAACCGACGAAGCCGCTCACGAACACGACCTCGCGGCCAGCATCTCCGCCGTAGGCTCGGCACATGTCGCAGATGTTGGGCAAGGGTCAGAATCTCCCCCTGCCTCCGGGCCAGGTCGCCGTGCACGTGCAAGCAGGCGCTCCAGTCGACGTGTCGGCGCTGTTGCTCACCGCGGCCGGCAAAGTGCGCGATGACGACGACTTCGTCTTCTACAACCAGCCGTCGGCGGGCGGCGTGCGCTACCGCGCGGACGGCATCGACGTCGATCCGGCACAGGTGCCACCCGACATCGAGCGCGTGGTGGTGGCGGCGAGCCTCGACGGCAGCGGGCCGGCGAGCTTCGGACAGCTCGGACCGCTGACGCTGACGCTCTCGGCGGGCGGGTCCGCCGTCGCCAGCTTCGTTCCCGACGGCCTCACCGACGAGACCGCGCTGCTGTGCGTCGAGGTCTACCGGCGTCAGGGAGCGTGGAAGGTGCGGGCGGTCGGCCAGGGATACTCCGACGGGCTCGCCGGGATCGCGACCAACTTCGGGATCTCGGTGGGTGAGGAGTCCCCGCCACCAGAGCCACCACCGCCACCGCCCACCACCGCCCCCGCCCCCGCCCCCGCCCCCGCCGGCTGCGGGAGCCGCTCCCTCCTTGACCAAGATCACGCTCACCAAGCGCGGCGAGTCGGTCAACCTCGCGAAGGGCGGCGGTGGCGCCTTCGTCGTCAATCTCGACTGGAACCAGGCAGCACCGCAGGGTCAGAAACGCGGCTTCCTCCAGCCGAAGGTTCAGGGCATCGACCTCGACCTCGCCTGCCTCTACGTGCTCTCGTCAGGCCAGGTCAGCGGGATCCAGGCGCTCGGCAACACCTTCGGCAGCTACGACGAGGAGCCGTGGATCCTGCTTGACCGCGACGACCGCAGCGGCGCGGCCACGGGCGGCGAGACCATGCGGATCAACGAGCGGCACTCCGACAAGTTCGCCCGGATCCTGATCTACGCGATGATCTACGAGGGAGTGGCGAACTGGTCGCAGGCCGACGGCGTCGTGCGCGTGACCCAGGAAGGCGGCCCGGCGATCGAGGTCAGGCTCGACGAGAGCCAACCGCTGCCGATCTGCGCGGTCGCGATGCTCACCAACACGGGCGGGGGGCAGATGAAGGCCGAGCGACTGGTCACCTACCACCGCAGCCAGGTCGACATGGACCACGCCTACGGGATCGGCGCACCGTGGGGCGGCCCTGCGCGCAAGTAGCCCACCGTGGACGGGGTGGGACACCCATCGGCATCGGCACAGCGAACTAGATCGGAGTGGGCGGTCGCCACCACCGGGCCGGCTCAGGGCCGGCTCCTCCTACCGCATCTCGCGATCGGGATGAGCCGCGATCAGATGGTCGGCGACGGCGTTCATCACCCGGCCGAGGGCCTCGAAGTCGTCGGGGTCGGCGAGGTCGACGAGGTGGTCGCGGACGCCGTTGACGTGGGTCGGGGCGACGTTCTCGAGCAACAGCCTGCCGCGGTCGGTCATCATCGCGACCACGCCGCGGCCGTCGTCGGGCGAGTCGACGCGTTCGACCAGGCCCGACTGCTCCATCCGCTTGATGGTGTGGGTGACCCGGCTCCGGCTGTGCGCCAGCGAGTCGGCCAGGCGCGCCATCCGCATCTGCCCCTCGCGCTCGGAGAGCCGGACCAGGATCTCGTACTCCTGCAGCGAGATGCCGTGGTTGCGGCGCAGGTCGTCGTCGAGCCGGTCGAACAGCAGCGTCGACCCCAGCACCAGGGCGCGCCACGCGACCTGCTGGCGGTCGTCGAGCCAGCGAGGCTCCGGACGGGTCGGGAATCGGGCAGCGGACACCGGTGGAGTGTAAGTCGTGTCGTTGTCGGGTCGTGGTAGCAATCGACGCATGAGGTCACCCGCGACGACGTCCTCCGGTCCCGCGTGCCGTCCTCGACGGGCACGAGATCGTCGGTTCGTGGCGACCCCGGTCGACTGGGAAGAGGCTCGGCGTCGCGGTGCACATCTGGTCGGGCGCCGACCGTCCGAGCGGCATCGAGGCGGAGGCAGAACGCCTGGCCGCGTTCCGCCACCAGGCGTTCGGGGTTCGTCGACGAGTGAGCCCAGAATGACTCAGAAGCGTTCGAGGATCAGCGCCATGCCCTGACCGCCGCCGACGCACATCGTGATCAGCCCGGTGGTCTTGTCGTGCCAGTCGAGCGAGTTGAGCATCGTGTTCTGCAGCCGAGCGCCGGTCATGCCGAACGGGTGGCCGACCGCGATCGCACCGCCGTTGACGTTGAGCCGGTCGAGGTCGATCCCGAGGTCCTGGTACGACGGCACGACCTGCGCCGCGAACGCCTCGTTGATCTCGACCAGGTCGATGTCGCCGATGCTCATGCCGGCGTAGCGGAGCGCGTTCTTGGTGGCCTCGACCGGCCCGAGGCCCATGACCTCGGGCGACAGGCCGCTGACGCCGGTGGAGACGATCCGGGCCAGCGGGGTCAGCCCGAGCTCGGCCGCCTTGGTGTCGGACATGATCACCACGGCCGCGGCGCCGTCGTTGAGCGGGCAGCAGTTGCCGGCGGTGACGACGCCATCGGGGCGGAACACCGGCTGCAGCTGCGAGGCGGCCTCGTAGGTGACACCGGCGCGAGGACCGTCGTCGGCGGACACGACGCTGCCGTCGGGGGTGGTGACCGGCGTGATCTCGCGGGCCCAGAAGCCGTCGGCGATCGCCTTCTCGGCGAGGTTCTGTGACCGGACGCCGAACTCGTCGAGCTCCTGGCGCGACAGGCCGCGCACCTTGGCGACGTTCTCGGCCGTCTGCCCCATCGCGATGTAGGCGTCGGGCAGGAGGCCGTCGTCACGCGGGTCGTGCCAGCCGACGCCGCCCTCGGCGGTCTTCTTCGTGCGCTCCTCGGCGTCGGCGAACAGCGGGTTCTTGGTGTCGGGCCAGTGGTCGGAGGTGCCCTTGGCGAACCGGGAGACCATCTCGACACCGGCCGAGATGAACACGTCGCCCTCGCCGGCCTTGATGGCGTGGAACGCCATCCGGGTGGTCTGCACCGACGAGGCGCAGTAGCGGGTGATGGTGGCTCCGGGCACGTCGTCCATGCCGTTGAGCACGTTGACGATGCGGCCCATGTTGTTCCCCGACTCGCCGCCGGGAAGTCCGCAGCCGAGGTAGAGGTCGTCGACGGTGTGGGGGTCGAGCGCGGGGATCTTCTCCAGCGCCGTCCGCACGATCGCCGCGGTCAGGTCGTCGGGACGCAGGTCCTTGAGCGATCCCTTGTTCGCGCGACCGATGGGCGAGCGAGCGGCAGAGACGATGACGGCCTCGGGCATGGATGGATCTCCGATCGATGAGTGGTCTCGCAGACGGCAACCCGGTCAGCGTAGACCCGGGCGGCGTGGCAGAGTCGAGGCGTGCGTCACGTCTACGAGTGCCCCCTGCGCTGGGCCGACCTCGACCTCCTGGGGCACGTCAACAACGTCGTGTACGTCGACTACCTCCAGGAGGCGCGGGTCGACCTGATGCGCTCCCTGCTGCCCGACCACCACGACACCGGCGACAGCACGAGCGACGACCTGGCCGACGGCGTGGTGGTGGTCCGGCACGAGGTGACCTACCTGACGCCGCTCACCTTCCACTTCCGCCCGGTCAGCATCGAGTGCTGGGTGACCCAGGTCCGTGCCGCGTCGTTCACGATGGCCTACGAGGTGTTCCACGACGACCCCGAGCTCGAGGGCGGACGACGGGTGTACCTGCGGGCCACGACCCTGCTGACGCCGTACGTGTTCGCCGACGAGCGCCCACGCCGGCTCACCACCGAGGAGCGTGCGGCGCTCGCGCCGTACGTCGAGCCGGCCGGTCCCCGCTCGGCTGCGCCGATCGTGCCGGTCGAGCGCGAGCGGGCCCACCGCTTTCCCCTCCACGTGCGCTTCTCCGACGTCGACGTCTACCGTCACGTCAACAACGTGAAGTACTTCGAGTACTTCCAGGAGTCCCGGATCCGGCTGATGGCCGACCTCACGCGCGACACCGACCTCGAGCCGCCGCACGTCGTCGTCGCGCAGACCGACGTCGACTACCGGCGTCCGATCCTGCTGCGCCCCGAACCGTACGACGTGTGGGGGGAGATCGTGCGGGTCGGCACCCGTTCGATGACGCTCGAGTCCGAGATCGCCGACGGTGAGACCCTGCTCGCCCGCTCGCGGGTCACGCTGGTCTTCTACGACCCGGAGACCGAGCGCTCCACGGAACCTTCGCCCGAGATCCGAACCCTGCTCACCGGCTCGCCGTAGCCGTTCCGGCGCAACCGGCCGAGCCCGCGGTGCCGCGCCACGCGCACCGCGACGGCCGTCATCCCGAGCGCCGCCGCGGCGGTCTCGACGTCGAACCCGAGCCCGTCGACGAGCCCGACGGCGTCGCGCTCGCGCGGTGACAGGCTCGCGAGTGCCTCGCGGACCCAGGCCTGCTGGTCGAGGACGAGGGTCGGGTCGGCGACGGTGGGCAGATGCGCGGCGACGTCGTCGCCCGGGTCGGTACGGCGGCGGGCCGAGCGGCGCCGCGTCGTCCCCGCGATGTTGCGCGCGATCCCGAACAGCCACCCAGCGAACCCGTCGGTGTCGCCGTTGAACCCGTGGATCTTCTCGGCCGCGACCAGCCAGGCCTGGCCGGCCACGTCCTCCGGGTCGCTCGCGGCGTCACCGGTGGGCCGGGTCCGCAACCACACGACGAGTCGCCCGGCGTGGGCTCGGTACAGCTCACGCCAGGCATCGGGGTCGCCCTGCTTGGCCCGGGCGACGACCGGGTCGTCGCTCACTCCATGCGACCTCGTTCGGGCGTCGCGGGGGCGGAGTGGTCTCCGGACCGGCCGTGGCCCGGCCCACCTCGACCGTTGCCCTGACCGTTGCCCTGACCGTTTCCCTGACCGTTCCCCTGCCCCTGACCGTGGCCCGGGCCGCCATCCTGCTGCTGGTTGCCGTTGGCCTTCCCCTTGCCCTTCGCCTTGCCCTTCGCCTTGCCCTTCGCCTTGCCCTGGCCGCGATCGCCCCGCTGCCCCGGGGCCGAGTCGGTGCCCGGGGTGCCGGGAGGCTTCCCGGCCTCACCCCTGCCACGATCGGGGCCCCGGTCACCGGGCCGGGAGGAGGGGTCGCCGTTCGGGGGCGGCGACTCCTGGTCGGGCTCGGTGACCGGGGCGGTCGGGAGTGGGACGCCCGGGGTAGTGCGAGGCTCCGAAGGGGAGTCCCGCGATGTCGGGGCGCTCGGGCGGGAGGGGGACGGGTCGGGCCGACCGAGGTCGGGAAGGGAGCCGGCCGCCCACGCCCCGCCCACCGAGACCGCGACGACCCCGGCGGTGGCGATGCCGAGGCGGAGCCCGGCGGTCGCCCGTCGGGGCCGGGGAAGGGGCGCGGCTGCCCGCGCGGTCGCGGCCAGCCTCTCCACCAGCGCAGCGTCGGGCTCGATGGGCGATGCCTCGAGCCGTAGCGGTGCGTCGTTCATGATGGCGCCATCCTCGTCGGGTCCGGTTCCCTCACTCCTGAGGGTGTCTCACTTGTCGTCGGTCGCGTGCCCGTTCGGGTGGTCACCGGCGTGCTCGTCGGGGCCGTGGCCGTCCTTCGGTCCCCGGGGGCCCTTCTCGTCCTTCGGTCCCTTGCCGTCCTTGGGTCCCTGGGGCTCGTGATCGGTCTTGGGCTCCTTCGGTCCTTTGCCGTCCTTCGGTCCCTGGGGCTCGTGCTCCTCGTAGGCGTGCTCGTTCGGGTGGTCGCCGGCGTGCTCGTCCGGGCCACCGTGGTTGCCGTTGTCGCCGGGCGTGCCGTCGTCGTCGGGCTCGGCGGCGTCCTCGGGGGCAGCGTCGGCCTCGGCCGGTACGGCGGCGTCCTTGCGAGCCTGGTTCTGGTTCTGGTTCTGGTTCTGGTTCTGGGCCCGGGCCTCGGCCGCGCGGGCCTGGCCCTGGGCGGCGTGCTCGTCGACCTCGTGGCCGTTCTTGTTCACGACCGTCTCGGCGCTGGTGTCATCGGTGGCGGGCTCGTCCTGGGCGACGGCGACGCCGCCGCACGCGAGGGCGAGGATGGCGCTGGCGCCGACGAGGGACTTGCTCAGGGTGGTGCGCTTCACGGTGACTCCTGGTTCATCAGGGGGGTGATTGCTCACTCCTGACCTGTCACGTGCGCGGCTCCGCGTTACACGTCACTCGAACGTGTTCACCATGAACTGCGCCGCGTGGGTGACGTAGTCCCAGAACTTCGCGTCCTGCTCGGGCGTGAGCTCGACCGAGTCGAGCCCGGCCCGGAAGTGCAGCAGCCAGTGGTCCTTGGCCAGCGGGCTCACCGCGAACGGCGCGTGCCGCATCCGCAGCCGCGGGTGGCCCCGGGTGTCGGAGTACGTCGTCGGCCCGCCCCAGTACTGCACCAGGAACAGCCGGAACCGCTCCTCGGCCGGGCCGAGGTCCTCCTCGGGATAGAGCGGCCGCAGCACCTCGTCGGTCGCGACGCCCTCGTAGAAGCGAGCGACGATGCGACGGATCGTCTCGAAGCCACCGATCTGCTCGTAGAACGTCGTCGTCACGTCACCATTGTGCCGTTCGAGCTTGAGGTCGTGCCGGGCGGGCTTCACGCGGTACCGGCGTCCTGGGCGGGCTCCGGGGCGGGCTCCGGGGCGGGCGCGGTGCGCTGCCACACGACACGCTGGGGGAACGGCATCTCGATGCCCTCGTAGTCGAAGCGGGCCTTGATCCGCTGGCGCATCTCGCGCGCGACACCCCACTGCTCGCCGGGCGTGGTCTTGAGGACGACGCGCACGGTGACGCCGTCGATGGCCAGCGCCTCGACGCCCCAGACCGACGGCTCCTCGATGACCTGACCCTTGAAGTCCTCGTCCTCCCACAGGTCGTGGGCGACCTCGGCCAGCACGCGGCGTACCCGCGCGAGGTCCTCGTGGTAGGCGACGCTGATGTCGAGCACGGTGCGCGCCCAGTTCTGGCTCTGGTTGCCGACGCGCACGATCTGGCCGTTGGGCACGTACCAGACCGTCCCGTTGACGTCGCGCAGCCGGGTCATCCGCAGCGTGACCGCCTCGACCGTGCCGACGGCCTCACCCAGGTCGACATTGTCGCCGACGCCGTACTGGTCCTCGATGATCATGAAGACACCGGAGAGGAAGTCCTTGACCAGCGACTGGGCGCCGAAGCCGAGGGCGATGCCGACGATGCCGGCGCTGGCGATGATCGGGGCGATGTCGACGCCGACCTCGCTGAGCATCATGGTTCCGAACACGGCGACGATCAGGCCGGTCACGATGCTCTTGAGCAGGCCGCCCATCGACTCGGCCCGCTGCGCCCGACGCTGCGAGGCGACCAGGTTGACCCGGTCGGGCAGCACGCCCTGGGCGGCCCTCCTCACCACCCGGTTGATCATCTTGTGCAGCACCCATCGGATCGCGACGGCCAGCACCAGCAGCCCGGCGATGGCCAGCGGCTTGCCGATCAGGACGTCGGAGTACTCGGCCAGCGTGTCGTTGCCGGTCCAGTCGAAGGTCGTGTTGCAGACGGCTTCGCCGTCGGCGCAGGGATTGGCTACGAGGACGGACATGCGCCCATGCATAACAGGTACGCCGTCGTCGTTCGAATCCCGTGACGGCGATACGCTGGTGCCGTGAGCCTTCTCTCCCGCGACGCCGTACGCCGCCTGGTGGCCGTCACCTCAGGCGCGGCCCTGCTGACCGTCGCCTCGGCCCTGCTGGCCGGGCCAGCATCGGCCGAGGTGCCGGAGGGCTGGCCCGAGCCACCCTCGATCGACGGGCTGTTCGTGGTCGGTGTGCTGGTCGCCGTCCCGATCCTCCTGGCCGTCGTCATCGTCGTGCTCGTCTACCTGCCCGCGATGATGCGCGGCGAGCGGGTCGCACCGGGTGCGCCGAGCATCGAGGACCAGTGGCTGGGCGGCCCGCGCAAGAGCACCGGCGAGCTCGCCGGTCCCGACTCCACCGACTCGCAGGCCGGGGGAGCCAGTGGCCGCTGGTGAGGTGCTGAGCGGCGCCGAGCGGGCCTCGCTCGACGCCGTCATCCGCAAGGCCGAGCAGCTGTGCCGCGCGGAGTTCTCGGTCTTCGTGGGGCTCTCCCACGACGACCCGCACGACTTCGCCACCCGCCTGCACAACACGCTGGTCGCGCCGGCGCGCAGCATCCTGGTCATGGTCGACCCCGAGGCGCGGGCCCTCGAGGTCGTCACCGGCGCGCACGTGCGTCGCCACCTCTCCGACGCCCAGGTCGAGCTCGCCATCGCCACGATGACCCGATCCTTCGGCGACGGCGACCTGGCCGAGGGCCTGCGCCGCGGCATCCTGCAGCTGGCCGAGCACGCCCGCCCGCCGCAGACCCTCCACGCGAGCACCTGACCGCCGACCCGTCCTCCATGAGGGACGGGTCAGCGCCGGGCTCGGCTCAGCCGGCGTCCTTGGCCTGGGCGGCCAGGGCGCGGGCGACCTCGTCGCGTCCCTCGCGCACGTAGCGCAGGGCGCCCGGGTTGGCGGTGGCGGTCGCGAGGTAGGCGTCGACGCGGTCGAGCAGCTCCTGGGAGGCCAACGGCTTGGGGAACATGTGCTCCAGGGCGACCGCGCCGCGGTGGGCCCCGATCCGCTCCCAGGTGTCGTCGACGACGTCGAGGTACTGGCCGACGTACGGCGCGAGCACGTCGGCCTGGTCAGAGATCATGAACGACGTCGCGATGCTGCGCGCGGTCTCGTTGGGCGTCGACCGCTCGAGCATCGCCGCCTCCCAGGCGCGTGCCTTGGCCGCCGGGTCGGGCATCGCGGCCCGGGCCGCGGCGGCGTTCTCCTGGCCGGAGATGGTGTTGTCGCGCGCCAGCTCGGTGTCGACCCGGGCGTCGTCGGCCCGGCCGCGAGCGGCCAGGCCGGTGAGCAGGGTCCAGCGCAGGTCGGTGTCGACGTCGAGCCCGTCGACGACGAGGGAGCCGTCGAGCAGCGCCTCGAGGTCGGCGAGCGCCTCGTCGCTGCGGGCCGCCGCGGCATAGCTGCGGGCGAAGGTGAGCTGCTGGTCGCTGCCGGCCTCGGCCGCCTCGACGAGGGCGCGCAGCCCTCGCTCCCACTGGTGCTGCAGCTCGGCGCGGTGCGCAGGGGAGGAGTAGGCGTTGACCGCCAGCGCGGCGGTCGCCGGGATCCGGGTGACGCCCCACGCGTCGGTCTCGGCACCGATGTTGGCCAGCACCAGCCGCACGTACTCACGAGCGGGCAGCTCGGCGTCGCGGGTCATGTCCCAGGTGGCGCCCCACACGAGGGCACGGGCCAGGGAGTCGTCGAGCCGCGACAGGCCGCCGACGGCCGTGGCGAGCGACCGCTCGTCGAGGCGGATCTTGGCGTAGGCCAGGTCGCCGTCGTTGAGCAGCAGCAGGTCGGGCTGTCGCTGGCCCACGGCCTCCTTGATCTCGGTGGTCTCGCCCTCGACGTCGACCTCGATGGAATCGCGTGAGACCAACTCAGTGTGGGCGTCGTTCCAGTCATAGAGCCCGATGCCGAGCCGGTGCCGACGCAGCGTCGGGTGGTCGGGGTGCGCGCTCTGGCGGACGGCGAGCCTTCGGTACGTGCCGTCGGTGTCGAGCTCGAACTCGGGGGTCAGGGTGTTGACGCCGGCGGTCTGCAGCCACTCGTCGGCCCAGCTCGACAGCTCGCGACCCGACGACCGCTCCAGGGCGGCGAGCAGGTCGCCGAACTCGGTGTTGCCGTAGGCGTGGTCCTGGAAGTACTGGCGCAGCCCGGCCACGAACGGGTCGAGGCCGACCCAGGCGACCAGCTGCTTGAGCACCGAGGCGCCCTTGGCGTAGGTGATCATGTCGAAGTTGACCTCGACCGCCTCGAGGTCGTGGTTGTCGGCCGCGATCGGGTGGGTGCTCGGCAGCTGGTCGGCGCGGTAGCCGGTCTGCTTGCGGGCGTTCGCGAAGCCGGTCCACGCATCGGTGAACTCGGTGGCCTCGGCCTCGGCCCAGTAGCAGGCCCACTCGGCGAACGACTCGTTGAGCCACAGGTCGTCCCACCACCGCATGGTCACGAGGTCGCCGAACCACATGTGCGCCATCTCGTGGGTGATCACCGAGCAGCGGAACTCGTAGAACGACCGCGGCTGACGCGAGCGCGGGAGGTACTCGTCACGCAGCGTCACGCAGCCGGCGTTCTCCATCGCGCCCATGTTGTACTCCGGCACGTAGAGCTGGTCGTACTTCTCGAACGGGTACGGGTAGCCGAACCTGTCCTCGAAGAACTCGAAGCTCTGCTTGGTGATCTTCACCAGCTCGTCGCGGTCGAGGTGCTCGACCAGCGACTGGCGGCAGTAGTGGCCGAGCGGGATCTCGCCGTACTTGCCCTCGTAGGTGTCGAAGACCGCGTGGTACTCGCCGGCCACGACCGCGGTGATGTACGTCGACATCTTCTTCGTCGGGGGGAAGTGCCACGTGGCCACGCCGTCGGCGCCGGGCGTCGGCTCCGGCGTCGGGGCGTTCGAGACGACCTTCCAGTGGTCGGGGGCGGTGACGTGGAAGGTGAAGACGCTCTTGAGGTCGGGCTGCTCGAAGGTGGTGAACACGCGGCGGGCGTCGGGCACCTCGAACTGGGAGTAGAGGTAGACGCGGTCGTCGACGGGGTCGACGAAGCGGTGCAGGCCCTCGCCGCTGTTGGAGTAGGTGCAGTCGGCGCGCACGACCAGCACGTTGTCGGCCTGCAGGTCGGGCAGCGGGATCCGGCTGTCGGCGTACGTCGTCGGGTCGAGGGCCACGCCGTTGAGCGTGATCTCGTGCACGGTCGCGCCGACCAGGTCGGCGAAGGTCGCCGCACCGGGCTCGCGGCAGGTGAAGGCAAGGGTCGTGGTGGAGCCGAACGTGGTCGGCGCTGCGTCGTCGGTCGTGAGATCCAGGTCGATGGAGTACGACGTGACGTCCAGGAGGGCGGCGCGGGTGGCGGCCTCGTCCCGGGTGAGGTTGGTTCCAGGCATGCCCCGCATCCTCGCACCCTGACCGGAGGGCAGCAGAGCGGGTCGTTGCGGCGTCCCGGTGGCGTCGAACGAACGACACGCCTGTAGTTCGAGGTGCTTGCTTCTGGGGCTGAAGTGAATTATGTGGTTTCTGTTGCGAAACGCACCCGATGTGCTTGACAGTGGTCCCCGTGCCTTCCCCCAACACATCGGCCAGACGCGTCCGCGGCTTGACCTCGCGCCTCCTCGTGAGGGGCGTGGTGACCTCGCTGGTCGCGATCCTCGCCGTCGTCCTCCCGCCCGCCGCGCCGCCGTCCGGCGCCTCGTCGGTGTACCTGTGCTCGGGCTACACGTCGTGCGCCAACGCCGGCTACGGCAACGCGGGGTACGCCGCGCGGAGCAACCAGATGTACTGGCGGATGTACTCCGGCCACAACTGCACCAACTACATCGCCTACCGGATGATCCGGGCCGGCATGTCGACCGAGCGGCCGTGGTCGGGAGGGTCGGGCAACGCCTACTACTGGGGTTACGCCATGGACGACATCACCGACCGCACGCCCGCCGTCGGGGCGGTGGCCTGGTGGGACCGCGGCGTTCCCGGGGCCGGGTCGAGCGGCCACGTGGCCTACGTCGAGAAGGTCGTGTCGTCGACCGAGATCGTGATCTCCGAGGACAGCTGGAGCGGCGACTTCCACTGGCGCCGCATCTACAAGTCGGGCTCGGGCTGGCCGACCGGCTTCATCCACTTCGTCGACAAGAAGACCCTGAAGAACACGACGCGGCCCTGGATCACCGGCACCCCGCAGGTCGGCGTCCGACTGCGCGGGTACAAGGGTGGTTTCAAGCCGGGGGCCCGCCAGACCCTGCAGTGGTACGCCGGCGGTGTCGCCGTCCCGGGCGCGACCACCAACTACTTCACGCCCACCGCCGCGCACGTGGGCAAGGCCGTCACGATGCGGACGACGGCCGCCAGGTCGGGCTTCGTCGGGACGACCGTCATGTCGGCGGCCACCGCCCCCGTGGCCGAGGGCGTCTTCGGTCGCGGTGCCCCACCGGCGATCACCGGCTCACCCGAGGTCGGTCAGGTGCTGACCGCGACCCGCGGTACGTGGTCGCCGGCCCCGGCGTCCACCAGCTTCCAGTGGAAGGCCGACGGCGTCCGGCTGGAGGGCTTCACCACCTCCAAGCTCACCCTGACCAACGCCATGGTCGGCAAGAGGATCACGGTCATCGAGAAGCCCGTCAGGCCGGGGTACAAGAAGATCCTCGGCGTCTCCGCCCCGTTCGGGCCGGTCGTGGAGGGGACCGTGCGGCTCACCGCCCCGTTCGCCGTCTCCGGCGCGCCCCGCTACGGCTCGACGCTGACCTACACGGCGGGCACCTACACGCCGTCCGACGCGACGATCAGCTATCAGTGGCTGCGCGACGGCGTGGTCGTCCCGGGCGCCAGCGCGGCGACGTACAAGCTCGCGGCCGCGGACGTCGGGCACCGGATCGTCGCGCGGGCCACGCTCAGCAAGCCGCGCTACCGGTCCGTGGTCACCTCGGCCGACGCCGGGCTCGTGACCACGCCGTCGACGGTGACGGTCACGCCGGTCGGGCGCTCGCGCGCGGCCGTCGTCAAGGTCCGGGTCGCAGCGGCCGGACTCGCGACGCGACCGGGCGGCATCGTGACCGTCACCATCGGCAGGCAGACCGACCAGGCGCGCCTGGTCGACGGTCGGGTCCGGATCCGTCTGGCCGACCTCGGCAAGGGCAAGCGGGTCGTCCGCGTCTCGTACTCCGGCACCGACGTGGTCGAGCCGCGCCGGGCCTGGGCGCGGGTGTGGGTGAGGCGCTAGTCGGAATGCTCACGTGCTCGGGTGGTTGAACCTGTTGTGACCACTACTACGAGCACGACGAACGCCGACTTCTGGTTCGACCCGCTGTGCCCCTTCGCCTGGATCACCTCACGATGGATCCTCGAGGTCGAGCAGGTGCGCGACATCAGCGTCACCTGGCACGTGATGAGCCTGGGGTACCTCAACCAGGACAAGGACATCTCCGACGAGTACCGCGAGATCCTCGAGCCGGCCTGGGGCCCGGTGCGGGTCCTCATCGCCGCCGAGCACAAGCACGGCCGTGACGTGCTGCTGCCGCTCTACACCGCCATGGGGACGCGCGTCCACAGCGACGGCCGCAGGCTCGACGAGCAGGAGGACGGCGGCCGCGCGCTGATCGTCGAGGCGCTCGCCGAGGCCGGCCTCGAGCCCGAGCTGATCGACGCCATGGACGACACCGGCCTCGACGACGCCGTGGCGAAGAGCCACCACGAGGGCATGGACCAGGTCGGCGACGACGTCGGCACGCCCACGATCGCGTTCGAGGGCGCTGCGTTCTTCGGCCCGGTGCTCTCGAAGATCCCGCGCGGCGAGGACGCCGGCCTCCTCTGGGACGGCTGCATCGCCGTCGCCAAGGTGCCGTACTTCTACGAGCTCAAGCGCTCCCGCACCGGCGAGCTCGACTTCAGCTAGCGGGAGTGCCGCCGGACCGGTAGTCCCGGCCGTTTGGGCCCTCGATCGGGCCGTTCAGGGGCCCAAACAGCCGGGACTATCCCCGCGGAGCCGGTCACGCCCTGTTGCTCATGGGGTGGATGTGACGCATGATGGATCGATGCCTTCATGGGGACGGCCACCTCGGCGCCGGCACTCCCTCGTTGCGGCGGGAGCGATGCTGGCGCTGGTCCTGCCTGTCCCGGTCGCGGACGGCGCACCCGCCCCGCGGGCACCCGATCCGCTGCGGCTCGCCGACGACGGGAGCGGGGTACGGGCGCTCGACGTGCCGCTCGACGGCGACCGGACGGTGCGGGCCGCCGACTTCTCGATGCTCGCCCTCACCTGGCGGGGCGGGTCGCGTGACGTCCGGGTCCGCACCCGCGCCGACGGCGCCTGGTCGGGCTGGCGTGACCTCGAGACGCTGACCGACGGACCGGATCGACGCTCGTTCGAGCGCGGGTCGGGCTTCGAGGGCGTGGTGGGCACCGACCTGCTCTGGGTCGGCCGGTCGGACGCCGTGCGCGTCGACGTGGCCGGCGCGGCCCCTGACGACCTCACGCTGGTCCTGATGGCCGCCGACGGGACGCCGGCACCGGCGGAACGCACGGCCGCGCGTCGGAAGGTCCTCTCTCCCGACCTGCTGCGCCGTCGTGACTGGGGCGCCGACCCGTCCCTGAGGTCGGGCCGGCCCACCATGGTGCGGACGGTCAAGCAGGTGCACGTGCACCACACGGTCAACAGCAACGACTACCGACGCGCCGACGTCCCGGGCCTGCTGCGCGGGATGTACCGCTACCACACCCAGAGCCTGGGCTGGTCCGACCTCGGCTACAACTTCCTCGTCGACCGCTTCGGCCGCACGTGGGTCGGCCGGGCCGGCAGCGCGGGCAAGCCCGTCCAGGGCGCCCACACGCTCGGCTTCAACCACGCGTCGACCGGTGTCGCGGTGATCGGCAACCTCGAGACCCGGCGGCCCAACGCGAAGGTCCTGACGGCGCTGGTGCACCTGGCGGCGTGGAAGCTCGACCAGTACGACCGCGACCCGTCGGGCAACTCCGTCGTCCGCTCCACGGGTTCCGACCGGTTCCCCGCCGGTCGCAAGGTGCGCCTGCCGAGGATCGACGGGCACCGCGACACCAACGAGACGGCCTGTCCCGGCATCAAGCTCTACCGCCGGCTCGACGACATCCGCCGCCGGGCCACCGCTCGCATCGAGCGTCGTCGCAGCTAGCGTGGGCCGGGTGGCACTCGCGCTGACCGGCCTGCACCGCTACCCCCTCAAGTCGTGCCGCGGCGAGGCGGTCGACTCGGCCACCGTGGAGCCCTGGGGGTTGGCCGGCGACCGGCGCTGGATGCTCGTCGACGAGAGCGGGACGACGATCACCGCCCGCGAGGTCAACCGGATGGTCCTGGTGCACCCCGAGATCACGCCGACCGGCCTGCGGGTGACGGCGCCGGGGGCCGAGCCGCTCGACGTGGCGACTCCCGACCCGGCGTCCCAGGTGCCGGTCACGATCTTCTCGTCGCACGTCACCGCGGCGCCCGCCGCACCTGCGGCGGACGCGTGGTTCTCGACCGTGCTCGGGACGACGGCACGCCTGGTGCACCTCGACGACCCGACCCGCCGGCCGACCAGCCCCGACTTCGGCGACCCCGCCGACCGCGTCTCGTTCGCCGACGGCTATCCGCTCCTGCTGGCCACCGAGGAGTCGCTGGCCGCGCTCAACGACCAGGTGCTGGCCGCCGCCCAGCACGGCGCGGACCCCCTGCCGATGACGCGCTTCCGCCCCAACGTCGTCGTCCGCGGCGCCGCGGCCTGGGCGGAGGACGACTGGCGCCGGCTGCGGATCGGTGCGGCGACGTTCCGCGCGGTCAAGGGCTGCGCCCGGTGCGTGCTCACCACGATCGACCCCGACACGGCCGAGCGCGGCCACGAGCCGATCGCATCGCTGGCGCGGCTGCGGCGCTGGGACGGCAAGACCTGGTTCGCCATCAACCTGGTGCCCGACACCCCCGGCGTGACGATCGCGGTCGGCGACGACGTCGAGGTGCTGGACGCGGTCGAGCCCGGCGGTGGCCCGCTGAGATATCCGGTGGCGGTGGCTCCCTAGGATCGAGGGCATGACCCATGTCCTGTCCGCCGTCGCCTGGCCCTACGCCAACGGCCCGCGCCACATCGGCCACGTCGCCGGTTTCGGCGTGCCCTCCGACGTCTTCAGTCGGTACCAGCGGATGGCCGGCAACGACGTCCTCATGGTCTCCGGGTCCGACGAGCACGGCACCCCGATCCTGATCGCGGCCGACGAGGCCGGGGTGAGCCCGCAGCAGCTCGCCGACACCAACCACCGGCTGATCTGCGAGGACTTCGTCCGGCTCGGGCTGAGCTACGACCTCTACACGCGCACGACGACGCGCAACCACCATGCCGTCGTCCAGGAGCTGTTCCACGGGGTGCACGAGAACGGCTACTTCGTCGAGCAGACCACCTTCGGCGCGATCTCGCCGTCGACCGGGCGCACCCTGCCCGACCGCTACATCGAGGGCACCTGCCCGATCTGCGGGTACGACGGGGCGCGCGGCGACCAGTGCGACAACTGCGGCAACCAGCTCGACCCGGCCGACCTGAAGAACCCGCGCTCGCGGATCAACGGCGAGACCCCGGAGTTCATCGAGACGCAGCACTTCTTCCTCGACCTGCCGGCCCTGGCCGAGGCGCTGGGGGAGTGGCTGGACGACCGCGAGAAGACCGGTCTGTGGCGGCCCAACGTGATCCGCTTCAGCCAGAACATCCTCAAGGAGATCCGCCCCCGCGCGATGACGCGCGACATCGACTGGGGCATCGCCGTCCCGCTCGACGGGTGGCGCGACAACCCCACGAAGAAGCTCTACGTGTGGTTCGACGCCGTCATCGGCTACCTGTCGGCCTCGATCGAGTGGGCCCGCCGGCTCGGTGAGTCCGAGCGATGGCGTGAGTGGTGGAACGACCCCGAGGCCGTGTCGTACTACTTCATGGGCAAGGACAACATCACCTTCCACAGCCAGATCTGGCCGGCCGAGCTGCTCGCCTACGACGGCCGCGGCGACAAGGGCGGGTCGCCGCAGCGGTACGGCGACCTCAACCTGCCCACCGAGGTCGTCTCGAGCGAGTTCCTCACGATGGAGGGGAAGAAGTTCTCGTCGTCGAAGAAGGTCGTCATCTACGTGCGCGACCTGCTCGACCGCTACCAGCCCGACGCCTTCCGCTACTTCGTCGCGGCCTCGGGACCGGAGAACCAGGACTCGGACTTCACCTGGGCCGAGTTCGTGCGACGCACCAACGACGAGCTGGTCGCGGGCTGGGGAAACCTGGTCAACCGCACGGCCACGCTGATCGCCAAGAACTTCGGCGAGATCCCGCCCGCCGGCGTCCTCACCGACGACGACGAGGGCGTCCTCGCCGTCACCGAGCAGGCCTTCGGCGTGGTCGGCGACCTGATCGGCCGCAACCGGATGCGTCAGGCGATCGGCGAGGCGATGCGTGCGGTGGCCGAGGTCAACAAGTACGTCTCCGACTCCGAGCCCTGGAAGCTCGCCAAGTCGGGAGACGACGACGAGCGCGAGCGGCTCGGCACGATCCTGCACGTCGTCGCGCAGTGCGTGGCCGACCTGAACCTGGTGCTCGCGCCGTTCCTGCCCTTCTCGGCCAACCAGGTCGACGCCGCGTTCGGCGGGGCCGGCGACGTGGCACCGATGCCGCGCCTCGCGGAGGTCGACGACCTCGACGGCGGCCCGGGCTACCCGACCATCACCGGTGACTACTCGACCGCGCCCCCGTGGCAGCGTCGTCGGATCGTGCCGGGCACGCCGGTGGGCAAGCCCACACCGATCTTCACCAAGCTCGACGTCGCCGTCGTCGACGAGGAGCTGGCCCGCCTGGCGGCGGACTAGCTCGGGGTGAACGTCACGCTCCAGTTCCATCCCGACTGGCCGTTCGGTGACGGGCTGGTCATCGAGGCGATGGCGCGCGCCGGCGGCTACCGCTCGCAGTTCGAGACCGGCACGTCGAACGGCGGGCTCACCGCCGTGCGCGGCGGCGACCGGTGGCGGTGGGAGAACCGGCTCTTTGCGGGGCGGTACGACGACGGCCCGGCGGCCGACCGCCCGGTCTACGGCGCCCTCGACCACGACGGCCGGGCCCACGGTGCCGCCGTCCGGTTCGGGTCGGCGTACGCGCGGCTGCGTCCGGAGGCGACCGAGCGCTCGACCTTCTGCTTCCCCGACTCGGTCTTCGAGCCCGACGTCTTCGGTGGCCCCGAGCGGATCGACGAGCTGGTGGCGCTGTGCAGGGCCGCTGCTCACGATGACCTCGACGACTACGTGGAGGCCCAGGTGCACGGCGGCGTCCGGTTCGACACCGACGTCGAGGCCGTCGTCCTCGACCCGTGCTTCCGCGACGGACCCGTCCACGCGGCGGCCGACCGCCTGGGCTGCCCCGTCGAGTGGCACCCCGGCTTCCGGGTCGCGACCGCCGGCCTCGACCCCGCCTACCGCGGCCCCGAGGTCGTCGCCCTCGCCCGCTCGCTCGGCGACGAGCTGGTGCCCTCGACGATCGGTGACGCCGCCCGCACCGGCCACCACGACCCCCAGTCCCTCAAGCGCGTCTGGCACCTGCTGGCCCGCTTCGGTCGGCAGCCGACGACGTCAGACCTCGTACTCCTCCACGGAGGCGTCGAGGATCACGTCGTTCTGGGCGTCGGAGGGGCCGGAGCCGCGGAAGGCCTCGAGCTCGGGACGCGTCGCCCAGCGCTCGTGGATGTTGATCCGCGCGGGGTCGAGCAGGTCGGGGGAGATGGCGAAGTCGAGGCAGCCCGCAGCGGCGCGGGCCAGGCGGACGACCTCCTCGCAGTCGCGCAGGTACTCCGCGCGGAGGGCGGGATCGACGACCAGGTGTCCGGCAACGATGACCATGCCGGTGCAGACTGCGATGCGCACCCGGACTCATCGCAGTAGCGTGCGCCACATGAGCCTCGCCTTCCTGCTCACGAGCCTGGTCATCGTCGCCACCCCCGGCACCGGCGCCCTCTACACGCTGGCCGCCGGGCTGACCCGCGGTGCTCGCGCGAGCGTGCTGGCGGCGTTCGCGTGCACGCTCGGCACCGTGCCGCACCTCGTGGCAGCCGTCACCGGCCTGGCCGCCGTCCTGCACGCCAGCGGGGTGGCGTTCGCGACCATCAAGTACGCCGGTGTCGCCTACCTGCTCTGGATGGCGTGGGCGACGTGGCGCGACACCGGCGCGCTCTCCGTCGACGACGACCGGCCCCCGGTCAGCCGGCGCCGGGTGATCGTCGAGGGGGTCACCCTCAACCTGCTCAACCCCAAGCTCACCATCTTCTTCTTCGCGTTCCTGCCTCAGTTCGTGCCTGCCGGGTCGGGGAACGCGGTGCCGCACATGCTGGCGCTGAGCGCGGTCTTCATGGCGATGACGTTCGTGGTGTTCGCGGCGTACGGCGTCTTCGCGGCCGCCGTCCGCGACCGGGTGCTGGCGCGTCCGCGGCTCGTGTCCAGGATCCGGAAGGCCTTCGCCGCCACCTTCGCGGCCCTGGGCGCCCGGCTGGCGTTCGAGAGTCGGTGACCTGGGTAGGTTGCCCGGCATGAGTGAAGCGATGTACTACCCCGCGTTCTTCGTCAAGCAGAAGTTCGCCATGACCGCCAACCGCTACGAGCTCTTCGCGGCCAACCCCGACGGCTCCTTCGGTCAGTCGCTGGGCGTGGCCCAGCAGAAGAGGCTGGCGTTCAAGGAGGAGGTCACCTTCTACGCCGACGAGTCCAAGAGCCGGGCCGTCTTCAGCTTCAAGGCCCGCAAGAAGATCGACCTCAACGCCGGGTACGACGTCTTCGACGAGCACGGCCAGCAGCTCGGCTTCTTCCGCAAGGACTTCGGCAAGAGCATCCTGCGCTCGACCTTCCACATCGAGGGCCCGGGCTACCAGGGCACCGGCCAGGAGCGCAGCCAGGCCGTGGCGTTGGTACGCCGGTTCATGGACATCCCGTTCCTGCCCATCCACTTCGACTTCACGTCGCCCGCCGGGGGCACGATCCTCCAGGTCGAGCGCCAGAGCACGGTGCGCGACAAGTACACCGTCACCGTGCCGGAGCAGGCGATCGACTTCCGGGTCGCCGCCGCGGTCGCCGTCGGGCTGGACGCCCTCATGCAGCGCTGATGCCCGAGCGCCTGTCCTGGCCCGACGTCCGCGCCGCCGTCGAGCAGGCGGCGTCCGAACCGCCGATCCACGTGGCGGGGTACGACGTGGCAGCGGCCCGCGCCGCCACCCGGGCCACGGCCGCCGACCAGCCGCGGGAGGACGTCGACGCGGTCACCGACCACGACGCCGACGGCGTCCCGTGCCGCTCCTACCGGCCGGCCGACGCCGAACCGGGCGTCGTCGTGCACCTGCACGGCGGCGGGTTCGTGTTCAACGACGTCGAGGTGCACGACGCGCCCTGCCGCCGGCTGGCCAACCGGGTCGGGCGCACGGTGCTCAGCGTCGACTACCGGCTCGCGCCCGAGCACCCGTTCCCGGCGGCCGTCGACGACGTCGACACCGTGCTCGGCTGGATCGACCGCGAGGGGTCGCGGCACGGGCTGGCCGGCCCGGCGTACGCGCACGGCGACAGCGCCGGCGCCAACCTCGCGCTGGTCGGTGCCCTGCACCACCCCGGCCGGTTCCGGGCGCTCGCGCTGATCTACCCGTTCCTCGACCCGACCGCCGGCTTCGAGTCGCACCGCACCGAGACCGCGGCCTTCGTCGCCGCCGACGTCGCCTGGTACTGGCAGCAGTACGCCGGCGGCGACCCGGGTCGCTTCACCGACCCCGACCTCGCGCCGCTGCTCTCCGACCGGCTCGCCACGCTGCCGCCGACGTTCGTGATGACCGCCGAGCACGACCCGCTGCGCGACGAGGGCGAGCACCTGGCCCGCCTGCTCGCCGAGGCGGGGGTGCCGGTCGTCGCGACCCGGTACCTCGGGCAGGTGCACGGCTTCTGGCGGCACGAGCAGGTGTTCGCGGCGGCCGATCCGCTGATGCAGCAGGTGGCCTCGTTCATCCGCGCCCACCCCTGACCGGCAGTGCTGACAGACTGGCGCGCATGCGCGTCCACCTCGGCAGCGACCACGCGGGCCTCGAGCTCAAGGACCACCTCAGCCGCTGGCTCACCGACCACGACTACGAGCCGGTCGACCACGGTCCGTTCGTCTACGACGCCCTCGACGACTACCCGGTGTTCTGCCTGCGGGCCGCCGAGGGCGTGGCCCGCGAGCGCGCCGAGGGCCTCGACAGCCTCGGCGTCGTCATCGGCGGGTCGGGCAACGGGGAGCAGATCGCGGCCAACAAGGTCGCCGGCGTCCGGTCCGCGCTGGCGTGGTCGGAGGAGACCGCCGCGCTGGCGCGCCAGCACAACGACGCCACCGTGGTCGCCGTCGGTGGCCGGATGCATCCGGTCGACGACATGACCCGCTTCGTGGAGGTCTTCCTGACCACGCCGTTCTCCGAGGAGGAGCGGCACGTACGCCGGATCGGCATGCTCGCGTCGTACGAGACCACCCGCGAGCTGCCGCCGCTGCCGGAGTCCGCCCAGCGGGCAGACCAGCAAGACCGTGCCTGAGGGCCACACCCTCCACCGGCTCGCGCACGACCTGACGGCCGCCTTCGCCGGTCGCCGGGTCGGCGTCACCAGCCCCCAGGGGAGGTTCGCCGAGTCGGCCGCGCTGCTCGACGGCCACGTCGTCGAGGGCGCCGAGGCCTGGGGCAAGCACCTGTTCGTCGCGTTCTCCGGCGAGCGGTTCGTGCACGTCCACCTCGGCCTGATCGGGGCATTCGACGTGCACGCCGGCCTCGAGGAGGTGCCGCTCCCGGTCGGCCAGGTGCGGCTGCGGATCGCGAGCCTGCCGCCGGACGCCGCGTACGCCGACCTGCGCGGCGCGATCACCTGCGACCTGGTCACCGGGGGCCAGCGCGACGCGGTCGTCGTCCGCTCCGGACCCGACCCGATCCGCCCCGAGGCCGACCCGACCCGGGCGTGGGAGCGGATCCGGCGCAGCCGCAGGTCGATCGGGGCGCTGCTGATGGACCAGACCGTGCTGGCGGGGGTCGGCAACGTCTACCGCGCCGAGGTGCTGTTCCGTCACCGGCTGCACCCGCTGCGCCCCGGCACCTCCCTGCGCGTCGGGCAGTGGCGGGCCGTGTGGGACGACCTGGTCGGGCTGATGGCCGAGGGCGTCCGCACCGGCCGGATCGACACCGTCCGCCCCGAGCACACCCCGGAGGCGATGGGCCGCCCGCCGCGGCGCGACGACCACGGCGGTGAGGTCTACGTCTACCGGCGCGCCGGCCAGCCGTGCCTGGTGTGCGGCCGCCGGGTCAGCACCGCGGTGCTCGAGGGCAGGAATCTGTTCTGGTGCTCACGTTGTCAGCCCGTGTACCGGTCGCGGGCCGTAGGCTGAGGCCGAACGTGACCCCGGTAGAGAGCACCCCCCGTCCATGAGCACCGTCGGCCAGGCGTCACACCCGCTGCGTGTGCTCGCGATGCGACGTCGGTGGAGCCGGGTGCTGCGCCGAGGCGACTCGGTGGAGCTGCGGCTCGCGACCGGCCTGGTGCTCTTCTCGGTCGCGATCACCACCAGCGTGACCTTCTTCCCCGAGCAGACCCCGTTCACGAGCCTGATGCTGCCGGTGGTGCTGGGCAGCATCTTCCTGGGCCCGCGCACGCTGCCCTGGTTCGTGGTCTTCGACATGGTCCTGCTGACCTACTGCGTCAGCCGCCAGGAGGAGATCACCTCGCGCACCGTGGGGGCCGTGATCGTGCAGTTCGCGATCGCGCTGGTCGTGCTGTTGACCAGCTTCCGCCGGGCCCGCCTCGGCGTTGCCGGGCTGCGCGGCGAGACCATGTTCGTCGACCTCCGCGACCGGATCCTCAACCAGGGCTACATCCCCGACCTGCCCGCAGGCTGGATCGTCGAGTCGGCCCTGCACTCGGCCGGTGGGACGGCGTTCGCGGGCGACTTCATCGTCACGTCCCGGGCCCCGGACGGCCGGTCGCTGCAGATCGCCGTGGTCGACGTGTCCGGCAAGGGCGAGGAGGCCGGCACCCGGGCGCTGCTGCTCTCCGGGGCGTTCGGCGGCCTGCTCGGCGCCCTGCCGCCCGAGGGGTTCCTGCCCGCCGCCAACGACTACCTCCTGCGCCAGAACTGGGAGGAGGGGTTCGCCACCGCCATCCACCTGTGGCTCGACCTCGACACCGGCGACTTCGAGGTCCGCACGGCCGGTCACCCGCCCGCCGTGCACCGCGTGGCCGGCACCGGCCGCTGGTCGGTGCTCTGGACCGAGGGCCCCGTCCTGGGCCTGATCGAGGCGGCCACGTTCACCAGTGTCCGTCGCCCGTTCGGGTCCGGCGACGCCGTCCTGCTCTACACCGACGGCATGGTCGAGGAGCCGACCCGCGACATCGACCTCGGCATCGACCGGATGCTGGGGGCGGCCGAGTCGATGCTCCGGGGCACGTTCGTCGGGTCGGCCGAACGGCTGGCAACCTCGCTCGGGTCGAAGGACGACGACCGCGCCATGCTGGTGGTCCACCGCACGTAACCGAGCGGAGACCGGTCCTCGTTTGGCCCGCGTCACCCCCGCTGTGGCAGGATTCAGTGGTTCTGGGAGCCGATTCCAGCGCGCGCGGATGTAGCTCAATGGTAGAGCTTCAGTCTTCCAAACTGACTACGCGGGTTCGATTCCCGTCATCCGCTCCAAGCGGGGCACCGGTGGGTCAGAGCGACCACCGGGACCCGACTTGGCGGGGCGTAGCGTAGTGGCTAGCGCGCCTGCTTTGGGAGCAGGAGACCGCAGGTTCGAGTCCTGTCGCCCCGACTGCACGACACCACCACCCGCAGCCACACCGCAGCACGACATGACCATCTGGACCACTGAAGGAGAACACCTGTGAAGAGCGCCGTCGAGACCTTGAGCCCCACGAGGGTCAAGCTCACCATCGAGGTGCCTTTCGAGGAGCTCAAGCCGCAGCTGGACGCCGCCTACAAGCAGATCGCCCAGCAGATCAACATCCCCGGCTTCCGCCGCGGCAAGGTGCCCCCGATGGTGATCGACCGTCAGGTGGGGCGCGGCGCGGTGCTCGAGCAGGCCATCAACGATGCCCTGCCCCAGAAGTACGCCGAGGCGCTGGAGGCCAACTCCCTCACTCCGCTCGCGCAGCCCGAGATCGAGGGCCTCGAGATCGGTGACGACGAGGGCTTCGGCTTCACCGCCGAGGTCGACATCAAGCCCGAGATCGTGCTGCCCGACTACACGGGCATCGTGGCCGAGGTCGACGACGTCGAGATCGGCGACGACGACGTCGACGAGCAGGTCGAGGCCCTGCGCGAGCGGTTCGCGACGCTCAGCGACGTCGAGCGGCCCGCCGCCGACGGCGACTTCGTGGTCCTCGACCTCAAGGCGACCCAGGACGGCGAGGTCGTCGAGGGTGCCGAGGTCAGCGGCATGTCCTACCGGGTCGGCCGCGGCGGCATGATCGAGGGCCTCGACGAGGCCCTGATCGGCCTGAGCGCCGGCGAGGAGAAGACGTTCGACAGCGAGCTCGTCGGCGGCGACCTGGTCGGCCAGACGGTCGCCGTGTCGGTCACCGTCAGCCAGGTTCAGGAGCAGGAGCTGCCCGAGTTCGACGACGAGTTCGCCCAGCTCGCCTCCGAGTTCGACACCGTGGCCGAGCTCTCCGACGACGTCCGCGAGCGCCTCGGCCGGGGCCGACGCCTCGAGCAGGCTGCCGCCGCCCGCGACGCCGTCCTCGAGGCGCTGCTGGAGAAGGTCGAGATCCCGCTGCCCGAGACCATGGTCGCCGACGAGCTCAACGCCCGCCGCCAGACCATCGAGCAGCAGCTCGGGCAGGCCGGCATCACCATGGAGAAGTACCTCGACGACGAGAAGCAGACGATCGAGGAGTTCGAGGCCGACCTCGAGCGGCGCGTCCGCGACGCCGTCGCCGCGCAGTTCCTCCTCGACGAGATCGCGAAGAAGGAGGAGTTCGGCATCGACCAGAACGAGCTCTCCCAGCACCTCGTGCGGCGCGCCCAGCAGTCGGGCCAGGACCCGCAGGAGTTCGCCAACCACATGTTCGAGCACAACCACATCCCCGACCTGGTCCAGGAGATCCTGCGCGGCAAGGCGCTGGCGACCGTGGTCGAGTCGGCCGTGGTCACCGACGCCTCGGGCAACCCGGTCGAGCTGAAGAACCTGCAGCCCGACGGCACCATCGGCGAGCCCGAGCCCGAGCCCGAGACGAGTCCGAGACCGACGACGAGGCCGTCGAGGCCGTCGAGGCCGACGACGACGCCAAGGACAGCTGAACCGGCTCTGTCGATGACCTGGTCCGTCTAGGCTTGCCCCATGGTCTCGGGAGGCATGGGCGACTCGTCGGACGCCGCCTGGCGCCCCCCGCCCACGGGTCCCCAGCAGGTCGAGCACCTCGACGGCTACACCGACCTGGTCGAGGTCGGCCGCGGTGGCGACTCGGTGGTCTACCGCGCCCGTCAGGAGTCGGTCTACCGCGACGTCGCGATCAAGGTCCTGAGCATCGACAGCGTGGGCGACCCGGTGCGGTCGGCCCGGTTCGCGCGCGAGATCGAGATCACCGTCCAGCTCGGTCGCCAGCACCCCAACATCGTCACCGTGCTCGCGACCGGCACCACGGCGTCCGGGCGCCCGGCCGTGGTCATGGACTTCTTCGAGGGCGGCACCCTGCACGACCGGCTCAAGGCCCACGGGCCCCTGATGCCCGAGGAGGTCGGCCGGATCGGCGAGGTGCTGGCCGACGCCCTGTCCTTCGCGCACGAGCGCGGCGTCCTGCACCGCGACGTCAAGCCGCAGAACGTGCTGGTGCTGCCGACGTCGTGGGTGCTGGCCGACTTCGGGATCGCGCGGATGATGGATGCCGAGCACACCTCCTCGGCCGAGACCTTCACCTACCGGCACGCCGCCCCGCAGATCCTCGACGGCCACCCGCCGACGCCCGCCGACGACGTCTGGTCGTTGGGCTCGACGCTGTACACCCTGCTCGACGGGCGGCCCCCGTTCGCCAGCGACGACCCCGACGAGGACTCCGCGCTGGCCTACCTGCGACGCGCCCGCACCGAGCCGTACCGGCCCCTCGACGTCCCGGGCAGTGAACGGCTCGCCCCGATCATCGACCGCTGCCTGTCGAAGGAGGTCGCCGGTCGCTGGGCGTCGGCGTCCGAGCTGCGCGACGCGTTCCACGCGCTGCGCGCCTCGGCGTGGGAACCCGACGTCGACCCGTCGGCCGCACCGGTCACCCCGGTAGCCCTGCAGAAGACCCCGAGCCGGCTCGCTGACGGGTCGGTGCCGGCTGCCTCGTTCAGCCCCGCACCGTTCGCGCCGCCGGGCGCCGGCGGGGCGGGCACGCCGGTGCTGCCCACGCCGGTCGCGCCGCCCAGTGATCGGCCCAGTGATCGGCCCAGTGAGCGGGCCGAGCCGGCACCGGTGGCGATCTCGGCGGTCTCGCACGCCGTCCGGACCGCCGACGCCGACCCCACGGGCACCGGCTTCCCCGACGACACCGGCGCGTTCGACAAGTCCGGCGGGCCTGGCGACGACGCCGGCGCACCGCCCGCGGAGCCCGTGGAGAAGCGCCCGCGGCGGCGGCTGCCGCTGATCCTCGGCGCGGTCGCGTTGACGGTCGGGCTGGTCCTCGGGGTGGTGGGCGCGATGCTGCGCGGCGACGACGAGCCGAAGACCACCTCACCGACGCGCGGCCCCGTCAACAACGCACCGAACCCGCAGGAGCCCGACGGGACGGTGACCCGCCGTCCCAACCCCGACCTCGAGATCGTGATCCAGTCCTTCGACTACGACAGCCGCACGATGCGGCTGACGTGGACCGACCCTGCCGAGGGCGAGGGCGACTTCACGCTCCTGCGCCTGGACGAGAGGAACCAGCAGGGACAACCGATCTACGAGTTCCCGCCCGGAACCACGTCCGCGGACGTCGAGGTCGACCTGGCGCTCGGCCCGGCCTGCTTCTACATGGTGGTCGGCAAGTCCGACGGCGACTTCGGGGTCAGCAACCAGACCAAGCGGTGCGGCACCGTCACGACCTTCGGCTGGGACCCCGGCGCCCCGGGCTGAGACTCGAGGTCAGGCTCGAGCTCAGCGTCCGATCACTCGGGGGTCGAGGTGCCACCACCAGCGCCGCCACAGCGGCGTGGCCTTCCGGGCGCTGCGCCGCACGACGCCGACCTGACGGCGCAACCCGTCGGCGTCGACCCGGTCGGGGCCGAACGTCGCCCACTCGGCCCGCGCCGCCACCGGCGCGGCAGCGGTGATGCCGAGGCGGGTGTCGGCGAGCGCGGCGACCACGTCGGCCGGGTCGTGGGGCGAGGGGCGCAGGCCCGAGAGCCGCAGCGCGTCGACCACCTCGGCCCAGGCGCCGGCCGCTCCCTGACGACGATGGCGCAGGCGGCGCCCGCCCCGCAGCCCCACGAGAAGCAGCAGGACGGCCGCGCCGGCGCCGGCCGCCACGAGCGCCGGGTCGGGGGCGCCGAGCCCGGCGTCGCCGCGCGGGCCGGCGGCGGCCGCGGCGTCGTCGGGCTCGTCGCTCTCGTCGGCGCCGGGGACGCCCGGCTCCGCGGACGGCGAGCCGGTCTCGGCGGGTGCGGGCAGCTCGGGCTCCACGGCGTCGACCGGACGCGGCCGCTGGAACGTGTCGTCGTCGGGGGTCGGCGAGAACGGCACCCAGCCCAGGCGCTCGAAGTACACCTCGGCCCACGCGAAGGCGTCGCCGCCGCGCACGATGCGGGTGCCGTCGTCCTGCTGGTCGCCGGGGCGGAAACCGACCACGACGCGGGTGGGCAGACCGTTGTAGCGGGCGAGCACGGCGAACGAGGTCGCGAACTGCTCCGACGACCCGATGCCGCCCCCGGCGACGTCGGAACCACCGAGCAGGAAGTCGTTGACGCGCCACAGCGCCGAGCCGGAGACCGTCGACGACGACAGCTCGTAGCTGTCCCGGATCTGGGCCTCGATCGCCGAGGCGCGCTGGTAGGGAGTCGCCGCGTCGGCGGCGATGCTGCGGGCGTAGTCGGCCAGCGGCTTGGGCAGCGGGGGCAGCTCGGTCAGCCGCTCCATCCCGGCCTCGGGCAGCTGGGCGGCCTCGAGGGCGTCCGGGGGCGGGTCGTCGAAGGCGCCGGACACCTCGTAGGTCAGGCCGGTGGGGTCGTCGAGGGAGTAGAGGGTGCCCGTGCGGGGGTCGACGAGCGCGTCGGGGACGCCGACCGCGAGCGGCGTGCCGGGGCTCGGCAGCCAGCTGCCGCCGAGCTCGGCGAACTCGACCTGCAGGGTCGCCTGGTTGGCGTAGGTGCCCGGCTGGAACCCGGTGCGGGTGTCGCTGCGCAGCGACCGGAAGGTGGTGTTCGACGTCCACTGGGTGCCGTCGTACTCGTCGAGCACGACCAGCCGCAGCGGCACCTCGGCGCCGCGGACCTGCAGCAGCGGCTGGTCGGGGTAGGTGGCCCACGCCCCCAGCTGGGTGAGGGGGTTGCTCGCGACGACCTCGTACGTCGGCGGCTCGACCAGCCCGCGGGGCTCGAACGCCTGGCTGACCGGGAGGGTCGCCAGCGCGGCGACCGCGCCGACACCGATCACCGAGATCGGGCCGGCCATCGAGAGCCGGCTGCGCACCGGCTCGGCGTGCTCGTCGAGGAACACCCACCCGAGCAGCGCCACCAGCAGCATCAGGGCCGCGACCAGCCCCCACGGGTCGGCCGCCCCGGCGGTGAGCAGCGCGCCCGCGAGGTAGAGGACGGCGCCGCCGACGACCGGCTCGACCCGCAGCCGGCTGTCGACGCGCAGCCCCACGAGCAGCGAGACGAACGCGGTCAGCAGGAGCGGCCCCACGAGGAGGTCGGGCTGCGCGGCGTACGGCTGCGGCGCGGTGAGCAGCCGCGGGACGACGTCCTGGATCGTCTGCTCCAGCGACAGGTCGGCGCCCGACGTCGAGAGGTAGGCGCCCATGATGACGAGCAGGAGCAGCATCGAGGTGGCGAACCAGCGCGACAGCCCGGCTCGGAGCAGGGCCCGCAGCAGCAGGAGCGGCAGCGCCGCGGTGCCCACGAACAGCAGCGACACGGGCCAGCGGTGCCAGGCGGTGGCGAGCACGGTCGCGCCGAGGACGACGAGGGCGACCGGCCAGGCCAGGCGCAGCACGCGGTTCAGCATCGGGTGCTCACAGCGTTGGTCATAGGGCCGCCGCCTCGTCCCAGAGCATGGCGAGCGAGACCGACGTGGCACCGCGCAGCACGAGCAACCCAGCCTCCTGGTGGGCGCCGACCAGGGGCGCCGGGTCGACCACGACCAGCACCCGCGTGGGTGCGTCTCCCAGGGCCAGCGCGAGCTCGCGCAGGTCGGCTCCGGGGCCGGTGACGGCGACCGCGACGTCGAGGTCGCGACCGTTCAGCTCGACCCGGGACAGCGAGCCGGTCAGGTCGATCTCCGCGAGCAGCCAGTCGAGCTCCTGCTGCTCGCGACGCGGACGGCGGTTGGCCGACCCCGGCACCAGCACCTGGCTGCGGTCGCTGCCGGTGTGCAGCCGGACCGGGCTGCCGGCGTCGACCCCGGTGCGGCACAGGGCGGCCGCGATCTCGACGGCCTCCTCGAACAGGTCGTCGTCGCCGAGATAGCCGGAGGCCCGGTCGTCGAGGAGCACGCACACGTGGGCCTCGGACGGCTCGGCGTCCTCACGCACCATGAGGGTGCCGGTGCGCGCACTCGTGGCCCAGTGCAGGCGGCGCAGGTCCTCGCCCATCGTGTACTCGTGCAGCCCGATCAGGTCGGTGCCGCCCAGCTCGATGCTGTCGTCGCCGCCCGCGACCGAGCGGCGGTGGCCGGGCATCATCGCGCGCAGGGGGACCTGGCGGGGCAGCACCCGCACCTGGTCGAGCGAGCCCGACTCGGTGGAGCGGGCGGCCATCCCGGTGAGTCCCGCCAGCCGTACCTGCACCGGGCCGACGTCGACCAGGCCACGCCGCGGAGTCGGGATGGGATAGGTGACCGTGGCGCCCTGCGCGTCGGGACCGAGGCGGTCGGGCAGCGTGACCGGCACCAGGGTGGCCTGGACCCGGTCGGCGACGTCGAGCCGGACCAGCCCGCGGCGGCGTCGTCCGCGCACCTGCAGCCGGCCCTCGCACAACCCTTGACGGACCACGACCCGCGGCTCGATCTCGCGCTCGACCGTCACCGGCCGGGCGGCCAGCACCGCCACCAGCTCGGCGACGACCAGCAGGATCAGGCAGCCGCCGAGGCCGGCGACGACCAGGTAGCTCCAGGACAGGCCGGCGCCCAGCAGCACCGCCCCGAGGACGAGCGTGGCCCGCCCCCGACCTGTCGTGCTCGTCCAGGCACGCCGCATGGTCAGCCCGCGTCGGGCTGCGGCGGGTGCACGGTCTCGAGCACCTCGTGCACGACGCTCTCGCTGGTGTGACCGGCGAGGATCGCGTCGCGACCCAGCACCGTGCGGTGGGCGAGGACGGGCTCGGCCAACCGCTGCACGTCGCTGGGGACGACGTAGTGCCGGCCGCGGGCGGCGGCGTAGACCTGCAGGCAGCTGACCAGCGCCTTGAGCCCGCGGGTGCTGACGCCGACCCGGACCCGCGGGTCGCGGCGGATCGCCATCCCGATCTCGCGCACGTAGCGCAGGATCGGGTCGGCCACGTGGAGCCGGGTGAGCTGGTCGGAGACCGCCGCGATCTCGTCGGGGGTGGTCACCGTCGGCACGTCGTCGACGATGCCGGCGTTGCTGCCCGGCCGCAGCACCTCGATCTCGTGCTCGGCGTCGGGGTAGCCGAGCGAGGTGCGGATCAGGAACCGGTCGAGCTGCGCCTCGGGCAGCCGGTAGGTGCCCTCGAGGTCGATCGGGTTCTGCGTCGCGATCACCACGAACGGCGTCGGCACCGGGTGGCCCACGCCGTCGACGGTGACCGTGCGCTCCTGCATCACCTCGAGCAGCGCCGACTGGGTCTTGGCCGCCGCGCGGTTGATCTCGTCGGCCAGGACGACGTTCGCGAAGACCGGGCCCTGGCGGAACCGCACCTGCCCGTCGCGCGGGTCGAAGACCGTCGTGCCCGTCACGTCGCTCGGCAGCAGGTCGGGCGTGAACTGGATCCGGCCGACCCGACCGCCCATCGCCCGCGCGATCGCCCGGGCCAGCGTGGTCTTGCCGGTGCCCGGTACGTCCTCGAGGAGCACGTGGCCGCCGGCGAAGGTGGCGACCAGGGCCAGGTCGACGACGGACCGCTTGCCGTGCACGGCCTGCTCGACGGCGTCGCCGAGCCTCTGGTGAAGCCGCCCGAACCCGTCGATCTCCTGCTCGCCGGGCGCGGACGGGTTGATCAGTGCGGTCATGACGGACCTCTCGAGTCGGTCGGGGAACGGCGCATGCCTAGGGGATCTGGCAGCGGACGGGGTAGCAGGCCGGTGGGTTCTGCGGGCCGCCGGGATACCCGGGGTCGTCCGGGTCGGGCTGGGGCTGCGGCTGGTACACGTCCTGGGTCGAGGTGAACGCGAACGGCGCGCTGGAGGACGTCGTGGCGCCGTTGTCGGCCACGAACGTCACCGTGTGCTCGACCGTGCCGCTCTCGGGCGCGACCCGCGGGCCGTTGTTGTAGGCGATCGTCACGGAGCGGGCGTCACACTCGATCGGCTGGCTGGCCCCGTCGACGACGTAGGTGCACGTGCCGGGGAACCGCGACCAGTCGTTGGGGGGACGCAGCTTCAGGGTGATCTCCCCGACGCCGTCGATGTCGGCGGTGGACGTCTTCGGGCTCGAGCCGTCGACGATCTGCTTGTTGGCCGGGGGCACCGGCGGCGGGGGCTGGGCCGGAGCCTTGCCCGAGAACGTGCCGGGCGCGCCGTTCCCGAGATCGCTGCTCGCCATCACCGTGACGGTGTAGTCGCCACCCACGGTGCAGCCCGGGTCGTCTCCTCGGTCGCAGGTCCAGGCGAAGGTCTCGCTGCGGTCCGACGCGTCGGCCTGCCTGCTCTGCTCGCCGTCGGGCGGCTTCACCGTGAGGGCGTAGTCGGTGACGGGCTCGCCGTTGGCGTCCGCCTCGGTCCAGGTGACCTCGACCTCGAACCTCACCTCGTCGTCGTCGACGACGTACTCGGCAGCGGCGGTCACGGCGGGTGCACCGGGCCGGGCGGTGGTCGTCACCGGGTCGGAGGGATCGGAGCGGAACTCCTCACCGTCGACGACCGCGCTGACCGTGTAGGTCGCGGCCGTGCCGGGCGTCGCCTTCAGGTAGATCTGGCGCGCGTAGTACGCGGCCGGCTCGGTCTCCCCGTCGCTGGAGCGGACCACGAACTTGTCGGCCCTCGGGTAGCCGCTGTGCGTCCAGGTGACCAGCACCTGGCCCTCGGGCTGGGCCTGGGCCACCACGTCGTCGGGCGCGGTGACCGGCTGCCCGACGCCGGGGCCGGGATCCTTGTCGGGCGGCTCGCACTCGTCGTCGTCGCGACCGGACTTGTCGCCCTTGCCGCCCTTTCCACCGCGGGTGTTGGGGCTGGGGTCGTCGCTCGGGTCGGGGGAGTTGCCGGTCGACGGGGAGTCGCCCTGCTCGTCGCACTCGTCGTCGTTGCCCCCGTTGTTGCCGCCGCCGTTGTTGTTGTCCCCGTTGTGGTTGCCCCCACCGTTGTCGTCTCCGCCGTTGTCGTTGCCCCCGTTGGCGGCAGGGGTGTTGTCCTCCTCGTCGTCCTGGTCGTCGTCGCCGAGCAGGTCGTCGAGGAGGTCGGGCGGAGGCGGGGGCGGCGGGGTGGACGTCGAGGTGGGCGTGACCAGCGGGATGTCGGCGTCGTCGCGCACGATCGCGGTGGTGCTGCCGTCGTGGTGGACGACGACGCCCTGGTCGGCGCCGGGCGCGTTGATGATCAGGTTGTCGTCGTCGAGGACCAGCTCGGGGTCGTCGGAGCCGGGGGTCGGGATGTCGTCGTCGGCACGCAGGCCGTTCGCATCGAGCCGGACGACCTTGCCCTCCCCGCGGCAGGGCACGTAGATGAGGCCGGAGAAGACCTCGGGAGTGCCGGGCTCGCCGCAGGTGACCGACCCCATGTCGACCTCCATCACGCCGTCGTCGGACAGGATGATGACGAAGCCGCTCTCGCTGGCGGCGACGGGGACCAGGCCGCTGGGTGACTTCTCCGGTGCGAACAGCTTGCCGAACACCTTCGGGGCGTCGGCGGTGCGCTCGTTGTCGGTGCCGACCTGGGCGACCAGGCCCTGGTCGGGGCCGAAGACGGTCACGCCCTCGTCGTGGGCGACCAGCACCGACCCGGGTCCGCTGCCGCCGACCTTCTCGACCTCCTCGTCGTCGAAGGCCTGGCGCTCGGCCGACCAGGTCAGCCTGTGCAGGACGCCGTCGTCCTCGAGCGCCCAGATGGCGTCGTCACCGTCGACCGCGGCGTCGGCGAGGCCGGCCGGGGCGACCCAGATGGTGCCGGTGACGTCGGTGGTGACGGGGTCCATCCCCGAGATCGTGGACAGCTCGGTGTCGACCAGGAAGACGCCGTCGTCGGTGGTGAGGGTGTCGGCCGCACCGCCGGTGCTCACCCGGCGCTGCCCCGAGACGAGGGTGCTGGTCAGGTCGAGCGCGAGGAGCTGGCCCGTGGTGTGGTCGGTGATGTAGAGCTGCTGGCCGTACTCGTCGAGGACCTCGAGGTCGTCGCCCGGGTTGCCGACCAGGCGGCGGACCTCGAGGTCGCCGGTGGCGGGGTTGACCTGGATGATCTCGCCGGACGGGTCGTCGCTGAGCCAGGTGAGCCCGTCGGCGACGTCGACGGCCGTCTGGCTCAGGCCCTGGCCGAAGAAGACGCCCGCGACCAGCGAGCCGGTCACCACCAGGACCGAGAGCTCGGCAGCACCGCGCGAGCGGCGGTTCGACTTGTGCAGCCGATCGGGCAGGGCCCCGCGCAGGGCCGCACCGATCTTGCTGCGTCGTCCGTGACCCGTCATCACATCTCCTCGGTGCTGCTCGGTTGCGCTGGCGGTGAACTGACCAGCTGTGCCACCCACGCGGTGCCTCCGTCACACCACACCCCGCGTCCCGGTCCGGTGAGCGGCTCGGTGGTCTTCGTCGGCACCCCCACACCGAGCGCATCGCCGTCGGTCCACTCCGGGCTGAGGAGGAACCCACGCCGTGACCGGCGGGCGGTCTCGACCAGGCCCTCCGGTCCGCCGCGGGCCTTCGCCTGGGCGCTGTCGGCAGTGACGACCAACCCGATACGTCGGCCGTGGGCGCCGAGAACACCCAGGAGACGGTCGCGCGCGGTACGGCGTGCTTCGTCGACTCCGACACCAGCATCCCATTGGTGGGCGTCATCGACCATGACGAGAGCCCAGGAAGTGGAATCTTCCGCGCCGGGGCCGGCGAGCCAGGCGTCGACCGCGGTGGTGGTGGAGGCGTAGTCGCCCTCCCGGATCACCGTGGGTGTCCGGTCGCCGCGGGCGACCAGCGCGGTGATGCCGTCGAGGGCACTGGTCCGGCCGGTGCGGGCGCGACCCGCGATCAGCACCGGCCCGGACAGCAGGTCGACCTCGAGGACGGCGACCGCGTCGGCGTCGACCGCGACCGCGACCCGGGCGCCGCGCGGCGCCGGCAGGGACGACTGGTCGAGGCGGGCCGGCATCGGCGGCACCGGGGCCGCGCCGCGTCCCTCCACCCGTGGCGCCAGCAGCCGACCGATCTCGGCGACCCGCTCGGCCTGGATCGGGGTGCCCGCGCCGCCGGTGGTGAGCACCTGCACGCTGCGCTTCCCGAGCAGCCCGGAGCCCGGCAGGCTGTCGGCGTCGAGCACGTTGCCCGGGACCCCGAGCATCAGGTAGTCGTCGGACGTGGTCATCCGCAGCACGATCCGGCGCCCGAAGCTCGACCCCAGCGCCGTGGGCACACCCGTGCGCCCGGGCGCGGTGGCGATGACGTGGATGCCCACGCGTCGTCCGTTCTGGAGCACGGTCTGCAGCCTCTCCACGTGCTGGGGAGCGACACCTCCTCCGGTCTCCAGGTTCTCGACCAGCGACGGGAGGTTGTCGATCAGCACGTAGACGCGGGGGAGCGAGGCTCCCTGGCGGGCCAGGTCGTCGAGGTCGGCGCAGCCGCGGGCGGCCAGCGCCTGGGCCCGCTCGTCCATGGTCCGGCGCAGGAGACGGATCAGCCGCATCACCCGACCGAGCTGCGACTCGGTGACGATGGCCTCCACCGTCGGTACGCCGCTGATCGCGGCCAGTCCGCCCCCGGCGAAGTCGATGCCGTAGACGTACGGCGCGACGCCGTACGACCCGAAGGAGTCACCCAGCGACGCGCTCAGCGCCGCCGCCCGCAGCAGCTCGGACTTGCCGGATCCGGAGGCTCCGTGCACGAGCACGTGGCCGATCGCGGCGAAGTCGAGCATCAGCTCGGGCTGGCGCTGCGCCTCGGGCTCGTCGATCCGACCCAGCGTGACCCGGCCGCTGCTGCGGCCCGCTGCCGCCTCGATCAGCTGCTCGGGCACCAGGAGCAGCTCGGAGGGCAGCGCCGGCAGCCACGGCCGTTTCGGGGCCTCGGCGCCGCTGACCAGGAACGCCTCGTTGATCGTGTGCACGCACCGCTCGAGGTCGGTGCGCGGGTTGAGCCGCTGCTCGGACGACGAGCCCCCGTAGCCACCTCCGTTGAGGGTGCTGACCGCGCTGAACGGGCTGACCAGGACGGGCACCTCCGACCCGGCCATCGGCTGCCGCGCGCCGGTCCACGCCGACTGCACGAGCTCGGCCGTGCCGTGGCCGGTCCGCCGGATCCAGGCCCGGCCGGGGGTACGCCGCGAGATCCGGGCCGCCTCGGGGCTGTCGATGACGTCGCGCGAGTCGTCGGCCGACGAGACGCGCAGCGAGATCCGCAGGTCGGCGTTGGCCTTGATGTTGCCGGTCACCACACCCTGCGGACGCTGCGTCGCCAGCAGCACGTGCATGCCGAGCGAGCGACCACGCTGGGCGATGTTGACCATGCCGTCGACGAACTCCGGCACCTCGGCGGTCAGGGCGGCGAACTCGTCGACGCAGATGAGCAGGCTCGGCGGCGCGACGTCCGGGCGCTCGCGCTCGAGCTGGATCAGGTCCTTGACGCCGTACTGGCCCAGGAGGTGCTCACGGGAGGCGATCTCGGCGCCGAGCGAGGTGAGGGCACGCTGCACCAGCGCCGGCGTGAGGTCGGTGATGTACCCGACCGTGTGCGGCAGGTCGGCACACTCGCGGAAGGCCGCGCCGCCCTTGTAGTCGACGAGCAGGAAGTTCATCCGGGACGCCGGGTTGTTGAGGGCGAGCGAGCAGATCAGCGACTGCAGCAGCTCGCTCTTGCCCGAGCCCGTGGTGCCCGCCACCAGGCCGTGGGGTCCGTCCTCGCGCAGGTCGATGGTGACGACCCCGTCGACGCCCGAGCCGATCTGCGCGCGCAGCCCGCTCGACTGGCGCCAGCGTCCCGACACGGCCGACACGTCGTCGAGGTCCTCGAAGTCGCTGCTCACCTCGGGCAGCCGGACCACCGACGGGATCGCGGTGCTGGGCGGCAGCACCGCGGCCTCGTCGACGTAGGCAGTCATCAGCCGCGCCGCGCGCCAGGCGTGGTCGAGGGTGGCCGCGTCGGGGGTGTCGATCCGGGTGATGCCCATCCGGTCGGCCTTGCCGACCCGGCCGGTGTCGAGGTCGACCAGCAGCGACGTCGCGGCGGGCACCTCGTCGGCGTCGCGGCCGAGCCACACCAGGTGCAGCCCGCGCTCGGCGGCGACAGCGGCGACGGCCTCGACCGTGCGGCGCGCGATGCCGGCGTCCTCGTCGACGAAGCAGATCGTGTGGCCGCGGCCGGTGTCCTCGGTGACCAGGTGGTCGAGCAGCGCCGTCGCGGCCCGCGCGCCGACGGCCACCGGAGGCTCGCCGCCGAGGCGGGCGGTGGCGTGCGGGAGCCAGCGCAGCCAGGCCTCGTGACCGCTGCGGGCCCGTCCGAAGCAGCCCGCCACCGACAGGTCGGTGGGGGAGTGGTCGAACGCCAGGCGCAGCATCATCGAACGGACCAACGCGTCAACCTGCCTGGGGTCACCCGTGATCGCCACCAGCGGGTGCTCGGTGAGGTCGGCCAGCACCGGCATGTCGTGCAGCTCGTCGCGCTGGGTGAACTCCTGCGCCACCTCGCGCCGGGTCGGCCGGTCGCCGCCGTCGCTGATGGCACCGCGCAGCATCGCCGGGACGGTGCCGATGCCGAGGCGGGTCACCAGGAAGGCCTGGCGGGTCTCCGAGCGGGCCCACAGGTAGGGGTCGCGGGCGGCGGCCCGGGTGCGCAGGGTCTCGCCGTCGGGGTAGTCGTCGTGGAACTGGCGGCGCTGCCGGACGGCGTGCTCGTCGATGGCGGTGATGAAGTCGTCGACGTCCTCGCGCCAGGCGGCGAGCTCTTCCTTGAACTGCTTCTCCGCGGCGCGCTTCTGCTGCTGCCAGCCCATGAAGCCGAGGATCGGCCAGGCCACCATGTAGATGATCGCGTAGAGGCTGCGGGCCCGGGCGAAGAGCGCGACGCCCATCACCATCGGCAGCATCAGCATCGCCCACGGCATCGGCGACGGCCGGTTCTTGCTGGGCGGGGCCGGCACCTCGAGGAGGGCCTCGGTGAGCGGGTCGCCGAACCGTGGTGGACGGAAGACCGACACGGCCGGGGCCTCGGTCGGCACCTCGCCCGGGTCGATGACCAGCGTGCTGCGGCCGAGCCGGATCGGGGTGCCCCAGTCGATCTCGCGGCCGGCGACGACACGTTCGCCGCCGACGAGGGTGCCGTTGGCCGAGCCCTCGTCGTACACCGTCGGGCGGGTGCCGAGCACGATCCGCGCGTGCCGCTGCGAGACGAGGGGATCGGTGAGCCGGAGCGTGCACGACGGCCCGCGGCCGAGGGTGAGCGAGCTGCCGCGCACGTGCAGCCGCTGGCCGCGGTCGGGGCCGTCGGTGACCCGCAGGACGGCGCGCGGGCGGGCCGAGCTGGAGGCCCGGGTCAGCCAGGACGCCGGCGCCATGACGACGTCGAGGAGGTCACCGGTGCGCAGGCCGCACTCGGAGACCAGCCGGTCGGCCGGCCACGGGTGGGCGCCGTCGACGGGCACCAGGAGCAGGTGCGGCTGGTCGGGCGCGACGTGCTGTCCGATGGCGCGGGCCAGGTCGGCGACGGTCGCCTCACCACGGGCCTGCACCCCGACGTCGACCGAAGGCAGCCCGGTCTCGGCGGGCGTCCGCAGCGACAGCGTCCAGTTCTGCATGGGTGCTCCTGGTCTCGAGACGGAGGTGGTGGTGGAGACGGCGACGGCCGCCGAGGGTTCCCTCGGCGGCCGTCGAGGACCTGATGGAGCCGTCGGTCAGGTCGAGACGGTCTCCTGCTCCTGGGCCTGCGTGTTGATCAGCGTCGAGAACTCCTGCAGCGACTGGGTGACGCGCTGGAGCATCGTCACGTAGTCGGAGCCCCAGGTGCTGCGGGTGCGGTCGGCGTCCGGGCCGAGCCACTCGAATCCCTCGATGACCTGGGTCATCCGCCCGGTCAGGGCCTCGAGCTCCTGCGAGCCCTGCGTGATCTGCTGGGACGCCTGGCGACCGGCCTCGACATCCATACCCTTCATGGCCATGGAACTGCTCCTTCTCTGTGGTGGGTACTGCTTCTAGGTGTGGGTGCTTCAGTTGCCGCCGGAGCCCATGCGGGACCGGACGTGTGCGGTGGCCTCGGCGGCCGTGATGACGCCGTTGCGGTTGGCGTCGAGCTCGCGGTTGGGCCCGTAGGCCCGATCGCCCTGCGTGAACAGGGCGTCGTCGCCCGAGTGCGGGCTGCCCGCCAGGATCGAGGTGTAGACGCTCTCGAGGTCGCCCAGGCGTCCGCGGTGCGGCTCGAAGTAGCGCTCGACGTAGCTGAGCTGCTCGGTCGGCGACATCTGCGAGAGCGCGTCGGTCGTGGTGCCGAGGCCCTGGGCCGTGGAGTCCATGAACTGGATGAGGCCGGTGGCGCTGCTGCGCGGGTTGCGTACGTCGCTGGCGAACGAGCCGCCGGTCTCGAAGCTCATCGCGGCCATGATGTGCTCGGGCTGCGCGCCGAGCCGCTGGGCCATGCCCTCGACGCCGCGGAGGAACTCCGGGGTCACGTTCGGGTTGCCCTGCACGCCGGTGATCTGGTTGTAGTCGTAGCCGCTGGGCGAGGTGTAGCCCGCGCCCTCCTGCACCGCCAGCGGGTGGTCGGAGCGGTAGGCCTCGTACGCCGACTGCGTGTTCGAACCCCATTGGCCATCGGCACCCTTGGTGTCGTAGCCCGCCGCCGTCAGGCGCTCCTGCAGCTGGCGGACGTCGTCGCCCGTCGAGCCGCGGCCGTTGGTGCTGGCCAGCTTGTCGATCGCCTGGTCGCTGCCGGTGCTGCCGCCGCGGCTGGCCAGGGCCGCGCCGCCGAGGCCCAGGGCCGCCGCGCCACCGGCGATGCCGGCCGCAGCGCCGTACGACGGGCCACCGTCGGCCGGCGTACCGGTCGAGGCGGCGGTGCCCATCGCCGACGAGCCGAGCGACTCGGCGCCGGGTGCGGAGCCCCCGAGACCGCCGTCGGCCACGGGGCCGCCGTGGCTGTTCGGGTTGCCGCCGATGCCGTTGTTGTTGCCGATCTCGGTGGCGGCCGGGGCGGGCGCCGCGTTGCCGCCGGTGCTCCCGCTGCCGATCGAGCTCTGGCCCAGGTCGCCGGCGCCCACGCCGTTGCTGTTGCCGAGGGGCGTGGCCGCGGTGGTTGCCGCGTCGGTGGGCAGGTCGGGGCCGGCGACGGTGCGGGCGCCGAGCTCGGAGGCCGGCGGCATCGTCTGGCCGGTCGGGCCCGCCTCGGGTGTCTTGACGCCGTCGGCGCCGTCGAGGTCGATGCCCGTGTCGATCATCAGGTGGCCGTTCTCGCCGATCGTCAGGCGCGGACCCTCGGTGGTCGCGCTGCCCAGCGGCGAGCCGTCGGTCGGGGTGCCGGTGGAGCCCTCGGGCGAGGTGGCGATCGGAGCGTTGGCGCCGCCGATGATCGGCGCGCCCTCGTACGGGGTGATCGGCTCCGGCATCGTCGGCGACGTGTACGTCGGCAGCGACCCGTAGTCGACGGTGCCGCCGTTGCTGGCCTCGTCCTGGGCCTCGGCCTGACCGTTGAGGACCTGGGCGAACATGCCGAGGGCCTGCGAGATCTTCTCCAGCCACGGCACCACCGTGGTCTCGAGGTACTCGGCGTAGGCGAGGCTGGCGCCGCCGCTGAAGAAGGAGGCCGCCTTGAGGATCGCGATCAGGGCCCGGAGGTAGGTGATGACCTGGTCGGTCGTCTCCTTGCCCTCCTGGAACTCCTGACCGACCTCCCGCAGCTCGTCGGTGTCTGCGCCCAGTAACGCCATGGTCCTGCTCCTGTCCGGATCCGAGATGGGGTGGCTCGCTGCCGAGGAAACTAGGCAGGTCGGGCGTCGGGGGTCGAGGGTCGGGCGGGTGGAAACTTCCGCATCGTCGCGGGGTCTGCGGCGCGAAAAAGCGAACGAGCCGCCGGTCGGGGTGACCGGCGGCTCGTTCGATGGCGAGGGTCAGGAGCTGACGGCGTCCTGGCGGTCGGCGTGGACGGTGAGCACGCGGGCCTGCTCGTTGATCGAGTCGCAGGCGGCGTTGGCGTTGGGCAGGAAGTGGCTGCCGATGTCGTTGGTGATGGCCTCCTTGTCGGGGCCCACCCAGCTGGTGCCGCTCACGCGCTGCAACAGCTTGCCGCAGACGCCGGCCACCTGCCCGGCGTGCTGTCCCATCTGGTTCGACACCTCGCGTGCGTACTCGGTGTCCATTCCCTGGATGTTGCTGGTGGCCATGACCGTCTCCTCGAAGTCGGACTGGTGTCGTGTGGACCCAGTGATGCGCCGAACGTAGGCACGAGGGGACGGCGGCGGCTAGGAGACGGCCGGTGGAACCTTCCGGGCCGAGGCGGCGCGTTCGACGCCCGAGAGGTCGTCGACGGTCACCAGGCGGACCTCCGCGGTGCGTCGTCCGATGGCGAAGCGGACGTTCTGGGCGCGGCCGCGACCGGCCCGGAACGGGTCGTCCTTGGGTCCGAACGCCAGCGCCGAGATGACCCGGATGGCGTCGTCGACCCGCTGGGCGCGCTCGAGGTTCCAGGCGTAGCCGTGCCACTGCAGCACGCGCTCGTAGATCTCGCGGTTGGACGGCGGTCGCGGGTAGTCGTCGGTGCCGGTGAGCCAGGGCTCGGCCAGCGCCAGGGCGACGTACCACTCCCGCGACAGCGGGAGCAGGCGCGGCGCAGGGGTGGTCGCGTCGACGAGCTCGGCGCCGGGGTCCTCGGCCGGCCGCGGCCGGGGCGGACGCTCCGGCTCGGAGGGCGCCACGTCGACCACGATCGACAGGTCGGCGTAGGTGTCGGGGGCGGTCTGGCGCCCGCGCATCACGACCATCATGTTCTCGCCCTCGTCGAGGAGCAGCGACATGCCTTCGGCCAGGGTCACCCGGCGGGCGCCGCCGGGGGCGTCGAAGAGGCTGGAGATCTGGGTCTCGCCGGAGCCGTGCCAGCGCAGCCGGGCGATCTCGTCGCCGACCACCAGCTCGCCGAGCAGCCGGGAGACGTGGGGGGCGCAGCGCGGCAGGGCGATCGCGGTGACCCGCAGGGCGTCGTCGGGGTCGTCGTCGGGGACGGCGTGGTGGGGGGAGCGGCCGAAGAGCAGGGTCTCGCCGGACCCCAGCGTCACGGTGGGAAGACCCGAGCCGCGCAATGTCACACGGAGCACCGAGTCACTCCTCCTGCCTGCATGCGTCGCATCCAACCACAGCCCGTCCACGAGGAAGTGACGTTCGGGCGACCGGTGCGGATCCGTCGCAGGCCGGTGGCCGGCCCGGCTCTCAGGAGACGGAGTCGGGCACCGAGGCGGTCTTGTTCTTCTCGACCCAGCCGTCGACCTGGTCCTGGCTGATCGCGCGGTAGAGGCCGGTGGCGCGCTCGGCGTCGATGTAGACCACGCTCTGGTCGCCCTCGTAGCCCGTGCCCGAGGTGGGGACGGTGACGAAGTCGACGTCTCCCGACCGGAGGTCGGTGAGGTCGAAGAGCAGCTCCTTCAGCTCGTCGCGCCCGAACCCGGCGTCCACGGTGAGGTTGCGGGTGATGACGTCGAGCAGGTCGCGGACGTCGAACGGGTTCGTCGGCTTGAAGGTGCGACGGACGCCGTCGATGAGGCTCTTGAGGAAGTACTGCTGGCGTCGGATGCGGTCGAAGTCGCCGCCCGGCAGGCCGTAGCGCTGACGCACGTAGGTCAGCGCCTCCTCGCCGTTGAGCTCGTGCATGCCCTTGGTCCAGGTGACGTCGCGGGCCGAGTCGGTCACGGTCTCCGGGACCCACACGTCGACGCCGCCGAGCGCGTCGGTCAGGTCGCTGAAACCGGCCCAGTCGACCCAGGCGACGTGGTCGACGTACACACCCGTCAGCTGCTCGATCGTCTCGACGGCCAGCCGAGGGCCGCCGTAGGAGAAGGCGGCGTTGATCTTCGTCGTGCCGTGCCCGGGCACGTCGACCCAGGAGTCGCGGGGGAACGAGGTGAGCGAGGCCCCCTCGCGATCGGCGTCGATGTGCAGCAGCATCATCATGTCGCTGCGCTGGCTGCCCGGGACCCACTCGCGGGCGTCGAGGCCCGAGCCCGTCGTCTGCACGTCGGAACGCAGGTCGGTGCCCAGCAGTAGGACGTTCAGGGCCTTCGTGGCCGCACCGCCGGTCCTGGCCGGACGGTTGGGCAGGCCCTCGAAGATCCCCTCGACGCGGGTGATCTGCTTGTCGAGCTGGGACTCCCAGCGTTTCAGCATCACCCAGCCGCCGGCGGCGAGCACCAGGACGCAGACGAGCAGGCCGATCAGGACCTTCTTCATCGGTCCCAGCCGACGGCGCTTGGGGTCCGCGGCCTCGTCTACGCCGTCGTCGGGCCCGTCGTGGGGCCCGTCGTCGTCCCAGAGGACCTGGAGCCCTGCATCCGGGTCGGACGTCGCATCGCGCGTCATCGCGGGCCGAACGATGTCGGCACAGTGCTCCCCATGCTTGAATCGTAGGCGACGCACCCCACGCATGTCCGAGCCTTGATCGCCATACCGAGGACTGGGTACGCGGAGCACCCGGCGAGGCTCCCCCGGTATCGGGGAAATTCACCGATGATGCGGGGCCACGACGCCGAAAGGACCTGAGGCTTGACCGTGGACGCCCCGCGAGGTCGCCCGGTGCTGGAGCACGGGCCGGTGCTGCTCGTGACCTCGGGAGGGGGGCACTTCTCCGAGCTGGCGATGCTGGCCGACCAGTGGGGAGTCCCCGAGGAGGCCCGTCACTGGGTGGCGCCGCGCACCCCGCAGACCGAGCACGCCCTGGCGGACGCCGCGGGCCGCACCTGGGTGGGCCGGATCGACTCGCGCCAGCTGGGCCGGGCCACGCTGCGGCTCCCGGCCGCCGTCCGGCTGCATCGCCGGCTGCGGCCGACGGCGCTGATGAGCACCGGTGCCGCCCAGGCCGTGCCGCACCTGGTGGCGGCCGCCCTGTCGCGGACGCCGATGCACTACGTCGAGAGCGTGGCGCGCACCGACGGCCCGTCGCTGACGGGGAGGATCGCGCACCGGCTCGGGGCCGAGCTGTACAGCCAGGGCCCGGGGTGGGGGCCGGCCTGGCAGCCCGTGCCCGACATCTACTCCGCCTTCACGGTGGTCGAGTCGCCCGCGCGCCGGATCGAGCGCGCCGTCGTGGCGCTCGGCACCGAGCAGTTCCCGTTCGTGCGAGCGATCGAGGCTGTGCGAGGCGTCCTGGACCCCGACGTCGAGGTCACCTGGCAGGTCGGCCGCACCACCTACGAGACGCCCGACGGTCCCCTCAACCGATGGCTGCCGGCCGACGTGCTCGACGCGGCGCTCGCCCAGGCGTCGGTCGTGGTGGTGCACGGAGGCGCCGGGTCCGTCCTGTCGGCGCTGCGCTCGGGCAAGGTGCCGGTGGTCATGGCTCGGTCGGCCTACCGCGGCGAGCACGTCGACGACCACCAGCTGACGATGTGCGAGATGCTCGCCGAGCGTGGGCTCGTCGTCCTCGTGCGCCCCGACGAGGCCCTCACCCACGACCACCTGCTGACGGCCGCCCGACGTCGCGCCTCCCTGGGACCGGTGGAGACCACGGCGGACGGCTGAGGCCTCCTCAGACGCCGCGGCCGCGCTTGTGCAGCGTGTCGAGCACGCGGTCGGAGCTCACCACGCGCGCCGCGACCAGCACGGCGAGCGGAGCGCGCCACTGCAGCGGGTGGGAGCGCCAGGCCCGGGCGGCCCAGCGCAGGGCCGTGCGACGCTCGCCCCGGGCGGCCTCGGCGAAGGCCAGCTGGCCGTAGACCCGGCTGGCGCCCCGCTTGTCGCGGCCGATCTCCGGGTGCTGCTCGAGCATCCACACCAGGGACGCGATCTTGGTGTCCCACACCCGCGCGTAGTGCGAGGGGCGGCCCCAGTCGACGATCGTGAGGGGCTGGTCGACGTGGGCGATGGGCCCGCGCCGGGCGGCCCTGAGCTTGATGTCCCAGTCCTCGTTCTGGCTTCCCGGGATCTGCTCGTCGATCAGGCCGATGCCGTCGACGAGCGCCGTCCGGTCGAAGAGCATGCTCGACGAGTGCAGCATCGCCATGATCGACCGGGTCAGGTCGGCGAGCGTGACCACGGTCCGGCCGGCCGTGCGGTCGCTGCGCGAGCCGCCGAAGTCGACGGTGATCGAGCACGTCACGAGCTCGGGACGGTCGTCCTGCATCGCACGCGCGATCTGCGCGGTCAGCTTCGTGGGTCGCCAGTGGTCGTCGTCGTCGCAGAACGCGACGAAGTCGGTCTCGAGGCTGAGGATGCCGGTGTTGCGGGTCCCGGCGAGCCCGGCCGAGCGGGTGTTGGACAGCACCCGGACCGGCCGGTCGCCGTCGACCACGAGGGTCTCGTCGGGCGGCGTCCCGTCGTAGACGACGAGGGTCTCGATGCGGCCCGGGTAGTCCTGGGCGGCCACCGCGGCGAGGGCACGGCGCAGCAGCTCGGGACGGTCGCGGGTCGGGATGACGACGCCGACCGTCGGGGCAGGGGACTGGGACATGTCGGTGACCTTCAGGCCGTGTAGCCGTAGCGGTACAGGAGGGGCGCCGTGAGCGCGGTGACGAGCTGACGCTGCCGTCGCGGCTGGTCGCGCCGCCACGCCTCGTCGGTGCGCAGCGCGATCTCCCCGTTCACGAAACGCATCGGGTTGCCGGCGCACGAGTGGCTGGCGCCGAGCCGGACGGCGTTGGCGTCGACGTGGGTCAGGTCCTCGGCGACCCCGGCGAGCTCGAGGATCGACCGCACGGTGGTCCGGGGATCGGCGACGAAGTCCTCGTAGCGCATCCGGTACGTCGGCACCGTGCGGCCCAGCGCCTCCACCTCGACGTTGTGCAGCAGCCACCACGCCGAGACCATGGCCGCCGAGTAGCGAGGCATCTGCCGGTGCTCCTGGTTGACCGCCTCCGGCCGCTCGACCTCCTTGTTCCACGAGAAGGCGACACCTCGGCTGTCGCGCACGCAGTGCACGACGGTGAGGTCGACGTCGGGGGAGCGGCGCAGGCACCAGGCCAGCGAGACCTGCTTGCTGGAGTCGATCAGGACGTCGCCGGAGGAGACCGTGTGCGCTGCCCGGTAGAGCCGGGCGAAGGCGGCGACGTACTCGTCGACGTCGGCCGCGAACGAGGCCGGGCGACCGGTGGCGACGGCGGGCACGCGGCTGGCCCGGTCGACGCGGTTCTTGAGCCACCAGAGGCGGTCGGTGTCGACGGCGTCCCAGCCGCCGAAGGCCTCCTGGCCCACCCGGCTCCAGAACGGACAGTCGCCGAACAGCTCGCCACAGGCGCACCGCTCGCCGCGGACCAACCCGCGCCGCCACAGGTGCATGACCTCACCGAGGGCGGTGATGCCGGGCACCTCGCCGAGCACCCGCTCGAGCAGGGTGGTGCCGCTGCGACCCATGCCGGCCAGGAAGACGACGCGGACCGGCTTCCGGGCCGGTTCCGGTGCCGGCTCCGGTGCCGGCGACCTGGCCGGGACCACGGTGGCTCCTGGGATCCGGCGCGCCTTCAGCATGTCTTCTCCATCGTACGGCGCCGCGGCACCAGCCCGTCGAGGCGCAGGGGCGTCCGGTAGCGGGCGTACACGAACGCGAGGGCGGGCACGCAGACGACGACGGCCAGGACGCGTGCGACGTCGCCGCCCCAGGTGCCGGCGACCGCCGGCACCAGGCCGACGATCAGCAGGTTGGCGGCGGCCGCCAGCAGCCAGCCCCGGTCGAACGGCGTACCGCCGAGCGCCCTGCTGGCCAGCACCAGACCGGCGAGGTTCTTGACCGTGATCGCACCCGCCCAGCCGACGGCCGCACCGAGAGCGCCGTGATGGGGGACCAGCACGACGTCGACGGCCACCATCACCAGCAGGGCCACGACGTTGGTGATGACGAGCACGGCCGCGCGGCCGTGCATGGTCAGGACGGTCTCGACCCCGCCGACCCCCATGGCCAGGAGCATGGCGGCCGTCAGGACGAGCACGACGTCGACGGCGTGCGTCGAGGAGGCGTAGCTGGCGCCGAACCACGCCAGCCAGACGGGGGCGAGCACGGCGGCGGCCAGCAGGAGAGGCCACGCGAGGCTGACCAGCCAGGCGGTGCTGGTGCGGTGGATCTCGAGCGCCTCCTCGCGACGACCACCGGCCAGGGCGCTGGCGAGCGCGGGCTCGCTGGCGGTGGCGATCGCCTGCTGGGCCAGCTGGGTGACGACCACGAACCGGGTGGCCACCGTGTAGACGGCCGCCTCACCCGGGCCCGCGAGCGCCGCCACGAGCACGATGTCGAGGCGCGAGAACGCGACCTGGACGACGGTGGTCACGCCCCGGGCCGCGACGAAGCCGGCGAACGCGCCCACGTCGACGGGGGCGGCCGGCCTCGAATCATGGTCGGGGTCGCGCCTGAGCTCGGGCGTCAGCAGGTAGGCGGCGACCAGGGCGACCACGTAGGGCACGCACCAGGCCGCCACCACGGTCGCGGTCGAGGGCGCGAGAGCGGCGACCACCGTCAGCGCCAGCTGCAGCACGGGCCGGCCGACCCGGTCGACGGTGACGGTCGGCACCATGTCGCGGCGGCTGCGGGTGACGGCGAGCAACGGCTCGAGCACGGCGCCGGCGGGTAGCGCGGCCAGGAGCACGAGGACCGTGACCGTGCCGCCGGTGCCCTCCAGGCCGGCGCGGTCGGCCAGGGCGGGCGCGAACGGTGCCGCCGCCAGGCCCACGAGGACGCTGGCCCCGAGCACGGGGAGCAGCGCCAGGCGCGAGACCCGGCGCGCGTCGGCCGTCGAGGCGTCGTCGAGGCGAGCGAGGAACAGCACCACGGCGGTCGGCGTGCCTGCCCGCAGCACCGCGGCGGCGATGAGGAAGGCCGAGGTGAGACCGAACACGCGTCCGGCGTCCGGGGGTGAGAGCAGTCGCGCGGTGACGAGCACCAGGAGCAGGGTGCTCACGGAACCGCCGACCGCACCGGCGAGGTTGATCAGGCTGCCGCGCCGCAGACCTCGCGCTTGCATGCTAGGCCGCGTCTCTGAACTCGAGGCGGCGCCAGCGCCGCCCGGGCCGCGCCCTGACGGCGCCGCAGATGCTGGCAGTACGCCCAGTACGACGGCGCACCTGCGACACCGTCATCGCACGACCTGAACGACGCTCGCATCCACCACAGTTCAGAGACACGGCCCGACTCACTCGCGCCAGGACGGCGGGCGCCCGAGCCAGTCGGCGAGCCGCTCGTCGTACGGGGCGAAGTGCGCCTCGAGCTCGGCGTGCAGGGCGGGGTCGAGCGCACCGCGCGGCCGGGCGTTGTGACGGTCGAACGTGGTGGGCGCCACGGCCCGGGTGCCGAGCCAGCCCAGGAGGTCGGTGAAGACCTCGTCGGGTGTCGAGAAGAACCGGTGGCTGTCGACCACCTTGATGCGCTCGCGCCCGATGACCGCCGCGAGGTGCTCGAGCTGGGTGACGTACTCGCCCCGGCTGCGGTAGGCCTGGTGGCGGTGGGCGTGGGACTCGTAGGTGGTGTCGCGGCGCAGCCGCTCCTCCTCGCCGTCCAGCCGCTCGTGCTCGGCGGCGAGGGCCTCGGCGAAGGGGAGTGTCTCGTAGCCGCGGGCCAGCTCGTGGGCGTGCGCCGAGAACGCGCGCTCGATCGGGTCGCGCACGAGCACCACGACCTTCGCGTCGGGCACGGTCTCGTGGATCCGTTGGGCCGCGAGGGGATGGAACAGGTAGTACGGGCTCGACTCGAACGTCAGGGCACGAGCGTCGTGCGTGCTCTCGCTGCGGCGCAGCGTGCTCTGCAGCGGGAAGTGGCTGCGGTACCACTCGGGCCCACGGTCGTAGGCGACGTCGAAGTAGTGCACGCCCTTGCGCCACACCGGACGGTGGAGGTGCGGCTGCTGCACGAGCGCCTTGTACATCGAGGTGGTGCCGCAGCGCTGCCCGCCCGCCAGCAGCAGGGCGGGAAGCGCGCGCTTGTGCCGAGTCGCCTGGCCCCAGCGGTCTCGAAGGCCGAGGGCCGGTGGGCGCAGGCTGTCGATGACGCGGCTGCGGGCCTCGCTCGCCCTGCTCACGGCCACCCCCATGTGTTCACCGACATCGTTCCCTTCGTCACCCGCGCCCGGCCCGTTCCAGCGCGATCGCCGTCGGTCAAGCCCTGGCTGGTCAGCGCGAGCGCGGCACACCCCATGTCGACGCGGTGCCTGGCGACGTTGCCAGGATAGGGGCGACGGCGCGTCCGCGCTGGCGTTCGGTTACCTCACTTTGAGTACGCACACACCAGTGAACGACTGTTCACTCGAGCGGTACGCTCGAGCCATGATGGCACGAGAGTCCGCCGGCCCAGGCCTGCTGGACGCCCTGTCGCTGCTCGCCGAGGTCGCCGACGAGCTGGTCGTGCGCAGCGTCCGTGACACCCACGTCGCCTGGGCCGACCGCGCCCACGGGCTCACCCGACACGCGACCGGTGGCTGGGGCGCCGTGCCCGAGGTCGCGCACCGGGCCGTCGCCGGTGCCGTCTACGAGGGACTCGGCCTGGGGCTGCGGGCCGCGTCGGTCGGCTTCGACAAGGCGGCCGAGGCCGGGCTCGGCCCCCGGCTCGACGCGACGTCGTCGGGCCGCTTCGTCAACGCCGCGGTCAACGGGCTGATCGGCGACCGGTTGCTGCGGGAGCGACCGCAGCTGGCGATCCCCATGGCGGTGCGTCGCGACGGCGCCGACGTGCAGCCCGAGCGGGCGGCGCTGGCGCGCGCCTTCCCGGAGGCCACCGGCCGGCTCGTGGTGTTCCTGCACGGCCTGTGCGAGAACGAGTCGTACTGGGACCGCCACCGCGACCGCACCGGGACGACGTACGGCGAGGATCTCACCGGGTCGGGCTGGACGCCGCTGTTCGTCCGGTCCAACAGCGGCCTGCCGCTGCGCGAGAACGGCGTGGCGCTGGCCGCCCTGGTCCAGCGGCTGGTCGAGGAGTGGCCGGTGCCGGTCACGCGGATCGCGCTCGTCGGCCACTCGCTGGGCGGGCTGGTGATCCGGGCCGCCGGCGCGGTCGCGGCCGACCCCGAGGCCCCTGACTGGAACACGCTGGTCACCGACGTCGTCACCCTCGGCACCCCGCACCTCGGCGCCCCGATCGCCCGCGGCGTCGGCCAGGGCAGCCGCGGGCTGTCGCTGCTGCCCGAGACCGCGGCGTTCGGGCGGATCCTCGACTGGCGCTCGCGCGGCGTCCACGACCTCGTCGTCGGGCTGACCGACGACGTCCCGCCGCTGCCGCACGCCCGCTACCACCTGGTGTGCGCGACGCTCACCGCGTCGCAGCGGAACCCGGTGGGCGACGTGGTCGGCGACCTGCTGGTGCGGCCTCGCTCGGCGTACGGGCGAGACCGCCGTGGCCGCGAGCTGTTCCCCGGCGCCGACGTCCTGCACGTCGGCCGCACCGACCACTTCGGGCTGCTCAACCACCCGCAGGTGCTCGCCTCGTTGCGAGAATGGCTGGCATGACCGCCGACCGCGAGCTGCGCGCCGAGACCACGATCGCCGCACCGCCCGACACCGTGTGGGCCGCGCTCACCGACCTCTCCCGGATGCCCGCGTGGAGTCCCGAGCTGCTGCGGATGACTCCGATGCTGCGCGGTGGGCTCCGCGTCGGCCAGCAGTACGTCGGCCTCAACCGTCGCAAAGCGGTCGTGTGGCCGACCCGCTCGGTCGTCACCGGGGTCGACCCGGGCCGCTCCCTGGCGTGGGACACCCGGTCGAGCGGCGCGCACTGGATCTGGGAGCTGGAGCCCACGGCCGAGGGCCACACCCGGGTGGTGCACCGACGTCCGGTGCCGCGGCGGCTCACGCCCCTGAGCGCGGTGTTCGCCCGGGTGTTCCTCGGTGGTGTCGCGGGCCACGCCGACGAGCTCGAGGCCGGGATGGCCACGACCCTGGCCCGGCTGCGGACGGCGGTCGAGGCAGGCACCTTCCGCTGATGGCGAACAGCACGGGATAACCCGTGGTTGTGTCGGCGCCACGGGCTAGGGTCGGCGACGTGAACCAGAACCCCACCCACCCGGCCACGAGCGCCCCGATGATGGGCTCGGGCGGCGCGCTGAACGTGCTCGACGACCACATCTACCAGCGCCTGCTGCGCGAGCGGATCGTCTTCCTCGGCTCCGAGGTGCGCGACCAGAACGCCAACGCGATCTGCGCCCAGCTGCTGCTGCTCTCCGCCGAGGACCCCGACGCCGACATCTTCCTCCACATCAACAGCCCCGGAGGCTCGGTCGACGCCGGCATGGCGATCTACGACACCATGAACTACATCCCCAACGACGTCGCGACGGTCGGCATGGGCCTGGCCGCCTCGATGGGCCAGTTCCTGCTCTGCGCCGGCACCAAGGGCAAGCGCTACGCCCTGCCGCACGCGCGGATCATGATGCACCAGCCGTCGTCCGGCATGGGCGGCTCGGCCTCCGACATCAAGATCCAGGCCCAGCAGTCGCTGCACATCAAGAAGGTGCTGCTCGACCTGATCGCCGAGCACACCGGTCAGCCGGTCGAGCAGGTCATCGCCGACGCCGACCGCGACCGGTGGTTCACCGCCGACCAGGCCCAGGAGTACGGCCTGGTCGACCAGGTGATCAAGAGCGCCCGCGAAGCCGCCGACGACGGGCGTCCGGCCCGCAAGAAGGACTGAGGTATCAGCGCATGAACTACTACATCCCGCAGTGGGAAGAGCGCACGTCCTACGGCTTCCGGCGGATCGACCCCTACGGCAAGCTGTTCGAGGAGCGCATCATCTACCTCGGCACCCCGATCTCCGACGACGTCGCCAACGCCGTGATCGCGCAGCTGCTGTGCCTGCAGTCGATGAACCCCGACCAGGACATCAGCATCTACATCAACTCGCCCGGCGGCTCGTTCACCGCGCTCACCGCGATCTACGACACGATGCGCTTCATCAAGCCCGACGTGCAGACGGTGTGCCTGGGCCAGGCGGCCTCGGCGGCGGCGATCCTGCTCGCGGCCGGCACCCCCGGCAAGCGACTCGCGCTGCCCAACAGCCGGATCCTGATCCACCAGCCCTACACCGAGGGCACCTTCGGCCAGACCTCCGACATCGAGATCCAGGCCAACGAGATCCTGCGCATGCGCGACCTGCTGGAGAAGATGATCAGCGACCACAGCGGCAAGACGATCGAGGAGGTCAGCCACGACATCGAGCGCGACAAGATCCTGACCGCGGAGCAGGCCGTCGAGTACGGCCTGATCGACTCGGTCCTCGAGTCGCTCAAGACCCCCGCGCTGGCCTGACCACGCTCGGAGGACGGCCGGGAGCCCGTCGGAAATCCGTGTCCGTCCCCCTCGCGGGGGGTGGCACGGGGTACCGTCGGGGAGTTGTCCGGCCAGCCCGGCCGGGCCACGGCCCAGCAGCACCCAGCACCACCCCCGCCATGCTTGACTGACAGCTCGTCAGACTCGCCCGACAGTCGCTAGACACCTGGAGGATCCGCCCGTGGCACGTATCGGTGACGGAGGCGACCTGCTGAAGTGCTCGTTCTGTGGCAAGAGCCAGAAGCAGGTCAAGAAGCTCATCGCGGGCCCCGGCGTCTACATCTGCGACGAGTGCATCGACCTGTGCAACGAGATCATCGAGGAAGAGCTGAGTGAGGGCACCGAGGTCAGCCTCGACGAGCTGCCCAAGCCCAAGGAGATCTTCGAGTTCCTCAACTCCTACGTGATCGGGCAGGAGCAGGCGAAGAAGTCGCTCGCGGTGGCGGTCTACAACCACTACAAGCGGGTCCAGGCCGGACTGCAGCCCGGTTCCGACGGGGGCAAGGGCAAGCACGCCAAGGACGAGGTCGTCGAGGTGGCGAAGTCCAACATCCTCGTGATCGGCCCCACCGGCTGCGGCAAGACCTACCTGGCCCAGACCCTGGCCCGCATGCTCAACGTGCCGTTCGCGATCGCCGACGCCACCGCCCTCACCGAGGCGGGTTACGTCGGTGAGGACGTCGAGAACATCCTGCTCAAGCTGATCCAGGCCGCCGACTACGACGTCAAGAAGGCCGAGACCGGCATCATCTACATCGACGAGATCGACAAGGTGGCCCGCAAGGCCGAGAACCCGTCGATCACCCGCGACGTCTCCGGCGAGGGCGTGCAGCAGGCGCTGCTCAAGATCATCGAGGGCACCACCGCCTCGGTGCCGCCCCAGGGTGGCCGCAAGCACCCGCACCAGGAGTTCATCCAGATCGACACCACCAACATCCTGTTCGTGGTGGGCGGCGCCTTCTCGGGGCTCGAGCACATCATCGAGCAGCGGGTCGGCAAGAAGACCCTCGGCTTCACCGCGGAGGTCCGCGGCGCCGAGGAGCGCGCGGCCGACGACCTGCTGGCGCTGGTGCGTCCCGAGGACCTCACCAAGTTCGGGCTGATCCCCGAGTTCATCGGCCGGCTGCCGCTGATCGCCAGCGTCAACAAGCTCGACCGGGAGGCGCTCGTCCAGATCCTGACCGAGCCCCGCAACGCGCTGGTCAAGCAGTACCGCAAGCTCTTCGAGCTCGACGGCGTCGAGCTCGAGTTCACCGACGAGGCGATCGACGAGATCGCCGACCACGCCCTCGAGCGCGGCACCGGAGCCCGTGGGCTGCGCGCCATCATCGAGGAGGTCCTCCTCCACGTGATGTACGACGTGCCCTCGCGCGGCGACGTCGCCAAGGTCGTGGTCACCCAGCAGACCGTCACCGGCGAGTCCGCGCCGACCCTGGTGCTGCGCGAGCCCGAGGCGAAGAAGAAGAAGTCTGCCTGACTCGCTGCCGGTGGTCGAGGAGGCCCGGCCACGGCCGTCTCGAGACCCTCGGTCCGTGAACCGGCGTGCCGAGACCTCGTGAGTGACGGTCACTCAGCCGTGGCCGGATCGGGCCAGCCGACATCCCTTGTGACGGCGGTCACCCGCCGTTAGCGTTGCGGTCGTCGTCAGAATTGAATCCTTTCACTGACGGCTCCGCCGCCCCGCTCCGAGAGGCTCTCGATGTTGATGACGCGCGCCCGCGCCCGGATCCTGCTCGTCGCCGCGATCACCCTGACGGTGCTCCTGGGTCAGGTGGGCGTCCACCGCGCCCTCCGGGGCGGCGTCGGAACCCGAGCCCGAGCAGACCGTGACCCTGGTCAACCAGGACGACGCGGGCAACGCCGCGATCCGCTTCGACGTCCACGGCGAGGCGATCGACGCCCACGACGGCCAGATCCAGCGCTTCGGCGACACCTACTACCTCTACGGCACGGCGTACGACTGCGGCTACGAGTGGAACACCCCGGGTGCCCCGTTCTGCGGGTTCGTGTCGTACAGCTCGCCCGACCTCGTGCACTGGACGCCGCAGGGTCCGCTGTTCGACGCCACCACCGCGACCTGGCAGGAGCGCTGCGACGGGGCGACGTACGGCTGCTACCGCCCGCACGTGGTCCTCAACGAGGACACCGGTCGCTACGTGCTGTGGATCAACACCTACGACGTCGGCGTGGGGTACCGCGTGTTCACCTCGACCAGTCCCACCGGGGGCTTCACCGAGGAGGCGGTGCCCGACCTGGCCGCGCCCGAGGGGCCGCCAGGCGGCGTCAACTACGGCGACCACCAGGTCTTCGTCGACGACGACGGCGCTGCCTACCTGGCCTTCACCGACTGGACGAGGGGCGGCGACCTCATCGTCGAGCGCCTCGACAGCACCTACACGAGCGGCAGCGGCGACTGGACCCGCGTCAACATCCGCGCCACCGAGGCGCCGACCATCTTCGAGCGCGACGGCACCTACTACCTCACCTACTCCGACCCGAACCGCGGCTACACCACCACCGGCACGGGCTACGTCACGGCGCCGAGCCCGCTGGGGCCCTGGACGGGCACCGGCTCGACCCCCGACGCGTGGTCGGTCACCGACGGGCGGCTGCACATCGACGGGGGCGACGTCGGGCTGAGTCGCGCCGGCACGGGGTGGACCGACTACACGTTCGCAGCGACCGTCACGCCCGAGCTCGCGGCGTCGGGTGACTACGCGCAGGTGGGGCTGGTCGTCCGCGCCTCGAGCGCCGGCAGCTACCAGTGGCTGATCGGCAACTACCCCCATGCGGGGGCCGAGGGCGGCAACCTCACCAAGGTGATCCCCGGGAAGCCCACGACCACGGTGCCGCTGCCGGTGTCGATCGTCACGGGCCAGACCTACGACGTCGCGATCACCGTGGCCGGATCGACCATCGAGACCCGCATCGACGGCCAGCTCGTCGACACGACCACCGACGCGACGAGCCCGACGGGTCGGGTCGGGTTCCGGCAGGGTCAGCACGACGGCGAGCAGGTCACGGTCGACGACGTGTCGGTCACGGACGCGGACGGCACGCTGCTCAGCGACGACTTCTCGGCGGGTCTGACCCAGTGGGAGCGACCGGGACCGGTGATCACCGGCACCAACATCACCACGACGTCGTGCGGCGGGCAGCCCGCCGACGTGCTGCCGCTCGAGACGAGCTCGGGCACGGTCTACCTGTACCAGTCGGACGTGTGGATGGACGCCAAGGCCAACGAGGCGCTCGCCAAGCACTACTGGCAGCCGCTCGAGTTCGACGAGGCGGGGGCGATCGCGCCGATCGGGTGCGGCCCGTCGTACGACGTGACCATCCCGGTCGGCGAGAGCAGCCCGGTGCCCCCGGCGCCGGCCGTCTCGACCGGCGACACGGGCTACCGCACGCACTGGGACATCGCGGGCGGCATCGCCCGGTCGCAGGGCTTCACCGTGCCGCAGGACGGCGACCTCACGAGCGTGCGGTTCACGAGCTACCAGTCCGGTCACCCCGACGCGCCGCTGGTGCTCGACCTGCGGCGCGTCACCGACGTCGGCGACCTCGGCGAGACGATCTCGTCGGTCGAGGTGCCCGCCGCCCGGATGGGCTGGGCGGCCAGGTGGGTCGAGCTCGCGCTCGACCGGCCGCTCGCGGTCACGGCGGGGCAGCGGTTCGCGGTCGTCGCCCGCACCCAGGCGACCCGCGGCGCCTACGGCATCGCCTACAGCGACACCGCTCCGTACGCCGGTGGCGTCGCCTCGATCAGCCACGACTCCGGAGCCACCTGGGCCGTCGAGGAAGGGCGCACGCTCCACCTCGAGGCCGACGTCGTGCCGCACGTGCTCGCGCCGGTCGACGCCCCGCAGCTCTCGGGAGCGGCCCGGGTCGGCTCGACCCTGAGGACCAGCCGCGGCACCTGGAACACCCCCGACGTGTCCTACTCCTACCAGTGGCTGCGCAACGGCTCGCCGATCGCCGGCGCGACCGCGGCGACGTACCGTCTCGGCGCCGCCGACGTGGCGAAGCGGGTCTCCGCGCGGGTCACCGCCTCCGCGTCGGGCCTGGACCCGGCGACCGCGACCTCGGCGCCCACGTCGAGGGTGGCCAGGGCGGCGTCCACCACCCGGCTCACGGTCGGCCCGAAGCGGGTGGGGCACGGGCAGCGGTTGAGGGTGACGGCAGCCGTCAGGTCGAGCGTGACCGCCACCGGGAGGGTCGCGGTCGTGGTCGACGGCCGGGTCGTGCGCCGGGTGGGCCTGCACGGGGGCCGGGTGACCACGCGGGTGCGGCTGACCGAGGCCGGCAGGCACCGAGTCGTCGTGCGCTACCTCGGCTCCTCGGCCGTCACGCGGTCGACGTCCCCGGCCCGGATCGTCCGGGTAGCCCGACGTGACCATGCCGGGTAGTCACGACGGATCGACTTGGTGACCCGTCGTGACCAAATGTGCCCCAGGCCCTTCCGGCGCACTCCTGGGCCTGCGCACACTGCACCCCGATCGGGTCTCGGGTACGGGGGAAGGTGGCGCCATGAGCCGCAGCCAGAGCGCCGCCATCGCGGCGTTCGTGCTGGTGCTGCTGACCTTCGCCGTCCTCGTGTGGAAGGGCTGACTACTCGGTGGCCGCGAGCTCGGCGGTCACCGACAGCTCCGCGTCGTCGGAGACGGTGAAGACGAGGTCGCCCACGATCTTGCCGGAGCCACGCAGGTCGGCCTCGGCGGCGCGGACGGCGGTGATGGCCGCCTCGGGCCCGGTGATCTCGACTCGGGCCAGCTCGGCGCGCATCGAGACCTTCGCCTGCGACTTCGCGCCGCGGATCCCTCCGAGCGCGGCCGCGACCGCGTCGACCATCGACGGGTTGGAGGCGGCGGCCGACCCGAGTCCGGTGACGGTCGGCCACTCGGCGAGGTGGATCGAGCTTCCACCCAGCTCGGCTGAGCGCCACCACGACCAGACCTCCTCGGTCACGTAGGGCAGGAACGGCGCGAGCAGCCGCAGCTGGACCTCGAGCGCGATCGCCAGCGTCGCCCGGGCCGACTCGCGGGCCGTCGACTCGTCCTCGGCGTAGGCACGTACTTGACCAGCTCGAGGTAGTCGTCGCAGAACTCCCAGAAGAACGTCTCGGTCGCCTCGAGCGCGGAGGTGTAGTCGTAGGCGTCGAAGGCGTCGGTCGCCTCTGACGATGACGTTGGCCAGCCGGGCCAGCAGCGCGCAGTCGATCGGCTCGGTGACGCGCACCGGGTCGAGCGAGGTGGCCCCGACGTTGCCGAGCACGAACTTCGAGGCGTTGAGCACCTTCATCGCGAGCCGTCGTCCGACCTTCATCTGCTTCTCGTCGAACGGCGAGTCGAGTCCCGGGCGGGTCATCGCGGCGCGCCAGCGGACGGCGTCGGCTCCGAACGTCTCGAGGATCTCGTTGGGGATCGACGACGTTGCCCTTGGACTTCGACATCTTCTTGCGCTCGGGGTCGAGGATCCAGCCGGAGATCATCGCGTGCGACCACGGCAGGGCGCCGTACTCGGGCGCGCCCGCACGACGCGTGAGAACAGCCAGGTGCGGATGATCTCGTGCGACTGGGTGCACAGGTCCATCGGGAAGACCCGCTCGAACAGGTCGGGGTCGCTCTCCCAGCCTCCTGCGATCTGCGGGCGTCAACGACGACGTCGCCCAGGTGTCCATCACGTCCGGGTCGCCGAGGAAGCCACCCGGCTCGCCGCGCTGGGCCTCGTCGTAGCCGCGCGGGGCGTCGGTCGACGGGTCGACGGGCAGCTCGGCCTCGGTGGGCACGAGCGGGTGGGCGTAGTCGGGCTCGCCCTGGTCGTCGAGCGGGTACCAGACCGGGAAGGGGACGCCGAAGTAGCGCTGGCGCGAGATCAGCCAGTCGCCGTTGAGGCCACCGACCCAGTTGTCGTAGCGCGTGCTTCATGTGGGCGGGCACCCAGGTGATCTCGGAGCCGAGGTCGAGCATCTCGGCGCGCAGGGCTGCGTCGCGGCCGCCGTTGCGGATGTACCACTGGCGGGTCGCGACGATCTCGAGCGGCTTGTCGCCCTTCTCGAAGAAGTTGGCCATCCGTTGGGTCGGCTTCGGGTCGCCGTCGAGGTCGCCGGTGCCGCGCAGCAGCGTCGACCATGGCCTCGCGGGCCGAGAAGATCGTCTTGCCGGCCAGCTCGGCGTACGCCGTGGCGGCCCGGTCGTCGCCCAGAGATCCGGCGGAGAGCCACTGGGGCGTCTCGCGGGCCAGCCGGCCGTCGCGCCCGATCGACGGTGCGGACGGGCAGCTGCAGCTCGCGCCACCAGGTGACGTCGGTGAGGTCGCCGAACGTGCAGCACATGACCAGGCCGGAGCCCTTGTCCATCTCGGCGCCCGGGTGCGCGACCACGGGGATCTCGACGCCGAAGACCGGGCTGGTGACGGTGCTGCCGACCAGCGCGCGGTAGCGCTCGTCGTCGGGGTGGGCGATCAGCGCGACCACGCTCGGGATCAGCTCGGGACGGGTGGTCTCGACGTGCACCGGCCCGGCGGGACCGTGGAAGGCGACCCGGTGGTAGGCGCCGGCGTAGTCGCGGGCCTCGAGCTCGGCCTGGGCGACCGCCGTCTGGAAGGTGACGTCCCAGAGCGTCGGCGCCTCCTGCAGGTAGGCCTCACCGCGGGCGAAGTTGCGCAGGAACGCCCGCTGGCTGACGGTCTGCGCCTTCGGGCCGATGGTCGTGTAGTGCTGCTTCCAGTCGACCGAGAGGCCCGAGCGTGCGCCACAGCGACTCGAAGACCTTCTCGTCCTCGATCGACCAGCTCCTCGCACAGCGCGACGAAGTTGGGCCGGCTGATCGAGACCTGCTTCTTGGGGTCGGGCTTCTCGGGCGGGGTGAAGTCGGCGTCGTACGGCAGCGACGGGTCGCAGCGGACGCCGTAGTAGTTCTGCACCCGGCGCTCGGTGGGCAGGCCGTTGTCGTCCCAGCCCATCGGGTAGAACACGGCCTTGCCGCGCATCCGCTGGTAGCGCGCGATCAGGTCGGTGTGGGTGTAGGAGAAGACGTGCCCGACGTGCAGGCTGCCGCTCACCGTGGGCGGCGGGGTGTCGATCGAGTAGACGTGCTCGCGCGGCTGGGTGCGGTCGAAGGCGTAGGTGTCGTCGGCCTTCCAGCGCTCGGCCCACTTGGTCTCGAGACCCTCGAGCGCGGCCTTCTCGGGTACCACGACGGCACCGGGGTCGGTGCTCGTCGGGTCCGCGGCCTGGTCGATGATCTCGGTCATGCCCGAAATCCTAGGGCGGGAGGGCCGTGGACGACGCATCGGTTCGTGCCCCGTCGGCGCCGACGGCGACGGGTTCAGCCGTCGGTGCGCCCCCCGAGCTCCTGCGCGATCCGGTCCTCGGCCCGTTCGCTGGGGCGCCAGAAGCCCCATCGCGAGGTGAACTCGCCCGTGCAGTCACTGTCGACGAAGGTCACGCGCCGCCCGTCGGCGTCGACGAGCACGAAGAGACGGGTCGGGCCGGCGTCGGTACACATCCCGCCCTCGATCGGGCTGCCCGACATCGCCCGACCGGCCTCGGAGAAGAGTTGGGACATCGCGTCCTGACCGAGCGCGGCCTCGGTCTCGGCGTACTCGGGGCCGCCCATGGGGTCGACGCCGTAGCACAGGCTGGCGGCCACCGGCACGAAGTCGGTGAAGCTGCCGTCGTAGGTGTCAGCCTGGGCCTCCAGGCTGCGCAGGCCCCCGGACGTCGGTGCGGGGCACGGGGGCGCACCTCCAGGGGTGGGTACCGCGGCCGTGTAGGTCTCGAGCACGGCTTCCACCGTGCGGTCGACACCCGCGACCGAGACCACGCTGCAGCTGCGCATCGTGGAGCCGAAGGTCACGTCGCCGTCCGGGTAGCCCACCACGAGGGCCCAGGGCTCGGGAGCCATCTGGACCAGCGCGCACTCGGCGTCGAGCTCTCCCGGTGGCAGGGCGCGGAGGGCGTCGAGGAAGGTGTCGACGTCGTCGGTGAGCGGCTCGGTGGGCAGCCGGTCGAGATCGCCGACCGAGCCCTGGAAGGTCGCCGGGCACAGGCGAGCCGACACCGCACCGTCGGGCAGGTCGGGCGTCGAGCCGACCTTCTCGGCGTCGATCGGCTCGGCCGGGCAGGGCGCGGCCTTCGCGGGGGGTTCGCTCGGGTCGGCCGCAACCGGCCCCCGGTCCGCGTCGTCTCCTGACAGCGCCACCGGCACGCCGACCCCGACCCCGACCACGGCGATCGCCGCGGCGGCAGCCAGCACCCGGCCGCGGCGCCGGGTGGCTCGGGCGCGGGCGGTGACGGCGCCGACCCGCTCGCCGGGCGTCAGGTCGGGCCGGCCGGGGGCGGTGCTGTCGAGCAGGTCCTTGATCTGGTCGTCGGTCATGTCGGATCTCCGGTCAGTCGGTCGGTGAGGGCGGGGGAGGAGCGCAGCGCCGCGACCGCGCGCGCCGACTGGCTCTTGACGGTGCCGGCGGAGATGCCCAAGGTGTCGGCGGTCTGCTGCACGGTGAGGTCGTCGAAGTACCGCAGCACCAGCACGGCCCGCTGGCCCCGCGGCAGCGTGGCCAGGGCGGCCAGCACGTCGCGTCGTACGTCGACCGTGGCGGTCTCGTCGGGCTCGCCCTCGTCGGGCAGCAGCTCGGTGGGGGTCTCGCCGCGCCACCGGCGGCGCCACCAGTCGGTGTAGGTGGTGGCCATCGCCTTGCGCACGTACGTCTCCGCCGCCTCGCGCTTCACGATCGCGTCCCAGCGCCGCCAGGCCTTGACCAGGGCGGCCTGCAGCAGGTCCTCGGCCTTCTGGGCGTCGCCGGTCAGCAGGAAGGCGCTGCGCCACAGCGCCGTCGACCGCGCGGCCACGAAGTCGTCGAACGTGGTGCCGGCCGCCGAGCGGGTCGTCTCACTCATGGTCGTCTCCATGCCTCACCCCTTCACCCTTCACGACGAGGCGGGTCGGCGCTTCGGTTGTCACGGCGCGTCTGGTGTCCTGTTGCCGAGACTCACCCGCAGTGGGACTCTCGGCTCGTGCGCATCCTGTGTGCCACGACGGCCAACGACGGCCACTTCGGGCCGATCGTGCCGTTCGCACGGGCCGGTGCGAAGGCCGGCCACGAGGTGCGGGTGGCCGCTCCCGCGTCGTACGCGGGCGCCGTGCAGCGGGCCGGGTTCCGGCACGAGCCGTTCGCCGATGCCCCGCCCGACCAGGTGGGTCCCGTGATGGCCAGCCTGCCGAGCCTGCCCTTCGAGGAGGCCGACGACGTCGTGGTCCGCGAGGTGTTCGGGCGGATCGATGCTCAGGCAGGGTTGCCGGCAATGCTCGAGACGGTCGAGCGGTGGCGTCCGGACGTGGTGCTCCGGGAGTCGGCCGAGCTCGCCTCGCTCGTCGCAGCCGAGCGGGCCGGCGTGCCCCACGTGCACGTGTGCATCGGCATGCACGAGGTCGCCACCCGCTTCGCCGAGGCCGTCCGCGAGCCGCTGGAGGAGCTGGGTGGGCTGGCCGGTCTCGGAGCAGGGCGGATGCCGGTCGCTCTGGCCTCCGAGCCCGTGTTCAGCCTGGTACCCGAGGTCCTCGACCGCGCGGTCGGGGAGGTGCCCCGCGCTGTGGACGCCTATCGACGGTTCCACGAACCTCCGTCGGCCGCCGGCCCCCTCGGACCTCCCGAGTGGGGCGACCCGGACCTGCCCCTGGTCTACATCACCTTCGGCTCGGTCACCGGCTCGATCGCGCCGTTCGCCGGGGCGTTCGGAGAGGCGCTGGAAGCCGTCGCCGAGCTCGAGGCGCGGGTGCTGATGACCGTCGGACGCCGGGTCGACCCGGCCGGCCTCGGACCAGTGCCGGCCAACGCCCACGTCGAGCAGTGGTGGCCTCAGGACGAGGTGCTCGCCCACGCCACCGCCATGCTCGGGCACGGCGGGTTCGGCACCACGATGGGCGCCCTCGCAGCGGGTGTCCCCCAGGTGGTGGTGCCGCTGTTCACCTTCGACCAGGTCGTCAACGGCGAGCACGTCGCGGCCGTGAGGGCCGGCCTCACCGTCGCGCGAGGGCCGGGGGCGGTGGCGCGAGGAGCAGACGAGCTGCGCCGGCTGCTGACGGACCCGACGTACGCCGCCTCGGCGCGCCGCGTCGCGACGGCGATGGGCGAGCTGCCCGGGCCGGCGGCGGCCCTGCCGGTGCTGGCCGGGCTCGGTCGACCGGGCTGAGCGCACCTGAGCCCCCGATGCGCCGACGACGCGCCGACCCACCGGGTTTGCCTCGTCCCTAGACTCGTCCCGACATGTCGGACCTGAGTGACAACCCCGCCGCCCCCCGCCTCGCCGAGACCTTCGCGGAGGTCGAGGACGCGCTGCTGTCGCGCTGGCCAGAGACCCGGCTGGAGCCGTCGCTCGACCGGATCCGGGCGTTCTGCGAGCTGCTGGGCGACCCCCAGACGACGTTCCGCTCGATCCACCTGACCGGCACCAACGGCAAGACCTCGACGTCGCGGATGGTCGACACCCTCCTGCGCGCGCTCGACCTGCGCACCGGCCGCTTCACCTCGCCGCACGTCGAGCGGATGACCGAGCGGATCAGCATCGACGGCGAGCCGCTCGACGACGAGGCGTTCGTGCGGGCGTTCAACGACGTCGCGCCGTACATCGGCCTGGTCGACGCCGACCAGCCGCACCCGCTGTCGTTCTTCGAGACCGTGGTCGCGATGGCGTACGCCGCCTTCGCCGACGCCCCGGTCGACGTGGCCGTCGTCGAGGTCGGCCTCGGCGGCACCTGGGACGCCACCAACGTGATCGACGCCGACGTCGCCGCGGTGCTGCCGATCGCGGTCGACCACGCCCGCTACCTCGGCGACTCCGTGGGCGGCATCGCCCGCGAGAAGGCAGGCATCATCAAGCCCGGGGCCCTTGCCGTGGTCGCCCAGCAGCCGCCCGAGGCGGACATCGTCCTCACCGAGCACGCCGCCGAGGTGGGGGCGACCCTGCTCCGAGAAGGTGTCGACTTCGGGGTGGTCTCACGGCTGCCCGCCGTCGGCGGCCAGGTGGTCTCGCTGCAGGGGCTGCGGGGCCGCTACGACGAGGTGTTCATCCCGCTCTTCGGCGCCCACCAGGCGCAGAACGCCGCCGTCGCGCTCGCGGTGGTCGAGGCCTTCGCCGGCGACCAGCCCCTCGACGACGACATCGTGCGCGGCGCGTTCGCCGAGGTCACCTCGCCCGGGCGGCTCGAGGTGATCCGGCGCAGCCCGACCATCGTGCTCGACGCCGCCCACAACCCGGCCGGCGCCGAGGCGACCGCCGCGGCGCTCGACGACTCCTTCCAGTTCTCCCCGCTGATCGGGGTGATCGGCGTGATGCTCGACAAGGACGCCGAGGGGCTGCTGGCGGCCCTCGAGCCGGCGCTGGCGCACGTGGTGTGCACGCAGAACTCGACGCCGCGCTCGATGCCCGCCGCCGAGCTGGCACGGGTCGCGCGTGAGGTGTTCGGCGAGGACCAGGTCACCGTCGAGCCCCGGCTCGCCGACGCGATCGACCAGGCCGCGGCACTGGCCGAGGCCGGCGAGGCATTCGGGTCGCCGCTCGGCTCGGGTGCCGTGCTGGTCACCGGGTCGGTCGTGACCGTGGGGGAGGCGCGCACGCTGCTCAAGGGACGACGAGAGTGACCAACCCGGATGAGTGACCGCGACCGCTCGCCGCGCCGGGCCATGTGCGCCGCCGTCCTCACCCTGGAGGCGGTCACGCTGGCGCTGAGCACGCCGGTGATGATCTCGGTCGCCGACGTGGCGCCGTCGACCGCGCTGCCGATCGGCCTGGGGCTCGCCGTGGCGTGCGTCCTGGTCGCGGGGATGCTCCGCAAGGAGTGGGGCTACGCGCTCGGCTGGCTGATCCAGGGCGCGGCGATCGCGCTCGGGCTGCTGGTGGCCACGATGTACTTCCTCGGCGGCCTCTTCGCCGTGCTGTGGGCCTCGGCGTACCTGCTCGGCCGCAAGATCGAGGCCGAGCGCGCGGCGGCGTACGCCGCCTTCGACGCCCAGCAGGAGCCCTAGCCCTCGAGCCCGCGGCCGAGCGCGGCCAGGGCCCGGTCGAGCTCGGCGTCGGTGACGCCGCCGAACCCGACGACCAGGCCGGTGACGCCGCTCGATCGCGCGTAGTCGGCGAGCAGGTTGACCTCGAAGCCGGCCCGGCGCGCGGCGGCCTGCGCCGCCCGGGCGCGGTCGTGGGGCAGCAGCCAGGTCGAGTACATGCCGGCGCTGGGCCCGGCCGGCTGCGCGTGCTCGGCCAGCACGGCCGCGACCCGTGGGGCCCGCTCGGCGTACACGCGACGGGCCGACCGCACCACCTTGTCGACGTAGCCGTCGCGCAGCAGCGCCACGAACGCCCGCTGCACCGGCCAGGAGACGCCGTCGTGGCGCAGCTCGCGGTGTCGGCAGATCTCATCGACGAGGTGGGGCGGCGGCACGAGCCAGCCCAGCCGCAGGCTGGGCGCCACCGACTTCGAGGCGGTGCCGAGGTAGGCGACGCGGGCGCGGTCGAGGGCGGCGAGCGCCGGCACCGGCGCCACGTCGTACCGGAACTCGGAGTCGTAGTCGTCCTCCACGACGACGGCGCCCGCGGCTCCGGCGGCCTCGAGCAGCGCGAGCCGGTCGGGAGCGGGCATGACCCGGCCGAGCGGGTGCTGGTGGGCCGGGGTCACGTACGCCGCCACCACACCGGAGAGGTCCGTGACGGGCTCGGCCGCCGGCAGGTCGACCACGTCGCGACGGTCGGCGCGGACCGTCTCGACGGCCGCGCGGTAGCCGGGGTCCTCGACGCCGACCGGCCCGGGTTCGAGCACGCCGAGCAGGTGCCGCAGGGCGTCGGTGGTGCCCCCGGTCACCAGCACCTCGTCGGGGTCGCACGCCACCCCACGCAGCCGGCCGAGCCGGTCGGCGAGCGCGGAGCGGAGGTCGGGCAGGCCGCGCGGGTCGTCGTACCCGCGCGGCGGCGAGGCAGCCGACACCTCGCGCCAGGCCCGCCGCCACCCGGCCGCGTGCCGGGGGTCGACCCACGGGGTGCCGGTGTCGAGGCGGAGCCGGGACGGCGGCACGCTCGCCCGGCGCGGCGTCGCCGGCCGGGTGCCCGGCGAGCCGGCCGACGCCACGAACGTGCCCGCGCCGTGCCGGGTCTCGAGCCAGCCCTCGGCGACGAGCTGCTCGTAGGCCTGCTCGGCGACCGCGCGCGAGACGCCGAGGTCGGCGGCCAGGGCACGTGAGCTCGGCAGTCGCTCGCCGCGGTGCAGCGTGCCGCCGCTCACGAGGCCACGGACCCGCGACGAGAGCTGCACGTGCAGTGGCTCGGCGGCGCTGCGGTCGAGGGTGACGGGAAGCGTGGGCACGAGTGTCCTGTTCGACTGGTCTGGAAGTGGCCCGTGCGTCCAGGCCACTCGACTGCCAGGCTAGTCGGGTGAGCACCTCGCTGTCGCCGTCCGACCGCACCACCGTCCGCCGCGGGCAGAACCGCGCGCAGCGCGAGCGGGAGTCCATGCACGCGCTGCTCGCCGACGCCCTGGTCGCGCACGTCGGGGTGAACACGGGTGAGCACCCCGTCGTGCTGCCGGTCGCGTTCGCCGTCGACCTCGACGGGCCCGACCCGGACGGCACGCTCTACATCCACGGCTCGGTCGCGGCCCGCTGGCTCACCGGCGCCGCATCGACCACGGTGTGCGTCACCGTCACCGAGCTCGACGGTCTCGTGACCGCGCGCTCGGCGTTCCACCACTCGATGAACTACCGCTCCGTCGTGGTGATCGGCGAGGCACGCATCGTCTCCGACCCCGACGAGAAGCAGCACGCCCTCGCCCTCACCGTCGACCACATGGTGCCGGGGCGCTCCGGCACGCTGCGGCCGAGCACCCGCAAGGAGCTGGCCGCGACGTCGGTCCTCGCGGTCCCGCTGCACGAGGCGTCGATGAAGGTCCGCGCCGAGGGCCCGGTCGACGAGCCGGACGACGTCGCCGCCGGCGTCTGGGGCGGCGTGATCCCGCTCCGCCGGGTCGCCGGAGCACCCGTGTCCGGCGACGACTCGCACGACGACGTCCCGGCCGACGTGGTGGCGCGGGCGGGGGACCTCGCCTGACGCGCCGGGCACCTCACTAGGCTGCGCGACATGACGCAGCGCACCCTGGTCCTCCTCAAGCCCGACACCGTCCGTCGGGGACTCATCGGGGAGGTGCTGTCGCGGTTCGAGGCCAAGGGGCTGACGATCGTCGCGATGGAGCACCGCACCATCGACGCCACCGTCGCCGACCAGCACTACGCCGAGCACGTGGCGAAGGACTTCTACCCGCCGCTGCGCGACTTCGCGACGAGCGGCCCCCTGGTCTCGCTCGTGCTCGAGGGCGACGAGGCGATCGACGTCGTCCGCGCGATCAACGGCGCCACCGACGGGCGCAAGGCCGCCCCCGGCACGATCCGCGGCGACCTCTCGCTGTCGAACCGCGAGAACCTCGTGCACGCCTCCGACTCGCCCGAGTCGGCCGTGCGCGAGATCGCGCTCTGGTTCCCCGCGCTGACCGACTGACGACCCGGCCGTTTCTGCGGCGGTCTACCGGGGCAGGCTCCCGTGCATGGCCTCACCGGCGTTCCCTGATCCGTTCTTCGCCGCGCTGCACCGACGCCATCCCGACGTCGACCTCGTCGTCCTCCCACCGGAGACGCCGAGGCGAGAGCGTGACGTGGTGCCCGGCGACGAGGTCGCCGAGACCCTGATCCGGGTCGCCGTCCAGGCCCGGCACCTGTGGTCGGCGGCCGCTCCGGAGGCACTCGAGCGACCCGAGGCCCGGTGGTCGTACGCCGCCGACCCCGGCGCCGTGCGCGCCGTAGCCCGGCTCACGAGCCGCCGGGCCGACGGCTTCCCCGTGCTGGTGAGCCTGCGGCACGAGCTGGAGAGCCACGGGTGGGAGGTCAGCCGCCCACCGGGGGCCGTCGAGCGGCTGGTGGCGTTCCTCGACGAGCTGGAGCTGACGGCGTCGTACGCAGAGTCGGGCGTCTTCGTGCTCGGCCTCTCGTCGTCACCGCTCTACGTCGGCGCCGACCGCGCCCGCGACCTCGTGCGCGACCAGACCACCGACGCGGGTGACCGGTGATGGAGGTCGTGCCCGCCTCGGTCGGCGCCGCGTCGCGCCAGTGGGACGAGCAGCACCTCGACCTGGAGGCCGCCGCCGGACAGGTCGGCGACGCCGGCACCGGCGGGTTCAGCTCGCCGGTCGCCGGGGCGGCGAGCCGGTTCGTGTCGAGGTGGGAGCGGCACACGCGCTCGCTCGGTGACGCCTGCGAGGGCCAGGCCGACGGCCTGCGGGTCACGATCAACGACTACCTCGCGACCGACCGCGCCTCGTTCGACGACATGGTCGCGCTGCTGCCCTACTCCACCGAGGAGCGGTGATGATCACGCTGCCGCGCCGGCCGCGGACCATCCCGACCCTGACCGTCGACCCCGGCGCGGTCCGGTCGTGCGGCGGCCAGCTGCTCGCGGCGTCCGCTCAGGTCGACGACGCGGGCACGTTCGTCGCCGGCGGCGCCCGGATCGGCGACTGGACCGGGCGCGGCGCGGCGGCGTACCACCAGGGCATCGCGCCCCTCGGCCGGCAGGCCGACGCCATGTCGTTGGCCCTGCGCGGAGTCGCCCAGCGCGTCGATGCCCACGCCGACGAGATGACGACGCTCGGGACCGAACGCGTCGACCTCGTCGACCGGCGCGAGCACCTGATGCAACAGATCGCCTACCTCGAGGGCGAGGCGGGCCGCGCCCTGACCCCGGCCGAGACCACCGACCTGCAGGACGACTGCACCCGCGTGCAGGGGTACGTCGAGGCCTTCGACACCGACGTCGCGACGTGGAGCACGGCGGTGACCACCGAGGAGGGCGCGATGGTCGACGCCTTCACCCGGGTGATGGACCTCGACGCCGTTGACCGGCTCTACGGCGGCGTCGCCGACCCGGCCGATGCCGCGCTGGCGACCAAGCCGCCCGCGGGGTCGTCTCCGGCGGAGGTCAACCGCTGGTGGGACGGCCTCACCCGCGAGCAGCAGGAGGCGATCATCGCGGCCGCTCCGGGCGCGATCGGCAACCTCGACGGCATCCCTGCCGGCGCCCGCGACGACGCCAACACCGTGGCGCTCGACCGCGACCTGGCCGACTGGGGCCACGTCGAGGAGCAGGGACTGATCACCGACGACGAGCGCACCTGGCTCGAGAACGCCCGGGCCGCCCGCGACGCGCGCGCGGAGATCGAGGGCCGGGTCGACCCGATCACCGGTGAGCCGATCGAGACGCAGCTCTACATCTACGACCCCAGCGCCTTCGACGGCGACGGCGCCGTCGCGATCTCGGCCGGCAACCTCGACACGGCCGACAACGTCGCGGTCCTCACCCCTGGCTTCGGCACCGACGGCGAGAGCGCGCCGTACCAGGCCGACCGGGCCGCCACCGTCTACGAGGCGAGCCGCTACCTCGACCCCGACGCCACCAACGCCTCCATGTTCTGGATCGGGTACGACGCCCCCGACAACGCGCCCTGGGACGAGGGCTGGGACGGCGCCGGCGTCGCCACCGAGGGCATGGCCGAGGCCGGCGGCGAGCGGCTGGCCGACACCATCGACGGCCTGCGGGCCTCCCACGACGGCGACCCCGCCCATCTCACCGCGATCGGCCACAGCTACGGCTCCACCACGACCGGGCATGCCGCCCACGACCACGGCCTGGACGTCGACGAGCTGGTGTTCGTCGGCAGTCCCGGCGTCGGCGGCGACACCGACAACGCGGGCGACACCGGCGTCGACCCGGAGCACGTGTGGGCCGGCGCCAACAGCCGCGACCCGGTCACCTACCTGGCCAACCACGGCTGGGTGCACCTCGAGACCCTCGGCGGCGCCGGCCTCGGCGACGACCCGGCCGAGGACGACTTCGGCGCCAACCGCTTCCAGGCCGAGGACGAGTCCCGCCCCGGCTACCCCGACTTCGGCCAGCACTCGCGCTACTTCGACCACGACACCGAGTCGCTCTACAACATCGGCCAGATCATCAACGGCAACGGCGAGGACGGCGTCCTCGAGGCCGACCACAACTACGACCCGTGGTGGGGCGGCGTCCAGGACCCCGAGCTCGACCGCGACCCGACCACTCCGGCGACCCGGTGACCCGGCCGCTGGTCGCCCTGCTCGTTGCCGCCCTGACCGGCTTGACTGGCTGCATGGGTGACGACGAGCCGGCCGAGACCTCCCGCGACGCGCTGGAGCAGCAGCGGGTCGACGTCCGAGCGGTGGCGACACGCACGCTGGCCGCCGTCGAGGAGGGCCTGACCGGACGACGCACCCAGGCGGGCGGCCGCTTCCAGGGCTGCCGCAGCGGCGGCATCGACCGCTTCGAGAGCTTCCAGTACCGGTACGACGCCCGGGTCGACGCCGGCGCGACCGCGACGCGCCCGTACCTGGCCGGCCTCGACGCCGAGCTCGGCGAGGTCACCGACGAGAACGGCGCGTCGGTGCTGCGCGGCACCCGGGACGGCGTGGAGGTCAGCGTCGTCGAGCGGCCCGCGGCCGGCGACTTCGTGCTGGTGCAGCTGAGCGGTCCCTGCCTCGAGGTGTCGGCCGACGACAGCGACTACTGGCTGCGCCGCGACGCCGACAACGAGCCGCTCGGCTGACCAGGCGCCAAGCCTGCCGCGACACACCCGGCGTGCCTCCTGCGTCACACCCGTCACTCTGCTTACGCTCGCTACCGGGTACGGCGGATCGTGCGCCCGCGTACCTCTTCCCCGGTCGCGCACGAGCAGTGAGGCGTGCGCGGATGGCGAACAGCATCATCGGTCGTGACATGGCCGTCGACCTCGGCACCGCCAACACGCTGGTCTACGTCCGGCGCAAGGGCGTGGTGCTCGACGAGCCGAGCGTGGTCGCGCTCAACGACACCACCGGTGAGCTGCTCGCGGTCGGGCACGAGGCGAAGCGGATGGTGGGCCGCACCCCCGACAACATCACCGCCCTGCGTCCGCTCAAGGACGGCGTCATCGCCGACTTCGAGGCGACCGAGCAGATGCTGCGCTACTTCATCCAGCAGGTGCACCGCCGCCGCTACTTCGCGAAGCCCCGCATGGTCATCTGCGTGCCGAGCGGGATCACCGCGGTCGAGCAGCGAGCCGTGAAGGAGGCCGGCTACCAGGCCGGCGCCCGGCGGGTCTACATCGTCGAGGAGCCGATGGCCGCCGCGATCGGCGCCGGGCTGCCGGTCCACCAGCCCACCGGCAACATGGTCGTCGACGTCGGCGGCGGCACCACCGAGGTCGCGGTCATCTCCCTCGGGGGCATCGTCACCTCCCTGAGCATCCGCACCGCCGGCGACGAGCTCGACCAGGCGATCGTCACCTGGACCGGTGACTTTGCCGCATGGTCGAAGCCTATCTCGGCGGCCGCTGGCACATCTTCGACCCGCGCAACAACGTGCCGCGCCTCGGCCGCATCCTGATGGCGCGCGGGCGCGACGCCACCGACGTCGCGATGGTCACGTCTTTCGGCCCGTGCACGCTTGCGGACTTCAAGGTTTTTACCGACGAAGTGACGGAGACGGCGGCTACTGCGTAGCAACGCCTGCTGCCGTCTCCCGCTCCGCTTCCGTCTCCGCCACGATGTAGCTCGGGCGGCGTCGTGTCTCGCGCAGGATGCGGCCGACATATTCGCCGATGATCCCGAGCACGAGCAGTTGCGCGGCGCCGAGAATCGCGATCGCCGCCACCATCGAGGACCAGCCCGCGACGGTGTGCTGGACGAACAGGAAGCTCACGATTGAGTACACGATGAACAGCACGCTCAGCAGCGCAAAGGCGAGCGCAAGCCAGATCGCAAAGCGCAGCGGACGCACGCTGTGCGCCGCGATGCCGGTGAGCGCGAGCTCCACCATCCGGCGGAGCGAGAATATTGCTTCGCCGTGCTGCCGCGCGCCGCGCCTGTAGGGAACAGTGACGATCGGAAAGCCGAGCCAGCGCACCAGGCCGCGCAGGAACATCTCCTGGTCTTCGAGCCGTTGACGCGTCGACCACCGCGCGATCGAGCAGCATGTAGTCGGCGCTGCCCGGCTCGATGCGCACGTCGCCGATTGTATCGAGGAAGCGGTAATAAAGCTTCGAGGATAGCCGCTTGCACCGCCGAGCACGCCGTCATCGTCGGCGCGCGCGTCGCCACCATCTTGGCGCCGCCGCGCCATTGCGCGATCAGCTTCGGCATCAGTTCGGGCGGATGTTCGAAATCCGCATCCATCACGATGACGGCGCGTCCGCGCGCGTGGCGCAGGCCGGCGCGCAGCGCCGCCTGATGACCGAAATTGCGCGTAAACGACACGTAGCGAATCGCCGGATCGCGCGCGGCTGCACGGATGGCCGCAAGCGTGCCGTCGGTCGAGCCGTCGTCGACGAAATGATCTCGTAAGCGCCCGTCCGGCCATCGCCTGTGTGATCGCGGCCGCGATGGGCGCGATATTCCGGCCTCGTTATGGGCCGGCAGCACGATCGAGACGTCCGGGCCCCCCGCGGTCATGACAATTCCGTAATTTTTCGCCGGTTGACGGCAGGCGCCCGCCCGGTCTCTCATCCGACGGCGACGCAATGTAGAGCATTTTCCGGAAGCGTCACGTCCGCAGAAAATGCCGAACACTGGAGCAGGCATGTCCGACGTCGCCCACGCATCCGCCTCGCGGCTTTCCGCGCTGGTGGATTATGCGCGGCGCGAACCGGGCCGATGCCTTGCCGCGCTGCTCGGCCTGCATCTCATCATCTGGACCGTCCTGCCCGCACTGCTGTCGCACAATCTCCAGCTCGACCTGGTCGAGGATCTGGCGCTCGGGCGCGAATGGCAGCTCGGCTACTGGAAGCATCCGCCGCTGCCGTGGTGGGCCGCGGACGCGGTCTATCGCATCAGCGGTTCGATCTACGCGGTTTATCTGCT